>NZ_JADJDO010000025.1 GCF_016702655.1 Ideonella sp.
GCCTCGGCGAGCCGGGCGAGCTCGGTCATGCGGCTGGCAAAAACACCGAAGACGAAGCGCCGGAAGGGCTCGCTGGCCGTCCAGCGCAGGAACAATTCGCCCGGCAACACCAGCAGGCGCGTCGGCGCGATCGCCATGCCGTGCCCGGCCATCGGCGTGTCGGAGAACAGGCAGGTCGCGGAGACGACGCAGACCTCGCCCGCCCGCACCCGGTACAGCTCGAGCTCGCGCCCCTGCGCCGATCCGCAAGCCACCCGCACTTCGCCCTCCAGCAGCAGCGGAAAGCCGCGGCATGGCGCACCCTCGTCGAAGAGCAGCATTCCTGCCGCGACGCTCGCCGGCTCGGGCAGCGCTGACAGATCGGCCAGCAAGCCCTGCGCAGGCCCGGCCGCGAGGCAGGGGTAGACGCGCGCGACCTCGGCCGCGAGCGCCGCGACGCGGGGTTCGCAGGAGCCGACTTCGCCCATGTCAGTACCGCCCGGCCGTTCCGAAGGTACTGACAGCCCCCGCCCCCTCGGGGGGCAGCGAACGAAGTGAGCGTGGGGGACTCATCCAGGCAGTCTATCGACTGGGCGGTCCGGCACGCTGCGGCGGCGGGCTCAGCACGGTGGCGCGCGGCGCGCGACCCGCAACACCTGCGGCAGGATGCGAACCTCCCACGCGCGGGCCGCACCAATGGCCTCTCCGTCTGCGGCCAGCGGAACCTCGACCGGGCTCGTCATGGCCAGCGCGTTGAAGCTGCAAGTCGTCACGCGCGGATGCGAGAGGTGCCTGCCCGCCAGCAGGCGGGGCAGCATCGCGAGCGCGCCCAGGCGGCCGAAGCGCCCGGCGACGAGCAGGTCCAGGCGGGCGTCGTCGTTGCGCGCCATGGGCACGGCCGGCATGCCGCCGCCGTAGGTGGGCGTGTTGAGCACCGAGGCGAAGAGCGCGTCGCCGTCGTGCACGAGCGCGCCGTCGGCCTCGACGCGCAGCGTCCAGCGCCGCAGCGATGCAAGCTCGGCGAGCGTCGCCCACAGATAGCGCGGCAGGCCGCGCAGCAGGCGCGGCGCG
Source organism: Ideonella sp. (assembly GCF_016702655.1). Lineage (GTDB taxonomy): Bacteria > Pseudomonadota > Gammaproteobacteria > Burkholderiales > Burkholderiaceae_C > CAIKUF01. The sequence continues at coordinate 1,051 of NZ_JADJDO010000025.1, forward strand.
GCGAGCGCGCGCAGGCCGACCGCGGAATCGAAGCCGGCCGTCAGGCTGCTCGCAAACGGCACGCGGCGATCGCCGAAGCGGCACTCGCCGAGGTCGATCGCGGTTGGCGGCGCCGCCAGCGCATGCGCCAGCGCGTCGGGCCAGGAGAGCGCGCGCAGGCCGAGCGCGCGCGCGCTGTCGTTGCCGCTGCCCAGCGGCACGAGGCCCAGCACGCAGCCGCGCTCGAGGATCGCGGGCAGCATGGCCTGCAGCGTTCCGTCGCCACCGACGAGCACCAGGCGCGCGCCGGCGGGCAGCGCGGCGATCAGCGACCGCGCCTCGGCAACGCCGTCCGGCGCTTCGCAACGCACCTGCGGTGCCCGCGCCGCGAGCCACTGCGCGATCGGCCCGGCGAGCGAGCGCGCGCGCCCGTTCGCTGCGCGCGGATTCAGCAGGACCAGGGCGGGTTCGGGCAGGGGCATCGGCATCGCGCGCCAGGCAGGTGCCGCGCACAGGACGATTGTCGGCGCAGGCGCGCGTGCGTTATCTTCGCGCCGTGACACCCACGCACAGCGTTTCCTTCTTCGACGCGCAGTTCCGGCGCCAGGCGGGCGACGCCGCGCTCGCGCTCAACCCGTTCGAGCTGCTGGCCCTGCCCTACCTGCACGGCGAGGTGCTCGACTTCGGCTGCGGCCTGGGCAACCTGGCCTTTGCCGCCGCGCGCCAGGGCTGCACGGTCACCGCGCTCGACGCGAGCGCGGCCGCAATCGAGCATGTGCGCGCGCGCGCAGCGCGCGAAGGCGCCGCGGTGCACGGGCTGCGTGCCGATCTGCGCGCGCACACCCTCGACGCCGACTACGACGCCGTCGCGTCGATCGGCCTGCTGATGTTCTTCGACTGTCCGGTCGCACGGCGTGTGCTGGCGCAACTGCAGGCCCATGTGCGGCCGGGCGGCGTGGCCATCGTCAACGTGCTCGTCGAGGGCACGACCTACCTCGAGATGTTCGACCTTTCGGCCCACTGCCTGTTCGGCGCGGACGAGTTGCGTGCGCGCTTTGCCGGCTGGCAGATCGAGCGCTGCGAGGCGGCCGAGTTTGCCGCGCCCAACGACACGCACAAGCGCTTCTGCACGATCATCGCGCGCAAGCCTCGATCCTGACCGTTTCGAACCCACCCGCCCCATGCTTGAACGCGGCCAGCCCGCCGGGGAGCGGGTGTTCGAGGATCAGCCTAGGCGCGGCGAAACAAGCCACGGTGCCCGGCATGCCGGCCGGGCGCGGTTCTTCTTCGTCAAGCGGCCAGCGGCGCCGGCTTCACCTTCACGCGCTCGAACTTCATGCGCTGCTGTGTCTGCCAGAGGTCGTAAGCCGTCTGCTCGGCCAGCCACACGCGGGCATCGCCGCCGCGATCCAAGCCGAGCCAGGCCTCGATACGCAGCGCCATCTCGGGCGAGACCGCCGCGCGCCCGTTGAGCACGCGCGACAAGGCCACGCGCGACACGCCGAGTTGCACCGCCGCCTCGGTGACGTTGAGCCCGAGCGCCGGCAGCACGTCGTCGCGCAGCGTCAGGCCGGGATGGGGAGGGTTGAACATCCTTGCCATGGTGAAGCCCCTTGTTCAGTGGTAGTCGAGGTAATCGACCAGCTCGGCGTCCGGCCCGACGAATCGAAAGGTCAGCCGCCAGTTGCCGCTGACCCAAGCCGACCAATGGCCCTTGAGCTCACCCTTGAGCGGGTGCAGTCTCCAGCCGGGCAGGTTCATGTCCTGCGGCTTGGCGGCCTCGTTCAGGCGCCGGAGCATCGCCCCCAGCTTGCCGGCGTGCGCCGCCTGGATACCCGCCTTGCTTCCGGTCGTGAAGAAGGCTTCCACCCCGCGATGCCTGAAGCTCAGGATCATGAGCCCGAGTGTATCCCGTAGCTATACGCGATGCAATCGCCGATACTCAATCGCCCTTGTGCGTCATCGTGAATGCATCGAGGGACATCTTTCGTAGGTGAATCAGGTGTGTTTCGGTCTTTGTGCGTGGACCTGATTCCTTGAAGTGGCCTGCCCGGAGGGACTCGAACCCCCGACCTGCTGCTTAGAAGGCAGCTGCTCTATCCGGTTGAGCTACGGGCAGTCGGGCGCAGTGTAAGCGCGCTGTCACTGGAATTCCTTCGTTGGAATTCCTTCGTGCTTCGCACTCCGGTATTCGCCCTAGGGGCGGCCCGGCGGACTCACGGCGCGCCGCGGCACGAGCATCACGTAGTGCCCGTGGCGCGCCACATCGCGCCAGCGCGGGTCGTCCTTGAGTGCCAGTCGTTCGAACTCGTAATCGGGAACGAGCAGCGTCGCCGGCATGTCGCTCGCCAGCCAGGCGAGTGCGGCGTCACGCTCGCGCACTTCGATCGCACGGCCCTGCGAGTAGAACTGGCCCGAGAACGGGCGCCGGAAGAGGTAGACGAGCGGTGCGTTCGGGTCGTGCGGATGCGCGAGCAGCGTGCGCTGGGCGCGGCCGTCGATGCGCTGCGCACCGATGACGAGGATGGCGGCGCCGACGAGCGGGGTCACGAGCCCGAGCAGCCAGACCGGGCTCGCCGCGCCGCGCGGCATGCGCTCCATCGCCAGGCGCGCGGTGATCAGCGCGAAGGCCGGCAGCGCGGGCAGCGCGTAGGCCTCGAGCACGTTGCGCGCGAGCGTGAACAGCAGCAGTGGCGCGAGTACCCAGCAGCACAGATAGGCCATCTGCGGGTCGGGTGCCGGCCGGCGAGCCGCTGTCGAGACCGGCTTGCGGGGCCAGACGAGCAGTGCCAGCGCGACCAGCGTCCAGGGCATGGCCGCAGCCGCCGCATAGAGCCAGATCGAGCCGCGCGGGCGCTCATGGCCGTCGCCGTAGAGGTCGCCCTCCCAGCCGGGCACGGTGAAGCGCTGCCAATGCTCGCCGACGATGAAGTAGTGCAGATAGCCCGGCGTCGCCGCCTCGGCGGCAAGGTACCAGGGCAGCGTCAGCGCGAGCGTGAGCAGCAGGCCGCGCAACCACGGCAGCGCGCGCCACGCATCGCCGATGCGGCGCGTCCACACGAGCCAGAGCAAGAGCGCGATGCCCGTCATCACGGGCGCCACCGGGCCCTTGGCAAGCAGCCCGATCGCGAGGCCGGCGAAGAAGCCCCAGCGGTCGACCGCGGCACGCGAGCCTTGCTGCAGCGCGTTCCAGAACGCGACCATCGACAGCGTCATGCCCAGGACCATGAACACGTCGGTCGCCACGGCGCCCGCGATCAGGAAACCGAGCACCGACGACAGCAGCACGAGCGCGGCTGCGAGCGCAGCCTCGTTGCGGCGCGCCGGCGCGTGCGGCCAGCGCCAGAACAGCGCGGCCGTCGCGACGGCGAAAGCGAAGCTCGCGAAGCGCGCGCCGAACTCGCCGATACCGAAGACGGCCATAGCCGCCGCGCTGGCCCAGAACGACAGCGGCGGCTTGCCCCAGAACGGCACGCCCGCGTCCCACTGCGGCGTGAGCCAGTTGCCGCTGGCGAGCATCTTGCGTCCGATCTCGCCGTAGCGCGCCTCGGTGGTATCGAGCAGCGGATACAGGCCGAGGCTCGCCAACCGCGCCAGCACCACCGCCACCAGCACCCACAGCAGCAGGCGGCCGCACTTCATGGCGGTGGCGGATCCTCGATGCGCGGTGCGTCGGCCGGCAGCGTGCGGCGGCGGTAGATGCCCGCGAGCAGGTACAGCGGCCGGCCCTTGACCTCGACGAACATGCGCGCCAGGTACTCACCGATGATGCCGAGCGCGATCAACTGCACGCCGCCGAGGAAGAGCACCGTGACCATCAGCGACGGATAGCCGGCCACCGGGTCGCCGAACAGCAGCGCCTTGCCGAGCACGTAGGCGCCGGCGCCGAGCGCGTAGACGGCGGCGGCAAGGCCGACGTAGCTCGCGAGCTTGAGCGGCGCCGAGCTGAACGAGGTGATGCCCTCGAGCGCCAGGTTCCACAGGCGCCAGTAGTTCCACTTGGTCTCGCCCGCGAAGCGCGCGTCGCGCCGGTAGGCCAGCGTCACCTGGTTGAAGCCCACCCATGCGAACAGGCCCTTCATGAAGCGCGTGCGTTCGGGCATCAGGCGCAGCGCCTCGACGGCGCGCCGGGAGAGCAGCCTGAAGTCGCCGACGTCGGCCGGGATCGGCATCTCGCCGATCGAGCCGATGAAGCGGTAGAACGCGCTCGCGCTCGCCTTCTTGAACCAGCTCTCGCCCTCGCGGCTCTCGCGGCGCATCAGCACCACGTCGGCGCCGGCCTGCCATTCGCGCAGCATGTCGGGGATCAGCTCGGGCGGATCCTGCAGGTCGGCGTCGATCACGATCACCGCGCTGCCGGCCGCGTGGTCGAGGCCGGCGGTCATCGCGATCTCCTTGCCGAAGTTGCGGCTGAAGTCGAGCAGCACGACGCGCACATCGGCATCGGCAAACGCGCGCAGCAGGCGCATCGAGTCATCGCGGCTGCCGTCGTTGACGTAGACGATCTCGGCGCTGACAGTCAGCGCTTGCAGCACGGCCGCGAGGCGCCGGTGAAAGTCGGCGATCACCGGCGCTTCGTTGTAGACGGGAACGACGACCGAGAGCGTGACCGGTGCCTCACCGGCGCCGGCGGGCGCAAGCGCGCGATACGACGTCGTCTGGAGCGAGCGGTTCATCGTGGCGGGCGGGAAGCTTCGAGATGCACACAAAGCGCGCCGGGCGCCGCTGGTCGGGGTGGCGGGATTCGAACTCGCGACCTACTGGTCCCAAACCAGTTGCGCTACCAGGCTGCGCTACACCCCGAAACGTTGGGATTGTAGCGGCGGGGTGGATCAGCGCGAGAGCTGCTGCCACGCCTTGTCGAGGCGCTTGACGCTCACCGGCTGCGGCGTGCGCAGCTCCTGCGCGAACAGGCTCACGCGCAGTTCCTCGAGCAGCCAGCGAAATTCATCGAGGCGCGCGTCGGGCTTGCCCTTGCGATCGGCGACGAGGCGTAGCCAGCGCTGTTCGATCGGGCGCAGCTCAGCCATGCGCTGCGCATCGCGCGCCGGATCGGCGCGCAGCTTGTCGAGGCGCAGCGTGATCGCCTTCAGGTAGCGCGGCAGGTGCGCGAACTGTGCCCAGGGCGTGGCGGCAATGAAGTCCTTCGCGCACAGTCGCGCGAGCTGCGCCTGGACGTCGTCGGCAACGTCCCTCGGCGGGCGCGAGTCCTTCAACTTGCGCAGCGCCTGCGCGTACTCGGCGAGCACCTGCGCTGCCGCGCGCGCGATCTCGCCCGCAATCAGCGTCAGCCGGCCGCGGCCCTCGGCAAGGCGACGCTCGAATGCGGCCGCGTCGGTGGGCAGCGGGTCGGCAAGAAAGGCGCGGTCGAGCGCGGTGTCGACGATCTGTGCGCGCAGTTCGTCGGCCGTGCCGAGCGCCATGTAGGCCACCGCCATCTTCTGCAGGTCGGGGATGTTCTTCTCGAGGTAGCGCAGCGCGTCCCTGATCTGCAGCGCGACGAGGCGGCGCAGCCCCGCACGATGCTTCGCCGCGGCTACCGCGGGTTCGTCGAAGACCTCGATCTCGACGTGGTCGACACAGTCGATCAGCGCCGGGAATCCGATCAGGCGCTGGCTGCCGCGCGCGATCTCCATCAGCTCGGGCAACTCGCCGAAGGTCCACGCGGTGTAGCGCGCCGCGGCCGGCGCCGGCGCAGGCGCAGATGCCGCGGCCGGCTGCGCGCGACGCGGCGCGGCTGCGGGCACGGACGCGGCGGACGCTGGCGCGGGCCCGAGCTTGAGCCCCGCCAGCGCCTGGAAGGCCGAGCGCGCCTGATCGCCGAGCTCGGCCTTCAACGCCGCGCAGTTGCGCCCCATGCCGAGCTGGCGCCCGTGCTCATCGACGATCTGGAAGTTCATGAACAGGTGCGGCGCCAGCTGCTCGAGCTTGAAGTCGTTGCGCCGCACGTCGAGCTGGGTGCGCGCGCGTACATGGGCCAGCAGCGCGTCGAGCAGGCCGCCGCTGGCGTCGGCCGTCTCGGCGACGAAAGCCTTGGCATATTCGGCCAGCGGCATCAGCCGCGAGCGCGGGCGCTGGTGCAGGCTCTTGACGAGCGCGAGCACCTTGTCTTCGATCATGCCCGGCACCAGCCATTCGCAGCGTGCCTCGTCGACCTGGTTCAGCGCGTAGATCGGCACCGTGACCGTCAGGCCGTCCTTCGCGTCGCCGGGCGCGTGCAGGTAGGCCGCGGCACAGTCGATGCCGCCCAGGCGCACGAGCTTCGGAAAACTCGCCGTCGTGATGCCGGCCGCCTCGTGGCGCATCAGTTCGTCGCGGGCGAGGTGCAGCAATCGCGGCTGGCGCTTGGCCTCGTCGCGGTACCAGCGTTCCAGGCCATTGCCGCTGCAGACATCGGCCGGGATCTGCTGCTCGTAGAAGGCGAAGATCAGCTCGTCGTCGACGAGCACGTCCTGGCGGCGCGACTTGTGCTCGAGCTCCTCGACCTGGCGCACGAGCTTGCGGTTGTGGGCCAGAAAGGGCAACTTCGTCTCCCAGCCGTCACCGACGAGCGCCTCGCGGATGAAGATTTCGCGCGCACCGGGCAGGTCGACGAGGCCGTAGTTGACGCGCTTGTTGTGGTAGAGCACGAGGCCATAGAGCGTCGCCCGCTCGAGCGCGACGACCTCGGCCGCCTTCTTCTCCCAGTGCGGCTCGAGCAACTGGCGCTGCAGCAGGTGGCCGGCGAGGCCGACGATCCACTGCGGCTCGATCGCTGCGAGGCCGCGGCCGTAGAGCCGCGTCGTCTCGACGAGCTCGGCGGCAACCAGCCAGCGGCCGGGCTTCTTCGACAGATGCGCGCCCGGATGGCGCCAGAAGCGGATGCCGCGTGCGCCCAGATACCACTCGTCGTCATCGCTCTTCAGGCCCACGTTGCCCAACAGCCCGGCGAGCAGTGCAACGTGGACCTGCTCGTAGCTCGCCGGCAGCGTGTTCAGCCGCCAGCCGTGTTCGGCGACGACGGTGTGCAACTGCGAATGGATGTCGCGCCACTCGCGCACGCGGCGCACGCTGACGAAGCTGTCGCGCAGGCGTTGCTCCTGCTGCCGGTTCGACAGGCGGTGCATGGCGCCTTCGGCGCCGCTGGCGGCTGAATGGAGCACCCCCTCCCCGTCCCTCCCCCGCCGCGCGAGGGAGGGAGGTGCCGCCTTGTCGCCGTGGCCGCGCCCCTCCTCGATCCACTTCCAGAGCTTCAGATAGCCCATGAACTCCGACTTCTCGTCGTCGAACTTCCTGTGCTTCTCGTCGGCGGCCTGCTGCGCCTCGAGCGGGCGGTCGCGAACGTCCTGGCCGGTGAGCGCCGACGCGATGATCAGAACCTCGGCGAGCGACTCGCGCGTGCGCGCTTCGAGGATCATGCGGCCGATGCGCGGGTCGAGCGGCAGGCGCGCGAGCTCGCGGCCGATGGTGGTGAGCCCATTGCCCTCGTCCACCGCGCCGAGCTCGCCGAGCAGCGCATAGCCGTCGGCGATCGCGCGCCGCGGCGGCGGGTCGACGAAGGGGAAGTCCTCGACCTCGCCCAGGCGCAGCGCCTTCATGCGCAGGATCACCGCCGCCAGCGAGGAGCGCAGGATCTCGGGGTCGGTGAAGCGCGGCCGGGCGGCGAAGCCAGCCTCGTCGTAGAGCCGGATGCAGATGCCGTCGGCGACGCGCCCGCAGCGCCCGGCGCGCTGGTTGGCCGCCGCCTGGCTGATCGCCTCGACCTGCAGTTGCTCGACCTTGTTGCGGTAGCTGTAGCGCTTGACGCGCGCCTCGCCGCTGTCGATCACGTAGCGGATGCCGGGAACGGTGAGCGAGGTTTCGGCAACGTTGGTCGCGAGCACGATGCGCCTTGCGTTGCCGGCTTCGAAGACGCGATCCTGCTCGGCCTGCGACAGGCGCGCGAAGAGCGGCAGGATCTCGACCGGCCCGGCGCGCGCGTGCGCGCTCGCGAGGTGCTTGCGCAAATGGTCCGCCGCCTCGCGGATCTCGCGCTCGCCGGGCAGGAAGACGAGGATGTCGCCGCCGCCCGCGCCCTGCCACAGCTCGTCCACCGCGTCGGCGATCGCGCTGTTGAGGTCGTAGTCGCGCCCTTCCTGGAACGGGCGCCAACGCTGCTCGACGGGAAACAGTCGCCCCGAGACCTGGATCACCGGCGCGGCCCGATCGTCCTGCGCGAAATGCTGCGCGAAGCGCTCGGCGTCGATCGTCGCCGACGTGATGACGAGCTTCAGGTCCGGGCGCCGGGGCAGCAACTGGCGCAGGTAGCCGAGCAGGAAGTCGATGTTCAGGCTGCGCTCGTGCGCCTCGTCGATGATCAGCGTGTCGTAGGCGCGCAGCAGCGGGTCGGACTGCGTCTCGGCGAGCAGGATGCCGTCGGTCATCAGCTTGACGCGTGCCCCGGGCGAGAGACGGTCCTGGAAGCGCACCTTGTAGCCGACGACATCGCCGAGCGGCGAGTTCAATTCCTGCGCGATGCGCTTGGCGACGCTGGACGCCGCGATGCGCCGCGGTTGCGTGTGGCCGATCAGCTTGCCCTTGGCGGCGCGGCCGAGCGCGAGTGCGAGCTTGGGCAGTTGCGTCGTCTTGCCCGAGCCCGTCTCACCGCAGACGATGACGACCTGGTGCTCGCGCAGCGCCTGCGCGATCTCATCGCGGCGAGCCGAGACGGGCAGCGACTCGGGGAAGGTGATGGTCGGCAGCGGCGGCGACGCGGCAGCCGCCAGAGGGGAAACGGGCGTGTTCAAGAGGCCCGGATTATCGGTGCGCCGGCTCGCGGCGTCGGGCCCGCCTACGTGGCCGCGCCCCGCCCGGCCTCGCTCGCCTGCTGCGCGCGCATCCGCGCGTTCACGTACGCGCCCTGCGGCACGTGCAGCAGGTCGGCGATGCGCCACAGCACGTGGCGCTCGTGGTCGCTCAGGTGGCCGTCGGCATAGGCGACCTGCCACATGTGCTCGATCATGCGCAGCTTCTGCGCCATCTCGAAGCGCTCGTTGATGCGCGAGGTGAAGGTGAACAGGTCGGTCGCCTGGTGGGCGGTCGTCTCGGCGAGTTCGGCGAGGGCCTGTGCGTCGTCGCCGGTGAGTGCGAACTTGTCGCGCAGCGCGGCTTGCACCGCCTCGCGCTCGCCGGCGTGAAAGCTCGCGTCGGCGCGCATCACCTCGACGAGCATGACCGCGGTGGCAAGTTGCAGCGCGTGCTCGGCCGCGCCCGGATCGGCGCCGGGCGCGGGGGGCAGCAGGCTGTCGAAGAGCATCTTGAGTCGCTGGCGCATGCGGCGATGATCGCACGCAGGCGGCCCCGCCGTGCCCGGTGAAATCGGCCCAGGCCCCGAGGCATGGCGGCGCCGAAACACTGAACGCTGCCGAACGATAATCTCGGCATGCAAGTCAAGGTGCGAGTCCTTCCGCGGCACCCTCAGCGAAGTGCCGACTTGAGCTTCTGGCTGACCAGGCCGATGGCCGAACGCATTGCGGCCGTCGAGGTACTGCGCGCGCAGAGCGAGTCGCCGCCGGGGAGCAGCCACGATGCTGAACCGCGGCTTCAAAGAGTTTGCCGAGTTGCTCAACGCGCACGGCGTTGAATATCTGGTCGTCGGCGGCTACGCGCTGGCCGCGCACGGCCATCCGCGCTACACAGGCGACATCGACTTCTGGGTCAGGCCGTCCGCAGACAACCTCGGACGGTTGTTGAACGCACTGAGCGACTTCGGCTTCGGATCGCTGGGCCTGAGACTTGCCGACTTCGGTAACGAGAGTGTGGTGCAGCTCGGTCAGCCGCCGCGCCGCATTGACTTGCTGACTGCCATCGACGGGGTCGATTTCGAGGCTTGCTTCCGGCGCCGCGAGCAGGCCGAACTGGGCGGCATACGTCTCAACATCATCGGCCTCGAGGACTTCAAGACCAACAAGCGGGCCAGCGGGCGGCTGAAGGACATGGCCGATCTGGAAAGCCTCGAACCGCCTGCGGACCACAACCCCGCAAAGGGCACAGGCGAGAACACGTAGCCGGCATCGACGCGGGGCGACCGGATTGGGTCACCCCGGACACCGGCGCGCGCTCAACGCTGCCGGCGGCGCCTTGCGAGCGCCAAGCCGGCCAGACCGGCGAGCATCAGGGCGTAGGTTTCGGGCTCGGGGACCATGCCCACGTCGCCGTTGGTTACCGCCATGGCGTAGAACAAGTTGTTCTTGAGGTAATAGCCCTGGTTGCCGTCGTCGGTGCCGAACCAATACGCGTAGTCCGGACCTTCCTCAGTACCAGACCAGTAAACGGAGGACAGCAGATTCTGGAAGTCGCCAGTGTTGGTCATGGGGCCGGGCGAGTTGCCGAGTTCGTCGTACCAGAGGTGCCCCATCTCGCTGCTGCGGCAATTCCAGCCATAACAGGCGCCCGTCGGCAGCCGCCAGTCGCTGTGGCCGCCAAGGTTGTAGCCGTCGGCCCAGGCGACGGCGGTGTCCCAGTCCATCTGGCCGTTCACGTTGGCATTGCGCAGCCAGGTAATGTCCAGATCGGTGTCGTAGAACGCATCGACCACCGTATCGCCGTCCAGGTCGCGGTCCTCCAGCGCCGCCTGCGCGGCACCTGCAACAAGAAGAAGTGATGCGCAGGCCAAAGGCACTGCGCGCTTGAGCATCGTCAAACTGGGATTCATCAGGGCACCTCGTTGTTGTTGAGTCGTTGTGGCCCGGCGCCCGCCCGGCAGCCGGTGTCGGAGAGTCCCCCCCGCACTCTGTCAACCCCTCGAATAGGGGGTATCCGGCCGCCGCAGATCAATGCGGCACAATCCCGCCACCCCCAGCGCCCGCAGTCGATGAGCCTCGTCTTTCCCCACACCTTCGTGCCCTGGTTCCGCGCCGTGGCACCGTACGTGCATGCGTACCGGGGCAAGACCTTCGTCGTCGCGATCGCGGGCGAACTCGTCGCCGCGGGCAAGTTGAACCTCTTCGTGCAGGACGTCGCGATCCTGCACGCGATGGGGATCAAGCTCGTGCTCGTGCATGGCTTTCGGCCGCAGGTCAACGAGCAGTTGCGCGCCAAGGGGCACGCGTCGCAATTCAGCCACGGCCGGCGCATCACCGATGCGGTGGCGCTCGACTGCGCGCAGGAGGCCGCGGGCCAGCTGCGCTTCGAGATCGAGGCCGCGTTCTCGCAGGGCCTGCCCAACACGCCGATGGCCAATGCGACGGTGCGCGTCGTGTCGGGCAATTTCCTGACCGCGCGGCCGGTCGGCATCGTCGACGGCGTCGACTTCCAGCAAAGCGGCCTCGTGCGCAAGGTCGATGCGGCGGCGATCCGGGCCGCGATCGACATCGGCGCCGTGGTACTGCTGTCGCCGTTCGGCTTCTCGCCCACCGGCGAGGCGTTCAATCTGTCGATGGAGGACGTGGCAACCAGCACCGCGATCGCGCTGCAGGCCGACAAACTGCTCTTCCTGACCGAAGTGCCCGGCATCCGCGAAGACCGGAGCGACCCCGAGAGCGCGATCGACACTGAACTCGCGCTCGCCGAAGCCGAGCGCCTGCTCGCCGCACTGCCCAATCCGACGCAACCCACCGACGCGGCGTTTTATCTGCAGCATTGCGTGAAGGCCTGCCGCGGCGGCGTCGAGCGCTCGCATATCCTGCCCTTTGCGGTCGACGGCGCGCTGCTGATGGAGGTCTATACCCACGACGGCATCGGCACGATGGTCGTCGACGAGAAACTCGAGAGCCTGCGCGAAGCGACGGCTGACGATATCGGCGGCATTCTGCAGTTGATCGAACCTTTCGAGCAGGACGGTACGCTCGTCAAGCGCGACCGCACCGAGATCGAGCGCGATATCGGTCACTACACGGTGATCGAGCACGACGGTGTGATATTTGGCTGCGCGGCGCTATACCCCTATCCCGAGGCGCACACCGCCGAAATGGCGGCGCTGACCGTGTCGCCGCATGTCCAGGGCCAGGGCGACGGCGAACGGATGTTGAAGCGCATCGAGCAGCGCGCCCGCGCAATGGGGCTCGACAGTATTTTCGTGCTCACCACGCGCACCATGCACTGGTTTCTCAAGCGCGGTTTCCAGCTGGTCGATCCGGACCGGCTGCCCGAGGCGCGCAAGCGCAAGTACAACTGGGATCGGCGCTCGCAGGTCCTGTTGAAGAAGCTGTGACGATCGAAGTCGATGCGCAGCATTCAACCCCCATCCAACAAGGAGTTACCGAACCATGGCCCGCACCGTGAATTGCAGTTACCTGAAGAAGGAGGCGGAAGGTCTTGATTTCGCACCCTATCCCGGTGAACTCGGCAAGCGAATCTACGCCAGCATCAGCCGCCAGGGTTGGGAGGCGTGGATGAAGCATCAGACCATGCTCGTCAACGAGAATCGGCTCAATCTTGCCGACCAGCGCGCGCGCCAGTATCTCGCGCGGCAGATGGAGCTGTTCCTGTTTGGCGATGGAGCCGACAAGCCGGTGGGTTATGTGCCGCCGGCAGATGCAAATCCCTGAAAGCGGTCATATACTCGGCGTGCCGGCCGTTCGGCAAATTCCCTGAGATTGGATTCTGCGTTGTCGATGGCACCGGGTTATTTCACCGCACCGAGGATGAAACCGCAATGAGCAATCTGAAGGACCTGTTGGCCCAGCGGGCCGCGATCGACAAGCAGATCGAGGATGCGGCGCGCACCGAACGCGCCGACGCCATCGCGAAAGTCAAGGCACTGATGGCCGAGCATGGCCTGTCGCTAGCCGATCTGAGCGCACGCGCTGCAGGAGGCAAGGCCAAGGCCACTTCCGGCGGCAAGGTCGCCGCGAAGTATCGCAATGGCGCGACCGGCGATACCTGGAGCGGCCGCGGGCTGCGCCCGAATTGGCTCAAGGCTGCGCTGGCCGCGGGCAAGAAGCTCGAGGACTTCGCGGTTTAGCGACCACACCCCGCTCGCCGGGTACGTCGAGCGACCCTCCGCGAGGGTAGGGCCTTGCTTGGGGCGGCCCGGCGCGGCGGCCCTGGGCATTCCCGAAGCCATCCGCCCCCGCAGGTACCGGCGGCTTAGCGCGGGGCTTGGTTAGACTGCCCGCGTGATCCCGCCCGCCTTCCTGCACGACCTGCTCGCCCGCGCCGACATCGTCGAGCTCATCGGGCGCCATGTGCAGCTCAAGAAGGCCGGCGCGACGCACAAGGGGCTTTGCCCTTTCCACGGCGAGAAGACGCCGAGCTTTACCGTCAGCGCGACGCGGCAGACCTACCACTGCTTCGGCTGCGGCGTGCATGGCAACGCGATCGGCTTCCTGATGGAACATGCCGGGATGTCGTTCCCCGACGCGGTGCGCGACCTGGCGCAGCAGGTCGGCATGCCGGTGCCCGAGGACGAGGCTACGCCTGAGGAGCGGCAAAGGGCGGTCGAGGCGCGCCAACGCCAAGCGACACTCACCGACGTGCTCGCGCGGGCCGCGGAGCACTACCGCAAGCAGTTGAAGGCGAGCCCGCGCGCGGTGGACTACCTCAAGGCGCGCGGCCTGAGCGGCGAGATCGCGGCGCAGTTCGGGCTCGGTTACGCACCCGAAGGCTGGCGCGGCCTGGCGAGCGTGTTTCCGCGCTACGACGACCCGCTGCTCGAGGAGAGCGGCCTCGTGATCGCGCACGAGGCCGAGGGCGACGGCGAGGCCAAGCGCTACGACCGCTTCCGCGACCGCATCATGTTTCCGATCCGCTCGGTGCAGGGCGATGTCATCGGCTTCGGCGGGCGCGTGCTCGACCGCGGCGAGCCCAAATACCTCAATTCGCCCGAGACGCCGGTGTTCGTCAAGGGACGCGAGCTCTACGGGCTGCACGAGGCACGCGCGGGGCTGCGCCTGCGCGGGTTCGCGCTCGTCGTCGAAGGTTACATGGACGTGGTCGCGCTGGCCCAGCTCGGCTTCCCGAACGCGGTGGCCACGCTGGGAACGGCGTGCACCGCCGAACATGTGCAGAAGCTCTTTCGCTTCACCGACGCGGTGATGTTCAGCTTCGACGGCGACGCCGCCGGGCGCAAGGCGGCGGGTCGCGCGCTCGAAGCCGCGCTGCCGCATGCGACCGATACGCGCAGCGTACGCTTCCTGTTCCTGCCGCCCGAGCACGATCCGGATTCCTTCGTGCGCGCGCAAGGCGCGCCGGCCTTCGAGCGCCTGATTGCGCAGGCCGTGCCGCTGTCGCGCCAACTCGTCGAGGCCGCGCGCGAAGGCTGCGACATGGCCAGCGCCGAGGGGCGCGCGCGCTTGCTCGCGAATGCACGCCCGCTGTGGAGCGCACTGCCCGACGGTGCATTGAAGCGCCAGTTGCTGGCCGAGATCGCCCAGGCCGCGGCGCTCCCGGCCGACGATCTGGCCGATCTGTGGCAAGTCGGCCGGCCGGCGGGCGGTTTCCCGGCGGCGCCGAGGCTGGCACGGCCGCCGCGAAACAGCGCCCGGCCGCGCAGCGCGCCGGCAAGCCGCGCCGACCATGCACTGCGCATGTTGCTGCTCCACAGCGAGTGGTGGGATGCGCTCGAGCCGGCTGACCACGAGTTGCTGCACGCCCTGCCCGCCCCGCACGGCGACCTTTGTGCCTGGCTCGAGCGCCATCTCAGCGACCACGGCGCCACGCCGTGGTCGGCGCTCGACGCGGCGCTGGCCGGCTCCGAGCATGCCGGGCTCGCGGCGCAGCTGGTCACGGCGCATGCGCTGGCGGACGACATGGCGCTGCCGGAGCTCCAGTCGCTCGTCGACCGCATGTGGATCGAGCGCCTTGCCAGCGAGATGGCGGCCCTGAGCCGCGCCGCAGAGACGGACGCCGCGGCCCGTGAACGGCTGCGCGAACTCGGGGCCGAACAGGACCGGCGCCGCAAGCGCGCCGACGCGGCAGCGGTCGCTCGCGCTCGTTGACGCGCCCACCGGCGCGGGTAGCCCAAACCCGTCGGTTTCTTTGACGAAACAGCTCTTCTCGACGATAATGCCCGGTTTGCGGCAAGAGTGACAGCAGTACCTCCGGGCCCGGCCACCCTGTCGACCCAGGGTCCCCTCAAAAGGCCACCCTCACCCGCAAGGGCTGCAAGCAATCGTCGATGCTCACGCGAGCTTGCCCCAGAGCAACCGGGCCCGCAGGTGCGAATGTGCCTGTGGCGGCGTAAGCGTTTTCGCGCCCGACCCGCGCCCCCAATCATCCAAGGACTTGCTGCATGACCGCGAAGAAGACCGCCCCCGCCAAGGCCGCCGCGCCGGACAACCGGAAGAAGCCGGCGCCTACCGCCGCCGCCCACAAGCCGTCGGTCGCGAAGCCCGCGGCGAAGCCGGCCGCCAAGGCACCTGCCAAGCCGGCTGCGAAGGCCGTCCCCGCCAAGGGCAAGGGCCCGGTCAGCAAGGGCAAGCCCGAGGTCGTCGAGGAGGACTTCTCCGACGTCGAGGCCGAGTTCTCCGGCGAGCCCGAGGCCGAAGATGCCGAGAGCAAGGCCAAGGCCAAGCCGCTGCGGATGAAGGTCTCGCGCGCCAAGGAGCGCGCGCTGATGCGCGAGTTCGGCCTCGACGAGACCGCGCTCACCGAGGAAGAGGTCACCAAGCGCCGCCAGGAGTTGAAGACGCTCATCAAGATGGGCAAGACGCGCGGCTTCCTGACGCACCAGGAGATCAACGACCACCTGCCCGAGAAACTGGTCGACAACGAGATCCTCGAAGCCATCGTATCGATGCTCAACGACATGGGCATCGCGGTCTACGAGCAGGCGCCCGACGCGGCGACGCTGCTGATCGCCGGGGGCGGCACGACCACCGCGACCGAAGAAGAGGCCGAAGAGGCGGCCGAGGCGGCGCTGTCGACGGTCGACTCGGAGTTCGGCCGCACCACCGACCCGGTGCGCATGTACATGCGCGAGATGGGCACCGTCGAGCTGCTGACGCGCGAGGGCGAGATCGAGATCGCCAAGCGCATCGAGGGCGGCCTGCAGGCGATGATGCTCGCCATCAGCGCCAGCCCGACGACGATCGCCGAGCTCCTCTCCTACGCCGACAGGATTGCCGCCGGCCAGATGCAGATCTCCGAGGTCGTCGATGGTTTCGTGCTCGCCGACGAGGCCGACGACTACGTGGCCGAGGAGGACGTCGACTTCTTCGACGAGGACGACGATGACGACGGCCAGGGCGGCTCGAGGGCGCTGACCAAGAAGCTCGAGGAGTTGAAGAGCGCGGCGATCGTCAAGTTCGACGCGCTGCGCGGCAACTTCGAGAAGATGCGCCGGGCGTTCGAGAAAGAAGGCTACCAGTCGCCGTCGTACAGCCGGGCGCAGCACGCGATCAGCACCGAGCTGATGACGATCCGCTTCACCGTCAAGACGATCGAGAAGCTGTGCGGCATCCTGCGCTCGCAGGTCGATGACGTGCGCCGCTACGAGCGCGAGCTGCGCAAGATCCTCGTCGACAAGTGCGGCATGCCGCAGGAATACTTCATCAAGCACTTCCCGCCCAACATCCTGAACCTGAAGTGGGCCGAGCGCGAGGTCGCATCCGGCAAGGCCTACAGCGCCGTGCTGGCGCGCAACCTGCCGCCGATCCAGGAGCTGCAGAAGAAGCTGATCGACCAGCAGGCCAGGGCCGTCGTGCCGCTCGAGGACCTGAAGAAGATCAACAAGCGCATGAACGAGGGCGAGAAGGCGAGCCGCGACGCGAAGAAGGAGATGATCGAAGCGAACCTGCGCCTCGTGATCTCGATCGCCAAGAAGTACACCAACCGCGGCCTGCAGTTCCTCGACCTCATTCAAGAAGGCAACATCGGCCTGATGAAGGCGGTCGACAAGTTCGAATACCGGCGCGGCTACAAGTTCTCGACCTACGCGACGTGGTGGATCAGGCAGGCGATCACGCGCTCGATCGCCGACCAGGCGCGCACGATCCGCATCCCGGTGCACATGATCGAAACGATCAACAAGATGAACCGGCTCTCGCGCCAGCACCTGCAGGAGTTCGGCTTCGAGCCCGACGCGCCGACGCTCGCCGAGAAGATGGAGATCCCCGAGGACAAGATCCGCAAGATCATGAAGATCGCCAAGGAGCCGATCTCGATGGAGACGCCGATCGGCGACGACGACGACTCGCACCTCGGCGACTTCATCGAGGACACCAACAACACGGCGCCAATCGAGGCCGCGATGCAGGCCGGCCTGCGCGACGTGGTGAAGGACATCCTCGACAGCCTGACGCCGCGCGAGGCCAAGGTGCTGCGCATGCGCTTCGGCATCGAGATGAGCACCGACCATACGCTCGAAGAGGTCGGCAAGCAGTTCGACGTGACGCGCGAGCGCATCCGCCAGATCGAGGCCAAGGCGATCAGGAAGCTCAAGCACCCGAGCCGTTCGGACAAATTGCGCACGTATCTGGACAACCTGTAGGTTGGCCGGCTGTGTGACTCGCGTCAGCGAGTTGCCGCGCAGCGGACACGCAATTTGCGGCGAAGCCACAAGCTGCGCACCTACCTCGACAACCTTTGACGACGGTCGCGCGCCGCGGCGGGCCTTAGACTGACGGTCCAAACCGCGCCGCACGCCATGTCAGCCGACTCGTCGATCCACCAGCGCACCGTCCTGTTTGCCGACCTGCGCGGCAGCACGTCGCTGTACGAGACGCTGGGCAATGCCGCGGCGACGACGGTCGTCACGCGCAACGTCGACGAACTCTCGCGCATCGTGCGTGCGCACCGAGGGCAGGTTGTCAAGACGCTCGGCGACGGCCTGATGGCTGTCTTTGCCGAGCCCGTGCCCGCCGTGCGCGCTGCCGAGAAGATGCACGAGGCGCAGGCACGTCTCGCGGTGGCCGCCGGCCGCAGGGCGGCGCTCAAGCTGCAGGTCGGCGTTGCGCACGGCGAGGTGGTCGAGGTTGGCGGCGACTGCTTCGGCGATGCCGTCAACGTCGCTGCGCGGCTGCTCGACCACGCGGGCGACAACGAGACGCTCGTCACCTCGACGGTGGTCGAGTCGCTGAGCGAAAACGAGCGGCAGCGCTATCGCAGCCTGGACCGGATGCAACTGCGCGGACGCGCCGAGCCGGTGCATCTGTACCTGCTCGATGTGCGCCGTGTCGGCGACGTGGCGACGACGAGCTTCGGTGGCCTCGCACCGCTGGCCGAACCCGAAGGCATACGCCTCGCCTGGCTCGATCTGGAGCGCACCTTCCGCACTGCCGACCTGCCCGTGGTGCTCGGCCGCAGCCCGCAGGCAACCTACTCCATCGACGATCGGCGCGTGTCGCGCTCGCACGCGCGCATCGACTGGCATGGCGGGGCGTTCCAGCTCACCGACCTGAGCTACAACGGAACCTTCGTGCGCTTCGGCACCGGGAGCGAGATCGTCGCACTGCGGCGCAGCACCTGCACACTGCACGGCCAGGGCGTGATCGGCCTGGGAGCACCCCCCGATGATGCGCTGGCGCCGAGCGTCGCCTTCGCGATCGTCAGGCCCGACGGCGGCGCGGGCCACTGAGCGGCGACGCATGCAACGCAGCCCAGACCACGCGGACTGGTCGGAACAGCCGGGCGAGACGGCGCTGCTGGCGGCCCTGCTCGAGGCGATGGCCGAGCTGTGGTTCGTGATCGACGCCGAGGGCCTGCACCAGCGCGCCAACCATGCCGAGCACCCGTTGCTGCCGCTGCCGCATGCCGACCTGCGCGGCAGGCCGCTGGGCCACGGCCTGCCCGATGCACTGGCGCAGCGTTGGCTCGCAGCGCGGCAGCGCGCACTCGCCAGCGGCGCGGTGCAGCGCCTGGAAGACAGCTGCGACGGTAGCGATGGCGGGCACCATGTCGTAGAGACCAGCGTCGCAGCGCTCGGTGCGGGCCAGGTCCTGTTCCTGCTGCGTGACGTCACTGCCGAGCGCGCGCACCAGCGGCAGCTGTGCGATCGGCAGGCTGCCGAGATCGCGAACCGCGCCAAGAGCGAGTTCCTGTCGCGCGTCAGCCACGAGATGCGCACCCCGTTGAATGCGGTGATCGGATTCACGCAGTTGCTGCGCCTCGCGCCCGAAGGGGCCGGCCCGGCGCAGGTGGGCGAGTTCACCGATCACGTGCTGCGTGCAAGCCAGCAATTGCTCGCGCTGGTCAACGACCTGCTCGACCTGCAGCGCGTCGAGGAGGATCGCCTCGCGCTCGATGGCCGGCCGCTGGTGCTGCAGGAGATCGTCGACGCCGTCTTCGAACTGATGCGGCCGCTCGCCGGCCAGCATGGCGTGGTCCTGCGCAACGAGATCGCGGCCGGCGCGATGGTGCTTGCCGACGCGCAGCGCACGCGCCAGGTGCTGCTCAGCATCGTCTCCAACGCGATCAGGTACAACCGCCCCGGCGGCTGGGTGCGGGTCGCGCTGCGCGAACCCGATGGCGACAAGCTCGTGCTCGGCGTCGAGGACACCGGCACGGGGCTCACGCCGGACCAGGTCGGCAGGCTGTTCCAGCCCTTCGAGCGCCTCGGCCGCGAGTCGACCACAAGCGAGGGCAGCGGCCTCGGCCTCGTGGTCGCGCGCCGGCTTTCCTTGGCGATGGGTGGCGAGCTTGGCCTCGAAGCGCGCCCCGGCGGCGCCGGCACCCTGGTTCGCATTGCCCTGCCGCGGGCGCCTGCGGCGCTCGAGACGGACGAAGTCACTGCGGCGGCTGCAGCGTCGGCGCCCGCCGCGCTGCGCATGCTCTATGTCGAGGACAACCGCATCAATGCGATCCTGTTCGAGGAGGCGATGCGTCTGCATGGCAGCATCGAGCTCAAGGTGGCCGAGGATGGCGCCGAGGCCCTTTCGGTCGCCCGCGCGTGGCCGCCTCAGGTGCTGGTGCTCGACGCCAACCTGCCCGACATGAACGGCTACGACGTGCTCGCGCGCCTGCGCGCCCTGCCCGACCTGGCCGACGTGCCGGCCTACATGTGCTCGGCCGATGCCCATGATGATGACCTGCAACGCGCGCGGGATGCAGGCTTCGCCGGCTACTGGACCAAGCCGATCGACATCGCGCGCGTGATGGTCGACCTGCAGGCGCTGCGGCCCGCCGCCGCGGTGCCGCCCCGACCGGCACCGTGAGCGCACTGCTGCCCGAGCCCGCGCACCGCCATGGCGCGGCACCCGCCGGTCCGGCGACCGCGGTGCTGCTGTGCAACCTCGGCACGCCCGACGAACCGACCGCACCCGCGTTGCGGCGCTACCTGGCCGAGTTCCTGAGCGACCCGCGCGTCGTCGAGATCCCGCGCCTGCCCTGGTGGCTGATCCTGCACGGCATCATCCTGCGCGTGCGGCCGGCGAAGTCGGCCGCCAAGTACGCCCGCATCTGGACTGCCGACGGTTCACCGCTGCGCGTGTGGACGCACAAGCAGGCGCTGCTGCTTGCGGGCTATCTGGGCCAGCGCGGCCAGCGCGTCGGCGTGCGCTACGCGATGCGCTACGGCAACCCGTCGATCGCGAGCGTGCTCACCCAACTCAAGGCCGAGGGCGCAGTGCGCATCGTCGTGCTGCCGCTGTATCCGCAGTACTCAGGCCCGACGACGGCGAGCGCGATCGACGCCGTGGCGGCCTGGGCGCGGCGCACGCGCGCCGTGCCTGAGCTGCGCTTCGTGAACCACTATCACGACGACGCCGGCTACATCGACGCGCTGGCGGGCAGGATCACCGATCACTGGATGAAGCACGGCCGCGGCGAGAGGCTCGTGATGAGCTTTCACGGCATGCCGCGGCGCACGCTGACGCTCGGCGACCCCTACCACTGCGAGTGCCGCAAGACGGCGCGCCTGCTCGCCGAGCGGCTGCAGTTGAAGCCCGAGCAATGGGCGGTGACCTTCCAGAGCCGCTTCGGCAAGGCGCGCTGGCTCGAGCCCTATACCGAGCCGACGTTGCGCGCGCTGGCGGCGCAGGGCGTCGGCCGCGTGGACCTCGTCTGCCCCGGATTCGCAGCCGATTGCCTCGAGACGCTCGAAGAGATCGCGATCGAGGCCCGCGCCGCCTTTCTCGCCGCGGGCGGCAGGGAGTTCCACTACATCGAATGCCTGAACGACCAGCACGCGTGGATCGCCGCGCTCGCCGACATCGCGCTGCGCCACCTGCAGGGCTGGGACACCCAAGCGCTGCCCGATGCGGCAGCGGCACAGGCGCAACGCGAACGGGCGCTCGCGTTGGGCGCCGAAACTTGAGCTGAACGCCCCGGGCCTCGCTGCGCTTGCTGCCCCGACGCTCAGGCCGCGCAACTGCGAAAGCCGCTGAACGCGTCGTCGCGATCGGGCGCGAGAAAGCGGCGCAGGCGCGGATCGCGCAGGCGTCCGCAGGTCGCGAACGATGCGCCGCGCAGCACCTTGGCGCGGCCGAACCAGGGTTTCGAAGCCTCGCGCCAGGGGTCGGCGGCGAAGCCCGGATAGGGCCGCAAGGTACTCGCCGTCCACTCCAGGACCTGGCCCCAGCGCAGGCCGCGCGAGGCGCCGGCCGTCGCGGCATGCTCCCACTCGACTTCGGTCGGCAGGCGGCGCCCGGCCCAGCGGCACCAGGCGTCGGCCTCGTACCAGCAGAGGTGGATCGCAGTCTGCGCCAGCGGCACGCGCGTGAGCTTGCCCAGGCGCTGCGCGAGCACGCCGTGACGCAGTTGCTCGACATGGCGCGGGCAGCGCCGCTCGACGCGCTCGACCCAGGCCCGGCCTTCGGGTGTCCACCAGCGCGCGTCGTCGTAGCCGCCGTCCTCGACGAACTCGGCAAACTGGGCCCAGCTCACGGCCTGGGCGTCGATCTCGAACTCGGGGATCGCGACCTCGTGCGCCCATTTCTCGTTGTCGAACACGAACCCGCCCGGCTGCATGCCGAGCTCGTGTACTGTTGCCGGGAAGAAGAGCGGCTCGCGCACTGCGGTGGTAGCGGGCGCGGGCAGCAGGCCGGCGTCGAAGCCGAGCGTCTGCGAGAGCGTGGCCAGCGCCTCGCCATGCAGATCCTCGTGGAACAGCGCGAGGCGGTAGAAGTACAAGGCCGCGTCGCTCTCGTCGGCGGCGGCGAGCAGTTCGAGCGTCGTCTCCAGCGTCTCGACGAGATACTGGCGCGTCGCCTGCGCGTCGGGCAGCCCGAGATCCCAGCGCGCATCGTGCGCCGCCACGGCCGGGTCGTAGAGACTATCGGCCTCGGGCAGCACCGAGGCGAGCCGCGCCTGTGCCGGATCGCAGGCGGGGCCGCGCGCGCGCTGCAGGTTGCGCGCGATCCAGCGCTCCTGGAACCAGGCCAGATGGCCGAAGGTCCACAGCGGCGGGTCGATCTCGGCCAGCAGCGGCACCCGCAGCTCGGGCGTCGGGAGCGCCTTCTCGCACGCAGCCAGCCAGCGCAGGCTGTGGTTGCGCGCGTCGATCAGCGCCAGCGACAGTGCGTCCCGGCCCGCGCTGCGCACACGCGGCGAATCGATGTCTATGGGCTCGGCATGGGCCAAGTCTGCCCTCCTGCGGCGGATGGTCCGATCGCGACGATTGTGCCTGCCGCCTTGTCCCTACACTTGCCGCATTGCCCGCAGCGCGGCAGACGAATGCGATCGGGTTCGACCACGAGGAGTGCGTGCGCATGAAGAGGATGGCCAACGTTGCAGCATGTCTGCTGCCGGCACTGGCGGCGGGCGCCTGCTCGTCGCTGCAGAGCGGCGGCGAGAACTTCAACAAGCCGCCGGTCTTCGAAGGAACGGGCTGCTACGATCACAAGGGCCGCATCGAGCGCACGATCGGCATGAAGGCCGAGTGCGACAAGCAGGGCTGGGTCTGGAAGACCGCACCTTGAGTGCCTCGGCCGCCGCCGGGCCGCCATCTCACCCGAAGCGGCCGTGCAGATACCAGCCGCCCGCGCCGGCGGCGAGGCTCGCAAGGCGCAACCGGTAGATCCACACCAGCGACGCGTCGGCCGCCTGGGCGATGAAGTAGTCGCGCCCGGCGAGGCCCGCCTCGTCCCACCAGCCGGTCTCGATGCGCTCGGGGCCGCTGAGCAACTGCAGCGGCGCACCGTCGAGCAGCGGCTGGTCGCGCCGGTCGGCGAGCGGTTGCGGCGGCGAGACCAGCCACACCGGGCGCGTGATGGTGACAACCGCGCGTGCTGCTGCGTCGGCACGCGCCGCCTTGTCACCCACCGGCAGCGCGCCGGCATCGACCGCCTGCAGTGCGCTGCCGTGCTCGGGCCGATGATCGTGCAGCCGTTGCGGGCGCAGCACCTGCTGCCGCCCGAGGCGCGCCTGCAGCCGCTCGACGAGGCGCGTCAGGCCCTCGCGCTCGCCCTGCGCGGAGGGAAACAGCTCGCCGTTGGGCGGCGGCGCGCGCGCGATGTCGTCGGCGCGCAATTGCAGTTCGAGCGCCGGCGCAGCGAGCTGGGTGCGCGCGAGGCGCTCGCGCAGCAGCAGCGCCAGGTGCGCGATGTCGCGCGACGGCGCGGCGAGTAAAACCTCGACCGCGCTCGCGGGCGGGGTGTCGGCGCGGCGCTGGCGCGACTCGTGCTGCAGCGTCAGCGTGAAGCGGCGCACGAACGCGTGCTGCGCCGCAAGCCAGGCCGCGAGGCGTGCGAGCAGCACGCCGGCGCCGTGTAGCACCTGCTCGGCGGTGTCGGCGCGGGCGAAGAGCTCGAGCCGGGTCTCGAACGCGGGCGGCAGCGTGACCCAGACGCGCGGGTCGGGCCGCGCGCCCAGCGCCCGGTCGACCTCGTCCAGCAGCGCCGCGCCGAAGCGCCGCGCGAGGCCGGCGCGCGGCACGCGACGCAGGTCGGCGAGCGTGCGCAGCCCCATGCCCTGCAGCGCGTCCCAGTGCGCGCGCCCGGTGTCGAGCAGCCACAGCGGCGCGCCGGCCAGGGCCCGCTGCAGCGCGATGAGATCCGCACAGTGGCGCTCGCCCGCCGCCGCGCCGCGCGCGAGCAGCAGCGCACCCTGGGCCGTCGGCGCGCTCGCGACCTGCAACGCGTGGCCGAGCGGCGCGAGCGCCGCGCGCAGGCGCTGCAGCAGCGCCGGCAGGCCGCCGAAGTAGCGCAGGCTCGCCTGCACTTCGAGCAACACCTCATGGGCAAATGTGGCTCTGCCACTTTGCCCATACCCCCTCGGGGGGCGGACGACGTGATCGTCGGCCTGGGGGCGCTCACCAAGCGGCAGCGCCGCGACCGCGGGCGTGAACGCGAGGCTCGCGTGCAGCACCGCCTGCAGCGCCTGCGCGTCGCGCTGCGCATCCGCCGCCGCAGCGACGAGTTGCGGCGCGAGGCCGAGCGCGGTGGCGCGCTTCATGCCCGGCTTGACGCCCGCCGCCTGCGCACTCGCGTTGACGGCGACGATCTGGCGCGCCTCGACGAGCGCGAGCGGCATCTGGCGCAGCTCGGCCGGCAGCGTCGCGGCGAGCGACTCGAGCGAGATCTGCGGCAGGTGCAGGGCGATCCAGAGCATGGGGGGCGAGCTCACGACAGCGTCAGCCCGTCAGATCGACGAACGCCGCCGCGCGCAGCGGCCGATCCGCCACCGTAGCCGCCGGCCGCGCCGCCCGCGCGCGCACCGTCGCCGCTGCCAGCACCGGCGGCAGCGCGATCTGCAGCGGCGCCGCCAGCGGCGGTCCGCGGCGCTTGAGCAGGTGCAGCGCGAGCCGGTCCGCGCCCGCAGGCTGCAGCGCCAGGCGCAGCGGCGCGGCGGTCGGGCGCTGGCGCGCCGCCATCTCGCGCAGCACGAAGGCCGGTCCGTCGTGCGCCTGCGCGGCGAGTTGAAGCCGGCGCAGCCGCTCGGCGCGCAGCCGCGGCGGCAGCCAGGCGATCAGCGCGCCCACATGGCCGCTCTTCAGCGCCTGCTCGAGCGCCCACAGACTGCTCGCGTCGGGCAGCACCTTGCTGCGGCCATCGACGACGAGCATCTGCTCGGCGTCGAGCCCGAGCTCGACCAGCGCCCAGGCCGAGAGCATCGCCGGCGGGTCGAACAGCATCACCAGCCGGCCGGCGCGCAGCGTCGCGGCGAGGCTGGGCGCGAGCAGGCGCATCTCGCCGACGCCGGGATGCGCGAGCAGCAGCTCGGTCAGCACCCGGCGCGGCCAGCCGCCCCCGGGCAGCTCGGTGTCGAGCGCGGCAAAGCCGCTCGCCAGCGCGCGCCCGGCGCCGTGCCCGAGTTGATGGCCGCGCCACAGCGCCGGGTGCAGCGCCGCCGCGTCGGGGCGCGGAGGCACCGCTGCAGCCGGCGGCACAGCCTGCAAGGCGGCAGGGGGAGCGAGGTCCATCATGGCCAGACAACTGTATGTTCATACAGTATTTTTTGCAAGCACGCCGCGCCAATCCAGGCATCGTCCTCATGGCACAGTCGCGTACGCGATGCCCGTCCCCGCCCCACCCTGCCCCTGCGGCCACCGCGCCGCCTACATCGACTGCTGCGGCCGCTATCACTGCGCCGGGCCGCAGCACCTGCAGGCGCCAACGGCCGAAGCGCTGATGCGCTCGCGCTACAGCGCCTACGTGCTCGGTCTCGCGGACTATCTGCTCGCCACCTGGCACCCGGGCACGCGGCCGGTGGCGATCGAGCCCGATCCGCCGGGGCTCAAGTGGCTCGGCCTGGCCGTGCGCCGCCAGCGCGCAGCAGGACGCGACGCACGCGACGGTCGAGTTCATCGCCCGCAGCCGCCTTGCCGGCGGGCGCGCGCAGCGGCTGCACGAGACGAGCCGCTTCGTGCGCGAGGGCGGGCGCTGGTTCTACGTCGGCGCAGATCCAGCCGCCTGACCGAGCCCCGAAGACGCCTGCGGCGTCGCGCCCTCCAAGACGGAGGCGCCCGCTCGGAACGGCCCGGCGCGGTCTGCGGCAGGGGGGGGGGGGGGGGGGGGGGGGGGGGGGGGGGGGGGGGGGGGGGGGGGGGGGCGGGGGGGGGGGGGGGGGGGGGGGGGGGGGGGGGGGGGGGGGGGGGGGGGGGGGGGGGGGGGGGCGGGGGGGGGGGGGGGGGGGGGGGGGGGGGGGGTGCAGTGTTCGACGCTATCCGGTACTGATGCGACCGCGCCTTTGCCTCCCTGGCGTCGTTGCAAATCCTCGCGATACCTCCGGGTATCGCTGCGGTTTGCGCCTGGCCAGGAAGCCAATTTCGCCGCCGCATAAGCACCTCCAAGCATCGAACACTGCACTAGCCGAAGCTCAGCGCATACACCGGCGGCAGGTTCATGCTCACTGCCTGCCAGGTGTCGCCACCATCAGCGCTCGCCCACAGGCCGCCGGTCGTGCTGCCCATCATCAACGTGCGCCCGTCGCCGGCCACCGCGAGGCCGTGGCGGTAGACGAGGTCGTAGCAATGCCGCTGCGGCAGGCCGGCGCGCAGCGTCTCGAAGCTCGCGCCGCCGTCGCGCGTGCGGTTGACGACGAGCGCGCCGTCCGTGGGCACGCGGCGCTCGTCGGCCTGCGCGGGGACGAACCAAGCCGTTACAGCGTCTTCGGGATGGACCGCGACCGCAAAGCCGAACGACGACACCGGCGCGCCCTGCACCTCCTGCCAGCGCGCGCCGGCATCGGCCGAGCGCCAGATGCCGCAGTGATGCTGGCACCACAGCGTCTCGGGCTGCGCCGCACAGCGCACGATGCGGTGCGGGTCCTGGATGTTCTGGTCGTCGGCGCGATCGGGCGGCATGAAGCCGGCGCGCATGCCCTGCGCAGAGAGCGCCCAGCTCGCGCCGTCGTCGCGCGTGACCCAGGCGCCGCCGCAACTGATGCCCACGAGCACCTCGCCCGCGCGCTGCGGATGCGGGCAGATCGAGTGGATGCCCGGCACGTCGTAGCCGCCGCCGAACCACTCCAGCCGTTCGGGGCGCGACCACAGCGACAGGGCGAGCTGCCACGAGCGGCCGCGGTCGGCAGAGCGAAAGAGGCCGCCGGGCAGCGTGCCGGCCCACAGCGTGCCGTTCGCATCCGCGGCGAGCGACCAGATCTGCACCAGCTTCCACGGCACGCCGGCGGCGCCCTCGGGTTGGGCCGGATAGGCGGGCGTCGCGACTTCCTCCCAGGTCTGGCCGGCGTCGCTCGACGCATGGACCTTGACGCCGAAGTGGCCGAGGTTGAGCGCAGCGACCATCGAGCCGTCAGCCTGCGGCGGCAGCACCATGCTGACCGGCTCGCCGAGGAAGCTGGTGCGCTCGATCTGCCACGCGCCGCCGCGCAGGCGCAGCTCGAACAGGCCCTTGCGGGTGGCGATGAAGGCACGGTCGTTGGAATTGCTCATGTTCGCTCTCCTCTGCGATGGCCGTTGTTCGTCACCCGCCCGACAGCGCCTGCAACACGTACACCTGGCTCTGCGGCGCGAGCGCGTCGTCGAGCCGGTGCCGGTCGAGGCAGCGCCGGCCATCGATGAAGACGACGACGTTGGCGCGCAGGTCGCCCTGGTCGTCGAGCACATAGCCGCGCAGGCGCGGGCTCGCCGCGAACGCCGCCTCGAGCGCCTCGCGCAGCGTCGCTGCGGGCGTGTCGACCGCGGGCGTTTCGCCCAGGAAGCGCTTCAACTGCGAAGTGAAGACGATGCGCGCCACGGTGTGATCATGCCTGCGAAAATCCGACCATGCACCGCCTGCCCCGCGCCGCCCGCCCCGCCGCTGCCCGATGAGCCGCGGCGTTGCCTACGCGCTGCTCGCGTACCTGGCCTGGGGCCTGTTTCCGCTCTACTTCCGCTTCCTCGCCGGCGTCGGCGCGGTCGAGATCGTGCTGCACCGCGTGGCGTGGTCGCTCGTCTTCCTGCTCGCACTGCTTGCCGGGCTGAGACGGTGGCAGTGGCTCGCACCACTCGCGCGCCAGCCGCGCGTTCTGGCCGCGGCGGGCCTGAGCGCGCTGCTGCTCGCCGGCAACTGGACGCTCTATGTCTGGGCGGTGATGAACGGCCGCGTACTCGACGCGAGTCTCGGCTACTTCATCAACCCGCTCGTGAACGTCCTGCTCGGGTCGGTGTTCCTGCATGAACGCCTGCGCCCGGCGCAGTGGGCCGCGGTCGCGCTCGCCGCGGCGGGCGTGGCCTGGCTCGCGCTGCGCGGCCCGCAGTTTCCGTGGGTCGGGCTGGCGATCGCGTTCTCGTTCGGCCTCTATGGCCTGCTGCGCAAGACCGCCGCGCTGGGCGCGATCGAAGGCCTGACGCTGGAGACGATGATCCTCGCACCGCTCGCGATCGCGCTGCTCGGCTGGTGGACCTGGCAGGGTAGCGGTGGCCTCGCCGGGCACGACGGCGCGACGCTCGCCTGGCTGGTCGGCGTCGGCCCGCTCACCGCCGTGCCGCTGCTGCTCTTCGGCGCCGGCGCAAGGCGTATCCCAATGGCCACGCTCGGCCTGCTGCAATACGTCTCGCCGACGCTGCAGCTGCTGCTCGGCGTGTGGCTGTTCGGCGAGCCGCTCGCCGGCGCGCGGCTGCCGGGGTTTGCGCTGATCTGGGTCGCGCTGGCGATCTACAGCGCAGAGGGCTTGCTGCGGGCGGGGGGGGGGGGGGGGGGGGGGGGGGGCGGGGGGGCGGGGCGGGGGGGGGGGGGGGGGGGTTGGGCCCCGGGGGGGGGGGGTTTTTTTTGGGGGGCGGGGGGGGGCGGGGGGGGGGGGGGTGGGGGGGGGGGGGGGGGGGGGCGGGGGCGGGGGGGGCGGGCGGCCGCGGGGGGGCCGGGCCGGGGGGGGGGGGGGGGGGGGGGGGGGGGGGGGCGGCCCCCCCCCCCCGGGGGGGGGGGGGGGGGGTCGGGCCCGGGGGGGGGGGGGGGGGGTTGGGGGGGGGGGGGGGGTTTTTGGGGGGGGGGGGGGGGGGGGGGGGGGGGGGGGGGGGGGGCCTGGGGGGGGCCGGGGGGGGGCCCCCCGGGGGGGGGGGGGGGGGGGGGGGGGGGGGGCCGGGGGGGGGGGGGGGTTGTTTTTCCCGGGGGGGGGGGGGGGGGGGGGGGGGGGGGGGGGGGGGGGGGGGGTTTGGGGCGGGGGGGGGGGGGGGGGGGGGGGGTTTCCCGGGCGGGGGGGGGGCCGGGGGGGGGGGGGGGGGGGGGGGGGGGGGGTTTGTGTCCCCGCGGGGGGGGGGGCCGGGGGGGGGGGGGGGGGGGGGGGGGGGGCGGCGGGGGGGGGGGGGCGGGCCCCCCCCCGGGGGGGGGGGGGGGGCCGGGGGCCCCTTTGGGGGGGGGGGGGGGGGGGGGTTTGGGGGTGGGTTGTTTTGGGGGGGGGGGTTTTTTTTTGGGGCGGGGGCGTGGCGCATAGCGCAGATCCCCCGCCAGGCTCGCCAGCGTCTCGGGCGCGATCACGGTGTGCGCCGGATAGTTGGTGTGGTCGCAGCCGATCTTGACGCCCGCGCCGGCGCGCACCGCGTCGCGCGCCGCCTGCGGGAACTCGAAGCGCACGAAGTGCACTGCCGAGGTCTTCTCGGCGTTTTCGCGCTCGAGATCCTCGTCGGCAATCGCGTAGACGCGGGGTTGTCCTTCGACCTCGACGAACATCCGGTCCTCGATACCGATCAGCCGCGCGAGCTCGCGCTTGCGTTCGTTCGGGTCCGGGTACTCGATCATCATCGTCGCCTTCCAGTTCGTGCCGCCGGGAACGAGCGGCGCGTAGGCGTCGATTTCCGACTGGATGCCCTCCTCGTCGAAGATCTTCTCGATGTGCAGCATCTCCTGTATCTGGCGCCTGATCGTGCGCTCGTCCTCGAACTGCAGGCTGACGTGCTCACCGAGATGCACGGTGCGCAGCCTGCGGTGCGCGATGGCCTCGGGCTTGCTCGACTTGCGGATCTTCGCGTAGGCCTCGAGCGTGAGCAGGCTCGCGCGCGTGATGGTGTTCGTCTGGGTGTGGCTCATCGGTTGCGCTTCCTGTCTCAGACGGCGTAGGCGCCGCGCAGCAGCGTCAGCGGATGCTGCACTGCCTTGGCGGGCGTGCCGGCCTGCTCCATGCCCTGCGCGATGTGGTGGCCGGCCATCGGGCAGTCGCTCGCGATCACGTCCGGGCCGGGCGCGGCCATGGCCTTGAAGACCGGCTTGCCGATCTTCATCGCGATCGGGTGCGTGGGCGTCTTCACGCCGTAGGTGCCGGCGTGGCCGGAGCAGCGCTCGACGGTCGTCAGCTTCAGCTCGACCTTGGTGCCGACGAGCTTGAACATCTCCTCGGTCTTCTTGCCGATGTTCTGCACCCGTCCGTGGCAGGGGATGTGGTAGCTGACCTTGCCGAGCGCGGCCTTGAAGTCGAGCTTCAACAGGCCGTCCTTGTGGCGCGCGACGAGGTACTCGAACGGATCCCACATTGCCTCCTTCACCGCCTGCGTCTCGGCGCAGTCGGGGAACATCAGCGGCAGCTCCTGCTTGAACATCAGCGTGCAGCTCGGCACCGCGGAGAGGATCGCGTAGCCCTCGCGCGCGTAGCTGGCGAGCACCGGCATGTTGGCCGCCTTGTGATCGGCCACCGCGTCGAGGTCGCCGAGCTCGAGCTTGGGCATGCCGCAGCACTTCTCCTTCTCGACGATGACGTAGGGGATGTCGTTGTGCGCCAGCACGGCGAGCAGGTCGTGGCCGATGCCGGGCTCGTTGTAGTTGACGTAGCAGGTGGCGAAGATCGCCACCTTGCCCGGCGTGCGCTCGCCGTTGGTGACGACCGTCGCCTTGGACTTCGCTGCGCCCCAGCGGAAGCGCTGGCCCGCGAGCGCGGGCATCCAGGCGTCGGGGTGCACGCCGAGCAGGGAATCCATCTGCTTGCGCGCGAACTTCGTCTTGTTGATGGCGTTGACGGCCTGCACGACCACGGGTATGCCGGCAAACTGGCCGTGCACGTCGGTCGAGGCGAGGAAACGCTCACCCGCCTTGACCTCGCCGCGCTTCTTGAACTTGATCGCCTTGGCGCGCAGCATCAAATGCGGGAAGTCGAGGTTCCACGCATGCGGCGGCACGTAGGGGCACTTGGTCATGTAGCACAGGTCGCACAGGTAGCACTGGTCGACGACCTTCCAGTAGTCGTCCTTCGCCACGCCGTGCACCTCGCCGTCGTCGGTCGCGTCGACGAGGTCGAACAGGTTCGGGAAGCTCTGGCACAGGCTGACGCAGCGCCGGCAGCCGTGGCAGATGTCGAACACCCGCTCCATCTCCTTGAAGGCCGAGGCCTCGTCGTAGTAGTCGGGCGACTGCCAGGCGATTGCGTGCCGGGTCGGCGCTTCCAGGTTGCCTTCACGCATCAGAGTGTTCTCCGGATGGAGAACAAGGGGCACGAGGCCCCTTGTCCGGGTTGCGCATGGAGACTTTCAGTCGACCAGTGCGTCCAGCGCCTTGGCGTAGCGGTTGGCGTGCGAGCGCTCGGCCTTGGCGAGCGTCTCGAACCAGTCGGCGATTTCGTCGAATCCTTCCTCGCGCGCCTGCTTGGCCATGCCGGGGTACATGTCGGTGTACTCGTGCGTCTCGCCGGCCACGGCGGCGGCCAGGTTCTGGCGGCTCGAGCCGATCGGCAGGCCGGTGGCCGGGTCGCCCACGGCCTCGAGGAACTCGAGGTGGCCGTGCGCGTGGCCGGTCTCGCCCTCGGCCGTGGAACGGAACAGAGCGGCGACATCGTTTTGGCCCTCGATGTCAGCCTTGTTTGCGAAGTACAGGTAACGCCGGTTGGCCTGCGATTCGCCGGCAAAGGCGTCTTTCAGGTTCTGCTCGGTCTTCGATCCCTTCAATCCCATGTCGCTCTCCTTCGGGTGAGGTGGTGAACTGGAAAACTGCGGGCCTGCCGGATGCAGCAGGCTCGGAGCCGCATTACAGCACTCCGGCGCCGCCATGCAATGCAAAGTATCAATGCAGCGCATAGCCACCGCCAATCGACGGCGCCTCAGCTATCGTCGAGCAACTCGCGTGCAAGGCCATGCAGGCGCGCGCGCGGATCGGCAAGGCCATCGAGCACGTTCAGGTGGTGGGCGCCGGGGATCGACTCGCACACCGGCACCGCGCGCTCGCCCCAGGCGCTGCGGATGAGCGCATTCTGGCGCTGGAACTCCGCGCTCTCGGCGCCGCCGACTACGGCCGCCAGCTTGCCCTGCCGCGGCGGCGCAAAGCGCACCGGACTCAAACGGCGCACGTCGGCCGGTGTCAGGCGCAGATCGGCCCGCAGAAAGGGCGCGTGGCGCAGCGGCTCGAGGTCGAACAGCCCCGAGATCGCGAGCGCCGCCTTGACCAGGTCGGGCGGAAGGTCCGCACCCACCTCGGGCCAACGGCAGGCGAGCATCATCGCCGCCAGGTGGCCGCCCGCCGAGTGGCCGGCGACGACGATGCGCGCCGGATCGCCGCCGTGGCGCTCGGCGTTGCGGTACGTCCAGGCGAGCGCGCGCGTCAGTTGGAGCGCGATCGTCGCGATCGACACCGCCGGGCACAGCGCGTAGTTGGGCAGCACGACCATCGCGCCGGCCGCGACGAGCGGTGGCGCGAGAAAGGACTGGTCGCGCTTGTCGAGCGCGCGCCAGTAGCCGCCGTGGATGAAGACGAGCACCGGCGCGCCGGGCCGCGCCGCCGGGAACACGTCGAGCGTCTCGAACGGCCCGTCGCCATAGCGCAGGTCAAGCGCCGGGGCGCCGCGCGCGCGCCGCGGCCGAATCCGCCGCCCAGCGTGCGAAGATCTGCGCATGCTCGGGGATCGCGGCGCGGGCGTTGTACTGGGCGTCGAGCCAGGCGGGGTCGGGGCGGATCATGGTGGCGGGCCTCATTGTTGTGTGCGAGCCGGCCTTGTAGCGTGAACCGGCAGCTGCCGATTTGGTAAACTGCGGGCTGTCGTGGGGGGGTAGCTCAGCTGGGAGAGCGCTGCGTTCGCAATGCAGAGGTCGGGAGTTCGATCCTCCTCCTCTCCACCACCATGCACACGGGCCCGGACGATCTCCGGGCCCTTTTTTTTTGCCTCGGGTCCCTTCGAGACGCGTGGCAATCTGGTGCTGGCAGGAGCGGCAGACCTCAGGGCGGCGGGCGCAGGCAGCAATCCGGCTCGGGCCATCACACATCGAACGCCACCGTCAACTGCTTGCGCGAGCGCCTCGGTCCAGTCTTGCTTCGCCGCAAGGAGTTGACGGCAAGCGCCGCCGTGCGGTGCCCGGCGGGTTCTGCACCACCCATGATCGGTCCGCCGGATGTGCCGGAAACGGTCAACTTTGCCGGCAAGCTGCCGATACCGTGGCTTCGAACCCCCTTGGTCGAGTGACCCTGCTACGGACGCCTGATGGTTTTGCGCCAGATTGCCGAGAGCGTACTGAATCGGCTTGCCGCGGTGATCTTCCCGGCGGTCCTGCTGGGCATTTCCGCGTTCGCGGTCGTCGGCTACCTCGAGCTCGATCAGGCGCCGCGAGGCACCGGCCTTGCGCTGCGGGCGCTCGAGCAGAGCGACGACGCGGCCGAACTGCGCACGCTTGTCGCAGCGCGGGTCGAGCGATCGCCCGCAAGCACCTCGGTCTCGACAAATCTCTCGACCCGCCCGTTCTGGCTGGTGTTGAGCACCGAGGCACCGCAACCGGGTGTGCCGTGGGCGGTCGAGTTTGCATCGCGCCACGCGATGGAACTCGAATGCTGGAACCGCGATACGGACGCCAGCCTTGGAAGGGCGAACCGCGACCAGCAGGCTGGCCTGATCGAGCGCAGCCGCGGCGGATTCGCGCTCAGCCTGCCTGCGGGCACGCCTCGGGTGGCCGTGCTCTGCAAGGTCAGCTCGCGCGGGCCGGCCAAGCTCACGGCCCAGCTCTGGGACGCGAGCGCCTTGAGGCTGGCCCAGGCGTCGCACAACCAGGTCGGCGCAAGGATCGAGGCCGGGCTGGGCCTGCTTGCGCTGGCCATGCTGGTGCTGGCCATCATCAATCGCAGCGCGCTCTACAGCTCGCTGGTGGTCTGGCTGGTACTGAGCATGCGCATGGCCAGCCTGTCGGCGGGAACCGATTTCGACTGGCTGGGCGCGCCGGTCGACACCGAATGGTTGATCGTGCTGCGGCAGTGGACGGTCTGCATGTACGGCGCCGCCACGGTGGCGCTCTTCGGCCAGTTGTTCAGGGGCGAGCTCGCCGCGATCGGTTCGCGCCGCCTGTTGACGGTGCTGCAGCTCAGTGCCATCGCGCTGCTGGTCGCCTGCCCGCTGCTGAGCTTCGAGCAGATCCTGCCGGTGGTATGGGTCTCGACCGTGGCCGGCATAGTCATCATGCTGTACTACCTGGCCCGCATCCTGAAGCGCAACTGCAGCGCGATGGCGCTGTGGTACTCGGCGTCGATCGTGACCACGCTGCTGGCCAGCCTGAACGAGGTGATTGCGGCGGCGCTGGGGCGCCAGAGCCCCTTCGGCGGCTTCGACAGCGTGGCTGCGGCGCTGGCCTCGGCGCTGTTCGTGTTCGCGGCGGCGGCGGAGCACATGCGGCTGGGCCGCAGGCAGATGATCGCCGCCCAGCGATCGCTCAAGACAGCCTACGAAGACTCCCCGATCGGCCTGTTTACGCTGCGCGAAGACGACCTGATCAGCAACAGCAACCCGGCCTTCAAGAACATGCTCGAACCGCTGATGCCGGCCGGGATGAAGCGCCTGTCGCAGATCTTCGGCACTTATGCGGCCGCCGAGATCGTCCGCCTGCGCGCCGAGCCGATGCCCGCCGCGCTCGACCTGCAGACCTCGCTTGTCCTGCCCGGCCAGAGCGCAGACGAAACCCGATGGTTCGCGATCAAGCTCTCGACGCAGGATGGCCAGGTGGTCGAAGGCTCGCTGCAGGACATCAGCGAAAAGGTGCGCGCCACGCAGAGACTCGAGTTTCTCGTCAATCACGATCCGCTGACCGAATGCCTCAACCTGCGCGGCCTGTCGCGCCACTTCGAGCGCTCGCACCAGCCTGCTCAGGCGCTGGCCTATTTCGACCTCGACCGCTTCAAGCTGATCAACGACCTGTACGGCCACGCCGCCGGCGACGCCGTGCTGCGCCAGGTGTGCGAGCGCATGCGCAGCCAGCTCGGCGCGGGCGACTGCCTGGCGCGCGTTGGCGGGGACGAATTCGTCGTCACCTTTGCCGACTCGAGCCTTGTCGCGGCCAGGCAATGCTGCCGCCAGATCGCCTCGCTCGTCTCCTCGATGCCGTTCCGGATCGACGCCCAGCGCTTCGCGTTGAGCATCTCGGTCGGGCTGGTGGCCACCGGGCACCTGGCTGCATCGTCGCTCAAGGAGGTGGTCTCGGCCGCCGACACCCTGTGCCGGATGGCCAAGAAGCGACCGTCAGACCGGCTCGTCGTGATGGAAAGCGGCAGCGACTTCCTGCAGCATCACAAGGTCGAGCTCGAACTCATCTCGTGCCTCGAGCGGGGCCAGACGCCGCGCGGCCTGTTCCTGCTGATGCAGCCCGAGATGTCGCTCTCGCAGCCCTTCGATTCGCTGAACTTCGAGGCGCTGGTGCGCATGCGCAAGCCCAATGGCGACATCGTTCCGGCCTCGGTCATCATCGAAGCCGCCGAGGCCCACAGCAAGACGGCGATCATCGACCTGTGGGTGGTGCGCACGCTCGTGCAGTGGCTGGAAGTGCATCGCGACCAGCTCCCCTACACCCAGTTCGTCGGCGTCAACCTCTCGGGCGGTTCGCTCAACGACGAGTCCTTCGTCGA
Source organism: Ideonella sp. (assembly GCF_016702655.1). GTDB lineage: Bacteria > Pseudomonadota > Gammaproteobacteria > Burkholderiales > Burkholderiaceae_C > CAIKUF01. The sequence goes on from NZ_JADJDO010000025.1 coordinate 36,528, forward strand.
GACGCTGATCGCGGAGCTCGAAAGGCATCCACGCGTGGTGCCGATGCTGTGCCTCGAGATCACCGAGACGGTCGCGCTCACCGACATGCACCATATGCAGCGGCTGATCCGCCGCCTGCAGGCGATCGGCGTCAAGGTCGGCCTGGACGACTTCGGCGCCGGCTACTCGTCGTTCGGCTACCTGAAGGGACTGAGCGTCGATGCGCTCAAGCTCGACGGCTCGCTCGTCAAGGACGCCGCCAAGACGATGGCGGGCGTGGCCATCCTGGGCGCGTTGGGCGGCCTGGTACGCAACCTCGGCATGAAGTCGGTCGGCGAGTTTGCCGAGGACCTGCAGACCATCAAGGCCCTGGTCGCCGCAGGGGTGGACTACGCACAGGGCTACGGCATCAGCAGGCCCGTGGCGCCCGAGCGCATCCTCGCGGCGCGCTCGGCAGCGGAGTTCATCGAGGATCCGGCGATCCTCGAGTACGTCAGGCAGTTGCAGGGTCAGCCGGCGCCGATCCCGCCGGCCCTGGCAGAGTCGATCGACGAGTGGGCCTGCGCGACATTGCACTGAGGCAGATCCTGCGCCCTGGGCGCCGGCCGCGGCTCGCCGAGTGCCCGGGCGATCGCGTTGGCAATGCCGCGCGAGATGTCGATGACGTGCGACACCTCGTCAAGCGGCCGCACCCCTGTGAAATCCAGATCCGGGTGCTCGGTGTGGAAGGCGAACCTCAGCAGCGGGTGATCGGCCGCACGCCAGAGGGGCTCGGCATCGGCGGGCGCCATGCACATCACGCGATGGGGCACGCCAGCTGCGTGAGCCATCGGGTACAGCCTGCCAACTCCGTCCACGTCCCGCCACAGCATCGAATCGTAGAGGCGATCGACCGGGCGTCGGCCCGCTGCCAGCATCCAGTCGACGTTCTGTGACAGGCAGTAGCGGAAGAAGACCTTGAAGAGCGCGTTCCTGACCAGCGAAGCCTCGAGATTGCCGAGCACGCTCAGCCGCGTGGCCTCGATCAGGCGCAGCCCGTGCATGTGCGCCGGCAGCTCGATCGAGGCCTCCAGCGGCAGCGGCTTGAACAGGTTGGAGTGCGTGCGGATCGTGCCGAGCATCGAACCGTCGAGCTTGGACACGGCGACGAAGACCTCGTTGCCCGGTTCGAAATCGGCCGCCTCGGGTTCGAGCAGATGCTTGGCCAAGGCCGGCAGGTGCCTGCCGTAGGCCGTTGCCCGCAGCCGCGCGACCGCCATCAACTCGTTGGCCGTGGCGATCTTGACCCGGAACGGCAGGCGCTCGCTCAGGGTATCGACTTGATTCGCCTGCCCTATCATCACGCGCCCAACTCCTCGAAGAAGCATCGCGGCGCAGTATAGGAAGCGCACTTCATTCTAGGGATTGACACAATCCCGAAATCGTCGCGAATTGCTGCGCAAGTGATGCTTCTTCGCAACTGGGCTTGCGCTGCCGGGGCGAAGCGAGTAGTTGCGGTTGGCGCGCGCGGCGCGGCCTGGACGGTGGCAGCTGGCGCCGCTGCACACCCACCGGCGGCCTGTGCAGACCGAAGCGAACCCCGGCGCGCGGGCCCGTCTCGAAAGCCATTGCACCAGCGCCGGGGCACTGCTTTGCCACGAGGGCGGTACAGTCCCGTCCTGCGCGATGCAAGGCGCGACGCCCATGCGGCGAGCTGCGTCGTTCGCAACCGAGATTCCAGCAATCGCTCCCCGCCGAGGCCCGCCCATGCTCCAAGCCCTGCTCCTGACCCAGCAAGACAAGAAGACGATCGCGACCTACGGGCCGCTCGACGAGTCGCAGCTGCCCGAAGGCGACGTGACGGTGCGCGTCGAGTATTCGAGCCTGAACTTCAAGGACGCGCTCGCGGTGACCGGCCGCGGCGCAATCGTGCGCAAGTGGCCGCTGGTGCCGGGCATCGACCTCGCCGGGACCGTCGAGCAGAGCTCGTCGCCGGACTGGAAGGCGGGCGACCGCGTCGTCGTCAATGGCTGGGGCCTCGGAGAGAACCACTGGGGCGGCTTTGCACAGAAGGCGCGCCTGCAGGCTGGCTGGCTGCTGAAGCTGCCCGCGGCCTTCAGCGCGCGCCAGGCGATGGCGATCGGCACCGCCGGCTACACCGCGGCCCTGTGCGTCATGGCGCTCCAGCACCACGGCACGGCGCCGGGGGACGGCGAAGTGCTCGTCACCGGCGCCGCGGGCGGCGTCGGCTCGGTCGCGGTCGCGCTACTCGCATCGCTCGGCTACAAGGTCGTCGCGTCGACCGGCCGCGCGCAGGAGGCCGACTACCTGCACCGGCTCGGCGCGGCGGCGATCGTCGACCGCGCGGAGCTCTCGGCACCCGGCAAGCCGCTGCAGACCGAGCGCTGGGCCGGCGTCGTCGACCCGGTCGGCAGCCATACCCTCGTCAACGCCTGCGCGCAGGTGCGCTTCAACGGCGCGGTCGCGGCCTGCGGCCTCGCGCAGGGCGCGGACTTCCCGGCCACCGTGCTGCCCTTCATCCTGCGCGGTGTGACGCTCTATGGCATCAACTGCGTCTTCGTCGCCAACGCGAAGCGCGTGCAGGCCTGGGACCTGCTCGCGCGCCACCTCGACCCGGCGGCGCTCGAGACGATGACGGTCGAGATCGGCCTGTCGCAGGCAGTCGAACAATCGACGGCGCTGCTCGACGGCCGCGTGCGCGGGCGCTGCGTGGTGGACGTCAACCGCTGACGCGCATGGACGGCCTGCCCGACGTCGCCGAAGCGCTGCCCAAGCCCAGGCTCGACTATCCCTTCGCCGCGCCGCCCGAGCGCGGCCGAACGCTCGAGGTCGCGCCCGGCGTGCGCTGGATCCGCCTGCCGCTGCCGTTTGCGCTGAACCACATCAACCTGTGGGCGATCGACGACGGCGCGGGCTGGGCGCTCGTCGACACCGGCACGCGCACCGAAGAGACGGTCGCGATCTGGCGCGAACTTTTCGTCAACCATGCCGACGACAAGCGCCCGCTCTCGCGCGTGTTCGTGACCCACATGCACCCGGACCATGTCGGCCTCGCCGGCTGGCTGACGCGCAAGTTCGGCATCCGGCTGTGGATGTCGCGCCTCGAGTACCTGAGCTGCCGCGCGATGGTCTCGGACACCGGCCGCGAGGCGCCTGCCGACGCGATCGCGTTCTACCGCCGCGCGGGCTGGAGCGCCGAGGCGATCGAGGCCTACATGGCGCGCTTCGGCAATTTCGGCAAGCTGATCCACACCCTGCCCGACAGCTACCGGCGCTTGAGCGACCGCGAGGAGATCACGATCGGCGCCCGGCGCTGGCGCGTGATCATGGGCAACGGCCACTCGCCCGAACATGCCTGCCTTCACTGCGCCGAACTCGGGCTGCTGATCTCGGGCGACCAGGTGCTGCCGCGCATCTCGTCCAACGTCTCGGTCTACCCGATCGAGCCCGACGCGAACCCGATGCAGCAGTGGCTTGATTCGCTCGCGATGCTGAGAATCGAAGTCCCTGCCGACACGCTCGTGCTGCCGTCGCACAACGAGCCTTTCCGCGGCCTGCACGATCGCATCGCCGCGCTCGAGACGGGCCAGCAGCGTGCGCTCGACCGGCTGCGGCGCACGCTCGCGCAGGCGCCGCGGCGCGCGATCGACGTCTTCGGCGCGCTCTTCGCGCGCAGTGTCGACCCGGGCAACGTACCGCTGCTGGGCATGGCAACCGGCGAGTCGATTGCCTGCCTCAACTACCTGCTCGCGCGCGGCGAGGTGGTGCGCGAGGCGGATGCGCAAGGGGTGGACTGGTATCGCGCGCACCCCGACCCCAGCCTCCACGCGGGGTAGCGGCAACTGGCAATGTGACGAGCAGGCCGTTGCGCGGCGTCAATGCCACACCGACGTCGAAGGTGGAGCATGAAAAGATGCCACAACGCGATCAGTCGGCTGTCCTGCAATTGGCGCTCGTCGTCGCGGCAACGGTCGCGGGATGCGGCATTCCCGTTGGCGATCCTGACAGCTGGGTGCCGGACTTCGGCATCCATGGCGACTACGGGGCGATTGCCGTGAACGACGAGGATCACATCGCCGCACTCACCGCACGCTACCTGAACCCGGACGAAGCCGACCGCCAGGCGCTGGCCTTGTGCGGGAACGGCTGCAAGATCGCGCTGCGCTTCGAGGGCGCGGGGCAATGCGGTTCCGCGGCCAGTTCGGCGAACGGCACGATAGGCGTCGGGAGCGGCAAGCCGCAGGCCACTGCCGACGCGGCGGCGCTGGCGAACTGCCAGCAGGAAGGCGGCACGGACTGCGTCGTCAAGCTGCAGGGCTGCAACGACTGACGGCCTTTCCGGATTTGGCGGTTCTCGACCCGTGGGCAGCAAGGGGCGCCCGCGACACCGCGCGAGCAAAGGTCTGGCATCAGGTCGAATCAACCTTACCAGGGATCGATGCAGGGCCTCTTGCGCCCGTCGCGCGGCGCCGCGGGCGGTACCGCATCGAGCCCCGCGACGATCCAGCGCCGCGTGTCGGCCGGGTCGATGACGGCGTCGATCTCGAGCGCGGACGCGATCGCGAGCGCCTTGCCCTGCTCGTACAGGCTCGCCACCTTGGCCTCGAACCACGCCGCGCGCTCGGCCGCGTCGGCGATGGCCTGCATCTCCTTGCGAAAGCCCAGCCGCACGTAGCCTTCGAGCCCCATGCCGCCGAACTCGCCGGTGGGCCAGGCGGCGGTGAAGACCGACTCGTGCATCCCGCCCGCGCTCATCGCCATCGCGCCCAGGCCGTAGGCCTTGCGCAGCACGACGGTGAAGAGGGGAACCGTCAGGCTCGCGCCGACGACGAACAGGCGGCTCGTGTGGCGCACCAGCGCCGTCGCTTCAGCCGCCGGGCCGACCATGAAGCCGGGCGTGTCGACGAGCGAGACGACGGGCAGGTCGAAGGCGTCGCACAGCTGCAGGAAGCGCGCCGCCTTGTCGGCCGCCGCGGCGTCGATCGCGCCGCCGAGGTGGCGCGGGTCGTTGGCGACGAGGCCGAGCGGCCGGCCTTCGACGCGCACGAACGCGGTGACGATGCCGACGCCGAACTCGCGCCTGAGCTCGAGCACCGAGCCGAGGTCGGCGACGAGCGCAATGACGGCGCGGATGTCGTACACGCGCCGTCGGTTCGCGGGGATGGCGTGGCGCAGCAGCCGCGCATCGGCGGCCTGCCACTGCGCGAGCCGGCCCTGGAAGTAGGACAGGTAGCGGCGCGCCGCGTCGGTCGCGGCCGCCTCGTCGTCGACGAGGATGTCGACGACGCCGTTGGCCGACTGCATCGCCGCCGGCCCGACAGCGTCAGGAGCCACGACGCCCAGCCCGCCGCCCTCGATCATCGCCGGGCCGCCCATGCCGATCGACGCGTTCTTCGTCGCGATGATGGTGTCGCAGCAGCCGAGCAGCGCCGCGTTGCCGGCAAAGCAGTAGCCGCTGACGATGCCGACGCGCGGCACGAGGCCCGACAGGCGCGCGAAGCGCGCGAAGGTCGGCACGTCGAGGCCGGTCAGCGCCGCCGTGTCGGTGTCGCCCGGCCGCCCGCCGCCACCTTCGGCGTAGAGCACGATCGGCAGGCGCAGCCGCTCGGCGAGCGCGAACAGCCGGTCCTGCTTCTTGTGGTTCATCGCGCCCTGGGTGCCGGCGAGCACGGTGTAGTCGTACGCGACGGCGAGGCAGCGCGCGCGCTCGGGCCCGAATTCGGCCGCGTTGACGCTGCCGATGCCGGCGACGACGCCATCGGCGGGCGTGTTCGCGATCAGATCGTCGAGCCTGCGCCGGCGCCGCTGCGCCGCGATCGCGAGCGCCCCGTATTCGGTGAAGCTGCCTGCGTCGAGCAGTTGGGCCAGGTTCTCGCGCGCCGTGCGCTGGCCGGTCGCGCGGCGCCTGGCCACCGCATCGGCCCGCGCCGCATCCTGCGTCAGCGCATGGCGGGCCAGAGCCTCGGCGAGATCGGGGCGCTGGTGGTCGATCGCCGCGGCCTCGACCTGCGCCGCGCGATCGTCGGCGACCTCGGCCGGTTCGATGAAGACGATCGCTGCGCCGCTCGCCAGTGCATCGCCGGACGCCGCGGCGAGCGCGCGCACGATGCCGCTCGCCGTGGCGTGGACGAGGTGCTCCATCTTCATCGATTCGAGCACGGCAACCGTGGCGCCCGCGCGCACCGCCTGCCCCGGGCTCACCGCAAGCGAGACCACGCTGCCCGCGAGCGGCGCCGTGACCGCGACCGTGCCGGGTGGCGCGAGCATGGGACCCGCGACCGCGGCCGGCGCAGTGGTTGCTGCAGCCGGCGCATGCAGCCTTGCTCGCGGCTCCGCCGCCGAGGCGAGCAGCTCGGCGAGGTGCCGCTCGATGAAGCGCGTGTTCACGCCGTGCTGCGCAGCGAAGTCGGGATGCGCGACGAGCGCCTCCAGGAAGCCGAGGTTGGTCGCAACGCCGCCGATCTGGAACTCGCGCAACGTGCGCTGCGCCTTGGGCACGAGGTCGGCAAAGCGCGCCGACGACGAGTGCACGATCACCTTGGCCAGCAGCGAATCGAAGGCACTGCCGACGCGCCAGCCTGGGTAGGCGTGGGTATCGACGCGCACGCCCGGCCCCGACGGCGGCAGGAAGGCGAGCAACTCGCCGGTGGACGGCCGGGTGGCGCCGCTCGCGTCCAGCGTCTCGGTGTTGACGCGCAACTGCAGCGCGAAACCGCGCGGGTGCCCGATGTCGGTCTGCAGCAGGCCGAGCTCGGCGAGCGTGGCGCCGGCGGCGATTGAGAGCTGCGCCTGCACCAGGTCGATGCCGAGCACGGCCTCGGTCACCGTGTGCTCGACCTGCAGTCGCGCATTGGCCTCGATGAAGGCGAAGCGCCCGGTGGCACCGTCGACGAGGAACTCGAAGGTCCCGAGGCTCTCGTAGTTTGCTGCGCGCGCGAGCGCCAGCGCGGCATCAAGGATCTGCAGGCGCAGATCCCCGCGCAGCGAGGGGCTGGGCGCGATCTCGACCAGCTTCTGGTGCCGGCGCTGCAGGCTGCATTCGCGCTCCCACAGGTGGCTGACCGCACCGGTGGCATCGGCGATGACCTGCACCTCGACGTGGCGCGCATCGTCGATCAGGCGCTCGACGTACAACGCATCGCTGCCGAAGGCGGCACGCGCCTCGGACGCGCAGCGCGCGAAGGCCTCGTCGATCTCGCCGGCCTTGCGCACGACGCGCATGCCGCGCCCGCCGCCACCGGCCACCGCCTTGAAGAGCATCGCGCTGCCGGCGCCGAGCGAAGCGAAGAAGGCGCGCGCCTCGCGCGGCGTTACCGGGCCGTCGCTGCCTTCGATCAGCGGCACGCTGCAGCGCCGGGCGAGCGCCTTGGCGGCGACCTTGTCGCCGAGCAGCTCGAGCGCCCCGACACCCGGCCCGACGAAGCGGATGCCTGCGGCGGCGCAGCGCCTCGCCAGCGCCGCGCTCTCGGCGAGGAAGCCGTAGCCCGGGTGCAGCGCGTCGCAAGCGCTGGCCTGTGCCGCGCCGACGATGGCATCGATGTCGAGATAGGCGCGCGCGCCGGCCGCAGCGAGCGCGACCGCCTCGTCGGCGAGGCGCACATGCAGCGACCGGGCGTCGTCGGTCGAAACCACCGCTACCGTCGCCAGGCCCTGCTCGGCGGCGGCGCGGGCAATGCGGATCGCGATCTCGCCGCGGTTGGCGATCAGCAGTCTGTTCAGGGTCATGTCGGCGGCGGCGCGTGGTGTCTGGGCGACGCCACTGTAGCGGCCCGGCGTCGAGGCTCCGGCGGGCGGTTTGCATTTCGCGCGATGATCGCGCCCATGAATATCGCCGACGACATGTTGCAGACACTGGCCGGCGCGCTGGCCGGAACAAGGGTCCCGTGCGTGCGCGCGCTGCACCTCCCGCCCGCGCCGTGGAACGGCAGCAAGGACGGCGAGTTTGGCGCGCTCGAACTCGACGACGGATCGCTGGGCTTGAGCTACGTGCTGCTCGACGGCGCGCTCGCGGCGCTCACAGGCGGCGCACCGGGCCAGGGGCTGATCGGCGCCGATGCGCTGCGCATTGCGCACGGCTGGGCGCACGGCAGGGGCGTCGAGCGCACGTTGGGATTTGCCGCCGTCAATGCACTGACGCGCCACCTGTTCGACCGCGCCGGATTCGTGCCCCCGCAAGCCACCGACTCGATCGGCGGCCTGGCGCCGCAGCGTGGCGAGCACATCGGCATGGTCGGCTTCTTTCCACCGCTGGTGAAGCAGGTCACGGCCTGCGGCGCGCGCCTGACGGTGCTCGAGCTGCGACCCGAACTTGCCGGCCCGCGCGAAGGTTTTTCCATCACGCTCGACGCGCGCGAGCTGCACAGCTGCGACAAGGTGCTGTCGACGAGCACGGTGCTGCTCAACGACACCCTCGACGAAGTGCTCGCGCATTGCGCAACGGCGCGCGCATTCGCGATGATCGGCCCCGGCGCGAGTTGCCTGCCCGACCCGCTGTTCGCGCGCGGCGTGACGCTGCTGGGCGGCACCTGGATCACCGATGCCGAGGGTTTCAAGCGCGCACTCGCGGCCGGCGCGCCGTGGAGCGGACACGCGCGCAAGTTCGCGCTCGCGCGCGCGGGCTACCCCGGCATCGCCGCCCTGCTCGCGGGCGCGCTGCCGGTGCCATGAAGGCCGCGGCGCGCGCCGGCCTGCTGCTTGCCGCCGCCACGCTCGCGCTGCTGCTGGCGATCGCGATGTGGCAGGACAAGCTGCTCTACTTTCCGGCACGCGCGTCGCTCGCCGCGTGGGCGCCGCCCGGATTGACGCCCTGGCCGTCGGCGCAGGAGGTGCGCGGGTTGATTGCGCTGCCCGCCGGCGCCCCGCGCGCGACCGCGGTCGTGTTCCACGGCAATGCCGGCCATGCCGGCCATCGCGCAGCCTACGCGCGCATGTTCACCCAGCTCGGCCTGCGCGTGATCCTGGCCGAGTACCCGGGCTACGGCCCGCGCGACGGCGCGCTCGGCGAGGCGAGCCTGGTTGCCGACGCTGCGCAGACACTCGGGCTGGCCGCGCGTGAAGCCGGCGCGCCGCTGGTCGTCGTCGGCGAGTCGCTCGGCGCGGGCGTCGCCGTGGCGGCTGCTGCGCGCGCGCCGGAGCATGTCGCCGGGCTGCTGCTCGTCACGCCCTGGAATCGGCTCGAGGCGGTCGCGTCGCACCACTACCCCTGGCTGCCGGTGCGCTGGCTGCTGCGCGACCGCTACGACAACGTCGCCCACCTCGCCACGCTGGGGCGGCCGGTGTGGATCGCGGTTGCTGCGCGCGACGACATCGTCCCGGCACGGTTCGGTATCGCGCTGCAAGACAGCTTGTCGTCGCCGCACCGCCTGCTCGTGATCGAGGGTGCTGGCCACAACGACTGGTGGGATCGCATCGGCGAACACGACTGGCGCGAGGCAATCGACTTCGTGCTCGCCGCTGGCCGCTGATTGCGTGCATTCGGCACGCCCTCCCCCCAAGTACGGGATGCCGCAACGAATCGCACCCCGCTACGATGGCTTCGACGGTGGCGTGGCGAGCATTCGATTTCCATCCGCGCCAGGAAGTCCGGCAGTGCCTCGTGCCGGCACCGTCTCCACCCCCCCACCGCGCGTCAGCGCTCCGCGATGTAGTGCTGCATCGCGACCGGCACGCCCTCGGCCTGGAAGGCGCGCACCTCGGCCTCGAGCGCCTGGTCGGCCACCGTCGCGCGCCCGCGCTGACGCAGGTAATCAGCCCACGAGGTGACGATGAAGCGCTCGAGGTAGCGCGTCGGGTCGCCGAGGTCGCGATAGATGCGCCAGAAGGTCGCGCCGGCGCGCTGGCGCGGCACGCGCAGCAACTCGGCCGCGTCGAGAAAGCTCGCCGCGTCGGCGGGCTGGATGCGATACGCGATCTCGACTGCCACCGGCCCGGCCTCGGGCTCCGGCTCGATGGCGACGAAAAGGTCCATCCAGGGCGTCGCCGGGGTGATCTCGCTCTCGGCGCCGATGCGCAGCGGGAACGAGGGCGCCAGCAGCACGCTCGCGATCATCGCGCCTGCAGCCAGGCCGAGCGTGACCGGCAGCCCGGCAATGCCCGAGATCGCGCCCCACAGCGCCGATCCGATCGCGAACGACCCCAGCGCAGCGAGCGTATGCAGCGCGGTGGCGCGCGCGCGGACCCACATCGGCGCGCTCGTCTGCGTGGCGGCGTTGAGCGTCGAGAGCATCGCCATCCAGGCCGCGCCGCCGGCGAGCAGCGCGGCGTAGACGAACGGGCGCGAATGCGACGCCGCAGCCACCGCGGTGACGAGCGCGAACACGACGCAGCAGATGTTGGCCAGCCGGTCGAGCCCGAGGCGCGCACGCAGCGGGGCGACGAAAAAGCCCGCCGCCACCGCGCCGCCGCCGAGGCAGCCCATCAGCAGGCCAAAGCCGGCGGCGCCGAGGCCAAGCCGGCGCGCGGCGATCATGGGCAGCAACGCCCACAGCGCCGAGCCGGTAGCGCTGAAGGCCACGGTCCGGACGAGCTGCGCCACGATGGTCGGCGAATGGCGCACAAAGCGCAGCCCGGCAAGCATGCCGCCCCACATGCGCTCGGGTGGCAGCTTGCCCTTGGGATGCGCTGCGGGCGGCCAGCGCAGGATCGCCTGTGCCATCAAGAGCGAGCTCGCCACCGCGACCGCGAACACGGCGCTTGCGCCGAGCGCCGCGAACACGAGCCCGGCCAGCGCCGGGCCGACGGCGCGCGCGCCGTTGTACGCGATCGAGATCATCGTGATCGCCTGCGCCAACTCGCCGCGCGGAATCGTGTCGCCGACCGCCGAGTTCCAGGGCGGCAGCAGGAGCGCGGTGCAGGCACCCATCAGGAAGCAGAACAGCAGCAGCGTGGCCGGCCCGGCGCGGCCGAACGCGGCCAGCAGCGTGAGCAACGCCGCTGCCGCCGCATAGGCCCACAGCGAGCCGAGGATCAGTGCACGCCGGTCGGCCGTGTCGGCGAGCACGCCGCCGGGCAGTGAGAGCAGGAACATCGGCAGGAAGGCCGCCGTCTGCACGAGCGCGGCGAGGAAGGACGAATGCGTGATCTGCACCATCAGCCACGACACGGCCATGGTGTGCATCGCGCTGCCGAGGAAGAACACGCCGCCCGACGCCCACAGCCCGCGAAACGCGGGCTGGCGCAGGGGCGTCCACATCGAGGCGGCCGAACTCATCGTGGGGGAATTGTCGATGCGAGCGAGGAAGTCGCCGGCAAGGCCTCGAACGGAGCCAACTCGTTCACGAAGCCTGGCCAGTGCCGGGCCATGACCCCCCTATCCGCGGGCTGTTCAGGCACGCGCCGGCACGAGTCCACACCACGGGCCCACCAGCATATTTGTCAGTCCAACTCGATAAGGGAAAGAACTCACCATGAAGCTCAGCGTCATTCTCGCGGCCAGCATGCTGGCAATCGGAGCCACGAGCAGCCAGGCCGCCGACCAGGCCATCGATCTGTCGAGCGGTTACGGCTCGTTCATCGGCAACTCGCCTTTGCTCGACGGTGGCGACGATGTGACCACGCAACCTCGCGATCGGCAACCGCAGCTTGACTCACGGAGCTCGCATACGCGGCGATCACCTCGGGACGGTCACGGCAAGCGGCAAGCGAGGCCGGGCTCGGACCTTCAGTTCTTCGGCTGAGCAGCGCGACAGCGCGCCGTTCACGGCGTCATCAACGGCGGCGAACTGTCGCTCTATGGGCGAGCCAGGCCGGCGGTCCCCGAACCCGGAGAGCACGCACCATGCTGGGCGGGCTGGCCGCAGGATTCGTCGCCCGCCGCCGCGCCGCCGCTGAGGCGCGCGCGTCGAGCGGCAGGCCGACCGGCCGGCCGCCTTTCCCCGAGGTCCGGAGCTCTCAGGCGCTGGATTCAGCACGCGACGCACCGAAACCCGCCAGATCGCGGCAGGCGCTGACCATCAGCGTCACGTCGGCGCCCACGGCGATGAACCGCGTGCCCTGTACGAGGTAGTGCCGCGCCAGATCGACATCCAGCGCGAGCAGCCCCGGCGCCTTGCCAGCGGCACGCACGGTGGCGATGCCGTCTTCGATCGCACGCCTGACCTCGGGGTGGGCGGGCTGGCCGAGCAGGCCCATCGACGCCGACAGGTCGGCCGGTCCGAAGAACACGCGTCCACGCCCTCGACGGCGGCGATCGCCGCCAGGTTGCCAAGCCCCTTGGTCGTCTCGACCTGCACCAGCACGCACATCTGCGCGTCGGCGAGCGCGAGCCACAGGCCGATCTGGCTGCGGCCCTCGCGCAGCGCCTGCTTGAAACGGTTGACGGGGATCTGCATGGCGCACCTTTCGGACCGAGCAATCGCCTATCGGGGCGGCGGCCCCGAGCCGCGATGGTGCTGGTTTACCATGCGCCGCCGCTCGACGAGAAGAAGGCCGACCCCATGACCCAGCCCCAGGACCTGGCCGGCCACAGCAGTGCCGCGGTGCTGCTGCGGCCCCGTCGCAGCAGCGCGCGGGCGCCGATCGCAGTCCCCGCGCCATGAGGCCGACCCTGCACTTCGGCGGCGAGACGATCCGCGGCGAGGACTTCCACGCCCGCACGCAGCGCGCCGCGAGCGCACTCGCCGCCTGCGGCATCGCCGCCGGCGACGTGTTCGCGCTGATGCTGCACAACGAGCCGGTCGCGCTCGAGCTCGTGCTCGCAGGGCGCTGGCTCGGCGCGCGCTGGTGCATGGTCAACTGGCACTTCAAGGCGCACGAGGTGCGCCACATCCTTGCCGACAGCGGCGCCAAGCTGCTCGTCGTGCACGCGCATCTGCTGGCGGCAATCGCGGACGGCATCCCCGCGGGCGTGCGCGTCTTCGTCGTCGCGCCCGAGCCTGCGACGCGCGCGGCGTTCGGGATCGAAGCCGAAGCCTGGCCGTCGACCGCAGGCTGCGAGGCCTGGGCGGGCTTTCGCGACGGCGAGCAACGCGCCGCCGTCGCCGAGGCCCGGCCCCCCGGCGCGGCGATGCTCTACACCTCGGGCACGACCGGGCTGCCCAAGGGCATTGCGCGCGCTCCGGCGACGCCAGAACAGGTGCAGGCCACGCTCGACAGCGGCCGCCTTGCGCTCGGCATCGCACCCGGCATGCGCGCGCTGCTCTCGGCGCCGATCTACCACGCCGCACCGCTGTCGTACGCGCTGATGTCGGCGCTCGCCGACGCCGAGCTCTGGCTCGAACCGCGCTTCGACGCCGAGCGCACGCTGGTGCTGGTGGAGCGGCACCGGCTCACGCACGCCTACCTCGTCGCGACGATGTATGTGCGCCTGCTCGCGCTGCCCGAGGCGGTGCGCGCGGCGCACGATGTGCGTTCGATGCGCTTCGTCGCCTCGACCGGCTCGCCCTGCGCGCCCGAAGTCAAGCGGCGCATGATCGACTGGTGGGGCCCGGTGCTGCACGAGGCCTACGCGGCGAGCGAGCTCGGCTACATCACCCACATCGACAGCGCTGACGCACTGCGCAAGCCCGGCTCGGCCGGGCGCGCGCTGCCGGGCACGCGGATCGAGATCCTGGGCCCAGGCGGCGAAGCGCTGGCGCCGGGCGAGGTCGGCGTGATCTACGCGCGCAATGCCGCGACGCCCGACTTCAGCTATGTCCACGACGACACCGCGCGGCGCAAGCTCGAGGTCCACGGCCTGTGGACGCTGGGCGACATGGGCACCCTCGACGACGAGGGATTCCTCTTCATCGTCGACCGGCAGTCCGACATGGTGATCTCGGGCGGCGTGAACATCTACCCGGCCGAGATCGAGGCGGTGCTGATCACGATGCCCGGCGTTGCCGACTGCGCGATCTTCGGCGTCCCGGACGCCGAGTTCGGCGAGGCGCTCGCCGCCGCGGTGCAGCCGCAGCCGGGCGCAACGCTCGATGCGGACGCGGTGCGCGCCTTCCTGCACGAGCGCATCGCCGGCTTCAAGGTGCCGCGCCGAGTGGAGTTCCACGCGTTGCTGCCGCGCGAAGACAGCGGCAAGATCTTCAAGCGGCGGCTGCGCGAGCCGCATTGGGCCGGCAGCGCGCGGCGGGTCTGATGGGGCGGAGCCGAAGCCGAGCCAGACGGCGCAAGGCCAGTGTTCGATGCACATCGGCCGGCGGATCCCGTCCGGCCTGCACGCGGCCGCAGCCCTTGCAGCGCCGCTGAAGGCAGCGGCCGACGGGAACGCTAGACTGCCTTCGACACGCGCCCCGCGCGTGATGGGAGCCGCGCCATGAAGCACACGGTGTGGATCGCAAGCGCGCTCGCGCTGGCCGCGCTGGCGTCGTCGGCGGCCGCGCCCGCCGACGAAGCGCCGGCGCCGCGGGCGATGGTGCTGCGCGCGCAGCGCATGCTCGACGTGCGCTCAGGCGCGATCGTTCGCGACGCCGCGATCCGGGTCGACGGCGATCGCATCGCCGCCGCGGGGCCGGCCGCCGAGGTGCTCTCGGGCGCCGCCGCGCTGCCGGTGCTGGACCTGGGCGCGGTGACGCTGCTGCCGGGGCTGATCGACTGCCACACGCACCTGCTCGCTCGCGTGCCGGACGGGCCGGGCGGCTATGCGCTCGCCCCTGGCCACGAAGTCGGAGGCGCAGCGTGCGCTCGAAGGCGCGGCGAATGCGCGCGCCACGCTGCAGGCCGGCTTCACGACGGTGCGCGACGTCGGCAACGAGGGCTCGAATTACGCCGACCTCGCGCTGCGCGACGCGATCGCGAGCGGCCTCGTCGACGGGCCGCGCATGCGCGTCGCGACGCGCGCGATCGCGGTCGTCCGCCAGTACCTGCCGTTCGGCATCGCACCCGGGCTGAGCGCATTTCCGCACGGCGCGCAGATGGTCAGCGGCGTCGAGGAAGCGCGCCGCGCGGCGCGCGAGCAGATCGGCCACGGCGCCGACCTGCTCAAGGTGTATGCCGACTGGGACGCGCCGACGCTGACCGTCGCCGAGCTACAGGTCGTCGTCGAGGAGGCGCACAAGGCGGGCCGCAAGGTCGCGGCGCACGCCGAGACGCGCCAGGGAATCGCCAACGCCGTCGCGGCCGGCGTCGACTCGATCGAGCATGGCTCGGGCGTCGACCGCGAGACATTGCAGCTCATTAAGTTCCAGGGTGTGGTCCTCGTGCCGACGCTGTCGGTGATGGACGCCTGGGCCGCGCAGTCGCCCGCGAACATGGCCAACCCGAAGCTGCAGAAGATGCTCGACGCGGCGCGGCAGAGCGTCGAGGCGGCGCGCGCGCTCGGCGTGAAGATCGCGCTCGGCTCCGACCCGTCGACGGCCGATCGCCACGGCCGCAACGCCGAGGAAGCATTGGCGCTCGCGCGGCGCGGCCTCGGCAATCTCGACGCGATCCGCGCGGCGACGAGCACGGCCGCCGAGCTGATCGGCCTGCAGGACGAGATCGGCACCCTCGAGGGCGGCAAGGTCGCCGACATCATCGCGGTGCCGGGCGACCCGCTCGAGGACCTCTCGGCGCTGCTGCGCGTCGCGTTCGTGATGCAGGGCGGACGCATCGTGCGCGGCGCACACCCGCAGCGCGCGCCGCGCCGTCCGCCAAACCGCACCGGTCGGCGCTCGGGTGCGTCACGACAGACAGCGACGGTCGGCCGCGCCTGAGACGCCGGCGATGCGCGACCTCTTCCTGCTCGACCCCGACCTCGTCTTCCTCAACCACGGCTCCTTCGGCGCCTGCCCGCGCGAGGTGCTCGATGCGCAGCACCGCTGGCAGATCGAGATGGAGCGCAACCCGGTCGCCTTCCTGGGTCGGCGATCAGCCGCGCTGCTGACCGAGGCGCGCGCCGCGCTCGGCGCGGAGATCGGCGCGCGCGGCGAGGACCTCGTCTTCGTGCCGAACGCGACGACAGGCGTCAACGCCGTCGCGCAGTCGTTCCCCCTCGCGCCGGGCGACGAGGTGCTGGCGTCGGATCTCGAATACGGCGCCTGCGATGCCGCCTGGCAGCACGTGTGCGCGAAGCGCAGCGCCGTCTACCGCCGCGTCGAGATCCCACTGCCCTACGCGCGCGAGGAGGTCGTCGAGCGGCTGCTAGCCGCGGCCGGCCCGCGCACGCGGCTCATCTACGCCAGCCACCTTACCTCGACGACGGCGCTGATGCTGCCGGTGGCGGAGCTCTGCGCCGCGGCGCGCGAGCGCGGCATCGCGACGCTCGTCGACGGCGCGCACGCGCCGGGGCAGATCGCGCTCGACATCGACGCCGTCGGCGCCGACTTCTACGTCGGCAACTGCCACAAGTGGATGTGCGCGCCCAAAGGCTCGGGCTTCCTGCACGCGCGGCCCGAGCGCCAGGCGATGCTCGACGCGCCCGTCATCAGCTGGGGCTATGCCGAGGGCAGCGGCGGCCACTCGGGCTTCGACGCCTATCTGGGCCGGACGACCTTCGAGCGGCGAATGCAGTGGCAGGGCACGCGCGACATCTCGGCCTGGCTCGCGGTGGCTGACGCGATCGGCTTCCAGGCGCGGCACGATTGGCCGGCGGTGCGCGCGCGCTGCCACGATCTCGCGGCGCATGCGCTGCGCGTGCTGACGCAGCGCCACGGCCTGCAGCCGATCGCGGCCGACGGCGACTGGGCGCAAATGGTCGCGATCCCGGTGCCGGCGCAGGATCCGGAGGCGTTGCGCAGGAGACTGCTCGACGAGAGCCGGATCGAGATCCCGGTCACGGCGCACGGCGGGCGCACCTTCGTGCGCCTGTCGGTGCAGGGCTACAACACGCCGGACGACATCGAGCGCCTGCTCGGCGCGCCGGCGCTGCGCTGAGCGCCCCGCTCAGGCCTTGCGGGCCGCGCGTGCGCAGGCACGGCCTCGCGTCCGGCTCAGGCTCGCGCCGCGCGCAGCTTGAGGGCGAACTCCTGCAGCGCGGCGATGCCGCTCTGCTCCGCCTTGTGGCACCAGGCCTGCAGGTCGGCGACGAGCTGGTCGACCGAGACGTTGGTGCGCGTCCACAGCGAGCGCAGCTCCTCGCGCATCGCAATGAGCTTGGACAGCTCGGCGCTGCCCGCGCAGGCCTGCGCAACCTCGGCCTGCACGTCGGCCGGGATGCGGTCGGCGTCGCGGTGCAGCCAGCGCCGAGCGAGGCGCATCTGCGCCAGCTTGGCGCCGTTGGTTGCACCGGCCGCCTTCAGGCGCTCGATCTCGTGCTGACACGCCGCCTTGAGGCCGGCGGCATACCTCGCCATCACCTCGTAGCGGTTGGCGATCAGCGCCTCGAGCGTCTTCGAGTCGGCGACCGGCCTGATCTTGCCGAGGTGCAGCCGCGGCGGCGTCTTGCGTACGCGCGCCAGGCCAAGCATCTCGAGCGCGCGGATGTAGCCCCAGCCGATGTCGAACTCGTAGCGCTTGACCGACAGCTTGGCCGAGGTCGGGTAGGTGTGGTGGTTGTTGTGCAGCTCCTCGCCGCCGATCACGATGCCCCAGGGCGAGACGTTGGTCGACGCGTCGGGCGCCTCGAAGTTGCGGTAGCCCCACCAGTGGCCGAGGCCGTTGATGATGCCCGCGGCGGTGACCGGAATCCAGATCATCTGCACCGCCCACACGGTGACACCGATGGCGCCGAACAAGGCCACGTCGATGATCAGCATCAGCGAGACACCGAGCACGGAGTGGCGCGTGTAGACATTGCGCTCGATCCAGTCGTCGGGCGTGCCTTGGCCGTACTTGGCGAGCGTCTCCCGGTTCTTCGATTCGGCACGGTAGAGCTCGCTGCCCGTCAACAGCACGGTCTTGATGCCGTGCGCGACCGGGCTGTGCGGGTCGTCCTGGGTCTCGCACCGGGCGTGGTGCTTGCGATGGATCGCGACCCACTCCCGGGTCACCATGCCGGTCGTGAGCCAGAGCCAGAAGCGGAAGAAATGCGAGGGAACAGCGTGCAGTTCGAGCGCCCGGTGCGCCTGCGCGCGGTGCAGGAAGATCGTCACCGAGGCGATCGTGATGTGCGTCAGCACGAGCATGACGAGCACGGTCTGCCACCAGGTCGTCTGCACCAGGCCATGGGCGGCCCAGTTCACGAGGCCATCCCACAGGTTCATGAATTCAGTCATCGATCGAGCGCTCTCATACCGTCCATTGGACAAACCTGACATTGTAGGCGGGCGGGCCCTTTTGCGCTCGGATCAGATCCGCTCCCAGGCCGCGGCAAAGAAGCCGTCGGTCGCGTGCCGGTGCGGCCACAGGCGCAGGAAGTCGCCCTGCGTGATCGCCTCGGGCGCGGCGACCTGGGCCCGGCGCAGCGCCTCGGCCGCGGGCAGGACGCGAAAGTCCGCCGCGCAGGATTCGGTGAAACCCTGCGCGATGGCCTCGTTCTCCGCCTGGAGCAGGCTGCAGGTCGCATACACGAGCCGCCCGCCCGGCTTCACGAGGCGCGCCGCGCTGGCAAGGATGGCCGCCTGCTTGACGCTCATCTCCTGCACCGACGCCGGCGTCTGGCGCCACTTCAGGTCCGGGTTGCGGCGCAGCGTCCCGAGGCCCGAGCAGGGCGCATCGACGAGCACGCGATCGATCTTGCCCGCGAGGCACTTGATGCGCTCGTCGCGCTCGTGCGCGATCTGCACCGGATAGACGTTCGACAGGCCGCTGCGCGCAAGCCGCGGCTTGAGCGCGGCGAGGCGATGACCCGACACGTCGAACGCGTACAAGCGCCCGGTGTTGCGCATCATGGCGCCCAGCGCCAGCGTCTTGCCACCGGCGCCGGCGCAGAAGTCGGCGACCATCTCGCCGCGCTTGGCACCGGTCAGCAGCGCGAGCAACTGGCTGCCTTCGTCCTGCACCTCGATGTCGCCGCGCAGGAAGACGTCGAGCTTGTGCAACGCCGGCTTGCCCGCAAGGCGCAGGCCGACAGGTGAATACGGCGTCGGCCGGGCATCGACTCCGGCTGCGGCGAGCGCCGCCTGCGCATCTTCACGTCGGGTCTTGAAGGTATTGACGCGCAGGTCCATGCCGGCAGGCCGGTTGAGTGACTCGACGAGCGGCCAGAACGCATCGGCGCCGAGTTCGGCCTGCAAGCGCTCGGCCAGCCAATCCGGCAGGTTGTGGCGCAAGCGCTCGGGCAGCGCCACGCGGTCGATCGTCTGCACCTGCTCCAGCCACGCCACCTCGGCCGGCGCGAGCGCGGCGCGCAGGAAGGCCGCGTTGCCCTGCCAGGCGAGCAACACGAGGCGGCGCTCCATCTCGCCCTTGCCCGATTGCGCGAGGTGCTGCCAGAGCGGCTTCTCGCGCAGCACGCAGCTCGTCGTGTCGGCGAGCGTGTGGCGCTCGCGCGCGCCGAGCTGGCGCTGGCGGCGAAAGAAGTCCGACACCACCGAGTCGGCCGGGTGCTCGAACCTGAGCACCTGGTGCAGCAGTTCGGTCGCGAGTTCGACGAGGGCGTTCGGATGCATGCGACCGATTATCCGTGCCGACCCCTCGCGCCACACCGCCAACCGATGTTCGCCCGCCTCCTCGATCCCGCGCGCCTGCTGCTCGCGGTCCCAGTGCCGAAGCCGGCCGGCGCCGGGGCCCCTTTGCGAGAGCTCGCCAACGATTGTCCAGCCATGCTTCAATCTCGCATGCTCGACGTCAACCAGATCGACACCCGCTACGCCAAGAGCGGCGACCTGAGCATTGCCTACCAGGTCTTCGGCAGCGGCGACGTGAACCTCGTGCTGATCCCCGGCTGGGCGTCGCATGTCGAGAACATCTGGACCTTGCCCGAGTTCGCAGCGTTCGCGAAGCTGGCTCGCTTCGCCAGGATCGTGCTGCTCGACCGGCGCGGCACCGGCCTGTCGGACCCGGTCTCCGACCCGCCCACGATCGAGGAGCGCATGGACGACGTGCGTGCGGTGCTCGACGCCGTCGGCTGGGAGCGCGCCGCGATCTGGGGCATCTCTGAAGGCGGGCCGATGGCGATGGTGTTCGCCGCGACCTATCCCGATCGCACGAAGGCGCTGCTGCTCTACGGCACTTTCGCCCGCTTCGCCGGGCAAGATGGCTATCCCACGGCTACCCGGCCGAGGTCAATGACCGCTG
>NZ_JADJDO010000026.1 GCF_016702655.1 Ideonella sp.
TCTTTCCAAGAGAGGTTTGAGCCTGAGAGGCCTGACCTCGGTGACGCGCAGGGGCATCGATCCGTTGTAGACCGCGCCAGTGTATTGGCTGTTTGGTCTTCGTCTTCCCTTTGCACTCATGGTGGGAGGCGGTGGGCATGTGGGCGAAGGCGGCGCGGTGTGGGCAACCGTGTACCCACGGTTGCCCATGCTGCGCTGCCGGTGCGCGTCAGCGCATCGTCCACATGTCCACCGCCTTGGTGGTGGGCTGACGACGTGGCCCCCGCGGCGCTTCAGCCGGTGCGTGCGGGCACGCGGCGGAACAGCGCCAGCCTGGCTTCGTTGAGTTCGTCGGCCGCCTGCACATCGGTCACGCCAGATCAACTCGCGCAGGTGCTGCAGCGTGATGCCTTCTACGCAGGCCGCGGTTCGTCTCGGGCAGACTCGTCAGCTTGTCCAGCGGCGTCATTGCGTCCTTGGGCCGGTACACCCGCTTGATGCGTCCGGGCTTTCGCGGATCGGCGATGTCGGTGGCGAACAGGCACGGCCGGTGGTAGTTCAGGAACGGGTTCAAGTACTCGCGGCAGTAGGTGTTGAAGCGCGCGGCGTGGCGCTGCGGGACGTGCGCATAGCCGAACTCCTTTCGGACGACGGCGCCGTTCTTGGTTTCCGCCAGGCCGTTGTCGTTGCTGTGGCGCGGGCGGCTGCGCGTGAACTCGATGCGCAACTTCTCCAGCAGCCGCGCCACCATGTGGTTGACGTACTCGCTGCCACGCGACGCGTGGGCTGCGTCTTGGTCAGCACCACCCGCTGCACTCGGTAGCTGGCCTGGCGCGCAGGTTGTACAGGTGTGCCACCGAAATGTCGGCGAGCCGCTCGAAGCCCGGCACCTCAAACACATCGCGCTGGCGGCGCAGCACGCAGGCCGTGGCCGGCCCAGACAGCGTGCCCATCGCGCGGTCCACCTCAGCCAGCAAGGCCACGTCTGCGCCCGTGTAGCGGCGCGCAAAGGCATGCTGCGGTCGCCGGTAGTTCTTTGCCAGCGGCTTGTTCACCACCCAGCGCGCCACCAGCCGCGTCACCTGGGCGCGGCTGTAGCCGCCTCCGGCGTTGCAGGTAAGCCCGCACCGGGCCGCGATCGGCACGACCGAGCTGCCTGTAGCCGAATCGCCGCAGCACCTGCTCGATCCAGGCGTAGCGGCCCTCATCGTCGTCGGCGCGCCGAAACTCCAAGGCCTGCGTACCAGCCAACACCTGTCGCACCTGCTCGAGCGTGCGAACCTGCGCCTCGTTCATGTCGATCACCATCGCTTCGATGATCGACGCCCCCCGCGCAGGCTGGCTCCCCGCGAGCCGGCCGTCTCGCCGCTTCAGGCTCCCTCCAGGCTCAATCCTCGGTGGAATCTCGCGCCCAGCTCCAGGCTCACACCTCGTTGGACAAGACTGTCGTTTGCCGCGCCCATCGCCGCGGCGTACATTGCTCCCCTGGACGAACCAGGGGAGGCGCCATGCGTCGATCGAGCTTGTTGCGGGCTGCGCTGTTGACGGCAGCGCTCGGCGTCTGTGCAGCGGCCCAAGCCGAGGGCGCTGCGGGCCGTCTGATCGATCGCATGCATCGAACCGGGACGACTGGTGAGGCGGCCCCGGACGCGTCCGCGGTCGCCGACACGACGCCGCCGACCCTGACCCAGTTCACCGCCGGCACGACCTGGAGCATGAACAGGGGTGCAGTGCCGCTGAGCGTACTCGTCAAGGGGTCGGACGACCTGTCGGGCCTGTCGCACATCCTGATCCAGGCGGTCGGCCCGAGCGGACAGGGCCTGGCGGCCTATGCATCCTTCGACTATCCCGTCAAGACGGTATCGCGCCGCGTCTCGATGAGCACGCCCTTCTTCGCCGGTCGCCTGCTCGAGCCGGGCCCCTGGACCGTCGTCAAGGCCCGCCTCGTCGACTGGGCCGGCAACCCGCGCAAGGTCGAAGGGGCGGCGCTCGCCGCCCTCGGCAACGCGTCGTTCACGGTCGTCAACCCCGGGACCTTCGACAACGTGGCACCCACGCTGACCAGTGCGCAACTGCTGACGAGTTCGGTGTCACTGTCGGCCACGGCCAAAGGCACGACGCAGGCGCCTTTCATAGGCCTCAAGCTCGGCGTCGCCGACAGCGGCGCAAGCGCGACCGCCGGCATCGCATCGGTTCACGCGGCCTTCTGCCTGGCCGACGAGAGCCGCTGCGTGGACATGCTGCAGTCAGCGCCGCTCGGCGGCAGCGCGCCCTCGGCGACGATCACGATCGGCCAGCAGGTCTCGGGCGTGCTCGGCCACGCGCCGGGGGAGTACCTGCTCTACGAGCTCAACCTCGTCGACCACGCGGGCAACATCCGCAGCCTGCTGAGCACCGCTTTCGGCGGCACGACCGACTTCGGCGCGCTGATGGGCAACACCAAGATCACGCTGACTCCCTGAGCGTGCGGCGCGCCGGCGTCCCGCCATCTCGCCGTCAGCGGATCGCCGCGTCGATCTGCTGCGGGACATTCGGGCCATTCTCCAGCTTGAACAGCATCGCGAACACGCACCGGCCGCCGCCGGTGGGGATGCGCAGGCAGACACACGGCGTCTCGCCGAACGGCTCGGCGTTGTAGCCGTAGCCCGTCTCGCTCTCGAAGGCCGCGCGGGCGCCGGTCAGCCGCGCGGCGCGCAGGTAGTTGTCCAGCGCGTCGAGCGCCTGGCCCTGGTAGCGCTTGAGCGCGAAGGCTGCCAACTTCTTCAGCGCCTGCCGCGCCAGTAGCGGGACCGTCGAGTGTGGGCGACAGCGATGACTCGTTGCACCGTCGCGCCTTCGCGGTACACCAGTACGTAGGGAAAGCGCCGCACCATGACGCGCCGCAGGTCCTGCCCGAGCGATGTCCAGGCGGCGGGATGCTCGCCTATCAACCCGACGGCGCGCGCGACTTCGATCGCGAAACGAGCGGCCAGGCCGGGCGCTATCGCGGCATAGAACGCCTGCGCATCGCGCAGGTCGGCGCGCGCTTCGTCGCTGAAGGCGACCTGATTCACTTGAGGCCGAGGTCCTTGCGCACTTCCTCCCAGGGGTGAAAGGTCGTCTCGCCACGGTCCATCGCGTCGACGCGACGCTCGATCTCGGCCATCCAGGCGGCATCGATCTCGGCCTGATCCTCGGCCGGCATCAGCAGGATGCGATTCAAAAGCTCCTCGCGCTCGTTCGCGCTGAGGCGTTCGATCTGGCGCGCCAGGTCGTCGACGGTCGGTTGAGTCATGGCGCCCTCCTGCATGATGTTCGCAGCTTACCGCGGCACCGCGTGCGGCAGTTGCTTGAAGGTGATGCCCTCGGCCGCGAGCCGCGCGTCGCCCAGGCGGCAGGCTTCGCCGTAGACGATCTTCGGCCCGGCGTGCCAGCACCGCTCGCGCAGCGCGGCGAGCACGGCGCCGGAGAGCACGTTGCCGCCGGCGGGCCGGCGGGCCGGCGGTCGCCGAGGATGCCGTTGAAGAGCCGGCAGTAGGCCGTGCCCGCGCGGCCCGCGTCGGGTGCGTGGACGCCGATCAGCGGCAGGCCGCTGCCTGCGGCCGCCCGGTCGAGCGGACCGCCGGTTTCGCGCATCCAGAGGAACGCGGCGAGGTCGGCAAAGCGCACCTCGGGATCGATCTCGCCGTCGGCGCCGAACAGCGGCGCGCCGAGAGACAACATGCGAAAGCCGCCGCCGCCTTGCCAGTTGACCGCCTTGCTGATGCCGCCTTTCTCGCCTTCGACCACCTTCTGCAGGCGCGGCAGGCAGTGGGTGACGGCGTGCTCGCCCATCTCGATGCCGATCCAGCGCCGGCCCATCTTGTGCGCGACGGCAGCGGTGGTGCCGCTGCCGAGAAAGGAGTCGAGGACGAGGTCGTTGGGGTTGGTCGTGAGATCGAGTATTCGCTCTAGCAGTCGTTCAGGCTTTGGCGTTCCGAAAGGCGCGATGCCGCTGCCCTCGGCCAATTCCTTTGCCTCGCGGGTGGCCTCCCGGTTTTCGCCAGTCTCGTCGTATGGCCATCAGGTCCAGGGGTGCCCCTCGTTGTCGTCGATGGTCACCCAGATCGACCCGTCCCCGCTCAGCAACTCGCGCAGCAGTTGCAGCCGCGGCAGCATCATCGACAACCACTGGCTGTGTTCGAGCCGGTCGTCGTAATGCTCGAAGGCGCTCTTGGTGTTGTACGGCGGGTCGATGAAGATGCATTTCACGCGGCCGCGGTAGAAGGGCAGCAGCGCCTTGAGCGCGGCCAGGTTGTCGCCCTGGATCAGCAGGTTGTCGCTGTGGCCGCGGCTCGCGTCGCCCAGCTGCGCGGCGGCCGGGTGCGGGCGCAGCACGCGCGTGGGCACGGCTTCAGCCACGCGAAATGCGGCGTCGCGGGCCAGCCAGTCGAGGGTGGGCACGGGCTACGCGGCCGCAGGCGGCCAGACGATGTCGAAGGCGCGCCGGCCGTGGATGCGGTAGACGCCGAAGTCGGCGGCATCCAGCGTGGCGATGCGGCGGACGCCGCCCGCTTCGGCGAGCCAGATCAGCTCGACGTCTGCCCAATCGGGCTTCATGTCCGCATATTTGTCCAGCAACGAGGCGATGCGGGCGTAGCCTGCGGCATCGGGCGCCGACACGCGCACCAGGCCGGTGGCCGCAGCGCGGGCCAGTTGCGGGCGCAGCCAACCGGGAACGAAGTGCGCCGTCTCGGCAAACACCGCCGGCACGGACCACAGCGATCGGCGTTGCTGCGACAACCAGCGCACCGCCGCGGCGTGAAACGGCTCGCGGCCGTCGATCAGCGACACCAGGAATCCCGTGTCCAGCAGCACCGCGTCGCGGCCCGCCGGCATCGGCGATCGACCCGCAGGCGCCGCTGGCGGCGCCTTCATCGCGCCGCGCGCTTGGCTGGCGCGCGGCCGGTCTTCTTGGGCACGGGGCTTGGCACCGCAGCGGCCCACGAACGCCGCTTGGCCTCGGCCCAGCGGTCGAAGGCGGCGCGCACGCCGGCCTTGTCGGCCGGCCCGACGCCCGAGACGCAGCCGATCAGGCCCAGCGCCTCGAAGGCGCGGTAGGCGGCGCTGGGTTCGGCGGCCGCCACGGCGGCAGCGGCGGGGCTTGTCGCCTTGCGCCCGGGCGGCTTGGCCAGGTACTCGGCCAGCACCTCCTGCACCACCAGGCTCTTGCTGACGCCGCGCTCGGCGCAATGCAGCTCCAGCGCGGTCTCGAGGTCGGGCTTCAGGCGGACGGTGAGGGTCATGGCGGCTTCTCCGGCGTATTACGCTGTCAGGCACAGTGTATTACAACGCACCCGCCGGGTGGCCCGAAGCGAAGCGGCCGGCGAAGGCGGCCACCGAAGGCGGCGCTGAATTGGTCCCTGCGGGCGCCGCAAGGAACTTGTTCAGTGTTGCCCGAAGCTTCGGTCTCGCTCTCAGCCCCTCAACGCCGTCAGCACCTCGTCGAGCATCTTCTTCGCGTCGCCGAAGAGCATGCGGTTGTTGTCCTTGTAGAAGAGCGGGTTGTCGACGCCGGCGTAGCCGCTGGCCATGCTGCGCTTCATGACGATCGAGGTGTGCGCCTTCCAGACTTCGAGCACCGGCATGCCGGCAATCGGGCTCGTCGGGTCGTCCTGCGCGGCCGGGTTCACGATGTCGTTGGCGCCGATGACCATCGACACGTCGGTGTCGGGGAAGTCCTCGTTGATCTCGTCCATCTCCATCACGATGTCGTAGGGCACCTTGGCCTCGGCGAGCAGCACGTTCATGTGGCCGGGCATGCGGCCGGCCACCGGGTGGATGCCGAAGCGCACCTTGACGCCCTTGTCGCGCAGATGCTTGGTGATCTCGAACACCGTGTGCTGGGCCTGCGCAACGGCCATGCCGTAGCCGGGCACGATGATCACGCTCTTGGCCTCGCGCAGCATCTCGGCGGTCTCCGCCGCGCTGATCGGCTGCGCTTCGCCGGCCGGCTGCGCCGCACCGCCGGCCGCGGCCGGGCGCGCCGCCGCCGGTGCCGAAGCCGCCGGCGATGACGCTGATGAAGTTGCGGTTCATCGCGCGGCACATGATGTAGGACAGGATCGCGCCCGACGAGCCGACGAGCGCGCCGACGACGATCAGCAGGTCGTTGCTGAGCATGAAGCCGGTCGCCGCCGCGGCCCAGCCCGAGTAGCTGTTGAGCATCGACACCACCACCGGCATGTCGGCGCCGCCGATGGCCATCACCATGTGCACGCCGAACAGCAGCGCGATCACCGTCATCACGATCAGCGGCAACATGCCGTCGTCGATGCCGTGCGCATTCAGGAACTGCCGGCCGAACCAGATCACGATCAGCAGGCCCGCCAGGTTGAGCCAGTGCCGCGCGGGCAGCAGCAGCGGCTTGCCGCCGATCTTGCCCGAGAGCTTGCCGAACGCGATGATCGAGCCGGAGAAGGTCACGGCGCCGATCAGGATGCCGATGTAGATCTCCACTTCGTGGATCGACTTCTCGGCCGGCGTCGGGAACACGGTCGACGTGTCGACGTAGCTCGCGAAGCCGACCAGGCAGGCCGCGAGGCCGACCAGGCTGTGCATCAGCGCGACGAGCTCGGGCATCTGCGTCATCTGCACCTTCTTCGCCGCGACGAGGCCGATCGAGCCGCCGACGACGAGTGCGCCGACGATCCACGCATAGCCGGCCGGCGTGACGCGCGGGCCGAGGATCGTGGCCAGCACGGCGATGGCCATGCCGATCATGCCGAACAGGTTGCCGCGGCGCGCGGTCTCGGGGTTCGCGAGCCCTCCGAGGCTGAGGATGAAGAGGATGGTGGCGCCGATGTAGGCGACGGTGGCCAAGCCTGCAGTCATGTCCGTCCCCCTACTTGCGGAACATTGCCAGCATGCGCCGCGTCACCGCGAAGCCGCCGAACATGTTGACGGCCGTGAGCGCGAGCGCGAGGACCGCCAGGCCGAGGATCAGCAGCGTCGGCCGGTCGGTGCCCGCGCCGATCAGCGGCGGCGCCACCTGCACCAGCGCGCCGATCGCGATGATCGACGAGATGGCGTTGGTCACGCTCATCAGCGGCGTGTGCAGCGCCGGCGTCACGTTCCAGATCACCATGTAGCCGATGAAGCAGGCGAGAACGAACACGGTGAAGTGCGACAGGAAGCTCACCGGCGCGTAGTGGCCTACGAGCAGGAACACGAGCGCTCCGACGCCGAAGACCGTCGCCAGCGCTCGCGCCGACATCGGCTCGCCGGCGCCGTGGCCGTGGCCCTTCGGCGCTGCGGCCACAGCGGCCGGCTTGGCCGCCGCCGGTGCGGTCGCCAGCTTGATCGGCGGCGGAGGCCAGGTGATTGCGCCGTCCTTGATCACCGTGAGGCCGCGGATCGCGTCGTCGTCCATGTTCACGTTGACGACGCCGTCCTTGGTCTTGCACAGTTCCTCGGCGAGGCGCAGCAGGTTGTTCGAGTACAGCGTGGACGACTGCTTGGCCAGGCGGCTGACCAGGTCGGTGTAGCCGACGATGGTGACGCCGTGGCGCACCACCGCTTCGCCGGGCACGGTCAGTTCGCAGTTGCCGCCCTGCTCGCCGGCCATGTCGACGATGACGCTGCCGGGTTTCATGCTCATCACCATCTCGGCCGTGATCAGCTTGGGCGCCGGCTTGCCCGGGATCAGCGCGGTGGTGATGATGATGTCGGCGTCCTTGGCCTGCTCGGCGTACATCGCGCGCTGCGCGGCCTGGAAGCCCTCGCTCATCACCTTGGCGTAGCCGCCGCCGCCCGAGCCTTCCTCCTCGTAGTCGACCTTGACGAACTCGCCGCCGAGCGACACCACCTGATCGGCCACCTCGGCCCGGGTGTCGTTCGCGCGCACGATCGCGCCCAGATTGGCTGCGGTGCCGATTGCCGCGAGCCCGGCCACGCCGGCGCCGGCGATGAAGACCTTGGCCGGCGGGATCTTGCCGGCGGCGGTGATCTGCCCGTTGAAGAAGCGCCCGAAGGCGTTGGCCGCCTCGATCACGGCGCGGTAGCCGCTGACGCCGGCCATCGAGGTCAGCGCGTCCATCTTCTGCGCGCGCGAGAGCTGGCGCGGCAGCGAGTCGATCGCGAGCACGGTGGCCTTGCGCGCCGCGAGCTGTTGCATCAGCTCGGGGTTCTGCGCCGGCCAGACGAAGCCGATCAGGATGGCGCCCTCGCGCATCAGCGCTACTTCGTCGTTGCTGGGCGGGCGCACCTTGAAGAAGACGTCGGCTCCGGCCCAGAGTGCGGCTGCGGTCGGCACGATCTCGGCGCCTGCCGCGCGGTAGGCGTCATCCGAGAAATGCGCCGCGTCGCCCGCGCCGCTCTGGACCGACACCGAGAAACCGAGCTTGATGAGCTTCACCACCACGTCGGGAACGGTGGCGACCCGCTTCTCTCCGTCTGCCGTTTCCGTCAGGACGCCGATGCGCATGGCTCTCTCCTCGCGAGTGTCGTTATGGTCTGCAACGGGGAAGCTAACACAACGCGGGCTGCCGGCGGCCCCCGGAGCGCAAACCGGGGCGGGTACCATTCTTGCGCGATGTCAAACAATCGCTTTCATCCCTCCGTCACCGTCGCTGCGATCGTCGAGCAGGGCGGGCGCTACCTGCTGGTCGAGGAAGAGACGCCCGAGGGCCTGCGCCTGAACAACCCGGCCGGGCACCTCGACGCCGGCGAGTCGCTGCTGCAGGCCGTGGTGCGCGAGGCGCTCGAGGAGACTGCGCGCGCCTTCACGCCCGAGGCGCTGCTCGGGGTGTACATGTCGCGCTTCAGGCGCCCGCAGCGCGGCGAGGACGTGACCTACGTGCGCTTCGCGATCTGCGGTCAGGTCGGCGCGCCCGAGCCGGGGCGCGCGCTCGACACCGGCATCGTGCGCACGCTCTGGCTCACGCCCGACGAGATCCGCGCCAGCCGCGCGTGCCACCGCAGCCCGCTCGTGCTGCGCTGCGTCGAGGACCATCTGGCCGGGATTCGCCACCCGCTCGCGGCGCTGGTCGCCGACCCGACGCTGTTCGAGCCCGAGATCAAGGGTGGCGGCGCGGCCGGCGAGCGGGGCCCGGGGTGAGCGGCGCGCGGTCGCGGATCGTCGTCGGCCTGTCGGGCGGCGTCGACTCGGCCGTCGCGGCCTGGCTGCTCAAGCGCGCCGGGCACGAGGTGGTCGGCATCTTCATGAAGAACTGGGAGGATGACGACGATTCCGAGTATTGCTCGTCGAACGCCGATTTCGTCGATGCCGCCGCGGTCGCCGACGTGCTCGGCATCGAGATCGAGCATGTCAACTTCGCCGCCGACTACAAGGACCGCGTGTTCGCCGAGTTCCTGCGCGAGTACCAGGCCGGGCGCACGCCCAATCCCGACGTGCTGTGCAACGCCGAGATCAAGTTCAAGGCCTTCCTCGACCATGCGCTGCGTCTCGGGGCGGCGAAGATCGCGACCGGGCACTACGCCCGCGTCCGCTGGAGACCCGCGGACGCGGGCGCAGTGCCCGAGGGCGGACATGACGAGTCGGGCGCGGCTGCGCCCGACAGCGCCCGGACTCGCGGGCGCGATGGCGCGTTCGAGCTGTTGAAGGGCCTGGACCCGCTCAAGGACCAGAGCTACTTCCTGCACCGCCTGACGCAGGCCCAGCTCGCGCGCACGCTGTTTCCGGTGGGCGAGCTCGCGAAGACCGAGGTGCGCCGCATCGCGGCCGAGATCGGGCTGCCGAACGCGCACAAGAAGGATTCGACCGGCATCTGCTTCATCGGCGAGCGGCCGTTCCGCGCGTTCCTCGGCCGCTATCTGGCCAACGCGCCGGGGCCTATCGTCGACGAGCACGGGCGGCGCGTCGGCTCGCATGTGGGCCTGTCGTTCTATACCCTCGGCCAGCGCAAGGGGCTGGGCATCGGCGGCCTGAAGGAAGAGCACGCCCCGCCCGGCGGCACCGGCGAGCACGCGCCCTGGTTCGTCGCGCGCAAGGACATGGCAAGCAACACCCTCGTCGCGGTTCAGGGCCACGAGCATCCGTGGTTGCTGTCGTCTCATCTCGAGGCTGAAGACGCGAGCTGGATCGCGGGCAGGCCGCCTGCGCCGGGGCGCTTCGCGGCCAAGACGCGCTACCGCCAGGCGGATGCTGCGTGCACGCTGTCTCGCGCGACGCCGCAGTCGCTCGTGCTCGACTTCGACGCCCCGCAATGGGCCGTCACGCCGGGCCAGTCGGCGGTGCTCTACGAAGGCGAGGTCTGCCTCGGCGGCGGCGTGATCGCGGGCAAGGCCTGAGTGACGGCAGGCCGCGCGCCGGCGACGTCGAACAACCCTCTACGAAGATCGGACCTTGCTCGGGGCTGTGGCCGGACATAGCAAGTCCCCGCGGACTGGCTGTCGCCTGCCGCAGGACTGCGGCCTCTGGCCGCAGGCGGCCCGGCGCTGCGGCCCTGGGGCGACTACTGCGGCGGTCCGCCGTCGCGCTGCTGGCCCTGCTCGGCGAGGAGCGCCCGCCGCTGCGCCTCGAGCGCGCGCAGGCGCGCGTCGACGACCGAGGCCTCGATGAAGTCGACCTGGCCGCCGCTGCGCGCCAAGCGCTGCGCGGCACGCAGGCGCTCGATCGCGCCGCGCAGGTCG
This sequence comes from Ideonella sp., assembly GCF_016702655.1. Lineage (GTDB taxonomy): Bacteria > Pseudomonadota > Gammaproteobacteria > Burkholderiales > Burkholderiaceae_C > CAIKUF01. The sequence goes on from NZ_JADJDO010000026.1 coordinate 10,591, forward strand.
CCCTGCGCGAGGGCCGCCTCGGCTTCGGCGCGCAGCGCGCGCAGCGGCTGCGCGAGCGGTGCCCACAGGTGGCCGAGCGTGCGCCAGGCCGTGGCGTCGGAAGGGTGCGTCGCAACCCAGGTCTGCAGCACCTCGGCGCTGTGCTTCAGGACCTGCAAGCCGGCTTCGGATGTCCGGGCCGGGTCGGTGAGTGCGATCTGGGCCTGCAGCAGCAGCACCGGGCGCGCGACTTCGCTGCGCGCCAGCGGCGCCAGCGCGGCCGAGGCGCTCGCCACTTCGCCGCGTTCGAGCAGCGACTGGACCTGCAGCAACTGCACTGCGCGCAGTGGCGCGATGTCGCTCGGCGGCGCCGCGCGCGCCAGCGCGAAGGCCTGCGCGATGGACGCGTCGGCCTGCTTCCAGTTGCGCAGCAGCGTCGAAGCGAGGGCGCTGGCGTAGGCCGTGGCGAGCCGCTCGGCGCGGTCGGCCAGCGCGGCCGATACCAGCACGTCGGGCAAGCGCTCGACGCCCGGGCCGCCTGCTGCCACACCGGCGCCGGCGTCGGCCGCTGCCGGCCCTGCCTGACTCTCGAGCCGGCGCAGGTTGTCGGCGCGCGGGTCCATCATCACGCGCGCACGGGCCCGCATCGTGGCATGCAGCATCACGCTGCCGGTGGCGCTGGGCGCCGGGCCGGCGCCGATGCGCGAGCGCGCCTCGCCGATGCGGTCGATCGTCAGCGGGTGCGAACGCAGGTAGGGGTAGTCGCCGCTGTCGTTGAAGCGCGACGCGCGGTCGAGCTTCTCGAACATCGAGGCCATGCCGCCGGGCGAGTAGCCGGCTTGCGTCATCACGCCGTAGCCGACGCGATCGGCCTCGCGCTCCATGTCGCGCGAGAAATTGAGCTGGGTCTGGATCGCCGCGCCCTGGCCGGCAGTCATCACCGCGCGGCCGACCGTCGGATCGCCGCTGCGGCTGGCGGCGATCACGCCGAGGATGGTCGTGACGAGGCCGAGGATCGACGCCTGCCGGCTCGGCGCGATGCTGCGCGCAATGTGGCGCTGCGTGACGTGCGAGAGCTCATGCGCGAGCACCGCGGCAAATTCGTCGCGCGTGGCCGTGACGGCGATCAGGCCCAGGTGCACGCCGACGAAGCCACCCGGCAGCGCAAACGCATTGACGCTGCGGTCGCGCACCAGGAAGGGCTCGAAGGTAAAGCGCAGATCGAGCTCGACGCCGATCTCGCCGCGCGCGCGCGCCGCCTCGACCAGCGGCTGCCACATCGACTGCAGGTATTCGAGCAGCACCGGGTCGTCGAGGTAGTCGGGGTCGCGCCGGATCTCGCGCATGATCTGCTCGCCGATCAGACGCTCCATGCCGATGCTCAGGTCATCGGACACCGGGTCGCCGAGCGAGGGCAAGGTGTTGGGCGATTGCGCGTGCGTGCCAACCGGCCAACCGGCGTGCACGACGGCGGCGCAGGCCAGCACCAGCGTGGCAAGCGGGCGCCTGGATCGGTGCGGTCTGGGGCGGTGCGGGAGAGGCAACAACGAGCGGGGCTGTCAATGGCGCGGGCGCGGGTAGCTATCATGCCAGCGCCAGATTGCCCCTTTGTTTCTACACACAGCAACCCCGCAGCCCGAGATGGCGACCGACCCCTCTTCCCCTCTGACGCACTTCGACGCCCAGGGCCAGGCGCATATGGTCGATGTGGCAGCCAAGGCCGAGACGCACCGCGTCGCGCGCGCCAGCGGCGTGATCCGCATGCTGCCGGCGACGCTGGCGCTGATCGCGAGCGGCAGCGCGAAGAAGGGCGATGTGCTCGGCGTGGCCCGCATCGCTGCAATCCAGGCCGCCAAGCGCACCAGCGAGCTGATCCCGCTGTGCCACCCGCTGCCGATCACGCGCGTCGCGGTCGAGTTCGAGCTCCTGCACGCCCAGAGCAGCGTGCGCTGCACGGCGCAGGTCGAGACGCTCGGCCGCACCGGCGTCGAGATGGAGGCGCTGACCGCGGTGCAGATCGGCCTGCTGACGATCTACGACATGTGCAAGGCCGCCGACCGCGGCATGGTGATGGGCGAGATCCGCGTGCTCGAGAAGCATGGCGGCAAGTCGGGGGACTGGGTCGCAGCAGCCTGACGCGACTCTGATGCGCGTCAAGGCCCGGCGTCGGGGCGCGCCGCTGTGGCGCCGGTCGGGCTTAAGCTCGGACGTCGCCTCGACCGCGGAGCCTCGCATGCAAAATCTTCTGCCTCGTCTTGCTTCGGCCTTGGCGCTGGCCGGCCTCGCCGCCGCGCCGGCGCAGGCGCAGAAGGCGCCGCAACAAGTCGTCAGGCCGCCGGTCGCGCAAGCCTGGATCGACGTCGCCACGTATTCCGGCATGGGCATGCCGATGGGGATGGGCATGGGCGGCGGCGCGGGCGGCAGCCCGATGGGCGCGCTCGGCGGCATGTTCGGTGGCGGCGGCAGCGGCGCGGGGCAGAACCACTTCGGCAACACGCAGACGATGGCGCCCGGGCGCTGGGTCGACGTGACATTGATGACGCGCAACAACCCGCAGCTCGCCGAGGCGCAGCAGGCCGTGCCACCGGCCTTCCTGAGCCCGCCACTCAAGCTGCAGGCGCCGAAGGAGACGCGCGGCAGCGCGCCTGACCCCGGCGACGACCGCGTTGTCGAGCACGAGCAGGAGCGGCCCAAGGGCAGGATGCTGCTCTACTGGGGCTGTGGCGAGACGGTCCGCGCCGGGCAGCCGGTCGTCGTCGACTTCGCGACCGCGTCGGCGGCCGATCTGGCGCGCGCCTTCCAGTCGCGCCGCGCCACGCAGCGCGGCACGCATGCCGCCCCCGGCCGGCCAGTCTGGCCGAGCGTGGCCGATGCGCGCATGGTGCCGGCACAGGCGTCGCTGGTCGGCGAACACGCCTTCAGCGGCCAGGGCGTGCCCGAGGGATTCCGCTTCCAGCTGCCCCCGCAGCAGGACCTGATGCCCCCGATCGCGCTCAGGCAGCAACAAGCTACGAGCGGTGCGACGCTCCTGGAATGGCAGCCTTTGCCGACAGCGCGCGCTTACTTCGCTTCGGCGATGGGTGGCCGGGGCCAGAACGAGATGGTGGTCTGGAGCAGCAGCGAACAGCCCGACATGGGTTTCGGCCTGCTCGACTACCAGACCAACGGTGCCGTCGACCGCTGGCTCGCCGAGCGCGTGCTGCTGGCGCCGCAGACCACACGCTGCGCTGTGCCCAAGGGCGTGTTCGGCGGCGACGGCGCGATGCTGCGCATGATCGCCTTCGGCAACGAATTGAACCTTGCCCAGCCGCCGCGGCCTGCCGACCCCAAAGTGCCGTGGGAGCCGGTGTGGGCGGTCAAGGTGCGCGTGAAGTCGGTCGCGATGGCGATGCTCGGCATGGACATGGGCGCCATGGGCCAGGGTGCGCAGCCTCGCCAGGCGCAGCCGCAGCAGGAGCCGCCGCCCAGCGAGCCTGAGGCGCAACCCAAGATGCCTGGCGTGGCCGACGTGCTCAAGGGCATCCTCGGCCGCTGAGCGGCCAGGCCGCCGCGGCGGCGAACCGCACGTCGATCGCGGCCGCATAATGGCCGCGGCGAGGGCGCGCGAGCCGCGCTTGCCGCGGGCGGGTTGCATCGCCGCGGACCTCGCTGTCAGGGGGCGTTTTGTTGCCGGAGCACGTTGCGGATCGCCAGAGTCGTCGCCGGCTGGCGCCGGCCTCGGCCGGCGCGGCGTTGGGCCGGCGCGAGTTCGCCGTGATCGCTGCGGCCGTGACGGCACTTCATTTCGCGCTGTTGCTGGCCTTGGCCGCCGATGACGACGCGCCGCCGCAAGGCGCGGCTGCGGCGCAGCGAAAGCCGGCCGCAATGCAGGTTCGCGCACTGATGCCCGCGCTGCCGGTGGCGGCCTTGCAGGCAACGCCGATCGCACCACCGCGGGCCGCCCCGGCGCCCCGATCCCGGCCGCACGTCGCGGTCGTCGCCAACCCCTCGGCGCAGCCACTGGCCGAGACGCCGCGCGACGAGCCCAGGGCCAAGGCCCCTCCGGCGGCCGAAGGCGAGGTGCCGGTCTACCGCACCTTGCCGCCGCCGGCCTTTGCCTACGCCTACGACCTGCAGCGCGGCACCGAGCGCGGCAGCCTGGAGTTGCACTGGCGCTCGGACGCCAGCGGATACGAGGCGCGCCTGGAAGGCGAGTTGGGCGGCAAGCCGCTGCTCACGCTGCAGAGCGCAGGCGGTTTCGACGCCGCCGGGCTGGCGCCGCAGCGCCACACCGACCGGCGCCGCGGGCGCAGCCTGCAGGCGGCCAACTTCCAGCGCGACGCGGGCCGGATCACCTTCTCCGGCCCGTCGACCGAGCACGCGCTGCCCGCCGGTGTGCAGGACCGGCTGAGCTGGCTGCTGCAACTCGCCGCGATTGCCGCCGCCGAGCCGGCGCTCGCCGGCCCGGGCGGGCGGATCTCGCTCGTCGTCGTCGGCGTGCGCGGCGACGCCGGTGTCTGGACCTTCACCCATGCCGGCGACGAGGCGCTGGCGCTCGCTGGCGGCGCCAGCGCGCAAACGATCCGCATGCTGCGCCAGCCAGTCCATCCCTACGACACGCGGGCCGAAGTCTGGCTCGACCCGGCCCGGCACTTCCTGCCGCTGCGCGCGCGACTCTCCAACCCGCCCTCGGGGCGCGACGCGCTGCAGCTCGACTGGCGCGAGGCGCTCGCCCAACCCTGACCGCCCGCCTTGAAGACCGGCCTCGTGCCCTCAGCTCCGGTACAGGGAGGGAACATAGATGAACATGCTCTACAACTCGGACAGCTTCGCGGTCGTGCAATTCGACGTTCCGGCTGTCGCGGAGGCGTCCGGTGCGGGCGACCTCAAGCGCGGTGGCTACGAAATCGTGGACAAGTTCGCGGGCAAGGAGATTTATATCGAGGGCGCGCTCGCCGAGAGCTTCAAGCTCGGCGTGCAGGCGCTGATCGAGAAATCGACCTCGGTCGAGGAGCTCGACGCCTACATCGGCCGCTACACGCCGCTGATGCAGCAGCCGCTGGTCCTGCACTGAAGCGAAACTGACCACCCCCGGCCGCCGAGCGGCCCGCTCCGGCTCCGCCGCGCTCCCCAGGTCGCCGGCGGCGACCGGTCCCCTGCCGGGGACAAAGGCACATGTTTCATGTGGCGTGGGTCGCGTGACGCGCGGTGGAGCAACTGAATTGATCGCCTAGGCTGGGCAGCGCGGCCGCTCAAGCACAGGCGGGTGGCTGCCGATAGACCCCGGATGACGAAAGCTCCCTGCAGCGCAACATGAGCGGTCCGCCCTGGACCGGCTGGGCGCTGCGCCCCGACCTGCTGGCAGGAGCTGCTGCGCTGGCCGTGTTGGCGGCCTACACCGCGCTCGGCCTGATCCACGAACTGGCAAGCGCCGATCGCGGCGCGCGCTGGCGTCGCCTGGCCAGCGCAGGCGTCGCGATCGCCATCGGTGCCGTATCGGCACAGCTCATCGTCCTGTCGGGCGAGGTCTTGCCCGCCGCGGCCAGCCTCGACCGCGGCCAGTTGCTGGCGGCCTGCATCCTGCTGGTGGCCTGCGCGCTGATGGCCAAGGCGCTCGTCGCCAAGCCGGCACGATCGGCAGCCCGGCTCGTTGCCGCGGCGCTGCTGTTCGGCGCCGGGCTGTGCGCGGCCGGCGTGCTCGGCCTGCACGCCTTCATGGCCGATGCCGGCCTGGGCTGGAGCCTGGCCGGGCTCGCCGGGGCCTGGCTGCTGGCCAGCCTGGGGGCCAGCGGCGCATTCGTCATCGGCGCCGCACGCCTCGCGCCGGCCGAGCCCGCCCAGCGGCAACCACGCCCGGACCGTCGCTTGCCCTATCGAACCCTTGCCGCTGCAGTGGCGATGGGCGCGACGCTGATCGCGACCGACGTGGCCGTGCTCCTGTGTGCGCGCCTGCCGGGCGGGCCGGAAGGCCTGGCCGGCGCGCACCCCGGGAACGAAGGCCTGACGCTGCTGGCCATGCTCGGCGCCCCGGCGGTGCTGCTGCTGCTGCTGTTCTCGACCTTCATGGAAAATCGCTTTCGCGACCTCCTGGCGCGCGCGCGCGACGAGTTGCGGCGCGCCAGCTTCACCGATGCGCTGACCCAGCTGCCCAACCGGCTGCTGTTCGAGGAGCGATTGCAGCGCGCCGCGCACCGCGCCGACCGCGGCGGACTGCGGATGGCGCTGCTGTTCGTCAACCTCGACGGCCTGAAGGGCGTGAACGAAGCCTTCGGCCAGGGCACGGGCGACGCCGTGCTGCGCATCGTCGGCCAGCGCCTGCGCGATTTCTGCGGCAGCGCGTTGATGGCACGTGCCGGGGGCGACGAGTTCCTGCTCCTGTTCGACGACGACCCCGACCCGACGGCCGTGTCGCGCCGTGCTGCCGCGCTGCTCGACGAGATCGCGCGACCCTGCGCGCTCGATGCACAGCGGGTGCAGGTCACGGCCTCGATCGGCATCGCGCTCTATCCCGAGCACGGTGCACAGTCGCGCCTGATCCCGCATGCGTCGGCGGCGCTGCAGGCCGCCAAGCGCATGGGCGGCGCGACCTACAGCTTCTTCGAGGCCCACATGGTGGCCGGCCGGCGCGACGAGGCCGAGCTGCTGCGCGACCTGCGCGGCGCGATCGAGCAGCAGTCGCTCGAGCTCGTCTACCAGCCCAAGGTCCACGCCCCGAGCGGGCAGATCACCGGCGCCGAGGCGCTGATGCGCTGGCACCATCCGCAGCGCGGCATCGTGAGCCCGCTCGTCTTCATTCCGCTCGCCGAGCACTACGGGCTCATCAACACGCTCGGCAACTGGGCCATCGACGAGGCCTGCCGCCAGATCCGCGTCTGGCGCAACGAGGGCCTGCGCATGCGCCTGGCGATCAACCTGTCGGTGCACCAGTTGCGCCAGCCTGACCTGGCGGCGCGTATCGCGGCGGCGCTCAAGCGCCACCGGCTCGAGCCGCGCCTGCTGACCTGCGAGATCACCGAGTCGATCGCGATGGACGACAGCCCGGCCACGCTCGAGGTCATCGAGCAGCTCGCCGAAATCGGCGTGCACCTGTCGATCGACGACTTCGGTACCGGCTACTCCAACCTGAGCTGCCTGCGCAAGCTCCCGGCCGAGGAGCTCAAGATCGATCGCAGCTTCGTGCTCGACCTCGAGACCAGCGGCGACGCGCGCGCGATCGTCGACGCCGTCGTCAAGCTCGCGCAGGCGATCGGCCTGAAAGTCGTTGCCGAGGGCGTCGAGAACGAGCAGCAGCAGGCGATCCTGCGCCAGCTCGGCTGCGACGAGCTACAGGGCTTCCTGTTCGCCAAGCCGATGTCGGCGCGCGCCCTCGCCCACTGGGCGATGACGCGCGAAGGGCCGCGAGCGCTCGAATTCCGGGCCTCGCTGTTCGGCGAGACGAGGGCCGTGGAGCTGGCCTGACACCTGGCGCGGCCCATCCATAGAATGGGGGCAATGACCAAGCCGCCACTGCCCTACACGCGTGCCGCCGCGCTGCCCGCGCTGCTTGCACAGCGCATCGTCGTGCTCGACGGCGCGATGGGCACCATGATCCAGCGCCGCCGCCTCGGCGAGGAAGACTTCCGCGGCGCGCGCTTTGCCGCCCACCCGCGGGACCTCAAGGGCAACAACGAGCTGCTGCAGCTCACGCGGCCGGACGTGATCCTCGAAATCCACCGCGCCTACCTGCACGCGGGTGCCGACATCGTCGAGACCAACACCTTCGGCGCGACCTCGATCGCGCAGCAGGACTATGGCCTCGCGCACCTCGCGCGCGAACTCAACGTCGCCGCGGCGCGCCTCGCGCGCCAGGCCTGCGACGAAGTCGCGACGCCGGAGAAGCCGCGCTTCGTCGCCGGCGCGCTCGGCCCCACGCCGCGCACCGCGAGCATCAGCCCCGACGTCAACGATCCGGCCGCGCGCAACGTGAGCTTCGACGAGTTGCGCGACGCCTACCGCGAGCAGGCCGAAGGGCTGCTCGAAGGCGGCTGCGACCTCTTTCTCGTCGAGACCATCTTCGACACGCTCAACGCCAAGGCGGCGATCTTCGCCCTCGACGAACTGATGGAAGCCACCGGCGAGCGCCTGCCGGTGATCGTCTCGGGCACCGTGACCGACGCCTCGGGGCGCATCCTCTCGGGCCAGACGGTGGGCGCGTTCTGGCACTCGGTGCGCCACGCGCGGCCGCTCGCGGTGGGCCTCAATTGCGCGCTCGGCGCGGCGCTGATGCGGCCCTACCTCGAAGAGCTCGCCCACGTCGCCGACGACACCTTCGTCAGCTGCTACCCCAACGCCGGCCTGCCCAACCCGATGAGCGAGACCGGCTTCGACGAGACGCCCGAGGTCACCGGCGCGCTGATGGAAGAGTTCGCGCGCGCCGGCTTCTTGAACATCGCCGGCGGCTGCTGCGGCACGACGCCCGAGCACATCGCCGAGATCGCGCAGCGCGTCGCGCGCTACGCGCCGCGCTGCCGCCACGCGCAGGGGCTGTTCACGGCGCTCGAGGCGGCGTAGGCGGGCCGCGCCGCGCGCGCGGCACGTGCGACGGGCCGAGTTGTCTACACTCCGGCCTCATCCTGCACGGAGGAACACCCCATGGCCGCAGGCAAGCAGCAACCCCGGCTCCACGATGAGCCCGCCTACCGCGCCGTGCAGGCCGCGCACATCCTGGGCTTGCCCGCGGGTACGGTCAACGCGTGGTGCTTCGGACAGGACTACGTGCACGCGCACGACGGAAGCCGCAAGCGCTTCCAGCGCGTGATCGCGCCCGCGGACGCCGGCCTTCGACTGCTCTCGTTCGTCAACCTCTGCGAACTGCATCTGCTCGCCGTGATCCGGCGCCATCACCGCGTCCGGCTGCAGCAGGTGCGTGTCGTTGTTGAGTATATGTGCGGGCAACTCGGCGAAGACCGGCCGCTCGCGTCGGCGAAGTTCCGCACCAAAGACGTCGACCTTTTCGTCGAGCATGCGGGCGACCTGCTCAACGTGTCCAAGCAAGGGCAGCGCGCGCTGCGCGAGGACTTCGAGCGCACTCTCGATCGGGTGGACTTCTCCAACGACAGCAGCCGTCCGATCCGCCTCTTCCCGTTCACGCGCCCGCCGTCGGCCGCGGAGGTGCAGCCCAAGACGGTCGTCGTCGATCCCGAGCTGTCGTTCGGCAGGCCGGTGCTGGCCGGTGCCTCGGTTCGCACCGAGGTGATCGAGAGCCGCTTCCGTGCCGGCGACTCGATCGCCGAGATGGCGCTCGACTACGCGGTGCCGCCCGAGCAGATCGAGGAAGCCTTGCGCTTCGAGCAGCGGCGCGCGGCCTGATCGTCACCGGGCGGGCCGCGCGAGCCAAGGCCGACGGGCGGCCGGCTCCGCTCATGTCCCCCGCCGCCGGCCTGCGGCCGGCGGCTCCTCCTTTACTTCGCTCCGCCGGCCACCCGCCGTCCTTGGCGGGAGGCGCCTTGGCCCGCGCGCTTGCCGCGACCGCCTGAGCCGTGGGTCAATGGGCCGGCTTGCGGCGTCTCGGCTTGGCAGGCTCAGTCGGCAGCAGCGACGTGTAGCGCTGGTACAGCTCGAAGAGGAAGGCAACGCGCTCGGCGTCGGTCTTGAAGCCCTTGCGGCCGTAGGCGGCATCGACCGCGGCGTCGAGCTTCTGATGCGCCTTCAGCAGCGCGGGCGGCATGGTCAGCGGGTCGTAGAGGTCGGCGAGGGTGGAGCCGGGGAACTGCGCCCGGGTGTCGAGCACGGCCTGAGCGGCGGTTTCGATCGCAGCTTGATGCGCGTCGGTCGGGGACTCCGGGCCACGGGAAATTGTTGTAGACGATCTGGTTGGAGTAGCGGTAGTCGCTCTCGAGTCGGCCGCACACATGCGCGACCCAGGCCATGTGAATCACCGAAGTCATCACGCCGAAGTGGTAGTCTGCGCGGCTGATCGCGGCGCAGGAGTTGTGCAAGATGTCTGTTGCCTCGCAGAAGACCAGCGGGATGTAGCGTCGCGTTTCGGAACTGTGAAGCGGCACCACCACGTAGCGCTCGCTCGGCTGGCGAATCTCGGCGAAGAGCGTCGGTGTCTGGGCGAGCTCTCGTGTCTGCGCTTTCGTGCTCTGCTGGCGGAAAGCCCTCACCGCCTGCACGCGTGCCATCAGCTCCGGGAGCCCGCGCAATGTCGCTGGTGAAATCCCTGGCAACCAGAGGCACCAGCGAGGCGTGCCGTGCAAAAACTCTTTCGCACTGATGAGCGGCCTCACATAAGGGCCGGCGCCAGGGTCTTGCTGTAGAAGTGCGTCGCGCTCTTGCTCGGTCAATAGTAGATGTCCACCATCCGCGGGCTTGCTGCCATACATCGGCGACGGCACTTCGCAAATCGGACCGTTGCGGCTGGGCAGCAATATGTCCGGCGCGTCAACCAGATACGGATTGATGTTGCGCACCGACAGAGCATGTGGCTCGCTGCCAATGCCTTCGTACTCGAACAGTGTCTTGGCGTCCCGGTCGTGCAGGGCCCAGCCGATGATGACGCAATGGACCGCGGCGACGCCACTTGCTTCGTTGTCCCAGCGAAAGGTACGGTGCGCAAAATGAATCTTCGCCCCCAGGGGCAGCAACCCGCCCAGAGCGCCAGGACCTGCTCGCCTGGGCAAGATGCTATTTGTGGAGACCAAGGCGGCGGACTGAAGGTGCTTGCCAATGAATGGCGGATTCCCCAGCACATAGCTGCACCGTCTCGCCGGCAACACCTCCTCCCAGTCCAGCCGCAAGGCATTGCCATGCACGATGTGCGGCGCCGCCTTCAGCGGAATGCGCGCGAAGTACAGGCCGAACTCCTCGCCCGCCATCACGTTCATCTGGTGGTCCATCAGCCACAGCGCCACCTGCGCGATCTGGGCCGGGAACTCCTCGATCTCGATGCCGTGGAACTGGTCCACGTCCACCGCGAGGCGCTGATGGATGTCGATCAGCTGCTGGCCGTCCTGGTAGGCCGCGCGCAGCACGTCGAGTTCGAGCAGGCGCAGTTCGCGGTAGGTGATGACGAGAAAGTTGCCGCAGCCGCAGGCCGGGTCCAGGAAGTTGAGCGTGCGCAGCTTCTTGTGGAACTCGAAGAGCTTGTTGCGGTTGCCCTTGATGCGGTGGAACTCGGCCCACAGCTCGTCCAGGAACAAGGGCTTGATGACCTTGAGGATGTTGTCTTCGCCGGTGTAGTGCGCGCCCAGGTTGCGCCGCGCCTTGGCATCCATGATGCTCTGGAACAGGGCGCCGAAGATCGCCGGGCTGATGGCGCTCCAGTCGATCGCGCAGGCGTCGAGCAGGCTTTCGCGCATCGCGCGCGTGAAGGCTGCCAGCGGCAGCGCCTCGGCGAACAACTGGCCGTTGACGTACGGGAAGGCGCGTGCCTGTTCGTCGAGCGCCGTGCTGCGCTTGTCTTCCGGCGTGTTGAGCACCTGGAAGAGTTGCGCCAGTTGCGGGCCGAGGTCGCTGCCGTCCTCGGCGGTGCGTTCCTCGACCCAGGCGCGGAAGGCCTGTGCCGGCTGGAAGATGCCGGTGTCGTCGGCGAACAGGCAGAACAGCAGCCGCACGAGCAGCACTTCGAGCGGGTGCCCTTCGTAGCCGCTCGCCTTGAGCGCGTCGTGCAACTTGCCCATGCGCTCGGCGGCGCGGATGTTCACCGGGTCCTGCGGCTTGATCACCTGCGCCTGGTAGCCGGCGATGAAGCCGAAGCGGCGGATGTGCTTGTGCAGGTCCTTGAGCGCGAACTCCGTTTCGGTGCCGGTCTCGAAGTCATGCAAGCGCAGGCGCGTGAAGTCGCTCACCAGCACGTAGCGCGGCAGGTCGCGCTCGGGCAGGCCGTCGAAGTAGTCCACCGCCTGCGCAAATGCGCGATCGAGGCTCTGGCCGGCGCTCTTGTGCTCGATCAGCAGCGTGCCCTTCCAGAAGCCGTCGATGCGTCCTTGCTTGAGCTTGTGGCCGGCGCGGGCGATGGCGACCTGCTGCTCGAACGAGGCCACGCGCCGGCGTTCGATACCGAAGACCTGGAAGAATGCGTTCCAGAAGCTCTGCGCCTCGGCGCGCTCGGAGGTTTCGTCGGACCACGCCTTGCTGAACGCGATGGCACGCGACTTGATCTCGTTCCAGCTCAGCGGCATCAGGCTCCCCCGGGGTCGGGGGATTCTAGGTTGGCCCGCCCCCGCTACTGCTCCGAAATCGCCGTTGCGAGCGCGAGCAGTTGCTCGCGCGGCAGGTCGCCGACGAGCGCGTAGCCGGTCGCGGCGGCGCCGTGGCCCTCGATCCAGTAGAACAGCCCGAGCTCGCCCTGGCGTTCGTAGCGGAAGGCGGCCAGCGCCGGGTCGTCGGCGGGGCCGGTGTCGGGCTTGCGCAGGTAGACCGTGACGCGCCGGCCGGCGGCGTTCTCGTACATCAGCTGCGCGCTCGGCCCGCGCGTGTCGGGCAGCAGGCGCCCGCCGACGAGCTCAAAGCCCTGCGCCTGCAGGTCGAAGAGCTTGACCGGAACGTCCAGGCGCTTGGTCAGCCAGCGCGCCAGGTGGCCGTCCTGGTTCTGCGCGACGCTGACCTCCACCGGATGGCGTTTCTCGGGCACGTAGATCGCGTGCGCGACCGCCGCGCGCTGCAGCCATTCGCCGGTGGCGGCCTGCCGCTGCTGCGCGTCGTGGGTTGCGCTGCTGCCCGCGCCCACCGCGGCGAGCCAGCCCGCGCCGCCGCCGAGAGCAAAGATCGAGGCGATGCCTGCCGCCCACATCCCGGCGCGCCAGCGTGACGGGTGCGCCTGCGAAACGGTCTGCAGCAGCCGCTGCGGCACCGGCTCGTGCAGCGCCGCGTCGAACTGCGCGCGCAGCGCGTCGCGGTCGGCCTGCCACAGGCGCAGCTGCGCCTTGCGTTGCGGGTCGGCGCGCAGCAGGGCCTCGACTTCGGCCGCCTGCTCGGGCGGCAATTCGCCGTCGAACCAGGCGTGCAGGGTGGATTCGGTGACTTCGCTCATCGCAGTTCTCAGACGACGCGCCGCAGCGCGGGTGCGCCGGGGGTGGAAGCAAGCGGCGGACCGCTGCCGCCGTCGAGCAGCGCGCGCAGCGCGCTGCGCCCGCGCGACACGCGCGACATCACGGTACCGATCGGGATCGCGAGCGCCTCGGCGCATTCGGCATAGCTGAACTGCTCGACGCAGACGAGCAGCAGCGCCTCGCGCTGCTCGACCGGCAGGCGCTCGAGCGCGCCGACGAGGTCGATGCGCAGCCCGACATCGGCGCCCGGGTCGCTCGCCCAGCGGTCGAGATGTGCGTTCGCCGGCGCGTCGGTATCGGCGCCGTCGGGTTCGACGAGCGCCAGGCGCGCGTGGCGGCGGCGCTCGTCGATGAAGGCGTTGTGCGCGATCGAGATCGTCCAGACCAGGATGTCGCGCCGCTGGTCGAACTGGTGCCAGTGCGTGAGTGCGCGCTCGAGCGCCGTCTGCACCAGGTCGTCGGCCGCTCCGGCGTCGAGGACGAGCGAGCGCGCGTAGCGGCGCAGGCGCGGAATCGCGCCGAGCAACTGCTGGCGGAAGGCGGCGGGGGCGGGCAAGGCGTGCGGTCGGTGTCGGGGGCGGGTGCGCGTACAGCGCAATGGAGTACGCGGCCGGGGGCGAGCTTATTCCCTGGCCGGGTGCCGCGCTGCGCGCGATCCCGCACAATCGCTGCACGATGACGACCCGGAACAGGCCGCAGGCCCCGTCGCAGCGCGCCCGCGTGCCCGACTTCACGTCCACCGACTTCCGCCAGGCGCTGGGCATGTTCGCGACCGGCGTCACGATCGTCACCGCGCATCCGGCCGGCGGCGCGCGCGTCGGCCTGACCGCGAACTCGTTCAATTCGGTCTCGCTGGCGCCGCCGCTGGTGCTGTGGAGCCTGTCGCGCCACGCCGGGGCGATGGCGGCGTTCAGCAGCGGCTCGCACTACGCGATCAACATCCTCGCCGCCGGGCAGCGCGCGCTCGCCGAGCGCTTTGCCGGGCCCGCGGCGGATCGCTTCGAAGGCGTCGCGCTGCGCACCGGCGCGAGCGGCGCGCCCATCATCGAGGGCGCGGCGGCGGTGTTCGAATGCTTCAACCGCAGCCGCTACGAGGAGGGCGACCACACCATCTTCGTCGGCGAGGTCGAGCGCTGCGAGTGGCGCGCCGGCGCGTCGCCGCTGATCTTCCACGGCGGGCGCTATTACACGGAGCTGCCGCTGTGACGCAGCCGACGCCAGCGGCGCTCGAAGGGTTGACCTTCCTGCAGCGCGGCTGGCTGTCGTCCAACAACGTGCTGCTGCACGGCGCGCCCGGCGAGGGTGCGACGCTCGTCGACAGCGGCCACTGCGCAAACGCCGATCAGACGCTGGCGCTGGTGCGCCATGCGCTTGCCGGCGAGGCGCTGGCACGCGTCGTCAACACCCATCTGCACTCCGACCATTGCGGCGGCAACGCCGCGTTGCAGCGCGAGTTCGGGATGGCGGTCGCGATCCCGCCCGGGCTGTGGGACGCGGTGCAGCGCTGGGACGAGGATGAGCTCTCCTACCGCCCGACGCGCCAGCGCTGCGAGCGCTTCAGCGCCGACGCCGTGCTCGCGCCCGGCAGCACGCTGCGCTGCGGCGCGCGTGCCTGGGAGGTGCTCGCCGCGCCCGGCCACGATCCGCACTCGGTGATGCTCTTCGACGCCGCGCAGGGCGTGCTGATCTCGGCCGATGCGCTGTGGGAGAACGGCTTCGGTGTCGTCTTCCCCGAGCTCGACGGCGTGGGTGCCTATGACGACGTAGCCGCGGTGCTGGCCCTGATCGAGCGCCTGCCGGTGCAATGGGTGCTGCCCGGCCACGGCGCGCCGTTCGAGGACGTGGCCGGCGCGCTCGCACGGGCGCGCTCGCGCCTCGCGGGCTTTCGCGCCGACCCGGCGCGCCACGACCGCCATGCGGCCAAGGTGCTGCTCAAGTTCCACCTGCTCGAAGAGCGTGCGCAGCCGCTGCCGGCGTTGCGCGCCTGGCTCGCCGCGGCGCCGCTGATGCAGGGCATGTGGCTGCGCCTGGGCCGGCCCGGCGCGAGCGTCGAGGGCTGGTGCGACTTGCTCGTCGCCGAGCTCTGCGCGGCCGGCGTGCTCGCGCTGCGCGACGGCGTCGTGTGCGACGTCTGAGCTAGCGCTTCTCGGCCGGCGCCGGGCCGCCCCAAGCCGGCTGAGCTCCCCGCGGGGGACGCGAGCGGAGCGAGCTTGGGGCAGACATTCAGTCCTCGCCCTTGACCTTGCGTGCAACGAGCACGCCATCGACGAACACGCCCTCGACCTTGACCTTCGCGCCCGCGAGCGTTGCCGGCGTCAGGCCGCCGAAGTAGGTCGTGTCCGTCCAGCGTACGGCCACTGCGCCGTCATGTTCGGTCGCGAGCGCGAAGGTCTGCGCAGCGATGTCGACGCCGCCTGCGACGCCCTCGCGCTCGACCTCGGCGTCCTCCGGCTCGTCGCCGCAGTGCAGCTCGCGTGCGATCACGCCGTTGCTGCTCATCGCGCCCTCGATCTCGACGTACAGGCCGTTGGCGAGCCCGCTCACCGGGCAGCCTTCGAGCGCCGCCGTGCTGGCATCGACCGCCACTCCGCGCACGTTGAAGCGCCCCGTCGCGGCGTCGTAGCCGGTGATGTTGCCGTGCAGTTCGGCCTCGCTCTGCGAGCCGGTGTCGCGCAGCGCAACGCTCGCCGCGACCAGGCTTCCATCTGCGCTCGCCACGCCGCGGACTAGAACGTACTGCCCTTCGGCAGGGGACCAGCCGGCCGGCGACAGCGTCGCGGCGGCATACTCGACGCGCTGACTGCCGAGCAGGAAGGTCTTGGCCACCGCGTCGAGGTTCGAGACCGATCCGCTGACCGAATCCTCGAGCCCGTCGTCGTCGTCCTCGAGTTCGCGGATCCGGATCTGGGCCGCCTGCAAGCGCCACGCGCCGGGAGCGGGTGCCGTGAAGCTCGCCGGCAAGGCCAGCACCGTCACCGCCTGGCCGTTGGCGAGCGCGGTGCCCGACGGGAGTACCGCTGCGGCGGACGCGTCGACCGTCAACGCGCCGAGCGTGAAGCGGGTCGTGGCGCCCGTCTGCAGCGCCCCGACGATGCCGCTCACGCGCACGTAGGCCGGCAGCGCTGCGCGCCTGTCGATGCGCGTGGCCTGGATCTGCACCGTGCCACCCAGGCGCACGAGCAGGCCGTGAACTTCGACCGCGTCGCCTGCGCGCAAGTCCGCAGCCTGGGCATATCCGCCGCCGAACTGCGTGATCGGGCCTGCCGCGCCATCCTCGTTCACGGCCACCGCCTGACCGAGGACCAGGAACCGGCCCGGCGCGCCGGCGCTGTCCACGCTGCCCACGAGCGCGGCCTCGACGCGCACCACGCTCGCGACGCCGGGCGTCTCGTACGCCACCGAGACGCGGTCGCCGAGCTTGACCTCGGCGATCGCATCGACGCCGGGCGCGACCTCGGTCACGACGGGCGCGCTGCGGTCGTCGAACACCTGACCATCGACGATCACGCTGCCGAAGCCGTTGACCGTGCCCTCGGCCATGCCCAGCGGGCTGCCGGTGCCGCCCGAGCCGATCACCCCCTCGCCGCCGCCGCAGGCAGCGAGCGTTGCGGCGGCGAGGAGGGCAGCGAGCTGCGAAGCCGTGCGGCCGAACAGGGTGGAGAAGCGGCTCAAGAAGTGGCGATTCATGGATGGGTCCTCGTCCGGCGCTTGCCGGACCGTGATGACGATGCGCGGTCGGGCTTGCCGGGCTGCTTGCTCGCAGTTGCCTGCATCGGCTCGCTGAAGAAGTACACGCCGAAGCGCATGCGCTGCTTGTCGGCGTCGCTGTCCTTGTCCTGATCCAGGCGCTCGCGGGCCCCGCCCACGACCGCGTCGAAAGCAGCAGCCCAGGCCTTGCGGGCGGCAGCGTGCAGCACGGCAACCGACGGCGCCGTCAGCCCGTCGGCGTAGACGCTCTGCTCCAGGAACTTGGGCGCATCCAGGGTCAGGTTGCTCACCGCCGCGGCGATGTGGTCAGCGGCATTGGCGGCGAACAACGCGCTCGTCTCTGCCAGCCGAGGCGAAGGCACGAACGACGCGGCGGTGGCGACGACGTTCTCGCCGTCGAGCGCCACCAGGCCGAGGCGGAGCAGCTCGTCGAGGATGGCGCGCGGGTGGACGTCCTGCGACAGCTCGCGGCAAAGCGACTCGAAGCTCGGTGCGCCGCCCGCGCGCGCCAGGGCGCGCGGCGTGCCGTCGGCGGCGCGCAGGCGCCGGTCGGCGAGCCAGCGCGTGAACACCTGCGCCGCGAGCGATGGCCGCGCCGGCGCGGGCGCAGCATGCCGCGCCGCAGTGATGTCGCGCACGTCCTTGCGGTGCACGCCCGACAGCAGGCTCAGCGCCGACTGGGTCGGATCGGTCGCGCTGCCCGCGAGCTCCTGGCGTGCCGCTTCGACGAAGACCGGCTTGAGCGCGTCGGCGAAGGCGGGGAAGGCCACGCCGTGGCGGAGCAGCCACAGCGCGAGCGGCGCCATCAGCACGGCCGCCTCGCGCAGCGCCAGCTCGGCGTGCTCGGCGCTCGGCTGCACCACCGGCCGGGCCGGGTGCGGACGATTCACGGGCGGGGCTCGCTTCATGGTGTCGGTTCTATGCAGTGCAAGTCGGCCGGGCGCAGGTGGGTGATTCTGCAGCGCACGGCGGCAACGACTTGTCACACATGACACAGGGCTCGATGTTCAATGTGGGAAACTATACCATATTATCGCGGCATGCTTCCGCAAAGCCAAGCCCTGCCTGCAAGCCTCGCCACCCTGCTCGTCCTCTCGCCGGTGGTCGAGGAGCTCGTCTTTCGCGCCGGGCTGCAGGAGGCGCTGTTGCGCCGCGCCGGCACGGCCGCCGCGCGCAGGACCTGGCCGGCCAACGCGATCACCGCGCTCGCCTTCGCGACGGCGCATCTGCTGCTGCGCCCGGGGATCACGGCCGCACTGACGCTGCTGCCGGCGCTCGCCTGCGGCCACCTCTACGCCCAGCGCAGGCAAATCGCGCCCTGCATCGCGCTGCACGCGCTGTTCAACGCAGCCTGGCTGCTCGGCGCGCCCCGGCTCGCCTGACGCTGTCCCTCCAACCCCTTCGCCGACCTCGCCATGAACCTCCTGCCGATCAAGCAACTCCTCTGCGCCGCCCTGCTCGGTGCGCTCGCCGTCTTTGGCGCGCGCGCCGATTCACCGGTCGAAGGCAAGTCGGTCTACTCGAGCCGCTGCGCGAGCTGCCATGGCAGCGCGCCGCTGACGAGCAACAAGAGCAAGATCTACAATGGCCGCAACGCTCGCAGCGTGATCGATGGGGCCATCGCCAGCGATGCCGGCGGCATGGGCTCGCTGCGCGGTGCGCTGCCGAGCGGCGGCAGCGCGCTTGCCGACCTCGCGGCCTACCTCGGCAACACACCCGAGTCGCTCGCCTTCGGCACCAGGGATGTCGGCAGCACGTCGAGCGCGCAGACCGTGACGATCTCGGCCAGCCTGAAGAGCGGAAAGTCGATCACCGGCCTTGCCGTTGCGACGACGGGCGACTTTGCGCGCAGCGGTGGCACCTGCGGGGTGACGGTCGCCACCGGCACGAGCTGTACCGTCCTCGTAGCCTTCACGCCAGCCGCAGCAGGCGCGCGCAGCGGCACGCTGAGCCTTGCCCACGCGGGCACGCTGACTCCGATCGTCATCGCGCTCAGCGGCACCGGCGCAGTCGTCACGGCCCCGATGGCGAGCATCACCCCGACCTCGCTGACGCTGCCCGACACCGCCATCGGCGCAACGAGCGCGGCGCCGAACGTCAGCGTCGGCAACACCGGCACCGCGGCCTTGACGCTGTCGGCGATCGGCCTGAGCAACGTCGCCGACTTCGTGATTGCCGGCGGCACCTGCGCGGAAGGCGGCAGCGTCGCGCCGGGCGCAAGCTGCACCGTGTCGGTGGCTTTCAAACCGTCGCCCGGCGCGACCGGAGCGCGCAGCGGCAAGCTCTCGATCGCCCACAACGCCGCCGGCAGCCCCGGTGAGGTGAGCCTGAGCGGCAACGCAACCCCGGCCGCAGCGCCGGTCGCGGCGCTGACGGCCGCCCTGTCGTTCGGCAGCGTCGATGTCGGCGCGTCGAGCACGGCACAGACGGCAACGCTGTCCAACACCGGCAACGCGGCGCTCGTGCTCGCCACTATCGCCGCCGACAGCACGGACTTTGCCATCAGCGGCGGCAGCTGCGCTGCGGGCGGATCGGTCGCGCCAGCCGGCAGTTGCACGATCGCCGTCGTCTTCAAGCCCAAGGCGGCGGGCGCGCGCAGCGGCAGCCTCGTCGTGACCCACAACGCGGGCAACGGGCGCAGCAGCGCCAGCCTCTCCGGCACCGGCATCGCACTCACGCCGGCGATCGCCGTCTCGCCGACGGCGCTCGGCTACAGCCAGACGGTGGGCACGCCCTCTGCGCCGCAGACCGCCGCCGTCAGCAACACCGGCAAGGCGGCGCTCGCCATCAGTGCACTCACGATCGGCGGCGCGCAGGCCGCCGAGTTCCACATCGACGGCGCGAGCACCTGCGCGGCAGGCGGTAGCGTCGCCGCGGGTGCGTCGTGCGCGCTCAAGGTCGTCTTCACGCCGGCCGCGACCGGCACACGCAGCGCCAGCCTGTCGATCGGCCACAACGCGTCGGCGACGCCCACGACGATCGCGCTCAACGGCGTCGGCACGGCGGCGCCGCAGCCGGCGGTCTCGCTCAGTGCATCGACGCTCGCCTTCGCGGCGCAGACGCTCGGCAGCACGAGCGCTGTGCAGAGCGTGACGGCGAGCAACAGCGGCGCGGCGCTGCTCAGCTTCACCAGCATCGCGTTGACGGGCACCGCTGCCGCCGACTTCACGCGCGGCGGCACCTGCACCGCGACGACCACGCTCGCCGCCGGCGCGAGTTGCACGTTCGCCTTCACCTTCACGCCGGGCGCGATCGGCGCGCGCAGCGCAACGCTGACGCTGCAGTCCGACGCCAGCAACGGCGCCGCGGTGCTGAGCCTGTCGGGCACCGGCGCGGCCGTGCCGGCGCCTGCGGTGGCGCTGACGCCGGGCGCGCTCGCGTTCGGCAACCAGCGCATCGGTGTCAAGTCGACCGCGCGCAGCGTGACGCTGGCCAACACCGGGTCGGGCGCGCTCGCGCTGGCGTCGATCAGCGCGACCGCGGGCTTCGGCGTCACGCACGACTGCGGCGCGAGCGTCGCGGCGGGCGCGAGTTGCACGCTCGCGGTCACCTTCACGCCGGCTGCGGCGGGCGATGTCGCGGGCAGCGTCAGTGTCGCGTCGAATGCCGTCGGATCGCCCCACCAGGCGAGCTTGAGCGGCAGCGGTGTCGTCGCGTCGCCGGCGCTGGCGTGGATTCCGGCAGCCACGGCGCTCGACTTCGGCGACGCAAGCGTCGGCGGTGCGCCGGCGGCGCGCTCGCTGACGCTGGCCAACCAGGGGCCGGGCGCGATCACGCTGTCGCAGATCGGCGTCGCGGGCGCCAACGCGGCCGACTTCTTCTTCGGCGGTGCGGGCAGTTGTGCGCCGGCCTCGACGCTCGCCGAGGGCGCCACCTGCACGGTCGCGCTCGCCTTCCAGCCCGGCGCCGCGGGGCCGCGCTCGGCGACGCTGCAGGTCGTCGCCACCGGGACCGCGCCGCCCGACGTGGCCCTGACCGGCAACGGCAGCGCGCTCGCATCGCCTGCGCTCGAGCTGACGCCGGCCGCGCTGAGCTTCAACGTCGCCGCCGACGCTGCCGCGGTCGAGCCGCAGACCGTCACGCTGCGCAGCAGCGGCAGCGCGGTGCTGCGCGTGGACGCGCTGCGCGTCGCGGCAGGTTCGTTCACGCTCGCCGGCGCACCGGCAAACGGTTGTCCGGCCGCCCCCTTCGACCTGATGCCGGGCCAGACCTGCGCGCTCGAGGTCGGCTGGGACAGCGCGGCGCCGGGCGCCGAGGCGGGCATGGTCGAGATCGACAGCGACGCCGGCGCGGCGCCGGCGCAGGTCGCGATCCAGGCCGTGCGCGCGGCCGCCGAGCCGCCCGAGATCAGCAATGTCGGCGCCGGAGGCTGCTCGCTCGCGCGCGGCGACAGCCTCGCCGACCCGACGCTCTGGCTGCTCGCGCTCGCCGCCGCGGCGGTGCTTCGGTGGCGCCGCCGCGGCTCGTGAGCGCGGGCCGGCCTCGAGTTCCCTCTCCCCGACCACGAAAGGAAGTCCATGCGAACGAACCGAACCCTGACCTGGCTGCGCCGCGCAGCCTTCGTCTTCGCGGCTGCTGCTGCGCCCGTAGTCTGGGCCCTCGACGCCGGTGCCCCCGCTCCCGCACTCGCGCTGCCGGGCTTGAAGGACACGGTCGACCTTGCGAGCCTGAAAGGCAAGGTCGTGTACGTTGACTTCTGGGCCTCGTGGTGCGGCCCGTGCAAGCAATCGTTCCCGTTCATGAACGAGCTGCAGTCGCGCTACGGTGCGGCCGGGCTCGAAGTCGTTGCTGTCAACCTCGACGCGCGGCGCGACGATGCCGACCGCTTCCTGGCCGAGGTGCCGGCGCGTTTCACCGTTGCCTTCGACGCCAAGGGCGAGAGCGCGCGGCACTTCGAGGTCAAGGCGATGCCGTCGTCGGTGCTGATCGGCCGCGACGGCAAGGTCGTCGCCGCGCACAAGGGTTTCAAGGACGGCGACCGCAAGGCGCTCGAAGAGCGCATCGCGCAACTCGTCGCCGCGCACTGATGGCGACGCCCCTCACCCCGGAGAAGTACCCCATGCCGCCGCACGCTCGAACATCGATTGGCGTCGCCCTGGTGCTGCTGTCTGCCGCAGTGCTGTCCGGTTGCGCCTTCGCCCCGCCCCAGCCGTGGGAGAAGGGCAATCTGGCCAAGCCCGAGATGGGGATGGGCCTGGACCCGCTGGACCAGCGCTTCACGCAGCACATCTACGGCAGCAAGGAGGCGGCTTCGGGTGGCTACGGCGTCGGCGGGGGCGGCTGTGGCTGCAACTGACTCGGCGGGCGCACGCAGCGACCGGGCCGGCGCGATCATCGCCGCGGCACTCGCGTTGCCGGGCGTCTTCGCGCATGCCGACAGTGCGCCGATCGACGGTGTCGTGGCGCTGAGGTACCTCGGCTACGAGGACTCGCAGCCCGGGCTGGACCGGATCTCGGTCAAGGCGCCGTCGATCTACGTGCTCGCGCCGCTGTCGCCGCAATGGGCCATCGACGGCTCGCTGGTCAGCGACAGCGTCTCGGGCGCCTCGCCGCGCTATCACACCGCGATCTCGGGCGCGACGCCGCACATGAGCGACGAGCGCCTCGCCGGCACGGTGCAGGTCACGCGCTACTTCGAGCGCTCGAATGTCTCGGTCGGGCTGGCGAGCTCCAACGAGAACGACTACAACAGCAACGCAGGCTCGATCAACGCCAATTTCTCGAGCGAAGACAACAACCGGACCTGGAACCTGGGGCTGGGCTACGCCTCGGACCGCATCGGCTCGACCAACGATCCGGCGCTGCACGAGACGCGTCGCACCGCGGAACTGCTGGTGGGCGTGACGCAGGCCTGGACGGCCAACGACCTGCTCCAGTTCAACCTCACGCTGGCCCGCGGCCGGGGTTTCTACTCGGACCCGTACAAGGACGTCGACAACCGGCCGCGCGAGCGCAACCAGACGATCGTACTCGCGCGCTGGAACCACTACAACGAGGCGAGCGGCGGCGCGCTGCGAACGGCCTACAGGGTCTACCACGACAGCTTCGGCATCAACGCGCACACGCTCGGCGCCGAGTGGGTGCAGCCGCTCGGCCGCTTCGCCGTCACGCCGTCGATGCGCTACTACACGCAGAGCGCGGCGAGCTTCTACTTCGACCCGGTCTACGACCCGGATGTCGGCGCGCCCTATCCGCCCGGCTACTTCACGAATCCGCCGCAGTACAGCTCGGCCGACCAGCGCCTGGCTGCCTTCGGCGCCCTGACGTATGGCCTCGCGGTTGCAGTCAACCTCGGGCCCGACTGGATCGCCGACCTGAAGGCCGAGCGCTACGAGCAACGCACCAGCTGGCGGCTCGGCGGCAAGGGCTCGATCGGGCTCGACCCGTTTCATGCCACCTGGGTCAAGATTGGCCTCGAGAGGCGCTTCTAGGGTCTGTTGACATATGAATCGCACCCGCGTGAGCGCCTGCAAGGGGCGCAATCTAGGCGCGAAGCGGAGCTGGGGTCGACCCCCAGCGAGCATTCGCAACGACGAGTGCGCCCCTTGCAGGCGCTCACCCTACGGGCCGGGGTACCCAAGGGCGCAGGCGGGCGTTGCGGCCCTTGCCCAGGCGGGCGGCCTGGGCTGCGTGCCGCGCCTACGCCTGCGCCCATGGCCACCCCGGCGCGGGCGTGATTCATATGTCAACAGACCCTAGCCATGCGGACTGCGCAAACGATCCAGCCTTTCGGCGCGCCGCCCGCAGCGGTGGGGCGCAGGGCCTACGGCTTTCGCTTCCAGGCGATGTCCAGCGCGTGCGAGATCCGGCTCGAAGGGGGCGACGAGACCGCGCTCGCTGCCGCCGCGCAGCGCGCGATCGACGAAGTGCATCGCATCGAGCGCAAGTACTCGCGCTATCGCGACGACAGCATCGTCTCGCGCATCAACGCGGCGGCGGGTTCGGCCGAGGCCGTCGAGGTCGATGCCGAAACGGCTGCGCTGCTCGCGTTCGCCGGCGAGTTGCACGCCGCCAGCGACGGCCTGTTCGACATCACCTCGGGCGTGCTGCGCCGGGCCTGGGACTTTCGTGTGGCTCGCCTGCCCGAACTTTCAGCGCTCGCCGCGCAGTTGGCGCTGATCGGCTGGCCGATGGTGGAGATCGCCGGCGAGCGCGTACGCCTGCCGCACGCCGGCATGGAGCTCGATTTCGGCGGCTTCGGCAAGGAGTACGCGGCCGACCGCGCCGCGACGCTGCTGATCGCGGCCGGACTCAAGCACGGCTTCGTCAACCTCGGCGGCGACATCCGCCTGCTCGGCCCGCGCGCCGACGGCACGCCCTGGCGCTTCGGCATCGCGCATCCACGCGCGCCGGGCGCCACGATCGCCAGCGTCGAGATGGCCGCGGGCGCGCTCGCGACGAGCGGCGACTACGAGCGCTTCTTCGAGCACCATGGCAGACGCTATTGCCACATCCTCGACCCGCGCAGCGGCTGGCCGGTGCATGCCTGGGCTTCGATCAGCGTGACCGCGCCCGCCTGCCTGGCGGCGGGCGCCTTGAGCACGATCGCGATGCTCAAGGGCGAGCAGGCGCTGGAGTTTCTCGCGACCCGGGGCGCAACCTTTCTCGCGCTCGACACCCGACTGCGCAGCTTCAGCCACGGGCTTGAGCCGCCTTTCTCATCCCACCCTGCCGGAGTACCGCAATGATGGCCAACCTTGCCTGGCTGCGCCTGCGCGACCTGTTCACCGTCGCGCTCGTCGTCGCCCTCACCGTTACCTCCGCACTGGCTGCCGAATCGGCCTACCTCGAACCCGAGCAGGCCTTTCGCGGCCAGGCGCGCGCCCTCGACGGGCGAACGCTCGAAGTGCGGATCGACGTTGCGCCTGGCTACCACCTCTACCGCGAGCGCATCTCGGTCGAGCTCGACGGCGGCGGCGCAGCGCTTGCCGGGGTCGAGATTCCGCGCGGCCGCGTTGAGCACGACGCCAATTTCGATCGCGACGTCGAACTGCTGCAGGGCGCGGTGCCGATCCGCGTCGCGGTCGCGCGCGCCGCGCAAGACTTGCGCCTGCGCGTCGCCTACCAGGGCTGCGCCGACGAGGGGCTGTGCTACCCGCCGCAAACCGCGATCGTCAGCGCGGCGGTGGGCGGTGGCGCGATCGAGCGCGCGGCCTGGCTCGGCGACATCGCTTCGGCGCCCGCTGCGGCCGTGAATCCCGCGCTCGCGCCGGCCCCGAATCCAGCGCCCGCGACGGCTGCGAATGCCGCGCCGGCGTCGGAGATGGCGCGCGTCGAATCGGCGCTCAAGTCGGGCCGGTTGCCGCTGATTGCCGGCGTCTTCCTGGTGGCGGGGCTATTGCTCGCGTTCACGCCCTGCGTGCTGCCGATGGTGCCGATCCTGTCGGCGATCATCGTAGGCGAGGGCGGGCGCCCGACAAGGCTGCGCGGATTTGCGCTCGCGCTCGCCTATGCGCTCGGCATGGCGACGGTCTATACCGCGTTCGGCGTCGTCGCCGGGCTGCTCGGCGAGGGGCTGGCGGCGTCCTTGCAGAACCCCTGGGTGCTGGGATTCTTCGCCCTGCTGCTCGCGACCTTGGCGCTGGGCATGTTCGGCGCCTTCGAACTGCAGATGCCGGGCTTCGTGCAGAGCCGCCTCAGCGCTGCGGCAAGCCGGATGCCGGGCGGGCGCTTTGCGGGCGTGTTCGCGATGGGCGGGCTGTCGGCGCTGATCGTCGGCCCCTGCGTCGCCGCGCCGCTGGCCGGCACGCTGGTCTTCATCAGCCAGACGCGCGACGTCGTGATCGGCGGCCTGGCGCTGTTCAGCCTCGCGATGGGGATGAGCGTGCCGCTGTTGCTGGTCGGTGTCTCGGCCGGATCGCTGCTGCCGCGCGCGGGCAGCTGGATGGCGTCGGTCAAGGTCTTCTTCGGCGCGCTGCTGCTCGCGGTCGCGCTGTGGATCGTGGCTCCCGTGCTGCCGGCCTGGGCGACGATGATCCTGATCGGCGCCGCCCTGCTCGTCGCGGCCGTCTACCTCAAGGTCTTCGACCGCCTTGCCGACTTCGCCCCCGGCCGGCAGCGGCTGGCCAAAGGCGTCGGCCTCGTGCTGGCGGTGCTGGGTACGACGCAGGTCGTCGGCGCGCTCTCGGGCGGCGCCGACCCGCTGCAGCCGCTGCGCCACCTGGCACGCGGCAGCGAGGCCGGCGCCGGCGTCGGTGTGGGTAACAGTGGCCGCGCCGCCGACTTCAAGCGCATCCGCACCACGGCCGAGCTCGACGCGGCGCTGAAATCTGCCGGCCGCCCGGTGTTGCTGGACTTCTACGCCGACTGGTGCGTGTCGTGCAAGGAGATGGAGCACCTCACCTTCGGCGACCCGACGGTGCAGGCGCGCATGGCAGGTGCGCTGCTGCTGCAGGCCGACGTGACGGCCAACTCAGACGATGACAAAACGCTGCTCAAGCGCTACGGCCTCTTCGGCCCGCCGGGCATCCTGTTCTTCGACCCGCGCGGCACCGAGCAGGTGGATGCGCGCGTGATCGGGTTCGTGCCGCCGCAGCAGTTCAACGAGGCCCTGCGCCTCGCCGGCCTGTGAATGCGCCGGCAGCGCATGCCCGCCAGCGCATTGTCCGGCCCGGGCGCGCGGCGGCCTACTGCGCCTCGATCTTCGCGTCGCGGATCGCTTTTTCCCACTTCGCGGTCTCGACCTTGTTGCGCTGGGCCAGCGCCTCGGGCGTTCCGGGCTCGACCGCAAAGCCGTTGGGGGCGAACTTGTCCTGGATGTCCTTGCTGCCGGCCGCGGCGTTGATGGCCTGGTTGAGTTTGGCCACCACCTCCGGCGGCGTGCCGGCGGGCGCGAAGACGGCGAAGTAGGCGATCAGCTCGTAGTCGGTCAGGCCCAGCGCCTCGTTGACGGTGGGCAGCTCGGGCACGGCCGCGGCGCGCTTCGTGGACGTGACCGCCAGGCCGCGGATCTTGCCCGCCTTGTGCTGCGGCACGGTGACCGCGAAGTCGGCCGTGAACATCATCACCTGGCCGCCGATCAGATCGGTCATCGCGTTCGGGCCGCTCTTGTAGGGAATGGCGTTCATCTTGATGCCGGCCATGCTCGACAGCATCTCCGACGACACCTGCTGCGAGGTGCTGGCATAGGCAAAGCTCACCTGCCCGGGCTTGGCCTTGGCGAGCTCGACGAACTCCTTGAGCGTCTTGGCCGGCACGTCGTTGTTGACCGCCACCATCAGCGGCACCGATCCGATGTAGCCCACCGGCGTGAACGCCGTGTCCTGGTCGTAGGGGAGCTTCTTCATCAGGAACTTCAGCGCCGCGTTGGTGCTGTTGGTGCCGATGAGGATGGTGTAGCCGTCGGCCGGCGCCTTGGCCACGATGTCGGCGCCGAGCATGCCGCTCGCACCGGGCTTGTTGTCGACCACGACCGGCTGGCCGAGCGTGGCCGACATCTTCTCGGCGAAGGCGCGGCCGATCTGATCCGTGGCGCTGCCGGCGGCGAAGGGCACGACGGCGCGAATGGGCTTGGTCGGAAACGATTGCGCGAGCGCTGCGGTCGCGCCGAGCAGGGCGACTGAAAGCAAGGCAAGGCGGCGGGCGATTGGATGCACGGGGTGGTCTCCTTCGTGGGTGAGGCGCAAGGCGGGATTGTCAGCGAGGCGGCCGTTGATCGTTGATGTCGAAGTCGATGTCGATATCGAGGATCGCCGAGGCGAGCGTCTTGCCGTGCGCATCGAGCGCCAGCGAGCGCGTGACGCCGCCCGCGAGCGCGTCGTGCAGCACGAAATGCACCGCGCCCAGGTGCGCCAGCGGGTAGCGCTGCACCGCACCGCGCGCGATGCCGCGGTAATGCGCCTGCACGCGATCGACCGTCAGCAGGCGCTCGAGCAGCGGGTAGTGCGCCGGGTCGAGGGCGATCACCGAGAGCGTCGCGCGGTTACCCTTGTCGCCCGAGCGGGCGATGGCGATGTCGTGCAGCTTCATTGCGTCACGACTCCAGCATGTGTACCGCAGATCGCGCCGCCTCGCGCGGCACCAGCGCCGACGCGGCGGCGATCACCTCGCGCACCGACTGCGTGACGCCGCCGCCGCCCGCGGGGCCGTTGAGGTACATCGCCTCGACCTCCTGCCCCACCCGCTCGGCCTGCGCGCGAGTGGCGCA
Organism: Ideonella sp.; assembly: GCF_016702655.1. GTDB lineage: Bacteria > Pseudomonadota > Gammaproteobacteria > Burkholderiales > Burkholderiaceae_C > CAIKUF01. The sequence goes on from NZ_JADJDO010000026.1 coordinate 38,437, forward strand.
GCGCACCGCAAGCCGCAGCCGTACCTCGTAGGGCTGGCGGTCGCCGCCGAGGTTCGGCCCGTGCATCGCATCGACGCCGATCAGTTCGGCGCGCCGCTCGAGGGCGTCGAAGCCGAGCCGGCGCAGGCGCTCCTGCAGCACCTGCAGCGCGAGCGCGCCGCGTTCGCGCGCGCCGGGGCCGGCGTAGGAGATCTGGCCTTCGCCGATCCAGCCGTCGCGGTAGCCGAGCGTTGCCTTCAACTGCGCCGGGCGTGGCGTACCGCTCGCGCCGCTGACCTGCACCCGGTCCGGGCCGACTTCCTGCAATCGCACCTGCGAGAAGTCAGCCACCACGTCGGGCTGCAGGTAGCGCATGGGGTCTTCGAGTTCGTAGAGCAGTTGCGCGGTGCACGTGAGCCGGTTCACCACGCCGCCCGTGCCTTCGAGCTTGGTGACGACGGCCGTGCCGTCGGGCTGCACCTCGGCGAGCGGGAAACCCAGGTCGTGCAGGTTCGGCACGTCGAAGCGGCCGGGGTCGGCGATGTAGCCGCCGCTGACCTGCGCCGCGCATTCGAGCAGGTGGCCCACGAGCACGCCGCGGCCGAGCTGCGGCCAGTCGTCGGCGCGCCAGCCGAAGGCATGCATCAGCGGCGCCAGGAAGAGGGCCGGGTCGGCGACGCGGCCGGTGATGATCACGTTTGCGCCGCTGGCCAGCGCCGGCAGCAGCGCGTCCGCGCCGAGGTAGGCGTTGGCCGATATCAGGCGCCCACCCAGGCCCGAGGCCCGTTCGGTGCTGTCCATCAGCGCCGGGTCGTGCGCCCGCACCCAGGGCAGCACGTCGTCGCCGCTGACCACGGCGACGCGCAGGCCTTGCAGCCCGAGCTCGCGCGCCACATCGATCACCGCCGCGCCGGCAGCGAGCGGATTCGCCGCGCCCATGTTGCTGATTACCGTCACGCCCTGGCGCATGCAGGCCGGCAGAACGGCGCGCATGCGTGCTTCGAGCAGCGGGTCGTAGCCGTGGCCGGGCTCCTGGCTGCGGCGCAGTTGCGCAAGCGCGATCGTGCGCTCGGCCAGGCATTCGAAGACCAGTGCATCGAGCGCGCCGCGCTCGGCCAAGGCCAGCGCGGGGTCGATGCGGTCGCCGGCGTAACCTGCGCCGGCGCCGATGCGAAAGGGTTTCATCGGGGGCGAGGATCCCACAGCCGGACGCGCGACGCCAGATGCTGCGATGCGCAATCCGATCGCGATGGCGGCTCGTCCGGCGGCGTGCCGACTGCAGCGTCGTCACGGCCTCGGCGACGATGCCGTGGACTCTGGTGGCGCCGGCACCTGCACGAAGAGCTTGCCGAACGCCGTGCGATCCGCGCCTGGCATCGACATCGTGAGCCAGTTGGGCCGCCGCCGACCGTTCCGGGGGTCGTCGGGGCGTTCAGGCAACCAGCTGCGCCGGCAGCTTCATGTCGACGACGATCGCCGCCCACGGCACGCAGACCCGCCCATCGTCGTCGCGCTGTACTGCAAGCCCTTCCGACAAGGCCGCGACGTCGGCGTGCACGTTCTTGTAGTCGCGCTCGAGCGTGCGGGCAAGCTGCGCAGTGGTCACAGGGCCGATCTCGCGCAGCCTGGCGATCAGCTCCCAACGCTTGGGTGTGAAGACCGCAAGCATCTGCCCGACTTCGGCAAAGCCGACCGCGAAATGTGGTTTGGGCCGCCGGCCCTCCTGCAACGCTTGCATCGCCTCGCGCGCCAGCGCCAGGTTGGCATGCAAGCCTTCGCCCACCCGCACATGCAGTACGGCTCGTACAGGAATCCGGTTTGTCAAAGCATTCATTTCGAGGCCTCCACGTCACGCATGAAGTCTTCCAGCAGCGTTGGCACGTCCTTGAACCTGCGGCTTCTCGATGTCGCCCCGGTGGCGAGGGTCGCCCTTGGCGCGCTCTTTGTCGTAGCCTACGAGGCGCAGGCCAGCGCGCACGAACACGAGTCGATACTTGAAACCGTGCTCGCTCGGAGGCACCGGCCGGGGCACCGACCAGATCACGATGTCGACGATCCCGCCTGCGCAAGCGAGCAACTACGAGCGCTCTGCCAGCCTCGACCGAGTATGCCGCGCGTAGGTCTCCGCGATGTAGGCGACGCGGCTGTCACAGCGCGTCAGGGTACCGTCCTCGGCGATGTCGATCAGACCAGCGTCCAAGGCGCGATGAATGTCAGCACGCAGCATCCAACCGTCGCCGGCTGTGTTGTGCCCCGCCTCCCAGGATCTGCCCGGCCTGTGCGCTGTGTCTATAACATGGCCTGAGCTGCAACCCGTGATGATGCATTTGCCGTCGCAAGCCTTGAACACTGCCATCGCAAACTGCCTCTGGTTCGCCCTGACCTTGCGCAGTACCTTCTGCAACTCACGCTCCGCGTCGTACGGCACAGTCAGCGCAGCGCTTGAGTCACTGATTAACCAAGCTCCATCGACGTAAACAGGCCGATCGACCCGGACGAGGACGAGTGGCTCGTCTTGCGGCCAAACTGCTTCTTGACCGCCGGACTTGGTGGGCTTGCGGTAGGCGAAGACGACAAACAGTGGAGCCTGATTTGCCAGAGTCTCAGCGATCGCGTTCTCGCAGCGGGTGCGCAACCCCCGAGCTGGCTTCCCCACCGCCTTGCGCCGCTGCCGCTCGCTTTCAAGGGATCGGCATAGAACTCCAGGCTCGTCTGCGTCGTCTCGCCAACGCTTGACGACCAACTCCGCGCCGCGACGGCCAAACCAGTCAAGCCCGTTCTGCTCAACGCTGAACCCTAGCTGCTCGAGTTTGCGATTGACCTTCACCATGGGTGGCATGCGTCGCTCCGGTGCATCAAGTTGCTGATTGCGTGGCGCCTCCCTCGAGGCCGGTGGTTTCGGCACAGTCGGCAGCGCCTGCCAACGCCCGAGAAGAGGGACTGTAGCGAGTTGATCGCCTCGGCGGCCAGGTTATGGGGCCTACAGGGACGGGCGACGGCAGGCTCCTCACGGCCTGTGCCGCCCCGGCGCCCGAGGAGGCTCCTTCCCTGGAAACAGAGCCAGGCAAACGTCCAACTCGGGTGTGATCACAGCGGCGTTGGCTGTCAAACCTCAAGAACCTCCGCGCGCGGTCGGAAGCGGGCGCGTGACCACGCCAGCGAAGGACAGCTCTGGGCGGCAGCGTGAGTTCAGCGCAAGCCGAAGCGCACACACCAGCAGTGCCCTGTTCCCCCCCGCCACCGAACGCGCACCGCGGCAAGGGCCTCGCCTGGAAGTCGGCGTTCAACCGCCCCCCAGCCGCCGCCGCGCGAACGCGACGAACCAGTCGACGCAGTCGGCGTTGGCCATCGCGTCGCGGTTGAGCACCTTGGCCGCATCGGCGCCCTGGAGCAGCTTCTTCACCGGCAGCTCCATCTTCTTGCCTGACAGCGTGCGCGGGATCGCGCTCACCTGGAAGATCTCGTCGGGCACATGGCGCGCCGAGAGTGCGGCCTTGATCGCTTCGCGCAATCGCTTCGTCAACGCTTCGTCGAGCGACAGGCCTTCGCGCAGCACGACGAAAAGCGGCATGTAGCTCTGGCGGCCGAGGTATTCGAGATCCACGACGAGGCTGTCGAGCACTTCGGGCTGGGCCTCGACAGCGCGATACAACTCGGCCGTTCCCATGCGGATGCCGTGGCGGTTGATCGTCGCGTCGCTGCGGCCGTAGATGATCGCCCCGCCGCGCGGCGTGATGCGCAGCCAGTCGCCGTGGCGCCAGATGCCGGCGCCGTCGGGGTGGCGGTACATCTCGAAGTAGCTCTCGCGCAGGCGGCGTCCCACGCGCCCGGCGCCGGGCCGCCCCAAGCCGGGCGCGGTCCCCTCGGGGGGCGTGTCGCCGTACTCGGCGACCGGGGGCTCGATCACGTCGCCCCAGAAGTAGAGCGGCATCGACGGCATCGGGCGCGTGCAGACGAGTTCGCCCACCTCGTCGATGAGCGGCTTGCCGATGCCGTGGGCGTCAGGCTCGCCATAGGCCTCGACCGCGGCGCCGAGGCAGCGGCACTGCATCTCGCCCTTGACGACCGGCAGTGTGCGCAGGCCGCCGAGAAAGGCGCCGGCAAAGTCGGTGCCACCGGAAATCGGCACGAGCCAGATCGGTTGACCATCCACGTTCGGCAGATGGCTCCAGATCCAGTCGTAGCACTCGTCCGACAGCGGCGAGCCGGTCGAGCCGATCGCGCGCAGCCGCGACAGGTCGCCTTGCTGCTTCGGTTCGACGTCGGCCTTCAGGCAGCTTGCGTAGAAGGCTGCGCCGGCACCGAAGAAGGTCACCTTGGCGAGCGCGGCAAAGCGCCACAGCGTTCCCCAGTCGGGGCGCGCGCGCGTGCCGCCCGGGTTGCCGTCGAAGATGCAGATCGTCGTGCCGCCGAGCAGCGCGTTGATCTGGCAGTTCCACATGATCCAGCCCGTGCTGCTGTACCAGTGGAAGCGTTCGCCGGCCTCGACGCTGGGCCCGAGGTCGTTGTGCAGCGCGCCCATCTTCAGCGCCTCGAGCAGGATGCCGCCGTGGCCGTGAACGATGGGCTTGGGCAGCCCCGTCGTTCCGCTCGAATAGACGATCCACAGCGGGTGGTCGAAAGGCAGCCATTGCGGTTCGCAGATCGTCTCGCCCGCGAGCAGGTCGGCGAAGCGGTGCACGGCTCGCCCCGGCGCGGCGAGCGGTTGCGGGTCGGCCTGCGCGTCGAGAATGGGCACGAGCACCGCGTGGCGCACGCTCGGCAGTTGCGCCAGCAGTTCGGCGACGAGCGCCAGCCGGTCATGCTGCTCGCCGCCGTGGGCATAGCCATCGCAGGCGAAGAGCAGCCTGGGCTCGATCTGGCGGAAGCGGTCGAGCACCGCCACCGGCCCCATGTCGGGCGAGCACACCGACCAGATCGCGCCGATGCTCGCCGCCGCGAGAAAGCAGACGATCGTCTGCGGCGTGTTGGGCAGGTAGGCGACGACACGGTCGCCGCGCTGCACGCCCAGCGCCTGCAGTTGCGCGGCGAGTGTTCCGGCCTGGCGCCGCAGCTCGGGCCAGGCCAGTTCCCGCAGCTCTCCCGCGGCGAGCAGGCGCTCGTCGGCGAACACGATCGCCGGATGGCCGGCGGCATGCGCGGCGTCCGCATGGCGCATCGCCTGGCGCGCGACGTTGACCTGCGCGCCGCGAAACCACACCGCGCCGGGCATGCGGTCCTCGACCAGTGCGGCTTCGAAGGGCGTCGGCGACTCGACCTCGAACCAGTCCCAGATCGAGCGCCAGAACGCATCGAGGTCGGTGCACGACCAGCGCCAGAGCGCGTCGTAGCTGTCGAACGAGAGGCCGCGCGTGTCGTGCAGCCAGCGCAGGTAGCGGGTGATGCGGGGTTCGGGCTGGGTCATGAGGAGGCTTCGGTGTCGGCGATGTCGGTGTAGCGCCAGGTGTCGTTGACGAAGGGATGGCGCAGGTAGCCGCGCACCCTGGGCTGGACGAGGTCGGTGACGACGGGGAAGTGGCGCGCGATGTAGGGCATGTAGGCGAGCATCAGGCGCTCGGCCTCGCGCATCAGCGCCAGGCGCTCGGGCCCGTCGGGCAGTACGCGCTGGCGCTCGTAGAGCCGGTCGTAGGCAGGCAACGAAAAGCGCGCGTCGTTGGACTGGTTGGCATTCGGCCCGTAGCCCATGCCGAGGAAGAAGTCGCCGTCGGGCGCGCCTGCGCTCCACGTGTAGCCCCAGATCATCAGCTTGCCGGCGACCGCGCGCTTGATCAGCTCGCCGAAGGGTGCGGTCTCGAAATCCACGCGCACGCCGATGGACGCAAGGCGCTTTTGCCAGAGCTCGTTGCGCCGCCGCGAGCGCTGGTCGGGTGTCGCGGCCAGGCGCAGCACGAGCGCGCTGCCGTCGGGCATGGACCGCGGCTGGCCGTCGCCGGCGCGCGCATAGCCATAGAGGTCGAGCAGCGCGTTGGCGCGCGCGAGGCTGGCATCGCTCAGCTCCGACTTGAGCACCGGGTCGTGGCCGTAGCAGTGCGGCGCAATGAGGCTTTGCGCGGGAATCGCCTGGTCGTGCAGCACGAGGCGGATCTCGGCCGCGTTGTCGATCGCGAGCGCGACTGCGCGCCGCAGCGCGACGCGCTCGGGTGTGTAGCCGCCGACGGTCGCGTCGGCGAAGTTGAAGAAGGTGTGCGTCACCGCCGCGTCGAGCTCGCGCCGCGCGCGCACGCCGCGCCGGGCGAGGTAGGGCGCGAGCTCGCCGCCGGGCATCGCGAGGCCGGCAAACTCGGCCGGCAGCGCAAGCACGTCGAGCGCACCGCCATTGAAGGCGAGCCAGCGCGGCTGGGCCTCGTCGATGACGGCGATCTCGACCCGGTCGAGCAGCGGCAGCCGCTTGCCGGCAAGCGCTTCGGCCGTCGCCTGTGCGTGCGCGTCGCCTGCCGGCGTGGTGGCATCGAAGACATGCTCGCGATAGTTCGGGTTGCGCACGAGCACGATCGACGAGCCGCGCCGCCATTGCGCGAGCCTGAACGGGCCCGTCCCGACGGGATGCTCCATCAGGTCGCTGCCGTAGGTGTCGACGACTTCGCGCGCGAGAGCGCCGGTCTGGGCGTAGGTGAAGAGCAGCGGCAGGCGCGGCGACGGCGCAGCCACGAGAATCTCGAGCCGGTAGCGATCCAGCACGCGCAGACCCTCGACCTCGGTGTCGTAGGGGAAGGGCGTCTTGGCGGCGATCGCCTTGCGGCGCAGCTCGGCGAGGCCGAGGATGCGCTCGGCCTCGAACAGGTAGAGGTTGTCGCTGTGCAGGCGCGGGTCGAAGAAGCGCTTGAAGGTGTAGACGTAGTCGGCCGCCGTGAGCTCGCGCGGCCGGCCCTGGAAGGCCGGGTCGTCGGCGAAGAAGATGCCCGGCCGGATCGTGAAGACGTAGCGCCGGAAGCCGGCCGAGGCCTCGGGCAGCGCGGCCGCCGTCAGCGGCACGAGCTTGGCCGGCCGCGCGAGGTAGTCGTAGCTCAGCAGCGGCTCGAAGATGTGCGCGCACACCGTCAGCGAAGAAAGGTCGGACACCTGCAGCGGGTCGAATCCCGTCTCGGCGAACGAGAACGCGACGCGCAGTGTCTTTGCGGGGGCTGCCGGCGCGGCTGCGGTTCGGGCGAGCGGCGAAGCGAGCGCTGCCGCGGCCAGCCAGTCGCGCCGCGTGAGCCGCCGCCCGCTGTCGTTCACGCGCCGAGCGACGATGCCCGCAGCTGCGGGTCGAGGTCGAGGTAGCGCCAGGTACGGCCCATGCCCATGAACAGGTTGCGGTCGAAGCCGACGACCCAGGGCTGGACGAGGTCGGTGAAGATGCGGTGGACGTGGATCCGAAACGGCATGTAGGCCACGACGAGGCGCTTGGCCTCTGCGATCGCGGCCAGGCGCTCGGGGCCGTCGGGCAGCACCTTCTGCCTTCGGTAGGCCGCGTTGTACGCCGGCAGGTCGAAGCGCGCCTTGTTCGATTGGCCCTTGTTCGGGCCGTAGGCGAGGCTCATGAATTCCTCCGCGTCGGGCGTGTTCACGGTCCAGCCGACGCCCCACATCATCAGCTTGCCGGCGCTCGAGGCCTTCAGGTTCTCGGGCCACTTGGCGGTCTTGAACACGATGCGCAGGCCGATCGCGTCCATGTTCTTCTTCCACTGCTCGATCGCCGCGCGCGAGGCCTGGTCGGGCTGGGTCGCGTACTGCAGCACGAGCGGCCCGCCGTCGGGCCGCTCGCGCCAGCCGTCGCCGTCGCGATCCACGTACCCGTAGAGATCCAGCAACGCCATCGCCTTGGCGCGGTTGAACTCGCTCATCTCGCTCTTGAACGCCGGGTCGTAGCCCCAGGTGCCGGGTCCGACATGCGACTGGCCGGCGATGGCCTGGTTGCGCCGGATCAGGCGGATCTCCTTGTCGATGTCGACGCCCAGGCTGATCGCGCGCCGTAGCGCCACCTTGTCGGGCGTGTAGCCGCCGACGACCGGGTCTTCCATGTTGAAGTAGCTCATCGCCACGTCGGCGCGCGGGTAGCGCACCATGCGGATGCCGCGCTTCTTGAGGTTGGGCGCAAGCTCATTGTTGGGCAGCGCCATCTCGGCATAGTCCGACGGCACCGGGTCGAGGATGTCGATCTCGCCGTTCAGGAAGGCGAGCCAGCGCGGTTGCTGCTCCTCGATGATCGCGACCTCGACGCGGTCGAGCATCGGCAGCTTGCGGCCCTTGAGTTTCGCCGCGACGGCCACGAGCGCGGCGTTGTCCGCCGGCGCTTGCTCGTCGTAGAACTCGTCGCGGTAGCCGGGGTTGCGCTCGAGCACGATGCGCGACGCACGCCGCCATTCGGCGAGCCGATAGGGCCCGGTTCCCACCGGGTGCTCCATGATCTTGTCGTCGCCGTAGAACTCGACCACCTCGCGCGCCACCGCAGCCCAGGCCACGTCGGCCATCAGCGATGCGAAACGCGGGTTGGGGTCGGCGAGGCGAATGCGCCAGGTGAAACGGTCGAGCGCCGCGATGCCCTCGACGGCGCGGTCGTAGTCGAAGGGCTTCTTCGCCGCCATCAGCTCGCGCCGCAACTCCGACAGGCCGAGGATCTTCGCCCCTTCGAGCTGGTAGAGGTTGTTGCTCTTCCAGCGCGGGTCGTAGTGGCGCTTGAGCGCGTAGACGTAGTCCGCCGCGACGAGCTCGCGCCGCTCGCCCTTGAACGCCGGGTCGTCGGCGAAATAGATGCCCGGCCGCAGGCGGAAGGTGAAGGTCCGGAAGTCGGCCGACACCTCGGGCAGGTCGACGAGCGTGTTCGGGCGCAGCCTGAACGGCCGGGCAAGAAATTCGAACTGCAGCGGCGCGTCGAAGATCGCCTGCGCGATCGTGCGCGAGTACAGGTCGGAGATCTGCGCCGGGTCGAAGCCGGTCTCGGCGATCGGGAAGGCGGCGCGCAGCGTGCGGGTACCCACGGCTTGCGCAGCTACGGCGCGCGGCACGCGGGCGAGCGCGGTTCCAGCAAGCCCGAGCGCGCCCTGGATCAGGCGGCGACGTTGGGTCCTTGTCTCGACGGCGGTCACAGTCGGCGAGTCTAGGCCGGCCGGGCCGCGCGAGCCAATGCGCACAAGTCCCCGGTCGCCGGCCGGCCGACCGGACAAGGGCAAACGCGGGGCAGCCGGCACGCCGCACGGACCTAGACTCGCGCGACACCTGCACCGACCGCGCATGGCCGCCTACCTGATCCGACGCCTGTGGCAGATGCTGCCGACGCTGGCCGGCGTCGTGCTGCTGGTGTTCTTCCTGTTCAAGTTCTTCGGCGGCGATCCGGCCGAGATTCTCGGCGGCCTGAACGCGAGCGCCGAGCAGGTCAACGCGATCCGCGAGCAGCTCGGCCTGAACGAGCCGTGGTGGGTGCAGCTCGGCATCTTCGTCAAGCAGATCGTGACCTTCGACTGGGGCCGCAGCTGGGCCACCAACGAGTCGGTCGCGACGCTGTTCGCGACGCGCCTGCCGGCGACGCTGACGGTGATGACGCCGATCCTGATCCTCGACGTGCTGCTGGCGATCCCCGGCGCGCTGGCGGTGGCATACGTGCGCGGGTCGCTCACCGACCGCACGATCATGATCGTCTCGACGCTGGCGCTGTCGATCTCTTTCCTCGTCTACGTCATCGTCGGCCAGTACGTGTTCGCGTTCCAGCTCGGCTGGTTTCCGGTCCAGGGCTGGAGCGACAGCCTGTGGACCAACCTGACGGTCTACGCGCCGCTGCCGGTTCTGCTCGCGGTGATGGTGGGCCTGGCGCCGCAGACGCGTCTGTACCGCACCTTCTTCCTCGACGAGATCGGGCAGGACTACGTGCGCACCGCGCGCGCCAAGGGCATGACCGAGCCGGTCGTGCTGCTGCGCCATGTGCTGCGCAACGCGATGATCCCGATCCTGACCAACGTCGCCGTCGCGCTGCCGGGCATCTTCGTCGGCTCGTTCCTGATCGAGACCTTCTTCTCCATCCCCGGCCTCGGCCGCGAGGTGCTGCTGGCGGTGAACCGCAGCGACTATCCGGTGAT
>NZ_JADJDO010000027.1 GCF_016702655.1 Ideonella sp.
CGCCACCGGCAGCCACATCGGCACGGTGAGCAGGGTCGAGACCTCTCCCGACGAGAAGCCGTCGATCGCCGCCAATGCAGTGCGCCAGGCGATGAGCATGGCGGCGATGGTCAGCAGCGCGTGCGCCGCAGGTCGAGCACCGCCCGGCCGCGACCGCTCATCCAGCCGGTCAGGCGTCGACCTTGACGTTGTGGTCGTACAGCCCGCACAGCGGCAGGAAGGCGGCCGCACCCACGGCGGCGCCCATCTGCATCAGCTCGACATCGCCCTGCACCGGGGCGGAGAAGAGCTTGCGGCCGACGATGGAAACGATCGACATCGCGATCAGTGCGCAGAAGGTCAGCCCACCCAGCATCGTGAACCCTGTCGCCACACGGTCGAGCAGCCGCCCGACCCCCTGTCGGGGCACCACCTCGGTGGCGCCCCCACGTTCAATGACTTCAGCCATGGTGTGAATCTCCGGGGTGCTGGGAGTCGGATCACTTCATGTACTTCGCACCGATGGCGCGCACCTCCCTGACCAGCATCGCGCCGTCCAACCCCTTGGGCGCCACCTCCTTGGCCCACTCGACTTCGACAGTGGCCGAAGCCTTGCGCATCGCCTCGTAGTCCTCGGGCTTGACGGTGAGCGTCTTGTTGCCAGCTTCGTTGGCGATCCTGCGGCCGTCGACGATGGCCTTGTCCCAGGCCGTGCCGGCAAGCTCGACGAGGGAGGCACCGCTGGCCTTGTCGAGCACGGCCTTCAGGTCCGGCGGCAGGCCGTCGTACTTCGCCTTGTTCATCAGCATCACGAGCGGGTTCTGAGTGAACGCCACCTGGTTGGCCGGGCCTCTCCATGTGGTGACCGGGTCACCTCCTGCAGCTTGACCGCGGGCACGAGTTCCCAGGTTGCCATCGCGCCGTCGACGACGCCCTTGGCGACCGCCTCGGTGATCTGGGCCGGCGGCATGTTGACCGGCGCACCGCCGAGCGCGGTCAGCAGCTTTTGGCGGCGCTGCGCGACGGGCTGCGCAGCTTGACGCCCTTGAAGCCGTCGACGTTGAGGATCGGCTTGGCGGCCGTGCTCATGATGAGCCCGCTGCCGGTGAACATGGCCAGCAGCTTGAAGTCGGCGTAGTCCTTCATCGCGAATTTCTGGCTGTAGTCCCACATCGCCTTGCTGCCGGCCAGGCCGCCCGACGGCAGCGTGAAGGGCTGCTCGAGCGCCTCGGTGTACGGGAAGCGGCCCGACGAATAGCTGGGCGAGGTCATCACGATGTCGGCGACGGCGTTCTTGACCTGGTCGGCCAGCTGCGGCGGCGTGCCGCCGAGCTGCATCGCGGGATAGATCTGGCACTTGAGCTTGCCGGCGGACTCCTTGACGAGCTTGTCGCACCAGGGTTCGAGCACGCCCTTCTGGTAGTTGGAATTGGGCGGCAGGAAGTGCGACACCTTGAGCGTCACCTCCTGCGCGAACAGGGCCGATGAGGCCAGGGCCAGAGGGGCGCAGACGAGGCGGACGACGCGGGTGCGGGATGCGTTCATGAGGTTTGTCTCCATCAGTGGATCGGGGCGGGCGAACGGCTTGTCGCTTGCGACAACCTATTCGCTAACATATGCGTGATGATTTTGCTAAGATGTGAGTATGTCAAGCGGTTTCGGACTCCGGACTTACCCTAGGTTTTCGGCGTGCGCCCGGCCGCTCGTGATGCGGCCGCTCGCGCCGCCCGGTGTCGAGCGCGACATCTGCCTCTACACCTCGCCGTCGCGGCTGCTCCCCGACGCCGCCGCGGCGGTGCTGCCGCGGCTGGTGGAACTGCTGCGCGCCGGAGGTTCACTATGATGTGAGCCGAACCCGCGTCGTGCCCCGTGCGGCCCGGGCCGCGCTCCGCAAGAGGGACCCCGCATGACTTCGACCGCATCGCGCCACCGCAACCTGCCCCAGTTGATGCTGCAATCGCGCGAGGCGCTGATGGCGGAGTTCCGCCCGATCCTCCATACGCACGGCGTGACCGAGCAGCAGTGGCGCATCGTGCGCGCGTTGCTGATGCACGGGCCGCTCGAGCCGCGCCAGTTGTGCGAGCGGTGCCAGATCTCGAGCCCGAGCATCGTCGGCGTGCTGCAGCGCATGGAGGAGGCCGGCCTCGTCGAGCGCGAGCGCATGGCCGAGGACCAGCGCCGCGTCCTCGTCTCGGCCACCGCACGCAGCCGCCAGCTCGGCGGCGCATGATCCCGGCGATCGAGGAACGCTACGCCGCCATCGAGCAGCGGGTCGGCGTGCAGACGCTGCGCCAGGCCTACGACGTCCTCGACGCGCTGCTCGCGGCGCTCGGCCACACGCAGGCGGATGCCGCGGAGGCGCTGGCGGTGGAGGACGAGCCCGTTGCGGCAGCGCGCGCCGCGCCGACAGCCCGTGCCGCGCCACGCCGCGCGGCGCGCGGATCGCCGCGCAAGGCTTGAAGGGGCGTCGCGCCGCACCGATCGCGCGCGGCCGGCGCGCCTCGGCCTGCGGGGGTCAGAGGTCGAGCGTGTAGACCACGGCTGCCGTGCGCTCGGCGGCGCTGTGGCCCTCGAGCGCGCGGTCCCACTCGGGGGCATCGGCGCCGGCTGCGGGCTCGAGGTGGCGCGTCATCAGGGCCACTTCTTCGGCGCCGGCGTCGAACTCGCCCGCCGCTTCACGCGCCGCGGTGAACAGGCGCGCGACGGTGCTGCCGCCGGCGTCGATCAGCACCAGGTAGCGCGCTGCCGCGCGGTGCTCGGTGTTCAGGTGGCCGCCGCGGGCCTCGATGCCAAAGCCTTGGTTCATGAATTCATCATGCCATGCCGCCCGGCAATGCGTCGGGTGCGCTGGCAATGGCCTCAGGTGCCGCAGAAGGTCCGATAGCAGGCCGTCACGTCGGCCGGCGCCGGCTCGGCATAGGGCGCAAGTTCGGGCGCTTCGTCGAAGGGCCGGCGCAGCGCGGCGAGCAGGCGTTCGAACGGCTTGAGATCGTCTGCGTCCGACGCCGCGGCGAGGGCCTCCTCGACGCGGTGGTTGCGCGGGATGATCCACGGGCTCGCGAGGCGCATGCGTGTCGCGCGTTCTGCCGAATCACCGTCCGGCGAGCGTGAGCGCCAGCGCGCGAACCAGGCATCGAGTGCCGCCGGCTCGGCAAAAGCGCGCGCAGCTTCGATTCGTCGCCCGCGGCCGCGTCGGCAAGCCGGCGCCAGGCGAGCGTGAAGTCGACGCCTTGCGCGTGCAGCAGCGCGAGCCAGTCGTCGGCGAGCGCGTCTGCCTCTGCCGCTTCGCTCGCCGCCAGGCCGAGCTTGGCGCGCTGGCCCGCGCGCAGCGCCGCGGCGTACCAGCCCGGAAAGGCGTCGATCACCTCCATCGCCTGTTCGGCCGCGCGCTGCATGGCCGCCTCGTCTTCCACGCTGCCGGCCAGCAGCGGCAGCAGCGCTTCGGCCAGACGGGCCAGGTTCCAGCGCGCGATGCGCGGCTGGTTGGCGTAGGCGTAGCGCCCGCCGTGATCGATGGTGCTGAAGACGGCTGCCGGGTCGTAGGCCTCCATGAAGGCGCAGGGCCCGTAGTCGATCGTCTCGCCGGAGAGCGCCATGTTGTCGGTGTTCATCACGCCGTGGATGAATCCGACGTTCATCCACTGCGAGACGAGCGCCGCCTGGCGCTGCGCGACGGCGCGCAGCAGTCCGACGTAGCAGTCGGGCACGCCGACGAGGGCCGGATCGTGGCGCGCGATCGCGTAGTCGGCGATCTGGCGCAGGCGGTCGAATTCCTGGCGCGCGGCGAAGTACTCGAAGCTGCCCACGCGCAGATGGCTGGCCGCGACGCGCGTCAGCACCGCGCCGGGCAGCGTCTGCTCGCGATAGACCGGCTCGCCGGTCGCGGCCACGGCGAGCGCGCGTGGTCGGGATGCCGAGCGCGTGCATCGCCTCGCCGATCAGCACCTCGCAGCATCGGGCCGACCGCGGCCTTTGCCGTCGCCGCCGCGCGAGAACGGCGTGCGCCCGGAGCCCTTGAACGCGATGTCGCGCCGGCGCCCTGCGCGGTCGATCACCTCGCCGATCAGGAGCGCACGGCCGTCGCCGAGCTGCGGCGCGAAGCCGCCGAACTGGTGGCCCGCGTAGGCCTGCGCGATCGGCCCGGCGCCGTCGGGCAGCGCGTTGCCCGCGAACAGGGCCGCGCCTTCGGCGCCGCGCAGCGCGGCGGCGTCGAGCTTGAGCTCGTGCGCGAGCGCGTCGTTGAAGAACAGCAGGCGCGGCGCCGGCACGGCCGCCGGCTGCCAAGGCACACACAGGCCAGGCAGCTCGCGGGCAAAGGAGTTGTCGAAGGCGAAGTGGGGCATGCGCAGGGCGGCTCGGTCGAGGCCCCAGTGTGCCGGGAAAGCTTCAACCCTGCCCGGCAGCGAGTTTCAACGGCGCCCAGACGGCACTGGCAGCCGCGCCCAAGCCTGCTCGCCGACGACCCCCATCTCGAGCGGCAGCTTGATGTAGACCATGCGCAGCTTCTCGCCGGCAAGGTGGTCGAGCAGCTTGCGCGCCTCGTCGTCGGTGAGCGCGAAGCCGACCTCGACCGACAGGTCGCCCGCGAGCTCGAAGAAGTGCTCCTCGTGCAACTTGCCGTGCCGCCCATAGCCGGCGATCGCGCGAAACGCCGAGCCGCCGTGGATGCCGAGCTTCTTCGCCGTCCGAGCAGCCACTCGCAGGCCAGGATGCCGTGGTGGCGGCGGCTTTCCTGCACGTAGAACTTCAGGTAGACGCCTTGCATCGGGGTGGCCTCCTTGCTGACTGTCGTTGCGATGCGGCACGCTCGGCGTCACGCCCTGCCGAAGAGCGCGTTCGCGAGCAGGATGCCCAAAGCGGTGAGCACGAGCGAGCCGGCGAGGTGAACGCCCGCCGCGCCGGCCGCCCACGCGTACTGCTGGCGCCCGATCAAGGTGACGACCTCGGCCGAGAAGGTCGAGAACGTCGTCAGCCCGCCGAGAAACCCGGTGATGATCAGCAGCCGCCACTCCGGCGGCAGCGCGGTGTGGTGCGTGAAGAACGCGCTCGCGACGCCGACCAGCAGGCCGCCGATCAGGTTGGCGGCGACCGTCCCGGAGCGGAATCGTCGGAAACACCGGGTTCAGCAGCGCACCCAGCCACCAGCGCAGCAGCGCGCCGCAGCCTGCGCCGCCGAACACCGCCAACATCGCAAAGCCGCTCATGGTGCTCCTTCAGCGTCGGGAGGGGCCGAAAGGGGCTGGTGCGGCGAGATGCGCAAGTGCGCCAGCGAGAGCCTGCACCGGCCCTGTCCGGGACCTGCTGGGCATCATCGGCCCCGCAGGGCAGTTGCGGGGGGCATGCCGTCTCCGTGCGTCGCGGCGAGTATATCGAGCGATGCGTGTGCCAACGTTCTGCAATGGCCGTGAGCACCAACGACGGCGTCGGCAGGTTCCGCAACCGTTCAGGTGCGTCCCAGCGCCTCTTCCGTCGCATGGAGTGCCTGCGGGTGGGCTGCCAGCAACTGCCGCAGGCGCGGCAAGCGTGCACGGGCGGCGTCCAGGACCTCTGCCTGCACCTCCGATCGCTCGACCGTGCACGGCTTCCTCAGGCTGCGCGTTGCGTGTGCCTGCGGCCGGCGCTTCGCGCCTTGACCTTGACCTGCCTAGCTCACGCCGCAAAAACCGTAGCTCAGCCTGCGCGCCGCAAGCCAAGGAACCGTGAGCTCGCCATTTTTGGCTTTGTTCGGCGGCGGCGTTCTAACTTCGCGCGAAGAGCCGGCATCAAAGGGTCGTGCGACCGTTAACGCGCTTGGCCACCGGACCGACTTGGCAGTTTGTGGCTCGGCCGGCGCTGCGCGCCTTAACCGCTGCGCGAAGTTAGCCTTTGCCGCAAACCACGCAAACTCGCGCCTGCGGCGCGACCGCTTCGCTGCCGCCAAGTCGGTCACTCCACCGTGACCGACTTGGCGAGGTTGCGTGGCTTGTCCACATCCGTCCCCCGCGCGCAGGCGGTGTGATACGCCAGCAACTGCAGCGGCACGACGCAGGATCGGCGACAGCGCCGTAGTGCTCGGGCATGCGGATCACGTGCAGGCCGGGGCCGGGTTCGATGCGGTGTCGGCGTCGGCAAAGACGAACAGGGTTCGGCAGCGCGGGCGCGCACTTCCTGCAGGTTATCCTCAACTTTTCGAGCAGCGCGTCGTTGGGGGCGACGGTGACGACGGGCATCTCGGCGGTGACGAGCGCGAGCGGCCCGTGCTTGAGCTCGCCCGCCGGGTAGGCTCCTCGGCGTGGATGTAGCCGATCTCCTTCGTCAAGGGCGCCTTCACGATCGGGTAATGCGGCCCGCGGCCGAGGAAGAGCGCGTTCTCCTTGCGCGCGAAAATTTCCGACCAGCGATCACCTGCGGCTCGAGCGCAAGCTCCGCCTGCAGCGCCGAGGGGCAGGTGGCGCAGCGCCTTCAGGTGCGCGGCCTCCCTGCTCTTCGCTCAGGCGCCCGCGCACCTGCGCCAGGGCCAGGGCGAGCATGAAGAGCGCCGCGAGCTGGGTCGTGAACGCCTTCGCCGATGCGACGTCGATCTCGACCCCGCGCGCGTGATGTACGCAAGCTCGCACTCGCGCACCATCGCGCTCGTCGCGACGTTGCAGACCGTCAGGCTGTGCGCCGCGCCCAACTCGCGCGCGCGTGAGCGCAGGGCCGAGAGCGTGTCGGCGGTCTCGCCGCTCTGGCTGATCGTAACGACGAGCGTGCGCGGGTCGGGCACGCCAAATGTCGCGGTAGCGATATTCGCTCGCCGACCGAGGTCGGGATGCGCGCGATGCCTTCGAGCCAGACCTTGGCCGTCATGCCGGCGTACGAGCTCGTGCCGCAGGCGAGGATCAGCACCTTTCGATCTGTTCTTGAAGATGCAGTACGCGCCGTCGCCGAAAAGCTCTGGCGGATGCGCCGGCACGCCCTCGAGCGTCGGCGATCGCGCGCGGCTGCTCGAAGATCTCCTTTTGCATGTAGTGGCGTAGGGGCCGAGCTCGACCCGCGCCGCTGTGCACAGGCACCGTGCGCACTTCGCGCTGGACGGCCTTGAACGCCGACGCCCGCCTCGGCGCCGCGGTGGGTGATCCAGTGCTTGCCGAGCTGCAGGTCGACGACGTCGCCGCCGCTTCCAGGTAGACGATCTGGTCGGTCACGCCGGTGAGCGCCATCGCGTCGGAGGCCAGGTAGTTCGAGCCGTCGTTGCCGATGCCCAGCACCGCGGCGAGCCGGCGCGCGCGCCAACCACGCGCCGCGGTTCGTCGCGGCAGAAGACCGCGATCGCGTACGCGCCGCGCAGGAGTGCGTCGCCTGCTGCACGGCGGCCTGCAGGTCGCCGTCGTAGCAGTGGTCGACGAGGTGGGGGATGACTTCAGAGTCGGTCTGGCTCACGAAGCGGTAGCCGCGCACCTCGAGCATCGCGCGCAGTTCGTCATGGTTCTCGATGATGCCGTTGTGGACGAGCGCGATGCGCCCCGGGCGCCCGCGCGCCGTGCGTGGCCCAGCGCGTGTGCGCGATGCCGGTGGCGCCCTCGACCGCCTCGTCGCGCACCTGGGCCTCGAGCTCGGCCACGCGCGCCGGTGCGCGCGCGCGCGGCGCAACTCGCCGCCCTGGTGCACCGCGATGCCGCACGAGTCGTAGCCGCCCGGTACTCGAGCCGCTTCAGGCCCTCGACGAGGATGGGGACGATGTTGCGCGTGCTGACCGCGCCGACGATGCCGCACATGTGCCAGGCTCCTTGTTGCACGATGCCGCCGTTGAGTGGGCGGGCTGGTGGCCATCGTAGTGAACTCGATGTGACCAAGGAGTGCATATGGCACGCTCTCATGAAATAATCACTCTTCAATGCATAGAAAAACTTTCATAAACACACTAATGTGAAAGAAAGGAGTGCCGCTGACGAGCTCGACGCCACCGACCTGCGCCTGCTGTCGATGCTCCAGGACGACGCCTCGCTGACCAATCAGGCCCTGGCGGAGCGCGCGCCCATGTGTCGCCGGCTACCTGCCTTCGGCGCGTCGCGAGGCTCGTCGCGCGGCATCGTCGAGCGTCGCGTTGCGTTGTTGTCGCCAGAGAAGCTCGGCGCCGGGCTGACGGCGATCGTCGAGATCACGCTCGACCGCCAGGGGCGCCGAGCACCTCGCAGCGTTCGAGGCCCGGGCCGCCGCCGACGCCGCGGTGCGGCAGTGCTACCCGCGTCGCGCCGGGGCCTGACTTCGTGCTCGTCGTGCAGGCGCAGGGCATGCCGGCCTACCACGCGCTCGTGCAGCGCTTGTTCACGCAGGACGGCAACGTGCGCAACGTGAAGACGTTCTTCAGCGTGCGGCGCGCCAAGTTCGAGACTCGTATCGAGCTGCCGGTACCGCAGCGATAGCGCCGCACGTGCGCTGCGGCCTTCACGCCTTGAGCAGCGCCAGCCCCTTGAGGTAGCTGCCCTCGGGGAAGAAGAGCGTCGTCGGATGGTCCGGCCCGGCCTCGAGGCGCTGCAGGATCGCCGCGTCGACGCCGGCGTCGATGCCCGCGCCGGCGACGATCTTGTGGAAGAGCTCGGGCCCGATGCCGCCCGAGCACGAGAACGTGAACAGCAGCCCGCCCGGCGCGAGCAGCTTGAGCGCGAGGCGATTGATGTCCTTGTAGGCGCGCGCCGCGCGCTCGGCATGGGCCCCGGTCGGAGCGAACTTGGGCGGGTCGAGAACGATCGCGTCGAAACGGGTCCCAGCGTCGATCTGCGCGCGCAGCATCGCGTTGACGTCGGCGTCCTGCGTCGCGTGGCGCTCGGCCGCGAAACCGTTGGCGCGCACATGCGCCTCGGCGCGCGCCAGCGCCGGCCCCGACGAATCGACGCTCAGCACCTGGCTCGCGCCGCCGGCAAGCGCGGCAATCGAGAAGCCGCCCGTGTAGCAGTAGCAGTTCAGCACGCGCTGCACGCCCAGGTGCCGCACCATGTCGGCAAAGTGGCGCCGGTTGTCGCGCTGGTCGAGATAGAAGCCCGTCTTGTGGCCGTGCGCGATGTCGACGTCGAAGCGCCAGTCGTGCTCGCGGATCGTGAGTTCGGTTGCGCCGTCGCCGCGCAGCCAGCCGGCCTGCGGGGCCAGCCCCTCCTGCCCGCGCACGCTCGCGTCCGAGCGCTCGT
Organism: Ideonella sp.; assembly: GCF_016702655.1. Lineage (GTDB taxonomy): Bacteria > Pseudomonadota > Gammaproteobacteria > Burkholderiales > Burkholderiaceae_C > CAIKUF01. Next base: position 9,123 of record NZ_JADJDO010000027.1, read on the forward strand.
ACAGGCGCGCGGCGCCGCTCGTGTGCATGAGCGCATCGGCAATCGCGGCCTTCCAGCGTTCGGCGCCGGCCGACAGGAACTGCGCGACCAGCGTGTCGCCATAACGGTCGACGATCAGCCCCGGCAGACCATCGGCCTCGCCGTGGACCAGGCGCACGCTGTCACTCGCGACCGCCAGGCGCCCACGCAGCGCGATCGCGCGCGCGATGCGGCGCTCGAAGAACGCGGCGTCGATGCGCTCGGCCTCGTCGAAGCTCCACGCGCGCAGCCGGATCTGCGACGCCGGGCTGTACGCCGCCCAGGCCAGGAAGCTGCCGTCGGCGGCCTCGACGCGCACCGTCTCGCCGGCATCGGCGCGGCCACGCGCGACGCTGCTCTCGAACACCCAGGGGTGATGGCGCAGCAGCGAGCGCTGCTTGCCTTCGCGCAGGCGGATCGCCTTCATCGTTGCCGCTTCGCGCGCGGGTGAGCGGCGTCGTAGACCTTCGCCAGATGCTGACAACGGGCGCGCAGCGCGCGTTGCGTCGCAGGCTCATATCGCGAAGCGATGTGAAGGCGCGCAGCGCCGTGCCGGAGACAAAGTCCAGCTGTCATCGACGCTTGGCTCTCGGATGCGCGGCGTCGTACACCTTCGCCAGATGCTGGAAGTCCAGCTTGGTGTACACCTGCGTCGTCGCAATCTGTGCATGGCCGAGCAACTCCTGCACCGCGCGCAGGTCGCCGCTCGACTGCAACAGGTGCGACGCGAACGAGTGGCGCAGCATGTGCGGGTGAACATGGGTCGGGATGCCGGCCTGGATGGCGCGCGTCTTCAAGCGGGAGCGGATCTGGCTCGCGGTCAGGCGCGTGCCGTTGCGGCCGACGAAGAGCGCCGGCTGGTCCGCCTTGGCAAGCGCCGCGCGCAGCGGCAGCCAGGCCGCGAGCGCGGCGCGCGCTGCGCTGCCCACCGGCACGCTGCGCCGCTTGCTGCCCTTGCCGAGCACATGCGCTTCGCCGGCTTCGAGGTCGATCCAGCCCGCCGAGCCGGCGCCGGCCTGTGCGTCCAGGCCGACGAGCTCGGCAATGCGCAGCCCGCTGCCGTAGAGCATCTCGACGATGCAGGCGTCGCGCGCTTCGAGCGCAGGGTCGTCGCCCGCGGCGCGGTGCTCGGCGAGCGCAACCGACTGATCGACCGACAACGCCTTGGCGGCGGCTTGGCGGCCTTGGGCGCGCGCACGCCGGCGACCGGGTTCGCGGCGATCTCGCCCTCGCGGCCGAGCCAGCGGTACAGCCCGCGCCAGGCGCTCAAGTCGAGCGCAACGCTGCGCGGCGCGAGCCCGTCGGCATGCAACTGCGCCGCCCAGCGCCGCACCTCCTGCGGCTGCACCTGCGCGAGCTCGGTGCCGGCCGCTTCGGCCTGGCGCTGCAGGCGCAGCAAGGCCATTTCGTACATCGCCAGCGTGCGCGCAGCGAGGCGCCGTTCGACGCGCAGGTGCTCGAGGTAGCGCTCGACGACCGGCTGCGCCACGCGCGAGGTCCTACTCGAGCAACTGCGACAAGCCCGCGCTCGCGATCTCGCCGACGCGGCCGAGGAAGTCGGTGCCCATGTCGGCGCTGTAGCGCGTGGGGTCGGGCGAGCCGAGCACGAGCAGGCCGAAGGCTGGCGCGTCGGCAGCGCGGCGCAGCGGGATCAGCGCGAGCGACATCACGGTGGAAGGGTCCGACAGCCACTGCGCGGCCTCGAAGCCGGCATTCACGCCGCAGTAGGGCGCGCCGAGGCTCGAGGCGAAGCTCTTCACGTCGTCGCCCACAGCTTGCGCGAACGGCTGCCCGGCATGCGCCGCGGCGACGCCCCACAACCGCAGGCCGGCCTGCGGGATCATGAACTGATGTTTCAGTTCGGTGACCAGCACCGCCGGCACCTGCGCCGCGTCGCGCACGAGCATGATCGCGCGCGTCCAGCGGTGCAGCTTGTCGGCCAGCGCCAGGTTGTCCTGGCCGTTGCGGATCATCTCGATGATCTTGCCTTCCAGGCCCTTGATCTTGTCGCGCAGCATTTCCATCTGCCGCTCCTGCAGCGAGACCGCGCGCTGCCCGTGCGGGCTCGTCAGCTGCACGCTGCCGAGCAGCTCGGCGTGGCGCTCGAAGAAGCCCGGCGTGTTGGCCAGGAAGTTGGCGATGTCGTTCTCGGTGATGCCTTGGGTGCCGGTGCTCACGGTGGTGGTTGCCTCTCTCTCGGTGGCTGGTGATGGATCAGAGCTCGATGCTGCCTTCGAAGACCGTCTCGGCGGGGCCGGTCATCAGCACCGTACCGCCGCTGCCGTCCCACTCCACGCGCAACGGCCCGCCGCGCGTCTCGACTTCCACCGAGCCGTCGAGCAGGCCGAGGCGGATGCCGGCGACGACGGCCGCGCAGGCGCCGGTGCCGCAGGCGAGCGTCTCGCCGGCGTCGCGCTCGTGCACGCGCAGCCGGATGCGGCGCCGGTCGACGATCTGCATGAAGCCGGCATTCACCTTGCGCGCAAAGCGCGCGTGTGTCTCGACGAGCGGGCCGACGCTTGCCACGGGTGCGCGATCGACGTCGGCGACGATCTGCACCGCGTGCGGGTTGCCCATCGAGACGAGCGCCACCTCGACCGTGCTGCCGTCGGGCAGCGCGAGCGGCCACATCTGAAAGCCGCCCACCGCGCGCGGCTGCAGCCCGGCGCCGTCGAAGGGCAGCGCCGCAGGATCGAAGACGGGGCGGTTCATGTCCACCGTCACGCGGCCGTCCGCCGCCAGGCGCAGCTCGAGCAGGTTGTTGACCGTCTCGACCTTGAGCACCGGCTTGTCGGACAGGCCCTTGTCGTGCACGAAGCGCACCAGGCAGCGCGCGCCGTTGCCGCAATGCTCGACCTCGTCGCCGCTGTTGTTGAAGATGCGGTAGCGAAAGTCGATGCCGGGCCGCGTGCTCGTCTCTACGACGAGGATCTGATCCGCACCGACGCCGAAGCGCCGGTCGCCGAGGCGGGCGCATCTGTTCGGGCGTCAGGTTCAGCGGCGCGCGCGTCGCGTCGATGACGACGAAATCGTTGCCCGCGCCGTGCATCTTGGTGAACTCGAGCCGCATCGGCGGATTATCGGGGTTCGGCCTGCGCCGTCGTTCACGCCCGCGGGTCGGCATCGGCGCGCGGCGTCTTGTAGCGGTTGTAGCCCCAAAGGTACTGCTGCGGGCACTGCCGGATCAGCCCTTCCATCGCGCGGTTGATCGCCGCGGCGCAGGCCTCGGGCGCCGCGGGGTCGGTGAGCGGCAGCGGCTCGGCGAGCGCAGAGATGTGCACGACGTAGCCCCGGCCGTGCGCCAGCCGCTCGCCCCAGGCGAGGAGCGGCGTCGCGCCGGTCTGCTGCACCAGGCGTGCGGCAAGCGTCATCGTGTACGCCGGTTGGCCGAAGAACGGCACCCACACGCCCATGCCCTCGGGCGGCACCTGGTCGGGCAGCAGGCCGACCGCCTCGCCGCGGCGCAGCGCGCGGATCATCTGGCGCACGCCGGCGAGCGTGGCTGGCGCGGCGGCGAGATGGGGGCGCGCGCGCGCGCTGTCGACCACCTCGCGCAGCACGCGCTTGCGCGCCGGCCGGTAGAGCACCGTGATCGGCCCGTGCGCCGCGCCGTAGCGTTCGGCATAGGCCTGCGCCGTGACCTCGAAGCAGCCCAGGTGCGGCGTCAGGAAGACGATCCCCCGCCCGGCCGCGAGCGCGGCGTCTATGTGCTCGGCGCCCGGCATTGCCACCGGCGGCGCGAGCGGCGCGCCGGCCGGCCGCAGCCAGAGGTAGGGCAGTTCGAGCACCATGCGCCCGGCCTCGGCGACCGCCCGGCGCGCGGCCGCCGGCGCGACGCCGGCGAGCGCCGCGTGGGCGCCGAAGCGGCGCCGATAGCTCGGCGACAGCGCCCAGGTCAGCCAGCCCAGCGCGGCGCCGATTGCGTGCAGAAACCACAGTGGCCTGCGGGAGAGCCACGCCAGGATCGTCCTCATGTTTCCTATAATCGGGCCATCGCCGAGTTATGAACTACTTGCGGGGCGATGCAGGCGCCGACCACCGGCCGCCTGCCGGGCTGCCAACAGGCGGCTCAAGAAATCCTGCTAAAGCGTTCGCCGTTCCTCCTCAGGTACAGACCGGCAGCGCGATCTGCAATCTGACTGACTGGAGTTTAAGAGTGGCGAACGACTTCCTTTTCACCTCCGAATCCGTTTCCGAGGGCCATCCCGACAAGGTGGCCGACCAGATCTCGGACGCGATCCTCGACGCGATCTTCAAGCAGGACCCGCGCTCGCGCGTCGCCGCCGAGACGCTGTGCAACACCGGCCTCGTCGTGCTCGCCGGCGAGATCACGACCAACGCGCACGTCGACTACATCCAGACCGCGCGCGACGTCTTGAAGCGCATCGGCTACGACAACACCGAGTACGGCATCGACTACAAGGGCTGCGCGGTGCTCGTCGCCTACGACAAGCAGAGCAACGACATCGCCCAGGGCGTCGACCACGCGAGCGACGACCACCTGAACACCGGCGCCGGCGACCAGGGCCTGATGTTCGGCTACGCCTGCGACGAGACGCCCGACCTGATGCCCGCGCCGATCTACTACGCGCACCGCCTCGTCGAGCGCCAGGCGCAGCTGCGCAAGGACGGCCGCCTGCCCTTCCTGCGCCCGGACGCGAAGAGCCAGGTCACGATGCGCTACGTGGACGGCAAGCCGCACTCGATCGACACCGTCGTGCTGTCCAGCCAGCACAGCCCCGACCAGAGCGAGACGGCGACGAAGATGAAGCAGTCCTTCATCGACCAGGTGATCGAGGAGATCATCAAGCCGGTGCTGCCCAAGGAGTGGCTCAAGGACACGCGCTACCTGATCAACCCGACCGGCCGCTTCGTCATCGGCGGCCCGCAGGGCGACTGCGGCCTGACCGGGCGCAAGATCATCGTCGACACCTACGGCGGCGCCTGCCCGCACGGCGGCGGCGCGTTCTCGGGCAAGGACCCGAGCAAGGTCGACCGCTCGGCAGCGTACGCGGCGCGCTACGTGGCGAAGAACATCGTCGCCGCCGGCCTGGCGCGGCAGTGCCAGATCCAGGTCGCGTACGCGATCGGCGTCGCCAAGCCGATGAACATCACCGTCTACACCGAGGGCACCGGCGTGATCCCCGACGACCAGCTCTCGGCGCTGGTGGCCGAGCACTTCGACCTGCGGCCCAAGGGCATCATCAACATGCTCGACCTGCTGCGCCCGATCTACGAGAAGACGGCCGCCTACGGCCACTTCGGCAGAGACGAGCCGGAGTTCACGTGGGAGAAGACCGACAAAGCCACAGCCTTGAAGGCTACGGCCGGGCTGTAGGCCCGCCGCGCGCAAGGCGCGCGGTTTGCCGGTCTTCCGGCGCAGGCTAACTTCGCGCAGCGAAGTTAAGGCCCATAGGGCCGTGCCGGAGCCAAAGCAATTCACGGCGAAGCCGCTGACTGGAAGCCGCGACCGTCCAGGTCGCGGCGACTTGACGCCCACCCCGGTACTTGCCTGCACCCCGGCCTGCTCAGTACGACTTCGCCCGCTCCAACACCTTCTCGGCGATGTGACACAGCGCAAGCGTGCTCCGGGTTCAGCCCGTGCAGCAGGCACTTGGAGCCGTCGTCCTCGGCGCCGAAGCGGCCCTCGACCGGCCCCGCGAGTTGATCAATGAACAGCTCATTCGAGTCGACGCACCTGACGGCATGCGCGAGCGAACCGCCTCGGCGTGGCGGCCATGGGACTGGCCCGGTCGGTCCGACGCGGCCGGCCTACCTGGCGCTTGCCGTTGCCGCGGTGTCGAGCTGCCCCGCAAGGCGCGTGCCTTCGCGCAGGCGGATGCCTTCGCGCAGGCGGATGGCGGCGGCCACCTGCTGTGCAGCGTCGCGCCCCGGCTCGCCGAGCAGGCGCTGCTGGGTTGCCAGCAATTCGTCGGCGCGTGCGGCTTCGTTGAAGGCGTCCGCTGCGCGGGGCAGCAGCCAGGGGCGGCCCCAGTCGGACGCCTTGGCAGAGAGCGCACCGAACTCGGCCTCGACGAACCGGTACGCCGGCTCCGCCACGTCGCTGCGCGGGCCGATGGCGCTGGCCATCCAGGCCGCCCTTGACGGCTCCCATTCGTCTGTCAGCGCCAACGCCTGCACGCGCGCGACGAGCTTCGGGTCGCGCACCCGCGTCAGCGCAGCGCGCAATTGCCACGCGTCTTCGGCGCGGGTGGCTGCCTTCAAGGCCGCGCGCAGGCGCTCGAAGGTCGCCTCGTCGGCCTCACGCGCCACCGTGGCGATCACGGCGCCGCGCAGCGACGGGGGAATCGCGGCGCCGTCCGGGCGCTCGGCCTCCAGCGCCCGGGCGCGGGCGAGGGTCGGGCCGTCCTCGAACTGGCCCAATCGCTCGATCAAGTCGGCGCGCAGCGACAGGGTCTGCGAATCGTCGCTCGCGCCCGGCAACCATGAGAGTCGGGCCAGCTCGGGCGCGAGCACCTTGCGCGACCACGCGCGCAGGGCAGGCCGCGCCGGCGTGCCGCGCAGCGCCAGGTCGAGCGCCTCCAGGCGCTCGACGATGCCGCGCCATTCGCTGGCGCTGCGCCCCGCGGTGCCGCCGGCGACCAGCGACAGGTAGTCGATGAACGCGATGCGCCCGCTTTGAGCCAGGGCGTAGGTGTCGGCGAGCAAGCCGATGCGCTCGGCTGCCGGCAGCGTTGCAAACCCCGCGCGCAGGCGGGCGAACGAGACCGCGTCGTAGCGCACGCGGTAGTAGCCTCCATCGCCGGCGTTGGCAACCACCGGTTCGGCGCAGCCGTCGAAGTCGATCTGCCGTGGCTCGAGCCCGAGCACGAGCGATCGTGTCTGCCGCCCGGCGGCGAGTGTGACCGGCACCTGCCAGGTGCCTGCCGCCTTGGTCGCTGGGTCGTCGGTATAGCGCTGCTGGCTCAAGCTGACTTCGGTGCGCCCACCGACGCAGCGCGTGGCGACGTCGAGCACCGGGAACCCGGGCTGTTCGACCCAGCCCGCGATCTGGCCGCCGACATCGCGCTTTGCAGCCTGCGACAAGTGGAACCACAAGTCGCCCGCGCTAGCGTTCGCGTAGGCGTGGGCGTGCATGTAGCGACGCAGCCCGTCGCGAAACGCCGCCTCGCCGAGCGCGGCTTCGAACATCGTCAGCACCGCGCCGCCCTTCTGATACGTGATCTCGTCGAAGACGCCGAAGAACTGATCTTCGCTGACGATAGGCGTCGTGATCGGCCGCGTCGCCGGACCGGCGTCGCGCAGCATCGCCTCTTCCTTCGATGCCCGCTCGCGCAGCTTCAGGTTCCATTGCGGGTTGAAGTGCTCACTGGCCTTGTCCGCCATCCAGGTCGCGAATGCTTCATTGAGCCAGATGTCGTCCCACCAGCCGGCGGTGACGAGGTTGCCGAACCACTGGTGCGAGATCTCGTGCGCGACGATGCTGAAGATTTGCCGCTGCGCCGCGGGCGAAGTGTGGGCCGGGTCGAACAGGAGGACGCTCTCTTCATACGAGATCAACCCCCAATCCTCCATCGCGCCACCTCGCGCGCCCGGAACGGCCAGTTGGTCCAGCTTGGGCAGCATGTAGGGCGTGCCGAAGTAGCTGGCGTAGTAGCGCAGCAGTTGCTTGGTCGCCTGCATCGCGTAGGCACCCTGCTCGCGCTTGCCCTTGGCGGTGAGGATGCGCAGCTTGACGCCGTCCTGCTCGTCCGCCAGCGCATCGAACTCGCCGACCGCGACGGAGAACAGGTAACTCGGCATCGGTGGCGTGGCGGCGAAGCGCACACTGCGTCGACCCACCTCGACACTGTCTTGAAGCGCCGGCATGTTGGAGACCACCTGGTAGCGCGCCGGCGCGGTGACGCTGAGTTCGAAGCGGGCCCGGAACGCCGGCTCGTCGAACCCGGGAAACACCCGCCGCGCATGGGCCGGCTGCAACTGCGTGGCCATCATTCGCTGCGGTTCCGTCGCGCCGTCGAGCTTGTAGACCACGCTGAAAAGCCCCTGCGCGGTAGTCTGGACGCGGCCGCTGTACTCGATGGCCACGGTGTGGCGGCCGGCGGCGATCAGAGTTGCCGGCTCGGTCGCGAGGCGCCAGTGCCGGCGCTCGGCGTCCACCGTGACGGCCAGCAGCCGTTCGTGCCCGGCGGCGTCGATCAGCCGTGCGCGCGTGGCGCTGAGTTCGTGCGCGTTGAGCACGATCGCTTCGACCGGCTTGCGCGCTTCCAGGTCTATCTGCACGCTGCCGGTGAAGGTCTCGCGCGTCGGGTCGAGGTCGAGCGCGAGCCGGACCGCGCTCGGCCGCACGTCTTTCGGCAATCGGCCGCCGGCCTGGTCGAAGTCGAAACGGGGCCCGGCTGCTGCACCGCTCGCCGCCAAGGCCAACACAACCGCGAGCAGGCCGTTGCGGGCCGCATCGAGTGAACCACAGGCATTGAGCATCGCTGGCCCCAGGGGTGGGTTGGCACGAGACCGGATTGTCTTCCAGCCGAGCCCCGGCCTCGGCACGACTTCTCCCGCCCGTCCGAGTGAAGTTGAAGTCAGCGCCGCGGCTGCCTGCCGTGGCGGGTCCGGTTGAGCGGGTTAGGCCGCGCCTGCAAACTGGCCTACCCGTGCGTGAATTGCCCGACCACGGCTTGCTACCCGGGCGTTGCCAGCTTGAGCCCAATGATGCCGGCCACAATGAGACCAAGACTCGCCAGGCGACCTGCGCTGGCCGACTCACCGAACAGGATGATGCCGAGGATGGCTGTTCCCACAGCCCCGACCCCGACCCATACGGCGTAGGACGTGCCCACTGGGAGCGACTTCATGGCGATGCCGAGCAAGACGACACTTGCGGTCATTGCTGCGAGAGTGAAGACGCTTGGCCAGAGCCGCGTAAACCCCTCTGTGTATTTGAGCCCGATGGCCCAGCCAACCTCAAGTAAGCCAGCTACAAGCAACAGAACCCACGCCATACGTCCGCTCCTCGGAGTGTGTGAAGCAGCATTCTCCATGCAGTGCGCCAGCTGATTTGACGAGGCGTGCGAGCCGGTGAGCTCTTTGGCCTGCGCGGCCCACGTGCGAACTGGGCGATTGATTGCTCGGCGTAACGGTTGAGTTGGCCGTCAGCGTTATGCCGCTACGCGCTGTTGAAGTGCCTCTTGCGCCAAGGCGTTGATGCTCTTGCCTTCGGCCTGAGCAACGATGGCGAGCTTTTCGTGAAGGTCCGGCGGGATGCGCAAGTTGAACTTTCCGGAGTAGCTGCGCCGAGGCTCGATGCCCTTCTCTCGGCAGACTTGGAGGAAGACCTCGAGAGACTTCTTGAACTCGGCGCGAAGCTCCTTCGGGTTCTTCCCGTAGAAGTCGGCTCCGCCGGTGAGACCGAGAATCTCTCCGCGGAACATGTCGATCTCGGGGTCGTACTCGATCTTGGCGTTGAATCCGTCTAGGGTCATGATGTTCATGGGGTGACTCCGTGCTGTTCGAGCCACTTCCGCACCGCGACAACTGCTCCTTTGTCGGTGTGAGGCGAGGGATGTGGACGGTGGAAGACTCGAATCTCGGTGAACAGAACAACGGCGACGCGACTACCTTCGCGCTCGCTGACCTCTGCGCCAAGTTCGACGAACAGGGCCTCGATGTCTTTCCAGGCGATGTTCGCGCTGGTCGGGTGAGCGTAGAGGGCCTCGAGCGTGCGTTGGTGCTTGCGCTTCACGAGGAACATGGTACCAGAGAGCGGTACCGGGCGTGCAGGGGCGCCCGATTCTGAAGGCTATCAACGTTTGGCGTCAATTCTGCAGACGTAGCGCACTTCTTGAAGCTGCCGACCACCCAACTCGAACTGCTGCGGAGGCAGGTTGTCCGCCACGAAGCCTACGGACTGATAGAAGCGAATGGCTTGCTGGTTCTCTGGGAACACCCACAGGCAGCACGTGCCGTAGCCCTGCTGAGACAAGAGCTCTCGAGCCCGCTGCCACAACTGGTGCCCTACGCCCTTGAACCAACTGTTCGGGGCGACGTAGATGGCCCATACCTCCGCCTGGGAGGAAGGCGCATCCTTGTCTCGGCAGGCGCCGAACGACACCCAGCCGAGAACGGTGCCGTTGTCCTTGGCCACGAGCAACTCCGGTTGCCCAGACTCGACGGTCCTCCTCCACATGGCTTCCCGCTGCTCGACTGACAGGGAGGCGAGATAGTCGGCGGGAACGATTCGCGCGTAGGCCGAGCGCCAAGCATCGACGTGAATTTCGGCTACGGCGCGAACGTCGGACAGCGTGGCGCGGTCGATGTTCATTGCCGCCCAACGTTCGAGTTCGGCGTCACTTCACTGGCACCAACCTGACCTGAAGTTCGCAGCCGACTGCCTGAGCGTAGCGCCGGAGCGTGCTGAGCGATGGCGTGTGCTTTCCGGCAGACTCCAGTCGCGAAATTGCGCTCTTGGTGGTGCCCATGCGCTCGGCGACAACATCTTGGGTCAGGCCGGCACGCGTGCGGGCCTTCAGAAGTTGATCGACGACGCTGTACTCCAGTTCGAGTGCGTCGTAGGCTGCATCGAACCCACGCCTGGCCTTTGCCTTGGCCAGAAAGGACTTGTGGTCATGCTTGACAGGCGCGTACTTCAAATCAGGCATCGTGCAACTCCTTGACGCGCTTGCGCGCGAGCACCAACTCCTTGTCTGGGGTCTGCTGCGTCTTCTTGATGAACGCGTGGACCACCACAATGCGCCTGCCGACGAGAAAGCAGTAGAAGGCGCGCCCGATTCCCGAGCGTCCTCTCGGTCTGAGCTCGAAGAGGCCACCGCCCATGGCGCGCGAGTGCGGCAACCGCAGGTTTGGCCCGTGTTCCATCAGCAACTCGACGAGGCGAGCGTAGTCGGCAAGTACGTCGACCGGCCACGACTCAACCTCGGTGAGGACGCGGGGGTGGAAGTACTCGACCTCGTACGGCACGCGCACATGTTAGCACATGTGCTAACTCATGGGGAGGGAGGCAGTGACGCCGAAAACGTGTTTTCAGGCGCACCGGCGCGCCAATAACCTGATAGTGGCGCAAGGATGCGCCCACAACCGGTAATCGGCGCAACGGCACTCAAGGGCGCCTTCCCGGTGGCTGTAACACGGGGGTCTACAGAATCGGCGCCCAGCCTAAGCCTTCCACCCTTCTCGCGACAACCTTCGCCGTGCGTCGCGCCGCGACCGCCGCATCGAGCGTGCCGAAATGCCACGCACCCTGGCTCACCCCGCACCCGACATGATCGTCGCCATGCCAAGCGCGCCGCGCCCGGGCAGCGGTCAGTTGAGCCACCGCACCTGTCAAGCGCCCCCATCTCCCTTGCGCCACACCATCTCCCGATACCCCTGCAGCCCCATGCTCACGGTCCAGCGTCCCAGCGCCGCGGCCGCCAAATTACGTCCGCGCTCGGCCGAGCGACCGCCGAGCCAGCGCCGCGTCAACGGCGGCACGAGCAGGAAGAGGCTGGCCATGCGATCGAGGCGCCGGAAGTTCGGCATCACCGCCGCGGCGAGCGACTCGTTGCTGACGAGCTGCAGCCCGGCGGCCGCGGCCTGGCCGACGAGTGTCTCGACATGCTGGAACGCGTCCACCGCCATCGACTTCTCGACCACGGTGACCGCGAGGGCCTCTTCGGCGCTCATCGTCTCCACCGCCCGCTCGCGATAGCCGTCGAACAGCACGAACAGCCCGCCAGGGCGCAGCACGCGCGCCTGTTCGGCCAGCGCGCGCGGCACGTCGGTCGCGTGGCAGAAGCCCTCGACGCAGAACACGCAATCGAACGACCCGGCCTCGAACGGCAGCGCGTGCATGTCGGCGCGCGACAGCGCGACGCCGGCCAGCGCCGGCCGCGACTGCGCGTGCCTGACGTTGCGCGGCGTGAGGTCGATGCCCGAGAAGCGCACGCCGGGCCAGCGCGGCGCGAGGTATTCGAGGTTGAAGCCCTTGCCGAAGGCGAGCTCCAGCACGTCGGCCGGCGGCTGCGCGGCCCACAGCGCCTCGAGGCGCTGCGCCTGGCCGAGGTAGCCCTCGCGGTCGAAGCGCCCGCCCGGATTGAGGGCCATGTGCATCGCCCCCTCGGCGGAGTGGTAGCGCCGGTAGGGGTGGAAGTTCTGGTGGTAGTAGCTCGTGATCAGCGGCGCGTCGGCCGGCTGGCGCGCGATCGCGTCCAGGTCGAACACGCGGCGCAACTGCGCAAGGCGCCGCGCGAGGCGCTTCGCGTCGGCGCTGCGCTGCGCTGGCTTGTGCGCTGTGGCGGGAAAGGAGGGCATGCACGGATTCTCGGCGCAGCGGCGCGGCACTGCCAGGGCACGGCGGCCCCGGATGGCTTGCGCTAGTCTCTCGACGATGCCGATCACGCTCGCCCACCTGCGCGCCCACGCCCTCGCGCGCAGTCTCTTCGCTCCCACCACCTTGCCCAAGGCGATCGCGCGCCTCGGCTTCGTGCAGGCCGATCCGCTGCGCGCGCCGGCGCGCGCGCAGGACCTGACGCTGCGCCATCGCGTCAAGGACTACGCCGCCGGCGACCTCGAGCGACGCTACCCGCGCCTTCGCGGTCGAGGAGGACTTCTTCGTCAACTACGGCTTCCTGCCGCGCGCGACGCAGGCGTTGATGCACCCGCGCACGCCGCGCAGCGTGTGGACGGCGGCGCGGCGGCGCCAGGCCGAGTCGGTGCTCGCGTTCGTGCGCGAGCGCGGCGTCGTGCACCCGCGCGAGGTCGACGCCGCGTTCGCGCACGGCAAGACGCGCAACTGGTTCGGCGGGTCCAGCAACGCGAGCACCGAGCTGCTCGACGCGATGCACTACCGCGGGCTGCTGCGCATCGCGCGGCGCGAGGGCGGCGTGCGCCTGTACGCGGTGCGCGAGGCGACGCCTGCGGCCGAGGATCCGGCGGCGGCGCTCGACGCGCTGCTCGACGTTGCCGTGGCCAAGTACGCGCCGCTGCCGTCGCCGACGCTCGGCTTGCTGGCGAGTGGCGTGTGCGTCGGCGCGCCGCAGTGGCGCGCCGATCGCGCGCGCATGCTGCAGCGCGCCCGCGCCCGGCTCGCGTCGGCGCGCGTCGACGGCGTCGACTGGGTCTGGCCGGCGCAGAAGCGCATCCGGCGCGTGCAGGCGCCGGAGTGCGTGCACCTGCTGGCGCCGTTCGACCCGGTGGTCTGGGACCGCCGGCGCTTCGAGCTCTTCTGGGGCTGGGCCTACCGCTTCGAGGCCTACACGCCGGCGGCCAAGCGCGTGCGCGGCCACTACGCGCTGCCGCTGCTGTGGCGCGATGCGGTGATCGGGTGGGCCAACCTGTCGGTGCAGCACGGCCGGCTGGTGCACGAGATCGGCTACGTGTCCGGCCGCGCGCCGCGCGACGCCGCGTTCCGGCGCGAACTCGACGCCGAACTCGAGCGAATGCGGCGCTTTCTCGGCGTCGCGTAGCGCGTCGTCAGTCGCCGGGCGCGCGCAGCGGCCGCTGCCGCGCGGCGAGCAGCGCGCCGAGCGCGAGTGCAGCGGCCGAGAAGACAAAGCCGCGCTCGAGCCCGCCGGGCCCATCGGCAACCCAGCCGACCGCCGCCGGACCGAAGATCTGCCCGACCGCGAACACGATCGTGAACGCGGCGATCCCGCGCGGCCAGGCAGCCGGTGCGAGGTTGTGGCGCACGAGCGCGGTCGTCGACGCGACGAGCGAGAGGAAGACGCTGCCGAACAGCGCGCCCGACGCGAACGCCGCCGCCGCGTGCGGCGCGAGCACCGGCAGCAGCGTCGCCAGCGCGAGCAGCGCGTTCAGCAGCGCGAGCGGCACCCCGCCGCGGTGGCGCTGCAGCAGCGCGGCCCAGATCCACGGCGACGCCATCACGCCGCCGCCGAGCAGCACGTAGAACGCGCTCACGAGCGCCGGCGCGAGCCCCTGCTCGCGCAGCAGCGTGACGACGAAGGTCATGTAGCCGATGTAGCCGACGCCGAACAGCAGGTAGGCGGCGAGCGCGAACGCAAAGCCGCGCCACGCGAACTTGCCCGCTGCCGGGCTCGCCGCGCTCGGCGCGGGCGCCGGCGGGACGGCGCGCGTCGCGCGCGCGACGACACCGGTCGCAAGCAGCGCGAGCGCTGCCAGCAGCAGCCACGCGCCCTGCCAGGGGTGGGCGAGCGGCAGCGTCAGCGACGCCGGCACGACGAGCGCCGACGCGACGATGCCCGCGCCGGTGCCGCCGTAGAAGATGCCGAGCACCAGGCCGGCCGACCCCGCGTGCGCCGACGCCAGGCGCGCGGCGAGCAGACCGCCGCTGACGAACATCGCCGCGCTCGCGACGCCCGACAGCAGGCGCAGCGCGTAGAGCGGCGCATCGGTGCCCACGAGCCCGTGTGCGGCGAGCAGCAGCGTTGTCCCCACGCCGCCGCCGACGAGCAGCGTGCGCGCGTCGTGGCGCGCAAGCCAGCGCGGCGCCAGGAGCGCGCCGATCAGGTAGCCGGCCGCGTTGGCGGTGTTCATCGCGCCGCCGGTGAAGTAGCTCCAGCCGAGGTCGGCGCGCATCGGCGGCAGCAGCAGCGCGTAGGAAAAGCGCGCCAGGCCGAGCGAGACGGCCGCGGCGAGCGACAGCCCGGCCGCCGTGCGCAGGGTCGCGGCGCGCTCGTCGCTGCTCACTGTGCGGCCCGCGCTGCGAGCATCGCGTCGGCCAGCTCGGCAAAGCCCGCCCCTCGCTCGGCGTGCGTGACGAACGCGGGCAGCACCGTCAGCTGCGGCACGAAGCGCGCGATGTTGGCGACCGCCACCGACAGCGGGATGTGCTCGAACATCTCTTGATCGTTGGTCGAGTCGCCGGCATAGACCCACTCTGCGGGCTGCAGCGGCGTGCCTAGGCAGCGCTGCACGGCCCACTGCGCGCCGCTCCACTTGGTGTGCGCCCCGATCCAGCCGTTGACGTGGATCGAGCTCACGGTCGCGTTCAGGCCGTGCGCGCGCATCAGTGCGGCGACTTCGGCGATGCGCCGCGCGTCGAGGTGCGCGAACTCGCTGTGATCGACGGCGATGTCGGTCAGCCGGCCGGCGCTGTCGGCGGCGAGCCGCGCGCCCGGGACGGCCTCCAGCACGGCCCGGGCGCAAGCCTGCAGGCGCGCGTAGTTGCGCTGGCGCGTCTCGTCGTCCTGCGTGTAGTCGCGTTCAACGCGGCCCGATGCCGCGCGCAACATCACGCCGCCGTTCTCGGCCACGATGGCCAGCACCGGCCAGGCCGCCGCAAACGGTTCGCTCCAGCCCGAGGGGCGGCCGGTGATCGCGATCACCGGCACGCCCTGGGCGTGCAAGCGCTGCAGCGCGGCGAGCGCGACGGGCTCGATCGCGCCATCGCGGGTCAGGGTGTCGTCGATGTCGGTCAGCACGCCGCGCGCCGCACGCAGGCGCGCGGGTACGAGTTCGGCCAGGGGTCGCAGGCGGGGCTCGGGCATGATCGGCAAAGTCTCGCACAGCGCTGGGCCGGGGCCTGGGTGGCTCGCACACTTGCCCCACACTCCGACGCGTTGATGACCGTCAAGGCAGGCTGTCACGCAGTTTTCACAATCGAGCGTTGACGACCGACTCCGAGGAAACCGACCATGGCTCCCAAGGCAAGTGCTCCCGCGAAGACCGGACCCGCACGTCGCGCGCGCGGCAAGCCTGCGGCGCGCAAGCCGCGCCGCGCGCCGCCCGGCCATCCGCGTCCGGCTACGGCGGGCGATGTCGCGCCGCGGCTGGGCGCGCGCAGCATCGAACGTCAGGTCGTCAAGGAGGCCACCCTCGCCGCGCAGGGCAAGCAGGCCGAGGCCTTGAAGGACCTTCTGCAGCGTGCAGCCAGGGGCGACGGCCACGAGGCACTGCAGCACCTTCAGGCGACGATCGCCGGCGCCTCGCCCGACGACGTGCAGGCGCTGCGCCAGGCGCTGTTCAGGCGTGAGACGACCACGCTGCCGGGCGAGCGCGATCCCGACACCGAACTCGCGGCCAACTGGCGCGACGGCGGCTACCCCTACCAGAACCTGCTTTCGCGCAAGAGCTACGAGAAGCAGAAATACCGCCTGCAGGTCGAGCTGCTCAAGCTGCAGGCCTGGGTCAAGGACACCGGCCAGCGCGTCGTGATCCTGTTCGAGGGCCGCGACGCCGCCGGCAAGGGCGGCACGATCAAGCGCTTCATGGAGCACCTGAACCCGCGCGGCGCGCGCGTCGTCGCGCTCGAGAAGCCGTCCGAGATCGAGCGCGGGCAGTGGTACTTCCAGCGCTACACGCAGCACCTGCCGACGCGCGGCGAGATCGTGCTCTTCGATCGCAGCTGGTACAACCGCGCCGGCGTCGAGCGCGTGATGGGCTTCTGCAGCGACGACGAGTACCTCGAGTTCATGCGCCAGGCGCCCGAGTTCGAGCGCCACCTCTCGCGCAGCGGCGTGCACCTGTTCAAGCTCTGGTTCTCGGTCAGCCGCGAGGAGCAGCGGCGCCGCTTCAAGGAGCGCCGCAGCCACCCGCTCAAGCAGTGGAAGCTCTCGCCGATCGACCTGGCCTCGCTCGACCGCTGGGACGACTACACGCACGCCAAGGAGGCGATGTTCATGCACACCGACACCGCCGATGCGGCGTGGACGGTGATCAAGTCGGACTGCAAGAAGCGCGCGCGCCTCAACGCGCTGCGCTACGTGCTGCACCGCCTGCCCTACACCAACAAGGACCTCGCCGGCATCGGGCCGCTCGATGCGCTGATCGTCGGCCGTGCCGCGCTGCCGAACGACCGCGGGATCGACTTCATGCCGGCCAACGGCTCGACGTAGCGCGCCGCGCCGCGATCAGCTTTGCGCCTGCTGGAGGCGCGCGATGCGCTCCTCGATCGGCGGATGGCTGGCGAGCAGCGCGAGCATGCCGCCGGGCCGGGCGCTGATGCCCATGGCCTGCAGCGTCTTGGGCATTTCGCCCGGGTCGAGCTTGCCCAGGCGCGCCAGTGCGTGGATCATCGGCTGGCGGCGGCCCATGAACTGCGCGGCACCGGCGTCGGCGCGGAACTCGCGCTGGCGCGAGAACCAGGCGACGATCATCGCCGCGAGCACGCCCAGCATCAGGTCGAGCACGATCGTCGTCGCGAAGTAGCCGATGCCCGGGCCTTCGTTCTGGTTGCGCAGCACGACGCGGTCGACGACGTAGCCGATCACGCGCGACAGGAAGACGACGAAGGTGTTCATCACGCCCTGGATCAACGTGAGCGTGACCATGTCGCCGTTGGCGACATGCGCGACCTCGTGCCCGATCACGGCCTCGACCTCTTCGCGCGACATCGACTGCAGCAGCCCGGTCGAGACGGCGACCAGCGCCGAGTTCTTGAAGGCGCCGGTCGCAAAGGCGTTGGGGGCGCCCTCGTAGATGCCGACCTCGGGCATCGCGACGCCGGCCTGGCCGGCAAAGCGGCGCACCGTGGCGACGATCCAGGCATGGGTCGGATCGGTCGAGTCGTTGACGATCTGCAGCCCCATCGTCCACTTGGCCATGGGCTTGCTGATCAGCAGCGAGATGAACGCGCCGCCGAAGCCGATGACGAGCGCGAAGCCGAGCAGTGCAGTCAGGTCCAGGCCGTTGGCCGACAGGAAACGGTTCAGGCCGAGCAGATTGACCGCGAGGCCGAGCACCAGCATCACGGCCAGGTTGGTGAGCAGGAAGAGGGCGATGCGTTTCATGGAGTCGTTCGGGGAACGGGTAGCGGAGTGGTGTACATGGGGGCGTCTGCAGCCGCCTCCAGGGCAGGGGCGCCCGATGTCATGCCGCCGCTGCCTGCGCCCGCAGCTCGGAGCGCAGCCCCTCGGGCAGGCGCAGCTGCCGCGCGAGCTCGTCGAGGTAGGCCCGCTCCATGAAGCTCGTCTCGTCGGCCACGAGCAGGCTGGCCAGGTACATCTCCGCAGCGAGTTCGGGCGAGGTCGCTGCGCGCGCAACCTCGGCCGGGTCGAGCGGACGTCGCACTTCTTCCTCGACCCAGCGCCGCTGGGCCGGATCGGCCTCGATGCGCGCAAGCTCGGCCTCGAGCAGGCCGCGTTCGCGCTCGTCGAGATGGCCGTCGGACTTGGCGGCGCCGATCATGGCAACGAGCACGGCGCGGCTGTGCAGTTCCACTTCGGGCGCGGGCAGCCGATCCACGGTGCGCGGCGCCTGCGAACGCGCGATTTCCCACGACGCGTCGGCGGCGGCTTCGGCGCCCTGCGTGGCGCCCGGGCGCGGCTGCTGCGCCTGCCACTGCGTGTAGGCGCGATAGGCCATCGCGCCCAGGGCGGCGACGCCGCCGACCTTGAGCACCGATCCGCCCATCTTGCGCCCCCGCTTGCTGCCCAGCAGCAGTCCGAGCGCGCCGCCGGCGGCCGTACCGGCGACGAACTTCGCCCAATCCGGCGCCGGCCCCGCGGCGGGACCGCCC
This sequence comes from Ideonella sp., assembly GCF_016702655.1. GTDB lineage: Bacteria > Pseudomonadota > Gammaproteobacteria > Burkholderiales > Burkholderiaceae_C > CAIKUF01. The sequence continues at coordinate 27,535 of NZ_JADJDO010000027.1, forward strand.
GGCCTGGGGCTCCCGCCCATCATCGACAGGCCGGAGTTGAGCAGTTGCTCGAGCATGTTGTGTGCAGTCATCGGGTGATCATCCTCTTGCCGGTGGCGCGACCGATCGGGCGCGCTGCATTGACCGGCCCGGCGCAGGGAGGTTCCCCGCAGCGCTGGCGCAGCCGCCGGGGAAGCGCCAGAATGGGCTTGCAGCCGGCCCGGTGCGTGCATCGTGGGATGTGCCGAGCTTGTTCGCCAGATTTACTTCGCAGGGTTTCCATGGCCCCATTACCTCTCCTGCACTTCGACATCTGGCGCCGGCGGGCGCTCGGCCGGCTCGCAAGGTCGGCGGCCCTCGCGGCAGCAGCTCCGGGCCTGCCGCTGTTGGGTGCGGCGCACGCGGCGGGGTCATTGCGCCTGACGCCGGCGCAGTCCGAGGGGCCCTTCTATCCGGTCGATCTGCCCGCGGATACCGACGCGGACCTGCTGGCCCATGGCGAGCGGCGCTACCTGCGCGGCCAGCCGGCCTGGGTCGAGGGTGTGGTCGTCGACGCGGCGGGCCAGCCGGTGCGCGGCGCGAGCGTCGAGATCTGGCAGTGCGACGCCGACGGCCACTACCGCCATCCCGGCGACGGCAACCGCGCCGACCCGGCCTTCCAGGCTTTCGGCCGGGCGAGCGTCGACCCCGAAGGACGTTACCGCTTCCGCACGCTGCGCCCGGTGGCCTACAGCGGGCGCACGCCGCATATCCACGTCAAGGTGCGGATCGCGCAGCGCACGCTGCTGACGACGCAGCTCTATGTCGAGGGCGACCCGGGCAACGAGCGCGACCCGCTGTGGCGCAGCCTGCGCGACCCGGCGGACCGTGCGGCGCTGACCGTGCCGTTTCGCCCCGGCGCCGACGGGCTGCGGGCGCAGTTCACGATCGTCGTCGCGACCTGACGGGGCACCGCAGCTGCGGAGCACCTGAGCGGCGACGTCGGGCGGCCGGGCCGAGTCTGTCTATAATCGTGCCCGTTCCGAGGAGCGCTGCGAGACCCCCGCATAGGTGCGGCGTGCGTCCCAGGCTCGGCAACGATTTTCAACCGCGCTCGTCCCACCGTCCGGTGCGGCGAGCCCTCCAGCAGCCGTGACGACCGAGCGGTGGTGTCCAACCACCTGAACCGGAGATGTCCATGAGTGCTGTCCTGAAACCTGCTGCCGATCACCACGTTGCCGACCTGTCGCTTGCCGACTGGGGACGCAAGGAAATCCGCATCGCCGAGACCGAGATGCCCGGCCTGATGGCCATTCGCGACGAGTTCGCGAAGACCCAGCCCTTGAAGGGCGCGCGCATCGCCGGCTCGCTGCACATGACGATCCAGACCGCGGTGCTCGTCGAGACGCTGCAGGCGCTCGGTGCCGAGGTGCGCTGGGCCTCGTGCAACATCTTCTCGACGCAGGACCATGCCGCCGCGGCGCTGGCGGTCAAGGGCACGCCGGTGTTCGCCTACAAGGGCGAGACGCTCGCCGACTACTGGGACTACACGCACCGCATCTTCGAGTTCGGCGCCAAGGGTTCGGAAGGCGAAGGCCCGAACATGATCCTCGACGACGGCGGCGACGCGACGCTGCTGATGCACCTGGGCAAGCGCGCCGAGAAGGACGCCTCGCTGCTCGACAAGCCGACGAGCGAGGAGGAGACCTGTCTCTTCGCCGCCATCAAGGCCAAGCTCGCCACCGATGCCACCTGGTACAGCCGCAAGAGCGCGCAGATCATCGGCGTCACCGAAGAGACGACGACCGGCGTGCATCGCCTGAAGGAGATGAGCGTCAAGGGCACGCTGATGTTCCGTGCCATCAACGTCAACGACTCGGTGACGAAGAGCAAGTTCGACAACCTGTACGGCTGCCGCGAGTCGCTCGTCGACGCGATCAAGCGTGCGACCGACGTGATGGTCGCCGGCAAGATCGCCTGCGTGGCCGGCTACGGCGATGTCGGCAAGGGCTCGGCGCAGGCGCTGCGGGCGCTGTCGGCGCAGGTCTGGGTGACCGAGATCGACCCGATCAACGCGCTGCAGGCGGCGATGGAGGGCTACAAGGTCGTGACGATGGAGTACGCCGCCGACAAGGCCGACATCTTCGTCTCGGCGACCGGCAACCGATCCGTCATCACCTACGCCCACATGGCGGCGATGAAGGACCAGGCGATCGTCTGCAACATCGGCCACTTCGACAACGAGATCGACGTCGCGTCGCTCGCCAAGTGCACGTGGGAGGAGATCAAGCCGCAGGTCGACCACGTGATCTTCCCGGGCGTCGATGGCAAGCCGGGCAAGCGCATCATCCTGCTCGCCAAGGGGCGCCTCGTGAACCTGGGTTGCGGCACCGGGCACCCGAGCTTCGTGATGTCGTCGAGCTTCGCCAACCAGACGATCGCGCAGATCGAGCTCTTCATGCACGCCGACGCCTACGACGTGGGCAAGGTTTACGTGCTGCCCAAGCACCTCGACGAGAAGGTCGCGCGGCTGCACCTGAAGAAGGTCGGCGCGATGCTGACCGAGCTCAGCGAGGAGCAGGCGGCCTACATCGGCGTGCCCAGGCAGGGGCCGTACAAGCCGGACAGCTATCGCTATTGATTGACATGCCGCCGGCTTGGTTCCATAGTGGAACCATGGTTTCATTATGGAGCTGAAACATGCCTGTCAACTTGTCGATCAAAGAGGTTCCCGATGCCACGGCCGATCGCCTGCGTGCCAGAGCCCTGCGCAACCATCGGTCATTGCAGGGCGAGCTGATGGCCATCATCGAGCGCGCGGCCAACGAACCGGCGGACATGCCCGAACCTGTGGCGGTCACACGGCCCGCGGCGCGCGAGCGACTGCTTCGCGGCTGGAAGACGGTCGAGGATCTGGTGGCCGAACGTCGCGCGGCTGGCGGGGCGCCCGTCGCTGCGCCAGCGGGCGTGCCGCTGGCAGTGGACATCATCCGCGCGGACCGCGACAGCCGATGACCACCGCCGATGCCGGGCCGCCCGCACCGCGAGTGCTCTATGTCGCCGAGCCCCCGGCCGTGTGGGCGCAGCGCCCTCCCGTGGTGGCCGACTGCAGCGTCGTCGCGGCCCTGGTGTTCGCCGAGCCGTCGTGCGACGAAGCCGCCGGGATGCTCAGCCACAAGGCAGTGCACGCGCCGGCGCTGCTGCCGTTCGAAGTGGCCAATGTGGCGCGAACGAAGCTGCGCGCCGGCGCTCAGCCCGAGCAGGTGGCGAACGCGGTGCGCGACTTCGCCGAGCAACGCATCGCGCTGCACCCGGTGCCGCCCGAGGCGATGCTGCAACTCGCGCTGGACTATGAGCTGAGCGCCTACGACGCTGCCTATCTGTGGCTGGCGGCCGAGATGAAAGCGCCGTTGGCGACCTTCGATCGCAAGCTCGCACAGGCTGCACGTGGGCATCTGGGCGGCATCGAGTGAGCGCCCACCCATGACCGACGCTCGCCAACGCTGTGCTGCGCCGCCTGCCCGCAGGCGATTCGGCACCGACGGCGGGGCAACGCCATGCGTGCCGATCAACTGATCCTCGCCCGCGGCTTGGCCCCGACGAGGTCTGCCGCGCGCCGCCTGATCGACGGCGGTGCGGCACAGTGGCGCGGCGCACGCGGCTGGGCGGTCTGCACCAAAGCGGGCGAGGATGTGCCGCAGGACGCGGAGCTGCGCATCACCGACGACGCCGAGCTGCGCTGGGCCTCGCGCGCCGGCCTCAAGCTCGACGCCGCGCTCGGGCGCAGCGGCATCGACGTGGGCGGCCTCGTCTGCCTCGACGCCGGCCAGGGCAGCGGCGGCTTCACCGATGTTCTGCTCAGCCGTGGCGCGCTGCGCGTCGTGGGTTTCGATGTCGGTCACGGTCAGCTGAGCAAGCGGCTGCGCAACGACGCGCGCGTCGTTGCACTCGAGGGCCTGCATGTGCGCGAACTCGCCGGCTCGGCGCTGGCGGCGCAGGCTCCGGCGGCCGGCTTCGACCTCATCGTTGCCGACCTGTCGTTCATCTCGCTCGCCGGCGCTTTGCCGCAGCTCGCACCCTGGCTCAGGCCGGGCGGCGATGCGCTGCTGCTTGCCAAGCCGCAGTTCGAGGTCGGCCCGGCGCATGTCGGCAAGGGCGGCATCGTTCGCGACGCAGCGCAGCTCGCGCGCGTCGAGGCAATGTTTCGCGCTGCCTGCGCCGATCTGCGCTGGACGGTGCGCGACTATTTCCCGAGCGCCGTCGCCGGCGGCGACGGCAACCAGGAGTTTTTCGTCCGGGCGCAATCCCAGGCGCAGGAGCACACATGAGTTCGACCTCCGCAGCCCCGCCCGCGAGGCTGCCGATCAGCTTCGAGTTCTTTCCGCCCAACACGCCGGTCGGTGACGAGAAGTTGAAGGACGTGGTGCGCCAGCTCGGGGCGCTGCAACCCGAGTTCTTCAGCGTCACCTACGGCGCCGGCGGCTCGACGCGCGAGAAGACGCTGCGCACCGTGCAGGCGATCGCCGCGGCAGGCTTCGAGGCCGCACCGCACCTGTCGTGCGTCGGCTCGACGAGGAGCGGCGTCGCTGACATCCTGGCCACCTATCGCGCGCAGGCGATCCGGCGCATCGTCGCGCTGCGCGGCGACATGCCCAGCGGTACCGCGAGTGCGGGCGAGTTCCGCTACGCGGCGGAGCTGGTGCGCTTCATCCGCGAGACGCAGGGGTCGGATTGGCACATCGAGGTCGCAGCCTATCCCGAGTACCACCCCGAGCAGCGTTATGCCGCGCGCGACCTGCGCCACTATGTCGACAAGGTCGATGCCGGCGCCAGCTCGGCGATCACGCAGTTCTTCTTCAACGCCGACGCGTATTTCCACTTCGTCGAGCAGACGCGCAAGCTCGGCGCAACGGTGCCGGTCGTACCCGGCATCATGCCGTTTCACAACTTCGCGAAGATCGCGCAGTTCGCGGCCCGCGACGGGATCGAGATTCCGCGCTGGGTGACGCTGAAGATGGAGGGCTTCGTCGACGACAGCACCGCGATCCGCGCCTTCGGGCTCGACGTCGTGACGGCACTGTGCGAACGCCTGATTGCCGGCGGCGCGCCGGGGTTGCACTTCTACACAATGAACCAGGCGCCGCTGACGCTGGAGCTTTGTCGTCGGCTCGGGTTGTGACGCCGGGAGCCGTCAGCTACGCTGCCACATCACGCCGTCTTCGGTCAGCATCGCGTCGAGCTGCAGGTCCTGGATGCCCTGGCGCAGCAGCGGCAGGAAGCCGAGCGAATAGCCGACGCCGACCGTGATCGGGCGCGGTGCGAGGCTCGCCAGCGTCCGCCGATAGAAGCCCCCGCCATAGCCCATGCGCACGCCGCCCGGGCCGTAGCCCAGGCAGGGCATCAGCAGCAGTTGCGGGCGGAACGCCGGCGTGCCCTTGGGCTTGGGGATGTCGTAGGCGTCGGGCTCCATCGGGCAGCCGGGGAACCACATGTGGAACTCGAGCGCTTCGGTCGCCTTGTCGACCACCGGCAGCCCGATGATGCGCTCCTCGGGCTCGGTGGCGGCCTCGGTCCAGCGGTACAGCGCCGGCAGCGGGTCGAATTCGCCCTTGATCGGCCAGTACGCGCCGATCGTCGAGACGCGGTGCCCGACCAGCCACGCGCGCAGCACACTCTGCAGTTCGACCGCGCGCTCGAGGCGGTCGGGCAGTGCCTCGCGGGCGGCAATCAGCTTCTGGCGCAGCAGCGTTCGATCCTGGTCGGGGTGCGCAGCGGGCATGGTGTCTCGTGGCGATCGTGGTGGGCCCGATTGTGCAAGACCATCCGATCGCCTCTCAGCCTCATACCAATTCGCAATCATTCGTATAAGACTACGTGCCCTGTGGGGGGGGGGGGGGGGGGGGGGGGGGGGGGGGGGGGCGGGGGGGGGGGGGGGGGGGGCGGGGGGGGGGGGGGGGGGGGGGGGGGGGGGGGGGGGGGGGGGGGGGGGGGGGGCGGCGGGCGCCGCGCCCACCCCGGGGGGGGGGGGGGGGGGGGGGGGGCCCGCCCGCGGGGCGCGGGCGGCGCCCCCTTTACCTGCGCAGAACCCGCCAGCCCACCCGGCCCGCGCGGGGCCCGGGGGGGGGCGGGGGGGGCCCCGCCCGGGGGGGGGGGACTGGGGCCGGGGGGGGCCGGATGCCGCAGGTAGAGGAACCGCCTGGGCCTGCCGGCAGGCGGGGGACACGAGGCAGCGGTACCCCGGCGCCCTCGACCTCGCGCCAGCGGTGAAATGCAATTGCCGAGATGCAGCAAGGCCGGTAGACGAATCGATCCACTTGGAGTACGGGGGCAACTCCCACATTGATGCGATTGAACGCAACTGAGTCTCAGAGCGCGACACCGCGCTCGGTGAGCATCAGCGCCAGGGGCTGGTCGTGGGCCTGCGGCGCGAAGCGGGTCTCGTCGACTTCGGCCCGCGACCAGGCAATGCCGACCGCGGTGACGCCCGGATGCTGCGCCAGCCAGCGGTCGAAGAAGCCACCGCCGTAGCCGAGGCGGTAGCCCGAGCGCGTGAACGCGACGCACGGGACGAGCACGACGTCGGGCACGACTGCCGGCCCCGCGCCGGGCGCGGGCAGGCCGCACTCGTCGACACCGGCCGGCGGCACGCCATCCCAGGCCCGGAAGTGCATCGCGGGCGGCTGGCGTTGCGCAAAGGGGAGGGCCAGCTGCAACTTTGCCCCACGCCGGCCTTCCAAGGCTTCGATTGCGTTAAATTCACCGCGAACGGGCGCATACAGGCCCAGCAGGTCGGGTTCGAGATCGTCCAGCAGGCGTTGCAGATGCGCGGCCAGCGCCCGCTGTGCCTGCGGGGCCTGGGGACTGGCGGCGAAGGCCTCGCGATCGGCAAGGAACTGGCGCCGCAACGCCTGCCGATCGGTCGCGCTGGCGGAGGGAGCAGGGCTGGGTGGCGCCATGCGAACAATGGATTCCTGGACACGATGACGAAGCGATCGAAGTCAGTATATGGGTGGGTGCTGTGGGCCTGGCTGGTTGCGCCGGGTCTCGTCGCCACCGCGCCGCCGGTGCTTGCGCAGAGCGGCGACCAGACCATCCTCGAGGCGCGCGAGGCGCTGCGCAAGAAGGACCGCAACCGCCTCGCCGCAGCGCGGGCCGCGGCCCAGGCCGACCGCCATCCGCTCGCGCAATGGGTGGACTACTGGGAGCTGAACAACCGGCTCGGCTCGGCGCAACAGGACGAGATCGACGCCTTCTACGCGCGCTGGAGCGGCACCTATGTCGAAGACCGGTTGCGCAACGACTGGCTGCTCGAACTCGGCCACAGGCGCGACTGGAAGAACTTCGCGGCCGACTACCCGCGCTTTCGCATGAACGACGACCGCGAGGTCAGTTGCTACGCGCTGCTGACCGAGCACCTGGCGGGCAAGGACGTGCGCGAAGCCGCGCGCGACGCCTGGGCCGCGCAGCGCGATGCCGACGAAGGCTGCGCGCTGATGGCGTCCACGCTGTTCGAGGCCAGGCAGTTCGTGGCAGCGGATGTGTGGCGCAAGGCCCGCATCGCCGCCGATGCCAATCGCCCGCGCGCTGTGCGCCAGGCCGTCGGTCTGCTGCCGCGCGCCGATGCGAGCGGGCTGGACGCAGCGCTCGACCAGCCCACGCGCTACCTCGTGCGCACGGCCGGCCTGCACGGTCGCAACCACCCCGAGATGGCCACGTTGGCGCTGATCCGCGTCGCGGCCAACGATCCCGACGTGGCGGCCGGGCTGCTCGTCAGCCGATGGGAGCGCGATCTGCCGGCGGACCTCGCGGCCTGGGCTTGGGCCGCGGCGGGCAGGCAGGCGGCATTGAAGCTGTCGTCGGAAGCGCCCAAGTACTTCCAGCGCGCAGCGCAGCTGGCGCTCAAGAGCGGCAAGACCGGGATCGACTGGCCCCACGAGATGCTGGCGTGGAAGGCGCGCGCTTCGCTGCGCAACACCGGCACGCCGCGTTGGCCCCAGGTGCTGCAGGCCATTTCCGCGATGAGCCCGGCCGAGCAGCGCGATCCGTCATGGGTGTACTGGCGCGCGCGGGCACTGCAGGCCATCGCCGACGGGACCGACACGCCCGAGGGCGAGGCGCAGAAGGCGCAGGCGAAGGAGTTGATGGCTTCCATCGCCGGCCAGTTGCACTTCTACGGAACGCTGGCCGCCGAGGATCTGGGGCTCAAGGTCGCGTTGCCGCCGCGCCCGGCAGGCCCGAGCGCGGCCGAGCGCGACGCTGCAGCGCGCAACCCCGGGCTCGCGCGCGCGCTCTTGCTGATCGCCATCGGGCTGCGCAACGAAGGCGTGCGCGAGTGGAACTTCACGCTGCGCGGGATGAACGATCGCGAGCTGCTCGCCGCGGCGCAGCTGGCCTGCGATGTCGAAGTCTGGGACCGCTGCATCAACACCAGCGACCGCACCCGCGGCGAGATCGACATCGTGCAGCGCTTCCCGACGCCGTTCCTGAAGGACGTGCTCTCGCGCACGCAGGACATCGGCCTCGACCCGGCCTATGTGTACGGCCTGATCCGCCAGGAGTCGCGCTTCGTGATGGATGCGCGCTCGGGCGTCGGCGCGTCGGGGCTGATGCAGGTCATGCCGGCGACCGCGAAGTGGACGGCGAAGAAGATCGGCATGGACTATTCGCCCGACCTGTTGACCGATCGCGACGCCAACATCAGGCTCGGCACCGCCTACCTCAAGCTCGTGCTGGACGACTTCGCGGGCTCGCAGCCGCTGGCTGCCGCAGCCTACAACGCCGGGCCGGGCCGCTCGCGGCGCTGGCGCGAAGGCCCGGTGCTCGAGGCCGCGATCTGGGCCGAGAACATCCCCTTCAACGAGACGCGCGATTACGTCAAGAAAGTGCTGTCCAATGCCACCTTCTATGCGGCACTGCTCGGGAACGGCGAAGTGCCGTCGCTGAAGAGCCGCCTCGGGCGGCCGGTCGGCCCGCGCGAGGCCGGCGCGGGATCGGTGGATCGGGAATTGCCGTAGTCGTCAACCGCCGGCGCCTCGACGCGGGCTTTTGTGAATGTCATGAACAACAACCTCCTCATCCTCGGCGGCAGCGGATTCATCGGCAGCGCGCTGTGCGAGAAGCTCGTGCGCCGCAATCGCGGCGGCAACGAACGCATCACCGTCGCGAGCCGGCGCCTCTCGCATGCGCGCCATCTGCAGCCGTTGCCCACGGTCGAGATCGTCGAAGCCGACTTGTATGACGACGATCAACTTGCGCGCCTCGTCGCCGGGCGCGACGCGGTGGTCAACCTGATCGGCATCCTGCACGGGCGCGAGCAGGATTTCGAGCGTGTGCACGCTGAACTGCCGCGAAGGCTGGCGCTTGCCTGCCTCGCGGCCGGCACGCGTCGCGTGATCCACCTGAGCGCGCTCGGCGCCGACGCGCAGGCGCCGTCGATGTACCTGCGCTCCAAGGCCGCCGGCGAAGCGGCGCTGCTGCAGCAACCCGGGCTGGCGGTGACCTGCCTGCGCCCGTCGGTGGTGTTCGGCGCGGGCGATCGATTCATCAACCTCTTTGCCACGTTGCAGGCGTTCGCCCCGCTGGTGCCGCTGGCCGGCGCGGCGGCGCGCTTCCAGCCGGTCTGGGTCGAGGACCTGGCCGAAGCCATCCTGTGCGTGCTCGACGACCCGGCAACGGCCGGGCAGACGCTGGAATGCGCCGGCCCGCGCGTCTACACGCTCGCCGAACTGGTGCGCCTGGCAGGTTGCTGGTCGGGTCACCGGCGCTGGGTCTGGCCGCTGCCTTCGGCGCTGGCCTGGCCGATGGCCTGGTGCATGGAGTGGATGCCAGGCGGACCCCTGATGTCGCGCGACAACCTGCTCTCGATGGAAGTGCCCAACGTCGCAAGCGGCCACCGTCCCGGGCTCGAATCGCTGGGCATCACGCCGACGCCGCTCGAGGCGATCGGCCCCGGCATGCTGGGCGGCGGTGGCGAACTGGCGCGGCTGGATCGCTGGCGCGCCCAGGTGCACGCGAGCCGCTGAGGCATTGGCATCGCCTTCGGCGGTGCCCGGGCGCGCGCCAGTACTCGGGCTCCGGGCGATCACGGCGCCCGCTGACGAGTACCCGCCACTCTCTGGCCCGAGACGCGGCCCGTGCATGCACTCGGCGCACACGGTGAGCCTGCCGGACGCGAGCTCACCGGGCGAAAAGGGGGGGCTCGATAGATCGTCACCCTTGGTCGACACGCCCTGGCCATTTTCGAGCACAGGCCTTGCGGACAGAGCCCGACCTCGTACGACCAGGCGCGCCCTGGCGCCACTCGCAATCCATGTTGCTTGGTTCACATCAACAATGGGTCACATTAAGTTGACACTTACATAGTTGAACTATAAACTTTATGCCGAACGATGGATCAACCCCATCTGATCCTGATGTTGGAAGGGCGTGACGCATGAAGATCGTCTGCATTGGCGGCGGCCCGGCGGGCCTGTACTTCGCGCTGCTGATGAAGCAGCAGGACCCGGCGCACGAGATCGTGGTCGTCGAGCGCAACCTGCCTTACGACACCTTCGGCTGGGGTGTCGTGTTCTCCGACGCCACGATGGACAACATGCGCGTCTGGGACGCGCCCACGGCCGCGTCCATCGAGCAGGCGTTCAACCACTGGGACGACATCGAGCTCCACTTCAAGGGCCGCGTGATCCGCAGCGGCGGCCACGGCTTCGTCGGCATCGGGCGCAAGAAGCTGCTCAACATCCTGCAGGCGCGCTGCGAGGAGCTCGGCGTGCAGCTCGTCTTCGAGCGCGAGGTGCTGTCGGCCGACGAGTACGCCGATGCCGACCTCGTGATTGCCTCCGACGGCATCAACTCGCGCATCCGCAACCAGTACGCCGACGTCTTCAAGCCCGACATCGTCACGCGCCCCAACCGCTACATCTGGCTCGGCACGAACAAGCTCTACGACGCCTTCACCTTCCTGTTCGAGAAGACCGAACATGGCTGGTTCCAGGCCCATGTCTACAAGTTCGACGACAAGACGACGACCTTCATCGTCGAGGCGCCGGAGCCGGTGTGGAAGGCGCACGGCCTCGACAGCGCCGACCAGGATCAGTCGATCGCCTTCTGTGAAAGGCTCTTTGCCGCCAACCTGCAGGGCGCGAAGCTGATGACGAACGCGCGCCACCTGCGCGGCTCGGCCTGGCTTGCCTTCCAGCGCGTCAAATGCGAGCAGTGGTCCCACTTCAACGGCCGCAACCATGTGGTGCTGATGGGCGACGCGGTGCACACCGCGCACTTCGCGATCGGCTCGGGCACCAAGCTCGCGATCGAGGACGCGATCGAGCTCACGCGCCAGTTCCGCGACGCCGGCGGCGCGACGCGCGAGCACATCCCGGCCGTGCTCGAGCGCTACCAGGCGCTGCGCAATGTCGACGTGCTCAAGCTACAGAACGCGGCCTGGAACGCGATGGAGTGGTTCGAGGTCGTGGGCCGGCGCTACGCCGACACGCTGCCGCCCGAGCAGTTCATGTATTCGATGCTGACGCGCTCGCAGCGCATCTCGCACGAGAACCTGCGCCTGCGCGACGCGGCCTGGCTGGCCGGGTTCGAGCGCTGGTTCGCCGAGCGCGCGGCCGAGCAGAGCGGCGTCGCCGCGCAACCCGGCGCGACGCCGCCGATGTTCACGCCGTTCAAGGTGCGCGACGTCGTGCTGCGCAACCGCGTCGTCGTCTCGCCGATGGCGCAGTACTCGTGCATCGACGGACTGCCGGCCGACTACCACCTCGTGCACCTCGGCGCGCGCGCGATGGGCGGCGCCGGCATGGTCGTCGCCGAGATGACCTGCCCTTCGCCCGACGCGCGCATCACGCCGCAATGCCCGGGGCTGTGGAACGAGGCCCAGCGCGACGCGTGGAAGCGCATCGTCGACTGGGTGCATCGCGAGACGGACGCCAAGATCGCACTGCAGCTCGGCCACGCCGGCCCCAAGGGATCGACGAACGCGCCGTGGGACGGGTCCGGTGCCGACCAGCCGCTCGCCGAAGGCAACTGGCCGCTCGTCGCCGCTTCCGCGCAGGCCTACCTCGACGAAGGCGGCCAGGTGCCGCGCGCGATGACGCGCGCCGACATGGACCGCGTGCGCGACGATTTCGTGCGCAGCGCGCGCTTCGCCGCCGAGGCCGGCTTCGACTGGCTCGAACTGCACTGCGCGCACGGCTACCTGCTGTCGTCCTTCATCTCGCCGCTGACCAACCGGCGCAGCGACGACTACGGCGGCAGCCTCGCCAAGCGCCTGCGCTATCCGCTCGAGGTGTTTGCCGCGCTGCGCGAAGTCTGGCCGCAGCACCTGCCGATGTCGGTGCGCATCTCGGCGCACGACTGGACGCCCGGCGGCATCACGCCCGACGACGCGGTCGAGATCGCGCGCGCCTTCAAGGCGGCCGGCGCCGACCTGATCGACTGCTCGTCGGGCCAGGTCAGCGCAAAGCAGCGGCCGACCTACGGCCGCATGTACCAGACGCCGTTTGCCGACCGCATCCGCAACGAGGCCGGCATCGCGACGATCGCGGTCGGCGCGATCTCCGAGGCCGACCACGTCAACAGCATCATCGCCGCCGGACGCGCCGACCTGTGCGCCGTCGGCCGGCCGCACCTGGCCAACCCGGCCTGGACGCTGATGGAGGCGGCGCGCATCGGCTATGCGGCGCAGCCCTGGCCGAAGCAGTACCTCGCGGCCAAGCAGCAGCTCGAACGCAACCTCGAGCGCGAGCGCGCGCAGGCTGGCCCGGCGGCGAGCGGCGAGCAGGCCAACCGCGCGCTCGGCATCTGAATCGATCCTTGACGCCCATGCCTGCCCGCAGCCAAGCCCAGCGCCTTGACCTGCCGGCCCTGCTCGGCGAGGACAGCATCGGCGTCGAAGGCCGGGCGGCCGACAGCGACCACCTCGCGCTCAAGGTCTGGCTGCGGCTGCTCGCCTGCAGCACGCAGATCGAGACCGAGATCCGAAAGCGCCTGCGCGCGCGCTTCGGCATCACGCTGCCGCGCTTCGACTACCTGGCGCAGCTCTACCGCCACCCCGATGGCCTGCGCATGAACATGCTGTCGCGCTACATGATGGTCACCGGCGGCAACATCACCGGCCTGACCGACGAGCTCGAGAAGGACGGCCTCGTGGTGCGCGAAACCGAAGCCAGCGACCGCCGCTCGACCCGCATCACGCTGACCGAGGCCGGCCGGCGCGCCCTCGAGCGCATCGCCGCCGAGCACGAATCCTGGCTCGACGAGCTGTTCGGCGGCGTGAGCCCGGCCGGGCAGGAAGCCCTGTACGAACAACTCGGCCAGCTGCGGGTGCAACTCGCCAGGCCGGGCCCAACCCATCCCAACCCCGCTCCCAAGGAGAAATCATGAGCAATGCAACGACCGAACGCATGGACCCCGCGCTGGCGCGCGGCAACACCTTCAAGGCGGCCGACTACCGCGCCGAGCATTTCCTGTGGCAGGTCAGCGACCGCGTCGCGACCTTGACCTTGAACCGCGCCGAGCGCAAGAATCCGATCACCTTCGATTCGTATGCCGAGATGCGCGACCTGTTCGGGCGCTTGCGCCACGCGACCGACGTCCACGCCGTCGTGCTGCACGGCGCGGGTGGCAACTTCTGCTCCGGCGGCGACGTGCACGAGATCATCGGCCCGCTGATCAAGTTGAAGGCGCCCGAACTGCTGCTGTTCACGCGCATGACGGGCGAGCTCGTCAAGACCATGCGCCATTGCCCGCAGCCCATCGTGGCCGCGATCGACGGCGTGTGCGCCGGGGCCGGCGCGATCCTCGCGATGGCGTCCGACATCCGCTATGGCACCGCGCGCACCAAGACCGCGTTCCTCTTCAACCGCGTCGGCCTGGCGGGCTGCGACATGGGCGCGTGCGGCATCCTGCCGCGCATCATCGGCCAGGGCCGCGCGTCCGAGCTGCTCTACACCGGCCGCGCACTGGGCGGCGAGGAAGCGCTCGCGTGGGGTTTCCTGAACCGCCTGTGCGCGCCCGAGGCGGTGCTCGGCGACGCCCAGGCGCTGGCGCACGAACTCGCGCACGGCCCGACGTTTGCCAACGGCATCACCAAGACCATGCTGCAACAGGAATGGGCGATGGACGATCGACGAAGCCATCGAGGCCGAGGCCCAGGCCCAGGCGATCTGCATGCTGACCGAGGACTTCGGGCGTGCCTATCACGCCTTCGTCGCCAAGCAGAAGCCCGTCTTCGAAGGCAATTGAAAGCATGCGATGAGCGATACCCGCTACCTCGACTGGCCGTTCCTCGACGAACGGCACCGCGTGCTCGCGCGCTCGCTCGACGAGTGGGCCGCGGCCAACATCGCGCACGCGCACGGGCCGGACGTCGACGCCGAGTGCAAGGCGCTCGTGCGCCGGCTCGGCGACGCCGGCTGGCTGCGGTACGCCGTCGCCGGGACGGCCTGCGGCGGCGCGGGCGAGGCGCTGGACACGCGCGCGCTGTGCCTGATCCGCGAGACGCTCGCCCGCCACGCGGGGCTGGCGGACTTCGCGTTCGCGATGCAGGGCCTCGGCTCGGGGGCGATCTCGCTCGCCGGCACGCCCGGGCAAAGGGAACGCTACCTCACGCGCGTCGCGCGCGGCGAGGCGCTGGCCGCGTTCGCGCTGTCGGAGCCCGACGCGGGCTCCGACGTCGGCGCGATGGCCTGCGCCGGCCGCGTCGAGGGCGACGCGGTCGTGATCGACGGCCAGAAGAGCTGGATTTCCAACGGCGGCATCGCCGACTTCTACGTCGTCTTCGTGCGCACCGGCGAAGCACCCGGCGTGCGCGGCATCTCGGCCTTCATCGTCGACGCGGGCACGCCGGGATTCGAGGTCGCCGAGCGCATCGACGTCATTGCGCCCCACCCGCTCGCGCGCCTGCGCTTCACGGGGTGCCGCGTGCCGCTCGCGCAGCGCCTCGGCGCGCCGGCCGAAGGCTTCAAGATCGCGATGCGCACGCTCGACGTGTTTCGCACCTCGGTCGCTGCGGCGGCGCTCGGCTTCGCGCGGCGCGCGCTCGACGAGGCGCTCGCGCGCGCGACGACGCGGCGCATGTTCGGCCAGACGCTCGCCGACTTCCAGCTCACGCAGGCCAAGCTCGCGCAGATGGCCACCACCATCGAGAGCTCTGCGCTGCTCGTGGCGCGCGCCGCCTGGCTGCGCGACCAGGGCCAGAGCATCACGCGCGAAGCGGCGATGGCCAAGATGGTCGCCACCGAAGGCGCGCAGAAGGTCATCGACGATGCGGTGCAGATCTTCGGCGGCCTGAGCGTCGTCAGCGAAATGCCAGTCGAGCGGCTGTACCGCGAGATCCGCTCGCTGCGCATCTACGAGGGCGCGACCGAGGTCCAGCAGCTCATCATCGGGCGCGACCTGATCAAGGCGTTCGGCAAGGGATAGACATCATGACGGCGCACCTGGACACATTCGCCCGCGACCATCTGCCGCCGCCGGACCAGCAGCCGGAGTTCCTGTTCGAGTTGCCCGAGCTGCAGTTTCCGGCGCAGCTCAACTGCGGGAGCGAACTGCTGGATGCGCGCGTCGCCGCGGGCGAGGGCGGGCGGGTCTGCCTGCGCGCGCCGGGCGGCCTCGTCTGGACCTATGCCGATCTGCAGCAGCGCGCGAACCGCATCGCCAACGTGCTGGTGCGCGACATGGGGCTCGTGCCCGGCAACCGGGTCCTGCTGCGCGCGCCCAACAACCCGATGATGGTCGCGTGCTGGTTCGCGGTCATGAAGGCGGGCGCGATCGCGGTCGCGACGATGCCGCTGCTGCGCGCCAAGGAGCTGACGCAGATCATCGCCAAGGGCCGCGTCACGCACGCGCTGTGCGACGCGCGCCTCGCCGACGAGCTGGATGCGGCGATGCGCGAACAACCCCAGCTCGCGCAATCGAGGCTGTTCAACGACGACACCGGTGCCGGCCTGGAGGCCGCGATGGCGCGCCAGGCCGACACCTTCGACAACGTCGCCACCGCCGCCGACGACACCTGCATCTTCGCCTTCACGTCGGGCACCACCGGCCAGCCCAAGGCGACGATGCACTTCCACCGCGACGTGATGACCGCCTGCGCGACCTGGCCGCGCCACGTGCTGCGCCCGCGCCCGGACGACGTCTTCATCGGCAGCCCGCCGCTCGCGTTCACCTTCGGCCTCGGTGGCTTGCTGCTGTTCCCGATGAGCGTCGGCGCGTCGACGGTGCTGATCGAGCGCGTGATGCCGCAGGCGCTGCTCGAGGCCATCCCCGCTTTCGGCGCGACGACGCTCGTTACCGCGCCGACCTCGTACCGCGCGATGGCCGAGCCGGCGCGCGCGATGAAGCTCTCGGTCGCGCAGGGCGGCACGCTGCGCCAGTGCGTGTCGGCGGGCGAGGCGCTGCCGGCGGCGACGCGCGCGCTGTGGAAGAGCGCGACCGGCATCGAACTCGTCGACGGCATCGGCGCGACCGAGATGCTGCACATCTTCATCTCCGCCGACGAGGCGCACGCGCGGCCCGGCGCGACCGGCACCGTCGTGCCCGGCTATCACGCGTGCGTGATGGACGATGCCGGCCGGCCGCTGCCGCCGGGCGTGGTCGGCAAGCTCGCCGTCAAGGGCCCGACCGGTTGCCGCTACCTCGACGATGCGCGCCAGGCGAGCTATGTCAAGGACGGCTGGAACCTCACCGGCGACGCCTACCTGATGGACGCCGATGGCTACTTCCACTACCAGGCGCGCACCGACGACATGATCGTCTCGGCCGGCTACAGCATCGGCGCGCCCGAGGTCGAGGAGGCGCTGATGCAGCATCCCGACGTCGCCGAGTGCGCGGTCGTCGGCGTGGCGGACGCCGAGCGCGGCCAGATCGTCAAGGCCTTCGTCGTGCCGCGCGCCGGCGTCGAGGGGAGCGAGTCGCTCGCGCGCGCGCTGCAGGATTTCGTCAAGCAGGCGATCGCGCCCTACAAGTACCCGCGCGCGGTCGAGTTCCGCGCCACGCTGCCGCGCACCGAGACGGGTAAGCTTCAGCGCTTCCGACTCAAGGGCCCGTGAGGGCCGCCAGCGCGACGTCATGATCTTCGAACGCGAACAACTGATCCGCTTCTCGCACTGCGATCCGGCGGCGATCGTCTTCTTCCCGCGCTACTTCGTGATGTTCAACAACCACGTCGAGGACTGGTTCGACGACGGGCTCAAGCTCGGCTACGCGAACGTCGTGACCGAGCGCCGCATCGGGTTGCCGACGGTCTCGGTGCAGTGCAACTTCCAGCGCCCGAGCCGGATGGGCGAACGCGTGAGCCTGCGGCTCGGCGTGGAGCGCATCGGGCGCAGCTCGATCGGGCTCGCGCTCGAGTGCCGCCACGGCGACGAGGTGCGCGTGCGCATGCAGCAGGTGATCGTCACGACCTCGCTCGAAGACGGCAAGGCAGTGCCGATCGCCGACGACATCCGGGCCGCAATCAGTGCTTTCCAGCAAGGAGCCCATTGATGATCACTGCCCTGCAACCCCCCGGCTGGCCTCGCCCCAAGGGCTATGCCAATGGCGTCACGGCGCGCGGGCGCATGGTCTTCGTCGCCGGCATGATCGGCTGGGACGAGGGTGAGAAGTTCCCGGCCGCCGACCTCGCCGGCCAGGCGCGCCAGGCGCTCGCCAACGTGCGCGCGGTGCTCGCCGAGGCCGGCGCCAGGCCCGAGCACATCGTGCGCATGACCTGGTACGTGACCGACCGCGCCGAGTACTTGCGCGAAGCGCGCGCGATCGGCGCTGCCTACCGCGAACTGATCGGTAGCTTCACGGTGGCGATGACGGCGGTCGAGGTCAAGGCGCTGATGGAAGCCCAGGCCAAGGTCGAGATCGAGGTCACGGCGATGGTTCCCGACTGAATGACTGAGCAAGCCCCATGACATTCGACCCCGACTCCAAGAACTTGTGCATTGCCATCGTCGGCACCGGCGCGATGGGGCGCGGCATCGCGCAGATCGCCGCCCAGGCCGGCATCACCGTGCTGCTGCACGACGCCGCGCCGGGCGCCGCAGCCAAGGCGCGCGATGCACTGGCGGCGACCTTCGAGACGCTGCGCCAGAAAGGCAAGCTCGCGCCCGATGCAGCACAGGCGGCGCTAGCGCGGCTGCGAGTGGTTGCCATCCTGCCCGAGGTCGCGAGCGCGGCGCTCGTCATCGAGGCCATCGTCGAAGACCTCGAGGTCAAGCGCGCACTGCTGCGCGAGCTCGAGGCCATCGTCGCGCCCGATTGCGTGTTGGCAACCAACACTTCGTCGCTGTCGGTGACGGCGATCGCCGCCGGCTGTTCCCAGCCGCACCGAGTCGTGGGCTTTCACTTCTTCAATCCCGTGCCGCTGATGAAGATCGTCGAGGTCATCGACGGTGTGCGCGGCGCGCGCGAGGTCGGCGACGCGATGATGGCGCTCGCGCGGCGCATGGGCCACCTGCCGGTGCGCGCCAAGGACACGCCGGGCTTCATCGTCAACCACGCCGGGCGCGGCTATGGCACCGAGGCGCTGCGCCTGCTGGGCGAGAACGTCGCCGCGCCGCACGAGATCGACGCCGTGCTGCGCGGCCAGGCGGGCTTCAAGCTCGGCCCCTTCGAACTCCTCGACCTGACCGGGCTCGACGTCTCGGTGCCGGTGATGGAGGCGATCTACCACCAGTATTTCGAGGAGCCGCGCTTCCGGCCGTCGCCGCTTGCGGCGCAGCGCCGCGTTGCCGGCCTGCTCGGGCGCAAGACGGGCGAGGGCTGGTACCGCTATGCCGAAGGTCGCGCGGTGGCCGAACCCGAGGCGCCCGCGCCGGCTGCCCGTCCGGCGAGCGTGTGGGTCAGCGACGCGCGCCCGCCGCTTGCGGAGCGCGCGCG
Organism: Ideonella sp.; assembly: GCF_016702655.1. Lineage (GTDB taxonomy): Bacteria > Pseudomonadota > Gammaproteobacteria > Burkholderiales > Burkholderiaceae_C > CAIKUF01. The sequence goes on from NZ_JADJDO010000027.1 coordinate 46,366, forward strand.
CAAGCTGCTGGCCACGCTCGGCGTGACGCCCGAAGCCGGTGCGCGCCCCAGCGAGGCTGCGCTGTGCATCGTGACCCCGCTCGGCGACGACGTGACGCAATGCTGCCTGCGCGAATCGCTCGATGCGACGCGCACGGTGGCGCTCGACCTGCTATTCGCCAACGACCGCCGACGCAGCCTGATGTGCTCGCCACTGACGAGCGCGGCGATGCGCGACGCGGCGCACGGCCTGTTCGCGAGCGACGGCGCACGCGTGAGCGTGCTGCGCGACAGCGCCGGCCTGGTCGCGCAGCGTGTCGTCGCGACGATCGTCAATATCGGCTGCGACATCGCCCAGCAGGGCATCGCCGAGCCGGGCGACATCGACCGCGCGGTGACGCTGGGCCTGGGCTACCCGCTGGGGCCGCTCGCCTGGGGCGACGAGCTCGGCGCTGCGACGGTGCTCGAAGTGCTGGCCAACCTGCACGCCCTCAGCGGCGACCCGCGCTACCGCGCCTCGCCCTGGCTACGCCGGCGCGCCGCGCTCGGCGTGTCGTTGCTGACGCCGCCGGAAGCCTGACGCAGGCACCTTCACGCGCCGTCTGTTACCGTTCGCGGCTACCGAAGACTGGAGCCCACGCATGACGGCATTGCAGGACAACCTGCGCGCGCTTGCGCCCGAAACCCTCAGGGGCATCCGGCGCGGCATCGAGAAGGAGAGCCTGCGCACGCAGGCGAGCGGCGCGCTCGCGCTGACGCCGCACCCGGCAGCGCTCGGCTCGGCGCTGACCCACCCGCACATCACGACCGACTTCAGCGAGTCGCAGCTCGAGCTGATCACCGGCGTCCATGCCGGCGTCGAGTCCTGCCTCGAGGAGCTGACGCAGATCCACCAGTTCGTCTACCGCACGATCGGCGACGAGATGCTGTGGGTCGGCAGCATGCCCTGCGGCCTGCCCGCCGACGAGACGATCCCGCTCGGCGTCTATGGCTCGTCCAACGTCGGCCGCGCCAAGAGCGTCTATCGCATGGGCCTCGGCCATCGCTACGGCCGGCGCATGCAGACCATCTCGGGCATCCACTACAACTGGTCGCTGCCCGGCGTCACGACCGAACAGTACTTCGGGCTGATCCGCAACTTCCGGCGCCATTCGTTCTTGCTGCTCTATCTCTTCGGTGCCTCGCCAGCCGTGTGCGGCAGCTTCGTCGCCGGCCGCGAGCACAGGTTGCAGCCGCTCGCCGGCGGCACGCTGCACCTGCCGCACGCCACCTCGCTGCGCATGGGACGCCTGGGCTACCAGAGCGACGCGCAGGCGAAGCTCGCGGTGAGCTTCAACAGCCTGGAGAGCTACGCCGCCTCGTTGCAGGAGGCGCTGACCCGGCCTTACCCTCCGTACGAGGCGATCGGCGTCAAGAACCTCGGCGGCGAATACAACCAGCTCGCGACCAGCCTGCTGCAGATCGAGAACGAGTTCTACGGCACGATCCGGCCCAAGCGCGTGATCCACAGTGGCGAGCGGCCGCTGCATGCGCTGCGCGAGCGCGGCGTCGAGTACGTCGAAGTGCGCTGCATGGACCTCGATCCCTTCGTCCCGGTCGGCATCGCGGCGCAGACCTTGCGCCTGCTCGACATCTTCCTGCTCCATTGCCTGCTGTCGGCGAGCCCGCCCGATACGCCGGCCGAAATCGCGGCACTGGCGCGCAACCAGCAACGCGCTGCCGAGCGCGGGCGCGAGCCGGGCCTGATGCTCGAGCGCGGCGACGGCGAAGTCGCGCTCGCCGACTGGGCGCGCGAGCTGCTCGACGCATGCGCCCCGATCGCTGCGGCGCTCGATGCGGTGCACGGCGGCAGCGCGTACACCGAAGCCCATGCCGCTGCGCTCGGCGTCGTCGTCGACGCCGAGCGCGCGCCGTCGGCGCGCGTGCTGGCCACGATGCGCAGCGACTTCGACGGCTCCTACGTCCGCTTCACGCGCGAGCGCTCGGTACAAACCCGCAAGCACCTGCTCGAACTGCCTTTCGGACCCGAACTCGCGGCACACTTCGCCCGCGAGGCCGAGGCATCGGTGGCCGAGCGCAAACGCATCGAGGCCGCCGACAACATCCCGTTCGAGGCGTTCCGCCAAGCCTATCTCTCGATCGACCGCCTGGGGCTGTAAGGCAAGAACTCTCGAGGACACCCACACCCATGCTCGCCGGCATCCCGCTCGACTTCATCTTCTTCGCGCTGGTGCTGCTCGGTGTAGCGACGCTGCATCACCACACGCTCAAGGTCTCGCTTCTCGGCGCCACGGCGATCACGTTCTATCAGTTCTTCTTCACCGGCTTCAAGACCGGCGAGGGGATGGCGGGGCTGGCGGCGCATTTCGGCCATGAGTGGGTCACGCTCGCCAACCTGCTCGGCCTGCTGCTCGGCTTCGCGCTGCTCGCCGATCACTTCGAGAAAAGCCGTTTGCCGGAAGTCCTGCCGCACCTGCTGCCCGACGACTGGAAAGGCGCCTTCGTGCTGCTCGCCGGTGTGTTCGTGATGTCGGGCTTTCTCGACAACATCGCCGCGGCGATGATCGGCGGCACCATGGCCAAGGTGCTGTTCCGGCGCAAGGTCCACATCGGGTATCTGGCGGCGATCGTCGCCGCGAGCAACGCCGGCGGCGCCGGCAGCGTGGTCGGCGACACGACGACGACGATGATCTGGATCGCCGGCGGCAGCCCGTTCGCAGTGCTCGAGGCCTACATCGGCGGCGCCGTCGCGCTCCTGATCTTCGGCACCATCGCCGCGCGCCAGCAGGATGCCTACCAGCCGATCCAGCGCGACGACACGCCCGGCGTCCACATCCATTACATGCGGCTCGCGGTGGTCGCGATCATCCTCGCGGCGGCGATCTCGGCCAACGTCTGGTTCAACCTCACCGATCCGTCGGTGCTCGAGCATTTCCCGGTCATCGGCAGCGCGGTCGCGCTTGCGCTGCTGGCCACCGCGCCGCTGCGCGCGCCGCAGTGGAGCCTGCTGCCGGGCGCGTTCAAGGGCAGCATCTTCCTGCTCGGTCTCGTGTGGTGCGCGTCGCTGATGCCGGTCGAGAAACTGCCCACGCCGTCGTGGCCGACGACGATGGGCCTCGGCTTCCTGTCGGCGGTGTTCGACAACATCCCGCTGACCGCGCTCGCGATCCGCCAGGACGGCTACGACTGGGGCTTTCTCGCTTATGCGGTCGGCTTCGGCGGCTCGATGATCTGGTTCGGTTCGTCGGCCGGCGTCGCGATCTCGAGCATCTACCCCGAGGCGCGCTCGGTGGTCGAATGGCTGAAGTCCGGCTGGCATGTCGCGCTCGGCTTCGTCGCCGGCTACCTCGTGATGCTGGCCCTGGTGGGCTGGCATCCGGCGCCGCTCAAGGGCGGGGTGGCGACGCCTGCAGCGGCGGCGAGCGCGCCGGCGCGATAGCGGGCAGCCGGCGCCGGCGTCAGCGCGACTTCGCCGCAGCGGCCTCGATCTTCGCGACCAGCCCGGGGTGCGTGGCGTCCTTCCACTTCGCGTAGGTGGCGCGCGTCGCGTCCTGCCAGACCTTGATCTCGGCCGGCGTGGGTTCGTAGACCTCCACCCCGAGTGCGCGCACCGCGGCCACGTCGTCGGCGAAGAGCTGGCGCACGAGCGCGATCTGCTGCTTGGCCGCCTCGCGCGCCGCCTCGCGCACGATCTTCTGGTCCTCGGGGGTCCAGCTCGCCCAGACCGGGCCTGCGATCGCGAACAGCAGGATGTCGTTGGAGTAGTTCCACTTGGTCACGTACTTCTGGCCGAGGGTCTGGATCTTGGCCTTCAGGAAGACCTCGAGCGGGTTCTCCTGCGCGTCCACCGCGCCCGAGGCGAGCGCCGGCTGCGCGTCGGCCCAGCTCATGAAGGTCGGGTTGGCGCCCATGCTGGTCATGATCTCGCCGTACATCGGGCTGCCGACCACGCGGATCTTGATGCCCTTCATGTCGGCCGGCGCCTTGATCGGGCGCTTGGAGTTGCTGATCTGCCGGTAGCCGGTCTCGCCCATCGCAAGCGGCTCGGCGCCGGCCTTGCGCACGAGCGCGAAGTACTCGTCCACGATCGCCGGATCCGTCGTCGCCGCGTCCCAGGCCTTGTGGTCGGGCAGGATGAAGGGCAGCGTGAAGACGCCGAGTTCGCGCACCGTGCCGGCCCAGTTGATCGGCGCGCCGCACAGCACGTCGATCACGCCCTGGCGCATGGCGGCGAACTCGCGGTCCTGCTGGCCCTGCACCAGGCTCGCGCCGGGGTACTGCTTGATGTTGATGCGCCCGGCGGTGCGTTCGCGCACCAGGTTGGCGAAGATCTCGCCGCCCCGGCCCCACGCGAACGCGGGTGGCACGACGGTGCTCATCTTGTACTCGGCCTTGTAGGCCGTCTGCGCCCTCGTGAAGCGCGGCAGTGCGATGGCGGCGGCGCTGCCGCCGGCAAGCTTGATCAGGTCACGACGTTGCATGCTTGTCTCCAAAGTGGTGGGTCGGGGGGGAAGTAAACCTAGATTGGCGTGGGGGGGGGGGGGGGGGGCTGCGGGCGGGGGCAGGCACGCCAGCGCGGGGCGCTGGGTGCGTAGCGCTCTCACCCAGGAGGTGACGGTCTTCGTGGCGGTGACGGTCGATTTTCACGCGGTGCCCCCATGCGAATGCAAGCGGTCAATTGCCGGATCTAGGTTCAATAGCCCAGTGATCGCGGCAACCAGAGCGCGATTTGGGGCAGCAAGGCCACCGCCGAGGTGGCACACAGGAAACTCAGCACCAGCCAGCCTACATGCGGCAGCGTGGCCTCGATGCGAACCCGGGCCAGGCGGCAGGCGACGAGCAGGTTGACCGCCATCGGCGGCGTGAACTGCCCGATCGCGACGACCATCGTCAGCAGCACGCCGAACCACACCGGGTCCCAGCGAAAAGGCGAGCATCAGCGGGTAGAGCAGCGGGATGAAGATGAGGAAGATCGACACGCCGTCGAGGAACATGCCCACCACCAGCAGCAGCGCGAGCAGCGCCGCGAGCGCTCCGGCGCTGCCGACGCCGCTCGCCTGCACCGCGTGCACCAGCGGGTCGGCCAGGCCGAGCGTGTTGACCGAGTACGCAAAGATGCCCGCCAGCGCCATCACGATCATGATCACCGCCGAGGTCTCGGTCGCGTCGCGGAAGATGGCGTAGAGATCGCGAACGGCGATCGTGCGATGCACGACCATGCCGACGAAGAGGCCGTACATCGCTGCCACCGCGGCGGCCTCGGTGGGCGTGAACCAGCCCACGCGCATGCCTCCGAGGATCAGCACCGGCGCCGCGAGGCCCCAGGCCGACGCGCGCAGGCTGGGCCAGAACGGCGGGCGCGGCAGCTCGCGTTCCGCGATGCCGTAGCCGCGCCGGCGCGACAGCCACACCGCCGGCACGATCAACGCCAGCCCGGCGAGCGCACCCGGGAACATCCCGGCGGCGAACAGCGCCGGCACCGACGCGCCCGGCACCGACACGCTGTAGACGATGAACGCGATCGACGGCGGGATCAGGATGTCGGTCGCCGCCGCGGCGCCGACGATGCTGGCCGAGAACGGCGCCGGATAGCCGGCGCGCGCCATTGCCGCGATCATCACGCCGCCCACGGCGGCCGCATTGGCCGGGCCGGAGCCGGAGATCCCGCCCAGCACCATCGCCACCAGCACCGCGACCATCGGCAGCATGCCCGACGAGCGCCCGACGCAGGCCGAGGCGAAGTCCACCAGCCGCTGCGCCACGCCCGAGCGGTCGAAGACCGCGCCGACGAGCACGAACATCGGCAACGCCAGCAAGGGGTATTTGGCGATGCCGGCCTGCATGTTCTGCGGCGCCGCGAGCAGGCCCCACCACTGCGTGTCGACATTCGCCCAGCCGATCGCGACGATGCCCCCCAGGCCGAGCGCGGCGCCGATCGGCACCCCGGCCAGCATCAGCACGACGAAGAGCATGAAGAGCGTGAGGCCGATCATCGTTCATCGTCCAGCGCCCGTGCTGCCGACCACGCCACGCCGGCCGAGCGCAGCGCGATGGCCCCGCACAGCAGCGGTGAGAAGACGGTGAACCACCAGCGCGGCACGCCCATGCCCATCGAGGTCTCGCCGAAACCGATTTCGTCGGCGACGACGCGGCCGAACAGCAGCGCCAGCAGTGTGAACAGCAGCGCGCTGACGCAGGCCGCAAAGACCTTCAGCCGACGGCGGCGCGAACGGCTGCCGCCGTCGTAGAAGAACTCGATGCGCATGTGCCGGTCGCGCGCGGTGGCAGCGCTGGCGCCGGCGAGCGTCATCACGACCATCAGGAAGACCGAGATCTCCTCGGTCCAGGCGAAGGACTGGTCGGTGAGGTAGCGCGTGACGACGTTGAGCGTCGTGATCGCCGTCAGCAGCACCATGCAGGCGACCGCGAGGCCCTCTTCGAGCGCCACCGGAACGCGCGGCAAACGCTTCACCGCAACAACTCCAGCGCCGCCGCGACGATCGCCGCCGGCCGCACGCGCGCTGCCTCTTCGAGCGTCGGCGCGTAGCCGACCGGGATGCGCGGCGCGCCGGCACGCCGCACCTTGCAGCCGACTGCCTCGGCCGCGCTGGCCGCGATCTCGGCGCCGAAGCCCGCCACCTGCACCGCCTCGTGCGTGACCAGCAGGCGCCCGGTGCGCGCCGCCGAGGCAAGCACGGTGTCGCGGTCCCAGGGCCAGAGCGTCGCGAGGTCGATGACCTCGGCCCGCACCCCCTGATCGGCGAGCGCCTCGGCGGCCTCGAGCGCCCAGTGCAGTTGGCGCGACCAGCTCACGATGGTGAGGTCATCGCCGCGGTGGCAGACGCGCGCCTGGCCGAGTACGGCCGGCGCGTGCCCTGCGCTATCGGCATCTCGATGCGCCCACAGCTCCTTGTGCTCGAGGTAGGCCACCGGGTCGTCGCAAGCTATCGCCTGGCGCAGCAGCGCGGCGTTGTCGGCGGCACTCGATGGCGCGACGACGACCAGCCCCGGCAGGTGCGCGAACCAGGCCTCCATCGACTGCGAATGCTGCGCCGCCGACGCGCTCCAGATGCCTCCGGGCATGCGCAGCACCATCGGGACCCGGCCCTGGCCGCCGAACATGTAGCGGTTCTTGGCCGCCTGGTTGGCAATCTCGTCCATCGCGCACAGCGCGAAGTCCACCACCCGCAGCTCGACCACCGGACGGCAGCCGGCGAGCGCCAGCCCGACGCCGGCGCCGGCGATGGTGGCCTCGGAGATCGGCGTGTCGACCACGCGCTCGGGCCCGAAGCGCGCCTGCAGCCCTGCGTACTGGCCGAAGATGCCGCCGCGGCCGACGTCCTCGCCGAGGACGACCACGCGCGCATCGGCCGCCATCGCGTCGGCGAGGGCGTCGCGCGCCGCCTCGGCGTAGGTCGGTCCGGCAGGCGCGGCGCGCACTGCAGACCCGTCGTGCCGCGCACTTCGGACGTCACCCTCGGGGCGGCCCGGCGGGCTCACTGGAGTACCTTCGTGCTGCGCACTCCGGTATTCGCCCTTGGGGCGGCCCGGCGTGCTCATGCTCAGTACCACCTTCCGTGGCCCAGGTCCTGCACGTCGGCGAACGCCGCCGCCGCATCGGGCAGCGGCGCTGCCGCCGCGGCCTGCACCGCAGCCTCGACCTCGGCGCGCACCTCGGCCTCGAGCGCGCGCAGCGCCGCGGCCGACCCGCCGAGTGCCACGAAGCGCGCTGCGGCGAGCGCGATCGGTTCGGCGGCCTGCGCCCGCGCCAGCTCATCGGCGTCGCGGTAGGGCGCCGGGTCGACCGAGACATGGCCCTTCAGGCGGTAGGTGACGGCATGCAGCAGCCTTGGTCCGTGCCCAGCTCGCACCTCGGCAAGCAGTTCGGCGGCGCAGTCGGAGACGGCCTCGACATCGTTGCCGTCCACGGTGGCGCCCTCGATGCCGATCGCACGCGCGCGCGCCGCGGCGCCGTCGCCTGCGGTCGTCGCGGCGCTCGCCGTGGTTGCCGACCAGCGGTTGTCCTCGCAGACGAAGAGCACCGGCAGCGTGTAGACCTGGGCCCAGTTCAGCGCCTCGAGGAAGGGCCCGCGATTGATCGCACCGTCGCCGAAGAAGCAGGCGACGATCGCGTCGCGCCGCTGGAGCTTGAGCGCCTGCGCCGCGCCGACCGCGATCGTCATCCCGGCGGCGACGACGCCGTTTGCGCCCAGCATGCCGACGCCGAAGTCGGCGATGTGCATCGACCCCCCCTTGCCGCCGTTGCAGCCGCTCGCGCGGCCATGCAGCTCGGCCATCATGCGCTGCATGTCGGCGCCCTTGGCGAGGGTGTGGCCGTGGCCGCGGTGGGTGCTGGTGAGCAGGTCGGCCCGGCGCAGGTGGACGCCGACGCCTGCGGCCACCGCCTCCTGCCCGGTCGACAGGTGCAGCGGGCCGCGCACCGCGGCCCGGCTCCCGGCGGTCTGGCCGAACGCGGCGACGCCGCCCTGGCTCGCCTGCTCGGCAGCGTCCTCGAAGGCGCGGATGCGCCACATCGTGCGCAGCAGCGCGAGCAGGCGCTCGCGGCGCACCTGGGCCGGGCCGTCGGCGGTGCCCTGCTGCAGCGGCGCCGGCCCGGGCACGATCAGCCTGCGTTCATGGCGGCGCGCACCGCAGCGGCGATCGCGTGCTCGTCCGGAATGATCATCTTCTCGAGGTTACGCGCAAACGGGATCGGCACATTGGGCGTCGCGACGCGCGCGATCGGCGCCTTGAGCGAGCCGAACCCCTCCTCGGCGACGAGGGCTGCGATCTCGGCGCCGGAGCCGCAGAACTTCATTGCCTCGCTCGCAACGACGAGGCGCCCGGTCTTGGCCACCGACGCGAGGATGCACGCCTTGTCCAGCGGCACGATGCAGCGCAGGTCGATGACCTCGACCGCCACGCCCTCGGCGGCAAGCGCCTCGGCGGCGAGCTGCGCGCGGCGCACCATCGCACCGATCGCGACCACGGTGGCATCGCTGCCCTCGCGCACGACCCTCGCCTCGCCGAGCGGGACGACGCTGTCGCCGTCGGCGATGTCGTCGCGTGCGCCGTGGTAGAGCGCCATGTGCTCGAGGAAGAGCACCGGGTTGTCGTCGCGGATCGCGGCCTTGATCATGCCCTTGGCGTCGCTCGCATTGGATGGCATCGCGACCTTGATGCCCGGCAGGTGCGCGACCCACGCATGGTAGTCGTAGGCGTGGCCGTGGTAGGGGCCGACGCCGAACTTCGCGCGCACCACCAGCGGCACGCGCGCCTTGCCGGCGGAGTAGTAGTGCATCGCGCCGCCGTCGCAGCCGAGTTGCTGCAGCACGAGGCCGAGGTACTCGAGGAACATGATGTCGACGATCGGGCGCTTGCCCATCAGCGCGGCGCCGACGCCGGCACCGACGATCCCGCCCTCGGAGATCGGGGTGTCGATCACGCGCGTGTCGCCGAACTCCTCCCACAGGCCCTTGCACGAAGCGAGCGGCCCGCCGAAGCGCCCGATGTCCAGCCCCATGATGAACACCGCGGGGTCGCGCCGCATCTCCTCGGCGATGCCAGCCACCACCGCCTGCTGCAATGTGAGTCTGGGCATGTCAGGCTTTCGCGAAGACTTCGTCCAGGCCGAGATCCTCGGGCCCGGGCATGGGATCGGACTGCGCCTTGCGCATCGCCGCGTCGACCTCGGCCGCGACCTCGGCACTCATGACTGCGAGCTGTGCTGCATCGAGCAGGCCCTCGGCCAGCAACCGCGCCTCGTGCAGCGCGATCGGATCGCGCGCCTTCCAGGCCTGCACGTCCGCGTCGGTGCGGTAGGCGGCGGGGTCGGATGCCATGTGGCCGCCGACGCGGTAGGTGAGGGCGTCGATCAGCGTCGGCCCCTCGCCGCGGCGCGCACGCGCGATCGCCTCCTGCACCGCGGCATGGACCGCGACCACGTCGTTGCCGTCGACCTCGACCCCCGGCATGCCGAAACCTGCCGCGCGGTCGACGATCCTGCCGCCATGCTCGCGCTGCGACGGCGTCGAGATCGCGAACTGGTTGTTCTGGCACACATACACAACCGGCAGCTTGAGCACGGCAGCCAGGTTCAGCGCCTCGTGGAAGTTGCCCCGGCTCGCGGTGCCGTCGCCGAACACCGCGACTGCGACGGCGCCCTTGCCGTCGAGCCTGGCGGCGAGCGCCGCGCCGGCGGCGTACTCGAGGGTCGGGCCGAGCGCGCCGGAGTACAGGCCGATGATGCCGAGCTCGATCGGGCTGCAGACATCGGAGCGGTAGCGCCCGCGCGAGTAGCTCGTCACGCGGCCGTCCAGGCCCGCCAGCAGGCGCGCGAGATCGCCGCCGCGCGCGCAGGCCGCCTGGAGCATGCCGCGGTAATGCGGCGCCAGCGCGTCGCCCTCGCGCAGGCCGTGGTAGCAGCCCGCGATCACCGCCTCTTCGCCGAGCGCGGCATGCCAGTGCCCGTCGGCGGCGCCGATCACGCGGTCGAGTTCGCGCGTGAGCAGCATCAGGCGGTGCAGCGCAATGCGGGTGCCGGCGTCCGGTTGATTCATTTCAGTTGCTCCACCGCGCCTCGCGCGACCTGCGACGCATCAAACGATTGCTTTCGTCCCCGGCAGGGGAGCGGTCGCCGCAGGCGGCCAGGGGAGCGCGGCGCCGAAGCGGGCCGAACCCGATCCGGGTCTCCCGGTCGGGTTCGGAGCCCCCGCGGGGGGCGGCCGCTCGGCGGCCGGGGGCGGTCAGCTCCACGTCAGCCTCCGTTGGTGATGCGCGCGATGATCGCGCCCTTGGGCGCATCGCCGTCGGCGCCGACGAGGATTTCGGCCAGCGTACCGCTCGCCGGGCTCTCGACCTCGACGTTGACCTTGTCGGTCATGACCTCGGCCAGCACCTCGCCCTCTGCGACCGGTTCGCCCGGGCGCTTGTGCCATGCGACGACCGTGCCGCCCTGCGAGTCGTTGCCGAAGTCGGGCATCAGGATGTCAATGTTCATGCGAGCCTCAGTCGAGCGCCGGGCCGCCCCAAGCCGACTGAGCGTCCCTCGGGGGCAGCGAACGCAGTGAGCTTGGGGCAGTCATCTCAGAGTCCAAAGTCGATGTGCGCGGGTGCGCCGAGCAGCCCGTGCAATGTTTCGACGAATCGCGACGCCGGCAGGCCGTTGACCGCGCGGTGATCGAAGGTCAGGCTGGTCGGCATGGCCCAGGCGACCTCGACGCGATCGCCGCGCGCCAACGGCACGCGGCGGACAGCGCCGGTGCCCAGGATCGCGCACTGCGGGGCGAGCAGGATCGGCGTCGTCCAGCGCACGCTCGCCACCGCGCCGGCGTTGCTGAGCGTGAAGCTGCCACCCGATACGTCGGCGAGCGCGAGCCTGCCGGCGGCGGCCCGCGCTTCGAGGTCGCCGAGTTCGCGCACGATCGCCGCGAGCGGCTTGCTCCCGGCATCGCGCAGCACCGGCACGACGAGGTTGCCGTCGGGCAGCGCGATCGCGACGCCGAGGTTCACCGTTTCGTACTGGTGCAGTTCGCCGTCGATCAGTGCGCAGTTGAGGGCAGGGTGTTCGCGCAGCGCCTGCGCGACCGCCTTGACGAGCAGGTGGGTGAACGAGCAGCGCTCGGCCGCCGCGCGCCCGGCGTTGATCTGCTCGCGCAGCGCGACCAGCGCGTCGCATTCGGCCTCGCCGAGGAGCGTGACCGGCGCTGTCTCGAGGTGGCTGCGCAACAGGCGTTCGGCGGCGATGCGCTGCATCGGCGCAAGGCGGCGCACGCCTGCCTCAGGCCTCCCGTCCGCTCCCTGCGCAATCGCCATCGAACACACTCCGGGCCGATGAATTGATAACATACGTTAATAACAAGCCGTGGGCGTGTCAAGCTGCGCTGCAGCAATCGGCGCCGCCGGCGGGAAAGGCAGGCATGGAGCGCGCGCGAACGCCGGCAGCACGAACCTCGGTCGACCAGGACCTCGTGTTTCGCCTGCTGCGGCTCGTGAACCTGATCGCCAAGCCGTTCTTCAGCGAGCACGCGTCGCGCTACCACCTGTCGATCAACGACTGGCGAGTCCTGGCCACGCTTGCCGCCGGCGGCGAGCTCGCTGCGAGCGACATCTGCGAGCAGACGGGAATGCACCCGATGAACGCCAGCCGCAGCGTTGCGCACCTGGCGCGCCTGGGCCGGGTCCGGCGCGGCGTCGATCCCCGCGACCGGCGTCGCAACCTGCTGCGCCTCACGGCGGCCGGCAGGCAGGTCTTCGACAAGATCGCGCCCAGCGCGCAGCAGCGCGAGGAGATCGTGCACGGCATCCTGGGCCGCGCAGAGGCCGACGCGCTGCGCGCGCTGCTCGACAAGCTGATCGCTGGCGTGGCTGCCGAAGGCACGTTGCCCCGCGACAAGGCATTGCGCGCGCCGCGGGGACGCAAGGCGCCGAACCCGTCGCCTGGGCGCTAAACTTCGCCCCTTGATTTCGCGGCGCGGGCGCAAAGGGGCGCCCGGGGCCGGCCGACGACCATCAGGCCCGGACGACCGGTGCCATAACGAGGAGGGGGCGGGCTTTGGGCAACTCGGCGACCGTCGTCGACCTCAATCGCGAGCCGCGCGGCGGGCGCGGTGCGATCCATATCGCCTACCTCGACCCGCCCTACAGCCGCTACTTTCAGGGCCTGTCGCAGCGGCTGGCACGCCGCACCGGGGGCGAGGTGCTGGCGCTGCTGTCGTCGCCGGCCTATGCGATGTACACCGGCGGCGACCGCCACCTCGTCTGGCCGCCCGGGGCGCTGGCCGACGCGCCGGCCCTGCCTGCCGATGCGGCGCACGCGCTGTGGTCGCAGCAGGCCGGCGACGCGCACTTTCGCGCCGTCTTCTGGCATGCGGTGGCGTGGCTGCGCGAGAAGTTTCGCGCGCACGGCATCCGCCTGTGCCTGGTGTTCTCGGATGCCAGGCCGTTCTCGCTCGCGGCGGCGGTCGCGGCGCGCGACTGTGGCGTGCGTTGCCTCTACGTGGAGCGCGGCGCGCTGCGCATGCGCACCGCGAGCCTGAGCGCGCAGGGGTTGAATGCGCGCTTCAGCCTCGACGCGGCACGCTTGCTGCAAGGAATCGAGGGCCTGCGCGAAGACGCGCCGCTTGGTGCGCGCCCGCAGGAGCCCTGGCTGAAGCTGAGGTTTGCGCGTTTCCTGGCCGCCAACGAATGGGCCTGCCGCGTGGCGCCCGACCGGCGTCTGCTGCAGCACAAGCGCTATGACCCGCTGTCCTATGCGCGCCTGTGGCTGTCCCAACGGTGGGCATCGTTCAAGCTGGCGCGCCGCTCCGACGCCGAGCCCCGCATCGATGAAGACGCGCCGGCCGTGCTGCTCCCGCTGCAGTTGCCGGCCGATTCGCAGTTCCGCCTGCACTCGCCCTTTGCGGACAACCAGGCCTTCATCGACTTCGTGGTGCAGCAGGCCCGCCTGATGGCGCCGCAGCTGCCGGTGCTCGTCAAGCGCCATCCGATGGACGGCGCGCATTACCGCCTGCCCCCCGGCGCGCGCTGGGTAGGCGGCAACCTGTCGCGCCTGTACGGACCCGGCCTGCTCGTGGTGTGCATCAACTCCACGGTCGGATTCGAAGCCGCGGCGCGTGGCGTGCCGGTGATCTGCTTCGGCCCGAGCTTCTACACCGCCAGCGCCGCGATCGCGCTCGCGCAGCGCGGCAACTTTGCGCAACTGCTGGCCGAGCGCATCGGCGCACCGCTCGATGTGGCCGGCGGGCGCGCGCTGCTTGCCGACGTGCTGCGCTGGTACCAGTCGCCGGGCGACACCTGGGGCTACACCGACGCCGACCTCGAGGCCACGGCCGACATCGCGCTGCAGCACTTCCGCGCCGCTGAAGCGCCGCACCAGCAACCGCAGTGGCTGCTCCAGATGCCACCGCGCGCGGTGGCCACGGCAGCCGAAGCGCCTGCACCGGTGCGCCAGCCGGCGGCAGTGGCATCGCGCCAGGCAAGCCAGGTCTGACGGCTCGCGGATCAGCTGCCCGCGCTGTTGGCAAGCGCGCGTGCGCGCGCCGCCTCGGCGAGAGCCTCCCGCCGGGTTGTGTCGCCGGCCAGCGCGACGATCGCATTGACCCAGCGCGCCGGTTCGTTGGGCAGCAGCAGGCCATCGATGCCATCGCGAACGAAGCCGGCGAACGGCGCCACGTCGCTGTAGATGCCGGTTGCCCCCATGCGCGCGAAGTCGTAGAACTTGACCGCACCGCGGGCGGCGTTGAACGGCGTGGGCAGCAGCGGCGACAGGCCGATGTGGCGCCGCGCCGCCCCGGTGTAGGCCAGGTAGGCGGGCCACTTCATCGGGTGCAGCACCGCCACGCGCGGCAACTCGCGCCAGGCATGCGCGACGCGCCAGTCGCCGAAGAGCTCGAAGTGCACCTGCGGGCAGCGCGCAAGCACCTCCGCCATGACCGAGCGCAGCCACTCGATCTCGGCGCCGTGCGAAGCCGTGCCGTGGTAGGCGACATGCACCGGTTCCGCCTGCGCCAGCAGCGCCGCGTCAGGCATGAGCGGGATCAGCTGCGGCGCGTGCTGCGCGTACTTGCGCGCCAGCGCCTCGGTGCTGACCCACAGCGCGTCGCAGTGGCGTTCGACCCAGGGCCGGTGGCGCAGCGCGCGATCGTGCAGGCGGCGCTGGTAGTCGGCCGGCAGCCCTTCCCAGGCGGCGCGATCCCACAGGTCGTCGTCCATGAAATAGGCCACGCCGGCCAGATGGTCGCGCTGGGCCTCGATGGCCTTGCGCCATCCGGGGGTGAGGTAGCGCACGATGACGACGTAGTCGCCGGGGGCGAACAAGGGCGACGTGGTGTGCGAGAACTCGAAGGGCCTGCCTTCACGCCGCAGCCAGGGGGCGAGGATGGTGGCGCTCGACGGGTTGGGGTCGCGCTCGAGGATCACGACGCGCGCCGCGGGTGCGCCGAAATGGCGCGCCGCATGCGGGATTCCGAGGCGCCGCGGCGGCCTGCGCGAGAGCAGATTCCAGGTGAGCATCCGAGGGCAATGGCCGGGTGCCGCTCAGGCCGCGCCGAGGCTTGGGTTTCGTATACTCATTTGCAATGATCTTCCTGCATATCGGCCTGAACAAGAGCGGCTCGTCTTCCATCCAGGCCTTCTGCGACCGGCACCGGCAGGTTCTGCATGAGCACGGGCTCGACTATCCCAGGGTGGGCATCCATGACGCGGCCCATTATGGCGTCAGCAAGCGGCTGATCGGTCGCCCGGACGCGGCGCAGGTGCCGGACGCCGACGGCCTCGAGAAGGCACTGCGCGAAGCGCTCGGCGCCGGCCGGCACGTGCTGTTGAGCTCGGAATACTTCTTCCTTGCCAACGATGCCGAGGTCGCGCGCATCCATGAACTGCTGGCGAACTTCGGCACCGAGTGCCGCATCGTCATCTACCTGCGCCGCCACGACCAGTGGATCGCGTCGCTCTTCAACCAGGCGTTGAAGACCGTGCCCAGGTACAGCCCCTGGCAGTCCGACATCCGCGACTACACGCTGCACCTCCTGGGCAACCGCGAGATCGAGATGCGCTACCCGGTGATACTCGACCGCTGGGCAAAGCACTTCGGCGCCGAGGCGATGATCGTGCGCCCGTTCGAGGCTGCGCAGTTCCTGGACGGCGACTTCGTCTGGGACTTCCTGTCCAACATCGACAGCGGTCTCCCCCCGGCGCTCAAGGGCCGAGGGCTCGTCCCCCAGCGCGTCAACGAGTCGGTACCCGAACATGTGCTGCGCGCCGTCGACGCGGTGCGCGCGTCGGGCATCGACCCCGACGCGGCGAAGGTCGCGATCTCGCAGCTGCTGCGCGCACGCGGCGGAACGGGCGCCGCAGGTGCGGCAAAGCACCCCAAGCGGGCATGGGACGGGCGCCTGTTCGAGTTGACGCCGCCGTTGCGCAAGTCCATCGTGCGCATGTTCGCTGCCGACTACGAATACGTCGCCCGGCAATATGTACCTGTTGCGCCGCCGGCCCTGTTCAACGAGTGAGTTTGCAATGGCCGCTGAGCGACGCATCGCGCGGCCCGAGGAATGCCTTGAATTCAGCCTTCGAAACGCTCTTCGACCACAAGCCGCTCGAGTTTGATAGCCTGGCCCGGCTGCAGACGACGCTGGCCCAACGCCGGCCCTATCTGATCTACTTCACCGCCCGGTCGGGCAGTTCCTACTTGGCCGATCTGTTGACCAACACCGGAGTCACCGGCCGTCCGGGTGAATACCTCAACCCCCAGTTGCTGCCGAGGATCAAGCAGGGCATCCAGAAAAGGGCGCCCGGGCAGGCGGACACACTCTTCGGCTATATCCACTGGCTGCTCGAGCACCGGTCGAGCGCCAACGGCGCCTTCGGCCTCAAGGCGACCTACCCGCACCTGAAGCCCCTGATCGCAACCGGCCTGGACCGGCTTCTCTTCGGTGACTTCAAGCGGTTCGTGCTGACGCGGCGCAACATCATCAATCAGGCCATTTCGCTGTACACGATGACCGAGACCAAGCTCTCGCATCGCAACAAGGCGATTCCCGAGGCGATCACCGCCAAGGCCGCCAAGCTTGCCTACGACGGTGAGCGCATCCGGCACTGGGTGTCGCACCTCTGGCATCAGGAGTTGGCGCTCGAGGCCTACTTCGCCAAGTCCGGCCTCGCCGTAGAGGTGCTCGACTACGATGAACTGACGCACGACCCGGACGCTGTCGTTGGCAGGATCACCGACGCCTGCGGTGCCGAGCGACCCGCGACGCTGCGCTCGGAGTTCGCGAAGGTTCGCGGCTCACGCAGCAACGTGCTGGCTGCCGAGTTCGTGGCCGACCCTAAGAGTCGCGCGAGTCTCGCCAAGCTCGGGATTCCCGAAGCGCGGCTCACGGGCGAATGATCCACGACCGGGCAAGATCGATGAGAACTGCCACCGTCGTGAGCCGCCAGCGCGGGGTGATCGTTGCCCTCGCCGCAGTTCTGTTTGCGCTGCCCGGCCTCGCGACCGCCCGGGCGCCGGGGCCGGTGGTTGCAGACTTCGAGGGCGAGGCGCTGACTTCAGCCGACATCGAGTTCCAGCGTGGTGTGTTCCGCGTCGATCCAGTCGGCAATCGGGTCACGATCCTTTGCATTCCGGTGGACGGCATCTGGCGCCAGCCGGGCAAGCTCACGAGTTGCGGTGCCGATCCTCCCGAGTCCATGCGACGCGAGGCGGAGCGCTATACGCCGGACAAGACCGTGATGACGGTGCGCAATCTGGGCATCACGCGCGCCGAATGGGATGCCAGCGGCACAGTCGCTGGCGACGACATCCGGGCGATCCACAAGGCCTTCAGCTACGCGGTCGAGCCTCAAGCAGTGCGGTGGCGCTTTGACACCCGGCCGCTGCCGGCGATGCTGCGCACGCAGATTCCAGGGTCGGGCATCCATGTCCATTTCGGTGGCGACTTCTCCGCGGCGCGCAAGCCCTTGCTGTTCGAACCCGGACAGGGTGACCTTCAGGTAGAGACGCGACTGTCGATTCCGAGATCCACCCGCACCGGCAAGGCGCACTCCGGCGTGACGCTGGGCATCGTCGTGCAGGCACCGACAACTGCCGACGTTTGGGTCGGCATACCCATCATTGCCAGCGTCTTCAATCGGGAACTGGCGAAGCGGGAGAACATACGCTCGGACGGCAGGGTGAACTTCGTGTTGACCTACTTTGGAGCCGGTACCCGCTACGTCACTTCGGTGGCTGGCGCGCAGAAGACCGACTCCTGGAACGGGTTCGAGACCTTCGCCTTCCAGATCTCGCGCGAGAACCTGCGCAACATCGTCGTTGAACTGAACAAGAAGCGCGGCTCAGCGGCACTGCCAAAGATCGACGAGTCGGCGCTGGACAAGACCCGCGTCGCGGGCATGTCGCTGCGCAACGAGAGCCGATTCCTCGACGAGGGCAACATTGACATCGAGGTAATCGTCGACTATGTTCGTGCCTTGCGCGCTGCTCCGGACGTGCGGTCGGATTCATCTGCGCCGCGCAGAACGTCGTCGAAGTAGGGGCTGCAGGCACGAGCGAACAGCGCTGCCGCTGTCGCGCTCGGCCGGCCGGAATCGAAGCAGTGCGGTCTTTACTCCCATTCTTCACACTCGGCTGATGATCTTCCACCTTGCGCTGGCAGCCTGACGTCCGCGACTGCGTTTCACAGTCGTTCGGCCATCGCAAGCAGCGAACCGCTACCAGTGGAAGCAGATGCCGGCGCGCAGGTCGGTGAAGAGCGCGTTGTTCGGCCACGACGGCGTCGTACTTGAGATCACGTCCTCGATCGCGGCGAGCTCTTCTGGTGTCTGCAGGAGGCGCTTGAAGCTCCTCATCATCTGTGCCCGGATGTCGCGCTGATCCCGGATCAAGAACCAGTGCATTCCCGTACGCCTCGAGACGTTGTCGAAATCGCTCACGCTGAAGATGTGCTTGTCCATGTCGCCGAACTGCTTCAGGTACTCCAGATCACCCTGCTTCTTCAGCTTCAGGCTCAGGCTTGTACGTCGCTGCATCAGCTTCTTTCGCGACTGCGCGCTCAGTGCGACCTTCAGGGCCTTGCGCTCGTCGAGGTGCTCTATCACCTGGATCATGGAAACGAAGTAGAGCCAGCCATCGAACAGCGGCTCGGTGAAGACAATCGCTCCGGGCCTGTCAAGAATCCGCGAGCAAGCCACCAGAAACTCCGTGTAGTCCAGGATGTGGTGGAGCACGCCCTTTCCCTGCACCAGATTGATGCTGCCCGATCGAATGTTGAGCGTCGTCGTGGCATCGAGCGTTCCTACCGCAACCTGCGTTGCCGGCGTCGACCACTGGACAAGGCGGGGGTACAACTCTGCTAGGAGCGCAGGATAGATATCCGTTGCCAGGTAGGTCCTCGGCTGCTTGACCGCAAAGCACGCCGCGGAGAGGACTCCCCTACCGGTCCCCACCTCGAGCACGCGAAGATCGGCGTCCGCCAATCGCGCTCGTTCGATTCCGACGCTGAACACGGCGTCGTAGAACGCGCCGGCGGCCTTTGGGGCGGGAAACGGCAGTTCACTTTCCATGGCTGCGGTGATCTGGTGATCGTCACCGGAGGAAAGATCAGCCACGACACCCTGGAACACGAGCGCCTCGCCACATGTATCGCACGTCAGCGCCA
>NZ_JADJDO010000028.1 GCF_016702655.1 Ideonella sp.
GTCCTTTCGCTGGCGGGGTTGCGCCAGACATAGATCGACGAATGCTCGGCGCGTACCGCAGTCACCTTGATCCCGGGCGCCGGCTCGATGGTGCCGCCCTTGTTCATGCGCGGCAGCAGCGCCGCCGGCAGCACGCCCAGGGTCATGACGGTGTTGTTCAGGTCCCCCGGCGCTCGAATCGGCACCTTGTACATCTGGGCCAGCGCAGGCGCGTCGGCGATGTGATCGAAGTGGCCATGGCTGACCAGCAACACGTCGATCTTGCCGAAGTTCTCGAGCTGCTTGTAATGCGCCGGCGTGCGCGGGTTGGTGCGCAGCCAGGGATCGGTGACGATGACCTTGCCGCCCGGCGAAGTGATCTTGAAGGCCGACTGACCCAGCCACACGACCTCGGTCTTCGCCTGCGCCGCGGCCGGCGCGCCAGCGGTCGGCGCGGGCGCACTGCCCGCGGGCGCGATGCCGGCGCAACCGGCCAGGCCCAGCGCGGCGCTCAACGCGAGCGCTGCAGGAAGAATCTTGACGACAGACATGCCTGGCTCCTCAGTTGGGTTGGACGTTTCCGGCCCTGACCACCTCGGCCCAGCGCGGGATCTCGCGCGCGATGAGACGGGCAAAGTCCTCGGGCGTTCCGGGCGCGGGCACGGCACCCTCGGCGGCGAGCTGGCGCGCCACGTCGGGCAGCGCCAGGGCCTTGTTGATTTCGGCATTGAGCCGCACCACCAGCGCCGCGGGCGTGCCGGCGGGCGCTACGACGCCGTACCACTGATCGGCCTCGAAGCCCGGATAGCCCGCCTCGGCGATGGTCGGCACATCGGGCAAGGCGTCGATGCGTCCGGAGCTGCCGACCGCCAGCGCGCGCAGCCTGCCACTGCGTACATGCGGCAACACGGCCGGCGTGCCGGTGAAGGTTGCATCGACCTGGCCGGCGAGCAGGTCGTTGATCGAAGGTGCCGTGCCGCGGTAGGGAATGTGCAGCACGAAGATCTTCGTGCGCAGCTTCAGGTACTCGAAGCCGATGTGGGCTGCGCTTCCGTTGCCGCCTGAAGAATAGGTGAGCTGCCCCGGTCGGGCGCGCGCGCTCTGCACGAAGTCGCTCAAGGTCTTCCATGGCGATGCGGCGCGCACCACCAGCACGTTGGGCACCCGCGCAACCCAGGCCACCGGCGTGAAGCTCTTGATCGGGTCGTAGGCGAGGCGCGGATAGAGCGCCGGGTTGACGGCCAGGGTGCCGATGTGGCCCATCAGCAGCGTCTGCCCATCGGGCGCGGCACGGGCCACCTCGGCTGCACCGAGCGAGCCGCCGGCACCCGGCCGGTTGTCGATGATCACGTTGCGCCCCAGCGCCAGCGCCAGCCTGGGCGCCAGCGCGCGCGCCAGGATGTCGCTGCTGCCACCGGGCGTGAACGGAACCACGAGACGAATCGGCGGCGCCGGCTGCGCCCACGCGGGGACGGCGATGCCCAGCGCCGCGGCGATCAGCAGCGAGCGACGGCGGGCGTCATCAGCACGAGGCATGCCTTCTCCGTTTCTCCGTGGATTGCCGCCGCAGCCCGCCTTGGCGATGGTGAAGCATCGCCGCAGGCGCAGCCGGCCACCAGAGCAAAGCAGCGGGTCAGCGTTGCGTTCTGCTTATGACTTCACGCAGCGATGTCGCGGGCGATCGTCTCGAGTTCGCGCACCAGCGCGCGGCTGGCGGCAGAGGCCAGGCCATCGCGCCGCTGCGCGATCCCGATCGGGCGCTCGGTGCCCTGCACCGGCACCGGCAGCACACAAAGCAGCCCGGCTGCCACCTCGGCGCGAATCTGCAGCGGCGAGAGCAGCGCCACGTGCTCGCCGGCGCACAGCACCGAGCGCACCACAGCCGGGCTGTTGACCTGCACGCTGACCGCCGGCGCCGGCAGCCCGGCGGCAGCGAAGGCGCGCTCGAAGGCCGCGCCGGCGGGCGTGCCGGGCAGCGGGCCGATCCAGGGCCAGCGCAGCAGCGTGCGCAGTGTGCGCGGACGCCCTCGCGCCAGCAGCGGATGTGCGCTGCGCACCACCGGCACCAGCCGGTCGACGAAAAGCAGTTGCTCTTGCACTTCGGGTGCGGCCTGTTCACCGCGCAAGGGCCCCACGATCAGGTCGACGTCGGCATGGCGCAACTGGTGCAGCAGCGCTTCGTAGGTGCCGTCGGCGACAGTGGCGACGACGCCCGGTTCGGCCTTGAACAGCCGCGCCAGGGCCTGCGGCACCAGCACGTCGCCCGCCATCGGCAGCACGCCCACTGCCACGCGCCCGCTGCGCAGGCCGCGCCAGGCGGAGATCTCATCGTGACCGATGCGCAGTTCGGCGAGCGCCAGCTTGCCGCGCAGCAACAGCCGCTCGCCCGCGTCGGTGAGCCGCGTGCCGCGCCGCGAGCGCTCGAACAGGTGCAGGCGCGAGGCGTGTTCGAGCTGGCGCAGCGCCTGGTGCACGGCAGCCTGCGAGACGCCCAGGCGGCGCGCCGCCGCGCCTTCGCTGCGCGCCTCGGCCACCGCGGCCAGGGCCTCGAGCATGGCCTCGGTGACCTGGCGCGTCAGCGTGTCGTCGCGTGCCGCCGAGCCGCGCCCCGCTGCCGGTTGGGCGAGCGCCAGCTCGTCCCATGCGCGGCGCACGCGCGCGACCAGCACCTGGCCGGCCGGCGTGGGCACCATGCCGCGCGCACCGCGCTCGAACAGCGCCAGCCCGAGCATGGCCTCGGCGCGCAGGACGGCGCGGGTCACGGCAGACACCGACAGGTGAAGATGCCCCGCCGCACGCGCCGCACTGCCGCATTGCGCCACACCCGCCACCGCGCGCAGCAGGCGCAAGGGAACGCCGGGCAGCGCTTGCACGCTCAGTCCCTGCGCTGGGTCTTCATGCCGGCTCTTCCTTGGCCATGGAACGCGCCGATTGTGAGCGCCCCCAGGGCCGGGCTGCGCCCAGCCCGCCCCCGTGGGGTCAAGGACGCCGTGGAAAGGGGGGGGGCCGGGCCCAGGCCTGGGGGCCGCGGCCTGAGGCCCAGGCGAGGCTGGCGCCCAGCCGGCGTGCCGGTGGTCGGCCTCGCGCCGGGGCCGGGGGCGGGCAGCGCGCCAGCCGGGTCGTGCCTGGCCGGAGGGCCCGCGCCCGCGGGCGCGGGGAGGAGCCGGCCGGCGCGCAGGCCGGCCTGGCGGGGGCCGGCCTCGCCGGCCCCCGCCGCCTGGGGGGGCGAGCGCCCCGCCCGCGGGGCCGGGGGGGGGGGGGCCGGGGGGGGTGGCGGGGGGGGGGCGGGGGCGCTTTTCCGCCCCGGGCGCGGGGGGGCGGCCCCCCCCCCCCCCGGGCCCCCGGGCCGGGGCCCCCGGCCCCGGGGGCGGCCCCCGCCCCCCCCCGGGGGGGGCCCCCCCCCCCGGGCGGGGGCCCCCCGGGGGCCGCCCCCCCCCCGGCCGCGCCCCGCCCTTCCGCCCCCGCCCCCCCCGGGGGCGGCGGCGCCCCCCGCCGGGGCGGGGGGGGGGGGGGGGGGGGGGGGGGGGGGGGGGGGGGGGGGGGGGGGGGGGGGGGGGGGGGCGCGGGGGGGGGCCCCCCCTCCTTCAGGAGGACGCTTGGGGCGGCCCGGCGCTTCCTTGTGAGCGCCCCCAGGGCCGGGCTGCGCCCAGCCCGCCCCCCGTGGGGGTCAAGGACGCTTGGGGCGGCCCGGCGCTTCCTTGTGAGGCGGGATCGCTGCCGATCCCGCAGCCCGCGCAAGCTGCGTGGGCCGCGCGCGTGCGACAGCCGCTGGCTCAGAGCCTGAGCGCCAGCAGCACGATCGCCGGCACGAACATGATCAGCGCGACGCGCGCAAGGTCGGCGAACAGGAACGGGACGATGCCGCGGAAGATGCTCGACATCGGAACGTCCTTGGACATGCTGCTGATGATGTAGACGTTCATACCGACCGGCGGCGTGATGAGGCCGATCTCGACCACCATCAGCGACAGGATGCCGAACCAGATCGCCTTCGCTTCGGGGTCCAGCCCGAGGTAGTCGACGCCCATCACGATCGGGAAGAAGATCGGCACCGTCAGCAGCAGCATCGACAGGCTGTCCATGATGCAGCCGAGCACGATGTAGATGACGACGATCATGAACACGATCGCCAGCGGCGACAGCCCCATCGCGGCAACGTGCCGCGCGAGTTCGGCCGGCATCTGCGTCAGCGCGAGGAACACATTGAGCAGGTCGGCACCCAGCATGATCAGGAAGATCATGCCGGTCGCGCTTGCCGTGCCATAGACGCACTCGAGGAAGCCGCGCCCCTTGAGGCCGCCGCCCCGCCAGGCGACGAAGGCGGTTGCCAGGGCGCCGATCGAGGCCGCTTCGGTGGGGGTGAAGATCCCACCGTAGATGCCGCCGATGACCGCCAGGAAGATCAGCAGCGCCGGCCAGACCTCGACCAGCGCGCGCAGCCGCAGACCCAGCGCCAGCTTGTCGCCGGCGGGCGCCTGCGCCGGATCGATGCGGGCGATGACACCGATCACGACCATGTAGCCCACCATCGCGATCAGGCCCGGCACGATCGCCGCGACGAACAGCTTGGCGATGTTCTGCTCGGTCAGGATCGCATAGATCACGAGCGGCACCGAGGGCGGGATCAGGATGCCCAGCGTGCCGCCGACGGCAATCGACGCGCTCGCCAGGCGCGGCGAGTAACCCTGGCGGCGCAGTTCGGGCAAGGCCACCTGGCCCATGGTGGCCGCAGTCGCGAGCGACGAGCCGCAGATCGCGCCGAAGCCGGCGCAGGCCGCGACCGACGCCATCGCCATGCCGCCGCGCCAGTGGCCGATCAGCGCATTGCCGGCCCGAAACAGCGAGCGCGACAGGCCGCCGTGCGTCGCGAACTGGCCCATCAGCAGGAACAGCGGCACCACCGACAGGTCGTAGGTCGAGTAGCGCGCGTAGGGCGCGGCCTTGAAGTAGTTCAGCAGCGGCTCGAAGCCGGCGACCCAGGTATAGCCGATGGCCCCGGCGGCAAGCATCGCGATGCCGATGTGCACGCGCAGCGCCAGCAGCACCAGCATCAGCGCCCCGATCAGCAAGCCTTGTTCGATGCCGGTCATCGCACACCACCGCGCAGGTCGACCCAGGCCGTGTACAACGCGGCGCAACCGAGCAGGCAGAAGGAAGGCACCATCGGCGCGTAGGCGTACCAGGTCGGCACCCCGAGCAGCATCGACGCGTCGCCGTTGGCGCGCAGGTCGATCATGCCCACCGCCACCCGCCACGCAACGACGAAGCCCGCGGCGGCGAGCAGCAGGCTCGCGGCGACGTCGAGACCCTTGTTGAACCACGCCGGGCAGCGCGTGGTGAAGAAGTCGACGATCACGTGCCCGCGCACCATCTGGCAGAACGGAAGGGCCATCGCCACTGCGACCGCGCTCATCGCCTGCACCAGTTCGTAGTCGCCGACGATTGGCTGGTCGAACAGGCTTCGCCCGACGATGCTCGCCAGCGACATCGCGGCCATCAGCACCAGCATGACGCCGCTGGCGACCGCGAACAGGCGGCACAGCCGGTCGAGCAGCCGACCTACCGGCCCTGCGGGCCGCTCGGCGTCGACGAAGAGAGCTTCAGCCACGGCTCCGCCGCGCCGTCACTTGGTGTGTTGCTTGATCAGGTCGCGCGCGGCGCCGAGCAGGCGCGCGCCGTCGGCGCCCTTGCCCTTCATCTCGGCGGCCCACTGGTCATCCAGCGACGCCGTCGCCTTCTTCCAGCGTTCCAGCTCGGCGGCCGGAATCGGGTGCACCTCGACCCCGCCGTCGACCACGTGCTTCTTGCCCGGGATGTCGCCGTCGCCGAGCACCTTGCCGAACCAGCCCGAGGTCTCGACGCCCGAATTGCGGTCGATCACCGCGCGCAGGTCGGGCGGCATCGAGTTGTACTTGGCCAGGTTCATCGTCGTGACGAAGACCGTCGCGCACATCGCCGGATAGTTGCGGTCGGTCTCGGCGACATGCTTGCTCAGCTCGCCGAGCTTGATCGACGGCGCGATCTCGTAGGGCACGACGGCGCCGTCGATGACGCCCTTGGACATCGCCTCCGGGATCCCCGGCAGCGGCATCCCGACCGGCGTCGCGCCGAGCATCGCCAGCATCTTGCCCGTCTGCCGGTTCGGCGCGCGCACCTTCAGGCTCTTGAAATCGGCCTGCGTGAGCACCGGCCGCTTGCTCGTGTAGATGTTGCAGGGCCCGTTCATGCTGACCGCGATCAGGCGCGTGTCCTTGAACTCGTCCTTCGCATGCGTGGCCGCGTAGTCCCACCCGGCGCGGCTCGTGGCCTCGGGGTTGGACATCATGAAAGGCAACTCGAAAACCTCCATCAGCGGAAAGCGCCCGGCGGTGTAGCCGGGAATCGTGAACACCACGTCGACGACGCCGTCGCGCGCCTGGTCGTAGAGCTGCGCCGGCGCGCCGCCGAGCTGCATCGCCGGGAACACGTCGCACTTGATCCGGTTGGCGGAGTCCTTCATGACCTTCTCGCACCATGGCACCAGCGCCCCGGCGTGCTGGTTCGAGCGCGGACTGGCCCAATGGTGGACCCTGAGCGTGACTTCCTGGGCTGCCGCCAGCAGGGGCGTGAGCAGCGCGCCGGCAATGAGGGTCGTGAGCAGTCTTGCTTTCATGTCTGTCTCCGGTTGGCTGGATGGTTGTTCTCTTGCTCTGTGCGAGGGGCGGCGCGAACGGCCCGCGATCCGTCACCAGCATTGCCGCGGCAGTCTAGGAAGCGCTCGGTCGGCGCAGAAGATGCCGCATTGCCGACGGCGATAACCGGTCGTTATCATTCGGCATGAAGCTCACCAGCCTGCGTGCACTGCTGGCCGCGGTCGAGGAAGGCAGCATCCGATCGGCGGCGCGCCGGATCGGCGTCTCGCAGCCGGCCCTGACCAAGCTCGTGCGCGAACTCGAGCGCGAGCTCGGCACGACACTGCTGCAGCGCTCGACGACCGGCGTCGTCGCGACCGCACAGGGCAAGGTGTTGTACGAGGGGGCGACCATCGCCGAGCGCGAGATCGCGCAGGCGGTGGACCAGATCCGCCAGCTCGGCGGACGGATGATCGGCCACCTGCGCATCGCTGCGGTGCCGCTGGCGCTGATGCTGCTCGTGCCGGAAGCGCTGCGCACCTTCGGCCGCGAGTTCCCCGAGATCAACCTGCACATCAGCGAAGAGCTCTACTTCGCCCAGTTGACACGCCTGCGCAAGGGCGAAGTCGACATTGCGCTCGGCCCGCTGCCCGACATGGTGCCCGCCGGCGAGCTGGTGGTCGAGAAGCTGATGCCGACCACGCTCGTGATCGTGGTCCGCAAGGGTCACCCGCTGCGGCGCGCGCGGACGCTGGCCGAACTCGCCGAGGCGCGGTGGGTGTTCACCGGTGCGTCCACCGACCCGGGCTACACCAAGATGCTCTTCGAACGCCACGGCCTGCCGATCCCGGCCGCAGGGGCCTGGATCAACTCCACGTTGGGCCTGGCCGCGCTGCTCGCCAACGGCGACCTTGTCGGGCTGATGCCGCAGCCGATTGCCGCGCATCCGCTCGTGGCCCCTTACCTCACGATCGTCCCGGTCGAGAATGGCGAGCTGACGCTGCAGCTTGGCGCGCTGGTGCGCAGCGAGACCGCCCTCAAGCCCGCGGTGCGCCACTTCCTGGCGCACCTGCATCGGGCGGCGCATCACGCGAGCCGCGCGGGCTGACTGTCGCCAGGCACGTCGCTGCGTAGCGATGCGCTGTGCGGAGTCGTTCAGTCGAGCCTGAGCCCGGCCTTGCGGATCACGCCCGCCCAGTTGCCGGTCTCGCTCGCGATCACGTTGGCGTAGGCCTGCGGGCCGGCATCGAAGCGCTGGTAGTCGAGGATCCGGAATCGCTCGACGACCTCGGGCGACGCAAGCACGCGCGCGACGTCCTGTGCGATGCGCTCGCGCAGCGCGAGCGGCGTGCCGCGCGGCGAACAGGCCCGTCCAGGAGGCAACGATGTAGTCCTTGTCGGCGGCCGATTCGCCGGTCGCTGGCACCTGCGGATACAGCTCCGAGCGCTGCGGTGCGGCGGCGGCGACGAAGCGCAGGCGGCCTGCCTTCTGCAGCGGTCCGGCGCTCGCGGCGCTGCCGATCGCCCAGTCGATCTCCTGCGACGCAACCGCGGCATAGAGCTGCGACATCTCCTTGAACGGCACGTGCACCATCTCGATGCCCTTCTGCGACTGCAGCAACAGGCCACCGAGGTGGCCAGGGCTGCCGTTGAACCACGAGCCGTAGTTGATCTTGCCCGGCGCCTTGCGCGCCGCGCCGACGATGTCATCGAGCGTCTGCAATGGCCCCTGCGCCGAGACGGCGACGAAGAAGTAGTTGCGAAATAGCGCCCGCACCGGCTCCAGATCCTTCTGCGCGTCGTAAGGCAACTTGCTGAACACGTGCGGATGCGTCGTCAGATGGTTGCTGTCGAGTTGGATCATCGTGGCGCCATCGGCGGGTGCCTGGCGCAGCGCGTCGATCGCGATGAAACCGTTGCCGCCAGGCTTGTTGTCGATCAGCACAGGCTGCTTCCAGGTCTTCGACAGACCCTCGCCGACCAGCCGCAACGCGGCGTCAGGGCCACTGCCGGCCGGGAACGCGGTGATCAGCCGCACCGGCTTGGCCGGAGACTCCTGCGCGCGGGCCAGCGGCCAACCTGTGAGCAGCGGCAGTGCGGCGCCGGCCTGCTGCAGCAGGCGGCGGCGGGTGGGCTTGGAGTCGATGTGCATGGTCTGTCTCCTCGACGACGTGCTCGGCCCCGCGCGGACCAAAGATCCGGCCTGGGAAGAAGTCGCGCAGTCTATGAACGACGTGCCGTCGAGGAGAAGATGCGGCGCAGCACGGCGCGATAGCGCTTTCTTATCGTGGGTGCTGATGGGCGGGTAAAGGAAATGGCGTGGCGGGGTACATCGCCCTGATCCAAATCAGGCCGATGCCTTCATCCGACCGGAGCTCGAAGAGGCGCGCGCAACGAGCGGCGCCGTGACACCGGCGTCCATGGTCGAGTTGATCAGGCGCCGCGCCTGATTGCCCTAGCGGGCGGGCTGGGCGCAGCCGGCCCTGGCGCGCAGATCCCAGACCCTTTGGGCAGTCCGTGGGGCTGGCGACTTCCTTGCCCGCTGCCGATGGCGCTCTACATCGCCTGGGCCGTCGGCAAGTTGCCAGCAACAGATCGGCCAGCGCTGCCGCACCAACCTTGGTGGTCACATCCACTAGCGCGTCGACCGCGGGTTCGAAGCTTGGCGAAGCCGACAATCCAGCATTGGGCAGTTCCCAGCCACCGGCGATCACAGGGTGTACCCGTATGAAGATGCTGCGCCTGCACGAGTCGGACCGCGAGACCTCCGCCGACCACATCGGGCCCCACGTCGTCCTGGCCTACCCCGGCGATTCGGCCGCGGCGCTGCGCGGTCGGATCCGCCACCTTCGGCAAACCGCCTGGGAACTGGTGTGCGTGATCGAACCTGGCGAGCGACTGCTCGGCACGCTGACGGCAGCGGAGTTGCTGGCACTGCCCGACGACGCTGAAATCGGCGCGGCAGCACGCCGCGACGGTATCCGCGTCCTGCCGGACACCGACCAGGAGAAGATGGCCTCGATCGCCCTGCACCATGGCGTCTCTGCAATCCCGGTCGTCGACGCGGCCGGACGTCTGGTCGGCGTGGTCGGTCCAACCAAGCTGATGAGGATCCTGCGTCGCGAGCATGTCGAAGACCTGCACCGCCTGGCCGGCATCACGCGCGAGTCGGACCGGGCGCGCGAAGCCATCGAAGAGGCGCCAATGCGGCGGGTTCGGCACCGCCTGCCCTGGCTATTGGTGGGCCTGGGTGGCAGCATGTTGGCCACTTTCGTCGTCGCGCGTTTCGAATCGGCGCTGGCCGCCATGCCGGCGCTGGCGTTCTTCGTGCCTGGGCTCGTCTACCTCGCCGATGCCATCGGCACGCAGACCGAGGCGGTGGCCGTGCGCGGCCTGTCGTTGAGCCATGTGGGCCTGGCAAAGCTCATCGGCGGTGAGCTGCGCACCGGCTTGCTGATCGGCCTGGTGCTCGCGCTGCTGGCGTTTCCGATGATCTGGGTGGTGTTTGGAGAACTGTACTTGGCCGCCGCCGTGACGCTGGCGCTGGCCGGGGCCAGCGTGGTGGCATCGGTTCTCGGGCTGCTGCTGCCTTGGTTGCTGGCCAGATTCGGCTCCGACCCGGCCTACGGCAGCGGGCCTCTGGCAACGATCGTGCAAGACGTCCTCAGCTTGTTGATCTACTTCGGCTGCGTCTCCGTGATCGTGCTTTGAGCATCGAGCGTGCGCTTTCGCACGATCGTCCCGGTCGAGAATGGCGAGCTGACGCTGCAGCTTGGCGCGCTGGTGCGCAGCGAGACCGCCCTCAAGCCCGCGGTGCGCCACTTCCTGGCGCACCTGCACCGGGCGGCGCATCACGCGAGCCGCGCGGGCTGACGACCCGATCACGGCGACGGGCTGCTTGAAGGCGAGCCTCGGCCCGGTGTCGATTGTCGGCGCCGGCCATCACCGCGTCGCGAGTCGCCTCACGCCGCTTGTCCCGCTCGACGCAACCGGCTTCGAGATTCACGCCCGGTTCACGAGGGCGGCTCCCGACGGGTGCGATTTCGCACCGCCAAGAAAAAAAGCACCTGGCGTCTCCGCCAAGTGCTTGATCCAACTACCGAATTTGGTAGGCGCGATTGGACTCGAACCAACGACCCCCACCATGTCAAGGTGGTGCTCTAACCAGCTGAGCTACGCGCCTGGGGCAAGGGGGGATTGTAGCAAAGCGCACCGCCGCGCCGGAGTGGCGCTAGCGCCTGCGCACGCTGCGCACGCCGCCGACCCTGGCGACACGCGCGAGGACTTCGGCCAGGCGCGCCGCGTCGCCGACCTCGACCGTGAACGTCATCCATGCCGTCCCGCCTTGCGCATCGGCCACCGAGCGCGTGTTGACGCTGACGACGTTCATCTTCTCCTTGGCAAATACCTCGGAGATGTCGCGCAGCAGGCCCTGGCGGTCGGCGGCCTCGACGATCACGTCGACCGGGTACAGCGCCGCCGCGCCGCCCTTGCCCCAGGCGACGGCGATCACGCGCTCGGGCGTGCGCTCGGCCATCTGGCGAAAGTTGCTGCAGTTGCGGCGGTGGATCGCAACGCCCTTGCCGCGCGTCACGTAGCCGCCGATCGCGTCCGGCGGCGCCGGCCGGCAGCAGCGCGCGAGCGTGGTCAGCAGCGACTCGACGCCGACCACGAGCACGCCGCCGCCGCTCACCGCCTCGGGCGCGCGCGCATGGCGCTGGGCGATCAGCTCGTCGGGCGACGGCATGGGTGCGGCCGGACGCAGCAGGTTCTCGATCGCGCGCAGCGAGAGTTCGTCCTTGCCGACGACCTCGAACAGCGCGTCGGCGTTGCGAAAGCCGAGCTGCTGCGCCAGGTCGTCGAGCCTGAGCGCGGTCTTGCCCTCGCGCTGCAGGAGCTTTTCGACCGCCTCGCGGCCGCGCGCGATCGTCGCCTGCTGCGCGAGGGCATTGAACCAGGCGCGCACCTTGGCGCGCGAGCGCGGGCTCTTCAGGTAGCCCTGCTCGGCGTTGAGCCAGTCGAGCGACGGCCCGCCCTCCTTGGCGGCAATGATCTCGACCGTCTGCCCGTTGGCGAGCGGCCGGTTCAGCGGCTGCATCGCGCCATCGACGCGCGCGCCGCGGCAGCGGTGGCCGAGATCGGTGTGGAGCAGGTAGGCGAAGTCGATCGCCGTCGCGCCGGCCGGCAGTTCGACCACCGCCGCCTGCGGCGTGATGACGTAGATGCGGTCGTCGAAGGCACCCTGCCCGCCCTCGGCGCCGGCGGCGAAATCGCGCTCCCAGGCGAGCAATTGGCGCAGCACCGCCTTGCGCGCCTCGGCGATCTGCGCGTCGAAGCTGCCGCCGGCGCTGACGCCGGCATAACCGCGCGCGCCGGCCTCCTTGTAGGCCCAGTGCGCGGCCACGCCGTGCTCGGCATGCTCGTGCATCGCGCGGGTGCGGATCTGCACCTCCACCGGCCGCGCGTCGGCGCCCTGCACCACCGTGTGCAGCGACTGGTAGCCGTTGGGCTTGGGGCGCGCGATGTAGTCGTCGAACTCGCCCGCCACGGCCGGGTAGAGCTCGTGCACGCGCGAGAGCGCGGCGTAGCAGTCGGGCAGCGACTCGACGATCACGCGCAGCGCGCGCACGTCGTACACGTTCGCGAACGCGAGGCCCTTGCCCTGCATCTTCTTCCAGATGCTGTACAGGTGCTTGGGCCGGCCCTGAACCTCGGCGCGGATGCCCTGCTGCTGCAGCGCCTCGGCCAGGCGGCGCCGGATGGCCTCGATCTGGCGCTCGCGCTCGATGCGCGTCTCGCCCTGCTGGCGCGCCACTGCGCGGTACTCGTCGGGCTGCAGGAAGCGAAACGACAAGTCCTCCAGCTCCCACTTGACCTGCCAGATCCCGAGCCGGTTGGCGAGCGGCGCGAACACATCCATAGCCTCGCGCGCCAGCGCCTCCGGGCAGGGCCGGCGCGACGCCGCGAACCAGCGCAGCGTCTGCAGTCTCGACGCCAGGCGCAGCAGCACGACGCGCAGGTCGCGCGAGAAGGCGAGCAGCATCTTGCGCACGCGCTCCGTCTGCTGCTCCTGCTGCACCTGCACCGCGCGCGCAGCGCGCTGGATCGCGACCAGCTTGCGCGTTGCCGTCACCAGGCTCGCGTGCGAAGCGCCGAAGGCCTTGGCGACGACCTCCTCGGGCTGGCTCAGGAAGTCGCCTGCATAGACGAGGTAGGCCGCGGCCTGCAGCTCGCGCGCCGCACCGAGCGCCTCGAGGATCGCCGCGACGCCCTGCGCGTGGGCGAGCGCATCTTCGCCGGTGTCGAGCTCGCGGCCCTGCAGCAGCGGTTCGGCAAAGGCGCGCGCGCGCTCGAGCTGGCTCGGGTCGCGTGGCCGTTCGGGCGCAGCAGGCAGGTCCAGCAGTTGCACGATCGTCGCCGTGTCGGCCCGATCGGCAGACCCGGTCTTCATGGTGACAGCAGGAACTCCCGCACCGCGGCGATCTGGTCGTCGGCAATCAGCATCGGCGCGTGGCCGATGCCGGCAAACTCGCGCAGCTGTGCCTTCGGGCCGCGCTGCGTCATCGCTTGCGCCGTGGCGTGCGAGAGCAGGTCCGAGTCGGCGCCGCGCAGCAACAACACCGGGGCTGCGATGCGGTCGTAGCTCGCCCACAGCGCCGCCTCGCCGGCCGCGGCGAGCTCGGGCGTCACGCCGCGAAACGGGAGCGCGATCGCCGGGTCGTAGTGCGGCACGAAGCCGTCGCCGTCGGCCTTGAGCTGCGGCCGCGTCAGGGCCAGCCACTGCGCGCGCGTGCGCGGGCCGAAACCCTGCGAGATCGTCTCGAGGTAGTCGGCAGCCGCCTCCACGCTGGCCCAGCGCATCGGCGCGCCGAGGTAGGTGCCGATGCGCTCGATCGCGGCGAACTGGATTGCCGGGCCGACGTCGTTGAGCACGAGCTTGGCGATAGGCGAGCCCGGCAGCGAAGCCAGGC
Organism: Ideonella sp.; assembly: GCF_016702655.1. Taxonomy (GTDB): domain Bacteria; phylum Pseudomonadota; class Gammaproteobacteria; order Burkholderiales; family Burkholderiaceae_C; genus CAIKUF01. The sequence continues at coordinate 13,562 of NZ_JADJDO010000028.1, forward strand.
CGAGGCCGATCAGGCCGCCCATCGAGGTGCCGACCCAGTGCAGTTGCTGCGCGTCCAGGCGCGCCAGCAGCGTCACCATGTCGGCCACGTAGTGCGGGATCTGGTAGCCCATCGGGTCGGCGAGCCAGTCGGACCGGCCCCGGCCGACCACGTCCGGACAGACGACGCGGTAATGAGCACACAGGGCCCTGGCCAGCGTGTCGAAGTCGCGCCCCTGGCGCGAGAGGCCGTGTGCGCACACCAGCACGCGCGGGTTGGCCGCGTCGCCCCACTCCCAGTACGCCATGCGGTGCAGGCCGCGGCCATCCAGGCATTGAACGTGGTTCAGGCGCGGCTGCTCTTGGGTCACGGCCGCGCTAGCCCGGGCAAGGGAGTTGAGACAGGATCTCTCATGGCACTTCGGTTTCGAGGTTCGATAATGGATGCTAACAATCTCCGACCCCGACCGTCACTGCAAAGGAACCGACTTCATGCTCAAGGCAAAGACTGCGCTCGTCACCGGATCGACGAGCGGTATCGGGCTCGGCATCGCGCTCGCGCTCGCGCGCCAGGGCGCCAACGTCGTGCTCAACGGCTTCGGCGACGCGGACACGCCGCGCCAGGCCGTCGCGGCGCTCGGCGTGCGCACCGGCTATCACGGCGCCGACATGAGCAAGCCGGCCGAGATCGAGGCCATGATGGCCTACGCCGCGGCCGAGTTCGGCGGCGTCGACATCCTCGTCAACAACGCCGGCATCCAGCATGTGGCGCCGGTGGAGTCGTTCCCGGTCGAGCGCTGGGACGCGATCATCTCGATCAACCTGTCTTCCGCCTTCCACGCCACGCGGCTCGCGCTGGCGCCGATGAAGGCGCGCGGCTGGGGGCGGGTGATCAACATCGCATCGGTGCACGGGCTGGTCGCGTCGGCCGACAAGTCGGCGTACGTGGCCGCCAAGCACGGCGTCGTCGGATTCACGAAGGCGGTCGCGCTCGAGGCCGCGACGAGCGGCGTCACCGTCAACGCGATCTGCCCGGGCTGGGTGCTGACGCCGCTGGTGCAGAAGCAGATCGATGCCCGATCCGAACGCGACGCGATCCCGCTCGAGCAGGCGCGCCAGGACCTCCTGCGCGAAAAGGAGCCTTCGCTGCAGTTCACGACCCCCGAGCAGCTCGGCGAGCTCGCCGTCTTCCTGTGCTCGCCCGCAGGCGACAACATCCGCGGCGTGGCGTGGGCGATGGACGGCGGCTGGACGGCGCAGTAGGGCCGCTGCTACTTCGTCAACTGCACGCTGCCGTTGACGACGATGTTGACCACGCCCTTGCCGGCCTCGACCGGCAGCGCCTCGTCGCTTGCCGATGCAACCGCCATCGTGCGCGCGCGCGGTAGCGGCTGCGGGAAGTTGGGCTCGGTGGCCGAGACGCTCGCCTCGCGCAGCGTGTAGCCGCTGTAGCCGAACTGGCGCGCCATGTCGGCTGCCTTGGCGCGGTAGCGCGCGATGGCCTGTGCCGCAAGCTCGCCCTCGGTCTTCTCGCGCAGTTCGCGCGACAGGCTGTAGGCGACGCGCGCGACCGTCATCGTCGTGATGCGCCCGGCGAGCGCGGCGATGGCAGGCATGTCTCGCCCCTCGAGCACGAGCTCGGCGTTGCCCTGCCAGCCGGTGATGGTGCTCTGCTTGCCGTAGCGCGGGAAAAGCGTGAAATTGCCCGTCTGCACATCCACCTGGCCCGGCTTGGCGGCCTTGCGCGCCTCGGCCAGCGCGGCGTCGAGCGCCTGCTTGAGCGCCGACTGCACGGCCGCAGCATCGGGGCCCTCGCGCGTGGCGTTGAGCGTCACGATCAACAGGTCGCGCGGCACCTCGGCCGTGGCGCTCGCCTGCAGGCTCACGACGCCCTGCGGGGCCGGAGTCTCTGCGGCAAACGTGCCGGGCGCGGCGGCGAGCAGGGCCAGCGAGGCGGCGACGATTCGGAAGGAGGGCTTGCAAGGCATGGTGAGTCGCTTTCTGGTTGAAATCCGGGGTCAGGAGTACACAGCGCACGCCGGCGGCCTGCGGTTGACAGCCGCGTGATGCTGTTCACGCGCCGGCCGCCACCACGCCAGGGCGTGGCGCGGGAGTTGTAACAGCTGGTCAGAAGCCCCTGAAAGCCGCTTCATTCCTGACCACAATTGCCGTTGTTACAAATTTGGAGACCGCCCGCATGAGTACAGCCAGCCCGACCCGTGCCGACCGCATTGTCGTCGTCGACGACGACGCGCGCATCCGCGACCTGCTGCGCCGCTACCTGACGCAGGAAGGCTTCGACGTGCTGCTCGCCGAGGACGGCAAGGCGCTGAACCGGCTGCTCACGCGCGAGAGCATCGACCTGATCGTGCTCGACCTGATGCTGCCCGGCGAGGACGGACTCTCGATCTGCCGCCGCCTGCGCGCGGCCAAGGACGCGACGCCGATCATCATGCTCACCGCCAAGGTCGAAGACGTGGACCGCATCGTCGGCCTCGAGGTCGGTGCCGACGACTACATGCCCAAGCCCTTCAACCCGCGCGAGCTGCTCGCGCGCATCCACGCCGTGCTGCGCCGCAGGCCGGCGGTCGAAGCCCCCGGCGCTCCGTCCAAGGAGCCGATGACGGTGAGCTTCGGCAGCTTCGAGTTCGACCTCGGGCTGCGCCGCCTGTCGCGCGAGGGCGAGCAGATCGCGCTCACCACGGGCGAGTTCTCGATGCTGAAGGCGCTCGTGCGCCACCCGCGCCAGCCGCTCAGCCGCGACAAGCTCGCCCAGCTCGCGCGCGGACGCGAGTTCGAGCCCTTCGACCGCAGCCTGGACGTGCAGATCTCGCGCCTGCGCAAGATGATCGAGCCTGACCCGGCGCAGCCGCGCTATATCCAGACCGTGTGGGGCGTGGGCTACGTGTTCGTGCCCGATGGTGCAGCCTGACCGGGCCGACGCCGCCTCCCACCCGAACGCCCGCCCCGACTTCGCGCGCCTGAATGGCGACCCGCAAGCTCGCGCTGAGCCTGTTCTGGCGCACCTTCGTCCTGCTCGCGGTGCTCGTGCTGGGCGGCATCTTCGCCTGGCTGCAGACCTTTCGTGCGCTCGAGTTCGAGCCGCGCGCGGTGCAGGCCGCACAGCAGATCGCGAGCCTCGTCAATCTGTCGCGCGCCGCGCTGCAGTATTCGGATGCGATCAACCGCGTCGCGCTCGTCAAGACCATGAGCGACCAGGAGGCCGTGCGCCTGCTGCCGCGCGAGCCCGGTGACCGCTGGGAACCCTTCGAGTCCGACCGCTTCTCGCGCGCGATCGCCGACGAACTGCGCGCCCGGCTCGGCCCTGGGACGTTGGTCGCGCGCTCGGTCAACGCCAACGAGGGACTGTGGGTCGGGTTCTCGATCGAGAACGACCCCTACTGGCTCGAGGCCGACCCGCAGCGCCTGCGCCCGGTCGCGACCGGCACCTGGCTGCTGTGGGTCTCGATCGCGCTCGTGGCCACGCTGCTCGGCTCGGCCGCGGTGGCGCGGCTGATCAACCAGCCGCTGCGCGACCTGTCGTTCGCGGCCAGCCGCATCGGCGACGGCGAGTACGACTCGCACCTGGACGAGAACATGCTGACGAGCGAGATCCGGCAGGTCAACATGGGCTTCAACCGCATGGCGCGCGAACTCGCCAAGGTCGAGGAAGACCGCGCCGTGATGCTGGCCGGCATCTCGCACGACCTGCGCACGCCGCTGGCGCGCTTGCGCCTCGAAGCCGAGATGAGCGTCGACGACGACGAGGCCAAGCGCAATATGGCGCTGGACATCGACCAGCTCGACGCGATCATCGACAAGTTTCTCGACTACGCGCGCCCGGGCGAAGTCCAGCTGCGCCCGGTGCACCTGAGCGCGGTCGTCGACCGCGAGATCGCGGCGTTTCGCGACACGACGCAGATCCGCATCGACTCGCGCGTGGCCATCGACACCAAGGTCATGGCCGACGAGACCGAACTCGGGCGCGTGCTGGCCAACCTGTTCGAGAACGCGCGCCGCTACGGCCTGACCGAGGGCAGCGGCGTGGCCGAGGTCGAGATCGGCTACGCGCGCAGCGGGCCCTGGGCGGTGGTCTCGGTGCGCGACCACGGGCCGGGCGTGCCGCCCGAGAAGCTCACCCACCTGACCACGCCCTTCTTCCGCGGCGACGCGGCGCGCACGGCCGCCACCGGCGCCGGCCTGGGGCTGGCCATCGTCGACAAGGCACTGCACCGCATGGGCGGCAGCCTCGACCTGGCCAACGCGAGCGACGGCGGGCTCGTGGCTCACATCCGCCTGAAGCGGGCGCCCTGAGCTATGTACCTCGGCGCGAGAGCAGGCACACCGCGCGCGCCTCGATCGCCTCGCCGCGGCCCACCGGCCCCATGCCCTCGGCCGTCTTTGCCTTGACGCTGACCTGATCGACGGCCAGCGCGAGCGCGAGCGCGAGGCGCTGGCGCATTGCCGGGATGTGCGGCGCGAGCCGGGGTGCCTGGGCAACGACGGTGCTGTCCACGTTGCCGATCTCGTAGCCCGCAGCGCGCACGCGCCGCGCCGCCTCAGCCAGCAGCGCCAGCGAATCGGCGCCTTCGAACTGCGCGTCGGTGTCGGGAAAGTGGTGGCCGATGTCGCCGAGCGCTGCCGCGCCGAACAGCGCGTCGGTGATCGCGTGGCACAGCGCGTCGGCGTCCGAGTGGCCGGCCAGGCCGTGGCTGTGCGCGATCTCGACGCCGCCCAGCACCAGCCTGCGGCCGGCGACGAGCGCGTGCGTGTCCCAGCCTTCGCCGATACGCCAGCCGGGCGCGCCCTTGCCGCTGTCCTTGTTCATGCCTCGGTCTCCACGAGCAGGCGTTCGGCGAGCGCGAAGTCGCCCGGCCAGGTGAGCTTGAAGTTGGCAAGCTCTCCCATGACGAGGAGCGGCGCAAGGCCCTGCGCCTCGATCGCGCTCGCCTCGTCGGTCACCGCGGCGCCCGCTGCGGCCAGCGCCGCGCGCAACGGGCCGAGGCGAAACATCTGCGGTGTCTGCGCGGCCCACTTGCCTTTGCGATCGAGCGTGGCGGCGACTCGGCCGGAATGCGCCTGCTTCAACGTGTCGGCCAGCGGCAACGCGAGCAGACCGCCGACGGGATCGTCCCAGCAGGCGTCGATCAGGCGCTCGACCCATTCGGGGCGGACGAGGCAGCGAGCGGCGTCATGCACGAGCACCCAGTCTTGCAGCTGCGCCCCGTGCGCCGCCAGCACTGCCAGTCCGTTCGAGACCGTCTCGGCGCGCGTCGCGCCGCCGCAGCGTGCGACGCCGCAGTGCGCTTGCACGTGACCGGGAAAGGCCGCCTCGAACTGATCGTCGTCAGGCGAGAGCACGACCAGCGTCTCGGCGATCCGAGCCACGCGCGCGAGCGCGGTGAGCGTGTGCGCCACCATCGCCCTGCCGGCGATGGCCCTGTATTGCTTGGGCCGGTCCGCGCCCGAACGCGAACCCACACCGGCGCAAGGCACCAGCGCAAAACAACGGGGCGCGATGGAGAGCGGCATGTCGGCTCGCATCCCGCGTGGCCTACCAGTGCACCGCCACCGGATAGCGATGGATCTGCGGGTCGGGCGTCAACAGCGTGAGGCCATGCTGGATCGCCTGGCATACCAGCAGGCGGTCGAACGGGTCGGTGTGCATGAGCGGCAGGCGATCGAGCATCAGCGTTTCGGCCTCGCCCAACGCCAAGGCCTCGATGCCGTGACGCTCGCGCTCGCGCGGCACGTAGCGGGCCGGCGCGTCGGGCAGCGGCAGTTTGCCGAGGTGGTGCTTCACGGCGATCTCCCACGCCGATACGGCGGACAGGAACACCTCGTTCGCCGGATCGCGAAACAGTGCCGCGGCGTCTGGGCTGAGTTGTGCGTCGCCCCGCGTCACCCACAGGAAGGTGCAGGTGTCGAGCAGCAGCCTCATCGCGGCCCGGCAGCCTTGGCGGGCCGGATAGCACGGCGCTTGGCGCGCGCCTGCGGCACGGCATGAGCGGGCTCATGGCCGGACAGCGTTTCGATCAGCGCCTGCGGCAACGGCTCCCAGAACGTGGCGGGCAGCGGCGTGCCGGCGTCGGCCGCGCGCCCGAGGGGGCGCGGCCCGCCGGTCTGCCGAGCAACTGCCACCAGGCGGGCGACCGGCTGGTTGCGGCGGCAGATGAGCACCTCCTCGCCGCGCTGCGCGGCCGCCAGGTATTCGGCGAGGTTCTCCCGAACTTCATGGATATTGGGCTGGCGCATGAGGGGTCCTGTTCATGAACTTGTACAAGTATAGGACAAGCCGGGTAACCACTTCGGCACGACCCGGATCGATGCTGGCAGGCATCCCTACAATCGCTTCTCGCGCCCCGACGCCACCGCGCCGGGGCGCTGTGTTTTGACGTTTGCACATGCACCTCCCCGCCCTCGCCCCTGGAAGGCGCTACACCGTGGCGCGCCCGCTCGGCTCGGCCGATGCGCTGCTGCTGGCGCGATTCGCCGCACGCGAGGCCGAAGCCGGACGCCTGACGGCGATCGTCAGCGCCGAGCCGGCCGACACCCAGCGCCTGGAGCAGGAACTGCCCTTTTTCGCGCCCGGGCTGCGCATCGCCGTGTTCCCGGACTGGGAGACGCTGCCCTACGACACCTTCTCGCCGCACCAGGACCTGATCTCGGAGCGCCTCGCGACGCTGTGGCGGATCCGCCAGGCGCAGCAGCAGCACGACCTCGACGTGGTGCTCGTGCCCGCGGCCACGGCGCTGGTTCGCCTCGCCCCGCCGAGCTTCCTCGCCGCCTACACCTTCGACTTCCGGCAGCGCCAGCGCCTGGACGAGGCCGCGCTCAAGGCCCAGCTCACGCTCGCCGGCTACACGCATGTGAGCCAGGTCGTCTCGCCCGGCGAATACGCGGTGCGCGGTGGGCTGATCGACCTCTTTCCGATGGGCTCGGCGGTGCCTTACCGCGTCGACCTGTTCGGCGACGAGGTCGATTCGATCCGCACCTTCGACCCCGACACGCAGCGCAGCCTCTATCCGGTGCCCGAGGTGCGGCTGCTGCCGGGGCGCGAGTTCCCGTTCGACGAGGCCGCGCGGACCGCGTTTCGCGCGCGCTGGCGCGAGCGAATCGAGGGCGACCCGAGCAAGGTGCGGCTGTACAAGGACGTCGGCGCCGGGCTGGCAGGCGGCGGCATCGAGTACTACCTGCCCCTGTTCTTCGACCAGACGGCGACGTTGTTCGACTACCTCGGCGGCGCGACCGCCGGGCCCCCCCCGGGGGGGGCCCCCCCGGGGGGGGGGGGCGCGCCCGGGGGGGGGGGGGGGAGGTCGGGCTCGCGACGCTCGTCCTGCACGGCGAAGTGGACGCGGCGCTCAAGCGCTTCTGGACCGACACGCGCGAGCGCCATCGCTTCCTGCAGCACGACCGCGAGCGGCCGATCCTGCCGCCCGAAGATCTGTTCCTGAAGGACGAAGACTTCTTCACGCGCGCCAACCAATATGCGCTGCTTGCGGTTCGTGGGAGCAGCCCTCGCCCCGGCCCTCTCCCGGGGAAAGTGGGAGCCAGGCCCCCTCTCCCGATTGCGGGAGAGGCTGGGGGTGAGGGCCTGCCCTGGGCGCGCCCGCTGCCCGACCTCGCCGTCGACCGCGGCGCACCCGAGCCGCTGAAGAAGCTGCAAGCGCATCTCGGCACGACGCCGCACCGCGTGCTCGTCGTCGCCGAGAGCGAGGGCCGGCGCGAGAGCCTGCTCGAACTGCTGCGCGACAACCGCATCGAGCCGCCCTGTGTCGACTCGCTGGCCGACTTCGAGGCCGGCGACGCGCATTACGCGATCGCCGTCGCACCGCTCGCCGAGGGCTTCTTCTGGTTCGAGCCCGACGCGAACAAGGCAGTCCAGTTCGTCACCGAGACCGAGCTCTTCGCCACCTCGCCCACCGCGCGCCGGCGGCGCAAGCAGGAACAGGTCAGCGACGTCGATGCGCTGATCAAGGACCTGTCGGAACTGAAGGTCGGCGATCCGGTCGTGCACGTCAACCACGGCATCGGGCGCTACGTGGGGTTGAAGAACATCGCCCTCGGCAACGACGAAGGAGGCACGTCGGAGTTCCTGCACCTCGAGTACGCCGACCACGCGACGCTGTACGTCCCGGTCGCGCAACTGCACCTGATCGGCCGCTACACCGGCGTCAGCGCCGACGAGGCGCCGCTGCACCGGCTGGGCTCGGGGCAGTGGGAGAAGGCGCGCCGCAAGGCCGCCGAGCAGGTGCGCGACACGGCTGCCGAGCTGCTCAACCTGTACGCCCGCCGCGCCGCGCGCGAAGGGTTTGCGTTCCGCTTCCAGCCGCACGACTACGAGGCCTTCGCGGCGAGCTTCGGCTTCGACGAGACGCCCGACCAGCAGGCCGCGATCCACGCCGTGATCCAGGACATGGTCTCGCCGCAGCCGATGGACCGCCTCGTCTGCGGCGACGTCGGCTTCGGCAAGACCGAGGTCGCGCTGCGCGCAGCTTTCGTCGCGGTGACCGGCGGCAAGCAGGTCGCGATCCTGGCGCCGACGACGCTGCTTGCCGAGCAGCATTTCCAGCTCGTCGCCGACCGCTTCGGCAAGTGGCCGGTCAAGGTGGCCGAGATCTCGCGTTTTCGCTCGACCAAGGAGGTCAAGGTCGCGCTCGAGGGCCTTGCCGACGGCACGATCGACATCGTCGTCGGCACGCACGCGCTGATCTCCGACAAGGTCAAGTTCAAGCGCCTGGGGCTGCTCGTGATCGACGAGGAGCACCGCTTCGGCGTGCGCCACAAGGAGGCGATCAAGGCGATGCGCGCCGAGGTCGACGTCCTGACGCTGACCGCGACGCCGATCCCGCGCACGCTCGGCATGGCGCTCGAAGGCCTGCGCGACTTGAGCGTGATCGCCACCGCGCCGCAGCGGCGCCTCGCGATCAAGACCTTCGTCCGCAACGAGAGCAGCGGCACCATCCGCGAGGCCGTGCTGCGCGAATTGAAGCGCGGCGGGCAGGTCTACTTCCTGCACAACGAGGTCGAGACGATCACCGCGCGGCGCGACAAGCTCTCCGAACTGCTGCCCGAGGCGCGGATCGCGATCGCCCACGGCCAGATGCCCGAGCGCGAGCTCGAGCGCGTGATGCGCGACTTCGTCGCCCAGCGCCACAACGTGCTGCTGTGCTCGACGATCATCGAAACGGGGATCGATGTGCCGACCGCGAACACGATCGTCATCACGCGCGCCGACAAGTTCGGCCTCGCGCAACTGCACCAGTTGCGCGGCCGCGTCGGGCGCTCGCACCACCAGGCCTACGCCTACCTGCTCGTTCCCGACGTCGAGGGCCTGACCAAGCAGGCCGCGCAACGGCTCGACGCGATCCAGCAGATGGAAGAGCTCGGCTCCGGCTTCTACCTCGCGATGCACGACCTCGAAATCCGCGGCGCGGGCGAGGTGCTGGGCGAGAACCAGAGCGGCAACATGATGGAGGTCGGCTTCCAGCTCTACAACGAGATGCTCGCCGAGGCGGTGCGCTCGCTCAAGGCCGGGCGCGAGCCCGATCTGCTGTCGCCCCTGTCGGCCACGACCGAGATCAACCTGCACGCGCCCGCGCTGCTGCCCGATGCCTACTGCGGCGACGTGCACACGCGGCTGAACCTGTACAAGCGCCTGGCCACGGTCGACAAGACCGAGCAGATCGACGCGCTGCTCGAGGAGATCACCGACCGCTTCGGCAAGCTGCCTGCGCAGGGCCAGACCCTGTTCGACGTGCACCGCCTGCGCGTGCTCGCCAAGCCCTATGGCGTGACCAGGATCGACGCCGCGCCGGCGCTGACCGTGATCGGCTTTCGGCCCAACCCGCCGGTCGATGCGCTCAAGATCATCGAACTGGTGCAGAAGAACCGCCACATCCGCCTCGCCGGCAACGACAAGCTGCGCATCGAGCGCGCGCTGCCCGAGGCATCGGCGCGCGCACAACAGGTGCGCGACGTGCTGCGCGCGTTGGGGACACCGAAGTCAGCGGACGCGGCGATCGCACAATAGGCCAATGGCCCTGCACCCGGCGCTGCCGCGCTCGCCTTGCGCGCTGCCGGCCCAGGCGGTCCACCGGTTCGCGGCCAACGCACGGGCCTACGACGACGACGACTTGACGAGCGCCCCGGACCCGTAAATACTGCCACCATGAAAACCACCTTCGACCTGCCCGAACCGCTGCTTCGCCGCGCCAAGGCTGCCGCTGCCCACCAGGGCCGGCCCTTGCGCGACCTCGTGGCCGAGGCAATCGATGCCAAGCTGGCCGCCGATCAGGCCGCAACGCGCGCCGCATCGAGGCAACCGAACGAGTGGGAGGCTTACAGGTCGCAGCTCATCCAGCAGCCCGACGGCACCTGGTTCAATCCCAACGGCATCGAGGATGAAGGCTTTTTCGAAGCGCTCGAGGAGATCCGCCGCGAGCGACTCAAGCAGCAAGTGCCGCGCGAGCCCATCCCCGAGCTGTTGGCCCGCCAGCCGCGCAAGAAGCCGGCGGTGGCACGCCGCCGCAAGGCCGCTTGACATTGCTCGAGCCCGCGCGGCCTTGTTCCTGCTCGATACCGACATTCTCAGCGAGGTGCTGCGGCCGCGGCCGAACCTGACCGTCGCGCGCTTGGTGCACACCACCGCCCCCGAGCTGCGCTTCGCGTCCGAGATCACACGCTACGAACTGCGCATGGGCGCGCGCCTGCGCGATGACGCAGACGCTTTCTGGGCGCGCATCGAGCAGCGCATCGTGCGGCTCGTGCAGTGGTTGCCGATCGATGCCGCCGTGGCTTTGGCCGGGGCTGATCTCGCGGCTGCACTGCGCCGCGCGGGACAGCCGCTGGAGTGGACCGACCTGATGGTCGGCGCGACGGCCCAGGTGCACGGCCTGACGATGGTGACGCGCAATGTGCGCCACTTCGAGCGCGTGCCAGGCCTCGCCGTCGAGAACTGGTTCGCGACGGCTTGAGCAGCATGGGTCGGCACTTGATCCTGCGCGGCGTCGATCGACGATTGATCAAGCGCCTGCGCGACCGCGGCGCAACTCTCGGACTCGGCGCCGGTGAGGTGGCGCGGGCGCTGCTGACGGAGCAGTTGGACGAGCGGGCTGCGCCCACCACGAGACTCGGACTCAATCGGCGCAAGCCGCACAAAGCATGAGTCCCGCCATCGATCTGACCGACTCCGAAGAGCGCGACCTGATTGCGCTGCGCGTGCGGTGAAGACAATGACAGCAGCGACGCGGACGCCCGCGCGGTGCGAATGGACCAGCGCTCGCCTGAGGACTGCCCTCGACCCACTGCGCTCGCACGACGCCGCCCGCAAAGCCGTGCTCGGGTGCCCGGCGGAGTGAATAAGAATTCCCTGAACGGAGCCGGGCACCCGGGCGCGGCTTTGCCCGCGCCCATGCAAGGCGAAGCACCGATCGTGACCTGACATGGCGAGCGAACCACAGCCCTCCGACCCGCCTGAAACATCGCGGAGTGCCGCGCGTCGCTCTTCCGAGGCCCAGGCCCGCGGCGCGCTGCACTGGCTGCCCGGCCTGCACACGCTTCGCCACTACGACCCCGCCTGGCTGCGCCACGACCTCGTCGCAGGCCTCGTGCTCACCGCGATGCTGGTGCCGGTCGGCATTGCCTATGCCGTGGCCTCGGGGGTGCCGGGCATCTACGGCCTGTACGCGACCATCGTGCCGCTGCTTGTCTATGCCCTGTTCGGGCCGAGCCGCATCCTCGTGCTCGGGCCGGATTCGTCGCTCGCGTCGCTGATCCTTGCCGTCGTGCTGCCTCTGTCGGGCGGCGACGCGATGCGCGCGGTCGCGCTCGCGGGCGCGATGGCGGTCGTCTCGGGGCTGATCTGCATCATGGCGGGGCTCGCGCGCCTGGGCTTCCTGACCGAGCTGCTGTCCAAGCCGATCCGCTACGGCTACATGAACGGCATTGCGGTCACGGTGCTGATCAGCCAGTTGCCCAAGCTGTTCGGGTTCTCGGTCGAGGGCGACGGCCCGTTGCATTCGCTGTGGGCCTTCGGCGTGGCACTCGCCGACGGCAAGACGAACGCGAGCGCGCTCGCGGTCGGCGCGGCAACGCTCGCCCTCATCTTCGGCCTCAAGCGCTACCCGCGCCTGCCCGGCATCCTGATCGCGGTGGTCGCGGCAACGGTCGCCGTCGGCGTGCTCGGCCTCGACGCGTCGCACGGCGTGGCGGTGCTGGGCGAGCTGCCGCACGGGCTGCCGGCCTTTGCGATCCCGTGGATAGGCGCGAGCGACGTGGTGCCGGTCCTGATCGGCGGCGCGGCGGTGGCGCTGGTCTCGTTTGCCGATACCAGCGTGCTGTCGCGCAGCTACGCGGCGCGCACCGGCACGCGCGTCGACCCGAACCAGGAGATGGTGGGCCTCGGCGCGGCCAACCTGGCGGCGGGCTTCTTCCAGGGCTTTCCGATCAGCAGCAGCTCGTCGCGCACGCCGGTGGCCGAGGCAGCGGGCGCGCGCACGCAGTTGACCGGCGTCGTCGGCGCACTTGCCGTCGCTGCGCTGCTGCTCGTCGCGCCGCAGCTGCTGCGCCATCTGCCGACCGCCGCGCTGGCGGCGGTGGTCATCGTCTCGGCGATTGGCCTCGTCGAGATTGCCGACCTGCGCCGCATCCACCGCATCCAGCGCTGGGAGGCGTGGCTCTCGATCGGCTGCGCGGCGGGCGTGGTCGTGCTCGGTGCGATCCCGGGCATAGGCCTGGCGATCCTGCTCGCGTTGATCGAGTTTCTGTGGGACGCGTGGCGTCCGCACTCGGCGGTGCTGGGCCGGGCGCGGGGGCTCAAGGGCTACCACGACATAGCGCGCCATCCCGAGGCGCGGCAGATCCCGGGGCTGGTGCTGTTCCGCTGGGACGCGCCGCTCTTCTTCGCCAACGCCGAGTGGTTTCACATGCGCGTGCTCGACGCAGTGGCAGCCTCACCCACGCCCGTGCACTGGGTCGTCGTTGCCGCCGAGCCCGTCACCAGCGTCGACGTGACTGCTGCCGACATGCTGGTCGAGCTCGACGAGGCCTTGTTTGCCGCCGGCATCGAACTGTCCTTCGCCGAGATGAAGGGGCCGGTGAAGGACAAGCTCAAGCGCTTCGGGCTCTTCACGCGCTTCGGCGAGGCCTTCTTCTTCCCGACCGTCGGCGCCGCCGTGACGGCCTATCTGCAGGCGCATCCGGTAGAGTGGCTGGACTGGGAGGACGAGAGGCCCTGAGGCGCTGCCCCAGGCTGGATAATCGCGAGGCCTTCCTCACGCCCCCCTGCCTTGTCGACCGAAATCGCCCCCGGCCTGTTCATCCGCGGCTTTGCGCCGCCGCTGCGCCTGCGCGACTACCGGCTGGTCGCGTTCGACATGGACTCGACGCTGATCAACATCGAGTGCGTGGACGAGATCGCCGCCGCCGCCGGGCGCCGCGACGAGGTTTCGGCGATCACCGAAGCCGCGATGCGCGGCGAGATCGCCGACTACAAGGAGAGCCTGCGCCGGCGCCTCGCGTTGCTCGCGGGCGTGCGGCTGTCGACACTCGAAGAGGTGTACCAGCGCCACCTGCAGCTCAACCCGGGCGTGCCGGCCTTCGTGCGCGCCTGCCAGGACGCGGGGCTCAAGACGCTGCTCGTCTCGGGCGGATTCACCTTCTTCAGCGAGCGCGTGCGCGCGCGGCTGCGGCTCGATTTCGCGCGCGCCAACGTGCTCGAGATCGTGCACGGCGCGCTCACCGGCCGCCTCGTCGACCGGCCCTGGGGCGACATCGTCGACGGCACCGAGAAGAAGCGCGTCGTGCTCGAGGTCTGCGAGCTGATGGGCATCGACACCGAGCAGGCGATCGCCGTCGGCGACGGCGCCAACGACCTGCCGATGATGGGCGCCGCGGGCCTCTCCATCGCCTACCACCCCAAGCAGGCGGTGCGCGACCTGGCGATGATCTCGATCATGGAAGGCGGCATGGACCGCGCGCTCGAGCTGATGCGGGTCTGACAGCTGCGCCATCGGCTCACTGGCGCAGCTTGAACACCAGTTGCACCCCATGCGCCTGGGCCGTGGCGATCGGCTGGTAGCGCCACTGGCGCACCGCGTCGAGCGCGACTTCCTCGAGCGCGTGGTCGCTCGCCGAGCGCACCGCCAGATCGGCCACCGACCCGTCGGCATTGACGGTGAAGGCGAGCACCACCTCGCCGTCCGATTGCAGGCGGCGGCGCACGCGCTCGGGCACGACGGGCTCGACATAGTCTGCAAGCTGCAGCAACTGGCGCAGCGCTGGTTCTGTGGCGGGCGCCGGCGCCGGCGCCGCCACTGCCAGCGCCAGGCGGCCAGCCTGAGCTAGCCGCACCGCGCCTGACTTCGAAGGCGGCGGCACGCCGAAGTAGTCGTCCGGGTCGTAGGGCTCGGCGGGCGGCGGCGCCCGGCGCTCGAACGCCACCGGCGCCAACGCTGCGGGCGCGTCGACGGCGACGGATGCGAGGGCGGGCACGGCCGCGGCGTCCAGCGTGCCGGTCCGCGGCGCGGGGCTCGCCGCTGCGACTTTCGCCACGACCGGCGCCTTGTCGGCTGCGGCCTTGGCGTCCGGTGCCGGCTTGGCCGCCAGTTCGCGCTCGGCCTGCGTCTGGCGCGGCTTGAGCTTGCCGGCCTCGATGATCATGCGCAGCGGGTTGGCGGCGTCGCGTTCAGCGCGTGTCGCGCCATCGCCGTCCTGCGCCAGCACGGCCGGCGCTGCCAGGCCGAGCAGCAAGGTCCAACCCAGTCTGAGCGTGTTCGTGATCATGTCGATGGGCCCCTTTTTCCGGGTCCAGCCCGCACCTTCAGCGCGCGCGACTCCGGTGCCACGGTTTCGGCTGTGGCGCGCCAAGCTTGAGCGCGCAATGTCGCCGCCGATCGATTCGGCAGCGGCAGCGCCGGCCCCTGTGGGCGCTTCAATCGCCGAACAGACAGCCCTGGCCTTCTGCGCGCGGTTGCGCCGGCCGCCTGAACTGCGTCAGGTCGAGTTCGACACGCTTGCGGTTCAGGTTGAGGCGCGCGCAGGCCTTGGCCATGCGCTGCGCGATCAGGTCGGCCCAGACACCCTCGCCGCGCAGGCGCGCGCCGAAGCGCGGGTCGTAGTCGCGCCCGCTGCGCATCTCGCGCACGCGCGCCATCACGCGCACGGCGCGCTCGGGGAAGTGCCGCGCCAGCCAGCGCTGGAAGATCGGATTGACCTCCCAGGGCAGGCGCAGCACGACCGTGAACGCCGACGTCGCCCCAGCCTGCGCAGCCGCATCGAGGATGCGCTCGAGCTCCGGCTCGTTGATGAACGGGATCAACGGCGAGACGCTGACGCCGACCGGAACGCCTGCCTGCGCCAGCGCAGCGATCGTGCGCAGCCTTCTGGCGGGCGCCGCCGCGCGCGGCTCCATGATGCGCGCGAGCCCGCCGTCGAGCGTCGTGATCGACACATAGGCCGCAGCCAGGCGCCGCGCGGCCATCGGCGCAATCAGGTCGAGGTCGCGTTCGACGCCGGCCGACTTGGTGACGAGCGAGAACGGGTGCGAGAACTCGGCCAGCACCTCGATCACGCGGCGCGTGATCGCGAGCCTGCGCTCGGCGGGCTGCCAGGCATCCGTCGCCGAGCCGAGGTTGAGCAGGCGTGGCCGGTAGCGCGGGCGCGCGAACGCCTCGCGCAGACGCTCGGCGGCGTTGACCTTGGCGACGATCCGCGTCTCGAAGTCCAGCCCCGGCGAGAGGTTCAGGTAGCTGTGCGTCGGCCGCGCGAAGCAGTAGACGCAGCCATGCTCGCAGCCGCGATACGGGTTGATCGAGAGGTCGAACGCGATGTCGGGCGAGTCATTGCGCGCCAGGATGGCACCTGCCTGCTCCTCGATGATCTGCGTCGCCGGCGGCAGCATCTGCTCGTCTGCCTGCTGCGCCAGCGTGCCCCAGCCGTCGTCGAATTCTTCGCGCTCGTGGGCTTCGAAGCGATGCGCGATCGCCCACGAGGTGCCGCGACCTTTGATCTCCGGGGCAAGGTCAATGACTCGGCGGTGTCGCATGTGCAGGCTTGCGCTGGGGCTCGATTCGTTGTGCACGCGGTTCGGCAGGCGAACATTACTGTATACCCATACAGCTTACTGCGTGCACGGACGTTTCGGCCGACGAAGGCTGGCATCATGCGCCGATGTTGCGACTCGACCTGCTCGGGCCGGTGGAACTGCGCCGCGACGGCGCCGCACTGCCACTCACGGTCAGGAAGACGCTCGCGCTGTTGGTGCTGCTCGCCCGCGGCGGGACGCTGCCGCGCGAGCGCGTCGTCGCGCTGCTTTGGCCGCAACTCGACGCAAGCCTGGGCCGGCGCAATCTGCGGCGCGAACTCGCCCGCTTGCGTGAAGCCGGCGTGCCCGACGCGGTGCGTGCCCAAGGCGATCTGCTGTCGCTCGCCGATGGGGTGGGCAGCGACGTCCAAGCCTTCGAGGCCGCGCTCGCGGCTGGCCGGCCCGACGAAGCGCTGGCCGAGTGGCGCGGACCCCCGGCCGACGGACTCCAGCTCGACGATGCCGCTGCGTTCGACGACTGGCTCACGACCGAGCGCGAGCGACTGCAGGCCCTGCGCCGGCGTGCACTCGAAGCCTCGGCGGCGGCACTCGAGGCGCGGGGCGAGTTCGCCGCCGCGCTGCAGCGCGTGGAGTTGCTGCTCACCGAGGACCCGCTGCAGGAACAACGCCACCGCGACGCGATGCGCCTGCTCGCCGCCTGCGGCCGCCGCGAGGCGGCGTTGGCTCAGTACGAGCGCTGCCGCAATCTGCTCGAGGTCGAACTTGGCCTGACACCAATGGCCGACACCGAGGCACTGGCAGCGGCGTTGCGCGGCGCCGCGCCGGTCAAACTGGTGGCCGCACCACCAGCCCCGACATCATCCGCCGCAAGCTTGCTGCCAGAGCGTCTGCCCTTTGTCGGCCGCGGCGCCGAGGTGGCGCGACTCGAGCAGGCTTGGCGCGAGGGCCGAACGATTCTGATCGAGGGGGACCCCGGTGTCGGCAAGACGCGCCTGGCGACCGACTTCGCCGCCGCGCATGGCCCCTACGCGCTCGCTCGCTGCCGCCCCGGCGACTCGGAGGTGCCCTACGCCGCGATCACGCGCGCGCTGCGCAACCTTGTCGGGCCGACGCCGGTGCTCACCGGCTTGCCGCACTGGGTGGTGCAGGAACTCAGCCGCTTGCTGCCGGAGATCGGGCCCGCCCCCGCACCGGTGCGCTCGGCGCAGGAGCAGGGCCGCTTTGCCGAGGCCTGCTGCCAGGCCTGGATGGCGCTCGCCGGCGACAGTTTCGACGCGATGATCATCGACGACTGGCACTTCGCCGACGCCGCCAGCCGCCGCATGCTGGGCTTCATTGCCGAGCGCCGGCGCGAGGCCGGTAGCGGCGGCGCGCGCGAACTGCTGGTCTATCGCAGCGAACTCCACGCCGACGCCCGCCGGGCCGAGCGCCACCTGCGCGAGGGTGCAGACGCCCTGCACTTGGCGCTGCAACCCCTGCCCGCCGACGCGGTATTCGAACTCGTCCGGCAGCTCTCGGGCGCGGGTGACCCTTCCCGCTTCGCGGCCCGCCTCGGCCAGGCCACGGCGGGCAACCCCTTCTTTCTGTCCGAAACCTTGCGCCACCTCGCAGAGCAGAAGCTGCTCGCCGCCGACGCAGACGGCGTCTGGCACACGCCGTTCGACGACGCGACGCAGGACTATCGTGAGCTCCCGATGCCGGCCAGCGTGCGCGAAACAGTCATCGCCCGCATGGGGCGACTGCCCGCCACGAGCCGCCGCGTGCTCGAGGCCGCCGCGCTGGCGGACGAACCCTTCGCACCGGCGCTGCTCGCCCCGGCCTGCGCGATGTCGGAGCTCGACACAGTGCTGGCGATCGAGCAGGCTGTCGAGGCCCGCCTGCTGCGAGAGCATCGAGCCGGTGGCTACGCGTTTGCCCATGACCTCGTGCAGCAGGCGCTCGACGCATCGCTCTCGCGCGAGCGGCGGCGCCTGGTGCACCGACGGCTCGCGCTCGGCGCCGAGTCGGTGGCGGCGGCCCCGGCAGTCGTCGCCGCCCACCATGAAGCCAGCGGCGAGCCGGGCCGCGCCGTAGCGCACCGCCTCGCTGCCGGCGACCAGGCGCAGCGCGTGCACGCGATACCGGAAGCGATGTCCCATTGGCAGCAGGCGCTCGCCGATGGCCCGACGCCGGCGCAGGCAATGGCGCTGCAGCTGCGCCTGATGCGGGCGACGCGCATGCGCGGCGAGCGCGATGCGAGCATGGCGCATTCGGAGGTATTGCACGCGCTGGCTGCAGGTGGAGCGCTCGACGCGGCCGAGCGCATCGAAGCCCTGCTCGCAGTCGCGAGCAACCTGGCGCGCAATGGGCGCGCGCCCGAGGCGATCACGGTGCTCGCCAGCCTGCCGACGACGCTGGATGACCGGCAGCACGCGCTGGCGATGACGGTTCACGTCGATGCGCTGCGCGAGAGCGGCGCAGTCGACGCCGCGGCCGATGCCGCCCGCGCGGCGCTCGACCTGCCCGGCCTGCAGGGGACTGACCGCGCCGACCTGCTCGACGCGCTGGTGCTCGTCGAGCAGCGCGCCGGTCGTCCGCGCGAGGCGCTGGCCCATGTCGAGGCCTCGGTCGCGCTGTGCCGACAGCTCGGCGACGAGTTCGGCATCGTGCGCGGCATGTACCGCCGCGGAACCTTCCTGACCCTGCTCGGCGACCTTGCTGGCGCCGAGGCCGAGTTCCGGCACGGTGCCGCAGAGTGCGCGCGCATGGGCACCGTGGTCAACCAGTGTGCGATGCTCTACAGCCTGTGCGGCCTGCACCTCGAGCAGGGGCGCGCGGCACAGGCACTGGCACTCGCGCGCCAGGCGCGCGCCCTGCAGCCGGCCGCGCAACCCAGCCTGCTGCTCGCGATGCTGCGCTTTGCCGAGGTCCAGGCCTTGTTCTCGCTCGGCGACTGGGGCCAGGCCTGGGAGGAGGCGGCACCGGCGGCCGAGGAATTGCTGCGGCTCGGCCGCTCACAGCTGGTCGAGGCGGTCGCCAAGAGCAGCCTGGAGCTGCTCGCGCTGATCGGCGAGAGCGATCTTGCCAGGCGCCTGCTTGCAGCCGCTGACGAAGAATTGCCCGCCAGTGGTCCGGAGGCTGCGGCCGAGTGGTGGCTGGCGCGTGCAGGCTACGAGCTCGCCGCCGGCGAGCCCGCCGCGGCCATGCGGTCGCTGGAAGCAGCGCGCGCCACCACTGCTGTCGACACCCATCCGCGCCTGCAGTCGCAGTGCGTGCTGCTCAGCGCCGCGCTCGCGATCGATAGCGGCGACGCGCCGGTGGCGCTCGCCTGGTTGCAGATGCACGACGCACCAGACGACGAACTTCAAGCGCGCGCACTTGCGCTGCGCGTCGCTGCCGAGTCGCGGTGCGGCGGATTGCGGTCTGCCACGCTCGCCGCCGCGCGGGCCGCTCTGCGCGACGACAAGGTCCATGCTTTCGCTGCCCTGGCGCTCGAGCGCGCGCTCGCCGAAGCGAGACACCTCGATTCGGGCGCGGTAACTGCGGCCCGCCTCGCCAACAGCCTGCGAGCCCACCCGCGCCAACATTCAGCCTTCCTGCACGCCTGGGGTTGAGAGTGTGCTGCACGAGGGTGCCGCAACGGCGCCGCAACGCCGGGGGCGGATTCTCCGTGTCAGGGTACGTCGGTCGACGGCCCGCGAACCACGTACCGGAGAAATTGCCATGTTTCAAACCACTTCCCTGACGGCGCTGCTCACCGCCATCGCGCTGCTTCCGACGCTCGCCGCGGCGCAGACCGGCGAGCAGGCCTGCAACGGCGCGCTGCGCACCGTGAGCGCGGTGAGCATCGCCGAACAGCGTGTCGCGGCGGTCGACTTCGCCGGCAGCGGCGGCCAGCTCGACCCGTTGCTCGCGACGCGCGTCACCGTGAGCGGCGGCGCCCGTTCGTGCCTGCTGATCAACTTCAGCGCCGTCGCCCTGCCGCAGGACAACCACATGATGTTCCAGGTCCTCGTCGACGGAGTACCGGTGCCCGGACAGGGCGAGTTCGCCTCGGTGCCGGGCGTGCCGGTGGTCTACGATCCCGAGGAAAGCGACCAGAACAACGGCCGCATGGTCGCGCACACTTTCGTCGCGCCTGTGAACCCCGGCGCGCGGCTGGTCGAGTTGCGCTTCGCCGGCTGCTGCAGCGCCAGCCCGGCCAACAACAGCGGCGTCGTACGTTCGGCGACGTTGTCGGTGCAGTACCGCTGAAGCGCGATCGGGCGGCGTGTGGAAACCGACCTTGACCCCGAACGCGACAGCGCCGCGCCAGCGGTCATGCTGCTGTGCGTATGGTGGTGCCCAGGCACTGCCTGGCGAGCCCGCGTCGTGCTGCAGGACGCCGCGGCGCACGAGTTCCACAGCCCGTTCGATCTGGCGCAGTTCCTTGGCCATGCGCCGGTCGGCTCCAGGCCGCCCTTCGCACGTCGCGGGCTGCGCTGAACCCGCGCCGCGGCTTGGCTCGAACCCTTAAGGCGCAGGCTCGGCGGAGCCCGGCCCTGGGCGCGCTCAGTAGATGTCGCTGCCCGCGCTCCCCGGCGCCAGGTTGTCGAACTTGGTGAGCGGCTTCAGGAACGTGAGCTTGATCGTCCCGACCGGCCCGTTGCGCTGCTTGCCGATGATGATCTCGGCCACGCCCGGCTCCTTGCTCGCGTCCTTGTTGTAGTAGTCGTCGCGGTAGATGAACATGATCACGTCGGCGTCCTGCTCGATCGCGCCCGACTCGCGCAGGTCGCTCATCATCGGCCGCTTGTCGGTGCGGCTCTCGACGCTGCGGTTCAACTGCGAGAGCGCGATCACCGGGCACTGCAGCTCCTTGGCGAGCGCCTTCAGGCCGCGCGAGATCTCGCCGATCACGGTCGCGCGGTTCTCGTCGTTGGACGACGTGGTGCCGCTCATCAGCTGCAGGTAGTCGACGATGATCAGGCCGAGCTTGCCGCACTGGCGCGCCTGGCGCCGCGCGCGCGCGCGCAGTTCGCTCGGGTTGAGCGCCGGGCTCTCGTCGATGTACATCGTGACCTTGCCGAGCTTGTCGACCGCCTCCGACAAGCGCCCCCACTCGTCGTCGCGCAGCGCGCCGGTGCGCAGGTGCTGCTGGTCGATGCGGCCGAGCGAACCGACCATGCGCAGCGCGAGCTGCGACGCGCCCATCTCCATCGAGAACACGACCACCGGCAGGCCCTCGTTGACCGCGACATGCTCGCCGATGTTGAGCGCGAACGCGGTCTTGCCCATCGACGGCCGCGCCGCCAGCACGATCAGGTCGCCCGGCTGCAGGCCGGCGGTCATGCGGTCGAGGTCGTAGAAGCCGGTGCGCACGCCGGTCACCTCCTCGGCGCCGTTTTCGTGCAGCTCGTTGACGCGGTCGATCAGTTGCACGATCAGCGCGTCCATGCTCTGCAGGCCCTGGCGCGAGCGCGCACCCTCCTCGCCGATCTGGAAGATCTTGCCCTCGGCCTCGTCGAGGATCTGCGCCACCGGCCGGCCCTGCGGGCTGAACGCGGTGGTCGCGATGTCGTCGCTGGCGGCGATGAGCTTGCGCAGGATCGCGCGCTCGCGCACGATCTCGGCATAGCGGCGCAGGTTGGCCGCGCTCGGCACGCTCTGCGCAAGTGCATTCAGGTAGACCAGGCCGCCGCATTCCTCGGCCTTGCCGAGGCTTTGCAACTGCTCGAAGACGGTGATCACGTCGGCCGGCCGGCTCGCATTGACCATGTTGCCGATCGCAGCGTAGATCAGGCGATGCTCGTACCGATAGAAGTCGCTGTCGGTGAGCAGGTCGGCAGCGCGGTCCCAGGCGCTGTTGTCGAGCAGCAGGCCGCCGAGAACGCTCTGTTCGGCCTCGATCGACTGCGGCGGCACGCGCAGGCGCGCGATCTCGTCGTCGCCGACGGGAGCGCTTGCCTGCGAAGCCGGGAACACGACGGACATGGGCACTGATCCTAGGCAATCGCGGACGCTCGCGTACGCGGGTTGTCCCGCTGTGCACAAGCCTGTGCACAGGCTGTGCGCGCAGCGGGGAAAACGCGAGGCGCAATGACAAGGGGCCGGCGCAAGCCGGCCCCGGATCGCCTCGCGGACAAGCTTACTGCGTTTCGCCGAGGACGACGACCTTGACCTCGACCAGCACGTCGGTGTGCGGTGCGACACTGACCACATGCTCGCCGACGACCTTGAGCGGGCCGCCCGGCATGCGCACCTGCGCCTTGGTCACGTCGAAGCCGATGCGCTTGAGCGACTCGGCGATGTCGTGATTCGTCACTGAGCCGAACAGCCGCCCGTCGACGCCCGACTTCTGCGTGATGTGCACGGTGCGGCCGTTCATCTTCTCGGCGAGTGCCTGCGCGGCGGCGAGCTTCTCGCCCGCGGCGCGCTCGAGCTCGGCGCGCTTGGTCTCGAATTCCTTGATCGCGGCCTCGGTGGCACGGCGCGCGCGCCGGGTCGGGATCAGGAAGTTGCGCGCGAAGCCGTCCTTGACCTTGACCACGTCACCGAGGTTGCCGAGCTTGGCCACCTTTTCCAGCAGGATGATTTGCATGGTGAATGCTCCTTTAGTTACGACATGACTTGAGTACAAGTCAGTCTTCACTGAAACTTCGTTTTAAGCCTTGTGCTGGTCGCTGTAGGGCAGCAGCGCCAGGAACCGGGCGCGCTTGATGCACGTCGTCAGCTGGCGCTGGAAGTACGCGCGCGTGCCAGTCAGGCGCGCCGGCGTGATCTTGCCGTTCTCGCCGACGAAGTCGCGCAGCGTGTCGATGTCCTTGTAGTCGATTTCCTTGACGCCGGTGACCGTGAAGCGGCAGAAGCGCTTGCGGCGGAACAGCAGCGACTGGGCGTTGCGCTTGGGTTTGCGGTCCTTGGAGAACCGGCCTTTACCACGTGGCGGGGGCATGTTTGACCTCTCTGTCTTGAATCTGGATACGAACGGGTGTGGCTCGAAGCAATTTGGCTCAGCCGACTTCGGTCACGTGAAAGACGACGCCGCGGCCGTTGCGCTGCGCGGTGATGAAGCCTGCGAAACCGGACTCGCTGCCGATCGCCAGCCTTGCCACCTGCTGCGCGATCTCTCCGATGGCGACGGCACGGATCTCGACCGAGACCTTGCGCCGCTGCCCGGCTTCCGTGAGCGTCGATTCGTGCTTCAAGCCCAGATCGAGCGCCGGGAGACCGGCCGGGGTGTACCGCACAGCGCCGCGCTCTTGCACCTGGGCCTGCAGAACCAGCCGGTTCAGCGCTGGCAGGGCCGGAGCCGCAGCGTCAACACTCATGTGCGCGCTGCGGCCTCCTGCGGTTGCGCTTGCGCGGCGTGCGCCGGCGACCTGCGCGATTCCTCGCGGTCGACCGTCTTCATCATCACCGACGGCGCGGTCTCGGCTTGTGCCTTGCTGACCGTCAGGTGGCGTAGCACCGCGTCGTTGAAACGAAAGCCCGTCTCCAGTTCGGCCAGCACGGCCGGGCCGCATTCGATGTTCAGGCACAGGTAATGCGCCTTGGCGAGCTTCTGGATCAGGTAGGCCATCTGGCGCCGGCCCCAGTCCTCGACCCGGTGCACCTTGCCGCCGCCGGCGGTCACGGTCGCCTTGTAGCGCTCCAGCATCGCCGGAACCTGTTCGCTCTGATCCGGATGGATCAGGAGCACGATCTCGTAATGTCGCATTCGAACTCCTCGTGGATGAAAGCCTGTTGCGCGGCGACCCCTGCAGGGCACCGGCGCAGGCCGGGAAGCCACCCCGCGGCGAGCGGCGCAAGGCCGCGCGCATTTACCGGGTGTGGCAAGGAAAGCCGACTATTATAGACCGAACAGGCGTTGCATCCGGGCGGCCTGCGCGGCCGGTCGCGATCAGCCCAGGCGCGGGTAGCGCACGCGCTCGGCCAGGTCCTGCTCCGCGGGCGCGGGCGGCGGCGTGAGCAGGCTAACGAGCACGATCACCGCAAAGCCGAGCGGCACGCCGAACACCCCCGCCGAGATGGGCTGTATGCCCCACCACAACTGGATTGGCGCGCTGACGCCGAGCACGTCGCGCAGCCAGGGCTGAGTCGTACCCATGTAGTAGCAGGTCAGCGCCAGCCCGGCGCTCATGCCGCACACCGCACCCCATTTGTTGGCGCGGCGCCAGAAAACACCCAGCACCAGCGCCGGAAAGAAGGCCGCGGCGGCGAACGAGAACGCTGCCGAGACAAGAAAGAGGATGTTCGCCGGCCGCTGCGCGGCGACGCTCGCCGCCGCCAGCGCCACCGCGAGCAGCAGCACCTTGGAGGCCGTGACGCGGCGCCCGGCCGAGGCGTTGGGATCGACGAGCCGGTAGTAGGTGTCGTGCGACAGCGCATTGCCGATCGTCAGCAGCAGGCCGTCGGCGGTAGACAGCGCCGCCGCGAGTGCGCCCGCGGCGACCATCGCCGACACGACATAGGGCAGGCCCGCGATCTCGGGCGTCGCGAGCACGACGACGTCGCTGCCGATGCGCATCTCGCCGAGCTGCAGGATGCCGTCGCGGTTGATGTCGACCACCGACATCAGCGCCGGGTCGGCCTGGCTCCAGTGCGCGATCCATGCCGGGAGCTGGTCGAACGGCGTGCCGACGAGGACGTTGAAGACCTCGTACTTGACGAGCACCGCGAGCGCCGGCGCAGTGACGTAGAGCAGGACGACGAAGAGCACGGTCCAGCTCACCGACTCGCGCGCCTCGCGCACCGAGGGTGTCGTGTACGAGCGCGCCAGGATGTGCGGCAACGCCGCGGTGCCGATCGTCAGGCACAGCACGAGAGCGAGGAAGTTGCGCCTGGCCTCGTCGAACAGGCGTTGCCCGGCCGGATTGCCGCCGGGGTCGCCGACGAACGCCGCGCCATGGCGCGGCATGCCTGCCAGCGGGTGGGCGCGCGCCTCGTCGTCGGCGCGCTGCTGGGTCCAGCGCTCGCGCGCGGCCTCGGTGCTGCGCGGCAACTGGTGCAGGGCCTTCTCGGCGGCCTGGATCTGCGCCAGCGGCGCGTCGGCGGCCTTGAGCTCGGCCACGGTGCGCAGCGCGCCCGCGCGTTCAGAGGCCAGCGCCGCAGGCACGTTGACCAGCTTTTGCGCCGTCTCCCGCGCGCGCGCGGAAAACGCCTCGACGACCGCCCTCTCGCGCGGGTCGGCGAGCAACTCGGCCTCGCGCGCCGTCACCTTCTCGAGTTGCAGGCCATAGACGAAGTGCGGCATCGGCACGCCGGTCTGCTTGACCGACAGCCAGACCACCGGTACCGAGTAGGCGATGATGAGCACGATGTACTGCCCGACCTGGGTCCAGGTGACGGCGCGCATGCCGCCCAGGAACGAGCAGACGAGGATGCCCCCGAGGCCGAGGAAGATGCCGATCTCGAACGCAACGCCGGTCAGGTGCGTCGTCACGAGGCCGACGCCGTAGATCTGCGCGACAACGTAGGTGAACGAGCACAGGATGGCGGCGATCACGCCGAGCATCCGGGGCAGCGCGCCGCCGTAGCGCTCGCCGAGGAAGTCGGGGATCGTGAACTGTCCGAAGCGGCGCAGATAGGGCGCGAGCAGCAGCGCGACGAGGCAGAAGCCCCCGGTCCAGCCGAGCACGAACGCGAGGCCGCCGGGCTCGCTCTCGGTGCCCGAGAAGCCGTGCAGGTAGAGCGTTCCCGCAAGGCCGATGAACGACGCCGCGCTCATCCAGTCGGCGCCGGTGGCCATGCCGTTGTAGAACGCCGGCACGCGGCGCCCGGCCACGTAGTACTCGGTCGCGTCGGTGGTGCGGCTGAAGATGCCGATGATCGCGTACACGATCACCGTGCCGCCGAGAAAGAAGGCGCCGATCCAGTTGCGCGGCAGGCCCATGCGCTCGAGCAGGCCGAGGGTGAGCACGAACGCCACGAAGGCGAGCGCGTACAGGCCGTAGATGAGGTTGAGCCGGCGCCGGAAGGCGCCGTCGCGCGCCACCACCGGCTCGCGCGTCGTCTTCGGCATGTCGGGCGCGCGCTCAGTGGCGCTTGGCCAGCCGCTGCCAGGTCGCGACCACGCTGTCGGGATTGAGCGAGATCGACGTGATGCCCTGGTCTGCGAGCCACTCGGCGAAGTCGGGATGGTCGCTCGGCCCCTGGCCGCAGATCCCGATGTACTTGCCCGCCTTGCGGCAGGCGGCGATGGCGCGCGCGATCAGCGCCTCGACGGCCGGGTCGCGCTCGTCGAAGTCGCGCGCCAGGAGTTCGAGGCCGGAATCGCGATCCAGGCCGAGCGTGAGCTGGGTCAGGTCGTTCGACCCGATCGACATGCCGTCGAAGTGCTCGAGGAACTGTTCCGCGAGCAGCGCATTGCTCGGGATCTCGCACATCATGATCACCCGCAGGCCGTCGCTGCCGCCCTCGGCAGCACGCTTCAGGCCGCGCTCGGCGAGCATCGCGACGACGCTGCGCGCCTGCGCGAGCGTGCGCACGAAGGGCACCATGACCTCGACATTGGTCAGGCCCATCTCGGAGCGCACGCGCACGAGCGCCTCGCATTCCATCGCGAACGCCTCGCCGAAGCTCTCGCTGATGTAGCGCGACGCGCCACGGAAGCCGAGCATTGGGTTCTCTTCCTCGGGCTCGTAGCGCGAGCCGCCGATGAGCTTGCGGTACTCGTTGGACTTGAAGTCCGACAGGCGCACGATCACCGACTTGGGCCAGAACGCCGCCGCGATGGTGGCGATGCCCTCGGTGAGCTTGTCGACGTAGAAGGCGCGCGGCGAGGCGTGCCCGCGCGCGACCGACTCGACCGCCTTCTTCAGGTCGGCATCGATGTTCGGATAGTCGAGGATCGCCTTCGGGTGCACGCCGATGTTGTTGTTGATGATGAACTCGAGCCGCGCCAGGCCGACGCCGGCGTTCGGGATCTGGCAGAAGTCGAACGCGAGCTGCGGATTGCCCACGTTCATCATGATCTTGACCGGGCAAGGCGGCATCTCGCCGCGCTCGACGACGCTGACCTCCGTCTCGAGCAGCCCGTCGTAGATGTAGCCGGTGTCGCCCTCGGAACAGGCCACGGTCACGAGAGCGCCGGGTTTGAGGACCTCGGTCGCGTTGCCGCAACCCACCACGGCGGGGATGCCGAGTTCGCGCGCGATGATCGCCGCGTGGCAGGTACGGCCACCGCGGTTGGTGACGATGGCCGCGGCGCGCTTCATCACCGGCTCCCAGTTCGGGTCCGTCATGTCGGTCACGAGCACGTCGCCGGACTGTACCTTGTCCATGTCGGCCAGGCCGTGCACCACCCGCACCGGGCCGGTCCCGATCTTCTGCCCGATCGCGCGTCCTTCGGCGAGCACGACGCTCTTGCTGCGGTCGCCCTTCAAGCGGTAGCGCTGCTCGACCGTGCCCGCGGCCTGGCTCTTGACCGTCTCCGGCCGCGCCTGCAGGATGTAGAGCAGGCCGTCGGCACCGTCCTTGCCCCATTCGATGTCCATCGCCCGGCCATAGTGCTCCTCGATCACGAGCGCGTAGCGCGCCAGTTCGGCGACGTCGGCGTCGGTGAGCGAATAGCGGTTGCGCATTTCAGGCGCGGTCTCGATCGTCGTCACGAGCTTGCCATGGCGCGCCTTGTCGGCGTCGGACGCGAACGCCATCTTGACCAGCTTGGAGCCGAGGTTGCGCCGGATGATGGCCCGCTTGCCGGCCCTGAGCGCCGGCTTGTGGACGTAGAACTCGTCCGGGTTCACCGCGCCCTGCACCACGGTCTCGCCGAGGCCGTAGCTCGAGGTGATGAAGACCACGTCCTCGAAACCGCTCTCGGTATCGATCGTGAACATCACGCCCGCCGCGCCGAGGTCGGATCGCACCATGCGCTGCACGCCGGCCGAGAGCGCGACCTCGGCATGCGCAAAACCCTTGTGCACGCGGTAGCTGATCGCGCGGTCGTTGTACAGCGACGCGAAGACCTCCTTCATCTTCGCCAGCACGTCGTCGATGCCGTGCACGTTCAGGAAAGTCTCCTGCTGACCGGCAAAGCTGGCGTCGGGCAGGTCTTCGGCGGTTGCCGACGACCGCACCGCGAAGGTCGCACCTGGATGGCCGGCCTCGAGGCGCACGAATTCGGAACGGATCGCCGCTTCGAGCGCGGCCGGATACGGCGTCGCCTCGACCCAGGCGCGGATCTCGGCGCCGGCCGCGGCAAGCGCGCGCACGTCGTCGGTGTCGAGCGCCGCGAGCCGCGCCTCGATGCGCGACGCAAGGCCCTCATGGGCGAGAAAGCTGCGAAACGCGTGCGCCGTCGTCGCAAAGCCGCCCGGCACGCGCACGCCGGTGGCAGAGAGCTGGCTGATCATCTCGCCGAGGGAGGCGTTCTTGCCGCCGACGACCTCGACGTCGGTCATCCTCAGTTGTTCGAACGGTACGACCAGGGCGGTCGCCAGCTGGGAGTGGGACATGGGAGAGCTCCGTGATGACAAGAATTCGGGGCCTCCCGCAGCGGCGGCCTGCCGGCGCGCAGCGTCCGGGCCGGCGTGCGCGATCTTGCGCGCAAGGCGGTGCCAGGATCGGCGGGCGGGAACACGGGGTGCGGCTGCATGGGGAGCGCAGGTTGGATCGCGCACATTCTACGAGCCATCCTGCCTATGATCCGGGGTCCACTGCCCGCCAGACCCGCGCCCATGCCCAACCGCACCGTCTTCTTCGTCTCCGACAGCACCGGCATCACCGCCGAGACCTTCGGCAACTCCATCCTCAACCAGTTCACGGTCAAGCCGCGCCACGTGCGCCGGCCCTTCATCGACAGCGCCGACAAGGCGCATCAGGTGGTGCGCGAGATCAACCACGCGGCGGATGTCGAGGGCTGCAGGCCGATCGTGTTCGTGACCCTCATCGACCGCGACGTGCTCGCGATCGTCAAGTCGCACAGCCGTGGCCTGGTGCTCGACATGTTCGGCACCTTCATCGAGCCGCTCGAGTCCGAGTTCGGCATCACCTCGAATCATCGCGTCGGCCGCTTCACCGACGTCGCGCGCAGCCAGGAGTACACCGACCGCATCGAGGCGATCAACTTCTCGCTCGCGCACGACGACGGCCAGTCGGCGAAGAACCTCGTCGCGGCCGACGTGATCCTGGTCGGCGTGAGCCGCAGCGGCAAGACGCCGACCTCGATCTACCTGGCAATGCAGCACGGCATCAAGGCCGCCAACTACCCGCTGATCCCCGAGGACTTCGAGCGCCGCGAGTTCCCGGCCACGCTGGCACCGCACAAGGCCAAGTGCTTCGGCCTGACCATCGACCCGGCGCGCCTGGCCCAGATCCGCAACGAGCGTCGGCCGAACAGCCGCTACGCATCGATCGAGAACTGCCGCCACGAAGTCGCCGCGGCCGAAACCATGATGCGCCGCGAAGGCATCGCCTGGCTCAGTTCGACCCACAAGTCGATCGAGGAGATCGCGGCCACGATCCTGCGCGACGTGCGGCCGGACAGGCTCATGTACTGAGGCTGAGCGCCGTCGCGCGCTGGCGCGCCGACTCGTAGAGGCAGATCGCCGCTGCCGCCGCGACGTTGAGCGACTCGCCGCCGCCCGGTTGCGGGATGCGCAGTTCGGCACTGCAGCGCAAGCGCACCGCCTCCGCCAGGCCCTGCCCTTCGTTGCCGAACGCGAACGCGCAGGGCCAGGGCAGCGCCGCGTCGCCGATCGCGCGCCCGGCGTGCGAACTCGTCGCCAGCAACGGCACGGCAAGCGCGGCCAGATCGCCGCTGCCCAATCCCTCGGCGAGGTCGAGCGCGAAGTGCGCGCCCATGCCGGCGCGCAGCACGCGCGGCGACCACAGCGCGGCCGTGCCCTTGAGCGCCAGCACCTGCGTGAAGCCGAAGGCGGCGGCGCTGCGCAGCAGCGTGCCCACATTGCCCGCGTCCTGCAGCCGGTCGAGGACGAGGCTGGGTGCGGCCGGCTGCAAGACGCCCGCGCCGCGCCAGGGCACGACGAACACGATCCGCGGCGGCGATTCGAGGCCGCTCGAAGCCGCCAACAGGGCCGGGGCGACGATCGCGACGCGGCTCGCCTGCCGCGCCAGGTTGCGCAGCGCCGGCTCGTCCCAGCCGGCCTCGCTGATGATGGCCGCCGACGCGACCGCGCCACCGCGCTCTAGCCAGGCGGCGCACAGGTGGTCGCCCTCGAGCAGGACTTCGCCCAGGCGCCGGTAGGCCGCCGGGTCGCTTGCGAGCCGGCGCAGGCGCACGAGCAGCGGGTTGGCCGCAGACTCGATGCGGCGCGGCTCGATGGTCACGGCTTCTCTGCGCCGCTCGCGTCGCGCACCGGGCCGAACGAGCGCCGGTGCTGCGGGCAGGCGCCGTACTCGCGCAGCGCCGCCAGGTGGGCCGGCGTCGGGTAGCCCTTGTGGCCGTCGAAGCCATAGTGCGGATACTGCGCATGCAGCGCCAGGCACAGCCGGTCGCGCTGTACCTTGGCGAGGATCGACGCCGCGGCGATGGCCTGCACCTTCGCATCGCCCTTGACGATGGCCTGCGCCGGCATCGCCAGCGCGGGCAGCCGGTTGCCGTCGACCAGCACCTCGTGCGGCCGCAGGCGCAGGCCCTCGACCGCGCGCCGCATCGCGAGCAGCGTCGCCTGCAGGATGTTGAGCGCGTCGATCTCGGCCGCGCTCGCCTGCGCGATGCTGCAGCACAGCGCCTTGGCGCGGATCTCGTCGAACAGGCGCTCGCGCGTGCGGGCGCCGAGCGCCTTGGAGTCCCGCAGGCCCTTGATCGGCGCGAGTTCGTCCAGGATCACCGCCGCCGCCACCACCGGCCCTGCGAGCGGCCCGCGGCCGGCCTCGTCGACGCCGGCGATGAGCCCGGGCACGCCGAGCGCGCTCAGGCGCCGCTGGTCAGCGAGCCAGGATCTGCTCGATCGCATCGGTGGCGGCCTGCGCCGTGTCGCGGCGCAGCTCCAGGTGCAGTTGCGTGAAACGCCCGGCCAGCCTGCGACAGGCCTCGTCGTCGGCCAGCCAGGCCAGGCCGGCGCGCGCCAGGCGCTCGGGCGTGGCCTCGCCCTGCAACAGTTCGGGCACGGCGCTGTCGCGCAGCAGGATGTTGGGCAGGCCGACCCAGGGCAGCATCTTCTGGCGCTTCATCCAGTGCCACGACAGCCAGTGCATCGCGTAGGTGACCACCATCGGCCGCTTGAAGAGCGCGGCCTCGAGCGTCGCCGTTCCGCTCGCGATCAGCGTCACGTCGCAGGCCGCGAGCGCAGCGTGCGACTGCCCGTCGAGCAGCGCGATCGGTGCGCACACGCCGCGCCGCGCGAGCAGCGGTTCGAGCAGCGCCCGCAAGCCCGGCGCGGCAGGGAGCACGAAACGCAGGCCGGGGCGTTCGCGCCACATCAGGTCGGCGGCGGCTACCAGGCGCGGCGCGATGTAGGCGATCTCGGCGCGGCGGCTGCCCGGCAGCAGCGCGACGACGGTGTCGGTCTCGGCGAGGCCGAGCGCGCGCCGGCTTTCGGCGCGCGGGACATCGATCGGGATGGCGTCGGCAAGCGGGTGGCCGACAAAGCTTGCCGCGATTCCGTGCGCAGCGTAGATCGCCGGCTCGAACGGAAACAGGCACAGCACCGCGTCGACCGCGCGCCCGATCTGGTGCACGCGCCCGGGCCGCCAGGCCCAGATCGACGGGCTCACGAACTGCACGGTGCGGATGCCGGCCGCGCGCAAGCGCTCCGCCAGGCCGAGGTTGAAATCGGGTGCATCGACACCGATGAAGAGATCGGGCCGCTCGCGCAGCAAGCGCGCACCGAGCGCGTTGCGCAGCGCGACCAGGCCTCGATAGTGGCGCAGCACCTCGGCATAGCCGCGCACCGCGAGCCGCTCGTGCGACCACCAGGCCTCGAATCCCTGCGCCGCCATCCGCGGGCCGCCGATGCCGTGCGCGGCCAGCGCCGGCCAGCGCCTGCGCAGCGCCGCGAGCAGCATGCCGGCGAGCAGGTCGCCCGAAGCCTCGCCGGCGACCATCGCGATGCGCGGAGCGGCCGCGCTCGCCGGGCCAAGCGCGGCGACGGCGCCCATTCAGCGCGCAATGCCGCGCCGGGCGCCCGCCAGGAAGGCGCTCATCAGCTCGATCTCGACGCGCGCCTCCGGCTGCTCGGCAGCGAGCGCGGCGATGCGTTCGCGCGCCTGCTCGAGCGTGAGCCCGTCGCGGTAGAGCAGGCGGTGCATCTGCTTGACGGCCGCGATGCGGGCGGCCGTGAAGCCGCGCCGGCGCAGGCCCTCGAGATTGAAGCCGCGCACCGCGAGCGGATGGCCGTCGACCATCATGAACGGCGGCACGTCCTGCGCGACATGGCTCTGGAAGCCGATCATCGCGTGCGCGCCGACCTTGACGAACTGGTGGATGCCCGACAGGCCGCCGACGATGGCCCAGTCGCCAACGTGCACATGGCCGGCGAGCGTCGCGTTGTTGGCAAGCACGGTCTGGCTGCCGACCTGCGCGTCGTGCGCGATGTGCACGTAGGCCATGATCCAGTTGTCGTCGCCGACGCGCGTCACGCCGCTGTCCTGGGCCGTGCCGAGATTGAAGGTGCAGAACTCGCGGATCGTGTTGCGGTCGCCGATGACGAGCTCGGTCGGCTCACCGGCGTACTTCTTGTCCTGCGGCACGGCGCCGAGCGAGCTGAACTGGAAGATGCGGTTGTCGCGCCCGATCGCGGTGCGGCCCTCGATCACGCAATGCCCGCCTATCGTCGTGCCTTCGCCGACGCGCACCTGCGCACCGATCAGCGTATAGGCGCCGACGCTCACCGACTCGGCAAGCTGTGCGCCCGCATCGACGATCGCGGTCGGGTGGATCGCGGCCATGGCCGGTCTGCGCCTGCGCGTCAGCCGACTTCGCGCATCGTGCACATCAGCTCGGCCTCGACCGCGAGTTCGTCGCCGACATGTGCGCTAGCCTTGAACTTGTAGATGCCCGACTTGGCGCGCAGCAGTTCGGAGCGCATCACCAGTTGGTCGCCCGGCTCGACGGGACGCTTGAAGCGTGCCCCGTCGATGCCGACGAAATAGGTCACCGAGCGCGCTGCCAGGCCGTCCTCGAGCGAGCTGTACATGAGCAGCGCCGAGGTCTGGGCCATCGCCTCGAGCATCAGCACGCCAGGCATCACCGGCCGCTGCGGGAAGTGGCCGCCGAAGAAGGGTTCGTTGATGGTGACGTTCTTGAGCGCCGTGATGCGCGCGCCGTCCTCGATGTCGAGCACGCGGTCGACGAGCAGGAACGGGTAGCGGTGCGGGAGCTTGAGCAGGATGCGATGGATATCGAGGATCATGGCGACTTACCTTCCAGCGCCCGCAGGCGGTTGCGCAAGCTGTACAACTGGCGCAGCGTGGCCGCGTTCTTCTCCCAGGTGGCATTGTCATCGATCGGGAACATGCCGCTGTAGACGCCGGCCTGGCGCAGCGAACGCGAGACGGCCGTGAAGGCGGTTACGTGCACATCGTCGGCGATCGACAGATGGCCGGCCACGCCCACCGCGCCGGCGAGCGTGCAGCGCGCGCCGATGTCGACGCTGCCCGAGATGCCGACGCAGCCCGCCGCCGCCGAATGCGCGCCGATGCGCGTGTTGTGGCCGACCTGCACCAGGTTGTCGAGCTTGACACCGTCCTCGAGCACCGTGTCGCCGAGCGCGCCGCGGTCGATGCAGGTGTTGGCGCCGATCTCGACGTCGTTGCCGATGCGCACGCCGCCGAGCTGCTCGATCTTGACCCAGGTGCCCTGGTGGGGCGCGAAGCCGAAACCGTCGGCGCCGATCACCGCGCCACTGTGGACGATGCCGCGTTCGCCGATGCTGCACCCGGCGCCGAAGCTCACATGCGCCGCGAAACGCGTGCCAGCGCCGATGCGCGCACCGGTGCCGATGAAGCACTGCGCGCCGATCACGGAGCCGGCACCGATGTCGGCGCCCGCCTCGATCACCGCAAGCGCGCCGATGCTGGCACTCGCATCGATGCGGGCCGCGGGATCCACGACCGCGCTCGCATGGATGCCGGGCGCCGGTACGGCGCGCGTGCGCGCAGCCCACCACTGCGTGAGCAGCGCGAAGTGCAGATAGGGGTCGGGCGCGACGAGCGTCGCGCCGCGCGCCACGGCCGCGTCGCGCATCTCGGGGCCGACGATCACGCAGCCGGCCTGCGTCGTCGCGAGCTGCGAGCGGTAGCGCAGGTTGGCCAGGAAGGTGATCGTCGCCGGGGTGGCGGTTTCGAGCGGGCCGATGCGCGCGATGCGCAGACCGGGGTCGCCGATCAGCTCGCCGCCGATCGCGGCGACGATCTCGCCCAGCGCGAACGCAGTCACATCGAGGTGCGGCTTACTTGCCGGCCTGCGCGTTGAGGGCTTTGATCACCTTCTCGGTGATGTCGACGCGCGGGCTGTAGAAGGTCGCGTCCTGGATGATCAGGTCGTACTTCTCGGCATCGAAGATCTGCTTGATGGCCTTGTTGGCGCGCTCGACGACGGCGCCGAGCTCTTCGTTCTTGCGCTGGTTCAGGTCTTCCTGGAACTCGCGCCGCTTGCGCTGGAACTCCCGGTCCTGCTCGACGAGATCGCGCTGGCGCCGGCTGCGCTCGGCCTCGGACAGCGTCGGCGCGTCCTTCTCGAGCTTCTCGGAGCTGGCCTTCAGGCGCGCGGCAATCTCCTCGATGTCCTTCTGGCGCTTGGAGAACTCGGCCTCGAGCTTGGCCTGCGCGGCCTTGGCCGGGGCCGAGTCGCGCAGCACGCGCTCGCCGCTGACGTATCCGATGCGCAACTCCTGGGCCGCCACCAGCGGTGGCAGTGCGAGCAGCGCTGCCGCAGCGGTGAGCTTCAACAGCAACGAGCTTTTCATTAGAACGCGGTCCCGATCTGGAATTGCAACTTCTGGATTCTATCGCCTGGCTTTTGCTGGATAGGCGTGCCGTAGCTGAGCTTCAAGGGCCCGACCGGCGAGAGCCAGCTCATGCCGACGCCGGCCGAGGCGCGCAGGCTGTCGAAGCTGATCGACTCTTTGGCGCCCCATACGTTGCCGGCGTCGAGGTACAAAAAGGCGCGCAGCGTGCGGTCGTTGCCGGTCCCCGGCACCGGCACGTAGAGCTCGTTGTTGATATTGAACCGACGCGTGCCGCCGATGAAGGCGCCGGTCACGTCGATCGGCCCGAGCGATCCCTGCTCGAACCCGCGCACCGAACCCAGACCACCGCCATAGAAGTTCTTGAACACCGGGTACTCGCGGCCGTTCATGCCGGTGCCGTAGCCGAAGTCGGTGTTGAAGGCATACGTGAACTGGCGCGTGATCGGGATGTAGAGCTGGTACTGCATCGACAGGCGCAGGTAGCGCAGGTCGCCGCCGACCGACCACTCGCCGGTAATACGCTTCAGGCTGCCTGCGTTGGGCGTGACCGAGCTGTCGCGCCCGTCGCGCGACCAGCCGAGCGTGACCGGGAAGGCGTTGCTGTTGCGCCCGAACTGCTCGATGTAGATCTGGTAGTTCAGCGGCATGCCCAGGATGTCGCCGTTGATCTCCGTCTGCTCGTAGCCGAGGCCGTAGTAGACGGTGTCGAAGTCGCTGTAGGGAACGCCGAAGCGGATCGAGGTGCCAGCGGTCGCGACCTCGTAGTACTCGCCCTGGCTGTTGAGCGGCGTCGTGGTGCGGTAGTACAAGTCGAAGGCGCGCGAAATGCCGTCGAGCGTGAAGTAGGGGTCGATCGTGCTCAGCACGATGACGCGATTGCTGGCGCTGGTGTTGAGCTCGAGCCCGAGATAGTTGCCCGAGCCGAGCACGTTGTCCTGCTTGATCGCGGCGTTGAACGCTATGCTGTTGGCTGTCGAGTAGCCCACGCCGACCGAGATGTTGCCGGTCTGCTTTTCCTTGACGACGATCGTCACGTCGACCTGATCCGGCGAGCCAGGGACTTCGCTGGTCTCGATGTTGACCTCGCTGAAGTAGCCCAGGCGGTCGACGCGATCGCGCGAGAGCTTGATCTTGCGCGCGTCGTACCAGGCCGACTCGAACTGCCTGAACTCGCGCCGGATCACCTCGTCGCGTGTGCGCAGATTGCCCGAGACGTTGACGTAGCGCACGTACACGCGCCGCACCGGATCGCCCGTCAGCACGACCACAACCTGGCCTTTGGCGCGGTCGATCTCGGGCCGCGCGTCGGCGCGCGCAAACGCGTAGCCGAAGGCGCCGAAGAGTTCGAGGAAATTCTTCGTCGTCGCGGCGACCAGATCGGCGCGGTACAGATCGCCGGGCCGGATTGTCACGAGGCCCTTGAACTCGTCCTCGCGGCCGAGGAAGTTGCCCTCCAGCCGCACCGCGGTCACGGTATAGGGCTGACCCTCGCGGACATTGACGGTGATCGTGATGTCCTGCTTGTCGGGCGAGATCGTGACCTGCGTCGACTCGATCGCGAACTCGAGGTAGCCGCGGTTCAGGTAGAAGGCCTTGAGCGCCTCGAGGTCGGCATTGAGCTTGACGCGCGAGTAGCGATCGTTCTTCGTGTACCACGATAGCCAGCCGGTCGTGCCCAACTCGAACAGCCCGCGCAGCGTGCTCTCCGAGAAAGCCTGGTTGCCGGTGATGCGAATCTCGCTGATCTGCGCCGTCTCGCCTTCGGTCACGGTGAAGGTCAGGTTGACGCGGTTGCGCTCGATCGGGGTGACGGTCGTCACGACCTCGACACCGTACAGGCTGCGGCTCAGGTACTGGCGCTTGAATTCCTGCTCGGCACGGTCGGCGATCGCCTTGTCGAACGGCAGGCCGTCACCGAGGCCGACCTCGCGCAGCGACTTCAGCAGCACGTCCCTCTCGAATTCCTTCATGCCGACGAAATCGATGTTGGCGATGATCGGACGTTCCTCGACGATGACGACGACGATCCTGCCGTCGATGTCGATGCGAACGTCCTTGAACAGGCCGGTCGCGAACAGCGCGCGCAGCGCGGCCGCGCCCTTCTCGTCGTTGTAGGTGTCGCCGACCCGAAACGGCAGCGACGCGAACACGGTGCCCGCGTCCGAGCGCTGCAGGCCCTCGACCCGGATGTCGGCAACCGTGAACGGCTCGACCGCGAAGGCCATCGACCAGGCGAAAGAGATGAAGAGGATCAGCCAGCGCAGGCGCGACGAGCCGGGACGTGAAATGGGAATGCGCATGCGGGGTCAGTGCAAGCCCAGCAAGCGGGCCAGGTCGTTGTACAGCGCGAGCGACATCATGACCAGCATGATCGCCACCCCGCCGCGCTGCAACCGCGCCAGCCACACATCCGAGACGGGCCGGCCGGTCACGGCCTCGAAAAGATAATACATCAGGTGCCCGCCGTCGAGCATCGGCAGCGGCAGCAGGTTGAGCACCGCCAGGCTCACGCTGACGAGGGCGAGGAAGCCGAGGTAGTAGGCCGCGCCCAGGCGCGCCGACTGGCCGGCGTAGTCGGCGATGGTCAGCGGCCCGCTCAGGTTCTTCAGCGAGGCCTCGCCGATCAGCATGCGGCCGAGCATGCGCAGCGTCAGCGCCGACATGTCCCAGGTCCGCGTCGCGGCCTCGGCCACGCCCTCGACGAAACCGTAGCGGACGAGCACGAGTTCGGGCGGACCGCCGATGTAGGCCTCGATGCGGCCGATGCGCTGCTCGCCGTCGACGACGACGATCGGCTCGACAACGACTTCGAGGCGCTGCCCCGCGCGCTCGACGATCCATCGCATCGGCCGCGCCGCAGTGCCGCTGTCTCGGGCGCTGGCGCGGATGAGCTCGCGCAGGTGAGCGCCGTCGGCGAGGGCCACGCCGTCGACGCCCAGCACGCGGTCGCCGCTGCGCAGCCCGGCCTGGTCCGCCGGACCACCGGCCTTGAGGTCGCCGAGCACCGGTTCCGAATACGGCGCGCCGATGCCGATGCGGCGCATCAACTGCGCGTCGACCTCGTCGGCGGGGATGCGCTCGAGCTCGACGTGCACGGTGCGCCCGCCATGCCCGGACGCGTCGGTGACGCGCAGCTGGCGGCGCTCGCCGCGCAGCACGCCCTGGGTCAGCGTCCAGCGCAGGTCGCTCATCGAGCGCACGTCGCGCCACGCTTCGCCGTCGGCGGACTCGGCCTGCACGAGGTCGCCCGCGCGCAGCCCCGCGCGCTCGGCCACGCTGCCCGCGAGCGGCGCCCCCAGAAGTGCCTTGGGCTCCTCGACGCCGATCCAGAACGACAGCGCGTACAGCGCCACTGCGAGCAGCAGGTTCGCCAGCGGCCCGGCGGCAACGATCGCGGAACGCTTGGCCAGGCTCTGGCGGTTGAAGGCACGCCCGAGTTCGGCCGGCGCGACCGCACCTTCGCGCTCGTCGAGCATGCGCACGTAGCCGCCCAGCGGCAGCGCGGCGATCACGAACTCGGTGCTGTCGGCATCGCGCTGGCGCCGCCACACGACGCGCCCGAATCCAACCGAGAAGCGCAGCACCTTGACGCCGCAGGCGACGGCAACGCGGTAGTGGCCGTACTCGTGGATCACGATCAGCACGCCGAGCGTGACAATGAAGGCGAGCGCAGTGGTCAGCATTGCCGGCCGAGCTCCCGCACCTGCTGCGCCGCCACCTGCCGCACCTCGTCGTCGAGCGCGAGCAGGGCCTCGATCGATGCGGCGCTCCCCGTGTCGGGTAACACCGCAGCCAGCACCGAGGCGTTCACGGCATGGATCTGGTCGAAGCGGATCGCGCCGCCGAGGAAGCCCGCGACCGCGACCTCGTTGGCGGCATTGAGCACCGTCGTGCTGCCGGCCGGCGCGCGCAGCGTCTCCCACGCCAGCCGCAGGCCCGGATAGCGGCCGTGGTCCGGCGCCTCGAAGCTGAGCGCGGCGAGCGCCGCGAAATCGATCGGCGCCGCGCCCGACTCGATGCGCTCGGGGAACGAAAGGCCGTAGGCGATCGGCACCCGCATGTCGGGCGTGCCGAGCTGGGCGAGGACGGAATTGTCGCGGCACACGACCATCGAGTGCACGATCTGCTGCGGGTGGATCAGCACCCGCACCTGCTCGGGCTCGAGGTCGAACAGCCAGCGCGCCTCGATGACCTCGAGCGCCTTGTTCATCATCGTCGCCGAGTCGACCGAGATCTTGCGCCCCATCGCGAAGTTGGGATGGGCGCAAGCCATGTCGGGCGTCACATCGCGAAAGCGCGCCGGATCGCAGGTGCGAAACGGCCCGCCCGACGAGGTGAGCAGGATGTGATCGATGCGCCGCGCCCAGGTGCTGCGGTCCTCGGACAGGCACTGGAAGATCGCCGAGTGCTCGCTGTCGATCGGCAGCAGCAGTGCCCCGCCCTCGCGCACCGCCTGCATGAAGAGCGCGCCGCCGACGACGAGGGCCTCCTTGTTGGCCAGCAGCAGGCGCTTGCCCGCGCGTGCGGCGGCCAGGCAGGGCACGAGCCCGGCGGCGCCGACGATGGCGGCCATCACCGCGTCGACCTCGGGGTGCGCGGCAACCTCGGCCAGCGCGCCGGCGCCGGCCAGCACATCGGTGCGCAGCCCGGCGCGGGCAAGGTCCCGGGCGAGCATGCGCGCCGCGCCGGCGTCGGGCAACACGGCGAAGCGCGGATTCCAGGCCAGGCATTGTTCTCGCAGCGTATCGACGCGGCCGTGCGCCGTGAGCGCGAATACCTCGTAGCGCTCGCGGTGGCGCGCGAGCACGTCGAGCGTGCTGGTACCGATCGAGCCGGTCGAGCCGAGGATGCAGACCCGCATCATGCGGCCAGTCCCACGAGAGCGAGCGCGATCGGGAACACCGGCAACAGCGCGTCGACCCGATCGAGCACGCCGCCATGGCCGGGCAGCAGGGCGCTGCTGTCCTTGGCGCCCGCGGCGCGCTTGACGAGCGACTCGACGAGATCGCCAACCACGCTCATCGCACACAGGAAGACGAGCGCCAGCGCAGCAAGCGGCGCACCCAGGCGCGACCAGAGCAGGCTGTACAGGCTCGTCGAATCCACGCCCGGCCGGGTGTCGATCAGCGTCGCCCAGACAACGGCCAGCAGCAGCACGCCGGCCATGCCGCACCACACGCCCTCCCAGCTCTTGCCGGGGCTGATCGCGGGCGCGAGCTTGCGCCGGCCGAAGGCGCGCCCGCCAAAGTAGGCTGCGATGTCGGCCATCCAGACCAGGCTCAGGATCGACAGCAGCAGGTTGATGCCGCCCGCGCGCGCATGCGCGAGCGCCAGCCATGCGAGCGCGAGCGCCAGCACCCCCATGGCCTGGCGCCAAGCGCGCGAATGCGCGGCCCAGCCCGCCGGGCCGAAACGCAGGGCCCGTGCGCCGCCCAGCACCCACACCAGCGTCGCCAGCCACCACAGCGCGCCCGGTGGCGCCTCGACCCAGCCCGCGGCCACCGCCGCGCCACACAGCACGAGCACGAGCGCGCCGATGCAGATTGAGCCGCTCCCGGCCAACCCGTTCAGGCGACCCCACTCCCAGCCGGCAGCGCCGATCATGGCCAGCGTCAGCAGCGCGAAGGGCCACGGCGAGGGGGCGGCCATCGCCGCCAGCAACAGCGCGAGCAGGACGAGGGCCGTGAGGACCCGCTGCTTGAGCATTGCGTCAGTCGCCGGCGCCGGCGATCGTCGCGGGCACGCATTCCTTGACTTCGCCGAAGCGCCGGTCGCGCCGGGCATAGGCGGCGAGGGCGGCGTCGAGCTCCTTGTCGTCGAAATCGGGCCACAGGCAGTCGCTGAAGAAGAACTCCGAGTACGCCGTCTGCCAGAGCATGAAGTTGCTGATGCGGATCTCGCCACCGGTGCGGATGAAGAGATCCGGGTCGGGCGCATAGCTCATCGCCATGTGCTCGCCGACGAGCGCTTCGTCGATGCGCTCCGCCGCTACGCCCTCCTCGACGATGCGCCGACAGGCCTGCACCACATCCCAGCGGCCGCCGTAGTTGAACGCGACCGACAGCGTGATGCGCTTGTTGTGCGCGGTCAGGCGCTCGGCCTCTTCCCAGGCCGAACGCAGCTTGTCGGAAACCGCGCCCCGGTCGCCGACGATGCGGATGCGCACGCCGTCGCCGGCGAGCTTGGACAGGTACTTGGAGACCGCCACGAGCACCAGGTTCATCAGCCCCGAGACTTCCTCGGTCGGGCGCTTCCAGTTCTCCGACGAGAAGGCGAAGACGCTCAAGTACTCGATGCCGCGGTCGGCGCAGGCCTGAACCACGCGCACCAGCGTGTCGACGCCGACCTTGTGGCCGTAGACGCGCGGCATGAAGCGCTTGCGCGCCCAGCGCCCGTTGCCGTCCATCACGATCGCGACATGGCGCGGCCCGGCCCCGGCGACGCTGTCCTCCCCGCGGTAGGTCTCGATCATCGAAGCATGCGTCCTGGTGGCGGCGTCACGGGTCAGCCCTCAGACGGCCATGATCTCCGCTTCCTTGGCCGCGACGAGGCGGTCGATCTCGGCGATCGTGCGGTCGGTCAGCTTCTGCATCTCGTCGAGCGAGCGGCGCTCCTCGTCTTCGCCGATCTGCTTGTCCTTGAGCAGGCGCTTGGCATGCTCGTTGGCGTCGCGGCGCACGTTGCGCACCGCGATGCGCGCCTCCTCGCCGGCATGGCGCACGACCTTGGTCAGGTCGCGGCGGCGCTCTTCGGTCAGCGCCGGCATCGGCACGCGCAACAGGTCGCCCTGCGCGGCCGGGTTCAGGCCGAGGTCGGACTCGCGGATCGCCTTCTCGATCTTCGCGCCCATGCCTTTTTCCCAGGGCTGGACACTGATCGTGCGCGCGTCGAGCAGCGTCACGTTGGCGACCTGCCCGATCGGCAGCATGGAACCGTAGTAGTCGACATGGACCTGGTCGAGGATGCCGGGGTGTGCGCGCCCGGTGCGGATCTTGACCAGTTCGGCCTTGAACGTCTCGACCGAGCGCTGCATCTTCTGCTCGGCGGTGGCCTTGATGTCGGCAATGCTCATGGTTTTTTGTTCCTCAAACATGCACCAAGGTGCCCTCATCCTCGCCCATCACGACGCGCCGCAGCGCGCCGGGCTTGAAGATCGAGAACACCTTGATCGGCAGCTTCTGGTCGCGGCACAGCGCGAAGGCGGTCGCGTCCATGACCTGCAGCTGGCGCACGATCGCCTCGTCGAAGCTGATCCTCGTGTAGCGCGTCGCGGTCGGGTCCTTCTTCGGGTCGGCGCTGTAGACGCCGTCGACCTTGGTCGCCTTGAGCACGATCTCGGCGCCGATCTCGGCGCCGCGCAGCGCGGCCGCGGTGTCGGTGGTGAAGAAGGGGTTGCCGGTACCGGCAGCGAAGACGACGACCTTGCCTTCCTCGAGGTACTGCAGCGCCTTCGGCCGCACGTAGGGCTCGACGACCTGCTCGATCGCGATCGCCGACATCACGCGCGCGACCATGCCCTCCTGGCGCATCGTGTCGGCGAGCGCGAGCGAGTTCATCACGGTGGCGAGCATGCCCATGTAGTCGGCCGTCGCGCGATCCATGCCGACCGAGCCGCCGGCAACACCGCGAAAGATGTTGCCGCCCCCGATGACGACCGCGACCTCGCAGCCGAGCTGCGTCACGTCCTGCACCTCGCGCACCATGCGCACGATCGTCGCCCGGTTGATGCCGTAGGCGTCGTCGCCCATCAGGGCTTCGCCGGAAAGCTTGAGCAGGATGCGTTTGTACATCGGCATGCGGTGGTTTCCTGGTGCGACGGGGATGGGACGCAAGTCTAGCGTCACGCCCCAGCTCAGCCGCCCTTGGCCGCCGCCACCTGCGCCGCGACCTCGGCCGCGAAGTCGTCCTGCTTCCTGGCCAGGCCCTCGCCGACGACGTACAGCGTGAAGCCCTTGAGCGTCGTGCCGGTGGCCTTGAGCATCTGCTCGACAGTCTGCTTGTCGTTCTTGACGAAGGGCTGCGCGTACAGGCTCACTTCCTTCAGGTACTTCTGCACCGAGCCTTCGATGCGGCGCGCCAGGATCTCGGGCGACTGCACCGGCTTGCCCTCGGCGCGCGCCTTGTCGGCGTCCTCGGCGGCCTTCATCGTCGCGACGTTGCGCTCCTTATCGATCAGCTCGGCCGGCACGTCGGCCGCCGCGAGCGCGACCGGCTTCATCGCCGCGACGTGCATCGCGACGTCCTTGGCCGCGACGTCGTCGCCCTGGTATTCGACGACGACGCCGATGCGCGTGCCGTGCAGGTAGCTCACGAGCTTGCTGTCGCCGGCAAAGCGCTTGAAGCGCCGGATCGACATGTTCTCGCCGATCTTGCCGATCAGCTCGGCGCGCCGCGCCTCGACGGCCACGCCGTCGATAGCGAGCGCCGACAATGCCGCCACGTCGGCAGGTGCCTGCTCGGCGATCAAGCGCGCGAGCGCCTTGCCGAAGGCGAGGAAGTCGTCGTTCCTGGCGACGAAGTCGGTCTCGCAGTTGAGCTCGACCATCGCGCCGGTCGTGCCGGCGATGTGAACCGCGACGATGCCCTCGGCAGTGATGCGCGCCGAGGCCTTGCTCGCCTTGCTGCCGAGCTTGACGCGCAGCAGTTCCTCGGCCTTGTCCATGTCGCCGCCGGCCTCGGTCAGGGCCCGCTTGCACTCCATCATCGGCGCATCGGTCTTGGCGCGCAGTTCGCCGACCATGCTTGCAGTGATTGCTGCCATGTCAGTTCCTCTTCAGTGTTTGCTGTCCAGCCATCAAGGCGAAAGGGGGCCTCGCAGCCCCCTTGCCCGCCGCGCAAACACCCGGCCTGCGCGGCTGTCGGCGCGGCGCCTCAGGCGCCTTCGCTGACCTCGACGAATTCGTCGCCGCCGGCGGCGATCGCCTGCACGACGTCGCTCGTCGCGTTGGCCTTGCCCTCGAGCACCGCGTCGGCAACGGCGCGCGCGTACAGCGCGACGGCCTTGGACGAGTCGTCGTTGCCCGGGATCACGTAGTCGATGCCGATCGGCGAGTGGTTCGAATCGACGACGCCGATCACCGGGATGCCGAGCTTCCTGGCCTCGAGGATCGCGATCTTGTGGTAGCCGACGTCGATCACGAACATCGCGTCGGGCAGCGCCGTCATGTGCTGGATGCCGCCGATGTCCTTCTCGAGCTTGGCGAGCTCGCGCTGGAACATCAGCGCTTCCTTCTTGATCCGGATCTCGGTGCCGGCCTCGACCTGCGCCTTCATGTCCTTCAGGCGCTTGAGCGACCCCTTGACGGTCTTGAAGTTCGTCAGCATGCCGCCCAACCAGCGCTGGTCGACGAAGGGCATGCCACAGCGCTGCGCTTCGAGTGCGATCACCTCGCGCGCCTGGCGCTTGGTGCCGATCATCAGGATCGTGCCGCGGCGCGAGGCCAGCTGGCGGATGAACTTCATCGCGTCGTCGAAGAGCGGCTGCGTCTTCTCGAGGTTGATGATGTGGATCTTGTTGCGATGGCCGTAGATGTACGGGGCCATCTTGGGGTTCCAGAAGCGCGTCTGGTGTCCGAAGTGGACACCGGCTTCCAGCATCTCACGCATGCTGACGGTCATGGGAATTCCAGTGAAAAGGTTGGTTCTAGAATCCAGCCTGAATTGCAACTGCTTGTGCCTGTTGCAACACCTTTCGACGGCCGGGTTCGCGAGTTTGTCGATCCGGGCGCACCTGCCGTGAGCGGGTCACGTCCAGGAGCGTCGAGATAAACCCGCGGAGTATAGCAGGACCATGCTGCCC
Organism: Ideonella sp.; assembly: GCF_016702655.1. GTDB lineage: Bacteria > Pseudomonadota > Gammaproteobacteria > Burkholderiales > Burkholderiaceae_C > CAIKUF01. The sequence goes on from NZ_JADJDO010000028.1 coordinate 58,217, forward strand.
GACCCCACCGACCTGCACGCCGCGCGCGCATCGATCGCCACCGGCGGAACGCGCAGCGCAAGCCTGCTCGATGCCGCGCTGGCCGCCGCCGACGGCCTGGCCGCGCGCCACGTCTTCATCCGCCGCTTCGACCAGGCAGGCGCGCTAGCGGTCGCCGCTGGCGTCGACGCGCAGTCGAAGGCGGGCGTACCGCCGCCTGCGCTCGCCGGCCTCGCGGTGAGCATCAAGGACCTGTTCGACGTTGCAGGCCAGCTGACGACGGCCGCCTCGCGCGTGCTGCAGGGCGCCGCGGCGGCACACGCCGACAGCCCTTGCGTGGCGCGCCTGCGCAGCGCCGGCGCGGCGCTCGTGGGCCACACCAACATGACCGAGTTCGCCTACTCGGGTGTCGGCATCAACCCGCACCACGGCACGCCGGCCAACGCGGCCGCTGCCGCCATCGATGGCGCGCCGCGCATCCCGGGCGGATCGACCTCGGGCGGCGCGGTCTCGGTCGCGATCGGCGCGGCCTGGGCGGCGCTCGGGTCCGACACCGGCGGGTCGATCCGCATCCCGGCCGCGCTGCACGGCCTCGTGGGCTTCAAGTCGACCGCGCGCCTGGTGCCGACCGAGGGCGCGATCCCGCTCTCGCCAACGCTCGACACCGCCTGCGCGATCACGCGTTCGGTGCGCGACGCGGTGCTCGTGCACGAGATCCTCGCCGCGCGCACGGTGGTGCTCGCCGGGCGGCCCCTGCGCGCGCTGCGGCTGGCCGTGCCGACGACGGTCTTCCTCGACGCGCTCGAAGCGCCGGTCGGGGCGAACTTCGAGCGCGCGCTCGCCACGCTGCGCGCCGCCGGCGCAGTGATCGACCAGATCGCGCTGCCCGAGATTGCAGGGCTCGCCGGGCTGCAGGCCGCAGGCGGCTTTGCCGGCATGGAGGCCTGGGCCTGGCACCGTAGGCTGCTCGCCGAGCACGAGGCCTGGTACGACCCGCGCGTCGCGCTGCGCATCCGGCGCGGCGCAACCGCGAGCGCGGCCGACTACCTCGACTTGTGCCGTGCGCGCAGCGCGTGGATCGCTGCGATGAGCGTGCGCCTGCGCGGCTTCGATGCCCTGCTCTCGCCCACCGTGCCGATCGTCGCGCCACCGATCGCGCCATTGGTCGAGAGCGACGCGCTGTTCCAGGCCACGAACGCGCTGCTGCTGCGCAACCCATCGGTTGTCAACCAGCTCGACGGTTGCGCGCTCTCGCTACCTTGCCAAGCGCCGGGCGAGATGCCGGTCGGGCTGATGATCTGGGGCCTGGCGCTCGCCGACGACACCGTACTGGACGCGGCGCTCGCGATCGAGGCCGCGCTGGCTCCTCACGGGCCCTGACGGCGATGCGCATCGCCGTCGTCGGCGCCGGCATCGTCGGCGTCACCACTGCCTGGGAACTCGCCGCCGATGGCCACGAGGTCACGGTCTTCGAGCGCCACGGCAGCGCCGCCGCCGAGACGAGCTTCGCCAATGCAGGCATCGTCGCGCCCGGCTACGTCACGCCCTGGGCCGCGCCGGGCATGACGGCCAAGGTGCTTGGGCATCTGCTGGCTGCGCATGCGCCGGTGCGCGTGAGCCCGCGCCTGAGCGCCGCCGCGCTGCCCTGGCTGTGGCGCTGGTGGCGCGCCTGCAGCGCGCGCACGTACCAGGCCAACCGCACGCGCATGCAGCGCCTGGCGCTGTTCAGCCGCGACCGGCTGCATGCGATCACGCGCGAGCTCGGGCTCGAGTACGAGCGCAGCGAGGGCGTCCTCGTGCTGCTGCGCCGGCCCAGGGATCTGGCCGCCGCACAGCCCGGGCTTGCGCTGCTGGGCGAACTCGGCGTCGCGTACGAATTGCTCGACAGCGCAGGCTGCCGGCGCGTCGAGCCGGGGCTGAACGCCGACACGCCGCTGCAGGCCGGCATCCACCTGCCGCGCGACGAGGTCGCCAACTGCCGCCAGTTCGCGCTGCTGATGCGCGCCCGGGCCGAGCGCCTCGGCGCGCGCTTTCGCTTCCACACCCCGGTGCACGCCATCCGCCCCGGCCGCGCGCCGGTGCTCTCGCACCAGCACCTGCCGCCCGAGGAGCCGAGCATCGCGGGCCGCGCCGATCCGGCGCGCGACGACCCCGACACCGTGCCGATGACCGGGGCACCGGTCGAGGAAGTCTTCGATGGCGTCGTGCTATGTGCCGCGCTCGGCGCGCCCGCGCTGCTGCGCCCGCTCGGCCTGCGCCTGCCGCTGCTCGCGGTGCACGGCTACTCGGTCACCGCGCCGCTGCGCCACCTCGAGCAGTTTCCCGACCTCGGCCCGCGCTCGGGGCTGATGGACGAGCGCTACAAGGTCGCGATCACGCGCCTCGGCAACCGGGTCCGCGTTGCCGGCAGCGCCGAGATCGGCGGCTCGCTCGCGGCGCACAACCCAGGCGCGATCGCCACGCTGTACAAGGTGCTGGCCGACTGGTTTCCCGGCGCCGCGCGCCTGAACCAGGCCCAGCCCTGGAAAGGCGCGCGGCCGATGCTGCCCGACGGCCCGCCCGTGCTGGGCGCGAGCGGCATCGCGGGCGTATGGCTCAACCTCGGCCACGGTTCGAGCGGCTGGGCCCTGGCCTGCGGCTCTGCGCGCGTGCTCGCCGATGCGATTGCAGGGCACGAGCCGGCGATCGACATCGAAGGCCTGGACGTCGCGCGCTTGCGCTGCTGAAGTGAAGCTGACAACCCCCGGCCGCCGAGCGGCCGCCCCCCGCGGGGGCTCCGAACCCGACCGGGAAACCCGGATCGGGTTCGGCCCGCTCCGGCTCCGCCGCGCTCCCCTGGTCGCCTACGGCGACCGGTCCCCTGCCGGGGACGAAGGTACATGTTTCATGCGTCGCGGGTTACGCGATGCGCGGTGGAGCAACTGAAATGGAGCCCCCGAGCTCGCGTTCGCTCGCTTCCCCCCAAGGGGGCGCTCAGTGGCTTCGGGCGGCCGGGCGCCACTGAGGCGTTCCTGCACAATCGACGCCGCCCATCATGCAGGCCGTCAACCGCCCCCTCTCGAATCTCGCGCTGCATGGCGTCGAGGCGAGCCGCCGCATCGAGCAGCAGGCGCAGGCCGGCCTGGCGCCGCACACGCTGATGCGCCGCGCGGGGTTGGCCGTCGCGCGCCTCGCGCTCGCCGTCGCGCCCCATGCGCGCCGGGTGTGGATCGCCGCCGGGCCGGGCAACAACGGTGGCGACGGCCTCGAGGCCGCGATCCACCTGCTGCGCGCGGGCAAGCAGGTTGTCGTCAGCGCGGCCGCCGACGCGGCGCGACTGCCTGCGGACGCTGCCGACGCACTGGCACGCGCGCAGGCAGCGGGCGTGAGCATCGGTCAGGACGGTGCCCCCGAACTCGGCGGCCAGGACCTCGCCATCGACGCGCTGCTCGGGCTGGGCGCGAGCCGCGCGCCGCAGGGCCGCATCGCCGAACTCGTGGCCCGGCTCAATGCGCTCGCCTGCCCGGTGCTGGCGGTCGATCTGCCGACCGGTCTCGATGCGATGACGGGCCAGCCGCCAGGCGACGCCTGCGTGCGCGCTGCGACCACACTCGCGCTCCTGACCGCCAAGCCCGGCCTCTTCACCGGCCAGGGGCGCGACTTCGCGGGCGAGGTCTGGTTCGACGACCTCGCTGTAGATGCCTCCGCCATGCCGCCCGACGCCTGGCTCACCGGCGACGCCGAAGCCGCGGCCGCGCGCACGCCGCGCCGCCATGCACTGCACAAGGGCAGCTATGGCGACGTTGCAATCGTCGGCGGCGCGCCCGGCATGACCGGCGCCGCGCTGCTCGCAGCGCGCGCCGCGCACGCGGCCGGTGCCGGGCGCGTGTTCGTCAGCCTGCTCGAGCCCGACCACCCCGGCCAGGACATGGCGCTCGACCCGGCGCGGCCGGAGCTGATGTTTCGCCGCGCCTGGTGGCAGGCCGCGCCGGAGACGATCGCCAACGCCACCGTGGTCGCCGGCTGCGGCGGCGGCGACGCGGTGCGCAGCGTGCTGCCGCGCCTGCTCAGCCTCGCGCCGCGGCTCGTGCTCGACGCCGACGCGCTCAACGCCATCGCCGCCGACACCGGGCTGCAGACGCAACTCACGGCACGCGCGGCGCGCGGCCATGCAACGCTGCTGACACCGCATCCACTCGAAGCGGCGCGCCTGCTCGGCAGCGACGCCGCGGCGGTTCAGCGCGACCGGCTGCGCAGCGCGCAATCGCTTGCCGATCGCTGGCGTTGTGTCGCACTGCTCAAGGGCTCGGGAACCGTGATTGCCGCGCCGGGGCGCGCGCCGCACGTCAATCCGACCGGCAACGCCGTGCTCGCGACCGCCGGCACCGGCGACGTACTTGCGGGCTGGATAGGCGGCCTGTGGGCGCAGGCAGGCGACGCGGCGGACCCGTTCGAGGCGGCGATCTCGGCCGCGCACACGCACGGCGCCGCCGCCGACGCGGCGCAAGTCGCGCCGCTGCGTGCGGCCGACCTCGTCGAGGCGATGCTCGCGGCAGCGCCGCGTGTTGCTCGGCATTCGGTGTCGGCTCCACCCACCGCGCCCGCTGCGCGAGGCGTGCAACGTATGCCCGAACTCACTCTGTGGCTTCACGAATAGCCGCGGGTGACGCTTTCATCGAGCGTGAGAAACTCAAGCTAGGCGCGAAGCTGAAGGGAGGCCGACGATGACGACTATTCAGATCGAGTTGCCTGAGGCGACTGCCAAGGCCGCGCGCGATGCGGGGCTGCTGACGCCGCAGGCGTTGGAGCGGCTGCTCACCGATGCATTGAAGCGCCAGCAGGCGGCCGACTCGCTGCTGGCGATCGCGGATCGCGTGGCCGCGGCAGGCATCGGGCCCATGTCGATGGAAGAGATCAACGCCGAGGTGAAAGCCGCGCGCGCAGAGCGCAGACATCGTGCGGGCGGTCATTGACACGAATGTGCTGATCGCCGGCCTGCTGTGGCGCGGGCCACCGCATGCGCTGCTCGAGCAGGTGCGCGCCGGCACGGTGTCGCTGGTCAGTTCGCCGGCGCTTCTCGCCGAGCTGGCCGACGCGCTCGGACGGGTGAAGTTCGAAACGATTCTTGCGCGCACGAACACGTCGCGCGAGCGCTTGCTGGCCGAGGTGCGCCAGCTCGCCGAGGCGATCGAGCCGCCGCCCTTGCCGCAGCCGGTATGTCGCGATCCCGATGACGATCAGGCGCTCGCGTTGGCACTTGCGGCCAAGATCGAGGTCATCGTGTCCGGCGATGACGATCTGCTCTCCCTCAAGAGCTTCGCAGGCATGCCGATCGTCGCGCCAGCCGAGGCAGCGAGGATGATCGAAGCAGGGAGCAAGAACTGACCATCGGCGAGAGAGCTCTACCGATCCAGCATTCCACCTTGGTTGGCGGGCGGCTGACACTGCCAAACAGGAGCGGGACGACAATCAAGTCATTGGGTGCACGCGTTTCGTCTGGGATCAGTTGATCGCCGCCGACCCCGCCACCCGCGCGCCGTCGGGCACGAACATCGCGCCGACGTCGACCGCGTCGAAGTGGTACTTCAGGCCGCAGAACTCGCAACCGACCTCGACCCGGCCCTGTTCGGCGACGATGCCCTGCACCTCGCCGGCCCCGAGGCCCTGCAACATGCGCCCGACCCGCCCGCGCGAACAGTTGCATGCAAAGCGCGGTGCGGACTCGCCCTGCTGCGGCTCGAAGAGGCGCACGCGTTCTTCCCAGAACAGGCGCCGCAACACGGTCTCGGCGTCCAGCGTCAGCAGCTCATCCGCAGTCAGGGTCGCTGCGAGCAGCGCGATGCGGTTGAAGTCCTCGTCGATGCCGATCCGGTCCTCGCGCCGCGCGCGTTCGCCACCGATATTGCCCTCGCCCTCGACCGGCATGCGCTGGATCAGCAGGCCCGCGGCGACGTGATCGTCGGCGGCCAGCACGAGCCGCGTATCGAGCTGCTCGGACTGCAGCATGTAGTGCTCGAGCACTTGCGAGAGTTGCTGCAGCGGCTCGCGCCGGTCGCCGTGCAACGGCACCACGCCCTGGTAGGGCTGCTGCCCGGCGCGCTTGTCCGCAGGGTCGAGCGTGATCGCGCAGCGGCCCTGGCCGTGCACGTTGAGCAGCGCCTCGAGCTGCGCGCCGGCTGCGACCTCGCCCTGCACCGTCGCCGTGGCGCGAAACGCGAGGTCGCTCTGCACCTCGGCCACCGCGAGCTTGACCGGCCCGTCGCCGAAGACCTGCAGCACGAGCGCGCCGTTGAAGCGGATGCTGGCCTGCATCAGCACGCCCGCCGCCGCCATCTGGCCGACGAGCGCGCGCACCGGCGCCGGCTGGACGCCGCTCGCGGCGCGCCGGCGCAGCACCTCCTGCCAGTCGCCGGTCAGGCGCACGAGCATGCCGCGCACCGGCATGCCGTCGAAGAGGAATCGCACCAGACTCACTGGAGCACCTTCGTGCTGCGCACTCCGGTATTCGCCCTTGGAGCGGCCCGGCGGGCTCCTGTCTGCCCATCGCCCGACAAGTACGTCGGTCGGTCCCCCGGGGGGACTGCGGGCCGGCTTGGGGCGGCCCGGCGCTCGGCCCGCAGCGAGTGGGTTGACGCAAGGTGTCTCATGCAATCTGCTTCAGATCGCTGCGAAACCGGCGCGCATTGTCCATGTAGTGCCCGGCCCCCCACTTGAGCCGCTCGATCTCGTCGGGCCGCAGCGGGCGCACCACGCGCGCCGGACTGCCGGTGATCAGGGACCCGTCGGGAAACGCCTTGCCCTGCGTGACGAGCGCGCCGGCGCCGACCAGGCAGTAGCGGCCAATGCGCGCGCCGTTCAAC
>NZ_JADJDO010000029.1 GCF_016702655.1 Ideonella sp.
GATCACCGGCGCGGCCCAGATGGACGGCGCCGTGCTCGTCGTCAGCGCCGCCGACGGCCCCATGCCCCAGACCCGCGAGCACATCCTGCTCGCGCGCCAGGTCGGCGTGCCCTACATCATCGTCTACCTCAACAAGTGCGACATGGTCGATGATGCCGAACTGCTCGAGCTCGTCGAGATGGAAGTGCGCGAACTGCTCGACAAGTACGAATTCCCCGGTGACGCCACCCCATCATCCACGGCAGCGCCAAGCTCGCCATGGAAGGCGACAAGAGTGAGCTCGGCGAAGGCTCCATCCTGAAGCTCGCCGAGGCCCTCGACAGCTACATCCCCACGCCCGAGCGCGCCGTCGACGGCGCCTTCCTGATGCCCGTCGAAGACGTGTTCAGCATCTCCGGGCGCGGCACCGTGGTCACCGGTCGCGTCGAGCGCGGCGTGATCAAGGTGGGCGAGGAAATCGAGATCGTCGGCATCACCCCGACCCAGAAGACCACCTGCACCGGCGTGGAGATGTTCCGCAAACTCCTCGACCAGGGCCAGGCGGGCGACAACGTGGGCGTGCTGCTCAGAGGCACCAAGCGCGAGGAAGTGCAGCGCGGGCAGGTGCTGTGCAAGCCCGGCAGCGTCAAGCCCCACACCCACTTCACGGCCGAGATCTACGTGCTGTCCAAGGAAGAAGGCGGCCGGTCACGCCGTTCTTCAACAACTACCGGCCGCAGTTTTACTTCCGCACGACGGACGTGACGGGCGCGGTGGAGCTGCCCAAGGACAAGGAGATGGTGATGCCGGGCGACAACGTCAGCATCACGGTCAAGCTGATCGCGCCGATCGCGATGGAAGAGGGCCTGCGCTTCGCGATCCGCGAGGGCGGACGCACCGTCGGCGCGGGCGTCGTGGCAAAGATCATCGAATAGGCTTTGCGTGACCTGCCGGGCGTCCGATGACGGCCGGCCAGCAAACCAGCGCGGCCCGGACCGGGCCGCCACCGCTCTTTGAAGGAATCGTCATGCAAAAGCAAAAGATCCGCATCCGCCTGAAGGCGTTCGACTACAAGCTGATCGACCAGTCGGCGCTCGAGATCGTCGATACCGCCAAGCGCACCGGCGCCATCGTCAAGGGCCCGGTGCCGTTGCCCACGCGGTTGCAGCGTTTCGACGTGCTGCGTTCGCCGCACGTCAACAAGACGTCGCGCGACCAGTTCGAAATCCGCACCCACCAGCGCCTGATGGACATCATCGACCCGACCGACAAGACGGTCGATGCATTGATGAAGCTCGACCTGCCGGCCGGTGTCGACGTTGAGATCAAGCTGCAGTAGGTAGGGCGTGCCAGCCTGGTGATATAATTTTTGGCTTTCCCTGCTGCGCCTCAAGCGGAGCGGGAAACAGCGCGCGGTGCGAGCCGCAGCGAAACGTCAGCCCGGCCAATCGATGCCGGGCCATAGCAACAAAGGCTCCTTCATCGGGGCTGGAGAAGAACCATGAGTCTTAGCAATCGCCTCGGATTGCTGGGCCGCAAGGTGGGCATGATGCGCATCTTCACCGACGACGGCGACGCCGTGCCGGTGACCGTGCTCGACGTGTCCAACAACCGTGTGACCCAGGTCAAGACCGAAGAGACCGACGGCTACAACGCGCTTCAGGTGACGTTCGGCTCGCGCAAGGCGTCGCGCGTCAACAAGCCCGAGGCCGGGCATCTCGCCAAGGCGGGCGTCGAAGCCGGGACGGTGCTCAAGGAGTTCCGTGTCAGTGCCGAAGTCGCCGCCGGCTATAAGCCCGGCGCGCAGATTCCCATTGGTCTGTTCGCCGTCGGCCAGGTGGTCGACGTGCAGGGAACGTCGATCGGCAAGGGCTTCACCGGCACCATCAAGCGCCACAACTTCAGCTCGCAGCGCGCATCGCACGGCAACAGCCGTTCGCACAACGTGCCGGGCTCGATCTCGATGGCGCAGGACCCGGGCCGCGTGTTCCCGGGCAAGAAGATGTCGGGCCATCTTGGCGACGTGACCAAGACGGTGCAGAACCTCGACATCGTGCGCATCGACGAGGCGCGCCAGCTGCTGCTCGTGCGCGGCGCCGTGCCCGGTGCGAAGAACGGGCACGTGGTCGTTAGCCCGGCGGTCAAGGCCAAGGCAACGGCTGCAGTCACCAAAGGAGCCCAGTGATGCAACTCGAGCTCCTGAACGAACAGGGCCAGGCGACCGCCAAGGTCGATGCCCCCGACACCGTCTTCGCGCGTGACTACAACGAGGCGCTGGTACACCAGATCGTCGTTGCCTTCCAGGCCAATGCCCGCCAGGGCACGCGGGCCCAGAAGGATCGCACGACGGTCAAGCACTCGACCAAGAAGCCGTGGCGCCAGAAGGGCACCGGCCGTGCGCGCGCCGGCATGACCTCGTCGCCGCTGTGGCGCGGGGGCGGCCGGATCTTCCCGAACTCGCCCGAAGAGAATTTCACGCACAAGGTCAACAAGAAGATGTACCGCGCCGGCATGGCGGCGATCTTCTCGCAGCTCGCCCGCGAAGGCCGCTTGGCAGTCGTCGATTCGATCAGCGTCGACTCGCCCAAGACCAAGCAGCTCGCGGCCAAGTTCAAGGCCATGGGCCTCGACTCGGTGCTCGTGATCGCCGACCAGGTCGACGAGAACCTGCTGCTCGCATCGCGCAACTTGGCCAACGTGCTCGTGATCGAGCCGCGCTATGCCGATCCGCTGTCGCTGGTGCACTTCAAGAAGGTGCTCGTGACCAAGGCCGCGATCGAGCAACTGAGGGAGATGCTGGCATGAGCGCGGTGCAACAACCACAACGCAAGTTCAACGAGGGCCGCCTGGCCCAGGTGCTGGTCGCACCGATCGTGAGCGAGAAGGGCACGCTGGTCGCCGAGAAGCACAACCAGGTGCTGTTCAAGGTGCTGCGCGACGCGACCAAGCCCGAGATCAAGGCGGCCGTCGAACTGATGTTCAAGGTCGAGGTCGAGTCGGTGCAGACCGTGCAGCACAAGGGCAAGGTCAAGCGCTTCGGCAAGTCCATCGGCCGCCGCGACCACATCAAGAAGGCTTATGTCTCGCTCAAGGCGGGCCAGGAGCTGAACTTCGCCGGGGAGGGCGCCTAAATGGCCGTCGTCAAACTCAAGCCTACGTCGCCCGGCCGCCGCGCCGTGGTGAAGGTGGTGCATGCGCATCTGTACAAGGGCCGCCCCGAGGCGTCGCTGCTCGAGCCGCAGATCCAGAACGCGGGTCGCAACAACAACGGCCACATCACGATCCGGCACAAGGGCGGTGGCCACAAGCACCACTACCGCGTGGTCGACTTCGTGCGCAACAAGGATGGCATTCCGGCCAAGGTCGAACGCATCGAGTACGACCCGAACCGAACCGCGCACATCGCGCTCGTGTGCTACGCCGACGGCGAGCGCCGCTACATCATCGCGCCGCGCGGGCTCGAAGTCGGCGCGACGCTGATGTCGGGCGCCGAGGCGCCGATCAAGGCGGGCAACACGCTGCCGATCCGCAACATCCCGGTCGGCTCGACGATCCACTGCATCGAGATGCTGCCCGGCAAGGGCGCGCAGATCGCGCGCTCGGCGGGCACCTCGTGCACGCTGCTGGCGCGCGAGGGCACCTACGCGCAGGTGCGCATGCGCTCGGGCGAGGTGCGCAAGATCCACATCGACTGCCGCGCCACGATCGGCGAGGTCAGCAACGAGGAGCACAACCTGCGCCAGCTTGGCAAGGCCGGCGTGAAGCGCTGGATGGGCATCCGGCCGACGGTGCGCGGCGTTGCGATGAACCCCGTCGATCACCCGCACGGTGGCGGCGAAGGCCGCACCGGCGAGGGTCAGGTGCCGGTGTCGCCGTGGAACACGATGACCAAGGGCTACCGCACGCGAAACAACAAGCGCACGCAGACGATGATCGTCGCGCGTCGCAAGAAGTAAGGGGGCAACGGCATGACTCGTTCACTCAAGAAGGGCCCGTTCGTCGACCATCACCTGCAGGCCAAGGTCGAGAAGGCCGCGGCCACCAAGGACAAGAAGCCGATCAAGACCTGGTCGCGCCGCTCGACGATCCTGCCCGATTTCATTGGCGTCACGATCGCGGTCCACAACGGCAAGCAGCACGTGCCGGTGTACGTCACGGACCAGATGGTCGGCCACAAGCTCGGTGAATTTGCGCTGACGCGCACGTTCAAGGGGCACCCGGCCGACAAGAAGGCCAACAAGAAGTAAGGAATGACGACGATGGAAACCCGTTCAATCGTCCGTGGTGTCCGCCTGTCGGCCGACAAGGGCCGGCTGGTGGCCGACCTGGTGCGCGGCAAGAAGGTGGACCAGGCGCTCAACATCCTGAGCTTCACGCCCAAGCGTGCCGCCGGCATCATCAAGAAGTGCCTCGAGTCGGCGATCGCCAATGCCGAGCACAACGACGGCGCCGACATCGACGAGCTCAAGGTCAAGACGATCTACGTCGAGCAGGGCGCCACGCTGAAGCGCTTTTCCGCTCGAGCCAAGGGCCGCGGCAACCGCATCAGCAAGCCGACCGCGCACATCTACATCACCGTCGGCAACTGAAAACATGACGCCCCCACTCTCACGTCGTTCGCTGCCCCCCGAGGGGGCGCGTCAACGTCTTCGGACGGCCGTGCGCCGCTGACAAGGAACACCATGGGACAGAAAATCCACCCGACCGGATTCCGGTTGCAGGTCACGCGCAACTGGTCTTCGCGTTGGTACGCGGGCAACAAGAACTTCGCCACGATGCTGGCCGAAGACCTGAAGGTGCGCGAGTTCCTGAAGGCGCGCCTGAAGAATGCCGCCGTGTCGCGCATCCTGATCGAGCGCCCGGCCAAGAACGCGCGCATCACGATCTACTCGGCGCGCCCGGGCGTCGTGATCGGCAAGAAGGGCGAGGACATCGAGAACCTGAAGGCCGAGCTGACGCGCCGCCTCGGGGTGCCGGTCGCGGTCAACATCGAGGAAGTACGCAAGCCCGAGGTCGACGCACAACTCATCGCCGACAGCATCACGCAGCAGCTCGAGAAACGCATCATGTTCCGCCGCGCGATGAAGCGCGCGATGCAAAACGCCATGCGGCTGGGCGCGCAGGGCATCAAGATCATGTCGTCGGGCCGTCTGAACGGCATCGAGATCGCGCGCTGCGAGTGGTATCGCGAAGGGCGCGTGCCGCTGCACACCTTGAAGGCCGACATCGACTATGGTTTCTCGGAAGCCAAGACGACCTACGGCGTGATCGGCGTGAAGTGCTGGGTCTATCGCGGCGATCGGCTCGCCAATGGCGAGTCGCCCGGCCTCGTGGCGCGGCCCGATGCCGACGACGACCGTCGCTCGCGCCGCGGTCCGCGCCCGGGGGCACCCGCCGGTCGCGGTGGCCGTCCGGGGGCTGGTGCGCCGCGCGCCGCCGAAGCGGCTGCTGCGCCGCCGGCCGAGGGTCAGGATGCACCCAAGACCGGTGCCGGGACCGTCAAGCGTGTGCGCAAGGTTGCTGGCCGGCAGCGCCCGCCGCAGCCGAGCCGAAGGGGGAATAAGCCATGCTGCAACCAGCTCGTCGCAAGTTCCGCAAGGAGCAAAAGGGCCGCAACACCGGGATCGCGACACGCGGTGCCCTGGTCTCGTTCGGCGACTTCGGCCTCAAGGCCACCGAGCGCGGCCGCCTGACCGCGCGCCAGATCGAGGCCGCGCGGCGCGCGATCTCGCGCCACGTCAAGCGTGGCGGCCGCATCTGGATCCGCATCTTCCCCGACAAGCCGATCTCGCAGAAGCCGGCCGAAGTCCGCATGGGCAACGGCAAGGGCAACCCGGAGTACTACGTGGCCGAGATCCAACCCGGCAAGGTGCTCTACGAGATCAACGGCGTGCCCGAGGCGCTCGCACGCGAGGCGTTTCAGCTCGCATCGGCCAAGCTGCCGCTGCGCACGACCTTTGTCGCGCGCCAGGTCGGCGCCTGAGCCCGGCCGCAAGAGGAGTGAGAACACCATGAAAGCATCCGAACTGCGCGGCAAGGACATTGCCGGCCTGCAAAAGGAAGTTGCCGATCTGCTCAAGGCCCACTTCGGCCTGCGCATGCAGAAGGCGACCCAGCAATTGAACAACCACAGTGCTCTGGGCAAGACGCGGCGTGACATCGCGCGCGCCAAGACCGTCCTGGCCGAGAAGAAGAAGCAAGGGGCAGCCAAATGACGCAGCCGCAAACCGAGGCGACCCCAGCAGCCGCCGCCAAGAACCGGCGTACGCTCGTCGGCAAGGTCGTCAGCGACAAGCGCGCCAAGACCATCACCGTGCTCATCGAGCGCCGCACCAAGCACGAGCTGTACGGCAAGATCGTCGCGCGCTCGAGCAAGTACCACGCGCACGACGAGAACAACGAGTGCAAGCAGGGCGATGTGGTCGAGATCTCGGAGAGCCGCCCGATCTCCAAGACCAAGGCCTGGGTCGTGACGCGCTTGATCGAGAAGGCGCGCACGGTCTGACAAGGCAGACCCGCCGCGGCGAGGGGCCATGTCCCGTGCAAGCGGCGCGACGGTCGGAACGCTGGAACACTGGCGTCCGGCCGTTTTCATTGGCCGATCATGCAAACGGAGATGATCATGCTCAAAGTTGGGGACAAGCTGCCGGCCGGCAGCCTGCAGGAGTTCATCGAGGTCGAGGGCAATGGCTGCAGCGTCGGGCCCAACACCTTCGACATCGCGAAGCTGTGCGCGGGCAAGACGATCGTCATCTTCGGCCTGCCCGGCGCGTACACGCCGACCTGCTCCGCCCTGCACGTGCCCGGCTACGTCGAGCGCGCCGACGAACTCAAGGCGGCCGGTGTGGACGAAATCTGGTGCGTGTCGGTCAACGATGCCTTCGTGATGGGCGCCTGGGGCCGCGACCAGAAGACCCAGGGCAAGGTGCGCATGATGGCCGACGGAAGTGCCGACTTCGCCAAGGCGACCGGCCTGACGCTGGACCTGACGTCGCGCGGCATGGGCTTGCGTTCACAGCGCTATTCCATGCTCGTCGTGGACGGCGTCGTCAAGGCGCTCAACATCGAGGCACCGGGCAAGTTCGAAGTCAGCGACGCGGCAACGATGCTGACGCAGGCCAGGACCTGAGAGCAGCGCTGCGGCGCCCGTCGATCGACAAGACTAGGCGTTGACGCGCCGCGCATGGGCGTGGCATAATGCAAAGCTTCGCCGGTATTTCTGGTCGCGCTTCGCGTGCAGCCCGGAAATGCCGGTTCCGCCCAAGCAGACGCTGCCTTCTCGGAGGGCCGCGGATGACGGGCCCAAGACTGACCGCGAGCGCCGTGCCCAGCACGGCCGAACGGGACAAGTTGGGGACAGAGACAACATGATCCAAATGCAATCGCGGCTCGACGTCGCGGACAACACTGGCGCGAAATCCGTCATGTGCATCAAGGTGCTGGGCGGCTCCAAGCGGCGCTATGCAGGCATCGGCGACGTGATCAAGGTCAGCATCAAGGAAGCTGCCCCCAGGTCGCGTGTCAAGAAGGGCGAGGTCTACAGCGCCGTCGTCGTGCGCACGGCCAAGGGCGTGCGGCGCCAGGACGGCTCGCTGGTGAAGTTCGACGGCAACGCCGCCGTGTTGCTGAACGCCAAGCTCGAGCCGATCGGCACCCGCATCTTCGGCCCGGTGACCCGCGAGTTGCGTACCGAGCGATTCATGAAGATCGTGTCGCTCGCACCCGAAGCGCTCTGAGCTTCCCAAGGACATCCGACCATGAACAAGATTCGCAAGGGCGACGAAGTCATCGTCCTCGCCGGGCGCGACAAGGGCCGCCGCGGCAAGGTCATCGCGCGCGTCGATGCCGAGCATTTGAGCGTCGACGGCGTCAACCTCGTCAAGAAGCACGTCAAGCCCAATCCGATGAAGGGCACGACGGGCGGCATCGTCAGCAAGGTCATGCCGATTCACCAGTCCAACGTGGCGATCTACAACGCGGCGACGGCCAAGGCCGACCGCGTCGGGATCAAGCTGCTCGCCGATGGCAAGAAGGTTCGCGTCTTCAAGTCCAGCGGCGAAGAAATCAAGGCATAAGGGGTTCGCGATGGCTCAATCACAAGCCCGTCTGCAGACGGTCTATCGCGAGAAGATCGCGCCTGAACTGATCGAGAAGTTCGGCTACACCTCGGCCATGCAGGTGCCGCGCCTGGCCAAGATCACGCTCAACATGGGCGTCAGCGAAGCGGTATCGGACAAGAAGGTCATGGACCATGCGGTTGCCGACCTGTCGAAGATCGCCGGCCAGAAGCCGGTCGTGACCAAGTCGAAGAAGGCGATCGCCGGGTTCAAGATCCGCGACAACGTGCCCATCGGCTGCATGGTCACGCTGCGCGGCGTGCGGATGTACGAGTTTCTCGACCGCTTCGTGACGATCGCGCTGCCGCGTGTGCGCGACTTCCGCGGCATCTCGGGGCGCTCGTTCGACGGCCGCGGCAACTACAACATCGGGGTCAAGGAACAGATCATCTTCCCGGAGATCGACTACGACAAGATCGATGCGCTGCGTGGGCTGAACATCAGCATCACGACGACCGCGAAGAACGACGAAGAGTGCAAGGCGCTCCTCGCTGCATTCAAATTCCCGTTCAAGAACTGAAGGGCGACCCGTGGCCAAGACTTCCCTCATCCAGCGCGAATTGAAGCGCGACGACCTGGTCGCCAAGTACGCGAAGAAGTACGCCGAACTCAAGGCGACCGCCAACGACGCCAAAAAGTCCGACGAAGAGCGCTATGCCGCGCGCCTGGCGCTCCAGAAGCTGCCGCGCAACGCCTACCCGACGCGCCAGCGCAACCGCTGCGCGCTCACCGGGCGCCCGCGCGGCACGTTCCGCAAGTTCGGTCTCGGCCGCAACAAGATCCGCGATCTCGCCTTCAAGGGCGACATCCCCGGCATCGTCAAGGCGAGCTGGTAATCGAGCCGATCAGGAGATAAACGCATGAGCATGAGTGATCCTATCGCCGATATGCTGACCCGCATCCGCAACGCCCAGGCGGTCGAGAAGTCGGTCGTGGTGATGCCGGCGTCGAAGCTGAAGACCGCGATCGCCCAGGTCCTGAAGGACGAGGGCTACATCGACGGCTTCGCGGTGCGTGCCGACAAGGCCCAGCCGCAGCTCGAGATCGCGCTCAAGTACTACGCCGGGCGTCCGGTGATCGAGCGCATCGAGCGTGTCAGCCGCCCCGGCCTGCGTGTCTACAAGGGCCGCCACGAGATCCCGAACGTGATGAACGGCCTTGGCGTCGCGATCGTCACCACGCCCAAGGGTGTGATGACGGACCGCAAGGCACGCCAGGTCGGCATCGGCGGCGAAGTGCTTTGCTACGTCGCCTGATCGACGTCTGACCGAGGAGAGACACCCATGTCCCGCGTAGGAAAAATGCCGATCACCGTGCCGCAGGGCGTGGATGTTTCAATCACGCCCGAGCAGATCGTCGTCAAGGGAGCGCTCGGCACGCTGGTGCGCGCCGTGAACCCGTTGGTGTCGGTCAACAAGCAAGACGGCAAGCTCGTCTTCGCCGGTGTCGCCGATGCGCCGGGCGCCGACGCGATGTCGGGCACGATGCGCGCGCTCGTCGCCAACATGGTCAATGGCGTCACCAAGGGTTTCGAGAAGAAGCTCACCCTCGTCGGCGTGGGTTTTCGCGCGCAGGCGCAGGGCGCCAAGCTCAACCTGCAGATCGGCTTCTCGCACCCGGTGTCCAAGGAGATGCCTGCCGGCATCACCGTGACCACGCCGACGCAGACCGAGATCCTGATCAAGGGTTCGGACCGCCAGGTGGTGGGTCAGATCGCCGCCGAGGTGCGCGCCATTCGTCCGCCCGAGCCCTACAAGGGCAAGGGCATCCGCTACGCCGACGAGAAGGTCTCGCTCAAAGAGACCAAGAAGAAGTAAGGAGCCGAGAGCATGTTGAACAAGAAAGAGCAGCGCATCCGCCGTTCGCGCACCACGCGCGGACGCATCGCACGCCAGGGCGTCGCGCGGCTGACTGTGTTCCGCTCCAACCTGCACATCTACGCCAGCGTCATCTCCGACGACGGCACGCGCGTGCTCGCGACCGCGTCGACCTCCGAGGCCGAGATGCGCAAGGAATTGGGTGCCGCAGGCAAGGGCGCCAACACCGCCGCGGCCGAGGCGATCGGCAAGCGCATCGCCGAGCGTGCCAAGGCGGCCGGTATCGAGAAGGTTGCGTTCGATCGCGCCGGCTACGCCTACCACGGCCGTGTCAAGGCCCTCGCCGAGGCTGCCCGTGCAGCCGGCCTGCAGTTCTAAGCGTCTAAGGAATTCGACACATGGCAAAGTTTCAACCCCGCGCGCCGACCGAGGCCAGTGAAGACGGCCTGAAGGAAAAGATGATCGCGGTCAACCGCGTCACCAAGGTCGTCAAGGGCGGCCGCATCCTCGGCTTCGCCGCGCTGACCGTCGTCGGCGACGGCGACGGCAGGATCGGCATGGGCAAGGGCAAGTCCAAGGAAGTCCCGGTTGCCGTGACCAAGGCGATGCAGGACGCGCGCCGCAACATGGTCAAGGTGTCGCTCAAGGACGGCTCGATCCATCACAAGGTGGTCGGCGAGCATGGCGCTGCGCACGTGCTGGTCGCGCCCGCGCCAGCCGGTACCGGCATCATCGCCGGCGGCCCGATGCGCGCCGTGTTCGAGGTCATGGGCGTGACCGACATCGTCGCCAAGAGCCTCGGCTCGACCAACCCCTACAACCTCGTGCGCGCCACGCTCGATGCGCTCAAACGCACCAGCACGCCGGCCGAGATCGCGGCCAAGCGCGGCAAGACGGTCGAAGAGATCTTCGGCTAAGCGGCGACCAGCGGAGAACTCTCATCATGAGCGAAAAGAAGACCGTCACCGTCAAGCTCGTGCGCAGCGTCGCCGGTACGCGCGAGTCGCACCGCGCCACGGTGCGTGGCCTCGGGCTGCGCAAGCTGGGTAGCCAGTCGCAGCTCGAGGACACGCCCGCCGTGCGCGGGATGATCAACAAGGTCGCCTACCTGGTGCAGGTGCTCTGAGCGAGCGAGGATTCATCAAGATCATGCAACTCAACTCCATCAAGCCAGCCGCGGGTGCCAGGCCTGCCAAGCGCCGTGTTGGGCGCGGCATCGGTTCGGGCCTCGGAAAGACCGCGGGTCGCGGCCACAAGGGCCAGAAGTCGCGCGCCGGCGGCTACCACAAGGTCGGCTTCGAAGGCGGCCAGATGCCGCTGCAGCGGCGCCTGCCCAAGCGCGGCTTCAAGTCGACCACGCTGCGCTTCAACGCCGAAATCCGACTGTCGGATCTCGAGCGCCTCGCGGTGACGGAAATCGACGTGCTCACGCTCAAGCAAGCCGGGCTCGTGCCCGAACTCGTGCGCGCGGTCAAGGTGATCGCCGCCGGTACGCTGACGAAGAAGGTCGCGCTCAGCGGCATCGCCGCGACGGCGGGTGCCAAGGCGGCCATCGAGGCCGCGGGCGGCACGGTCGCCTGAGGCTGGACGAGGAACCCGATCGGTGGCAACCAACGCAAACCAGCTCGCCAAGAGCGGCAAGTTCGGCGACCTGCGTCGCCGGCTGACGTTCCTGCTGCTCGCGCTGGTCGTCTATCGCATCGGTGCGCACATCCCGGTGCCGGGCATCGACCCGGCCGCGCTGCAGCAGCTCTTCAAGGGCCAGCAGGGCGGGATACTCAGCCTGTTCAACATGTTCTCGGGCGGCGCGCTGTCGCGCTTCACCGTCTTTGCGCTGGGCATCATGCCCTACATCTCGGCGTCGATCATCATGCAGCTGATGAGCTACGTGGTGCCGACGCTCGAGGCGCTGAAGAAGGAAGGCGAAGCCGGTCGGCGCAAGATCACCCAGTACACGCGCTACGGCACGCTCGGGCTGGCGTTGTTCCAGTCGCTGTCGATCTCGATCGCGCTCGAGAGCTCGCCCGGGCTCGTGATCGCGCCCGGCTTCGGCTTTCGTATGACGGCGATGGTGAGCCTGACCGCGGGCACGATGTTCCTGATGTGGCTCGGCGAGCAGATCACCGAGCGCGGCCTCGGAAACGGCATCTCGATCCTGATCTTCGGCGGCATCGCAGCCGGATTACCGAGCGCCATCGGCGGCCTGCTCGAACTCGTGCGCACCGGCGCGATGAGCATCGTCGTGTCGCTGTTCATCGTCCTCGTTGTCGGCGCCGTGACTTACTTCGTCGTCTTCGTCGAGCGCGGGCAGCGCAAGATCCTGGTCAACTACGCCAAGCGCCAGGTCGGCAACAAGGTCTATGGTGGCCAGTCGTCGCACCTGCCCTTGAAGCTCAACATGTCGGGCGTGATCCCGCCGATCTTCGCGTCGTCCATCATATTGCTGCCGGCCACCGTGGTGGGTTGGTTCGCGACCGGCGAGAGCCTGCGCTGGCTCAAGGATCTGGCGGCGTTGCTGTCGCCGGGGCAGCCGATCTACGTGCTGCTGTATGCGGCGGCGATCGTGTTCTTCTGCTTCTTCTACACCGCGCTCGTCTTCAACAGCCGCGAGACGGCCGACAACCTGAAGAAGAGCGGCGCCTTCATCCCGGGCATCCGCCCGGGCGACCAGACGGCGCGCCACATCGACCGCATCCTGTCGCGCCTGACGCTGGGCGGTGCGGTCTACATCACGCTCGTGTGCCTGCTGCCCGAGTTTCTGGTGCTGAAGTACAACGTTCCATTCTACTTCGGCGGCACGTCGCTCCTGATCATCGTCGTCGTGACGATGGACTTCTGGGCCCAGGTGCAGTCGTACGTGATGTCGCAGCAGTACGAATCGCTGCTCAAGAAGGCCAGCTTCAAGGCTGGCTGAAGCAGCCAAGCAAAGGGAACATGGCCAAGGACGACGTCATCCAGATGCAGGGCGAGATTCTCGAGAATCTGCCCAACGCAACGTTTCGCGTGAAGCTGGAGAACGGGCACGTCGTGCTCGGCCATATCTCGGGAAAGATGCGCATGCACTACATCCGCATCCTGCCGGGCGACAAGGTGACGGTCGAACTCACGCCCTACGACCTGAGCCGGGCGCGGATCGTGTTTCGCGCCAAGTGAACCGCAACGATTGATGGAGAGTGGCCCGCGGGCCAGGAGAACAGCATGAAAGTCGCAGCATCGGTCAAGAAGATGTGCCGCAATTGCAAGATCATCCGGCGCAACGGCGTCGTGCGCGTGATCTGCACCGATCCGCGCCACAAGCAGCGCCAGGGCTGAAACGCGCCCGCGCCCCACTGACACAGCAGAATCGATAGGACATCCATGGCACGCATTGCTGGCATCAACATTCCGCCTCACAAGCACGCCGAGATCGGCCTCACGTCGATCTATGGCATCGGCCGCAGCACGGCGCAGAAGATCTGCGTCAATGCCGGTGTGCCGCTCGACCGCAAGATCAAGGACCTGACCGACACCGACCTCGAGCGCCTGCGCGAAGAGATCGGCCGCATCACGATCGAGGGCGACCTGCGCCGCGAGATGTCGATCAACATCAAGCGGCTGATGGACCTCGGTTGCTACCGCGGCCTGCGTCATCGCCGCGGCCTGCCGGTGCGCGGCCAGCGCACCCGCACCAATGCGCGCACCCGCAAGGGCCCGCGCAAGTCCGGCGCCATGGTCAAGAAGTGAGCGGCGGTTTGTCCCCCATCACATCACTGACCTTGGAAGCTTCCACCCGCGCCAGGCAAGACTGAAAGAAGGTTCGTCAACATGGCTAAAGCACCGAACACCGCCGCCCAGCGCGTGCGCAAGAAGATCCGCAAGAACGTCGCCGACGGCATCGCGCATGTCCACGCGTCGTTCAACAACACCATCATCACGATCACCGACCGCCAGGGCGGCGCGCTGTCGTGGGCATCGAGCGGCGGCCAGGGCTTCAAGGGCTCGCGCAAGTCGACCCCGTTCGCAGCCCAGGTGGCGGCCGAGATGGCCGGCCGCGCGGCGCAGGAGCAGGGAATCAAGAACCTCGACGTTCGCATCAAGGGCCCCGGCCCCGGCCGCGAGTCGTCGGTGCGTGCGCTCGCCGCGCTCGGCATCCGCATCAACTCGATCTCCGACGTGACGCCGGTGCCGCACAACGGCTGCCGTCCGCAGAAGCGCCGTCGCATCTGAGGGGAGACATCCCCTTTTCGCGCCGGCGAGTGCAGAAAGGGCTGCCTCGCCGGCGGTTTCGTTGAAGCCCCCGTGGCTTTGTGTCCTCACTGCCAACGTCTGAGCGGCCAACAACAACACACGCCAGACTCGCGCGAGCGCCGTAGCAGGCCTTGCGTCAGATTGAACCTGAAGGAAATCAAGTGGCACGCTACCTCGGCCCCAAGGCCAAACTCTCCCGCCGTGAAGGCACCGACCTCTTCCTGAAGAGCGCCCGCCGCCCGGTCGGCGACAAGTGCAAGTTCGAAGCCAAGCCCGGCCAGCACGGCCGCACCTCGGGTTCGCGCACGTCCGACTTCGGCCTGCAACTGCGCGAGAAGCAGAAGGTCAAGCGCATGTACGGCGTGCTCGAGCGCCAGTTCCGCCGCTATTTCGCGGAAGCCGAGCGCCGTCGCGGCAACACCGGGGCCAACCTGCTGACGCTGCTCGAATCGCGCCTGGACAACGTCGCCTACCGCATGGGCTTCGGCTCGACGCGCGCCGAGGCGCGCCAGCTCGTGTCGCACAAGGCGCTGACCGTCAACGGCGCGGTCGTCAACATCGCGTCCTACTCGGTCAAGGCCGGTGACGTGATCGCGGTGCGCGAGAAGGCCAAGAAGCAGCTGCGTGTCGCCGATGCCGTGAAACTGGCCGAGGCGCAAGGCATGGCGGGCTGGGTGTCGGTCGATCCGTCCAAGCTCGAAGGCGTGTTCAAGAAGGCGCCCGACCGCGACGAGTTCGGCTCCGACATCAAGGAAGCGCTGATCGTCGAACTGTATTCGCGGTGATCGTTCGCCCCCAAGCTCCCTTGCGGTCGCTGCCCCCCGAGGGGGCCGCTCGGCGGCGGACTGGCGAAGCCGGATCCGCGCCGAAAGCTCGGTGGAATGCTCTCCCCCGCGCAGCGCTCAGGCACTGCCCAACCGGTCCCTCAGCCTTATCGGTGTAACGAACCGAGGGTATTGAAAGAAAGACCTCATGCAAACGAATCTGCTCAAGCCCAAGTCCATCCATGTCGAGCCGCTCGGCGGCAACCGCGCCAAGGTCACGCTCGAGCCCTTCGAGCGCGGCTATGGCCACACGCTCGGCAACGCGCTGCGGCGCGTGCTGCTGTCGTCGATGGTCGGCTATGCGCCGACCGAAGTCACGATCGCCGGCGTGCTGCACGAGTACTCCACCGTCGACGGCGTGCAGGAAGACGTGGTCCACATCATGCTCAACTTGAAGGGCGTGGTCTTCAAGCTGCACAACCGCGACGAGGTCACGCTGGTGCTGCGCAAGGAGGGCGAAGGCCCGGTGCTCGCGAGCGACATCCAGACGCCGCACGACGTCGAGATCGTCAATCCCGAGCACGTGATCTCGCACCTGTCCAGCGGCGGCAAGCTCGACATGCAGATCAAGGTCGAAAAGGGCCGTGGCTACGTGCCCGGCACGATGCGCCGCTATGGCGACGAGCCGACCAAGTCGATTGGCCGCATCGTGCTCGACGCGTCGTTCTCGCCGGTGGCGCGCGTCAGCTACACGGTCGAGAGCGCGCGCGTCGAGCAGCGCACCGACCTGGACAAGCTCGTGATGGAGATCGTCACCAACGGCGCGATCAGCCCCGAAGAGGCGATCCGCGCTTCGGCCAAGATCCTCGTCGAGCAGCTCGCGGTGTTCGCGCAGATCGACGTCAGCGAGACCGGCGGCTTCGCCGAGCCGACGCAGCCGCGCCCGGGTTCGTTCGACCCGATCCTGCTGCGCCCGGTGGACGAGCTCGAGCTCACGGTGCGCTCGGCCAACTGCCTCAAGGCCGAGAACATCTACTACATCGGCGACCTGATCCAGCGCACCGAGACCGAGCTGCTCAAGACGCCCAACCTCGGCCGCAAGTCGCTCAACGAGATCAAGGAAGTGCTCGCCTCGCGCGGCCTCACGCTCGGCGGCCGGCTCGAGAACTGGCCGCCGCAAGGCCTCGACAAGCGATAACCGACGACACCCGGCCGACGGGACCGTCGGCCACCCTCCGAGAGGGTAGCCATCGGGCTTGGGGCGGCCCGGCGCCCGATGGCTTCTCGACGATTCGGCAGCCCTCGCGGGCTGCTGGTGCACCCGGCAGTACCTGACACGGCTGCCGGCATAAACAGTGAAGATTGAAAGGACAGCACCATGCGTCACCGTCACGGGCTTCGCAAGCTCAACCGCACTTCCGAGCACCGCCAGGCGATGCTGCGCAACATGTGCAACTCGCTGCTCACGCACGAGGCGATCAAGACCACGCTCCCGAAGGCCAAGGAACTGCGCCGCGTCGTCGAGCCGCTGATCACGCTGGCCAAGGAAGCGACGCTCGCCAATCGGCGCCTCGCGTTCGACCGCACGCGCGATCGCGACGTCGTGACCAAGCTCTTCAACGAGCTGGGGCCGCGCTACAACGCGCGTCCGGGCGGCTACACGCGCATCCTGAAGATGGGATTCCGCGTCGGCGACAACGCGCCGATGGCTTTCGTCGAGCTCGTCGATCGCCCCGAGGCAACAACCGAGGCCGCGCCCGACGCGAAGGCCGAGTAAGCGCGGTTCTTGCTGCGCTCGCCCGCGACGACGGCCGCGCAGCAGCCATGCCGCCGTTGTTCCGCGTCGAACACCTGAGCAAGCGCTTCGGCGCGGCCAAGGTCGTCGACGACGTTTCGCTGCACATCGAGGCCGGCGAATGCCTGGGCGTGATCGGGCCCAACGGCGCCGGCAAGACGACGACGCTGCGCATGTGCCTGGGCCTCGTCGGCCCCGATGCGGGCCGGATCGAGGCCTTCGGCCTGCCGATCCCGGAGCAGGTGCGCGAGGCCAAGATGCGCATCGGTGTCGTGACCCAGGCCGACAGCCTCGACCCCGACTTCACCTGCGCCGAGAACCTGCTCGTCTTCGGGCGCTACTTCGGCCTGCCCGCGGCGACCATCGCCGAGCGCATCCCCAGGCTGCTCGAGTTCGCTGCGCTGCAGTCGAAGGCGCAGGCGAAGCCGGGCGAGCTCTCGGGCGGCATGCGCCGACGCCTGAGCCTGGCGCGCGCGCTGATCAACGACCCCGACCTGCTCCTCCTCGACGAGCCCACCACGGGGTTGGATCCGCAGGCACGCCACCTGATGTGGGAGCGCCTCAAGGCCTTGCTGCAGCAGGGCAAGGCGATCCTGCTGACGACGCACTTCATGGACGAGGCCGAGCGCCTGTGCGACCGCCTGCTCGTGCTCGACCACGGGCGGCGCATCGCCGAGGGCACGCCGCGCGGGCTGATTGCCGAGCACCTCGAGCGCGACGTGGTCGAGGTCTACGGCGAAGGCGCGCGTGCGGCGGCCGAGCGCCATGCGGCACTGGCGCAGCGCGTCGAGCACAGCGGCGAGACGGTCTTCTTCTATGTCCAGGAGTCCCGACCCCTGCTGCAGGCCCTGGCGGGCGAACCGCGGCTGCGCACGCTGCACCGCCCGGCGAACCTGGAAGACCTGTTCCTCAAGCTCACCGGACGCCAGATCCGCGACGAAGCCTGACATGACGACCCCAAGACGCCTTCGTCGTCGCGCCAAGGGCCACGAAGCGGCCCGCATACTCGGTCCCAGGGGAGCTCCGCCCTCTGCGGGCGGCTCGGCGAGGGCTGCTCCATGCTGATCTCCCCCTACGCCGCCCCGCGCGTCTCGATGCGCTTCTGGCCCGTGCTGCGTCGCAACTGGCTGGTCTGGCGCAAGCTCGCCGTGCCGAGCGTGATCGGCAACATCGCCGAGCCGCTGATCACGCTCGTCGCCTTCGGCTACGGTCTTGGCGCGCTGGTCGGCAGCGTGCAGGGCCTGCCCTACATCGAGTACCTCGCGTCGGGCAGCGTCGCGGCGAGCGCCGCGATCGCGGCGACCTTCGAGGCGCTGTACTCGGCCTACTCGCGCATGGCGGTGCAGAAGACCTGGGACGGCATCATGAACGCCCCGGTGGCGCTCGACGACATCGTCTTCGCCGAGATGCTGTGGGCGGCGACCAAGTCGCTGTTTTCGGTCAGCGCGATCGTCGGCGTGATCTTCCTGCTCAGCATCAGCCGCGAGGCGAGCCTGCTGCTCGCGCTGCCGGTGCTGGGCTGCGTGGGCATCACCTTCGCGTCGATCGCGCTCGTGTTCAATGCCCTGGCCAAGGGCTATGACTTCTTCACCTACTACTTCACGCTCGTGCTGACGCCGATGACCTTTCTGTCGGGTGTGTATTTCCCGATCGAGCAGTTGCCGCTCTGGCTGCAGAACGTCTCGCAATGGTTGCCGCTGACCGCCGCAGTCGAACTCGTGCGTCCGCTCGTGCTCGGCCATTGGCCCGAGCGCGTGCTGCAGCCGGCGCTGACGCTCGCCCTCTACGCCGGCGTGGGCTACTTCGCGGCCCTGGTGCTGACGCGACGGCGTTTTTTCGGCTGATGGGCGGGCTTGCGAGGAACCTGCCGCGCCCGGCACACTCCGTCATGCGAGCTCTTGCCCGCCCGAACCCGATCGCGATGACTGCCCTGCGCCTGTTGCTGACGTCGATCCTGCTCTGCCTGGCGCTGCCGTTCGCGCAGGCTGCCGCCGAGGACGACTTTCTCGATCCCGAGCGCGCGTTCGTGCTCTCGGCGCGGGCGCTCGACGCGCGCCAGGTCGAGTTGAGCTTCGAGGTCGCGCCCGGCTATTACCTCTACCGCGAGCAGTTCAAGTTCCAGGCGCCCGGCGGCGTTACGCTCGGCGAGGCCCTCGTCCCGCCCGGCAAGATCAAGTTCGACGAGACCTTCCAGAAAGAAGTCGAGACCCATCGTGGCCAGGTGCGCATCGTCGTTCCGGTGCAGCAGGCGCCAGCCGAGTTCCGCCTCGCGATCACGAACCAGGGCTGTGCCGACCAGGGCCTGTGCTATCCGCCGCAGCAGCGCGAGGTGGCGGTCAGCCTGACGGCCTTCGGCGGCAGCGGCAGCGTCAAGGTGGTCGGTGAGCTGCCGGTGTCGGCGGCCGCCGCGACCCCGGCGCCGGCCGCGGCTGTCGCTGACGAGTCGCGCGTCGACGCCGCGCTGCGCAGCGGCCGCTTCTGGCCCGTGGTCGGCGTGTTCTTCATCGCTGGCGTGCTGCTGTCGTTCACCCCCTGCGTGCTGCCGATGCTGCCCATCCTGTCGTCGCTGATCGCCGGCCAGGGCGCCGACGTGTCGCGCCTGCGCGGGCTCATGCTGGCGGCGAGCTATTCGCTCGGCATGGCACTCGTCTATACCGCCTTCGGCGTTGCCGCAGGTCTGGTCGGCGAAGGCCTCGCCGCGGCGCTGCAGACGCCCTGGGTGCTGGGCGCGTTCGCGCTCGGGCTGCTCGCGCTCGCGGCGTCGATGTTCGGCTTCTACGAACTGCGCTTGCCGAGCGCGCTGCACGGCCATGTGCACCGCGCCAGCCACAAGATGCCGGCCGGCCGGGTGGCGGGCGTGTTCGCGATGGGCGGCATCTCGGCGCTGCTGGTCAGCCCCTGCGTCGTTGCGCCGCTGGCCGGCGCGCTGGTCTACATCAGCCAGACGCGCGATGTCGTGCTCGGCGGCACGGCCCTGTTCTCGCTTGCGAGCGGCATGAGCGTGCCCTTGCTCGTGCTCGGCGTCTCGGAGGGCGCGCTGCTGCCCAAGGCCGGCGCCTGGATGGAGGGCGTGAAGCAGTTCTTCGGCGTGCTGCTCGTCGGCGTCGCGATCTGGACCGTGCAGCCCGTGCTGCCCGAGCCGATGGCGCTTGCGTTGTGGGGCGCGCTGCTCGTCGGCAGCGCGGTCGCGCTGGTCGAGTTCCGCCGCGCCGGCAAGCGGCCGCTGTGGCGCCTCGTGGCGGCAGCGATCGCTGGCCTCGCCGGCGTGCTGCAGCTCGTCGGTGCCGCCTCCGGTGGCACCGACCCGCTGCAGCCGCTTGCGCACTTGCGCGCCGCGGGGGGCAGCAGCGCGAGCATCTTGCGCCCGGGCTTCGTCAACGTGCGCAGCGTTGCCGAGCTCGACCGGGCGCTGCAGGCGGCAGGGCGCCCGGTGATGCTCGACTTCTATGCCGACTGGTGCGTGTCGTGCAAGGAGATGGAACGCTTCACCTTCGCCGACCCTGCGGTGCAGGCCAGGCTCGCGGCGGCGCTGCTGCTCAAGGCCGACGTGACGGCCAATAGTGCGCAGGACCGCGAACTGCTCAAGCGCTTCGACCTCTTCGGCCCGCCGGGAACGATCTTTTTCGATGCCAGGGGCCGCGAGGTCGCCGGCACGCGCGTGATCGGCTACCAGGACGCCGAGCGCTTCCTCGCAACGCTGCAGCGCGCCGGTCTCTGAGAATCGTCTCGTCGGCTGTGTTACACTGCTCGGCTCAGTCGCGGGGTGGAGCAGTCTGGTAGCTCGTTGGGCTCATAACCCAAAGGTCGCAGGTTCAAATCCTGCCCCCGCAACCACGGTTTCATGACGAGAACGAGACAAGTGCAAAGCCCGCCCTGCGCGGGCTTTGTCGCGTCTGGGCGTGCTTCAGGCGTGCAGGCGTTGCAAGGCCTCTGCCTGCTCGAGCGTGCTGCGCTCGCCGACGGCGATGCAGTGCCGGCGGTACGCGTCCGACATGCCGGCGTAGTAGCCGGTGTCGGGGTGCAGCAGCAGGTCGGCGAGCGCTGCATCGGGGCGCGTGAGGGCGCGCTTGCGCAGGTCGGCGGCGCGCCATTGCTCGGTGCCGGGCGGGGCCCGGTCCTCGTGCGCTGACGCGTCCACCGCCAGCACCCTCGCGGCGCCGAGCGCACGCGCCAGGCGCACCGGCAGCGGCATGCGCAGGTCGGCGTCGCCGTAGCGCCGGCCGTCTATGAGCACCGGGGCGATGCGGCCCTCGACGGCGGTGGCCGCCTGCACCGCGAGGCCGGCGTCGCCGGTGTTGAACGCGAGCACCTCGCCGTCGTCCAGGCGCTGTACCGCGCAGGCTGCCGGGCGCTGCAGTTCGCGCAGGTCCGACACGCCGGCCTGCTCGCGCACGAGTTCGGCGATCGGGTCGGCGCTGAAGGTCTCCGGCGCGCCGAGTGCAAAGCGCAGCAACTGCCAGGGCTGCACGGCCAAGGCCGCGCGCTCGATGGCGGCGGCATCGAGGCCGGCGGCAAGGAGCACGGCGA
Source organism: Ideonella sp. (assembly GCF_016702655.1). Lineage (GTDB taxonomy): Bacteria > Pseudomonadota > Gammaproteobacteria > Burkholderiales > Burkholderiaceae_C > CAIKUF01. The sequence continues at coordinate 21,227 of NZ_JADJDO010000029.1, forward strand.
TCCAGGCGCCCGCCGAGGCGCCGACGACGAGGTCGGGCGCGAGCCCGAGGCGTTCGAGTGCCTTGAGCACGCCCACGTGAACGAAGGCGCGCGGGCCGCCGCTGCTGAAGACCCAGGCCACGCGCACCGCGCTGTCCAGAGGCGCGGCGCGCGGCGCATGCGCACCGGCCTGGTCGCGCACCGGGCGCACCGCCCAGCCCGCGACGGCTGCGGTGCTCACCGCGCCCGCCAGCGCGGCGAGCGCGCGGCGCCGGGGCAGGTTCAGGACTTGCCCTGGCGCGCCTGCTCGACCATGCTCGCCAGCTCCGCGCCGCTCTTGTAGTGCGGCACGCGCAACACGAGCCGCTTGCCGCGCTGCCAGAAGCTGTTGCGGCCCTGGACTTCCTCGGCCCAGTACTGGTCGGCCAGGCGCAGGTTGCCCGCCACGTCGAGCTCGAATGCAGCCTTGCTCCCCGCACCGCCGAAGATGTAGAGCTTGCCGTCGATGATGCGCCAGGTGTCGGCGTCGCCGCCCCAGGGGATCGCGTAGGCGATGCCGTTGGCGCAGTAGCCGCCGAACTGCGGCAGGTAACGCTGCGGCGCGGCGTCGAACAACGCCTTGTGCTCGGCGCTCGCGAAGCGCAGCGTCACGCCTTCGTAAACGCTCTCGTGTTGCGGGCTGCCCGCGAGGTGGCGGCCCTGCGTGAAGTAGGCCACCACGTCGTGGCCCTGGAGCAGCACGCGCTCGTCGCCGCCGTCGGCGACCGCGTTCACGGGGCTGTAGGCGCCGTCGGGGTTCTGGGCCGTGATGGCAGTGCAGCCGCCGAGCAGCGGCGCGGCGGCGAGCAGGCAGGCGGCAAGGGTCAGGCGTCGGTTCATTCGAGGCTCGCAGTCATGGCATTGAACAACGGATTCGGCACCGTGGCGGCGCCGTGCTGTGCGCTGGCCGCCGGGCGTTGGTCGGCATAGGGGGCAGGCCAGCCGAGCAGCGCGCTCGCGTCGAGGGCGCGCTCGCGCAGGTGCTGCGCGTCGCGTCCGCCGAGGTGCACGATGCCGTAGCGGTGGCTGCCGAGCCACTTGTGGTCGCGCGCCAGCGCGGGGCCGGTCTTCGGAAAGTGAAAGTACAGCGCGTCGGGATGGCGCGCCTGCAGCGCGCGCTGGCGCGGCACGCCAGGGTGCGGCGGCTGCTCATCGGCCGCGAAACTGCGGTAGACCAGGCTCGCCGCGGCGCCGGCGTTCGCCTCGACGCGCGGCGCGCGCAGCGGGTCGCGCCCGCAGGCCAGCTCGAGCGACATCGCGTGTGCATCGAGCCCGAGCACACGACGGTACAGGTCGCCGAACTGCGACGCCAGACGCGGGTTGAACTCGATCACCGCCAGCCGGCCGCTCGCGGCGTCGAAGAAGAACTCCATGTTGAAGAAGCCGTGCCGAAAGCCGATCGCGGCCAGGAAGCGGCGCGCGACGTCGAGCGCGCGCGCCTGCACCGGCGCGGTCAGCCGGCTCGGGAACTCCCAGCGCATGAAGGCCTGCGTGCCGGGGTACATCACCGCGTCGACGACGCCGAGCGCATGCACCTGGCCGTCGAACACCCAGCCGTCGAGGTTGAACTGCGGCGTGTGGGCAGGCACCGGCTCCTCGAGCAGCAGGCGGTGCGCGCTCGGCAGGCCCGGCAGGCGGTCCTTGCGCACCCGCTCGAAGGGCTCGACGAGGTGGCGGATGATCCAGCGTTCGCGCGCGCCGAATCGCGTGTGGTGCACCAGTTCCGCGCGGTGGCGGATCGGTCGAGCGAGCACCGAGAACGCGGCCTTCACCGGCTTCACGTAGGCCGGCAGCGCGAGGCCGTGCGGGATCGCCTCGCCGTAGCCGGTGTCGAGCAGTTCGAAGCGCAGGTTGGCCTCGGGCGCGACCCGCTGCAGGACCCGGCGCGCATGCCACTTGTGCTGTGCGGCCAGCACCGCCTCGGGCGGGTTGCCGGGCAGCCCGAGTTGCTCGGCGACGAGCGCCGCGGCCAGCGCGCCGAATTGCTCGTGGTGAGACACCACGCCGGCCCAGCGCCGGCGCCGGCCACGCCGCGCCTGCGCGCGCGCGAAGCGGCGCAGGTCGAACCAGGCCAGGCGCGTGTTGGAGGGAAAGCTGAACAGGTCGAACCCGGCGCGGTCCAGGCAAAAGCGGCCCGACTGCGCGCCGAAGCCCAGGCTGTCCCAGTCGTAGCTGAACAGCGTTGCAACGCGGGGTCGGCTGCGCGTCATGGCAGGTGCCGGGACGCAGCCTGTGCGTTGCGGGGCGGGCGAAAGGTGGGGCAGCATGCCGATCAGGTCGGTGTCGGGGCCGGATTGCTTACAGCACGCGAGCCCGGGTGTGCAGCTCATCGCGTCAGCATCCTGCGCGCAGCGTAGCTCAGCGCGTCGACGAGCGCCACGAGGAGCAGCATCGCGCCGAGCACGGTCGCGGTCTTGCTCATCTGGAACAGGCCCATGTGGAAGGCCAGCAACTGCCCCAGGCCGCCCGCGCCGACGACGCCGAGCACCGCCGCGGCGCGGATGTTGTTCTCCCAGCGGTAGAGCGTGTAGCTCGTCAACTGCGGCAGCACCTGCGGCAGCGTCGCGTAGAGGAAGACGCGCAAGTCGCCCACCCCCTGCGCGCGCAGCGCGGCGCCCGGGCCTTCTGGCGCGTTCTCGATCGCCTCGGCGAACAGCCGGCCGAGCACGCCCGTGGTGTGCACCGCGAGCGCGAGCGTGCCGGCAAAGGGCCCGAGGCCGGCGGCGATCAGCAGCAGCCCGGCCCACACGAGTTCGGGCACCGCGCGCAGCGCATTGAGCAGCAGCCGCATCGGCGTGCGCCCACGCGCTGCCTGGCCGGCGTGGAGCCGGCTCGCCGGCAGCGCCAGCAACAGGCCTGCGGCTGCGGCGAGCACGGTGCCGAGCGCCGACATCGCGAGCGTCTCCCAGGTGCCGATGGCGACGCGGCGCAGGAACGCCGCGCTCGTGTCGGGCGGGAAGAACTCGGCCACGAAGCGACCCATGCTGCGCGCCGCGTCCGGCGACAGGAACTGCGCCCATTGCAGGTCCAGCGACCAGAACGAGAGCCCCACCAGCGCCAGCACCGCGGCGCTGAACCAGCACGCGCGGCAGCGCGCGTCGAACAGCGGCGGCGGCATCCGGTAGGGCAGGTTCGCGGCCGGGCCCCGGTCGATCATCGCCTCACCTTTCGTCATGCCAGCGCCTTGCGCAGGCCGGCGCTGATGCGGTCGGCAAGCGCGACCAGCGCCACGAACACGGCGAGCATCGTAAACACCTCGCCGCCGTTGAACATCTTCATCGAACTGTCGAGCTGTTGCCCGAGGCCGCCGGCACCGACGAAACCGAGCACGACCGAGCTGCGGATCGCGCATTCCCAGCGGTAGACGGTGTAGCTCGTCAGCTCGGCCGCGTTGCCCGGCAACAGGCCGAAGAAGAAGGCCTGCAGCCGCGAGCTGCCGTTGCGCAGCAGCGTCTCGGTGACGTGGGGCTCGCCGCTTTCCAGGATCTCGCCGTAGACCTTGCCCAGCATGCCGGCGTAGGTGAGCGCGATCGCGAGCACGCCCGCCGTCGGCCCGAGGCCGACGACGCGCACGAAGACGAGCGCCCAGACGAGCTCGGGCACGCTGCGCAGCACGATCAGCAGCCAGCGCACCGCCTGGCGCAGCCAGAAGGGGCCAGTCGCCATGCGGCCCGACAGCGCCGACACCGACAGCACCCGCGTCGACAGCAGCGTCAGCGGCAGCGCCAGCGCGAGCGCGAGCGTCATGCCGGCGGTGGCGATGGCCACCGTGCGCCACGACTCGCGCGCCACCATGGCGAGGAACTCCGGCGCGTGCGCCGGCGGCAGAAAGCTCGCGACGAAGCTGGCGCTGACCTTCAGGCTCTCGGGCTCGGCGAGCACCCAGGGCCTGAACTCGGTGGCGACGAGCAGGGGCCACAGCAGCACGAGCGCGGCGCCGGCCCAGAACAGGCGCGAGAGCCAGGCCGGGTCGCGTGCCGGGGGCAGGGGCAGCGCAGAGGTGCTCGTTGCCATCGTCGCTCAGCGGCAGTGCATCACCGCCGGCGCCGGGGCCGCAGGCAGCGGCTCGAGGCTCGCTGGCGGCGCATCGCCGCGCAGCTCGTCCTCGTGCTGCGCGTACAGCCCCTCCAGGCGCTCCTGCGTGACCTGCGCCGCCGGCAGGTCGAAGGCGAGCGCGCCCTCGCGCAGGCCGACGATGCGCGGGAACATCGCGAGCGCCATGTCGACCTGGTGCAGCGTCGCGACCAGCGTCGCGCCGCGCGCGGCCGCCTGCTGCACCAGCGCTGCCGTGGCCTGGCGCGCGCGCGTGGGGTCGAGCGCCGAGAGCGGCTCGTCGATCAGCCACAGCCGCGCCGGTGCGAGCAGCGCGCGCGCCAGGCCGACGCGCTGGCGCTCGCCGCCGGACAGGCGGTCGACGCGGTCGAACAGCTTGTCGGCGAGGTCGAAGCGGTCGAGTGCCGCATGCGCGGCCGGGATGTCGCTCGGATAGAACAGCGAGCGCAGGCTGGCGGCCAGGCTCATCGCCGGCAGCCGGCCGGCGAGCACGGCGGTCACGACGCGCTGGCGCGGCGGCAGCGGCGGCACCTGCGGCGCCAGGAAGAGGCGCCCGCGCAGCCGCTGCAGCGCGCGCCGCGGCAATGCCCAGGGGTCCTCGCCGTCGAGCACGAGGCGGCCGCTCGCGGGTGGCAGCGCGCAGGCAATGGCCTGCAGCAGCGTCGTCTTGCCGGCGCCGGACGGGCCGATCACGGCCACCTGCTCACCGCTGGCCACCTGCAGCGACAGCGGGCGCAGGGCCAGCGGCGCGCTGTTGCGCGCGGCAGGGTGGCGCGCAGCCAAGCGATCGAGTTCGATCTTCACGCGCCGCGGCTCAGAGCAGCCCGGCGCTGCGCGCGGCGGCTTCGATGCCTTTGTAGTTCTCGGCCCGCGTCGGCACGAAGCGCGTCGCGCGCTGCAGATCGAGGATCTCCCTGCCTTCGGCCGTGTCGCGGGTGAGCGTCAGCAGCGCCTGCGCCAGCTTCTCGCGCTGCGCCGCGGGCATCTCGGCGTGCACGGTCCAGTTGTAGTCGTAATAGGTCGGCGTGGTGTAGAACACGCGCACCTTGGCGGTGTCGACCTTCCTGTCGGCGACGAACTTGTCCCACACCGAGATGTTGAGCGCCCCGGCCTGCACCTTGCCGGAGGCAACGGCGGCAATCGTCGCGTCGTGCGCGCCGCTGTAGGCGACGCGGCGGAAATCCTTGTCCGGGTCGATGCCGGCCTGGAGCAGGAAGCTGCGCGGCATCAGGTGCCCGGAGGTGCTGCTCTGCGAGCCGAAGCTCACGTCCTTGCCCTTCAGGTCGGCGAGCTGGGCGATCGCCGGGTCGGCGGTGATGAACACCGAGCGGAACTTCTCGTCTTCCTCGCGCTGCGCGACCGGGATCACCTTGCCGCCCGAGCGCACGCTGGCCTGCACGAAGGTGAAGCCGCCGAACCAGGCCAGATCGACCTTGCGGTTCACGAGCGCCTCGACCGCGGCGGCGTAGTCGGTGACGGGGGTGAACTCGACCTTGACGCCGAGTCGGCCCTCCAGGTACTTCGCGAGCGGCGCCGCCTTGCGTGCAAGCTCGGTCGGCGATTCGTCGGGGATCGCGGTGACGCGAAACACCTGCTGTGCGTGCGCCAGGTGGCCGAATGCGATCAGGGCGCAGGTCATCAGCGCCGCGAGGGTTCGTGAGGGAGACAGGCTGATCATGGTTGCTTGACCTCGAGCTCGGGTGGGCGGACGTGCACTCTAGCCGCATTGGGCTGCTAGAGTGGCCGGCCGGGTTATCCGGGGTTTCGAGGCCGATGGCTGCCGATGATGAAGACGCCGCAGTTCATCCAGTTGCACCGCATCGACGATGCCGCCCTCGCCGCCGAGGCCGCGGCCGGCCTCGCCGCCGCAGCGGCGCGGGTGTCGCCGAAGTTCTTCTACGACGCGCTCGGCTCGCGCCTCTTCGACGCCATCACCGAGCTCGACGAGTACTACCCGACGCGCACCGAGGCCGCGATTTTCTCCGCCCATGCGCCCGCCATCGCCGCCGCCGTGCTGGCGCGCTGCGGCGAGCGGCCGACGATGGTCGACCTCGGCGCGGGCAATTGCGCCAAGGCGGCGCGGCTGTTCGGCCTGCTCGCGCCGCGCCGCTACGTCGCGGTCGACATCTCGGTCGACTTCCTGCGCCAGGCCCTGCACGCGCTGCAGCGCGAACACCCGGCGCTCGACCTGACGGGCGTCGGGATGGACTTCTCCGCCCACCTGCAACTGCCGGCCAGCCTCGCCGACGGCCCGGCGCTCGTGTTCTACCCTGGCTCGAGCATCGGCAACTTCGCGCCCGACGACGCGCTGCGCCTGCTGCGCGAGGCCCGCACCACGGCCGCCGGCGGTGCGCTGCTGATCGGCGTCGACCTGGTCAAGCCGCAGTCGCTGCTCGAAGCCGCCTACGACGACGACCTCGGCGTGACCGCGGCCTTCAACCTGAACCTGCTCAAGCACCTGAACCGGCTCCTCGGCGCCGACTTCGACGTGCGCGAATGGCGTCACGTGGCCCTCTTCGACGAGCGCGAATCTCGCATCGAGATGCACCTCGAGGCGCGCGATGCGGTGACGGTGCGCTGGCGCGACGGCGAACGCCGCTTTGCGGCCGGCGAGCGCATCCACACCGAGAACTCCTACAAGTGGGAAGCCGACGCGTTCGCGGCGCTGCTGCAAGAGGCCGGCTTCGACGCAGGCCTGCAGCGCTGGACCGATGCGCAGGGCTGGTTCGGCCTCTTCCTTGCCGGTGGCTGAGCGCGCGCGCTCACACAGGCTGAAGGAAACCGGCGTAGTGGTCGTAGACATGGGCGTATGCCCGCGCCATCTTCTCGAACCTGATGTCTTTCGTGAACACGGCTGGTAGCTGCCCCATCCCCTTCTTCAGGGTCTGCATCACCCCCGCCTTCGCCTGCTGCTTCTCGCGCCAGTCCAGCACCAGCTTCTCGCGCTTCAGGGTCGCCAGCAGCTCGCGGCACACCTTCTTGACCTCGGCCTCCTCGGCCTTGGTCAGCACCGGCTCGGGCTTGGTCAGGATGTCGAACAGCGCCAGCTCCTCCTCGGTCAGCCCTCGGCGATGCCGCGTTGCTCCTCGGTCGTGAGTGCCTGGGCGAAGTCCTTCAGCTCCTCGAAGAATGCCTCGATGTTCTTGCTGCCGGCGTTGTACGCATCGATCAGCGTCTGCAATTTGTCGGCCAGATCGACGCGCGAGCTGTTGACCTTCATCATCTGCGCCAGCTTGCCCTCGATCAGCCGCTTCAGCTTCTCGGCCTCGGTGCGCTTGTGCCCCTGGGCGAACCTGGCCTGCAGCGCCTCGAAGTCGATCTCCGACAGGTTGACCAGCGCCGCGGGGTTGCTCGCCGGCCCGATGCGGTAGCCCTCGGTCGCGATCGAGTCGTTCAGCAGGTCTTCCACATCGCTCATCACCGCCGAGATGTCGGGCGGTTCAGTCTCGGCGCGGATCTTGGCCGCGAGATACGACACCAGCACCGCCAGCGGCGCCAGCTCGTTGGCCAGCGGGTCGGGCAGGATGGCCTTGAACAGCCGTGCCACCCTGCTGGCCAGTTGCAGGTAGTGCTTCTTGTCGGCGTCGGTGGACAGGAAGGCTTCCACCGCATCGTCGATCAGGCCGATGCGCGCGAAACCCTGCACCGCCGCGATCGTCTCCAGCGTCACGCCCCGCACCTGGGCGAAGCCGGCCACTTCGTTGAGCGCCGATCGCAGCGCCGCTACCAGCTCCGCCTTGTCGAGAATCGGCTGGCGCCCTCGCCATCGGCCGCCGGCCGCGCATACGTGGCCAGCGCGTTCTGCAGCGCCCGGAAGATGCCCACGTAGTCCACGATCAGGCCGCTCTCCTTGCCCGGCGCCACGCGGTTGGCGCGCGCGATCGTTTGCATCAGCGTGTGCGCCCGCATCGGCTTGTCGAGGTAGATCGTCGAGCAGGTCGGCACGTCGAAGCCGGTGATCCACATCGCGCACACGAACACCAGCCGCAGCTCGTTGTCCGGGTCCTTGAACTTCTCGTCCAGCGCCTCCTTCAGCATCCGCTGCCGGTGCGGCACGATGTCCAGGCCCTTGGCCTGCAGGTCTTCCACCTCGTTCTGGCCCTGGCTCACCACCACGGCCATGTCGGTGGTCTGCATCAGGTGGATGCGGGCGATCAGCGCCTCTCGCGCGTCACCCTGGGCAGGTTCAAGAGCCGCCTTCAGCCGCGCAATCTCGGCCTTCCAGTGCGCCTGCACCTTGTCGTACATGCGCACCGCGGTGGCCTTGTCGATGCACACCATCATCGCCTTGCCGCGGTAGCCGCGGCCGGTGAAGTGCGCCACCATGTCGTTGGCGATCGCCTCCAGCCGGTCTTCGCGGGTGATGATGTGGTACTCGCGGCCGAACTCGCGCTCCAGCTTGCCCTCCTGCGCCTCGTCCAGCTCGGCCGCTTCGAGCAACGCCTCCAGGTCGCGGTTGAGCTCCTGGTTGGTGAGCTGCACCTCGGGGATGCGGTTCTCGTAGTACAGCGGCACCGTCGCGCCGTCTTCGATCGAGCGGGCAAAGTCGTACACGCTCACGTAGTCGCCGAACACCTCGCGCGTGCGCTCTTCCTCGCCCTTGATCAGCGGCGTGCCGGTGAAGCCGATGAAGCCGGCGTTGGGCAGCGCGTTGCGCATGTTCAGCGCGAAGATGTCGTACTGGCTGCGGTGCGCCTCGTCGGTGATGACGATCACGTCCGACCGGTCCGACAGCATCGGGTAGGGCTGCCCCGGCTCGTTCCTGAACTTCTGGATCAGCGTGAAGATGTAGCGCTCGTTGCCGCGCAGCAGCTCCTTCAGGTGCTCGCCGCTGGTGGCGCGCACGTCCTCGCGCGCGGTGGCGCCGGTGGCCTTGAAGGTCTTGCTGATCTGGTCGTCGAGCTCCTCGCGGTCGGTCACGATCACGAAGGTGCAACTGCCCAGCACCTTGCGCAGCACCTTCTGCGTGAAGAACACCATCGACAGGCTCTTGCCCGAGCCCTGCGTGTGCCAGAACACGCCCAGGCGCATCCTCCCTTCGCCCGCTCGCGGGAGAGGGCCTGGGGGCGAGGGCGAGCGCAGCTCCACCAGCCGCGCGATCGACTTGTTCACGCCCAGGAACTGATGGTTCTTGGCCGTCTTCTTGATCAGGCCGCCCTTGCCCTCCTCGAAGACGGTGAAGTTCTCGATGTAGTCCAGCAGCCGCGCCGGCTCCAGCAGGCCGCGCAGCGCGCGCTCCAGGCTCACCTTGCCGGCCTCGTCCTCGTCGGCCACGCGCTTCCAGTCGAAGAAGTGCTCCCAGCCGCTGGTGAGCGTGCCCACCTTGGTGTCCGACCCGTTGGAGAGCAGGATGAAGGCGTTGGGGTGGAAGAGCTGCGGCACGCTCTGGCCGCGGTAGTCGCGCAGGTTGTCGTCGAACGCGCTCTTCAGCGGCACGGCAGGCTTCTTCAGCTCGATGAACACCAGCGGCAGGCCGTTGACGAAGCCCAGCAGGTCGCAGCGGCGGCGGTACATGTCGCCGGCCACCCACATCTGCGAGGCCAGGAAGAACTCGTTGCGGGCCGGCGTGGCCCAGTCGATCACGCGCAGCGTCTCGGTGCTGTGCCCGCCATGCTCGTCGGACACGCGCACCTTCACGCCGTCCTTCAGCAGCCGGTAGAAGTCGCGGTTGGCGTTGACGGCGATCTGTTTGGAGCGGTCCTGCGCGAGCTGCTCGATGGCCTGCGCATAGGCGTCGGCCGGCAGGCCGGGGTTCAGCGCCACCAGCGCCGCGCGCAGGCGGCGGGTCAGGATGACCTGGGTCTCGCTCTCGCGCCCCTCGCTGCCCAATGCGCCAAAGGTTTCGGCATACAGGTTCTTGAAGCGCCAGCCCAGGCTGGCCAGCAGGTCGATGGCCGGCATCTCGACGAGCGCCAGCTCGCCGTAGCCGGCGGAGACCTCGCGCGCGACGAGTACCGCGCCCTTTTTCGAACCTTCGCTCACGGGGCGTCGCCGGCGACGAAGGGCAGGTCAGCGCGCCGTGGGCGCGAGCACGGTTTGCCTGAGCAGACTCTCCGCCGGAATGCCCAGGCCCGCATGCAACTTCTGGATCATCGCCAGCGTCAGGGCGCGTCTGCGGTTCAGCACTTCGTAGACGCGATTGCTGCGCCCGATGAGCGGCTCCAGATCCTTGGGCGTCAACCCCTGCTGCTCCATGCGGAACTTGATCGCCTCCACGGCGTCGGGCAGGTCCATCGGGAAGTGCTGGCGCTCATAGCCCTCGATCAGCGTCACCAGCACATCCAGCCGGTCGCCGTCGGGCGTGCGCGCCTTGGCGCCCATGAACGACTCCACGGCCTTCAACGCGGCCCGGTAGTCGGCCTTGGTTCGGATCGGTTTGATGTCCATGCTCGCCACTCCTTCGCGGGGGTCAGATCGTCTGCGCGTCGATCGCGTCGTATTGCCGGTGCGTGCCGATGAAGCGGATGTACACCACCCGGTACGGGTAGTTGATCCACACCACCAGCCGGTACTTGTTGCCAGCCAGGTTGAACACCACCCGCCCGTCCTTCAGGATGCTGGCCGAGCGGAACTGCGTCTTCACCGCCGTCGGCGTGGCCCAATCGGCCTTCAGCACATCGCGATACCAGGCCAAGGCCGGCTGTTGCGCGTCCTGGTACGGCGCGCCTCCGGCCCAGAACGCCTTCAGGGTGGACAGGGCAATGACGCGCATCAAGGCATTTTAGTCCCAATTTGGGACTCCGCTCCACGGCGCCGAGCGTTGGAACGCCGACCAGGGTTCAGCGCCGCCAGCGCCGCGTGCAGGCGTCGGGCCAGGATGACCTGGCTTTCACTTTCGCGCCTCTCGCTGCCCAGGTCGCCGAAGGTCTCGGCGCACAGGTTCTTGAAGCTCCAGGCCAGCGATGCCAGCAAGCTGGTGGCGAGCGGAGAGCACGCCCCCCATGGCGAATCGGCGGGCATGGCGTGAAGAACCACAAAGAACCTGTGATCATTGATTTCGTTCGTTTCGCTTGCTTCGTTCGCGTGCTAGATTTCGAACCCAATATCCGGAGCCGAAAACATGGCCACCGCAAACCGCCGCCCGCCGCAACTGCCCACCGAAGACGAAATCACCCAGGCGCAAAGCCAGCCGCCAGCTGGCACGACTCCTGCCTGACGATTCCCACTCGCTTCGGCTGGTCACCGATGACAACCGGCACGAGATGATCGCCATCCCGCCCGGTGCTCTGCGCCTTTTCGTCGACGTGCTCACGCAGATCGGCCAGGGCCGCGCTGTCACGCTGTTGCCGCAGCGCGCCGAACTCACCACGCAGGAAGCTGCCGACTACCTCAACGTCTCGCGCCCCTACGTGGTCGGGCTCATCGAGCAGAACAAGCTGCCGGCGCGCAAGGTCGGCACGCGCCGCCGCATCGCTTTCGAAGACCTCGTGCGCTTCGACGAGCAAGACCGCGCCCGGCGCCGCGTCGCGCTCGACGAGCTGGCGCGCATCGACCAGGAGCTCGGTCTGTAGCCTGGGGCGCGCATGAGCCACTTCACGGCCGTGCTGGACGCGAACGTGCTGCACAGCTACCCGCTCACCAGCCTGCTGCTGGAACTGGCCGAGGCGCGCCTGTTCCGCCCGGCCTGGAGCGCCGACATCCACGCCGAGTGGATGCGCTCGGTGCAGGCGGCCCGGCCCGACATTGCCCAGGCGATGCTGGAGCGGCGACGCGCCGCGATGGATGCCGCTCTGCCCGATGCTTGCGTAGCCGGCTATCAGCGGCTGATTGCCGCGCTGACGCTGCCCGACCCCGATGACCGCCGCTGTGCTGGCGGCCGCCATCCGCGCCAAGGCGCAGGTCATCGTCACCTTCAACGAAAAGGACTTTCCGGCATCGGAACTGGCCGTCTTAGAAATCGGTGCGCAGCACCCAGACATCTTCCTGCGCCACCTGATCGACCTGAATCCGGCCACCGTGCGTGCGCGCGTGCATGCGATGCTGGCCGCCTGGAGACAGCCACCGAACACCGCCGAGCATTTCATCGGGTTTCTCGAACGCTGCGGCCTGCTGGAAGCCGCTGCGGCGTTGCGCGAGCTGTTCGCTGCAGGCTGAGGCCGCGATGCGACGCGGCGCCCGGTGGCCCGAGGAGACTTTCAATGCGCGGGGCCGGTAGGTCATGCGAGTGTGGCCTCCGGTTCGGACATGGCCGACACGTCGAGTTCGCCGGAGATCAGCTTGGGCAGCAGCAGGTCGCCAGGTCGCCCGCAGGTTTGCGTTCTTGACGTGAAGTGTGGCGACGAGCCGCATCATGGACGCCGCGATGCGATCGAACGCGGCCACAAGATCGCTGCCGGGCTTTAAGATCCTTGCGTTCTCGAAGTCCTCGGCGCCCACTGCCGGATACGCGGCACCCTTCGCGTGATTGACCAAATGCGATACGAGTCGTCGGTGGTCACGCATTGGTAGATGAACGACGATGGTGCCGCAGCAGGTGAAAGTGCAGCGGAGAAGCGGGTTGAAGAAATCGCCAAGACCCAGTGTTCTGGGTCCAGCACCAGCGCATAGGACTTGCGGTTCGGCCGGCACATGACCCAGATCACGTCACCGTTCCGAACGATCCGGCGGAAGAGTCAGGGCATCACACATCGGCTCCCTTGCTGTCGATGCTGCCCGTGGACACAGAAGATATGGTCCACGTATCGAATCTCGGTCGGCTCCGCACCACGCCGCACACTTCGGGCATTGACTTCGACAAGTTGTCCGAGTGCCGTAACTTCCACCCCTCCGGCACCAACCCGAACTCGACTCACCATCCGGACGCCCTCGTGGCCGGGGAAGCGGAATCGGACGAACCACTCCTCGTAGATGCGCCGGGCCATCTCCTCCAGGATCGCGATGCGCCGCGTGTTGTTCTCGATCAGGTCGTCGTAGGCGGAGAGGATCGAGGCAATGCGCTGCTGAACCTCTACCGGCGGGGCGCCAATCGCGAACTGCTTGATGCTCTTGCCGTTCAGGTTGCGTTTGAGCTCCGCTGATCGCCAGTTTCAGGATCGCGGGCTTGAAGTAGACCAACGAGTA
>NZ_JADJDO010000030.1 GCF_016702655.1 Ideonella sp.
GCGACTGTCGCGTCGCGCCGGCCGGCAGCCACGGCGCCCATCGCATCGCGACCGAGATAGCCGTGCGCCGCTATTGGAATAGTGGCGCTCCCGCTACGCGCCAATAACCGAATAGTGGCGCCTGTCGCCCGACATTCAGGTTAGGCCGCGGAACAACGCAACCTACGCGAGCCTGCACCCTAGAACAACCGACTTGCCGCGGCATCTTATATCACGGAGACCCAACATGGACGCCGAAAAACTTCAATTGATCCAAGAAAGAATTAACAGCCTTCCCTTCGGTACGACGTTTGACGTAAAGACGCTCATGGGCGACGACTGGGCATCTATCCAGCACAAGCAGTCATTCGGCAGACAATTCAAACAGGCCCTCATGCAAGGCAAGTTAAAGGGCCTCAAGCACCATGAACTCAACAATTCACCCCGCCGCGATATTTACAGGAAAAGCTGAAGACATGAGTACTGACGCAACAATGGACGAAGAGTTTTGGCGAATTCTATGCACAGCCGCCCTCGCGGATTACTTCTTTATCAGCGAACAAATGAAGGTCGGGGACGAACGCGAAACGGTGCGTCCAGAGCCGGTTGCAGTCGCCTTTTGGAACTCTTCAATATGCTTGACCTCGACTGCAAGGTTACATTGATGATAATAATCCGGTCTTAATCCATCTCGTCTTTCAAGCCGCAGCAGAAAAGGAAAGTGTAGATACCTATTTTGCCAACTTTAACTTTGGTCTACGTCGCCAATATGGAATCCCGATGCCGGATATCTACGAAGGCCAATCAGAGCCCGTGGAATGGGTTTATCAGCAGTATCAGACAACTATTCATCACTTCTTCACACCGAACAGCGGCAGACCACTTCGCATTCCGATAGGCAAGGACAGCGCGCGAATTGCAAAAGTCGCCAATGCAATCGTCGGTCACTTTCACGGACTCGACGAAGGGGAACGAGCGGGCCGCACAATACACGCCGAGTATACAGCCGAAGGTCTTCAGCGATTTGTGTACTTCAACGACTGGTAACTTGGCCACTATGTAGCAAGGCTGGAAAGATTCTCGAGACGGCCCTCCAAAGGCCGCGGCCTAACCATTCGCTCAACCGGACCCTACACAGCGTGCCGGCATTTGGCCCTCCATTTCATTCTGGGCCAAATACCGTCCCGCTGTTCCGGCCCGGTTAGCTCAAACGTTGATATGGCTTCTTCCTGTCAAGAGGGCGTGCCCATCCCTCTGCGATTTCAGATCGATCAATGAGTCCCGTTGCCGGACGGGGAACGCGACGGAGCCAGTGGTTGCCACCCGTGATGGATGTGCGACGGTTGCTCATGCTGATATGCGAGGGTTGGTTACCTCAAGACAAATTTGCGTCGCGGGGCTGCCTTCGCTCTAGGGACTGAGATCGCCTCGCAGGCGTTAGCGCCCGCAGGGCCCACCAATAACGTTGACGAGGATTCCCCAGTGGCCGCGGCTGCGCCGCGTTCCCCCTCCGGCATCTGATGAGTTGGCTGGGTGCGGCACCTCCTTTGGGACTTCTCGTTCGAGGCGGTATTTGCCGGCCGCTCAATCAGCCGCTGCGGTGGCGGGGATCGGCATCCCCTGCCAGCCCGGAGTTGTGCACCTCGCAACCGATGGCCCACACGAACCCGGCGAGCTCGCGCGCCACGGCCACCACGGCCTTGTTCTTCATCACCCGGCGCGCCAGCAGGCGCTTGAACTTCGCGTTCAACCTGAGCTGTGCCTTCCAGGCGATGTCGGTGACGGCCTTGGGCAACTGATCCTGGCGCGTGGCGATGATGGGGGTCACGCGCGCCGGGTGCTGGTAGTGCCAGGCGATCTCGACCATCATGCGCCGGGCCGTACTGTTGCCGGCTTTGGTGATGCTGCCCTGGCGCCGCTTGGGGCCTGAGGAGTGTTCGCCCGGCACCAGGCCCACGAAGGCCATCAGTTTGCGCGCTGACTCGAAGCGCAGGAAGTCCTGCAGTTCGCCCACCAGCGTCATCGCCGCGATCAGCTGCACACCGCGCAGCGCCTGCAATGCCTGCACCAAGGGCGTCAAGCTCCACTCGGGCAGGGTCTCGCGCATCGCCTGCTCCAGCCTCGCGATGCGCGCCGTGGCTTCGGTGATGGCGTGCAGGTACTCTTGGAACCCGATCTGCTGCGCGGCGTGCTCCAGCTTGAGCGTGGCCAGCCAGCGCAGGTGCGCCGCCGTCCAGCTGCTCTTGCCGGCGTAGGCGATGCCGTTGCGCAGCAGCAGTGCCTTCAGGCGGTGGCGGGCGTTGCGGCATTCGCGCACAGCGTCTTCGCGGGCGCGCACGAGGTCGCGCACGGCCTCGTCGGCGGCACCGGGCACGCGCACGGGGTGAGGTCGCCAGAGCGGCTCAGCCGCGCCAGCAGCATGGCGTCGCGGCGGTCGGTCTTGATGCGGTCCCCGCGCGCTTGGGGATCGACGAAGGCGCCACCACTTGGCATTCGATGCCCTGCACGTTCAGGTGGCGCCAGATCACGAACCCGCAGGGGCCGGCTTCGTAGACCACGTGCAGCCGGTGGCCCTTGCTGGTCAGCTTGCGCAGCGCCTTGTCCAGCGCGACGAGATCGCCGCCGGTGCTGCACACGTGCCGAATCTCGCCCTCACGCCCGGCGTCCGCCGTGGCGATGTCGATACTGTCCTTGTGAACGTCCAATCCGACGTACAGAGTGCTAGATTTGTCCATGGCCCGTCTCCTCGCAAATTCGCAACGACCTGACCGACCATCGGTCCGGTGCATTGGTGTAGCTCGGCACGCCCTCGGCGCGCAACCTACGGCACTGCAGGGGGCGGGCCGCCCGAGTTCACGAAGCCATCTTGTCTATACGTCGCCAACTCCATCACGTCGCCGCTGTAGCGACAAAAGGCACACACTAGGCTAGACTGCGACCTGTGAAGCCATTCCGCTGGGGCCCGGAGAAGAACGAGCAGCTCAAGCTTGAGCGCGGCGTGTCGTTCGAGCAGATGGTTGTCGCGGTCGAGGCAGGTGGCTTGTTGGATGTTCTGGCACATCCGAACCAGACGAAGTATCCCAACCAGCGGGTGCTTGTCGTTGCCAGTGATGGCTATGCGTACTTGGTGCCATTCGTCGAGGAGAAGGACCACTACATCCTCAAGACGGTCATTCCGAGCCGCAAGGCGACACGAGACAATCTAGGCCAAAGGTGAACAAGATGCCGAAGACTGACCCCTACGAAGCCGAGTTGGTTTCCGCGTTCGAGAAGGGAACGCTGAAGTCTGTCGCCACAAAGGCCGAGTTGACCAAGTTGCGAGCTGCGGCCCGAGCCACGGCAATCAAGGATCGGCGGGTGAACATCCGCCTGTCCTCTGGCGATCTTCAAGACATTCAAGTCAAGGCGCTGCAAGAGGGAATGCCTTATCAGACACTCATCGCCAGTGTCCTGCACAAGTACGTTACCGGCAGGCTGGCCGAACGAGGGTCCTCGTCGTCCCCTGGCACTGCGCAGCAGCGTGGCAAGGCAGCGCCTCGGCGCGTGAGCAAAGCCGACCTATAACTCAAACGTTCGGCATCACAGGCCACCACCAGCTCCCACCTTCTGGCCGGGCGCGGTACCATCTCATCATGCAAGTCGTAAGCGGTACCGTAGTGGAAGGCAAGGTCGTGCTCAATGGAGCCTCCCTGCCGGAGGGCACTGTCGTCACTGTGTACGCGCAGGAGCCCGGCAGTGTCGTGCGTTTGCCGCCTCACCTTCAGGCCGAACTTGAGGAAGCGATCGACGAGGCAGACCGTGAGGAAGGAATTTCAGCTGAGGAGCTGTTCGCACAGCTCAAGCAGTACCGCTGACCTTGGCGCTCACGGTACGCATCAAGCTGCGAGCGCTGCGGCAGATCCATCGCGCAGCCCAGTGGTGGAGCGAGAACCGCATCGCCGCACCGGGCGCGATCGACTCCGACCTCAAAGACGCGCTTGACACGCTCGTTGAGCAGCCAGGTATCGGAAGCAGGGTCGAAAACGCGCGAGACACCGAGACCCGGCGCTTCTACCTCGTGCGAACGAAATACTTCATCTACTACCGCGCCAGAGGCGCGTGGCTGGAAGTCATCGCCTTCTGGCACTCTTCCCGCGAGCACGAGCCGCGAGTTTGAGGGTGTGATGCCGAACCCAGCCTTGCAGCGGACATTCGCCGGCAAGCCGTCGCCTGCAGCTGAAGGCCGACGTTTGGCATCCCGCAGGAACCGATGATGGCAACTCAACCAAAGTTGAAAGTTCAACAAGGCTGTGTCGTGTTCGCCAAGAACAAGAAGCGAGTCTCTGCCTTCTACCAACAGACGCTCGGACTCGTCGCGGAGGAGTCGGAGTCATCGCACGACTTGCTGCGCGGCAACGGGTACGAGGTCGTTATTCACAGCATCCCGCGCAAGTACGCGGCCGAGATCAAGATCGCCAAGCCTGTTCAGCCGCGAGAGAACACGCCAATCAAGCCTACGTTCGTCGTCGGCGACCTCGAAGCCGCGCGAGCGGCGGCCAAAGACCGGTGGCTACCTCAAGCCGCTCGAAGGAGCTTGGCGCTTTCGCGGTTGCATCGTGCTGGACGGCTGGGACCCAGAGGGAAACGTCGTCCAGTTCAAACAGCCCGAGTGATGCCTAACCCTTCTACAAGGACTTCCCGCAATGTCAAGCGGGGTGCTTTGTATTTCCCCTTGTCAAGCCGGCTGTTTGGTTATTTGTCTGTTTCGTTTTTGGTGACATGTGACGACGAAGCTGCGGTGCGACAGTGAACAGACTGCACATCTACAAACGGCCTTGTTGCACCATTCGGTGCGGACCCAGATACGAACCGCTCAGTCGGGCTCCATTCGTTCCACGGGGTTGGGCACGATTGCCGCCGCGTAGGGTTAGTCGAGTTCACCGGCTGCCGGTCTGACCTGTCAATGCATCTTCGAGAGCACGTCTTCGGTGGAAGGAAGGTGTGGATTCGGCTTGAAGCTGGTTTGATCAGTTGGAGCCGCTCAGGCCATGCAAGGCGTCGCCTGCACGGGTGCCGGCGCTGCGCGCTCATTCACAGGCCGCTTTGCATCGGGCTTGACGCTGACGTGCTTCGGATCGAAGCCGGCATCGCGCGTCATCACCGCCCACAAGATGCGCGCGTTCTTGTTGGCCATGGCCACGCAGGCCTTCTGCCAGCCCACGCGCGCGGTGAGCTGCACCAGCCAGCGCGAGATCGGATCGTCGCGTTTGGCCGCACTCATCACCGCGGTCTTGGCACCTTGGATGAGCAGTGTGCGCAGATAGTCGTCGCCGCGCTTGGTGATGCGCCCCAGGCTGGTCTTGCCGCCGCTGGAGTTCTGCCGCGGCACGATGCCCAGCCAGGCACCGAACTGCTCGCCGTTCTTGAACTGCTTGAACTCGCCCACGCCGGCAACAAGCGCGGACGCGCCGAGCTCGCCGATGCCGATGATCTTGGCCGCACGTTGCGCGGCTGGCGTAGCGCGCACATGCTGGCCGACCTGCTGGTCGCACCACTTCAGGTGCGCATCGAGCTCGCGCCAATGATCGAAGGCGCGCTGCAGCACCAATCGCGCTGTCGTGCTGAGCTCGTTGCTCGCGTCTTCGAGCACATCGGTCAGCACCGCGCGCAGCACCTTGGGGCTCTTGCCGAAGACCAGCCCGAACTCGGCCAGCACGCCGCGGATGCGGTTGACGCAGGCGGTGCGTTCTTCCTTCAAGCCCTCGCGCACGCGGTGCAGGCTCATCACGCCTTGCTGCTCGCAGCTCTTGATGGGCACGAAGCGCATGCTCGGGCGCGAGGCGGCTTCGCAGATGGCCGCGGCATCGGTAGCGTCGTTCTTGCCGCCCTTGCCCTCCATGCGGTACGGGGTGACGAAGTTGGCCGCGATCAGCCGCGCGTCCAGGCCCATCGCGCGCAGCCGGCGCGCCCAGTGATGCGCGCTGGAGCACGCCTCCATCGCTACCGGGCAGCCAGCAGGAAGTTGTGCGCACCAAGCCAGGAACTGATCGCGCTTGATCGAGCGCGCCGTCACGCGCCGCCCGGTTGCGTCCACCGCGTGCACCTGGATGACGTTCTTGGCCAGGTCCACACCTACCCGCGCAATCGCCGAACGTGTAATCTCGCCCATGGGCTTCCCCTTTCCAAGTTCAGATTGACTTCCCGCTCGTCAATCTTGGTGCCTCGACACCGTCATCGGACTGGGGAAGTCCCTTCGTATTCGCTCGAGCGGGACCTCCACCGGCATGGCACTTGGCCCGCGAGGCGCTCTGGTCTATCGTCCGCCTCGCGGGCCAAGCACCATCCCGGTTCCGGCCCCTCAGCTCAAACGTTGGCATCATGATCGACCGTAGCGCTCTGGCAGATTGTCCTTCTGGCCGGACACACATACCAATTTCACTTTGACACATGCTACTGGTGCAAGCCGCGCCAGCTCGCAGTCTGGGTCGACGACGTCACAACCGGTGAGCTTTCTTGGGGTACGCGCCCCACCTGGCCCCGTTCGTACCTCTGAGCAGACGTCTCATCGCAAGACGCTCACGCCGAATGCGCAGTGCCACATTCGCGCCCTAACTCGAACGCTACCGAACACTTCGTGAGGCGCTTCGCCCGCGCAGCGCCCTCTCCCCATTTCGCGGCGTGCGCGCCGCCCGACGTGACAAGGCTGGAGACAGCCTCGACTGGTAGTTTCGTCCCCTACTCCCACTCGATCGTCGCCGGCGGCTTGCTCGACACGTCGTAGGTCACGCGGTTGATGCCTCGCACTTCGTTGATGATGCGCGAGCTCACCTTCTTGAGCAGCGCGTAGGGCAGTTCGGCCCAGTCGGCGGTCATGAAGTCGCTCGTCTGCACGGCGCGCAGCGCCACCACGTGCTCGTAGGTGCGGCCGTCGCCCATCACGCCGACGCTCTTGACCGGCAGGAAGACGGCGAAAGCCTGGCTCGTCAGCTCGTACCAGCTCTTGCCGCTGTGCGCATCGATGGTGGAGCGCAGCTCGTCGATGAAGATCGCGTCGGCGCGCTGCAGCAGCGCGGCGTATTCGGGTTTGACTTCGCCGAGGATGCGCACGCCGAGGCCCGGCCCGGGGAAGGGATGGCGGTACACCATGTCGTGCGGCAGCCCGAGGGCGACGCCGAGTTCGCGCACCTCGTCCTTGAACAGGTCGCGCAGCGGCTCGAGCAGCGCGAGGCCGAGTGTCTCGGGCAGGCCGCCGACGTTGTGGTGGCTCTTGATCGTGGCCTTCTTGGTCTTGCGCGCCGCCGCTCTCGATCACGTCGGG
This sequence comes from Ideonella sp., assembly GCF_016702655.1. Taxonomy (GTDB): domain Bacteria; phylum Pseudomonadota; class Gammaproteobacteria; order Burkholderiales; family Burkholderiaceae_C; genus CAIKUF01. The sequence continues at coordinate 7,277 of NZ_JADJDO010000030.1, forward strand.
GTAGATCGTGCCCTGGGCCAGCCACTTCGCACCGCCGCCGGAGGCGGCGCCTTCCGCGCCCTTCAGCTTGCCCGCCTCGCGCTGGAAGACCTCGACGAATTCGCGGCCGATGATCTTGCGCTTGGCTTCGGGGTCGGCGACACCGGCGAGCGCGGCCATGAATTGCGCGCCCGCGTCGACGTGGATCACCTTCGCATGCAGGCGGCCGGCGAACATCTCCATCACCTGGCGCCCTTCGTTCAGCCGCAGCAGGCCGTGGTCGACGAAGACGCAGGTGAGCTGCTCGCCGATGGCACGGTGGATGAGCGCTGCGGCCACGCTGGAGTCGACACCGCCGGACAGCCCAAGGATCACCTCGTCGCTGCCGACCTGCGCGCGGATCTTCGCCACCGCTTCGGCGACGTGGTCGCGCATCACCCAGTCGGGCTTCGCGCCGGCGATCTCGAGCACGAAGCGCTCGAGCAGTTCGCGGCCCTGCAGGGTGTGAGTGACCTCGGGGTGGAACTGCACGCCGTAGTAGCCGCGCGCCTCGTCGGCCATGCCGGCGATCGGGCACGAAGGCGTCGAGGCCATCAGCTTGAATCCCGGCGGCAGCGCCGTGACCTTGTCGCCGTGGCTCATCCAGACTTTCAACATGCCGTGGCCTTCGGGCGTGGCGAAGTCCTCGATGCCCTGCAGCAGCTTCGTATGCCCGTGCGCGCGCACTTCGGCGTAGCCGAATTCCCGGTGCGTGCTCGCCTCGACCTGGCCGCCCTGCTGCACCGCCATCGTGAACATGCCGTAGCAGATGCCGAGCACCGGCACGCCGAGATCCCATACGGCCTGCGGCGCGCGCAGTTCGTGCTCCTCGTAGGTGCTCGCGTGGCTGCCCGAGAGGATGATGCCCTTGGGCGCGAAGTCGCGGATGAACGCGTCGCTCACGTCGTTGGGGTGGATCTCGCAGTAGACGTGCGCCTCGCGCACGCGCCGCGCGATGAGCTGCGTGACCTGGGAGCCGAAGTCGAGGATCAGGATCTTGTCGTGCATGGAGGTGTCGCCGGGTTCAGGTAGCCGCAGCCAGGCGCAGATGGCGCTGGCGTCGGAAGTGACGGATCGCGATCGTCGCGCCGGCGGCCTGCAGCAGCGCGCAGAAGTAGAACGGCAACCCGATCCACGGGTCGCCCGGCGGGCGGTGCGAGACGATGGCCAGCAGCGGCGCCGCGATCGTCGGCGCGATGACCGCCATCAGGCTGTTGAGCGACGCGACAGACCCCATCGTGCGGCCCTGGCTCTTCGCATCGGCCGCGTTGGAGACGAGGCTCGAGATCGACGCCTGCGCGCCGCCGCCGATCAGCGTGCCGACGATGATCACCGCGAACATCATCCAGCCCTCGCTCGCCAGGCCGAAGCCGAGGTAGGTCAGCGCAGAGCCGATCAGCCCGACGGCGGCGATGCGCTGCGGCGTGAAGCGGCGCAGCAGGTACTTGAGCAGGAAGCCCTGCACGAAGGCCGACGTGAGGCCGACGACGAACAGCGACCAGCCGTTCTGCGCCGGCCCCCAGCCGAACTTGAAGGTGGTGTACAGCACCCAGCTGGTGTGGAGCGTGAACTGCGACAGCGTGGCGAGCGCGATCACGGCCACCAGCGGCCCTACGCCCTCGAGCCGGCGCAGTTCGCGCAGAGCGGCAACGGGGTTGGCGCGGCGCCACTCGAACCGCCGGCGCCTGCTCGGCGGCAAGGACTCGGGCAGCACGAACCAGCCATACAGGCCGTTCACGATCGCCAGCGCGCCGGCAACGAAGAACGGCAGGTGCACGTCGATCGCGCCCAGCAGCCCGCCCATCACCGGGCCGAGGATGAAGCCGAGGCCGAACATCGCGCCGAGCAGCCCGAAGCGGCGCGCACGGTCCTCGGGCGGCGTGATGTCGGCCACATAGGCATTGGCGACCGCAGCGTTGGACTGCATCGCGCCGCTTGCCAGGCGCACCGCGATCAGCATCCACAGCGCCGTTGCGAGGCCGGTGACGATGAAGCTGAGTGCCAGGCCGGTGAAGCCTATCAGCAGCACCGGTCGCCGGCCGTAACGGTCCGACAGCGCGCCCAGGATCGGCGAAGCGAAGAAGTTGGCTGCGCCGAACGTGAACGTGACGACGCCGAACCAGAACGCCTGCTCGGCCGGCGACGCAGTGAAGGTGCCGACGATGAGGGGCAACACCGGAACGATGAGGCCGATCGCGACCATGTCGATCAGCACCGTCGCCAGGATGAACGGCATCGCGGCCTGGCGCATGGCGCGTAGGCCCCCAGCCTGAGCCGGCTTCACAGTTCCAGACACGCTACCCCCGCCTTCAAAGCCTGTCGGCGCAGCGCTGCATCCTTGGTCGCCAGCCGGGCTCCGGTGCGCAGCGCCTGCTCGAGGTACGCGGCATCGTAGAACGACAGCCGGTGCGCATGGGCCAGATCGAAGGTCGCCTGCGCGCGGCGGGCGTCGGGGGGGGACTCGAGCCGCACGCGGGCCTTGTCCAGCAACTGCAGCGCGTCGCCGACTTGTCGGGCCGTCAGACGCCCTCGCCGGCAGGCGGTGGTCAGCAGGTTGCCGGTCTCCCAGGCCCAGAGCGCCGGCGCCTGGAACAGCTCGCTCGCCTGGACCGCTTCGACGAACAGCCGATCCGCGGCCTCGCTGGCTTCGTCGGGGAGCAGCCAGGCGGCGACTGCCGACGCATCGAGCGTTACCGGCATCAGAGCCTGCGCCCCGCATCGCGCAATGCGCGCCAACCGGGGCCGGGCTTCACGCGCGCGCGCAGGCGCTTGAGCTGCGCAAGTTCGCCCGCGACCAGCGCCGGCACGGCCTCGGCCCGGACCGGGACCATGCGCACCACCTCCTTGCCGTGGCGCGTGATGAGCACCTCCTCGCCCGCGACGACCGCGTCGATCAGGGCCGAGAAATTCTTCTTCGCCTCGAAGATGCCCGTGGTTCGCATTCTGGCCAGTTCCTTCTCTCTGGCCAGATTATGGCCGATGTCCGCAAGCAAGCCGGCCCGCCGCTTCTACTCCATGCGGTAGTTCGGCGCTTCCTTGGTGATCTGCACGTCGTGCACGTGGCTCTCGCGCATGCCGGCCGAGCTGATCTCGACGAACTCGGCGCGCTCGTGCAGGTCGGCCACGCTCGCGCAGCCGCAGTAGTGCATCGCCGCACGCAGGCCGCCGGCCATCTGGAAGATGATCGTCACCACCGAGCCCTTGTACGGCACCTGCCCTTCGATACCCTCGGGCACGAGCTTGGTCGTGTTCGGGTTGTTGGCCGGGCCGTCCTGGAAGTAGCGGTCGGCCGAGCCTTGCTGCATGGCGCCGATCGAGCCCATGCCGCGATAGCTCTTGTAGGTGCGGCCCTGGTACAGGATCACCTCGCCCGGCGCCTCCTCGGTGCCGGCGAAGGCGCTGCCCATCATCACGGTGTCGGCGCCCGCGGCGATGGCCTTCGCGAGGTCGCCCGAGAAGCGCACGCCGCCGTCGGCGATCAGCGGCACGCCGCTGCCCTTGAGGGCCTTGGAGACCGAGTCGATGGCCAGGATCTGCGGCACGCCCACGCCGGTGACGATGCGCGTGGTGCAGATCGAGCCCGGCCCGATGCCGACCTTGACCGCATCGGCGCCCGCCTCGACGAGCGCGAGCGCAGCCGCGCCGGTGGCGATGTTGCCGCCGATCACCTCGACCTGCGGATGGTGCTTCTTGACCCAGCGCACGCGCTCGATCACGCCCGCGCTGTGGCCGTGCGCGGTGTCGACGACGAGCGCGTCGACACCGGCCTTGACGAGCAGGTCGATGCGCTCCTCGTTGTCGTCACCGACGCCGACCGCGGCGCCGACGCGCAGCTTGCCCTGGGCGTCGCGCGCCGCGTTCGGGAAGTTGGTCTGCTTGGTGATGTCCTTCACCGTCATCAGGCCCTTCAGCTCGAAGGCATCGTTGACGACGAGCACGCGCTCGAGGCGGTGGCGGTGCATCAGCGCCTTGCCTTCGGCCGGTGTCGCGCCTTCGCCGACACTGACGAGGCGTTCGCGCGGCGTCATGATCTCGCGCACCGGCACGTCGAGCCGGGTCTCGAAACGCAGGTCGCGGTTGGTGACGATGCCGACCACGGTCTTGCCCTCGAGCACCGGGAAACCCGACACGCCGTGCTGGCGCGAGAGCTCCTTGACCGCGCGCACCGTGGTGTCGGGCGTGATCGTGATCGGGTCGCGCAGCACGCCCGACTCGTAGCGCTTGACGCGCGCGACCTCGGCCGCCTGGCGCTGCGGGGTCAAGTTCTTGTGCACGATGCCGATACCCCCCTCCTGGGCGAGTGCAATCGCCAGGCGCGCCTCGGTGACGGTATCCATCGCCGCGGAGACCAGCGGGAGGTTGAGCCGGATGTTGCGCGTGAGGGAGGTCGAGAGGTCGGTGTCGCGGGGCAACACCTGGGAGAACGCCGGCACCAGCAACACATCGTCGAAGGTGAGCGCTTTGCCGAGTAGGCGCATAGACAGGCTCCAGACGCAAAACGCAGTTTCGGTGGAGGCTAACTTGTACCCAAGTCAGGCCGAAACCAAATGCGGATTATACGGAGCGCGTCGGCCAGCCCGGGCTGCGCGCTCGCTACACTTCTCCCCGTAAACCGAGCAAACCCACTGCCATGTCCAATGTGAACCGCTGCTCAGCGCCTTGCCTGCTGATCGCCGCCGCGCTCGCGGCCACGCTCGCGATGCCCGCCGCAGCGCAGTGGAAGTGGAAGGACAAGGCCGGCCAGACGCAGTACAGCGACCTGCCGCCTCCGGCCAGCACGCCTGATGCCGACATCCTGCAAAGGCCGGTGCCAGCCGCTGCGCCTCGGCCGGCCGCGCAGGCCGCGTCGGGCGCCGCATCGGCACCGCTGCTCGTACCCAAGGGAACCGATCCGGAGCTCGAGGCCAAGAAGAACAAGGCCGAGCAGGAAGCGGCGGCTCGCAAGCGCGCCGAGGACGAGAAGATCGCAATGGCCAAGCTCGACAACTGCGCCCGCGCGCGCGTCCAGCTCAAGGCGATCGACGACGGCCAGCGCCTGTCGCGCATCAACAGCAAGGGCGAGCGCGAGTTCCTCGACGACAAGGGCCGCGCCGAGGAGGCACAGCGCGCGCGCACGGTGATCGCGTCCGACTGCAAGTAGCGCGGCTGGCTCAGGCCCCTGTCTTGGCGGCAACGCGGCGCGACCGGTGCCGCTTGCGGCGCGCCTCCTTCGGATCGACCTTCAGCGCGCGGTAGCACTCGACGCGGTCGCGGTCGCGCAGCAGGTCGCCCGCTTCGCACAGACGGCCCCAGATGCCCAGGCGCAGGTCGTCGGAGAGCGCCCATCCGCTGCGTGCGATGGCATCGCCGACCGTCGCCCCGGCGGGCAAGGTCAGCGCCAAGCGCTGCACTTCGCCCGCGCGCGGGCTGAAGGCGAGCTCGACCTCGATCGTGCCCTCGCCTCGCTCAGCGCGGGCCATAGACCTGCTCCGCGCGGCGCACGAACGAGTCGACGAGCGTGTTGGCGACGCGGTCGAACACGGGGCTCACGACGCGTTCGAGCGCCGTGCTCGAGAACGCGTAGCGCAGGTCGAGCTCGATCTTGCACGCGCGCTCGGGTGCACCGCCCGCGGCGCCGAGCGGCATGAACTGCCACAACCCGTCGAGCAGCGAGAACGGGCCATCGACCAGGCCGACGAGCACCGATCGGTCGGGCACATGCTCGTTGCGCGTGGTGAACGCATGGCGCACGCCGCCGTAGGCGAGCGTGAGGCGCGCCTTCATGCCTGCGTCGCCCTGCTCGAGCACCTCGGCCTGCGCGCACCAGGGCAGGAACTGCGGATAGGCCTCGACAGCGGTGACGAGCGCGTACATCTCCCGCGGGGAGTACCAGATCAGGACCGACTTCTTGACGTGCTTCATACAATGAACGCCCAAATTGTATGGACTGGTTCGCGCGAGCCTTGGAGCGTGCAACCCTTAGCACCTCATGTCGTCGATTGCCGAGAACCGCCGCGCCCGCTTCGACTACCACATCGAGGAACGCCACGAGGCGGGTATCGTGCTGTCGGGCTGGGAGATCAAGGCCATCCGCGCCGGGCAGGTGCAGCTCACCGACGGCTACGTCGTGATCCGCGACGGCGAGCTCTACCTGATCGGCTGCCGCATCAACGCGCTGCGCAGCGCATCGACGCATGTCCACCCCGAGCCCGACCGCACCAAGAAGCTGCTGATGCACAAGGCCGAGATCCGGCGCCTGATCGGCAAGGTCGAGCAAAAGGGGTTCACCCTCGTGCCGCTGAACCTGCACTTCAAGGGCGGCCTCGTGAAGGTCGAACTCGCGCTCGCCAAGGGCAAGGCCCAGCACGACAAGCGCGAGACCGAGAAGAAGCGCGACTGGGAGCGGGAAAAGGGGCGGCTGATGAGACACAAGGTCTCATCCAGCCCGAAGGGCTGAGGCCGCCAACACGAAGCACCTCGGCGCGAGGCCGCGGGCGGGCCGCCGGCAGGGCTTCGGATGCAACGCCCCGCCCTGCGGGCGGGGTTCCCTGTGGTGCTCGGTCTCGCGGCCCGGCGCGCAACTCGCTGCGTGCGCTGCGCGCACTCCGCTCGAACAAGCGCGCCGAGTCAGATCACGATGCGCGCTTGCGCGCGCGGCCGCGAGCCCTGTGCTCCTCGGCGTTGCATCAGGCGCCCTGCCGGCGGCCCGCCCGCGGCCTCCGGGCAGCGCGGCGGTTCGCGAACATCCCGGGTCGTCTTGTTCGCGAAGCACCAACGTCTCCGCAAGGGCGCGCCCGAGCAGGCTGCGGCGCGCCTTGTGAGGCGCCGCGAGGCGAGCGGGAGGGAAGGGGGGGGGGGGGGGGGGGGGGGGGGGGGGGGGGGCCGGGCCCGGCCGGCGCGGCCTGCAAGGCGAGGGCTTGCGGCCCGCGCGCGCAGCGCGCTCCGTAGACTGACTCGCCGCGATGTTTGAGCGGAGCGAACGCAGTGAGCGCAGCGAGTTTCGCGGCAGGGCCGCGAGACCGAGGATCGCGGGGAGTCGGCGCCCTGCGCCGACCGCCGAACCGAAGCGCCGCGGCCTGCCCGGGCGCGCCCTTGCCGCGCTGACCCCTCCTTCTGCCGCCCGAATCAGCCGCCAAACGCCGCCACCAGCGCCTGCTCCAGATCCGCGATCAGGTCCTCGACCGCCTCGAACCCGATCGAGAATCGCACCAGCGTGCCGCGCCAGCTCGAGCCCGGCCGGATCACCGACAGGTCGTAGGGCACGGCCAGGCTGACCGGGCCGGCCCAGGAGTAGCCGATCCTGAACAGCCGCAGCGCATCGACGAAGGCATGCACCCGGGCCACCGGATGGCGCTCGTCGAAGCGCACCGAGAACAGGCCCGCCGCGGCGGTGCAGTTGCGCAGCCAATGCGCATGGCCAGGCGACCCCGGCAGCGCCGGATGCAGCACGTCGGCGACCTCGAGCCTCCCCTGCCACCAGCGCGCCAGCTCGCGCGCCGCCGCATCCTGCGCCGCGTAGCGCAGTGCGACGGTCGGCAGCGAGCGCAGCAGCGCTTCGGCGTCGTTGGCACCCACGCCCCAGCCCATGTGCATGTGGGTCGCCTTCAGGCGCAGGTGCAGCGCGTCGTCGCGCGTCGTCACCGAGCCCATCAGCACGTCGCCGCCACCGGACGGAAACTTGGTCAGCGCCTGCACGCTGATGTCCACCCCTGCGGCACCGTCGCCGCCGGGCGCGAACGGATCGAAGGCCACGCCCGCACCCCAGGTGTTGTCGAGCGCGGTCGTGACGCCGCGCGCGCGCGCAATCCGCACCAGCGCCGGCAGGTCGGGAAACTCCATCGTGATCGAACCCGGCGCCTCGAGCCACACGAGCCGCGTCGCGGGGCCGATCGCCGCGGCAAGCGAGCCCGGGTCCATCGCGTCGTAGAAGCGGTGCGCGATGCCCCAGCGCTTCAGCTCCTGGCGCGCGAGCTCCTTGCCCGGGCCGTAGGCGTTGTCGGGGATCAGCACCTCGTCGCCCTGGCCGAGCAGGCTCGTGTCGACGAGCGTGATCGCCGCCAGGCCGCTGGGCACGAGCAGCGTGTGCAGGCCGCCTTCGAGCGTGGCGATGCGCTCCTCGAGGGTGAAGGTCGTCGGCGTGCCGTGCAGCCCGTAGGTGTAGCCATTCTTCTCCTTCCAGTCGCGCGCCTGCAGCGCCGCGGTGTTGGGGAAGATCACCGTCGAGGCCTTGAACACGCCCGGCTGCGGCGCCTCGAAGCCGGCCGGCGGCGTGTACGGATGGTGGATCAGCTCGGTCGGGAGGGCGGGACGCTTGGGCATGGCGATCGGCGGCGGTGGGCGGCGGCACCCAGTGTAGGCGCCGCGAGCACGCGGGGCCCGACACACGCGGGGCCCGACAAGCGCGCGCCTGGCGCAGCCGGGTCAGGCGAAGGTCACCCAGCCGGCGTACTGCGCGTCGTCCAGATGCGGCAGCGTGTTGTAGGTGACGAGCATGTGCCGCGCCGGCGTGAACGTGAACTCGGTCACCGAGCTGTTGCGGATGCGCAGGTTGAGGTCGATCGTCCCTTCGGCCCGCGCGCCGAGCAACTGGCCGACGGCGGTCGAGATCGGCCCGCCGCTCGAGACGATCAGCACATCGCCTTCGTGCGCGCTGCGCACATGGTCGAGCGCGCCCGTCACGCCGGCCACGAACTCGGCATAGCTCGGCATCCCTTCCGGCGCGGTCTCGCCCGCCATCCAGCGCGCGAGGCCGTTGCGCAGCAGGCGGAAGTGGTGCCGGAAGTCCGGGGGCGTGTCGGGCTTGTCGAGCTCGCCCGGATGGGCCGCGGCGATGAGCGCGTGGCCGTCGTATTCGTTCAGCCCCGGCCAGCGCAGCGCCTCCGGCGCGTCGCCCTGCAAGCCTTGCGCGATCGCGGCGTAGGACTGCAGCTGGCGCTTGAGCGTGCCGGTGAGGACGGCATCGAAGCGGCGCCCGCGGCTGCGAAAGTATTCCCCCAGGCGCAGGCACTGGCGCTGGCCGAGCTCGCTGAGCTGATCGTAGTCTGCGGCGCCGAACGAAGCTTGTCCGTGGCGCACGAGGTAGAGTGTTCCCATGCACCGGCATTGTGCCGGGTGCTGCCGGCCGGCGCGTGACGCGCGCGTGACAGCCTGCCCGGCCCCGACCGCCCACACTCGAGCCCTGCCCATGACGACCCTTGCCGACAGCCCCACACCCCCCACGCTCGCCGCCACCTCGCTGGTCGACAGCGACCACGCCGCGGTGATCGATTTCGCACAGCGCCACGCGCAAGGCAGCGACGACCGCGAGCGCGCCGTAGCGTTGTACTACGCGGTGCGCGACGGCTTTCGCTACGACCCCTACCGCATCGACCTGTCGCCGCACGGCATGCGCGCGAGCACCGTGCTCGAAACCGGCTACGGCTGGTGCGTGACCAAGGCCGCGCTGCTCGCCGCGGCCTGCCGCGCGCAGGGCATCCCGGCGCGCCTCGGGTATGCCGACGTACGGAACCACCTCAGCACCGAGCGCATGCGCGAGATGATGAAGACCGACCTCTTCCTCTGGCACGGCTACACCGACATCTGGCTCGATGGCGCCTGGCGCAAGGCGACGCCGGCGTTCAACCTCACGCTGTGCGAGCGCTTCGGCCTGCTGCCGCTCGAGTTCGACGGCACCGCCGACTCGATCTACCACCCCTTCGACCGCGCCGGCAACCGGCACATGGAGTACGTCAACCAGCGCGGCGCCTTCGACGACATGCCGCTTGCGCAGATCGTCGAGGACATGCTGCGCACCTACCCGGCCGCGGGCCAGCCGGCCGGACTGCAGGGCGACTTCCTCGCCGACGTGGAACGCGAAGCAGGGTGATGGCGGCGGTTCCGGACGGCTTTGGGCTGCTGCCCGTGCCGGGCAGGTTCATCGGTGTCAACGGCCCGATCTACATTCGCCAGCAAGGCGGCACGGTGGCCATGGGCTTTCGCGTCGAGGAGCGCCACACCAATCCGATGGCGATCTGCCACGGCGGCATGATGGCGAGCTTTTGCGACATGCTGCTGCCCATCGTCGCGCTGCGCACGCGGCCCGAGATCGGGCTGCGCTTCCTGCCCACGGTGAGCCTGCAGATCGACTACCTCGCCCCGGCGGCGCTCGGCAGCTGGGTCGAGGGCCGGGCCGAGGTGCTGCGCGCAACGCGCTCGCTGCTATTCGTGCAGGGCGTCGTCACGGCCGACGGCGAGCCCGCGGCGCGCGCGAGCGGCATCCTCAAGCTCGGGCCGCTGATGCCGGCATTGGGCGAGATCGCGGGCTGAGCCGCCGCGTTCAGATCGGCTGCCCGATCAGATCGTGCCCCTGCGCGCCGACGATGCGCGCGCGCGCGAACTCGCCGACGCGCAGCTGCGTCGAGGCCTTCTGCGGCGCCAGCAGCGTGACGCGGCCGTCGATCTCGGGCGCGTCGGCATAGCTGCGGCCGACTGCCCCCCTGCGGCCGAGCGCGGGCGCGCTGTCGACCAGCACCTGCATCGTCGCGCCGACGCGGCGCGCGAGCTTGGCCGCCGACACGGCCTCGGCCACCGCCATGAAGCGCGCGCGGCGCTCCTCGCGCACTTCGGCCGGCAGCGCACCGGGCAGCTCGTTGGCCGCGGCGCCTTGCACCGGCGAATAGGCAAAGCAGCCGGCGCGGTCGATCTGCGCCTCGCGCATGAAGTCGAGCAGGGTCTCGAACTCCGCCTCGGTCTCGCCCGGAAAGCCGGCGATGAAGGTGCTGCGCACGACGATCTCGGGGCAGATCTCGCGCCAGCGCTGCAGGCGCTCGAGGTTGCGCTCGCCGCTGGCCGGCCGCTTCATGCGCTTGAGCACGTCGGGGTGGGCGTGCTGGAACGGCACGTCGAGGTAGGGCAGGATGACCCCCGACGCCATCAGCGGCACGACCTCGTCGACATGCGGATAGGGGTAGACGTAGTGCAGCCGCACCCAGGCGCCGAAAGGCTCGGCCAGGCGCCGAGCCTGCTCGCACAGGTCCAGCATGCGCGTCCTGACCGGCTTGCCGTCCCAGAAGCCGGTGCGGTACTTGACGTCGACACCGTAGGCGCTGGTGTCCTGGCTGACGACGAGCAGTTCCTTGACGCCGGACTCGAACAGCCGCCGCGCCTCGCCGAGCACGTCGCCGACCGGCCGGCTGACCAGATCGCCGCGCAGGCTCGGGATGATGCAGAACGTGCAGCGGTGGTTGCAGCCCTCGCTGATCTTCAGGTACGCGTAGTGCTTCGGCGTGAGCTTGATGCCCTGCGGCGGCACCAGGTCGACGAAGGGATCGTGCGGCTTGGGCACATGGCGGTGCACCGCGTCCATCACCTCCTGCGTCGCGTGCGGGCCGGTCACGGCGAGCACGCTCGGGTGCATCTGGCGCACGAGGTTGCCGCTGCCGCCCGCGCCCGCCTTCGCGCCCAGGCAGCCGGTGACGATGACCTTGCCGTTCTCGGCCAGCGCCTCGCCGATCGCGTCCAGGCTCTCCTTCACCGCATCGTCGATGAAGCCGCAGGTGTTGACGATCACCAGGTCGGCGCCCGCGAACGTCTTGGACGTCGCGTAGCCCTCGGCGCCGAGCTGGGTCAGGATCAGCTCCGAGTCGGTCAGCGCCTTCGGGCAGCCGAGGGAGACGAAGCCGATCTTCGGGGCGCTTGCGACGCTGTCCGTGGGGGTGTCTTGAGGCATAGCGCGGATTTTCGCCGATCGACGTATGCGCGTTTCCGTCTTGTGACAGCGACCTCATATGACAAAGATATTGTGACGCGGACTTTTCTTCGTGCCAAATGGCTGAGGCTTTCGGTTAGAGTTCAAGCATCGCACTCCGAGAACATCCATGGACACCAAGCAAGGCAAGCAGCCGCAGAAGATCTCCGTCAAGATCAGTCGTCGCATCGTCGAGTCGCTCGACAACAAGCTCGAGGCGAACTGCCTGCGACGCGACGCCTACCTCAACCGAGTCTTGCAGATCGAAACCGCGAACCTGGATCTCGAGGTCTCGATGCCGAATTCCCAGGCGGCTCGAGACTACGTCGCCAAGGGTGTCGCGCAAATGAAGAGCAAGCCGGTCAGCCTCGCACTGGACCCGGATCTCGTCGCTCGCGTGAACGAAGTGTGCGAACGGAAGCGCATCGTGCGCGACGCGTTCTTCAACCGGCTGTTCCTGCTCCTAGCCGCGTCGCCAGCACAGATTGATGACTGGCTCTTTGGCGGTGAGAAGCATTGGCTGCGGGACGTGTGGGAGCGATACAAGGGTCAGTCGAATTTCCAGGATGACTTCTACCCGCTCTGGCGATCCATCGACCCGTTTTGGGCAATTCACGAAGGAATGGAAGTCCAAGCAAAGCTCTGCCACCAGCTCGAGGACTGGGTCCCGCCTGGGTCTGAGAAGCCGATCCGCGTGGAGCGCATTGGCAACATGGTGCGACCGGTTCCCGGCGTGTACACGGTGAATCTCGAGCCGTTTTTCAGTAACCCAGGGCTGAACTGCCACATGACTGACTGGGAAGTCGCTACCACGGATGCGCACAAGGTCTACACGCGCGAGCAGGAAGAGCTCTCACAGCTCATGAAGGACATCTGATGGAAGCACGACGGGAGACCACGAACGTCGGGCAGCGACGCGCTGAACGCGAGTCAATGAGCCGTCACGCCACCGTCCGCAGTCGGCAACGAGCGATCTTCCCAATAGACATCGATCTTCCTACTCCGGTGGGGCGCTATCGAGCGCGCTGGCGATGGCACCTCGAAGTACTTCGGTGACAAAGCCGCGCGGCGCCGGCTCCGGGCGTATGCAGGGCAGCGGTGGCGCTCGATCGTAGAACACCTGGACATCTACGCAATCGTCGCGCCAGACGGCAAGGTAGTCACGGTGGCGCACCGTATCGAGCGAGTCAAGCGTAGTGGCGGCTAGATGCCCTCACTGCGGCAAACCGCCCCTACACCGCGTGCAGCAACGTCGCGAAGAAGTGGCAGGTGCTGCCCGCCAGCACGAACAGATGCCACACGAAGTGCCCGTAGCGCAGCTTCTCGTCGAGCAGGAAGAACACCACGCCCACGCTGTAGGCCAGGCTGCCGCCCAGAAGCAGCAGCAGGCCGTCGAAGCAGCCGCTGCAGCAGCAGCGCGGCTGCCAGCACCGCCAGCGCCGAGCGCGATGTACAGCGCGGTCGACCAGCGTGGGTTGCGCAGGCAGTTGCGCACCTTGGCCCACATGCCGGCAAGCGCCAGGCTCCAGATCAGCGCGAGCGGCGCCCAACCGGTCGAGTCGTGGATCAGGCCGAGCGCGAAGGGCGTGTAGGTGCCGGCGATGAAGAGGTAGATCGCCGCATGGTCGAGGCGGTTGAACCAGTCCTTCGCCCGGCCTCGCGGCAGCCAGTGGTAGACGGCCGACGAGAAGTACAGCAGCATCATCGTCAGCGAGAAGATGCAGGCGCCGAGCAGAGAACTGCGGCTGCCCTGGCGCGACGTGAAGTCGACGAGCACCGGCAACGAAGCCACGGCGAGCAGGAAGCCGACGCCGTGACTCAAGGCGTTGGCCACTTCCTCGCGCAGGCCCGGTGTGCGGATGTTCATGCGCATGGGAGCGTGTCGAACGCGCTGGTGCCGGGCCGGCCCTTCTCAGGGCCGCGGCACGCCCAACCTGTGCGACCGGTAGCCGAGCAGCAGTTCCTGGAGCCAGCGCGCGGACCGGGTGGTGGGTTCGAGGCAGCGCACCGGATGGTGGCGCAGGCCGATCGCGACGCGCCCGGTCCACCAGACGAGCTTGCTGGTGCGGGAATCACGAACTTCCGACATGACCACGGGGAATGGGTATCGGCGGCGCCGCGGAACCAATTCGATGCCAACACGGCGGTCGGTAGTCGTCGTCGAGGTTGAACCAGGCATGTTGAGCTCCCGAAGCGATGCACCGATCGAGCTCGCGCTCGGGGCGCACCGCACCACCCCACTGAGGGGGGGGTTCAGCCCACCTGATCACTGGGTATGCGTGAGAGACCGTGAAATAGGTCCGGCTGGCGGGTGGAGCGCTCAACCGATTGGCTGCGCCACCCTCGGGATTGCCATAGCCGCTTCGGCACCCGTGCAGAGCTTTCGGGGCCACGGATGCACGCGGCCGGTCAATGAGGGAGAACGAACATGGCCAGCAAGAACACGATCTGCTCCTGGCACGACGGCACCGCGCTCGACGCGGCGCAGTTCTACGCCCCCGACGTTTGCGAACAGCGCGGTGGGCGCGGTTCACCGAGCGCCCGGCGACTACCCTTCCGGCAAGGAGGGCGATGTGCTGACGGTGGAGTTCACCGTGCTGGCATCCTTGTCTCGGCCTCCGAACGGCGGCCTGGCGTTCAGGCACACCGAGGCGTTCTCGTTCCAGGTCGCGACCAGCGATCAGGCGGAGACCGACCGCTTGTGGAACGCGATCGTCGGCCATGGCGGCCAGGAGAGCGCTTGCGGCTGGTGCAAGGACAAGCGGGTCTGTCGTGGCAGATCACGCCGCGCGCACTCACTGCGGCGATCGCCGATCCCGATCGCGCGGCGGCCAAGCGCGCCTTCGAAGCGATGATGGTGATGGGGAAAATCGACATCGCTACCATCGAAGCGGCCCGGCGCGGCTGACGCTCATCTCACGAGTGCCCGGGTCACGACGCGCTTCGCAAGCGCACGAGCAGCCCGGCCGTCGATGCATCCAGGCCCGCGGTGTCGCCTCGACCCCGAGCGCGGCAGCAGGTCATTGCACAGCGCCTTGCCGAGTTCCACGCCCCACTGGTCGAAGCTGTTGATGCCCCACAGCGCGCCGCTCGTGAACACGCGGTGTTCGTAGAGCGCGATCAGCGCGCCCAGGCTGCGCGGCGTCAGGCGGTCGAGCACGAGCGTCGTGCTCGGGCGGTTGCCGAAAATGGCGGTGTTGCGCCAGCGTCTGCGCGGCGTCGATCTGCTGTGACGCGGTGGGCGCCTTCTCGTCAGGGCCTGCGCCGCGCTCTGCCCTGCATCAGCGCCTGCGCCTGTGCCAGGCCGTTGGCGAGCAGCATCTGGTGCTGGCGCTTCAGCAGCGCGCCCAGCGCCGCGTCGCGCCCTCCAGGCGGTGCACGGGCCGGGCGACGAGGATGAATCGACTGGTACCACATCGCTGCCCTGGTGCAAGATCTGGAAGTAGGCGTGCTGGCCGTTGGTGCCCGGCTCCGCCCCACACGACCGGGTTGGCGCCGAAGGCGCAAGGCCTCGCCGTCGACATCGACGCGCACCTGCTGCTGCTCATCCGAGCTGCCGGGCGGCGTAGGCCGGCAGGCGCTTCAAGCCCTGGTGGTAGGGTGCGACATTGCGGCTCGCATAGCCGTGGAAGTTGCGGTACCAGACGTCGAGCAGTCCGGAGCAGCATCGGCAGGTTGCGCTTCGACGGGTTCTGCGCGAAGTGCCGGTCCATTGCGCGCCGGCCAGCAACTCGCGGAAAAGATGTCGGCACCGATCGCGATCGCGACGGGCAGATCGATCGCCGACCACATCGAGTAGCGCCCGCCCACCCAGTCCCAGAAGCCGAAGGTGGTGGCAATGCCGAAGGCGGCCGCGGCCTCGATGTTGGTCGTCGTCGCGACGAAGTGGCGCTGCACATCGGTGCCGCCGTTGGCGAGAAACCAGGCCTTGGCCGCCTGCGCGTTGGCCATCGTCTCCTTTGGGTCGAAGGTCTGCATGGCGACGATGAACAGCCGTCGCCGGCCGGAATCGCAATTGGCGCAGCACGGGCGCGATGTCGTGGCCGTCGACGTTGGCGACGAAGTGCATTGCGAGGCCGGATTGCGCAAACGCGTCCAGCGCCGGCACGGCCATCTGTGCACCGAGGTCGCTGCCGCCGATGCCGATGTTGACGACATGCCGGATGCCGCTCGCGGCACGGTTGCGCACGCGTTCGGCGAAGGCGAGCATTGCATCGAGCACTGCATGCACCTCGGCCGAGACCGCGTCGCCCACGACCGGCGGCGCGCGCAGCGCGGTGTGCAGCACCGCACGGCCTTCGGTCAGGTTGATCGCGTCGCCGCGCAACATCGCGTCGCGGCGGCCCGCGACATCGCATTCGCGCGCCAGATCGGCGAGCCCCCCGCAGGGGCGTCCGAATCGACCAGGTTCCGGACAGGTCGGCGAAGACCCGGGCGCTCAGCAGGCTCATCGCGTCGAAGCGCAATGGATCGGCGGCGAAGGCCTG
>NZ_JADJDO010000031.1 GCF_016702655.1 Ideonella sp.
ATGGACACTAACCAAGAATCGCCAGTCCCGAAAAAAACGGCCGACATTCGGCAAGGGCCGGGCGGGCGTTTCATTCCGGGCAACCCAGGAAAGCCGGTCGGCGCAAAACACAAAGCCACGGCCCAGGCTCGCGAGGCAATCGGGCGATTTGTTGACGGGAATGTCGAGCGCCTGCAAACGTGGCTCGACAATATCGCCGATGGGGTGCCGAAACCGGACGCCGAGGGCGAATACGTCATTCCGCCGAATCCGGGGCGCGCTTTCGAGCTATTCCAAAGCGTCGTTGAATACCACATTCCGAAACTCGCGCGCACAGAGCACACAGGCGAGGGAGGCGGACCGGTGCGAATCGTTGCCAGTAACGCAGACGAGACAATCTAGCGGTGTTCGAGTTCACCGAACGGCAGAAAGCGGCGCAGCAGGTTCTAGCGGGGCCGGCTACGCATCAGATGCTCTACGGTGGTTCTCGATCTGGCAAAACGTTTCTGCTAACCCGTAACGTCGTTTTCCGCGCGCTCAAGGCCCCGCGGTCGCGCCACGCGATCCTGCGATTCCGCTTCAACGCGGTGAAATCCTCTGTCGTTTTCGACACGTTCCCGCGCGTCATGGAGCTGGCATTCCCAGGAATCAAGGCGGACGTATCGAAAACCGACTGGTTCGCAAAGCTGGAAAACGGCAGTGAGATATGGTTCGGCGGGCTTGACGACAAAGAGCGCGCCGAGAAAATCCTCGGAATGGAGTTCTCGACGGTCTACCTGAACGAGGCGTCGCAAATACCCTGGCACTCGCGCAATATCGCGCTCACGCGGTTATCGCAACGGGTTGACCAGCAGATCGAGGGCCGCGAAGTGCGACCGCTGCTGCCGCGGATGCTGTATGACTGCAATCCGCCGTCAAAAGCGCACTGGACCTATCGCCTGTTCCACGACAAATGCGACCCTGAGACGCGCGAGCCGCTGCGGAATCAAGAGGACTATGCCTGGTTCCAGATCAACCCGGCCGACAACTTGGCAAACCTGAGCGCAGGCTATCTCGAAACCCTACAGGGCATGTCGGCGCGAATGCGCGCGCGGTTCCTTGAGGGCCGATGGGCCGATGCGACGCCTGGGCAACTGTTCCCCGACGAGGTTATCGACACCTGGCGCTGCACAGGCGACGAACTTCCGCAGCTCGTGCGCGTCGTCGTCGCGGTAGACCCGTCCGGCTCGGACGATCAGGACAATGCCGACAATGACGCGATCGGCATAGTCGTTGCGGGGGTCGGGATCGACGGCGCCGCGTACGTGCTGGAGGACTGCACCGTGAAGGCCGGGCCTGCGACATGGGGCAGGGTCGCGGCGAGCGCATACGATCGGCACCGGGCAGACATCATCGTTGCCGAGGGGAACTACGGCGGGGCTATGGTGCGCGAGGTCATCAAGACAGCCGCGCCGCGTGCGCCGTTCAAGCTGGTTACTGCGTCGCGTGGAAAACACGTCCGGGCCGAACCATACTCTGCGCTGTACGAACAGGGGAAAATCCGGCACGCGGGGCGTTTCACCGAGCTAGAGGACGAGCTGTCTGGGTTTTCGACCGTGGGTTACACTGGCGACCGTTCGCCTAACCGCGCAGATGCGCTAATATGGGCGCTCGCCGAGTTATTCCCGGGCATGACTAGGGAGAAACGCGCAGTGAAGCAGGTCGAGCAACGTGCCGTGATCCGCAACCGCGAGTCATTCCTGAGCCTATGAAGCGCGACAAACTCATTGCCGAGGCGCGCGAGCGCTATGCGTATGCGCGCGATATGTGGTCGCCGATCTTCTCGCTGATGCGCGAGGACTTGCGATTCTCGGACCCGACCGACTTGCAGCAGTGGCCCGACGAGGTGCGCCGCGAGCGGGTGAATAGCAAGGGCGGCCCGCGCCCGGTGCTCACGTTTGACCAGACCGGCCAGTTCATCAGGCAAGTGGTCAACCAAGCGCGGCGAAACCGGCCCGCGATGAAGTTCATTCCGGTCGATACACAGTCCGATCCTGAGTTGGCCGAAGTGCTGCAGGGGCTCGCGCGGCAAACCGAGTATGAATCTCGCGCCGATGTGGCCTATATCACGGCGCTGGATCACTCCACGCGGGGCGGATTCGGGGCATTCCGGGCGGTTACCGAGGCGGTGAAGGGCTCGCCTGTCAAGGGCCAGCTCTGCGTCAAGATCAAGCGCGTAACAGACCCCGAGACGATCCTGATCGACCCTGATTTCACCGAGCCGGACGGCAGCGATGCGCGGTGGGGGTTCGTCGTCGAAACGCTCAGTATCGAGGCGTTCAAACGCGCGTGGCCGAAGGCCGAGGTGAGCGACTTCGATGATGACGGCTGGTTTTCGGACAAACACGTGCGCATCGCAGAGTATTTCCGCATCGTCGAGACTGACCATAACGTCATCACGGCGCAGGGCCAGGACTACGGCGAGGATGAGTATTGGGATGCCGTTGCGACCGGCGCGGCGCCGCGCGAACCGGAGAGCACGCGCACCGACACAAAGCTGACGGTCGAGTGGTACAAAATCAGCGGGCGCGAGATACTGGAGCAAACCACGTTTCCGGGCGAATATGTGCCCCTGTTCCCGGTGCTCGGAAACGAGGAATGGGACCAAGGCAAGCGCAAGCTGTCCGGGGCTATCCGCGCGGCGCGCGACCCTCAGATTGCGTACAACTACGAGCGCAACTCGGCGATTGAAGCCGTGGCGATGGGGCCGAAAGCGCCTTGGATCGCGCCAGTCGAGGCCATCGAGGGGCACGAAAACGAGTGGGCCGGCGCCAATAGCGGCAATACCGTCGTTCTGCCCTACAACTCGGTTAGTGAGTCGGGCGAACAGATCTCGCCGCCGAGCCGCATCGCACCGGCTGGCATGTCGCCTGGCTGGATGGGCCTTGAAGAGCGCTCCAAATCCGACATCCAAGCCGCGCTCGGGCAGTACAACGCGAGCATCGGGAACAATCCGAACTCGCAGTCAGGGCGCGCAGTGCTCGCGCTTCAGGACAAGGCCGAAGTCGGGACCTATCACTACATCGACAACCTCGCGCTAACGATCAGCCACCTGGGCCGGGTACTGACGCAGGTATGGCCCGTTATCTACGATCAGGCTCAGATCGTGCGCATCCTGGGCGAGGATGACGAGGCCGATTTCGTGCAGATCGACCCGCATGCGCCGCGCGGCTACGCTCAGATGCCGGGCCCCGATGGCAAGCCGCTGACCGTCATCAACCCGAGCGCTGGCCGGTATGACGTGCGCGTCACGACCGGGCCCGCGTACATGACCCGACAAGCCGAGGCGGCCGCGGAGATTGGCGAGCTGGTCAACGGCAACCCGCAGATGATGGCGATCCTCGGCGACATCTGGGTCAAGATGCGCAACATCCCGAACGCTGACAAGATCGCAAAGCGCTTCGAGGCCATGCTCCCGCCGCAGGTCAAGGCCGCCGAGGATGCCGAGGACGGGGAGAAGCAGCTTGACCCGCAGCAAGTGGCCCAGGTTCTTCCAGCAGGCGCAGACCGAGATTCAGGACCTGCAAAAAGCGCTGCAAGAGGCCGAGTCCGGCATGGCAAAGGCCAAGCTCGACGCGCAGGTCAAGATCGCCATCGAGGCATCGCGCCGCGAGGGGGCCGAAGAAGTCGCGCGCATCGGTGCCGACTCACGGCAAGACGTGGAAGAACTCAAGGGCATGATCTCGCTGCTGTTGCAGAAAATGCAGCCTCCGCCCGCGCTAGCTAGCGAAGTTCACCAAGATATGCAAGAATCTCCACCACTTGGCGGGTAACGCCATGACCATGACCGAAGAAGTAGCCGTCCTGCCTGAGCCGACGCAAACCGCTCAAGAACCCGCGCCGCAACCGGAAATCGCGGAACCGGAAACTGTCGAAACGCCAGAAGCGCCAGAGGAACACGCCGACGAGTCGGACAAGTCCCTCAAGCGCATGGAACGGCGAATCCAGAGACTGACCGCTGCAAAGTACCAGACGCAAGCCGAGGCGCAACAAGCCAAGGCGGAGGCTGACTCTCTGCGGCAAAAGCTCGCTCAGTACGAGCAGCCCGAGGAACGGCAGGGGCCAGACCCCATTGCACTAGCACGCGAGATTGCCCGAGTCGAGAGGATCGCCGAGCGCTCAAATGCTGTTGCGAAGGACGGCGCCAAGCGGTTTCCCGATTTCAACGAGGCCGTGCAGGCGATTGCCCGCGATGTTGGCCCGCTATTCGACCGCGCCGGTAGGACAACCGGACTGGGCGAGGCGGTGCTCGCAGCGGATGACGCGGCGGCGGTTCTCCACGCGATCGGGACCGATCCGGACCTCGCTGGCGAGTTGAGCGAGATGAGCGCGATTCAGCAAGCGCGGCGCATTGCGAAGCTCGAAGCCGAGCTCGCCAAGCCCGTAGCGCTGAAGGCATCAACGGCGCCGCAACCTATTGCCCCGATCAAGGGCGCGGGTGGCGGTACAAAAGACCCGTCGCAGATGAGCGATAAGGAATTTGCGCAATGGCGCAGAGACCAGATCAAGGCTCGAAGCGGCTACTGAAAAGGTAACCAGAAATGAGCAATACCCTTCTCACGATCGACATGATCACGCGCGAATCGCTGCGCGTGGCCCATGAGTCGTGCCAGTTCATCAAGACCACCGATCGCCAGTATGACGACTCGTTCGCTCAGACCGGCGCCAAGATCGGGACCGCGCTGCGCGTGCGCAAGCCAGAACAGTTCGTCCGCACGACCGGGACGCGCGTCATGGACGTACAGGATCAGGTCGAGCGTGCCGGCACGATCACGGTCGCGACGCAGGATCACGTTGACATGCGCGTGAACAGCGTCGAACTGGCGATGTCGATCGACGACTTCAGCAAGCGCAAGATCGAACCGGCCGTCAAGACGCTTGTCTCGGCGATCGAGGCCGACTATCTGGCGTTCGCTGCCAAGGCAACGTATCAGCTTGTCGGCACCGACAACACGGCCATCACGACGCTTGACGTTCCCGGCAAGGCTCGCGCGAAGCTGAATCAGCAACTCGCGCCGAAGTCGGATCGGTCCATCCAAATGGACTCGGTCACGATGGGCTCGCTCGTCAACGGCATGGCCGCGTACTTCAACCCGAGCGGCGCGGTCGGCAAGCAGTACACCGAGGGCCTGGTTGCGCGCACGGCGATGGCGGACTACTACGAAAACGAGCGCGTCTGGACCATGACGAACGGCTCGGACGTTGCGTTCGCGCTCGACACCTACACCGTGACCGAGGGCGACGCCGACCTGACCGTGACCTCGTGGGCAACCCCGGTGGCCGGCATGGTGTTCACCCTGGCGGGTGTCTACGACGTGCACCCGGAAACGAAGACCGCTTACAGCCACCTGAAGCAGTTCACCGTCCTGGCCGGATCGACCGCGACGAATCTGCTGATCAGCCCGGCGATCTACTCGTCGGCCTCCGGTGCGCTGCAGAACGTGTCCGCGATGCCGACGACTACCGCAGTCGGGACGTGCTTTGGCACGGCGAGCAAGAGCTACGTCCAACCGCTGATGTACCACAAGGAAGCGTTCCAGTTCGTCACGGCCGACCTGCCGCTGATGGGTGGCGCTCACCAGTGCGCGCGCCGGGTGCAGGACGGGCTTTCAATGCGCGTCTGGATGGATGGCGACATCCGAAACGACGAGATGCTGATGCGGATCGACATCCTGTACGGCATGGCTGCGCTGCGACCCGAATGGGCCTGCCGCCTGTCCGGCCTCTACAACGCCTAACCCGGAAAGGACCCGATCATGGCAACTTACGAACGGATCGACTACGGATCGGACGACGGCTCGCAATGGGGCGGCGCCTCGACCGACAAGCTCGGCTTTTACGGGGCCGTTCCCGTCGTGCGCCGCACGTTTGTCGCGTCGCTGCACAACACCACGGCGATTGCCTCGTCTACCGATTTCACGGCGGCGCATCTGGCCGTTCTGCAAGAGGTGATGAACACGCTGCGCGGGCTCGGCGTCTGGGCAACGGCCTGATGAAGGTGGGGGCTTCGGCCCCCTTCTGACATGGGCAAGAAGGTCGTCTTCTGCGTCCCGACGCTGCGCAAGCCGCATCGGGCTACGCTTGCGAGCCTGGCAGCGTCCATGCCGCTGATAACTGCCGCTGGATGGGACGATGGGCTTGTCTCAGAAATCGGCTGCCCGTACGTGTCGGCTGCGCGCGCGACGATGCTGCGCAAGGCGCTTGATGCGCGAGCTGACGTGATCGTCTTCATAGACCATGACGTGAGCTGGAAACCCGAAAACCTGCTGACGCTGATCGAGGCCGAGGGCGATGTAGTCGTCGGGACGTACCGATTCAAGCGCCCAGGGGATCACTACATGGGACAACCGCTACCGGGCCCGGATGGGCGCCCGCAAGTGCGTGAGGATGGCGCGATCAAGGCGTTCTGTGCTCCGGCTGGGTTTCTCAAAGTCACGAAGAACGCGATAAACGCATTCATCGGCGCCTATCCCGAACTCTGCTACGGCGACAAGTTTGCGCCGCATGTAGACCTGTTCAATCACGGGGCGCATGAAGGGGTCTGGTATGGCGAGGACTACGCCTTTTGCAGACGATGGCTGGCGCTGGGCGGTGACATCTGGCTACTGCCAGAACTCCAGATCGACCATCACAGCGACGATACAAGGTACGTCGGCCACTATGCCGGCTATCTGCGGCGTCAACCCGGAGGGTCTGCGCATGTTCCAAGTGATTGAACGAGGCGAGGAACGCAAAGCCGTGCATTCGCAGGGCGACCTTGACTACATGCTGCGCCGTGGCTGGCGCAAGGTGGCTACCGACACCACTAGCTCGCCTAGTGAGCTAGTGGCGGAAGAACTGCCGCGCGCGAAGCGCAAATACACCCGCAGGGCGCCGCGATGACAACCGCGCTTGAACTCATCACTGACGCGATGGGCGAGATAGGCGCCGTCGAGGCCGGGCAATCCGTATCGGCCGAGGATGCCGCGCTTGGGCTGCGGGTGCTCAATCGCCTGTTCCAGCGCTGGTCGAACATGCGCCTGCTACAGCCGGTGCTCGACGAACTATCGGTCACGCTGACCGGCGCCGCATCGTACACACTGGGGCCTGGTGGATCGCCTGCCGTGACGCGGCCGATCAAGGTGCTGTCGGCGACGTATGTCGATACCGGCGGCCTCGAATACCCGGTGCGGATCGTCACGCGCGAGCAATGGGACGCGATCCCGAACAAGGCCGATACGGGCACCTATCCCGAGTGCATCTGGTACGCGGCCGAAGTCACGAACGGGATTGTCTACGCCTACCCGAAGGCGTCTAGCGGAGCGCTCAAGCTCGACGTACTCACGAACATGCAGGCGCTGGCGCTGTCGGGCACTCTGACGCTACCCGATGGCTACGAGTCGGCGATTGTGCCGACGCTGGCCGACGACCTGGCGCCGCACTACAGCAAGGCGACGCCGGCCGACGTGCGCCGCAGTGCGGCGGGCGCTGTGCGGGCGCTCAAGCGGACCAATCACGAGCCGATTCTTGCGGTGCAGGAAATGGCACTAGTCGGGCAAACCGGCGACATCGAAAGGGGCTACTGATGGCTGATGCAACTCAATTCGCCTGCGGGGCGTTCTCGAACTCTGATGTTGACTCGGCAGAGGACGTGCTGAATATCGGCGTCCGGGGCGCGAAACGCTGTGGCTATCATTCGTCGTCGGCACGGCGAATCTGTCTGCGTTCACGGTCGAGTTTCAGATCCACGAGGATGGCGGCTGGGCGAGTATCGCATCAGTCGCCGCGGACTACACGGCACCCGAGGGCCCGGTGCTTGGCGCGTCCGGCGACCTCACTGCGGCGGCGTCAGGCGCCACAGTGCATTTTCTGTCGCTCGACGTGCGCGCGGTGGCATCGGTGCGCATCCGGGCCGCGGGCACCTCGTCAACGATTACCGGCCACTACGGGATGAACT
>NZ_JADJDO010000032.1 GCF_016702655.1 Ideonella sp.
CGGATGTTCAAAGCCTCCACTGGCTTCTCGAGGTTTGATCTTCTCCGCCTTCTTCGATTTTTCGGGACAAGGAGCATCCTGAAATGAAACCGTACCGTCTGGCGCGGTGCACTTGTTCACTGCCCGCGCAGGGAGGCTCAATACAGTCATTCCCAACATGAGTGCGCAGCCGACAGTGAGTGAAGTTCGTTGCATCAAAGTGCCCTGGGCGATGTCGCGAAAAGTTGATTGTGCGGCCTAACAAGCCGAGCCGCGCGCGGAGGCAGGTGCCGCTTGGCCGCGGAAGGACAATGGCAATAGTGACCTGAAGCGGCCAAGCGGCGCCTGCCGTAGCGGGTTGGCTCGAGCGGGGTTAGGCGTCGCCGCGGCCCGCAATTTGTTGCTCCCAATTCTTGGCGCGCTCGGTCCGTGCCGCTTCGATCTTGGCCTTGTATTCGCTCATCCAAGCTATCGGGTCCCAGTGCGCAACACTTCTCTCTGGCAGCTTGGCCGCACTTCTGAGACGCGCCGCGATCGCCGCTGCCTGTAGACCAAGGTTCGCATACTGTAGTTGGCGTTCTTCAAAGTAGTCTTCGAAGTCCGGGGGATCTGCGTTCTCAGATGCACCTTCAATGATGTGGCCGGCAACCTCCGCTTTGTACGGGAGATCGAGAATGTCGTACATCAAGTCTGCAGGAATAGATCGCCACTCAACGGTAAGTGCTTCGGGGTTGAACCTCGGCGGCTTTACCTGTGAGCGGCGATAACCTTGCTCGTCTCGCTGCCCCTGGCAGAGGCCATCATCTGTGACTACTTCTGAGCAAGCGAACACGTATCTGTCCAACTGTCCTACCACCAGTACAGCGAGGTAGCGTGCGTCTCGCTTGTCGATGCGACGACTGAACCACCATTCCTTCAGAGTCGCAAGCCCAGAGCCAAGCAGCACACCAATCAGACCGAAGATGGCGGGAGTCAGAGTTGCGGACCAAGACGGTTCCGGTGCGGACATGGTAATTGCGACGCCTAAACCGCTCTCGGTCGCAATTCTGCTGCACATGCACCCCGCATGGCGCAAAACCGGCCGCGCAGGGTGTTCGGGGCACGCTTTGATGGGCTAACCGGATAGGGGCGCAACGCGCCAGGCGCTGCGGTCCGCCATTGCGCGCCGCTACCGGGTGGGGGCGGACAACGCCGGGTGCGCCTCATATGCACCGTCCCCCATCCACCTCCATCGCCACCCCGGTGATCATCGACGCCTCGTCGGAGCACAGGAAGCAGGCCGCGTTGCCCAGGTCCTCGGGTGTCGAGAAGCGGCCGATCGGGATCGTCGAGAGGAACTTGGCGCGCATCTCGGGCGTGTCCTCGCCCATGAAGGTTTTCAGCAGCGGTGTCTCGCCGGCGACCGGGTTGAGCGCGACGACGCGGATGCCGGCCGGCGCGAGTTCGACGGCCATCGCGCGCGTCGCGGTGATGACCCAGCCTTTGCTGGCGTTGTACCAGCACAGGCGCGGGCGCGGGCTCACGCCGGCGGTGGACGCGACGTTGAGGATCACGCCGCGTTTGGCCGCCTTCATGATCGGCACCGCCTCGCGCGCGGCGAGGTAGATCGCCTTCACGTTGACGGCGAGGATACGGTCGAACTCGGCCTCGGGGAGGCCTTCGAGCGGTTGCGGCAGATGGCCGATGCCGGCGTTGTTGACGAGGATGTCAAGGCGTCCGAAGTGCGACACCGCCGTCTCGACCATCCCCTTCACGTCGGCCGCGTTGGACACGTCGGCCACGCAGGCGCGCGCGCTGGCACCACCGAGCGCATCGGCGACGCGGGCCGCCGCGGCTGCGTCGCGATCGACGACGAGCACCTTGGCCCCTTCGGCGACGAACTTCTTCGCGATGCCCTCGCCGAAGCCCGAGCCGGCGCCGGTCACGATGGCGACCTTGTCCTTGAGTCTCATGCCCTGCCCTTCATGCCTGGTTCAACCGTGGTGGATAGCCACCGTCTTGAGCGTCGAGAAGCCGTACAGCGCCTCGAAACCCTTCTCGCGCCCGTGGCCGGAATGCTTGACGCCGCCGAACGGCAGCTCGACGCCGCCGCCGGCGCCGTAGTTGTTGACGAACACTTGGCCGCATTGCAGCGCGCGTGCCATGCGCAGTTGCCGCCCGCCGTCGCGTGTCCAGACGCCGGCGACGAGGCCGTAGGGCGTGCCGTTGGCAATCGCGATCGCTTCCGCCTCGCCGTCGAACGGGATCAGCGCCTGCACCGGGCCGAAGATCTCCTGCTGCGCGATCGCGTGCGCGCCGGGCACGTCGGCGAGCAGCGTCGGACGCACGTAGTGGCCCCCGGCCGGCGCGTCGGGCACGAGCGTGGCCTGCGCCGCGACGGCGATGCCGCTGTCGCGCGCGAGCGCGAGGTAGTGCTCGATCACGTCGTGCTGGCGGCGCGAGATGACAGGCCCCACGTCCAGGTCGGCGAGCGCCGGCCCGACCCGCAACGCCGCGTAGCGCTCGGCCATGCGCGCCATCACTTCGGCATAGATCGGCCGCTCGACGAGGATGCGCGACGCCGCCGAGCAAGTCTGCCCGGCGTTCTGGATGCCGGCGTTGACGAGGAAGGGCAGCGCGGCGGCGATGTCGGCGTCGGCGAACACGACCTGCGGCGACTTGCCGCCGAGCTCGAGCGTCACCGGCACCGCGTTCCTCGCCGCCGCCGCCTGCACGAGCGCGCCGGTCGCTACCGAGCCGGTGAACGAGACATGGTTGACGCCCGGATGCGCCGTGAGCGCCGCGCCGGCCTCTTCGCCGAGGCCGGTGACGACGTTCAGCGCGCCGTCGGGCAGCCCCGCCTGCTGCGCGATGCGCGCAAACGCGAGCACCGTCAGGCAGGCCTCTTCGGCGGGCTTCAACACGCAGGCATTGCCCATCGCGAGCGCCGCGCCGACGCTGCGGCCGACGATCTGCATCGGGTAGTTCCAGGGCACGATGTGGCCCGTCACGCCGTGCGGCTCGCGCAGCGTGAGCACCGTGTAGCCGGCCAGGTAGGGCAGCGTCTCGCCGTGGATCTTGTCGCAGGCGCCGGCGTAGAACTCGAGGTAGCGCGCGAGCGCGAGCGCGTCGGCGCGGCCCTGCTTGAGCGGCTTGCCGACGTCGAGAGCCTCCAGGCGCGCGAGTTCATCGGCCTGCGCGGCGACGGCGTTGCCGATGCGCGCGAGCACGCGGCCGCGCTCGGCAGCGGTCAGCGCGCCCCAGGGGCCCGACAGCGCCGCGCGCGCGGCCAGCACCGCGGCGTCGATGTCGGCCGGCCCGCCGCGCGCGATGCGGGCGAGCTCGCTGCCGTCGGACGGGTTCTCGAGCCCGAACGTCGCGCCGTTCGCGGCACTGCGCCAGGTGCCGCCGATCAGCAGGCAAGCGGTGTCGAAGGAGATTGCTGCATCCATCGTCATCGCAGGCTCAGCGCTTGGGCGCAACGAGCGCGAACAGCGCCCCCTGCGGATCGAGCGCATTGACGATCCAGCTCCCGCCCGGCACCTCCATCGGCCCGTTGACGACCTTGCCGCCGGCGGCGGCGATGCGCGCGGCGGCGGCGTCGATGGCGTCGACATTGATGTAGTAGAGCCAGTGCGGGCGCGGCGTTTCGGGCATCTTCGTCATCATGCCGCCCATCGACGCGCTCTTGTCGCTGCCGGCAACGCCGAACATCTGGTAGCTGCCGGCAGGCCCCATGTCCATCGCCTCGTGCTTCTCCCAGCCGAACTGGCCGGCGTAGAAGTTCCATGCCGCCGCGCCGTCGCCGGCGTGCAGCTCGTGCCAGCCCACATGGCCCGGCGTGCCGGGTGCGGCGGCGGGCGGCGCCTCGTCGCCCGGCGTGCCGCGAAAGACGACGAAGCTCGCACCGTGCGGGTCGGCCATCGACGCGAAGCGGCCGATGCCGGGGATGTCGTCCGGCGGATGGTGCACCTTGCCGCCGGCAGCGGCGATACGCGCCGCCGCGGCATCGACATCGGCAACCGCGATGTAGCCTTCCCAGCCGGGCTGGGCACCCGCCGCGCGCGCTTCGTCCGGGATCGCCATGATGCCGCCGACCTGCGTGGTGCCGGCCGAGACGAGCGTGTAGCTCATGCCGGGCATGCCCGAGTCGGCAGCGCTCCAGCCGATCACCTTGGCATAGAAGGCCGCGGCGGCGGCGGGATCGCTCGTCATCAGTTCGTACCAGACGAATGCACCTTGGGGTGTGGCCATGTCGAAGTCCTCCAGCAAGGGTGGGCGGGCCGCCGGCGCGGCCTCGGGGACGCGCATCATGCGGCGCTTCGGCAGGCGCCGCAAGCATCGTGCTGGCGGTGAGCTTGCCACCGCGGTGGATCGTGATCCGACTGCACAGTGAAGCTCCTCCCACCCGCGCCGCCTCCCGCGAGGCAGATCTTGACGTGCGCGCGCAGGGTTCGGCGGCGATCAACCGATCGGCGGCGTGGCAGCGCCCATCGAGGCATGGGCGCAGTCC
The DNA here is from genome assembly GCF_016702655.1 of Ideonella sp. Classification (GTDB taxonomy): domain Bacteria; phylum Pseudomonadota; class Gammaproteobacteria; order Burkholderiales; family Burkholderiaceae_C; genus CAIKUF01. The sequence goes on from NZ_JADJDO010000032.1 coordinate 4,472, forward strand.
TGTAAGGCCTGACAGGTAGACCATCGGAAGGTGCTTGCCTATAGTCATCCAGCGCCAGTTGAACCTCTGTATGCAGGCTCGTGATCATCCCGCCGTGCCGACTTGCCATGACTCAATCGCGGAGCGACACGGCGTGAACTTCTTGGGTGGATCGATCGAGACACGGCGATTGGGAGGCCGGAGCCTGTTGATCGCGACGGGCGCCGCCGCCATGGTGGTGGCCGGATGGCTTGCGCCGGCAAGCGCAGCCGCGGAGGACTTCGTTCGTGTTGCACCGGATCCACAGCAAGTTGTCGAGCATCTGCCGCTGGTTTCCGTCGGCTGGCAGCAAGGCGTCGAGCATCTTCCGCCGGTTTCCGTCTCGGTGTCAGAAGGCCGGCCGGTGGGGCCGGGGGTCATCAGCTCTAGCGGCAGCTTCTATCCGTCCGGAGCCAACGAGCGCGTCGAACCCAGGCCACCAGACGTGCACAAACCGGCCGACGCTCCCGGCGAGCATGGCAAAGGCAAGGACGAGGGCAATTCAGACCCCAGCCTCTGCGGTGCTGTCACCGCCAACCCCGTGGCAATCGCCAGCGGCGAGAAGCTCAAGACCGAAACCGACTTCGCTTCAGCAGGCAACTACGGCATCTCGCTCGTACGCACCTACCGCAGCAAGCAGGCGGAAGGCAACCTCTTCGGCCGCAACTGGCATTCCAGCCTGGACTACCCCACGTTGTTGTTCTCAGGCTGCTACAAGGGATCCCGAACTGCCGGGCTGCCAGGGCCCGACCTCGCTGACCTTCATCGACCAAGACGGCGCCCGATTCATCTACCGGGGCAACCAGTTCAGCGGCTTCACGCTCGATGGCAACGCCGCCGGCGGTTCGATCAGCGGCTCGGAATCGCGAGGCTGGACGCTGTATCGCGGCAACCGACGCTACGCCTACAGCGCCGCCGGCGTGATCCAGACCATCGCCGACGAAGCCGGTGTCGTGCTGCTGTACTTCCAGCACAACGGCTCGCAGCAACTCGAGCGCGTGACCGACGCGGCCGGCCGGTCGGTCATCTTGACGCGTACGAACGGCCGCGTGACCGCCGTCACCGACCCGGCGGGGCAGGTCTGGACCTACGGCTACGACGGCAACGGCATGCTGACATCCGTCACGTCGCCGGGCGCCTCGCCCGACATCCGCAGCTACCACTACGAAAGCAGCGTCGCCTGGTGGCTGCTGACCGGCATCACGATCAACGGCACCCGCTACAGCACGTACAGCTACTACGCTGACCAGCGCGTGAAGGAGAGCGGCCTCGCCGGCGGTGAAGAACGCGACACCTTCGCCTACGGCAGCAACCAGACCACCGTGACCTCGGCGGCCGGGCTGGCGACCACGTACCAGTTCACGCTCATCGGCACGAGCCTGCGGCCGATCAGCGTGTCGCGCGCAGCGACCGGCAGTTGCCCGGCCGCGGCCGCCTCGACGGTGTACGACGCCAACGGCTACATCGACTACACCCTCGACTGGAACGGCAATCGCACCGAATACAGCTACGACAGCGCCGGCCGGCTGCTCGAGGTCACCAGCGGAGCCGGGTCGACCAGCCCCAGCACCAAGTCCAACACCTGGGTGGGCGCCGACATCGTGCAGGCGGATTTCAAGAACGCCAACGGCGCGGTCTACGCCCGAGCGTCGTACACGTACTTCACGGCCGCAGACGGCCTGGCCCGTGGCCGCCTGGCGCAGGTGGTCCACACCGATGTCGCCACCGGCGCGACGCGCACGCTGCAATACGCCTACACCTTTCACGCCAACAACGTCGTCGCCACGCAGACCATCACGCGCACCCTGCCCGGGGGCAATGCGACAACGAAACTCGAATACAGCAGCCAGGGCAACCTGACCGCCGTCACCAACGCGCTGGGCCACCGGGTGACCTGGTCCGGCCACAACGGTCTGGGCCAGCCCGGGCGCAGGGTCGACGCCAACAACGTGGCCACCGACTACACCTACAACGCCATCGGCAAGCTCACCAAGGCCACGCTGCGCCTGCCGGCCGGCGACCGCGCCACGACATACACCTACAACCACGACCGCCAGTTGACCGACGTGGTGTTCGCCGACGGCAGCGCCAACCGGCTGCGCTACAACGCCGCCGGCCGCCCGGATCGAGCCGGCAACGCGCTGGGCCACTACGTGACCTACGCGCTCGACGCGGCCAACAACGTGATGACCACCTCGTCGGACCGCCACGTTCCCTTGCTCAGCGGCACCACGCTGTCGGCCGCGAGCGGCGGCACGTTCAGCCAGACGGTCGCGCTCGACAGCCTGCGCCGCCCGTGGGTGCGCAGCGGCAACGGCGGCCAGCAGGTCAGCTACGTTTACGACGACAACGGCAATCTGGCCTCGCGCTCCGACGCCGGCAACCGCACGACGAGCTATACCTACGACGCGCAGGATCGCGTGCGCACCGCCACCGCGCCCGACGCCGGCATCACCGAGTTCCACTACGACGCCCAGGGCCGGCTGGACTGGGTCAAGGACCCGCGCGGCCTGAAGACCTCGTACACGTACAACGGCTTCGGCGACGTGCTCAGCCGCGTCAGCCCCGACACCGGCGCCACGACCTTCGAGTACGACGCCGGCGGCCGCCTGAGCAAGGAGACTCGCCCGGGCAGCATCGTCATCACCTACACCTGGGACAAGCTGGACCGCCTGCTCAGCCGCAGCACCGGCACCCAGACCGAGACTTTCGGCTACGACGCCGGCACCTACGGCAAGGGCCGGCTGACCTCGCTGCTGGACGACAGCGGCGGCGCGAGCTACGAATACAGCGCCGCCGGCGAGCTGGTCAAGCAGGTCAGCAGCCCGGTCGGCCAGACCTTCACGACCACCTGGACCTACGACCTGCAGGGCCGGCTGACCAAGCTGGCCTACCCGAGCGGCTTGTCGGTGCAGTACCTGTACGACAGCTACGGCCGCGTCACGACGGTGCAGGCCTACCTGAGCGGGGCCTGGCAGACGGTGGCCAGCGGCGTGCTCTATCAGCCCGCCACCAACCGCCCGTACGCCTGGCTCTTCGGCAACGGCCTGGCGCGCATGGCCACGCTGGACACCGACGCGCGCGTCGCGCGGCTGGCCAGCCCCGGCGTGCACGACCTGAACTTCGACTACACCACCACCGACACCGTGGCCAGCCTGAGCGACAGCGTCTACAGTGCGTTGAACGCGAGTTACACCTACGACGCCAACGACCGGCTCAAGACCGTCACCCGCAGCGGCGACAACCAGAGCCTGGCCTGGGACAAGACGGGCAACCGCACCAGCCACAGCCGCGCCGGCGCGACGCAGACCTACTCGACCGCCGCGACGAGCAACCGGCTGGCTTCGCTCGCCGGCGGCACGGCACGCACCCTGACCTACAGCGCGCTGGGCAACCTGAGCCAGGACGCGCGCAGCGACGGCACGCGCAAGTACACCTACGACAGCCTGAACCGGCTCAGCCAGGTGGTTCTGGGCGCCTCGCTCATGGGCGAGTACGCCAGCAACGCGCTGAACCAGCGCGTGTACAAGTCGGCCGCGGGCGCGGCGACGTGGTTCGTCTATGGGTCCGGCGGCGAGTTGCTGCTGGAGTCCGGCGCGGTGAAGACCTACTACGTGTGGTTGGCCGGCGAGCTGCTGGGCATCGTGCGCGGCAACGTGTTCTACGCCAGCCACAACGACGCGCTGGGCCGGCCCGAGAAGCTCACCAACGCCAGCGGCGCCATCGTCTGGCGCGTCAGCAACGCTGCGTTCGACCGCAGCGTCGTGACCGACAGCGTCGGCGGGCTCAACCTCGGCTTCCCGGGGCAGTACTACGATGCCGAGAGCGGGCTCTGGTACAACTGGAACCGGTATTACGATGCAGCAATCGGGAGGTATACCCAGTCCGATCCCATCGGGCTGGCGGGGGGGATCAATACGTATGCCTATGTAGGCGGCAACCCGCTTTCGCGGACTGACTCATATGGCCTGTGGTCAATCACGATTGATGGGTATGCCGGAGTTGGTGGCGAAATGACCTTCGGCCGGGACCCGAATACGGGTCAGGGCTTCATGAATCTCCGCGCCGGCTGGGGCGCCGGCGGCGGCTTCAATTGGGAGAAGAGCGGCGCACGCCCGGGATCGGAAGGCGCGTCGGCTGCCTCGTGCAAATCCAGCGGTGTTGGCGCTGGTGTGTTTGCAGACGCTGACTTCAACGCTGGCCCGTTGCAGGCCGGGCTCCAGAACGGTCTCGGCCGAAACACAGGGCAATCGCAGCCCTATGGCCAGTTCATGAGTCCGTCTTGGTCGCTCGGAGACAGTTGGGGAATAAGGGCTGGATGGTCAGCCGGCGCTCAGATCACCATCTGGAGTCCAGGACCGTGAACCGAGCCCGACTCCTTAGGTACGTGTTGATCCCGTTGGCCGCCATTCTCGCGTTTTGGTGGGGCGGCTACTCTTACTTCAAGAGTTCCAGCGACTGGCAGGAGGTGCAAGCTCTGTTATCCGCTGATCCGACGATCCGTGCGAAGGTTGGTGACGTGAAGGTGATCTCTTTCGCACCGTTCCCGTTCATGTACCGCTTCAGCGGTGACTACGCGAGAGCTACCCTTCGCGTCACGGTGGTGGGGAGTAGTGGGGAGTACCGCGCGACCATCGAAGTGGAGAGACGCGGCGGCGCGTGGGCCTTCATGTCGTAGCGGCGCCGCGTGTCGAAGCCTGCCTGTGGCTGCCGATCGCAAGCGCGCTCACCGCGGCGACCTCGTGTCATGAAGGGTCAGGTCTTGAATTTGAAGTGCGATGAGGTCCCGGCCCCTGAGGGGGGCCTCGGGGTCAGGTCTTAAATTTGAAGTTCGATCAACTTCCGGCCCCTGAACTTTGCCTCCCGTGTGGGCGCGCCGATACATTGCGCCCGCGGCCCCAGCGGATGACTGCTGCGCGTGGCCGGGGCCCGGCTCACGTGCGACGTGTAGTTGGCGAGCGAGCTGCTTGGCATTCACTGTTTGCACCAGAGTGTTCCGCGCCAGCCACAACGGCGCCCCGGCTCTTCGGCAACGGCCTGGCGCGCCTGGCCACGCTCGACACCGGCGCGCGCGTCGCGCGGCTGGCCAGCCCCGGCGTGCACGACCTGAACTTCGACTACACCGCCACCGACACCGTGGCCAGCCTGAGCGACAGCGTCTACGCCGCACTGAGCGCGAGCTACACCTATGACGCCAACGACCGGCTCAAGACCGTCACGCGCAGCGGCGACAACCAGAGCCTGGCCTGGGACAAGACCGGCAACCGCACCAGCCACAGCCGCGCCGGCGTGACGCAGGCCTACTCGACCGCCGCGGCGAGCAATCGGCTGGCGTCGCTCGCCGGCGGCACGGCACGCACCCTGACCTACAGCGCGCTGGGCAACCTGAGCCAGGACGCGCGCAGCGACGGCACCCGAAAGTACACCTACGACAGCCTGAACCGGCTCAGCGAGGTGGTTCTGGGCGCCTCGCTCAAGGGCGAGTACGCCAGCAACGCGCTGAACCAGCGCGTGTACAAGTCGGCCGCGGGCGCCGACACCCGCTTCGTCTACGTGCCCGGCGGCGAGCTGCTGCTGGAGTCCGGCGCGGTGAAGACCTACTACGTGTGGTTCGCCGGCGAGCTGCTGGGCATCGTGCGCAGCAACGTGTTCTACGCCAGCCACAACGACGCGCTGGGCCGGCCCGAGAAGCTCACCAACGCCAGCGGCGCCATCGTCTGGCGCGCCAGCAACGCTGCGTTCGACCGCAGCGTCGTGACCGACAGCGTCGGCGGGCTCAACCTCGGGTTCCCGGGACAGTACTTCGATGCCGAGAGCGGGCTCTGGTACAACTGGAACCGGTATTACGATGCAGCGATTGGGAGGTATACGCAGTCCGATCCGATCGGGCTCAAGGGCGGGATCAACACGTATGCGTATGTGGGTGGGAACCCGGTCAGCAGGGTCGATCCCACTGGCTTGGATGCGACGATTACCTTTTTCCAAGGCCAGGGCGGAAATCCGTTTGGTCATGTTGGGATTTCTGTCAACGGCGGAGCTACTGTCGGTTTCCATCCGTCACCAAGCAGCTCCGCTTTGAACACGCTGCTTGGCGCGCCCGTTGCAGGTATGTGGAAACAGGATAGCGGCGCCGTCATCGGAAGTGTCACGATCCCGCTGTCCAGTAGCCAGGATCAGGTGTTGGCCGACTACTTGGCGAACGCTGCACTCACTCCAGGTAGCTATCAGCTGGGCTCAAAGAATTGCGCCACCAGTGCCAATGGTGCTCTTGGTTCTGTTGGCCTGAATCCTCCCGGGTTCCCACCCACGCCTGGCGCGCTCTTGAATTACCTGAGGGGGCTGTATTGGTGAGCATCTCGATTGGGTGGTGCGCAGTAGTCGGGGCCGCTGCTGGAACCTTGGTTCCGGTGGCATTGCAGGCGCTTCGTCACATATGGCAACTCGACATCTCGAACTACTCTCGCTAACGAGTCCATCTTGCTTGCTCTTTGGCCCAGCAGTTTCTTACTGCTTCCCTTTGAGCGCACTCCGTGGCTGGGTCTGAGCCTGTCAATTCTGATCAATGCGGCCTTGTATACGGCAATTGCCGCGTCCTCTTGCATGTACCTGCGCTCACGCTCGATCCCCTGGCTAACGTTGCCAAGTCTCTACGTCCTGTACTGCGTGGCTGTGTTGAAGTGAAGTGAAGGCATGGGAGAAGGCGCTGCCAAGGGGCATCGAGGTCACGCCTTGTCTTTTGCCCCCGAGGCCTTCTCCCCCTTGTCCTCGGGCGTGGTGAACCCAATCGGCCGCTTGGGCGGATCGGGTGGCGTCATGAGTTCGTGCAGGGAGCCGAAAACCTGCTTGAGCTCGCTGCGCGTGTTGCGGCTGAAGGTGTCCGGCCCCGGTGGGCCTCGGCGTCAAAGGGCCTCGCGGGGCCTCGGGGTCAGGTCTCTAATTTGAAGTGCGATCAACTCCCGGCCCCTGAACTTTGCCTCCCGCGCTGGCGCGACGATGCATTGCGCCCGCGGCCACAACCGATGGCTGCTGCGTGGCCGGGACCCGACCCACGTGCGACGTGTGGTTTGCGAGCGAGCTACTTGGCATTCATTGTTTGCCCCAGAGTGTTCTGCGCCACCCACAACGGCGCCCTGGCGCTTCGGCAACGGCCTGGCGCAGGGCCTCAGCAGGGCCTCAGGTTTAGGTCTTTGGTTTGAACCCCCGGCGAGAGACCGCGGTCTGCTTCGGCTTGTCCTCAGGCGTGACGAACCCGATCGGCCGCTTGGCCAGGTCGGCATGCAAGACGCTGGCCTGCTGCAGCCGCACGAAGGCACGCACGCCAAAATGCCCATCTCCACCGCGCGGGGTGATGCCGGCAACGGCCTGGCGCGCATGGCCACGCTGGACACCGACGCGCGCGTCGCGCGGCTGGCCAGCCCCGGCGTGCACGACCTGAACTTCGACTACACCGCCACCGACACCGTGGCCAGCCTGAGCGACGGCGTCTACGCCGCACTGAGCGCGAGCTCGCCTATGACGCCAACGACCGGCTCAAGACCGTCACGCGCAGCGCCGACGAACCAGAGCCTGGCCTGGGACAAGTCGGGCAAC
>NZ_JADJDO010000033.1 GCF_016702655.1 Ideonella sp.
CCGTACCGCGAAGCCGGGACTAGCGCGCTTGCGGGAATTCAGGCGCTGCTCAAAGATCCGTCTAGCATCACGACGATGCCGGACTATCAATTCGGGTTCGATCAGGGCTCCAAGGCTCTCCAGAACTCGGCAACGGCGCGCGGCACGACCTACAGCGGGCAGCAGGCCAAAGCGCTCCAGCGGTACGGGAACGACTACGCAGGGACGAAGCTTGGCGAATCGTTCAACAGGCTTGCAAGTTTGGCCGGGATTGGACAAACTGCCACGAGCCAGACAAACGCACTAGGCCAGAACTACGCGAATAGCACGGCGAACAACATCACTGACGCAGGCAACGCGCGCGGCAGGGATATATAGGGACTGGATCGGCATGGAACGACGCGATTGGCGGCGCATTGAACGGCCTTAGCGAGCAAGACCTGATAAACGCGCTGTTGAATGGCGGTTAACAACCTATGTTAAATAGTGCTCCCGACATGTAGTTTGCGCTTGGCTTCCAAATATGCGGTATGAGCCAACTCCTTCGTCTTGAAAGAACCAAGATGTTTGGTTACACCGGAAACCATTATGTGTGCGCAAAAACTGTTGCCAACTTTGTAAGTCCCGAGCAACCCAGACGACTTGTTAGAGCTACGTGCTATGCGCGAGTTGTTGCTGTTGATTGCGCGCGATACGTCGCGAAGATTACAAAGCCTGTTATCTGCCCGGTTTCCGTTAATATGGTCTATTTCTGCAGATGGGAACACGCCAGTCGAGTGTATCCATGCAAGCCGATGCGCAAGATAAAGTATCCCATCTATACGGATGAGTCTGTAACCGATATGTTTGGATATGCACCCAGCCTGGCGCCCGCAATGTATGCCGTTGCGGTGGCTTACGCCCCAGGTGAAAATGCCAGTTTCTGGGTCATAGTGCAGAAGTTCGCGCAGACGTTGCGCGGTAAGATTGGTCTTAGCCATGATGCGGTCCTGTCGCTGATTGGTCAGAGGCCCGCCGGTGCTATCAACGCCGCGCGGGCTTCGTTATTTTCGCGCATGTTCGTGCCGGGAGCAAACTATGCCAAGTGACGCCAGAATCCCGATGATGGGGCGCCCCATCCAGCTCAATAGCCCGCTGAACATGCTCGCGCGTGTGCAGGGCATCGACAACATGCGCCAGACGAACGCGCTCAATGCGATGCAGATGCAGGATGCGCAGGCGCAGCGCGCGGCGCAGGCGCAGGCCGCACAGGCTCGGCAACAGGCGCTCGCGCAGTTGCCGCCTCCGCCGCCTGATGCGCCGCCCGAGTGGCATCAGATGCACCGCGCTGTCGTTACCGGGCTTGCGTCGCCGAAGGACTACTTCGAGATGGTGACAAAGCCGCAAGCGCCAATCGCGGGCGACAAGCCGCTGCTTGACCCAAAGACGATGCAGCCGATCTATACGCCGCCTGAGAAGCCGGAGAAGCCCGACAAGCCTCCTAGCGCCGTGCAGGAGTACGAATACGCGAAGGGGCAGGGCTATCAGGGCTCGTTTGAGCAATGGCAAACGAATCAGAAGCGCGCCGGGGCGTCTAGCGTTTCCGTCAACACCGGACAAAAAGGACTAGACAACACGCTGAAACTTCGCGGGGAGTTCAAGTCCGAGCCGATCTACAAGGCGCATCAAGAGGTTCAAGCCGCGCACTCGCAGGTCAAGGAAGCGCTCAAGCTTGAAAGCCCTGCCGGTGACTTGGCCGGCGCGACCAAGATCATGAAGATTCTCGACCCGGGATCGGTTGTCCGCGAGTCTGAGCTTGGAATGGCGATGGCCGCGAGCGGACTCATGGACAGGATCACGAACTACGCGCGGATGACTCTCAGCGGCCAGAAGTTGACGCCGACGCAGCGCAAGGATTTTCAAGTTGGCCGATGCTCTATACGCTGAAAGCGTGAAGCAATACAACACCAAGCGCGGCGAGTACCAAGGGATTGCAGAGCGGAATCAACTGCCTGAAACCGATGTCATCGGCTCCGAGGCAGCGTTGCCGACTAACGGATGGGGCATTGTGAAGGTGCGCTAAATGGCGAAGTACCGCGTAACCTCTCCAGACGGCGCGACCTTCGAGGTTACTGCGCCAGACTCGGCAACAGAAGCCGAGGTCATGGCTTACGCGCAAGCGGAGTTCGCCAAGCAAACACCGGCAATCACCAAGCCGGCCGTAGTCTCTGCCGGTGAGGCAATCCGCGACATACCACGGCAGTTCGGCCTGACCGCGCGTTACGCGCTGGAGGGCGCTCCTGCGGCGCTTGATGTCGTCGCATCCCCTGTCCGGGCCGGGATGGGTGCGCTCGGGCTGAAGGTGCCGACGCTACAGCAGGCCGGCACTACGCTCGCGGACACAATCGGACTGCCTAAGCCGGCAAGCGCGACTGAGCGTGTCGTCGGGGATGCCGCGCGGACTGTAGCGGGCGCTGCTGGCATGGGTGGCGCTGCGAATGCGGCCTCGCGTTACCTGTCTGGAGTCCCCGCGCAGGTTGCGGCTTTCATGGCCGCGAATCCGGGCCAACAAGCGGCGGCGGCGGCGACAGCAGGGGGAGCAGGGGGAGCGGTGCGCGAGGCCGGTGGCGGGCCTTTGGAGCAGGCTGTAGGGGCAACCATCGGCGGCGTCGCAGGTGGTTTGGGCGCGTCTGCGGTCGATAGTATGGGCAAGTCATTGATGCGCCTGCTGACGCCGAAGATGACAGCGCAGGAAGTGGAACAGCGCATCGAGATTGTCATGCGCGGGTCGGGTATTGACTGGACGCAAGTCCCGCAAAACATCAAGTCCGGGCTGCGTCAGGAAGTGGCTCAGGCGCTGAATACCGGCAGAGACTTGAGCGGCGATGCGCTGCGCAGGTTGATCGACTTCCGGGCAACCGGAACGACGCCGACTCGCGGGATGCTGACTCAAGACCCGGCGCAGATCACGCGCGAGATGAACCTCGCCAAGACCGGAGCCAATAGCGCGGACATCAGCCTGCAAGCGCTCCCGACGCTTCAAAACAGTAACGCGCGCCAACTGCTCAACGTGCTGGACGATGCCGGAGCCAGAAACGCGCCTGACACCTACGCGACCGGAGAGCGTGTCGTCAATGCTTTAGCCGGGAATGTCAACCGGTCTAAGCAAACGATAAACTCGCTCTACTCTGCTGCCCGCGACACCGCTGGCCGGAGTGCCGAGCTTGATGGCGCGACGTTCACGCGAACGGCGAACGAGGCTCTAGACGAGGCGATGCTTGGCTATGCCGTACCGCCTGACGTAGCGAACCGGCTAAACCAGATCGCAAGGGGAGAAGTGCCGTTCACGGTTCAATTTGCCGAGCAGTTGAAAACGACGATTGGCAACATCGGCGCGGCAGGCAAGGGCGATGCAACGACTCGCGCAATGGGCGTTATTCGCAATGCCCTAGACAACACGCCGCTTCGTCCTGCTCCACAGGTGAACCCCGGAAACCTTCCGGCTGTGCCTGGGACAGTCCCGCCGTCGCCTGCCGTGCTTGGAGAGGAAGCGATTCAGGCATTCAATCGCGCGAGGCAGGCCAATCGCGGGATGATGCAGCGGGTAGAAAACTCTCCCGCTTTGGAGCAGGTATTCACCGCAATGCGCGAGGGTCGCAGGGTGGACCCCGACAACTTCGTGCGGCAGTACATCATCGGCGGCAGCGCATCGGCAAACGATGTGCAACAACTCCGCAGGGCAATTGCAGCCGATCCCGCAGCACTTGAAGGAACGCGGCAGGCCATCGTCGCGCACCTCAAGTCGGCGGCGACGAACGGGACAGATGATGTTGTTAAGTTCAGCAGCGCCGCTTATAACCGGGCTCTGAACAACATCGGCGACCGGAAACTGGCTGCGTTCTTCACGCCTGAGCAGATCGCGGAACTTCGCAGCGTGGGTCGCGCCAGCACTCTCATGCAAGCGCAGCCGGTAGGCTCTGCGGTGAACAACTCGAACAGCGGCGCGCTTCTATTGGGGCGCGGGCTTGATGTTGTGGACAGAATATCGGGGCGTCTGCCGCTGGGTCTGGACAATCTGTTGCAAGGGACTATCCGAGGGGCGCAGCAGTCCAACGCCTTGAACGTGCCGAAGCGCTCTGATAGCTCCAACTGTCACTGAGAATCAGTTGGCCCGATTGCTCGGTATGCCGATGCTCTACGGCGGGCTAGTGTCTGCGCAGCCAGTCAACGGCCGCTAGTATGACCAAAGAACACAGATACCCGACGAATATAGGGTCAAGGCCAAAGAGCGTTTCCACGCACCCATTCTAGGACAAACGACATGGCTTACAACTACTCAGGCGGGCGCTTCCAAGCGTTTGACAGCAGCGGCGATCCGCTCGCGTCGGGCAAGGTCTACACCTACTACGCCGGCACTACTACGCCGCTCGCCTCATACACCACGCAGGCCGCAACGACTCCGAACGCAAACCCCGTCATTCTTGACTCTGCCGGCCGTGCGTCGATCTGGCTCGGACCCTACGCATACCGCATCATCCTCAAGACAAGCGCGGACGTGACCGTATGGGATGACGATAACGTGCAACTGGGCGGCGTCGGCCAGGTGTCGGAGGAAACGTTCATCGCCACGGCCGGGCAGACGCTATTCACTGTCAGCGAGTTTGAGTACACGCCGGGCAACAACTCGCTGCAAGTGCTGATGAACGGGCTTGCGCTGCGGCGGACTGCGGACTACGCCGAAACGTCTTCGACGAGCTTTACGCTCACAACGGCAGCGGAAGCTGGCGACGAGATCATCGCGCGCGCTGGCGAGGACCTGGGCGCGAATGTCGGGACGAACGCCTCGGCAATCGCATATGACCCTCCAGGCGCCGGGGCGGTGGCGACGAACGTGCAAGCCAGGCTCAGGGAGTTGCATTCCGTGACCGACTACGGGGCCGTAGGGGATGGCGTTACGGACGACACTGCGGCGATTCAAGCTGGCATTGACGCCGTTGCTACGGCCGGCGGCGGCGATCTGTACTTCCCGCCCGGAGTGTTTGCGACTGATGAGCTGAGTATTACCTCGCCTCGTGTGCGCCTGATCGGGGCAGGCGCCGGATGGTTTTCAGGCACGCATACCGAGCGCGGAACGACGCTGCTTTACATCGGCGCTGCGGCTGGCGTAGTGCTGACGCTATCGTCAGTATCTGGCGCGAGCAATGAGAAGATCAGCGATTGCGCGATTCTCGGCATCGCCATTGACGGCGACGAGATCGCGGGAACTGGGCTGCTGGTCGCATCGGTGAATCGCTGCGATTTCGACGTGAGCATCGCGGGGTGTACCTCGGTGCAATGCGAGTGGAAAACGGTAGCCACGCTGGCCGACACGACGAACAATCAGCACAATCACGTCCGGTACATGCGCGTCAAGGCGCTAAACACGGCGAACGGTATCAAGTTCGATACTGACGTTTTGCCCGGCAACACGTCGTTTAACACCTTCGGCTATCTGTACGCGCAGCACGCTGACGGGTACGGAATCAGGATCGGCAACACCGACAACAACGTGTTCCAGCATGTCGTTGCGTCGCGCAGCAGCGGCGCCGGCATCGGGATCATTCTCGGTGCTGGTGACAACGTGGATTACCTTAACTGCCGCGCGAATCAGATTCTCATTTGCAACCCTGGAGATGGTGGATTGACTGCCGAGGGTACGCCTACTGACGTGTTGCCGAGTGCAGAGAATCGCATCTGGTATTACGATAAGGACAACGCAACAAGCGACCCGACAATCGAGACAGATGCAAAATTGTCATGGGGAACGACGGATAGCGTATTCTCGAATTTCGGATTCATCGCTGCCGGGTTCGGGAACAGTGCGGCGAATGTCATCAACGCGACTGAGCAGGCGATTGCCGCATCGTTTCCGGTGGTTATCGCGTCCGGTAACGGCAATCACCAGCAGTTCGATAACGGCAACTCCGGCAAGTGGAATTTCAAGGTTGACGCAGCTACCGGGCAATTCTCGCTCGTCCGGGCCGGCGGCACTGGACTTCTGGCGCTTGAAACCGCATACCTCGGCGACTACGCAAACGATGGCGCGGCGGCGGCCGGTGGCGTTGCCGTGGGCGAGCTGTACCGCAATGGTTCTGTACTGATGATCAGGGTGGCATAAATGAGCAAAGCGCGCGACTCGGTAGTGTTCCTCAATAGCCCGGACGACCGCGAGGTATGGCGGGCCAAGCGGGCAATCATCGGCTACGACGACGATACCGACATCACGAACAACACTTCACCACGGGCGAATCTCGCTGCTCATGCGGTACGCCGACTACGCGGTAACACGAACCAAGAACTCGATCCTGGCGCAGCGCTACATCATGGCCGACACGGGGGGCCAGGGGAGCACGTTCAAGGGCTACACCATCCTCGGGGCAACCCTGACGACGCCGGCACGCCAGTCGAGGGCGCCTATCAACCTGAATGGTGCGTTAATGTCGAGCTGGACAACTACATCGACTACCGGGCGGCGAAGTGCCGGTCGCCGTGTCGATCCTGGCGCTACATGGGCGCAGGGCATCATGGCGATCCACTGCAACGCGATGGACATGCGCTGCCCGGATACCGCGTCTGACGCGGACATGGGCGGGATTACGGGTATCGAGTGCCACTCGGACGGCATCGGCCCGGACCATCGTACAAGCGGCGGCACCGGCTACGGCTACCGGCAAACCATCCGATGCACCGCGCGCACCAAGGAAACCGAGCCGACTTGGACCAAGCGCGGCACGGCGCCGATCAACAACGGTGCGACGGTGGCGCTGGACGATATCTGCCTCCCCAAGGATGCGGTAGCCTTGCAACCCTACCGATCCGGCACGTATTTCGTATGCACTATCGGCGGGCGCTCGGGCGGCACTGACACGGTTCTCGATGCGGCGACTACTCCGCGCTACCGTGACGGATGGACGCGGTATGGGAGTGCCGCAGTCGGAACCGAGGTCGGCGTTGCGCTGATCCTGAACGGCGACCCACCGACACGCCGAGCACAGCGGGGTACTACCGCTACGGCATCATCATCGACAACAATTCAGCAAACAGCAACCTGAACCAGATCGAGCACGCGATCTACGTCACAAACAGCGGGGGAACCAACTTCGAGAGCTACGGCGATCCGACGTGGCACGCGCTGATGACTCGCGTCGCGGCAGCCGGGACCCTGGGGCTCGGGGTCAGAACTGACTACCGGCAACACGGCGAAAATCAGTTTGTTCGGCGATAACGCTGACGGCGCGCGGACGACATACGGCTCGATAACTTCCTTCATCCTCGATGACACGACGAGCGCTGAGGACGGGCGGCTGATTCTGGCCGCGACAACCGCCGGGGTTGGCGAGACTCATGTCTACCTCGAAGGGCTCAATACCATCATCGGCGAGAAGTCAATTCTCGACACGACTGCAACGGCCGGATTCCTGCACATCGGCCGCTGCGCAGGGCCGCCGACCGGGGTTCCTGACCTCTATACCGGGAAATGCCCGATCGTGGTTGACTCGACCAATGGGCGCCTGTACGTGTATCACACGGGCGCCTGGCACTACGCGGCGCTTACGTGATGAACGAGTTTCTGTTGAAACTCGCGCCGGCTGACCTGTCGGTGCTCGACAAAGCGCTGCAAGAGATGCCCTACAAGCTCGCCGCGCCGCTCGTCGCCAAGATCAACGCACAGATACGGGAACAACAACAACCCCCGGAGGTGCCGCCAGATGAACCCGGACGATGAGAGGGCAGCTTTTTGGCAGGCCGTGCATACGGTAGATGATCGAGTCACAGACCTGAAAGCGCGAATCGAGGAGCGCGATTCCATGACGCTGGAGATGATTCAGACTGCGGTGCGCGAGGCTATGCCGCGGCCGATGATGACCGAGCAGGAACATGCTTGGGTCAAACTGGCGATCGAGCGCCAAGCGCAGTCGATCGCATTCCGGCGTCAGGTGATCGAGAAATCGCTCACCGGCCTGATCTGGGCTGGCATCGTCGGCCTAGGGCTGATCGTGCGCGAGTACGCTATCGCGCATGGCATGTGGAGGCCGTAGCATGGCACTCGATCCGCTCACCGCAGCGCTAGACATCGGCGGAAAGCTGATCGACAGGCTTTGGCCGGACCCGACGCAGCGCGACGCGGCGAAGCTCGAACTGCTCAAGATGCAGCAGAGCGGCGAGCTTGCTGCGCTGGCTGCCGACACCGAGATTGCGAAGGCGCAGGCGGCGGTGAATGCGGCCGAGGCGGCAAGCGGTAGCCTGTACGCGTCGAACTGGCGCCCAACGGTGGGCTATGTCTGCGTGGCGGGGCTTGGCTACACGTTCTTGCTGCAGCCGCTCCTACCGTGGTTTGCGGCCCTGCTGGGGGCATCCGTGCCGCCGCTGCCGGCGCTTGACACGAACGTGCTGATGACTCTGCTACTCGGCATGCTCGGGATTGGCGGCATGCGCAGCGTGGAAAAGGTGCGAAGGGTCGCGCGGTGAAGTGGCTGCTGCTCGCATGTATAGCAATTTATGCGAGCGTATACGCTGCCGATGCCACGCTCACGCCCGACGAACAGGTGCATTGCCAGTTGCAGGGCGGGTGCGTGCTTGTCACGAACGATTGGCTCCGCAGTCAGATCCGCGCGGCGCACGAAGCCGGGCAGAGAGATGCGCCATGCCGCAGACCGACGACGTAGAGCGCCACCCGTTCGGGGTCCCGGTCAACCGGCCCGCGCCCGAGCCGGCGGAGGGGCGATGGTTGCCGGTGCCAGATGCGCCGCACATCGAACGCAACACAGCAACCGGGCACATGCGCAACGTGCGCCCAGCGCCGCCGCCGGCCCCGCCTTCGTATCCCTATTTCGGCATCACTGGCGCCACGCCGCCATGAGCCACGCCCTTTACGCGGTCAGGCCAGCGCCCTCGGCGACGCCACCCGCGGGCACGCCTTGCGGATGCCTTC
>NZ_JADJDO010000034.1 GCF_016702655.1 Ideonella sp.
CATCGGCGCCTGCCCTTTCACGAGCACCGTCCCCAGCGACAGGTTCGACGTGCCGGTGACCATGCCACGCTTGCTGGCCAGGTCACCCGTGATGTCGCCTATCGCGGCCTCCGGCGCGGTGATCTCGACGTTGGCGATCGGCTCGAGGACGATCGGCCCGGCCTTCTTCACCGCATCGATGAAGGCCTTGCGGCCGGCGGTGGCGAACGCAATCTCCTTGCTGTCCACGCTGTGGTGCTTGCCGTCGTAGACGATCACGCGCACGTCCTTGACCGGGTAGCCGGCGATGACGCCCGTCTCGAGCACCTGGCGCACGCCCTTCTCGACTGCCGGGATGAACTGGCCCGGTATCGTTCCGCCCTTGACCTGGTCGAGAAACTCGAAGCCGGCGCCGCGCGGCAGCGGCTCGACGCGCAGGAACACCTCGCCGAACTGCCCCGCGCCGCCGGTCTGCTTCTTGTGGCGGTGGTGGCCCTCGGCCGGTGCGGTTATGGTCTCGCGGTAGGCGATCCGCGGCGGGCGCGTGTTGACCTCGCACTTGTAGACCTCGGTCAGGCGCTCGAGCACCATGCGCAGGTGCAATTCCCCGAGGCCGTAGATCACGGTCTCGTTGGTCACGACCACATGCTCGACCTTGAGGCAGGGGTCTTCGTCGACCAACTTCTGCACCAGGTCCCAGAGGCGCTGTTCGTCGCCGCGCCGCCTGGGCTCGATCGCCAGCCCGTGCACCGGCACCGGGAAGTCGAGCGGCTTCAGGTGGATGTGGTCGTCCTCGGCGGCGTCGTGCAACACGGCGTCGAAGTGCATCTCGTCGATCTTGGCCACGGCACAGATGTCGCCGGGGAGTGCGCGGCTGACTTCCACATGCTCCTTGCCCTGCAGCATGAACAGATGCCCGACCTTGAACGGGCGCCGCCCGTCGCCGATGTAGAGCTGGCTGTCGCGCGTCAGCGTTCCTTGATGGATACGGAAGATCCCCATCTTGCCCACGAACGGATCCTGCGTGACCTTGAACACGTGCGCGATCACGTGCAGCGAGGGGTCGGGCAGCGCCGCGAGCGGCACCGCCTCGTCGCCCTCGCCGTTGAGGAATTCGGGCGGGTTGGCCTCGTTCGGGTTCGGAAGCAGCTTGACGATC
Organism: Ideonella sp.; assembly: GCF_016702655.1. Classification (GTDB taxonomy): domain Bacteria; phylum Pseudomonadota; class Gammaproteobacteria; order Burkholderiales; family Burkholderiaceae_C; genus CAIKUF01. The sequence goes on from NZ_JADJDO010000034.1 coordinate 1,139, forward strand.
ACGTCCAGCAGTTCGGCCACGCCCGCGCCGTTGCGCGCCGAGACGAAGAGAATCGGGATCAGATGACCCTCGCGCAGCGCCTGCTCGAGCGGTGCATGCAACTCCGACGCGTCGACATCGCCTTCCTCCAGATAGCGCTCGACGAAGCCCGGGTCGACCTCGACCACCTGCTCGACGAGCGCCCTGTGTGCCGCGGCCACCGACGAGAAGTCGGTCTTGTCGTCGGCGCCGCCGGGGTTGAAGAAGCAGTCAACGACCCGGCTCCCGCCCTCGGCTGGCAGATTCAGCGGCAGGCATTCCTTGCCGAAAGCCGCCTGGATCTGGCTCACCAGCGCGGCGATGTCCACGCCCTGGGCATCGATCTTGTTGACGATCACGATGCGCGTGCGCTGGCGCTCGGCGGCGTAGCGCATCATCCGTTCAGCCATCATCTCGACGCCGGTCGTTGCCGCGATCACCACCGCCGCCGTCTCCACCGCTTCGAGCGCCGGCAGCGACTGGCCGAGGAAGTCCGGCGTGCCCGGGGTGTCGATCAGGTGCACCCGGGTATCGGCATGCTGCAGATGCAGCAGCGAGGCGTTCAGCGAATGCTGCACGCGCCGTTCGAGAACGTCGAAGTCGCTCACTGTCGAGCCGCGCTCCAGGCTGCCGGGTGCGCCGATCGCGCCCGCCCGCCATAGCAGCGCCTCGGCCAGGCTCGTCTTGCCCGCCGCCGCCGGGCCCACCAGGGCCAGGGTGCGGATGCTGCTGGTGGCGGCGATGGATTCGGTCGATGGGCTTGGCATGAGGGGCTCCTTTGCAGCCATGGGCTTTCGCGGATGATGGCAGCCAGACTAAGTGAAGCTCGCCCGGCGCACAAGCGGGGCAACAGCGGGGGGCGTGCAATCGGGCGAGCGCCTGCGTGCCAAGGGCGGCTTCATTCCTCCGCCAGACGCCAGCGATCCGAGGCGCAAGCGCACCGAGTGCAGTGTTCGACGCTATCCGGTACTCATGCGACCGCGCCTTTGCCTCCCTGGCGTCGTTGCAAATCCTCGCGATACCTCTGGGTATCGCTGTGGTTTGCGCCTAGCCAGGAAGCCAAATTCGCCGCCGCATAAGCACCTCCAAGCATCGAACACTGCACTGGCTACTGGAACGCGACCTCGGCAAAGCTCCTGAGCTTGCGGCTGTGGAGCTGGTCGATGCCGGCCTCGCGCAGCAGTTCGGCGGCGCGCATCCCGATGCGCAGGTGCTGGTCGACCCGTTCGCGATAGAACTGGTTGGCCATGCCGGGCAGCTTGATCTCGCCGTGCAGCGGCTTGTCGCTCACGCACAGCAGCGTCCCGTACGGCACCCGGAAGCGAAAGCCGTTGGCGGCGATGGTCGCGCTTTCCATGTCGAGCGCGATCGCCCGGCTCTGGCTGAAGCGGCGCTCTGGCCCGCGGTGGGGCAGCAGCTCCCAGTTGCGGTTGTCGGTCGAGGCGACGGTGCCGGTGCGCATCACGCGCTTGAGCTCGTAGCCCTTGAGCTGGGTGATCTCGGCCACCGCCGACTCGAGCGCGACCTGGACTTCGGCCAGCGCGGGGACAGGGACCCACAGCGGCAGGTCCTCGTCGAGCACATGGTCCTCGCGCACATAGCCGTGGGCGAGCACGTAGTCGCCGAGCTGCTGCGTGTTGCGCAGACCGGCGCAGTGGCCGAGCATGATCCAGGCGTGCGGGCGCAGCACCGCGATATGATCGGTGATGGTCTTTGCGTTCGCCGGACCGATGCCGATGTTGACCATCGTGATGCCGGCGCCGTCGGGCCGCACCAGGTGGTAGGCCGGCATCTGCGGCAAGCGCGGCGGCGCCTTGCCGGTGTCCTGGCCAGCCTGCGCGGGCAGGCCGGCACGCCGCGTCAGCACGTCGCCCGGCTCGACGAAGGCGGTGTAGGTGCTGCGCACATCCTGCATGCACTCATGGCCGAGGCGGATGAACTCGTCGATGTAGAACTGATAGTTCGTGAACAGCACGAAGTTCTGGAAATGCTCGGGCCGCGTGCCGCTGTAGTGGCGCAGGCGGTGCAGCGAGTAGTCCACGCGCGGCGCGGTAAAGAGCGCCAGCGGGTGCGCCTCGCCCGGGCGCGGCTCGTAGGTGCCGTTGGCGATGCCATCGTCCATCGCCGCGAGGTCGGGCAGGTCGAAGCGGTCGCGCAGCAGCAGGCGCCGCTCGGCGCTGAGCGAGCCCTCGATGTGGTCGCTCTCGGCGAACGAGAAGTGGACCGGAATCGGCTGCGCGCTCGTCCCCACCTCGAGCAGCACGCCGTGGTTCTTGAGCAGGAGGCGGAACTGCTCGAGGTAGTAGCTGGCAAACAGGTCGGGTCGCGTCAGCGTGGTCTCGTAGCTTCCCGGGCCGGCGACGAAGCCGTAGCTCAGCCGCGAGTCCGCGCGCGCGACGGTATCGGTGCGAACGCGCACGAAGGGATAGCAGGCGCGCACGCGCTGCGGCAGATCCTCGCCGGTGACGAAACGCTGCAGCGCCGCGCGCAGATGCGCGATGCTGCCGTCGTAGATCGTACGCACCTGCGCCAGCGCGGCGGCGGCGTCGTCGAAGGTCGCCGGGGCGATGAAATGGGGCAGGCTGATCATGCCAGGCCTTTGTTGTCGTTGTGGGTGGCGCCGGATTCTCGCCGGTGTCCGCCTGCCGCCGCCGCACGAAAAGGGTCAGGACAGCTCGACCAGCAAGGACTCGGGCACCGACGCCTCGCGCCAGCGTTCGGCGAAGCCCACCATCTCGGCTGCCGGCAGCGGGCGGCACATGTGATAGCCCTGGCCTTCGTCGCAGCCCAGTGCACGCAGCAGGCCCCAGAGGGTGGCGTTCTCGATGCCTTCGGCCACCACCGACAGGCCCAGGTTGTGCGCCAGGTCGATGGTCGAGCGCACGATCTTCGCGTCGTCGTCGTCGTGCTCCATCGCCATCACGAAACTCTTGTCGATCTTCAGTTCGTCGACCGGCAAGGCCTTGAGGTAGGCCAGGGATGAATACCCGGTACCAAAGTCGTCGATCGACAGCTTGTAGCCGCTGTTCGACAGCGTGCGCAAGATGTCCAGCGCGCGTTGCGGCTCGTCCATGATGGCGCTTTCGGTGATCTCCAGGCAGAACGCGCTGGCCGGCACCCCGTGGCGCTGCAGGATCGCCTGCAACCGCTGTGGCAGTTCCAGGTCCAGCAGGTCGCGCGTGGACAGGTTCACCGACACCCGCTGCACACCCAGCCGGTGCAGCATCGGCCATTGCTTGGCGCACTCCTCGAACATCCACAGCGTCAGCAGCCGCACGAAGCCGGTCTGTTCGGCGAAGGGGATGAAGTGCAGCGGTGGCACCATGCCACGCACCGGATGCTGCCAGCGCACCAGGGCCTCGGCGCCGATGAAGGCCCCTGTCTTCAGCGCGATCTTGGGTTGCAGGAACAGGCGCAGCTCGTTGCGCTCCAGCGCCCGCCGCAGTTCCGACAGCAAGGACAGCGTCTGCGCGCTGCCCGAATCGATGCCGGGGTCGTACACCACGCAGGGCACGGTCTTGCGCTTGGCGGCGTACATCGCCACCTCGGCGCGGCTCAGCAGCGCGTCGGCATCGCCAGCGTGCTGCGGCCAGCACGCAATGCCGAAGGCGGCCGACAGGTCCACGGTCTGGTCGTCCAGCACCAGTGGTTGTTCCAGTGCGGCAGCCACGCGTCGAGCCACGTCCTCGGCGCGTGCCGGGTCGCTGTCGGGCAGCAGCACGGCGAACTCGTCGCCGCCCAGACGCGCGATGAGGTCCTTGCCGCGCACGGCGTCGCCCGACACCCGGCCGGCCACCGCCTGGAGCAGGCGGTCGCCAAAGGCGTAGCCCAGCACGTCGTTCACGTGCTTGAAGCGGTCCAGCCCGAACATCAGCACGGCCACCGGGGCCGCGGGACCCCCGCGGTCGATCAAGGTCTTCAGCGCGTTGCGGAACGCCGGGCGGTTGGGCAGGCCGGTCAGGCGGTCGCGAAAGGCCAGGTCATGGATCTCGGCCTGGTGCCCCGCGATGCTGATGCGCATCTGATCGAAGGCGCTGGCCAGCTGGCCGATCTCGTCGGGCCGCTGGGCATGGACCCAGGGCTGGCTGTAGTCGCCCTGGCCCAGCCGGTCCGCCGCACGCACCAGCGCACGCAGGGGCGTGGTCACCCGGCGGGCGGTGATCACGCTGCCCAGCCCGAACACCACCACGCCGGCTGCCGTGATCAGTGCCAGCATCCACTGCAGGCGCCGCAGCGGCGCCAGGGCCTTGTCGACCGATTGCAGCAGCAGCACCTGCGCGGCGCGCTCGCCGGCGGGCAGGCTGACCGGGTGCAACTGCATCAGCTCGCCACCGAGGGTGACCTGTTCGTCGCGTGCCGCGGTCAGCGTCAGGGTCGCGGCCGCGGGCAGTGTCGACACGGTGCTGCGGAGGCTGCCGTTGTCCTGCGGCACCAGCAAGGCCACGTCCAGCCCTGACAGGGCCTTCATGTCGGCTGCCAGCGCCTGGTCGATCGGGAAGCCCAGCACCAGCCAGCCGATGCGCTGGGGTGCCTTCAGCGGCACGCTGACGAGCTGCATCGCCCGTTCGCCGACCAGGCCGACCTGACGCCCGGCCCTGGCGGGCCACGTCCAGCGCCAGCGCCTCGAAAGCCCGGTCGCCGCCCGTCGGCGGCTCGGCCATGGCCGACCGCAACCGGAAGTCGTTGTCGACCCAGGCGCTGACGCCGGGCCCCCGATGCGCGCGGCGGGTTCTCGAGCACCGATGCAATCGGTGTCGGCATCGCCGTCGCCACCGCCGAGCGAAAAGCCGTAGTCCGGAGCAAGCAAGGTGGCCCCTTGGGCCGCGAGGCTGACTTCGGGTCGAGAGAGCCGGCGCCACACGCGTTCGCCGACTTCTGAGCTCCGGTGCCAGGAGGTGGGGCGTGCGCCTTTGCGTGCCGCTGGCGCGAATGGCCACGAAGCCTGCCAGCTGCACCAGCAGCAGCAGGCCCAGCGACAGCGCGACGATGCGGGTGGACAGCCGCTGGCGGCGTTGCGGCATTGCGGTCATCCCGCGCTGCCCGTCAATGGCAGCCGCACGCTGGCAGCGGCGCCTTGCGGGCCGACGACCAGTGCCTTGGTCCAGCGCCGGCGCGCCGGTGGGCAGGTCCGGGTGCCAGCTGCGCAGCCGGTAGGTGCCTGGTGCCACGTCGGGCAGGGCGTGACGCGGGCTGGCGCTCGGTCAGGCACGCGGTAGTGTCTCGACCACCACCACCCAGGCCAGCATGGTGTGGTGGATGTTGCAGCCCAGCGCCGCGATGCCGACCTTGTCAGAACACGACCGGGGTGGGCTGGCGTGCTGATGTAGAGCTTCAGATCGAAGCGGGTGGGCGAGAAGGAGTACACGTGGTGTCGGACCTTGTCGCGGTTCGGGAACGCGATCGGACTGCCCACTGTCACCACCGTCACCCGCTGTGTGAACCGCTTGTCGGCCTGTTCGATTCTCGATGCGGGCACCGGCCGGGAGGCTGGCCTGGCCACCGCTGACTCGAGAAAGACCACGGCTCGGCCAGGGCCTTGCCGTCCTGACCCAGCA
>NZ_JADJDO010000035.1 GCF_016702655.1 Ideonella sp.
TTCGGCCTGCTGGCGCATGTCCTGCACACCGCGCTGCTGGCGCTCGTTGCCGGCGTGCCGGCGCTGGCCTGGCATGGCTGGCTGATCGGCGTGGCGATCATCGCGCTGGCCGGCGCGTTCCAGTTCAGCGACCTCAAGCACCATTGCCTGGAGAAGTGCCGCACGCCGCTCGGCTTCGTCATCGAGCACTGGCGCGGGTCCGCGCAGGCGCGCCACGCCTTCGTGCTCGGAGCGCATCACGGCCTGTTCTGCGTCGGCTGCTGCTGGGCGCTGATGTTGCTGATGTTCGCCGTCGGTGCCGGCAGTCTCGGCTGGATGCTGTTGCTGGCGGCGGTGATGGCCATCGAGAAGAACGTCGCCTGGGGCCGTCGCTTGAGCGCGCCGCTCGGGTTCGCGCTGCTGGCGTGGGCGGCCTGGCTCCTCGCAACGCCGCCATGATGCAGGCGCGATGACGCATGGCCGAGCGCCGCGTCGGTCCGTCCGCACTCAGGATCGCCGCACTCACCGCGGTGGCGATGGTCGCCTTCGCGGCCAACTCGCTGCTGTGCCGGCTCGCGCTCGATCGCGGCGCCATCGATGCGGCGAGCTTCTCCAGCATCCGCCTGCTCGCCGGCGCGGTGGCGCTCGCCGTGATCCTGCACCTTCGGCGCGGCGAGCCCGCGCGCGCGGTGGCGGACTGGTGGGCAGCGGCGATGCTCTTCACTTACGTCGCGATGTTCTCGTTCGCCTACCTCAGCCTTTCGGCAGGCACCGGCGCGCTGATCCTGTTCGGCGCGGTCCAGCTGACGATGTTCGGCGTCGGCCTCTACTCGGGCGAGCGCTTCCGCGCCAGCGCCTGGTTCGGCCTCGCCCTGGCCGCGGGCGGGCTCGTCTATCTGGTGTCTCCGGGCCTGGCCTGCACGCCGTGCTCGCCGGTGCGGCGATGATGGCCGTGGCCGGCATCGCCTGGGGCGTGTACTCGCTGCGCGGCCGCGGGGTGGCCGATCCGCTCGCCGCGACCGCCGCCAACTTCCTGCGCGCGACACCCCTCGCGCTGGCGCTGAGCCTCGTGCTTGCCGCCGACGCCAGCGTCGACGCCACCGGCGTCGCGCTCGCCGTCGCGTCGGGTGCGGTCACCTCGGGCATCGGCTACGTGATCTGGTACGCGGCGCTCAATGGCCTGACCGCGATGCGCGCCGCGACGGTGCAGCTGTCGGTGCCCCCGATCGCCGCGTTCGGCGGCGTGCTGTTCCTGTCGGAGGCGATCAGCGTGCGCCTCGCGGCGGCTTCCGTCGCCATCCTCGGCGGCGTCGCGCTGGTGCTCGTGAGCAAGTCGCGCCGGCCTGCGCCGCAGCGGTCCGGCTGAATCCCGCGCCAGCCGGCCGGGATCAGAGCAGCAACTGCGACTCGCCGCGCGCCTGGCGCACCACGCCGTGCCCGTCGACTTGCAGCGCGCCCTCGGCGAACCAGCGCACTGCCAGCGGATAGAGCACGTGCTCGCGCGCCAGCACGCGTGCGGCGAGCGTGTCCTCGCTGTCGTCGGCGAGCACCGGCACCACCGCCTGGGCGACGATGGGGCCGTGGTCGAGATCGGCGGTGACGAAGTGCACCGTCGCGCCGGCCACCTTGCAGCCCGCCTCGAGCGCGCGCCGGTGCGTGTGCAGGCCCTGGAACAACGGCAGCAGCGACGGGTGGATGTTCATGATGCGCCCGGCATAACGCAGCACGAAGGCGGGCGCCAGGATGCGCATGAAGCCGGCGAGCAACAGCAGATCGGGCGCGTGCGCGTCGATCGCTCGGCGAGCGCGGCGTCGAAAGCCTCGCGGCTGGCGAACGCGCGGTGATCGACGACCGCCGTCGCGATGCCGCGCGCGGCGGCGAAGGCGAGCCCGGCGGCGTCGGCGCGGTTGCTGATCACGGCCGCGACGCGCGCGTTCCAGCCCTCGCGCGCGCAGGCGTCGACGATGGCCTCCATGTTCGAGCCGCGCCCCGAGATCAGGATCACGATGCGTATGGCTTGCGTCATCGGCGGGCAGTGTAGCCGCCTAGAATCGACGCTTACGCCCTCGCCGAACGATCCCGCTCCCATGAAGCCTCGCGTCCTCTCCGGCATGCGCCCCACCGGCGCGCTGCACCTCGGCCACTACCACGGTGCGCTGAAGAACTGGGTGCGCCTGCAGGCCGAGTACGAGTGCTTCTACTTCGTCGCCGACTGGCACGCGCTGACCACGCACTACGAGGAGCGCGAGGTCATCGAGAAGAACGTCTACGACATGGTGATCGACTGGATCGCCGCCGGGCTCGACCCCGAGCAGTGCACGATCTTCATCCAGAGCCGCCTGCCCGAGCATGCCGAACTCTTCACGCTGCTCGCGATGGGCACGCCGCTGGGCTGGCTCGAGCGCGTGCCGACCTACAAGGACCAGATGGAGAAGCTCAACGATCGCGACCTCGCGACCTACGGCTTTCTCGGCTACCCGCTGCTTCAGGCGGCCGACATCCTGATCTACAAGGCGAGTTACGTGCCGGTGGGCGAGGACCAGTCCTCGCACGTCGAGCTGACGCGCGAAGTGGCGCGCCGCTTCAACCACCTGTACGGCCGCGGCGCCGGCTTCGACGCCGGCGTCGCCGCGGCGCTCGCCAAGCTGCCGCGCGACGACGCGCGCTACTTCGACAAGCAGCGCAAGACCTTCGGCGAGACCGGCACCGCCGAGGCGCTTGCCAAGGGCGAGGCGATCGTGCGCAAGGCAGCCGCTGGCGTCGCCGGGTGGACCGAACTCGACTCGGAACTGCTGCTCGGCCATCTGCACGGCAGCGGACGCACCATCCTCGTCGAGCCGCAGGCGCTGCACACCGAGGTGTTGCGGCTGCCGGGCCTGGACGGCACCAAGATGAGCAAGAGCTACGGCAACGCGGTGCTGATGCGCGACGAGCCGGCGGTCGTCGAGAAGAAGATCCGCGGCATGGTGACCGACCCCGCGCGCGTGCGCCGCGGCGACCCCGGCGACCCCGAGAAATGCCCGGTCTGGCAGTTGCACCAGCTCTACAGCGACGCGGCGACGAAGCAGTGGGTCGTCAAAGGCTGCACCACCGCCGGCATCGGCTGCCTGGAGTGCAAGCAACCCGTGATCGACGCCATCGTGCGCGAGCAGCAGCCCTGGCGCGAGCGCGCCGAGACCTACCTCGCCGACCCCAGGCAGGTACACCGGATCGTCGAGATGGGCACCGAGCGCGCGCGCACCGTCGCCCGCCAGACGATGGGTGACGTGCGCGCTGCGATGGGGCTCGACTATTGACCCTGGGTGACGTTCTCGCACAGCACGAGCGGCTCGTCCGCGCCCTGCTCGCCGGCGATGCGCTGCCCGGGCCGCCGGGCGAGCGCAGGCTGATCCAGACTCACATCTCGAGCCTCGTGCTCGCGGGCGACTACGCGTACAAGTTGCGCAAGCCGCTCGAGCTGCCCTTCCTCGACTTCTCGACGCCCAAGCTGCGCCGCGCCGACTGCATGGACGAGCTGCGCCTGAACCGGCGCACCGCGCCGCAGTTGTACCTGGACGTGCTGCCGATCCTCGGTACCGCGGACGCGCCGCGCCTGGGCGGCGCCGGCGACGCCGCGCCGCAGGCGATCGACTGGCTGCTGCGCATGCGCCGCTTCGACGAGGCCGACGTGCTCGCCAATGTTGCCGCACGCGGCACTTTGACCGAGGCGCAGGTCGACGCGCTGGCCGCGCAGGTGGCAGGCTTTCATGGCGCGCTCGCGCCCTCGCCGCCGGGCTTCGGACGCTCGGCCACCGTACTGCGCTGGCTGCGCGAAACGCTCGCCGGGCTCGAAGGCAGCGGCGACGCGCGCGTCAGTGCGCTGCGCGCCTGGTGCGAGCGTGAGTTCGCGCTCCAGGCGCCGCTGATCGACGCGCGCCGCGCGCAGGGCTTCGTGCGCGAAGGCCATGCCGACCTGCACCTCGCCAACATCGTGCTCGTCGACGGCGTGCCGCGGCCCTTCGATGCGGTCGAGTTCAACGCCGAGCTGCGCCACCTCGACATCGTCCATGACATCGCGTTCACCTTCATGGACCTGCTGCGCCACGGTCTGGATGCACTGGCCTGGCGCTTCGTCGGCGCCTGGTGCGAACGCAGCGGCGACTACCAAGGGCTCGCGCTGCTGCGCTTCTTCGCCGTCGAGCGCGCACTGGTGCGGGCGCGCGTCGCGCTGCTGCGCGGCGACGCGGCGGCGCTGGCGCATGACCTCGGGCTCGCCGGGCGCATCGCTGCCCTGCCCGCGAGCCCGCCGCCGCTGGTGCTCGTGTGCGGCCTGTCGGGCTCTGGCAAGAGCACGGTCGCGCTCGAACTCGCGCCGGCGCTGGCCGGAGTTCGCCTGCGCTCCGACGTCGAGCGCAAGCGCCTGCACGGGCTGCCCGCGGCCGCTCGGCCCACCACTGCCCAGGCGGCGACGCTCTACGCGCGCGAAGCCACGCAGCGCACCTACGCCCACCTCGGCGACCTGGCGCAGGGCCTGCTGCGCGCACGCATCGGCGCCGTGGTCGATGCGGCGGCGCTCAGGCGCGCCGAGCGCGACGCCTTGCGCGCGATCGCCGCTGCCGAGGGCGCGACCTTCGTGCTCGTCGAATGCGTTGCGCCGCAGAGCGTGCTGCGCGAGCGCATCGCGCGCCGCCTGCGCGACGGGCGCGACGCGTCCGACGCCGACCTCGACGTGCTGGACCTGCAACTGCGCGTGCGCGAACCGGTGGCGGCCGACGAATCGCCGCATCTGCTGTCAACCGACTGCGACCGGGCCACGTTGCAGCAACGCTGCGCCGCCCTCGCGGCCGAACTGTCGGCATCGCTGCCGGCGACAACCCCCACCCCGGACCACCCGCGATGACCGACCTGGCCACGATCGAGCTCTGCCCTTCCGGCGCCGTGCCCGCAGCGACGCTGATCGTGCTGCACGGCCTGGGCGCCGACGGCACCGACTTCATCCCGATGTGCGACGCGCTCGACCTCGCGGCGGTCGGCCCGGTGCGCTGCGTGATGCCGCGCGCGCCCGAGCGGCCGGTCACGATCAACAACGGCTACCGCATGCGCGCCTGGTACGACATCCTCGGCACCGACCTGCAGCGGCGCGAGGACGAAGCGGGCCTGCGCGAGTCGGTGCGGCAGGTCCATGCGCTGCTCGACCGCGAGGTCGCGCGCGGCGTGCCGGCACGGCGCATCGTGCTCGCCGGCTTCTCGCAGGGCTGCGCGATCACGCTGCTCGCCGGCCTGCGCTACCGCGAGCGGCTGGCTGGCCTGGCAGGGATGTCGGGCTACCTGCCGCTCGCCGACACGACGGCCGGCGAACGCGATTCGGCCAACCACGACACGCCCGTCTTCCTCGCCCACGGCCGCAGCGACCCGATGGTGCCGATCGCGCGCGGCATGGCGGCGCGCGATGCGCTCGCCGCGCTCGGCCACGACGTGCAGTGGGAGGACTATCCGATGGAGCATTCGGTATGCATGGAAGAAGTGACGGCGCTCAACCGTTGGTTGTTGCAGGTCTGGGCCTGACGATGGCAGCCATTCGACCGCAGCGCGCGCTGCCCCGGCGCTGGCTCGCTGCCCTGTTCGGCCTCGCCGCGCTGCTCTGGCTCGCCGGCTGCGCCACGCTGCCCGACGCGCTGCGCGTCAACGTGGTCGGCGTCGAGCCTCTGCAGGGCGAGGGCATGGAACTGCGCTTCGCCGTCAAGCTGCGCGTGCAGAACCCGAACGACCTCGGCGTCGACTTCGACGGCGTGGCCGTCGACCTGGAACTCAACGGCAAGAACCTCGCCACCGGCGTCAGCGACGCCAAGGGGACCGTGCCGCGCTTCGGCGAGACGGTGATCGTGGTGCCGGTCAGCATCTCTGCCTTCGCCGCGCTGCGCCAGGTGCTGGCCTTCACCGACGGCACGAGGCGCGACGAGATCCCCTACGTCGTCAACGGCAAGCTCGCCGGCAGCACGTTCGGCAGCGTGCGCTTCTCGCAGGCAGGGACCTTGAAGATGCCGCAGTAGGCGCCGGCGCGCGACGCGCCTGCTCCGGCCGCACGGTGGTAGCCTGCGCGGCCGGACGACCCGCATGCACGCCGCCCCGACAAACCCGCCGCCGCCACCCGAGGCCGACGCCGCCGCTTCGGCCTTCATCGCCCGCTGGCGCGACGCCGGCGGCAGCGAGCGCGCGAACTACCAGCTCTTCGTCGGCGAACTCTGCGCGCTGCTCGGCCTGCCTGCGCCCGAGCCGGCGCAGGGCGACGAGCGCGACAACGCCTACGTCTTCGAGCGCCGCGTCAGCTTCGCGCATGGCGACGGCAGCGCGAGCGCCGGCTTCATCGACTGCTACCGCCGCGGCGCCTTCGTGCTCGAAGCCAAGAAGCTCAAGGCCGGCAAGGACGGCGCGCCCACCAAAGGCTTCGACGACGCGCTGCTGCGCGCCCGCGCGCAGGCCGAGGGCTATGCGCGCGCGCTGCCCGCTGCGGAAGGCCGCCCGCCCTTCCTGGTGGTGGTCGACGTGGGCCACGTGATCGAGCTGTACGCCGAGTTCACGCGCAGCGGCGCCACCTACACGCCCTTTCCCGACGCGCGCAGCCACCGCATCCGCTTGGACGACCTGGCCGACGAAGCCGTGCGCCAGCGCCTGCGCACGCTGTGGCTGGAGCCGATGGCGCTGGACCCGTCGCGCGCCGCGGCCAAGGTCACGCGCGCGGTGGCAGTGCAACTCGCGACGCTGGCGCGCAGCCTGGAAGGCGCCGGCCACCCGGCCGAGGCGGTGGCCGCCTTCCTGACGCGCTGCCTGTTTTCCATGTTCGCCGAGGACGTGGGCCTGCTCCCCAAGGCCGCCGACGGCCAGGGCGGCTTCGTCGGCCTGCTCAGACGCCACCGCGACGATGCGCTCACGCTGCAGAAGATGATCGCCGTGCTGTGGACCGACATGGACCGCGGCGGCTTTTCCGCCGCGCTGGCGCAAGACCTGCTGCGCTTCAACGGCAAGCTCTTCAAGGGCTGGCAGGCGGCCGACTACGTGCTGCCGCTCGACCGCGAGCAGATCGACGGCCTGCTCGCCGCCGCGGCGGCCAACTGGCGCGAGGTGGAGCCTGCCATCTTCGGCACCCTGCTCGAACGCGCGCTCGACCCGGCCGAGCGCCACGCACTCGGCGCGCACTACACGCCGCGCGCCTATGTCGAGCGGCTGGTGCTGCCCACCGTCGTCGAGCCGCTGCGCGCCGACTGGGCCGACGCGCAGGCCGCCGCGCTGCTGCTGGCCAACGAGGCCAATGCGCTGGAGGGCAAGAAGCGCGACGACAAGCTGGCCGAGGCGCGCGCCGAGATCAAGCGCTTTCACCATGCACTGTGCACCGTGCGCGTGCTCGACCCGGCCTGCGGCAGCGGCAATTTTCTGTACGTGACGCTCGAACACCTGAAGCGCCTCGAAGCCGAGGTCCTGGCCCAGCTCGACGCGCTGGGCGAGACGCAGGCCAGGCTCGGCTGGGAGGGCGAGACCGTCACGCTGCAGCAACTGCGCGGCATCGAGATCAACGAGCGCGCCGCCGCGCTCGCCGAGCTGGTGCTGTGGATCGGCTGGCTGCAGTGGCACATCCGCAGCTTCGGCAGCACGAGCCTCGCCGAGCCGGTGATCCACGACTACGGCAACATCGAACACCGCGACGCGGTGCTCGCCTGGGACGGCCAGGAGCCGATGCGCGATGCGGCCGGCAACCTGGTGACGCGCTGGGACGGCAAGACGACCAAGACGCACCCGGCCACCGGCGAGCAAGTGCCCGACGAGACGGCGCTGGTGCCGCAGTGGCGCTACCTGAACCCGCGGCCGGCCGAGTGGCCGCAGGCGGATTTCATCGTGGGGAATCCGCCGTTTATTGGCTCGAAGCGCATGCGCGCGGCACTCGGCGACGGGTACGTGGACGCATTGCAGTCAGCTTGGAGCGAGGTGCCGGAGGCGACGGATTTCGTAATGCGTTGGTGGCATCACGCCGCGCTGCTTGTTCGCCGAGGTTCAGCGCGACGTTTCGGCCTCATCACGTCGAACAGCATCCGCCAAGCCTACGTGCGTCGGGCGGTAGTGCCGCACCTGTACGCCGCCGATCGCCTGTCGCTGGTGTTTGCCGTGCCTGACCATCCGTGGGTCGACAGCGCTGACGGTGCAGCGGTGCGCATCGCCATGACGGTCGGCCAGGCCGGTGTCCTGAGCGGCGAACTGAAGGAGGTCGTCGCGGAGCAGGTGGAGACCGGCGCCGGCGACGATCTCGTGTTGTCGATGGATCACCGGCGCGGCACATTGGCGCAGACTTGCGCATCGGTGCAGAGGTGAGCACTGCAGCGACGCTCCAGGCCAATCTGAACCTCTGCTCCGTCGGCATGAAGACCATCGGGGCCCGCGTTTCAGATCGACGGCGCGACCGCGAAGGGACTGGGTCTTAGTTCGGTTCCCGGTCTCGATGCGCACATTCGGCCGTACCTGAACGGGCGCGACTTCACCTCGACGCCGCGCGGCATCTCGGTCATCGACCTTTTCGGCGTCGGCATTGACTTGGTGCGCGCCAAGTTCCCCGCCGTGTACCAACACCTGCTCGAGCGCGCGAAGCCGGAGCGCGACCTGAATCGCAATGCCATCTTCCGGCGGACGTGGTGGGTCATCGGCCACCCGCGCCCACAATTTCGCGCGGCGACTGCCGGGCTTCCACGCTACATCGCCACGGTCGAGACGGCGAAGCACCGCGTGTTCGCGTTTATCGAGTCGCGTGTCGTGCCCGACAGCACGATCGTGACCTTTGCGTTCGATGACGCCTACACCCTTGGTGTCCTGTCGAGCGACGCAC
>NZ_JADJDO010000036.1 GCF_016702655.1 Ideonella sp.
CGATACGCTCCGGGACGGCAGATACTGCGCTATTGACAATAGACGGAATAATTTCTTATGGTCACTACGCAGACCTGAGAAACCATAGCGGTGGTGCTACAGTACAACCCCCCGGAGGTGAACAACCGCATCACCAGCGACCCGAGCACCGAGCTGTCCAGCCTGCCCACGCCGACCGACCCGACGGTGAACTACGCCCTCCAATCAGGCCCGGCGCGCGCATCGTGGGTGGCGCGGTCGATCTGCGGCCGGGGACGAGGGTGGCGGCGTGAGCATGTTGCCATTCGTCGGGCCGAGCTACACGCTTGAGGTTGGCAAAGCGAGCCAGGCGCGAAGCGTGAACATGCACCTAGTGGCAATGGAGACTCCGGCCAAGGCGCAATACATCATGCGCAAAGTGCCGGGGCTTGAAGCGTGCGCCGGCTCGATAGACAGCCCCGCGCGGGGCTGCTATGCCACGCATGATCGCGCGTTTGTCGTCGGCGGGACGAAGCTGTACGAATTCACGTCTGGCGGCACGGTGCTTGAGCGCGGCGCGCTGGCAAGCTCGACGGGCAACGTCAGTATGGCATCAGGCCATACGCAGCTCGTCATCGTTGACGGCCCGCGCGGCTATGTGCTGACGCTGGCGACGAATGCATTCGTGCAGATCACGGACCCGGACTGGCCCGGCGCGGATCAGGTGGAGTTTCTCGACGGGTTCTTCATCTTTACGCGCGAGAGTTCGGAGGAGGTCTACGTTTCCGCGATCGACGATGCGACTTCAATCGACGCGCTCGACTTCGCAAGCGCGGAGTCCTACGCCGATCCGGTCATGGCGGTAGCAGTGCGCAGCCGCGAAGTGATCCTTCTCGGGAGCGGCAGTACGGAGCGGTTCTTCAACTCAGGCGGGGCCGATTACCCGTTCTCGCGCGACAACGCGGCGCTGGCCGAGGTGGGCATCCTCGCCCCCTGGTCTGTCGGGCGCCTCGACAACTCGCTGATGTGGGTTGGCCGCGATCGCAACGGCGACGGGATGGTTCTGCGCGACGTTGATCGCAGCCCGCGCAGGATTTCCACCTCGGCGGTGGAAGAAGCGCTTCGGGATAGTTCCGACCTTGCCGAGGCGGTTGCGTACACCTACCAAGTAGGCGCGCAGGCGTTCTACTGCATCAACGCTCCGGGGCTTGAGGCGACGTGGTGCTATGAAGTCTCGACCGGAGCATGGTTCGAGGCGTGCGACTTGGACGGCCTGGGGCAGTTCGAGCCGCTGCGTCTGACGCATGCCATGTACGCATTCGGCGAGTCGTGGGGCTTCGACGCGATGGGGAACTGCTATCGGATCACGCGCGACACGTACACCTTCGCTGGCGACGTTATCAAGTGCTCGCGCATCAGCCCGAACGATGTAACGCCGCTGCGGGACGAGCAGTTCTATGCCGAGTTCGTGCTCGATTGCACTACGGGCGAGAGTGCGCAGGGCGCCGACCCGGTTGTCGAACTGTCATGGTCCAACAACGGCGGGCGGACCTTCGGCAACAAGCTCGCGCGCTCTTATGGGCCAGTCGGAGAGTTTCATCCTCGGCTGATCTGGCGCCGGCTTGGCCAGGCGCGCGATAGGGTGTGGCGCGTGGACTTCGCAGGCGATGCGCCGTTTGCAATCGTTCACGCGGCGGTCGCATGACTGCGTTTAACCAGTTCGCGCCGGGCTCGGCCAAAGTCACCGACGGCAATGGCAACGCTACTGCCGCGTTTCAAATCTGGATGCGCAACGTGTGGTTGCGCGGCGGTGGCGCCGATGCGCTGTCGGCAGCGGAGCTTGAAGCGCTTATCACGACGGCGCAAGCGGAGATTGACGCGCTGGAAGGGGTTGTCGCGGCGCTTCAACACGACGACCTCGGCGGGCTGTCTGACGACGATCATCCGCAGTATCACAATGACGCGCGGGGCGACTTGCGCTATCAGCCGCTCGATTCAGACCTGACGGCCATCGCGGCCCTGACTACGACGGCGTTCGGTCGCGCGCTGCTTGAACTGGCCGATGCGGCTGCACTCACGGCCGCGCACACGCACGCGCAATTGCATGACGCGGCGACTGTCTCGGATAGCACGACGGTTGACCTGACGTTGACCGGGCAAGACATCACGGCAGCGGTCATCAGCCAGATGTCGATTACAGCCGATGCGAGCGGGGTCAAGCTCAGTGGCGACGCGGCGGCGCCCGGCAACGATAAGCTGTACGGCACCGACGGCAGCGGTGTGAAGGGGTGGTATTCGCAGCCATCGGGAAGCGGCTTGACTCATCCGCAGGTACTCGCGCGAGGGCTCGGCGCATGATCGTCTTGACCGAAACCACAGACAACCTGCAAGCGGTCCTTGCTGGCGCCATCACGACGAATCAGCTCAATTGCTTTGCGTCGTGGCGCGACGTGACGACGACGGACTACACCCCGGGCCGGAGCGTCATCAACACGAACAGCACGACCGACGTGAACATCGTCGCCGCGCCGGCCGCTTCGACGCAGCGAGTGGTTGACTTCGTTTCGATCTTCAACGCCGATACAGTCGCGGCTGTCGTGACGGTGAAATGCGATGCGAACGGGACCGAATACCCGCTGGTCAAGATGACGCTCGCGTCGGGTGAAACGCTGGAGTACGTCGATGGCAGCGGCTGGGCGGTGAAGTCCACCGGCTACAAGCCGACGCTCTATGTGGCGCTGCATGCCGACGCGAGCGCGAATTTCGCGATGACGAACGCGACAAACGCAGAGCGCTTCGCGTTGAACACGACGCGGCATATCCAAATGGTCGATCTGGCCGGCTATACGCAGGCTCGATTGATCGCGCATGTCCTCGTCGTTTCGGCGTCTGCCAATACGCCGTTGCTTCGGCTCCGGTATTACACCAGCTTGAACGCGACATTTGCGAATTACCTGCAACTCGGCGCCAGTTCGCAGGTGGAGGTCTCAGTTTTCACCGGGACTGTCAACACTTGGCAAGATTCTGGCTGGATCGACCTCGCGAGCGGTGCCAAGGCCGATGGCGTGGCTATCGCCATGTGCGAGGTTGGCGGCGATGGTGTTGCCGACCCTGAGGTGGGCTGGACCGTTGCGATGTTCCGATGAATGCGAGGTGAGGACATGCCCACAAAATCCCTAGACGACTACCGCGCGATGATCCGCGCGTACTACGATGCGCACCCCTACGAGGGCGACGTATCGCAGTACTACGGCGCAAACGACCTCGTAAGCGGCGGCGTGAGCTAGGCGCAGATGGCGGCGACGAACCAGCCGCAGGACGAGTGGAACGAATACAAGATTGGTGGATTGCTATGACTGAAGACGAACTTGTTCCAGCGGCAGATTGAACATGATCCAAAGGCCGGAGCAGCATCCCGTTGCGGGATCGACACGCCTTCTGAGAGATGGCTGCGATGCAAGCGTTCATTGCAAAGAATGCGAAGAAGTGGGCTCTCCCCACTACCGGTAATCTTGCGTATGACGATTACAGGCGGTCCAGCGAGGCATTTGGGGAAGGCGGCGCGAGGCGCCATTACTGGGTATACGCCTACTGTTACTACTGGCGAAGGCACTGAGGATTATCAGGAAAACGCAGGCAGCCCAACAGCCATGTGGCATCACGCCGGTAATCCTGATTTGTACTTCCAAGATTGGTTTGGCGCACGTCCCCACAGCAACAAGCTGAGTACGAATCGCTCACAGGATGCGGATCACGACAAGATAACGAGTCGCATGAAACGGGCTGCCCTTGCCGCATTTGGGGATTGCTGGCGCAGGGATGCTGGGCGCGGGGACGGTTGGCCTGGTGCCCGGGGGGGGGCGGTGGCATCGGCGCACTCGGCGGCGCGGAAGGGCTTGCGGCAGCAGACATCGCGGGCGGGCTGATTCCCGCGTTCGGGACAGATGCCGGTTACGCTGCCGGACTCGGCGGGTTGGCTGGGGCTGGTGGCGCCGGGCTTGGCGGAGCAGAACTCGCCGGTATCGCGGGAAACAACATCAGCGCATGGCTACCGGCAGGAAGCGAGGCGCTAGGCGCTGGTGCCGCGTCTGTACCGGCGTGGGCCATGCCAGGCGGCGCAAGCGCGGCCGAACTGTCAGCGATGGGCCTTGGAAGCTCCGGTGGCGGATCGTCATGGCTTCAGCAGTTGGGGTCACTTTTGGGCGGCGGCGGGGGGACTGGGGGCGGGGCTAGCGGTCTAGGCTCGTTGCTTGGCGGCGGCGGCGGCACGAACTGGCTCAACCTGCTCGGCAACCTCGGCGGCGGCTACCTGCAATCGCAGGCCGCAGGTAACGCTACTGACGCGCAGCTGCAAGCCGCGCGCGAGTCGAATGCGTTGCTCGAAAAGATGTGGCAGCAGGGCCGCGCGGATCAAGCCCCGTACCGCGAAGCCGGGACCAGCGCGCTTGCGGGGATTCAGGCGCTGCTCAAGGACCCGTCGAGCATCACGACGATGCCGGACTATCAATTCGGGTTCGATCAGGGATCCAAGGCTCTCCAGAACTCGGCAACGGCGCGCGGCACGACCTACAGCGGGCAGCAGGCCAAAGCGCTCCAGCGGTACGGGAACGACTACGCCGGGACGAAGCTCAATGAGAGTTACAACCGCCTGGCCGGCATCGCGGGCATCGGGCAGCAGGCAACGAACCAGACCGGCGCTCAAGGGGCCGGCTACGCGGGGCAGATGGCGAACAACATTACCGGCGCCGGAGACTCTCGCGCGCGGCAGGGTACATCGG
>NZ_JADJDO010000037.1 GCF_016702655.1 Ideonella sp.
GTCTATGTGACCGGCAACGACCAGTTGCGCGCGCCGGCCACCGGATGCGGACTACATCTATGAGAAGCTGACCGGCGAGAAGGGCGTCTTCTCGACCCGCATCGCCTACGTCGTCAAGTCCGGTGGCCAGTTCCGCCTGCAGATCGCCGACGCCGACGGGCAGGGCGCCGTGACGGCGCTGAGTTCAAGCGAGCCGATCATTTCGCCGGTCTGGTCGCCCGATGGCGGCAAGCTGGCCTATGTCTCGTTCGAGAAGAAGAAACCGGTCATCTACGTGCATACGCTGGCCAGCGGGCAGCGTCAGGTGGTCGCCAACTTCAGGGTCCAACCCGCCTCGGCCTGGTCGCCCGACGGCCGGCGCCTGGCCGTGTTGTCCGAGACGGCAATTCGCAGATCTACGTCGTCAATGCCGACGGTACCGGCGTCCAGCGCCTGACCCATTCGGGTGGCATCGACACCGAACCGCGCTACTCGCCGGATGGCGGCAGCATCTATTTCACGTCGGACCGCGGCGGCAGCCCGCAGATCTACCGGATGAGCGCCAGCGGCGGTGATGCCCAGCGCGTGACCTTCGAAGGCAGCTACAACGTCTCGCCGCGTCCGTCAGCGGACGGCAAGAGCCTGGCCTTCATCAGCCGCCGCGACGGGCGCTTCCAGCTCGCTGCGATGGATCTCGCCAGCAAGCAGGTGCAGATCCTGACCGATTCCCACAAGGACGAATCCCCGAGTTTCGCCCCCAACAGCCGCATGATCCTGATCGCCACTGAAACCGGCGGCCGCGGCGTCCTCTCGGCCGTCTCCAGCGACGGCCGGATCAAGCAACGCCTCTCGATCGCCGCCGGTGATGTCCGCGAACCGGCGTGGGCCCCTTCATTCAATAATCTTCAACGGAGAACACCATGAAAAACTGCTTATTCCCGCCCTGCTTGCCGCCTTCATCGTCGGTTGCAGCTCGACGCCCGTGACGAACCTCCGCGCGCCGGTCGACTCGCGCGGCGGCTCCGGCGTCACGCCGGTCACCGCCGGCGGTCTCGACTCCGCGGCCTGCCGCGCGAACTGACCGATCCCGAAGAGCGTGCTGTCGCAGCGCAGCATCTACTTCGACCTCGACAAGTACGAAGTCAGGACGAGTAAAAGGATCTGGTCGCCGCCCACGCCAAGTATCTGGTCGCCAACAAGGGCTTCAAGGTGCTGATCCAGGGCAACACCGACGAGCGCGGCAGCCGCGAATACAACCTGTCGCTCGGCCAGAAGCGGGCCGAAGCCGTCAAGCGTTCGCTGGTCCTGCTCGGCGCCAAGGAAGCCCAGATCGAATCGGTCAGCCTCGGCGAGGAAAAGCCGAAGAACGCCGGTCACGACGAGTCCGCCTGGGCCGAAAACCGCCGCGCCGACATCCTTTACCGCGCCGCTGACGGTCGCGGCGAGTTCTAAGCCATGCGCCCGGCCCGAATCGCCCTCCTGATCGCCGCCCTGGGTGCCACACAGGCTCAGGCCGGTCTGTTCGACGACGAGGAGGAGGCACGCCGCCAGATCACCGATCACCGGATCAAGACGGAGGCGCGTGTCGATCAGCTGGGCAAGTCGCAGCTCGATCTGGCCAACCAGTTGCAACGCCAGTCCGAGGAAATCGCCCGCCTGCGCGGCCAGGTCGAAACACTGACCTACGAGCTGGAAACCGCCAAGAAACGGCAACAGGATTTCTATCTCGACCTCGACACCCGCCTGCGCAAGCTCGAACCGCCAGGCGGCAGTGCTGCGTCGACCCTGCCGGCGGGGCAATTCCGCAGGCGGCGGCGACCCGGCCAAGGAAAGCCGCGACTACGAAGCGGCCTTGAACCAGTTCAAGGCGGCAAGTACAAGGAAGCGGCCTGGCGCTTCTCGGCCTTTCGTGCAGAAACACCCGGACAGTTCGCTGGCGCCCAATGCCCAGTTCTGGCTGGGCAACGCCTGGGTTGCCCAGCGCAACTGCGCCAAGGCGATCGAGGCGCACAGCGTGGTCACGACGAAATACGCCGACAGCGCCAAGGCGCCGGATTCCTGGCTGGCGATGGCCACCTGCCAGCAGGAAATGGGCAACGCGGCGGCAGCCAAGCGTTCGCTGGAAACGGTCGTCGCCAAGTACCCGAACTCGCCGGCCGCCGACACCGCGCAGCAACGCCTGAAGAAAAAGTAATTGGCGCTGCGGCTCACCGAAATATTCTTCTCCCTTCAGGGAGAAGCCGCACGCGCCGGCCTGCCGACGGTTTTCGTCCGCCTGACCGGCTGCCCCTTGCGCTGCGTCTGGTGCGACACAACCTACAGCTTCACCGGCGGCGAACGGCGACGGTCGCCTCGGTGCTGGCCGAGGTTGCCAAATATCCGGCCCGCCAGGTTTGTGTCACCGGCGGCGAGCCCCTGTCGCAGAAGGAGTGCCTGCCGCTCCTCGTGGCACTGTGCGATGCGGGCTACGACGTGTCGCTGGAAACCTCGGGGGCGCTCGACGTTGCCGCCGTCGATCCCCGCGTGTCGCGCATCATGGACCTCAAGGCGCCGGATTCCGGCGAGTCCGACACGAACCGCTGGGAAAACCTTGCATTCCTGAACCAGCGCGATGAAATCAAGATCGTCATCGCCTCGCGTGCCGACTACGCATGGGCGTGCGAGGCGATCCGAACGCGCAGGCTGGACGCCATTTGCCCGGTGCTGCTGTCGCCGGCAGCCGTGCTGGTCGACCCGACAGCACTGGCCGACTGGATACTCGAAGACGGCCTCAACGTGCGCTTTCAGATGCAGTTGCACAAGTTGCTGTGGGGCAACGCCAAGGGGCAAGTAGCGCAGGCCGCAGTAGATTTCAGCGCAGGAACAAGTAGATACCGGCGCAATCCAAGGTGTATTTCGGGTATATTCGCGCCCCATGATGAAGCCGCTCGTCGTTCTCCTCTCCGGCGGACTCGATTCCGCCACCTGCCTCGCCATTGCCCGCAACCAGGGCTTTGCCTGCTACTGCCTGTCGTTCGACTACGGGCAGCGCCACGCCGCCGAGCGAAGGCCGCCGAGCGGGTGGCCAAGGGCGCTGGGCGCCGTCGAGCAGCGCACCCTCAGCCTCGGACTGGCCCAGTTCGGCGGCTCGGCGCTGACCGACACCTCGATCGCCGTGCCAGTCGATGGCGTGCAGCCGGGCATTCCCGTCACCTACGTGCCGGCGCGCAACACCATCATGCTGTCGCTGGCGCTGGCCTGGGCCGAGGTGCTGGGCAGCCGCGACATCTTCGTCGGCGTCAATGCGGTCGACTACTCGGGCTACCCGGACTGTCGCCCGGAGTACATCGCGGCCTTCGAGACGATGGCCAATCTGGCCACCAGGGCCGGCGTCGAAGGCGTTAAACTCGTCATCCACGCGCCGCTGATCGACCTTTCCAAGGCCGACATCATCCGCACCGGCACCGCACTCGGTGTCGACTACGGCCTGACCGTATCGTGCTACCAGGCCGACGATCAGGGCCGGGCTTGCGGCGCTTGCGATTCGTGTCGCCTGCGAGCCGAAGGCTTCGCTACCGCCGGCGTCAACGACCCCACTCCTTACCGCACCTGATCATGGAAGCTGCCGTTTCGCCCAACACCATCCTCTGGCTGGCCTTCGCGGCTGCCTTCGTCTGCGGCGCCATCGGCCAGAAAACGCATTTTTGCACCATGGGTGCCGTTTCGGACATCGTGAACATGGGCGACTGGAGCCGCATGCGCATGTGGCTGCTGGCCATCGGCGTAGCGATTCTCGGTTCGGCGGCGCTGCATGCGGCCGAACTGATCGACCTCGGCAAATCCATCTACCGGACGCCGAACTTCACCTGGCTGTCCTACATCGTCGGCGGCATGAGTTTCGGCATCGGCATGGTGCTCGCGTCCGGCTGCGGCTCGAAGACGCTGATCCGCATCGGCAGCGGCAACCTGAAGTCGGTCGTCGTTTTCCTCGTGCTCGGTGTCGTTGCCTACATGACCATGCGCGGCGTCTTCGGTGTCTTCCGCGTTACCGTGCTGGAAAAGGCAGCGCTCACTTTCCCCGGCGGGCAGGATTTGCCGGCACTGCTGATGGCAGCCGGCGTCGACGCGAAACTCGCCTTCTGGGCGGCGGTTTTGGCCATCGGCGGCGGGTTGACCGCATTCTGCCTGCTCAAGCGACTTCTGGACCCCTCGACAAACCTGCTCGGCGGCCCCGGCACCGGTCTGGCCATCGTCGCCGCCTGGTATGTCAGCGGCCACCTCGGCTATCTCGCCGAACACCGGAAACGCTGGAAGAAGCCTTCATCGCCACCAACAGCGGGCGCGCATGGAGTCGCTGACCTTCGTCGCCCGCAGGCGTACACGCTGGAATTGCTGATGCTGTGGTCCGACACCAGCCGCAAGATGACTTTCGCCATCGCCACGGTGCTCGGCGTCATCGCCGGTTCCGGCGCCTGGGCGCTGGTAACCCGCAGTTTCCGTTGGGAAGGTTTCGCCAGCGTCGAGGACACCGCCAGCCATTTGATCGGCGCGGCGCTGATGGGCTTCGGCGGCGTCGTCGCCATGGGCTGCACGGTGGGGCAGGGGATCACCGGCTTCTCGACCCTGGCGCTCGGCCCGATCGTCACCTTCGCCATTGTCGGCGCGGCGGCGACCTCAAATTCCAGTACTGGCGAGTGATGCGTGAGGATAATTGCGGTTCACCGTCGAATCGCGCCCCGGCGCCCGTGTTTGCCATGTCCGTCAACGCTTTCCGCAAGATCCGCCACGCCGCCTTCATTTCCTCGCCTGCCGCTGGCTGCCGCCGCCAGCAGCGCGGCCCCGCCGGCCCGCCATGCCCCTCAATTCGGCCGGACGGCACGATCAGCCTGATCGATACCGAAACCTACAAGGTGATCGGCAAGACGGTCGCCTGCAAGGAACCGCACCATCTGATGCCTTCGCCCGACGACAAGTCGGTCATCGTCGCCTGTTCGGCCTCCAATCAGCTGGTTTTCTTCGACCCGCTGACCGGCAAGGAGCAGAAGCGCATCCGCAATATCTCCGACCCCTACCAGATCGGCTTTTCGCCGGACGGCAAGTGGTTCGTCAGCAACCTTGCGCCTCGACCGCGTCGATCTCTACGACGCCGGCGACTTCCAGGCTCAAGGCCCGCCTGCACGCGCCGCGCACGCCGTCGCACATGGCCTTCGACGGCAACGAATATGTCTTCATTACCCTGCAGGAGTCGGAACGAGGTGATGGCGATCAACCTGAAGACGCAGAAAAAGGAATGGGTCATGCCGGTCGGCCCGACGCCGGCCGGCATCGTCATGACGCCCGACAACCGCTACCTGCTGGTCGCCATCATGGGCGAGGGCTACGTCGAGGTGATCGACTGGAGGGTGCAGAAGACGGTGAAGAAGGTGCCGACCGACACCGCGGCCCACAATCTGCATCCGCGTGGCGACGGGCGCCACTATTTCGTTACGACGTGCCGGGCGGCCCGACGACATGGAAGTCCGCGCCGACGGCAAGGAACTCTGGGCCACGGCCCGCTTCGGCCGGCGCGTCCAGGTGGTCGACCTGACGACCAAGGCGCTGAAAACCTCGATCCCGGTCGGCAGTTCGCCACATGGGGTGTTCTTCCTGAACCACGCGCGGCGCAAATGAGCGCCACCCATCTCGCCCTGCGACTGACTGTCGCCACTGCGGGCCGGCGCCGGCATGGCGCACGCAGAGTGCAGCGGCCGCCTCTATCTCAGCTTCGACACCGGCAACATGCGCCATGCCGAACTGATCGCCGAAACCTTGGCCAGGCATCAGGCCAAGGCCACCTTCTTCGTCGCCAACGAGAAAACCCTGCGCGGCGATCATGCGCTGGACCCGAGCTGGGCGTCTTACTGGCGGGCGCGCGTCGCCGAGGGCCACGCCTTCGGCAGCCATACCTGGCGGCACGGCAGCTTTCGCCAGGACAGCGGCAAGCAGACCCAATACCGCCTGATGAACAGCAAGACGGAGAACCTGGACGCCGACGCCATCTGCGAAGAAATCCGCCAGCCCGACCTCCGTTTCAAGGAGCTCACGGGTCGTGCCCTTGATCCGCTGTGGCGCGCACCCGGCGGGCGCACCACACCATTGACGCTGAAGGCCGCGCAGGCCTGCGGCTACCGTCATGTCGGCTGGGCGTCAGCCGGCTTCCTCGGCGACGAGCTGCCCTCCGAAACCTACCCGAACGAGTTGCTGGTCGACCGCGCGAACAATCTGAAGGACGGCGACATCATCATGGCCCATCTCGGCATCTGGTCGCGCAGGAGCCTTTTGCGCCGGCGCTCGACGAATTGCCCGGCCGCCCAGGCCAAGGGGTTCTGCTTCGCAACGCTGGCTCCGGCGCAGCGCAGGTAAGTATGCTCCAGCAATTTCTCGATGTCTTCGTTATCGTCCAGGGCTGGCTGCTCGACCATGTCGTCCAGCCGCCACTGCTGGCGCTGGGTCTCGGCAGCTACCTGGAGGTCGCATTCGACGGCGTCGAGTTTTTCCTCTACGGCGTCCTGCAACTGAGCATCGCCTACATCCTGTTGCGCCCTCTCGAATCGATCCGCCCCATCGAGCACTGGCCCGACCGCAAGGCAGTGCGGGTCGATGCCTCTATACCTTCTCGACCGCCTCGGCATCGTTCCGCTCGCCGTCTTCGCGCTGCTCAGCCCGTTGTTCATGAGTCTGGAAAGTTGGCTGCGCTTTCACGACATCATTCCGCCACAACTCGAGGACGCCTTTCCGTCCTCGAGAGCTATCCGCTGTTCAGCTTCGTCGTCTATCTGGTGATTCTCGATTTCGCCGAATACTGGGCGTCACCGCCTGGCGCACACGCTGCGCTGGTGGTGGGCGCTGCACGTGATCCACCACAGCCAGCGCCAGATGTCGCCAGACCGACAGCCGCAAAACCACCTGCTTCGACGACCTGATCGGCGGCGCCTGGTTTGCCCTGATCGCGCTGTGCATCGGCGTGCCGCCGGGACATTTCGTCGGCCTCATGGTCGCCGTGCGCATCGTCGAAAACCTCTCGCACGTCAATGCGAGGCTGAACTTCGGCTGGCTTCGGCGAACGCCTGCTGGTCAGCCCGCGCTACCACCGCTGGCATCATGCCGTCGAATTGCCCGAGGGGAGCGCAGCATCCGCTACGGCTGCAATTCGCCATCCTCTTCCCGATCTCGGACCGCCTGTTCGGCACGCAATATCTGGGCGTGGAACTTGCCGGCCACCGGCGTCCAGGTCACCCGTTCTGGCCACCCCGGCACACGCCGATCATTTCTGGGCACAACAGGAAGGATGGCCTCGCCGGCTTGTTCCGGCAGTGAAGGCGTCGCTCGGCCTGAGCGTCGCTGAGGCTCTAATTCCCCGTTTTCCTTTCAGCTTCGATGACCAGCGGAAAGGCGCCGGAACCGATCAGGGCCATGGCAGAAACGATGAAGGCGAGACCGGCCATCGGATCGTCGATGACCGTGGGTGCAAAACTGCGCCGAAGCCAGCGATGCTGATCAGGCCGGGAATGGCGCACAGCACGCCGAGGGCCGTAAGGATGATGAAGGAGAGCGGGTGCGGCGCATGTCGCGAGTTTAGTCGATTGCCGATATGCCCAGGCGCTGGTCGCCGCTGGCAAAGCCACAGAACGGCTGGTCGATGCCGCGGCCGATGGCGATGACCTTGAACAACTCGCCCATCTCGTGCGGCATCAGCAACTTGTTTATGGTGCCGGCGGCCCGGATATAGTCCGTGGTGTCGGCCGGCTCCGCTGCCAGCAAATCGAGAATGCCGCAATTCAGCAGGAATTGGCCCTGGCTGGTATAGCCGAGCAGATCCAGTCCGGCGGCATCGGCGGCGGCGATAATTGCCGTGAAATCGACGTGGACCGTGACATCCTGCAAACCGGGCAGGTAGAACGGATCGGGATGCGAATGGTGGCGGTAGTGGCACATCAGGGTGCCGCGGCCGCGCGGTCATCGAGTCCGACACCGCGCTCGAAAATGCCGTCTTCCCGCCAGGCGACGACATGGGCCGGCATGGCGTCCAGCAGTTCATTGGCGACGACAGCCCCGGAGAACGCTTCCGGCAGGCGGTCCAGCCAGCGCACCCGCGCCAGCAAGTGCGGCGCTGCGGCAGCCAGCGTCGCTTGCTGGCGTTCGCGCAATCGGCGGAAAGATCGAGGATTTCGTAACGCTCGGCAGCGCACGAGTCGCTCGAGTTCCAGCAACAAATCGGCGGCGAGGCGGCCGGAGCCAGCGCCCACTTCCAGCACATGCGGCGCCGAAGCAGTCATCACTTGCGCCACCTGGCGTGCCAGCGCGCGGCCGAAATAGGCGTCATCTCCGGGGCGGTGACAAAATCGCCGGCCGCTCCGAATTTTCTCGCCCCCGCCGAGTAATAGCCCAGCCCCGGCTGATAGAGCGCCATCTCCATAAAACGGGCAAAGGAAATCCAGCCGCCACCGGCACCGATCTCGCTCGCGATCGCGGCAACCAGGGTAAGGCTGTGGGCAGAGGCTTCGGGAGACGGGGCGGGGAGGTTCATTGATATTCCGGAAAGGGCCGATTTTAGCTGCCAATGCAGCTTTTTGCGGAGATTGCCGGCATCCGGCGGGGGGTAAACTCGCGCCTTTTCCACGGTCGACCGTGGAAGGCGCACGAAAGTCCGCCATGGAAACCTCGAATACCCTGCAGAAGCTCAGAAAATTCCTCGAAGGCCGTACCGGCAAGGCAATCGGCGACTACAACATGATCGAGGACGGCGACACCATCCTGGTCTGTGTCTCCGGCGGCAAGGATTCGTACACCCTGCTGAGTATCCTGATGGCGCTGCAGCAGCGTGCGCCGGTCAAGTTCCGCCTAATCGCCATGAATCTCGACCAGAAGCAGCCTGGTTTTCCCGCCGACGTGCTACCACGCTATTTCGCCTCGCTGGGCATCGAATACCGCATCGTCGAGGCCGACACCTATTCGATCGTCAAGGACAAGATACCCGAGGGCAAGACGACCTGTTCGCTGTGTTCGCGCCTGCGCCGCGGCATCATCTACCGTACCGCCAAGGAACTGGGCGCCAACAAGATCGCCCTCGGCCACCACCGCGACGACATGGTTCATACACTCTTCCTCAACCTGCTGTTCGGCGGCAAGCTGAAGGCGATGCCGCCCAAGCTGGTGACCGACGACGGGGCACACGTCGTCATCCGGCCGCTCGCCTATTGCCCCGAGAAGGATATCGCCCGCTTCGCGCGCGGCATGGAATTCCCGATCATTCCCTGCAACCTGTGCGGCTCGCAGGAAAACCTGCAGCGCCAGAAGATCCGCGAAATGATGGAGGACTGGGACCGCCGTTATCCGGGGCGGACCGAAGCGGTGTTCACCGCCATGCAGAACATCGTGCCCTCGCACCTTGCCGACAATATGCAGTTCGATTTTCGCGGCCTGACGCTGGAAACGCAGGTCGACGAGGGTGACATCGCTTTCGACGAACCCGAGATGCCGCTCGCCGGCGGCGTTCCGATCGCCTTTGCGGAAAGCTTTGGAAACATCCCCACGAAAGCAAATTTCCCCTGAAATTCATGGACATGTGAAAAACCTCACGGCATGTGCGGTTGACCGGTCTCTATACTGAATGCATGTTGATCAATCCCCTCCCGGAGAATGCCATGCCGCAAGCCACATGCCGCCAAGGTTCCGCATTGAAGCTGGTTCAACCGCTTGAAGAATGCGATAATCCGCAATCTAATTCAGACCTGATGCGATGAGGACAGTCAACGCCGAATGATCTTGATGTTTGCCGACGTATCGGACAGCGCCCGACTTTTCGAGCGCCTGGGAGATACGGAAGCCCTATGCCGTCGAGCGCTGCCTCAAGCGGATGGAGCGCGCCATTGCCGGCTACGGCGGACGTACCATCGAGGTGTCCGGCGACGGGCTGCTTGCTTTTTTCGAGTCGGCGGAAAAGGCCTCCCCCGCGGCGGTGGACATGCAATCGCGCGTTTCCAACCGCTGCCGGTGTCCGACCTCGCTCACCATCCGCATCGGCCTGCACATCGGCCTGACGACCCGATGCAGAAACGGCGACCGGGAGGACGGTCGAGACCGCCGGCCGCATCGCCGGCAAGGCGCGCATCGACCAGATTATCGCCAGTTCGCTGCTGATTGATCAGTTGCCCAAGCAGACATTGATCCTGTCCCGGGCAATGCCCGATCTCGGCAGCATCGAGGAAGGCGGAGCCAGCTTCGGCCTCGCCGAAGTCGACTGGCTAAATCACGAAGACCATCACCGGAAGTACGGCGCCACCTTTGACGTTACCACCCCAGCCAGTTCCTGACCGATGTCGAGCGCCTCGTGCATCCGGTATCACGGCAATGCCTACCTTGCGCGACGAAAAATCGCCATTCCTGACCCTCGGCCGCGACCCCTCGAGCAAGCCCTGATCGCCGGCCGACCGCAAGGCGTCCGCACCGCACGGTCGATCGCGGCGCAACAACTGCTACTTTACGTCGATAGCAGCACCAACGGCAGCTATGTCATCAGCGGTGACCAGGGCGAGATCATGGTGCGGCGCAAGGAAATCGAACCCAAGGGCAACGGCCGGATATCCTTCGGTGCCTCGATGAACGACCCGAAAGCCGACTTCGCCGACTTCGAGCACCTCTGACTGACATGAAAAAGCCGCCCGTGGGCGGCTGTTGCGGTCGACCCCTGAAACAGGCCGAAAATCAGTTGGCGGCAGCCGCGTCGGCAACGCACTTCTTGACGAAGCTGCTCTTGGCGGCACCAGCCAGTTTCTTTTCCATGGCCGCTGCTTCGCAGGTTGCGCCAGCCTGATTGCCCTTGGCATCGGCCGACCTGACGAAACTGTTAGCGCTGCACCGGCCAGCTTCCGGTCGGCCGTGACCTCGCAGGCGCTGCCAGAACCCGAGGCATCGGCCATGCACTTCTTCATGAAACTGGTCTTCGCAGCACCGGCCAATTTTTTCTCTGCAGCCTTGGCCTCGCAGTCGTCGGCGGCATAGACAGAAGTACAGGCGATACTCGCAAGCAATACGGCAATCAAGGTTTTCA
>NZ_JADJDO010000038.1 GCF_016702655.1 Ideonella sp.
CCGGTTCGGGCGCGTCTCTTGCGAAACGCAAGGCCGCCCGAAGTTTTCTCAACTCCCCGCGGGCCTTCAGGTTGGTTCTGAGTGCGCCGACCGTATGCGGCCATCGACCGCGCACACCGAATCTGCGAACGCGAGCACCGCGTTGAGGTCGAGTTCCCGGATCTCCGGCAGGTCGGCGAGCATCATCGACAGGCGCTGGATCAAGTTTTCGACGAGCGCGCGCGCTTTGCACAGCGCCGGGCGGCCGCGAACGCCGTCGAGCAGGGGCTGCGGCGCGTGATTGCGCGCCGCGAGCATGCCCCAGCTCTGGCGCGCTCACCGCAGAGGCGAAACACCACGTCTCCGAGCACTTGACATGCACGCCGCCGAGGCCGAACATCAGCATGCTCGTCGCTTCCTGCGGGGCGCGTCGCGCCGACGATCAGTTCCTGGGTCGCCGGAGACGAATTTCGGCACCTGGAAGCGCAGCGCCCCGAGGTGGCTGAGCCGACCCTGCATGTCGCTCACCGCCGCACGCACGGCTTGCGCGTCGGCAAGGTCGATCGCGACGCCGCCGACATCGTTTCTGGTGGCTCGCCGCCCTGCATCGACCTTTGACGACGACCGGTAGCCGATGCTTTGCGCGGCTCTCGCGGCGCTTCCGGCGCCGTCGACGACCGCGCTCGCGGCCATCGATGCGGTAGCAGCCGAACAGCGCCGCCACCTCTTCGGTTTGGGTTGGCTGCGCCCGGCGCGCAGCGCCGATTCGACGATGCTGCGCGCACGCCCGGCGTCGACGTCGTCGAACACTTTCGGCAGCTTGCGGGCTGCGCGCGCAGGCGTCAGGAATGGATCGAGCGCGGCGAGGGCTCGCGCGGCCTCGCGCGGGTAGGCATAGCAGGGCACGCCGTCGCCGGCCGACCCACACAGGCGCGCTCCTGCGTCAGGTCGGTCATCAGGTTGCACACGATCGGTTTGCTGCGCTTCTTCGCCGCGGCGACGATCTCGCGCGCGATCGCCTGCGTGTCGGTGAATGACGGCGTGACGAAGTCTGGTAGGTACAGGGCGTCGATGTGTCGGGGTCGTCCTGCAGCACCTGGATCGCGGCGCGGAAGTGTTCGGCCCGGCGGTGGCAACGACTTCGAAATGACTGGTTGGTGAGCGCCGCCTGCGGCAGCAACGCGCCGCGCAGCCTCTGGACCGACGCTGCCGACAGCGGCGGCACTTCCAGCCCCGGCGACGAGCGCGTCGGTGGCGATCACCGCCGGCCCGCCCGTGTTAGCCAGGATGGCGACGCGCGGTCGCGGGATGGGCTGGGTCGAACGCCAGCGCGGCGCGCACGAGCTCGTCCCGTCGCGGAACGACAGGGATGCCCGTCTTCTCGAAGATGAGTTCGGTCGCGATGTCGACGCCGGCGAGCGACCCGGGTGCGACGACGCGGCCTTGGCGCCCTGTTCGGTGCGCCCGGCCTTCATCGCCAGCAGCGCACGGGCTTGCGCGCCGCCAGACGTCGCTCGCGACTGGGAGAAATCCCGCGCGGGTCGGCAAAGCCCTCGGTGTAGAGCACGACCGCGCGCGTCGCCTCGTCACCGTCGCCCAGTAGCGCGCAGGATCTCGGCGATCGACACGTCGCACGCGTTGCCGTTGAGTGCGCGTACATGCGCAGGCCCACGCCGGTGTCGGCAAGCCCCTGCAGGATCAGGCCGCCAACGCCGCCGCTGAGCGCCGCGAGCGAAATCCCGCCCGCCTGCGGCATCGTGCTGGTGAAGTTGCAGTAGTATGCGATGCGGCATCGGTGCTGATCGTGCCCCGGCAGTTGGGCCCGAAGACGCGGATGCCGTAGCGCCCGGCCTCGGCCATGAAGGCCCTGCTGCAGGCGCGCGCCCTCTGCGCCCACCTCGTTGAAGCCGGCCGTGAGTTGATGATCACCGCCTTGGGATTTTCCACGCATCTGCGCCATCACGCCGGGCACCTGCTCGGCGGCGACGATGATGTGCGCCAGGTCCACTTGACCCGGGATCGCGGCCACGCTGGGGTGGGGCTGCGCAGGCCGCGGATCTCGCTCGCACTCGGGTGCACCGGGTAGATGGCGCCGGTGTAAGCTTTGAAGGCCTGCAGGTTGGCGAGGATCACCGAGTGCTCCCACCGTACGCTCGCGCGCCGACTCGCCGACAACGGCCACGCCGCGCGCGGCTTGAAGAAGGCATCCAGACTCATACGCGTTCCAGCAAGCTCGACAAAGGCCTCGACGTTGATCTTGGTCTGCTCGTCGGAGACACAGCGCAGGTCGTTGAGGTCGCCCGACAAAGTTACACCAGCGCGGGCACGCCTGTCTGCGCGCCCCAGGCGCTGCGGCATGCCGGCGCGGTTGTTCCGGAGTTGTAGGGGCAGGTCTTGGCGTCGTGATAGATGATGCCGTCGATCTCGAAGCGATCCAGCATGTTCTTCAAGTAGGCCTGCTTGTAGTTCCGGCGCGGTCGATGAAGAGCTCGAGATAGGCGCGCGCCATGCTGCGGAACGGCTCCCGGCTGTCGAAGGCCGGAAAGACCCAACTGCTGCAATAGGTCGACGCCAGCACGCCTGGCGCGCAGCGAGAGGCAAACATCTGCGAGTGCTGGCGCAAACGCCCCCAGACCGGCATGCCTCCCAGTACAGGTGGCGCAACTGCTCGTTCTCTCGACCGCGCCCACGCGCCATCGGCAAACGCGCTGTTGCAGCTCGGCCAGCAGCAGCTCGTAGTAGCCGATCGCCTCGGGCGTGCCGCAAGTGCAGGCACACGGTCATTCCATGTGGATCGTGCCGTCGGAGCAGGTTGTCATCGGCGTGGGACGGTTGCGCGCCGTCTGGAGCACGTCGTGTCTCAATAACCGGCTGCAGCGGCGCGAGAGCGCCACCGTCTCGCGCACGTGGTCGATGTCGAGCCTGTTCCCGGCCACCGCCTCGAGCGTCGGCACCAGTGCCTCGATCTGGCGTGCAACGTCATCGACCAGGCCTTCGCTCACGTCGACCACGTTCTTTCTGCCTGGAGATGCCGATCGCCGGGACCTTGAGCTCCCTTCCCTTATGTACCAGTTGAACCAGTCCTGCACGTCGCGGCACTGGTTGGTGTTGTAGACCAGCACGTCGGGCTTGGGCACCGAGGCAATGCCCGGATAGGCCTTGGACAGCGGCGTCGACTTCTTCAGGTAGGAGCCGATGTCCGAGGTCAGGTAGGAGCAGATGTCGGGCGAATAGCCGACCGCGTTGGCCTCTGGGATCAGATCAGTCGAGTAGCGCGTCGAGCCGAGCATGGCGCCGTGGTTCTCGGGAAAGTGCACCGCAAACCCCATCGCGCGCAGCAGCTCGGCGGGCCCGACGCTGGTGCACCACGCCACCTTGCGGCTGCCCGTCGTGGCGGCCTCGTTCAGGCCGTAGAAGTAGTCGGACATGATGCGCGCCATCTGTTCGGTGGCGCGGATCTTCTTGCGTGCGGGCGGGTTGCTGGCGGTCATCTTCAGTCTCCTGTGGTGTGCGCGGCGCTCGTCTCGCCGGACGCTGCGGCCTCGCCGTCGATCGCGTGCAGCGCGGCGCCGACGGCGCCGACGAGCTGCGGAAATTCGGCCAGCCTTACCGGCCTTTCGATCATCATCTCGGCCGTCATCGCGACGGATAGGCGTTGTCAGGGCCACGACGCCGCCGGTCTCGACCTGCTCGGTCAGCGAGTCCATCTCGAGCACGCGCCGGATCATCGAATAGAAGATGCCCTTGACGATGTCGCTCACCGGGCGCCCGGCGCGGATGTTCTCGAGCACCTCGGTGGCCGAGAACACGGTGCAGAAGCTCCACAACGATCATTCCGGTGGCTTCGCGCGCGAGCGCATTCCATGGTCTCGAGCGAAACGTCGAGGCGGTTGGTCATCTCCTCGAGGAAAGCACCGGTGCCGGCCGCGCACTTGCGGTTCATCTTGAAACGACAGGCGCCGGTCGGCGGCGTCGATCTTGACGACCTTGTTGTCCTGGCCGCCGATGTCGATGATCGTGATGATCGCCTCGGGGAAATAGTGGTAGGCCCCGCGCGCCAGGCAGCCGATCTCGGTCTTGGTCTGCTCGGTGATGAAGGCGACGTTGCCGCGCCCGTAGCCGGTGGAGACGGCGTTCGCGATGTCGCCCTGCTGCGCGCCCGCCATCGCGAGGGCAGCCTCCAGGCAGGCCCGGCGGTGAGCGTGAAGTCGATGCCCGACTTGCGCACCGCACATGGCCGAGCAGGCGGCCCTGCGCATCGATGACCGCCACCTTGGTGCGCGAGGCTCCGAGGTCGAGGCCGACGTACAAGGGGGCCGCCAGAAGGGCTCAGGGACAAGGTGCTCATTGCTTCGCGGGCTGCCGCAACCGTTGGAGTGCCGTTGCTCGGAGACTAGGCGCGGGCGCGCGCTTCACGCTAGCCGCGGCTGGCAACGCTCGTCCGATTCGGGCAGAAATCTGGGCAGCCTGCAGCAGCCGGCGCAGCATGACGATGCCCTTGTCCGAGGTGACCAGGTGCTCCTCGAATGCTCGGCAATCACGCCCTGGCCCGACCATCGCCTCGACACCGTTCGGGTACAGGCGGTGTTCACTCCTCGCTCATTTCCTCCCACAGCTTGCCAAGCTGCTCAAGCGAAAGTCTTTGATCTGGACCTCGAGCACTGCCCGAACTGCGGCGGCGAGCTCAAGATCATCGCCGCCATCCTGGAGCGGCCGGTGATCGAGAAGATCCTCCACGCACCCTTGGACTGCAGGCCCGTGCGCCGCTACGCTCACCTGCGCGTGAACAGGCCCTGCAGGCGGCCTGAGCGCAGTCAACCACCGTCGATCGAGCGACCTGGCACCGTGGGTCGCAGGGGTCGCCTGAGTCCGAGGGTTTTCGGGCCGGGGCAATGCGGCCGCGTCGCATGGGTAAACCCGCAGACGAGCGCTGTGCTGGGCGCGTGCGCCCGGGTTCATCGCCGCTCGGCGGCTACCGTCGTTCACAAGAACCGCATTCGGAGCCTCGACAGACGGGCCCGACTACCCCATCGTCACGGAAAAAGGGCCTTTGAACGAACCATCCCTCAGGTCCAGGCGCTGCAGTACGCCGCCATCGACAGCACATAGACCCAGGCGTTGCCGATTACCGACCGCCCTGCGCGTAGCGCCGGTCGCCTTAGGTCGCCACCGCGAACAGCAGCAACACATAGGCGAAGGCCACGTCGATGACCAGCGGCGCGCCGACCATCAATCGTCCCGGCCTTCGAGGATCAGCGCCAGTGCCGCGATCAGCACGGCCCACGGCACGAACAGCGCTAGTTGAACAGCGCTAGTACGTCGCAGCACAGCGCCAGCAGGCGCTGCGCGCGCAGGCGTTCGAGCTTGGCGCTTGTCTCCAGTTCATCGGGCCTGGCGGCCGCCAGCCCTGTCCGCAGCTATTCTGTCCGCGGGCCTGGCCGGGGTCTGACGTATGCCTTGCCTTTCGGTATCTCAGGGCTCCAGGCCAGCCCAGCCGTAGACCTCGCGGCACATCGCCTCCACAGACTCGGGCCGGTCCATGCCGGGCAGGTCGGGGTTGACGGCGTAGCCCTGGGCGGTGAGCAGCAGCGACAGCATGCGGTACGACGGGCGGAAGCCCGCCAACTGGTCCGGCGTCACCGGCACGGCCTGTCCCGGCCGCTGCGGATGCAGCTCGTCGCGCAGGTAGAAGGCCTCGAATCCGGCCAGGCGCCAGCGGCCGTCGCGGCGCTCGGCGCGGTACAAGAAGCGTGCATGGCTGGACAGGAAGACGTCCACACCACCCAGCGTGCCCGGGATGTCGATGGTCGCGGCCAGGCTGGCCACCGCGCGCTCGCCGTTCAGCCGCACGCCCACCGGTCCCAGCCGGTGCGTGGCCAGCACGCCGCGGCGCGCCATGTCGATCGAGCGCTCGACGAAGTCCGGCCCGGTGCCGCTGAACCAGCTCAGGCGCACGATCGAATCGGGGTGGAAGCACTCGCGCATGCGCGCCCAGCGACCGAGGTCGCGGCATTCGCGTTCTGTCAGCACCAGTTGGGTGACGGCGCTGGTGTCGGTGGCCTCGCGTACGTCCTGGGGAAGGGCGGTGCCCATGCGGCGGTCTCCGGAAGGGGGCGGGGCCGCTATCGTAGCTTCTAGTCCCGAGCCCGCTTTGACTCCAGGATTTCATCAAACCTTGCCCACCGAATTCCACCTGCTTGATGCATCTACATTACGTATATACAATTGCCGCATGGAGTTCAGTTGGTCGAAAGCGAAGCGCGCCGCGAACTTGAGGGCCCATGGGCTTGACTTCGTAGACGCTCCTCGCGTGTTCGAAGGCGCGACTTACACCTTCGAGGATGATCGGTTCTCCTACGGTGAGCAACGCTTCGTCACGCTCGGATTGCTCGCCGGCACTCCTGTCTCAATCGTTCACACGGAGACCGAACATGAAATCCGCGTCATCTCGTTCCGCAAGGCAACCACCCGTGAAGCAGAGATCTACTTCAATGAAATCCAACACTGATTGGGCTCGCCTCAAGGCCAAGTCCGCAACGCCGACTCCGACCGACGAGCATCCTGAAGCTGACATTCGTCACATCATGCGTGGTGTCGTTCGCAGGGGTTTGCAGCCATTGCCTTCCAAGTCTTCCATCTCGCTTCGTGTCGATCAAGATGTTCTCGAGTGGTTCAAGGCGCAAGGCCCTGGCTACCAAACGCGTATCAACACTGTTCTGCGGGCGTTTCGGGATGCATCGGTCTAGCCCCGTCCAACCCCGTGTTCCAGCGTCAGGCGCGTGCCACACACTGGCTGTGCATATGACGGCTGGATCGATGCCACGGGTTGACCGAGGTCATTGATGCGACACGGTTCCGCGAATGCAACTGCGGTTCAGCCGCCCCTTCGCAGTGTCTGCGACGGCAGTTCGCCGAAGCGCTGCCGGTAGTCCGCGGCAAAGCGGCCGAGGTGGCCGAAGCCCCAGCGCAGCGCCACCTCACCCACGTCGCCGTCGCCGCGTTGCAGGTCGTCGTGCGCGGCTGCGAGGCGAATCTCGCGCAGCCGCTGCATAGGCGTCACGCCGCGCCAGGACTGGAAGCCCGTGCCCAGCGTGCGGACGCTGACGCCGACGGCGCCGGCGATGTCGGCCAGGGTCAGCGGCTGCGCCGCATGGGAGTGCATGAACTCGTCGGCGGCGCGCACATGGCGCGGTGCAAGTGGCGGCGCCGGCGCGAGCAGGCGCTCGCTGTAGTTGTGCTGGTGCTCGGTGAGCAGCGTGAGCATCGCCGCCTCTTCGAGCCGGCGGTAGACGAGCGGCGCAAAGCGCGCCGGCGGCGGCGCGCAGGCATGGTCGAGCAGCAGTTGCGCGATGCACATCCAGCGCCCGTGGGCCACGCCGCCGGGCGTCAGCACGGGCGCGAACTCGAGCGGCCGCGGCAGGCTCGCCCCGAGCAGGCTGGCGCACAGGGCCGTCATCGCCGCGACGTCGATGCGCACGTTCAGGCGCTCGCTGTCGGCGCTGAAGCGCTTGACGACGTCGCGCGTCGCCGAATCGACGACCACGAAACCGGCGCCCCCGGCACCGCCTTCGCGCCCGCTGGAAATCTCGGAATGCCCGCGGGTCTGCGTGGTCACGAGGAAGAACTGCTCGGACGCATCCTGGGCCAGTTCCACCGCGGTATTGAAGCTCAGCGACGAGAGCACCAGCGAGCCGAGCTCGCGCAGGCGCAGCTGCATCCTGAAGTCCCGATGCGGCCCCTGCAGCAGGAGCCGGTGTCGGCTGTAGATGCGCTGCAGTTCGCTCGAGGCGAGCAGCGGGTCGGCACTGCTGAACGCAGGCGCCGTCGGGCGTGCGAGCGCGTGTTGCGCCCTTTCGCCGAGCAGGGCGAGCTCGGGCAGTGCGCCAGCGGCACCGCGAGGTTGCGCACCATCGAGGTTCAGCATGGTTGCGTGCAAGTTGGCGAGCGAAGTGCCAGACCCCCGGATGGCCCGGCGACGTCCGGGCACTCGCCGGGCATGGTAACCGAGGCGGACCCCTGGTGCCCCTCACCCCGACCCTCTCCCCCGAGTACGGGGGAGAGGGAGCCAGGCTCGCTCCCTCTCCCGCCTGCGGGAGAGGGTCGGGGTGAGGGCGGGACTAGTGATCACTCACCAATTCGCTGCTTGCATGCAAGTGCGGTCGCAGACCATAGTGCGGCATCCCACTCAGCGCGCAAAGCTGCACGATGCCGACCCCGACTGCCCTGCCCACCCCATCGCTGCCCATCCGCGGCTCTGACCTGCGCGGCCTGGTCCGCCTGGGCATCGCCGCGACGCTCGGGGTGACCGATCTGGTCGAAGCGATGCACCACACGATCGCGTCGGGTGGCGGCATCGTCTGGCCCTCACCGAGGGGCCGCACCTCGGGGATCACCGGCTTCGTGTACGGCAGCGTGCGCGCGGTGACGCGCGGCGTCGGCCGCGGGGTCGATGCGCTGCTCGGCGCGGTCTCGCGCCCGGCCGGCACCGACGCGGCGACGCCCCAGCGCGAGGCGCTGATCGGCGCCCTGAACGGCATCTGGGGCGACCACCTCGCCGCGACCGGCAACCCGCTCGCTGTTCGCATGGCCTTGCGCATGGGCGGCCGCGCGCTCGACTTGTCTTGCGAGACCGGCTTGGCGGCGCAGGTTGCCGAACCTCGCTCCCGGCTGCTGGTGCTGGCCCACGGCCTGTGCATGGGCGACCTGCAATGGACGCGCCAGGGCCACGACCATGGCCAGGCCCTGGCGCGCGACCTCGGCTACACGCCGGTCTACCTCAACTACAACAGCGGCCGCCATGTGTCGCAGAACGGGCGCGAGTTCTCGGCCCTGCTCGAGCAACTGGTGGCGCGTTGGCCGGTGCCGGTGGACGAGCTCGCGATCCTCGGCCACAGCATGGGCGGCCTCGTCGCGCGCAGCGCCTGCCACCATGCCGGCGAACAGGGGCAGCGCTGGCTGGCTTCGCTGTCCAAGCTCGTGTTCCTGGGCACGCCGCACCATGGCGCACCGCTCGAGCGCGGCGGCCGGCTCGTCGACGCAGCGCTCGGGCTGAGCCCCTATGTCAGGCCATTCGCACGCCTGGGCAAGACGCGCAGCGCCGGCATCACCGACCTGCGCTTCGGCAACCTGCAGGATGCCGACTGGCAGGGGCGCAACCGCCACAGCCAGCACCACGACGACCGCCGGCCCACGCCGCTGCCGCAGGGTGTGCAGGCCTACCTGCTCGCGGCCTCGCTCGCCGAGCGCCCAGGCCGGGTGCACCGCGCGGTGATCGGCGACGGCCTGGTGCCGCTCGCGAGCGCTTTGGGCGAACACCGCCAGCCCGAACTCGCGCTGGCCGTGCCTGCGTCGCACCGGCATGTGGTGAGTGGCTGCGGGCATCTCGACTTGCTGTGCCGGGACGAGGTGTCGGCGCAACTGCACGCCTGGTTGGCGTAGGCGGTGTCCACCGCCCGGTGCGGCCTCGCGCGTGAGTGCGCGCGCGGCGGGCGCCTCCGAGCCGCGAGATGCACCGCCGATCACGCGCTGCGGATGAAGCGCAGAACCTGCCGCGTCGTGGCCTCGTCCTCGTCGAAGCCGCCATGCGTGGTCGCGGTGCTGTTGCGCCCCGGCGACCAGTGCACGGTGGTGCGCGGCAGTTGGGCCAGGCGCGCCTTGGCAAAGCGCTCCAGGCCGAGGATGGGCGTGCCGCGGCTGCCTTCGAAGGCCTCGCTCACCAGGCACAACAGCGAGCGCCGATACGGGCCGCAACTCGGAGTCGTCTTCCTCGGCCCGGTCGGTGAGCGAGAACTGCTGGTAGCGCCCGATCTGCCCGCCCTCGACGAGCGGCGCGACGAGGCGGTCGAACTCGTCCAGACGCAGCGCCGGCGCCATGAAGGTGCACGACTCGAGCTTCAGGCCATCGGCGACCATGCGCGCGATCATGGTCGCGCCGACGATCGCCCCTGCCGAATGGCCGACGAAGTGCATGCGCACGTTTCGGTTCCTGACCTGGTGCTTGAAGTGGCGGTACAGCAGCACGGCGCCGGCCTGCTCGTCGTCGGCCACCGGCGTGCCGTCGGCGTTCTTGCCGCGGTAGCGGCTGATGAGGTCGGCGTTTTCCTTCATCTCGCGCCAGAACAGCGTGCCGGGCTTGGCAAGAGCGGACTCGAGGCGGCTGTTCCACCAGCGCTCGAAGCCGCCGCCGGCACCGGCTGCGCGCGGCTGGCCGCGCAGCGCGTCTTCGATCATGTCGGCCAGCGTGTCGAGAAAGCCCGTCTCCCACATCAGGAAGACGGGCAGGATGCGGTTCTCGTAGAGCTTGGGTATCCAGCGCGCCGCGACCTCGGCTGCTGCCGTTTCGTCGACCAGGCCGCCGTGGGCGAAGATGCAGACGTCGACCGGCCCGTCCTGCAGTCCCCATTGCTCGCGAGCGCGTTCCAGGCAGGAGCC
Source organism: Ideonella sp. (assembly GCF_016702655.1). Classification (GTDB taxonomy): domain Bacteria; phylum Pseudomonadota; class Gammaproteobacteria; order Burkholderiales; family Burkholderiaceae_C; genus CAIKUF01. The sequence continues at coordinate 10,411 of NZ_JADJDO010000038.1, forward strand.
GGCCAATGCGCGCAGGTCGTCGGGCGTGGTGCGGAACTGGCCGCTCGCCGAGAGCTGGCCGTCGTTGCCCAGGTTGACGATGTAGGGCGAGAGCTCGCGATTGCGCAGCACCTGGCTCGCGGCGAGCGCAACGCGGCCGCCGCTCATCTTCAGCGTTGCGCGCCGGGAGAGCTCGCGGTGCTCGGCGGTCACGACGCCGAGTTGCGCAACCCAGCAGTCCATCGCGTTGGCGATCCAGTCCTCGTAGCCGAGGATCGCGACGCCGTGCGAGCCCCAGTCGCTGCCCCAGGAGTTCTGGACCAGGAAGCCGCGTTCGTCGTAGCCGACGATCGCGAACGCGTGCCCGGCATGGGCCGCGCTGCCGCCCCGCATCGGGATCTGCCAGACCTTGGCAATGCTCTCAGGCGGGCGTGCCAGTGTCGGCTGGTTCACGCCTTCGTCCCAGCCCGAGTGGCAGCCGCAGCTCGCGTACAGGATGCCGACTTCGTTCAATGCGGTATGCATGTCGGCGATCTGCTCGGTGGCAATGCGGTAGTAGGCGCCGAGCGGTCGCGTCACGGCATCGAACCACCAGTCGTCCTCGATGCGATTGGGGGCGGGCGGCATCTCCAGCGCCGGGAACAGCGCTTCGCGGCAGGCGCCATGCTTGAACCAGCCCTTGAGTGCGCCACGCAGGCTTGAACCCTCATCGCGCGCCGAGCCGGCAAACTCGTCGTAGCGGCGCGCCATCGAATAGAGCATGAACGGCGAGACGGCGACGGCATTGTTGCGCTTGCGGGACAGGTGCTCGACGACCAGCGCCAGGCCGAAGCCGGTGCAGGCATTGGTCTCGCCCTGGTGCTTCACGGGCAGTGCGTCGTCGGGGTAGACCTCGGCCTTCGGTGCCAACGCGATGCTGGGCTGGTAGAACCGGTCGCGAAAGTCGATCGAATCGGGGCGCGCGACGCGCTGCCAGACGGGCCTGGCCGGCGCTGCGGTGGTCTTGTTGCGCGCACGCGGGGTCGTCTTCTTGCGGGTGGCCATCGTCGACTCCGTTGCCGTTGCGGGGCGGGCATCGTCGCGCGGTGAGGCGCTGGCGTCCATCCCAAGGGTCATTGGAGTACCTTCGTGCTGCGGATTCCGGTGTTCGCCCTTGGGGCAGCCCGTCGGTCTTACGCAACCCGGTCAATCCGCATCGCCAGCAGCACCGAGGTCGTCGTGCGCACCACGCCGTCGATCTGGCCGATCTCGTCGAGCAGCGCATCGAGGCGTTGCGTGCTCGGCGCGCGCAGCACGGCGAGGTAGTCGAACTCGCCGCTTACCGCGGCAAGCTGGCGCAGCTCGGGCAGCAGCGAGAGGCGCTCGATCACCGCGCGCGCCGCCTTCGGGCTCACCGCCAGGTTGACGAAGGCCTGCACGCCCTGCTCGCCTTCGGTCGCGGCGAGGCGCACGGTGTAGCCGACGATCACGCCGCTCGCCTCCAGCCGCGCCAAGCGCGCGACGACGGTCGTTCGCGCGACGCCGAGCTTGCGTGCCAGCGTCGCCGTCGGCGCGCGCGCGTTGGCCTGCAGCAGCGCGATCAGGCGCCGGTCGAGTGGGTCGGGGGTGGTGGTCATGGCGCTCAGATCGATTGCGATTCGGCTATTGATGCTGACGTTTCGTCGTGCGTTTGTCATTTTATGACGTTGTAGTGCTTTATTTCGACAACGCTCGTCGCTACAGTGCTTGCCAACGCGTGCCCCATCCGGCGCGCCCGCAAACCCTGACGGAGCCCCATGATGAGAATCGCCCTGCTCGGCGCCGGCCACATCGGCCAGACCATCGCCCGCCTGCTGCACGCGAGCGGCGACTACCAAGTCACCGTTGTCGACAAGAACGCCAAGTTCCTCGCGGTGCTCGCCGCCGAGGGCATTGCGACGGCCGAGGTCGACAGCGGCGACCAGGTGGCGCTGGCGGCGCAACTGCGCGGCAAGGACGCGGTCGTCAACGCGCTGCCCTATCACCTCGCGATCGGCGCCGCGACACTGGCGCTCGAGTGCGGCTGCCATTACTTCGACCTGACCGAAGACGTGGCTGCCACGAAAGCCATCAAGGACCTGGCCCAGGGCGCAGGTACCGTCTTCATGCCGCAGTGCGGGCTGGCGCCGGGCTTCATCGGCATCGTCGCGCACCACCTGGCGCGCGGCTTCGACGAGGTGCGCGACGTGCAGATGCGCGTCGGTGCGCTGCCCGCCTTCCCGACCAACCAGCTCAAGTACAACCTGACCTGGTCGGTCGACGGCCTCGTCAACGAGTACTGCCACCCCTGCGAGGCGATCCACGGCGGCGAGCTCATCTCGGCGCTGCCGCTCGAGGGGCTGGAGCATTTCAGCCTCGACGGCACCGAGTACGAGGCCTTCAACACCTCGGGCGGCCTCGGCACGCTGTGCGAAACCTGGGCCGGCAAGGTGCTCAACCTCGACTACAAGACGGTGCGCTACCCCGGCCACCGCAACCTGATGAAGTTCCTGCTCGAAGATCTGGCCCTGGCCGGCGACCAGGAGTTGCTCAAGGACATCATGCGCAAGAGCATGCCGGCGACGATGCAGGACGTGGTGCTCGTCTTCGTGACCGTGAGCGGCATGAAGAACGGCGTGCTGCTGCAAGAGGTGTTCGCACGCAAGATCTTTGCCGACCGCGACGCCGCGGCGCCGCTGTCTGCGATCCAGATCACGACCGCGGCCGGCATCTGCGCCGCGGTGGACCTGTTCCGCGAAGGCAAGCTGCCGCAGCGCGGCTTCGTGCGCCAGGAGGAGCTTGCGCTGCCCGACTTCCTGGCCAACCGCTTCGGCATGGCCTACCAGCAGAGCCGCCAGGTCGAGAGCATTGCGTAAGCTTCGCCCTCTGCCGCCCGAGGAGACCCGAATGCCGTCCACATCGATCCGAGCTCGCGAACTGCTGCAACGCCTGGGCGTCGAACCGTCCTTCTACGCCAGCGGCGCGCTCGTGGCGCGCTCTCCGGTCGATGGCGCCGTGACCGGCCAGGTCGCCCTGGCCTCGGCGGCTGAGGTACAGGCCGCGATCGCGCGCGCGCAGGCCGCCTTCGTCGCCTGGCGTGTCGTCCCGGCGCCCAGGCGCGGCGAGCTCGTGCGTCGCTTCGGCGACACGCTGCGCGCGCACAAGGCCGACCTCGCGGCGCTTGTCTCGCTCGAGGCGGGCAAGATCACGAGCGAGGGCCTGGGCGAGGTGCAGGAGATGATCGACATCTGCGACTTCGCGCTCGGCCTGTCGCGCCAGCTCCACGGCCTGACGATCGCCAGCGAGCGAGAGGGCCATCGCATGATGGAGCAGTGGCTGCCGCTGGGCGTGGTCGGCGTGATCAGCGCCTTCAACTTCCCGGTCGCGGTGTGGGCCTGGAACGCCGCGCTCGCGCTCGTCGCCGGCGACCCGGTGCTGTGGAAGCCGAGCGAGAAGACGCCGCTCACGGCGCTCGCGACGCAGGCGCTGTTCGAGCAGGCCTTGGCGGCCTATGTCGCCGACGGCAACACCGCGCCGCAGGGCCTGAGCCAGGTGCTGATCGGCGGCGCCGCGGTCGGCGACGCGTTGGCGGGTGATCCGCGCGTCGCACTCGTCAGCGCGACCGGCTCGACGCGCATGGGCCGCAGCGTCGGCCCGCGCGTTGCGGCGCGCTTCGGGCGCTGCCTGCTCGAGCTCGGCGGCAACAACGCGCTCATCGTCAGCGATAAGGCGGACCTCGACCTTGCCGTGCGCGCGATCGCGTTCGGCGCCTGGGGCACCGCCGGCCAGCGTTGCACGACGACGCGGCGCGTGATCGCGCACGCGCAGGTCCACGACGAACTCGTCGCGCGGCTCGACAAGGTACGCGTGCAACTGCGCATCGGCGACCCGCTCGCAGACGGCACGCTCGTCGGCCCGCTCATCGACCGGCAGGCCTTCGACGCGATGCAGGCCGCGCTCGCGCAAGCCCGCGCCGAGGGCGGCACGGTGCGCGGCGGCGCGCGCGCGCTCGGCGCCGAGTGGCCCGAGGCCTGGTACGCCGAGCCGGCGCTGGTCACGATGCCGGCGCAGACCGCCGTCGTCTGTCACGAGACCTTCGCGCCTATCCTCTACGTGCTGAAGTACGACACGCTCGAGCAGGCCATCGCGCTGCAGAACGGCGTTCCGCAGGGCCTGTCGAGCGCGATCTTCACGACCGACATCCGTGAAGCGGAAGCCTTCATGGCCGCGGCGGGCAGCGACTGCGGCATCGCCAACGTCAACATCGGCACCTCGGGGGCCGAGATCGGCGGCGCCTTCGGCGGCGAGAAGGAGACCGGCGGCGGCCGCGAGTCGGGCTCGGACGCGTGGCGCCAGTACATGCGCCGCGTGACGAACACGATCAACTACAGCGACAGCCTGCCGCTCGCGCAGGGCGTGAAGTTCGACGTCTGACGCAGGCTGCGCCGCTCGCAGTCAGGGCTCGCGCCACTGCGACAACACCGCGTCGGGGTCGTCCTCGGTGCGGGCGCCGACCGGGCGCGACGGCGTGCCGGCGGCGACGAACGCGACGAGCTGTTCTCCCGGCGCGCAGAACGCACCCGCCACCGCCGGATGGCTGCACTTGCGGCCGCTCAGCGTCTTGGCGCCGTAGCCCAGCGCGTGCAGCGCGGTGAGGAACTGCGCCAGCGCACCGCCGACGCAGATCCACTGCTCGTGCGGCGGCACCTCGGCGACCGTGGCGTCGATGCGCGCCACCCAGGCCACCAGCGCCGGGCCGTTGAAGGCGCGCTCGCGCTCGATCGCGACCTCGGTCTCGTCCTTGCCGATGTCGCGCGCGAACGCCTCGAAGCGATCCGCGAGCGCCGCGCGCTGGTCCGCCGCGACGATCACGGCGCGCCACGGGATCAGGCCGCCGTGATCGGGCGCGCGCAGCGCGGCGCGGATCGCCAGGCGCAACTCGGCCGGCGTCGGGCCGGGCTCGACCATCCAGCGCGGGCCGATCGAATGGCGCGTGAGCAACGCGCCCAGCGCGGGCTGCGCCTGCCTTGCCGCCAAATCCGGTTCTTCCACTGCTGCTGCCCCCCTTCGCTGCGCCGCGAGTGTGGCATGACGAAGTGAGTCAGTAGGCCTGCGCGTGGTCGAGCACGAAGTCTGCAATGGCAGGCGTGTCGGCCAGCGCCAGCCACGGTGGCCGCACCGGCGGGGCGGCTGGCTCAGGCGGCGCCGGCAGGTCGCCGGCCAGCGCGACGATGCCCGGCCACTGCGGCCACAGCGTCGGCTTGCCCAGCGCCGCGCGCCAGACCTCGAGCTTCGGAAAGCCGCCATCCTTGAAGCCCTCGATCAATACCAGGTCGCAGCGCTGCATGCGCTGGAGCAGGTAGTCGAGCGGCGGCTCGGCGGCGCCGCGCAGCTCGTGCATCAGCGCCCAGCGCTCGTTGCCCAGCAGCAGCACCTCCTTGCAGCCGGCTTCGCGCAGGCGGTACGAGTCCTTGCCCGGGCGGTCGATGTCGACGGTCTTGTGGCTGTGCTTGATCAGCGAGACCACGAGGCCGCGCGACGCGATGTGCGGCACCAGCCGTTCGAGCAGCGTCGTCTTGCCCATGCCGGAGTGGCCGGCGATTCCGAAGACCTTCATCCCGCAATGATGACCGGTCCGCGCACCCGCGCGATCAGTCGCACGTGCAGCCAGAAGTGCAGCAGGCCGCGGAGGCCGCCGACGAACTGCCGGGGCCGACCATCGCCGATGCCGCGATCATTGCCGCCCGGACGATCAGGTCTTCGGGGATCGCCTCGAAGGTGGCGCCGTCGACCTCGACGGTGCGGCACGGCAGGTCGCCGCAGACGCTGCAGCAGGCGCTCGCGCCGACGCTGGCGCCCAGCCACTCCTCGAGCGGCTTGCCGGCGATCCAGATGCGGTTGGATTCGGACGGGTCGGCGCGAAAGGTCGCGTCGTCGATCGCTTGCGTCTCGAGCAAGGTCTGGATCCCGAGGGGCTGCAGCGCCGCTTCGAGCTTTGCGACCGCGCTGGCGACGTTGCGCTGCGTCGAGCCGCAGCGGTCGCAGGTTTCGCCTTCGTTGACGAGGCGCTTCCAGAGGATGGGCAGGGTCTTCATGGAATGTCGATGCAGAGGAGGCTCAGGACGCCAGCCACTGCCGGACCTCGGCCTGGGTCGGGATGCGGCCGCTGCTGACGAGCTTGTCGTCTATCACCAGCCCGGGCGTGGCCAGCAGGTCGTAGGCCATGATCGCCTGCATGTCGGTGACCTTGACGAACTCGGCCTCGACGCCGGCAGCAGCAGCAGCCTCGCGCGCCACCGCCTCGAGCTTCCTGCAGTTGGCACAACCGGAGCCGAGGATCTTGATGGTCTTCATCGACGCTCTCCTTGCTTCAAGAAATCAAACCCGCGCTGGTGGCGCCCGGCGCGACATGAGCCAAGTCAGTAGCGCCACGAGCGCGGCCACGAACGCGCCGAGCCCGCCGGCGATCCACACGCGATCGACGCCATCGACCCAGGCCCCATACGCCAGCCCGGCGACGATGCTGAACAGCGCCACCAACCCGACATAGGCAAAGGTCTTGGGCCGGCCGATCACGGCCGCCACCATCAGGATGCTCTGCAGGCTCAGCTCAGGGTCGGCCATCAGGTAGGCCAGCAGCGGCCCGCGGTGCATGCCGAGGTCGAGGAACATGTGCGCCACCGGCACCTCGACGAGGGTCGGGAAGTACATGAACACGCCGAACACGACGGCCACCGCGTTGGCGAGCAGGTCGTTGCGGCCGGCCAGGTTCTGGATCCACTCGGGCTGGATCAGCTGGCGCACGATGCCGACCACGAACACACCCACCACCAGCAGCACGAAGATCTGCTTGACGAAGCGCCACGCCTCCCACAGCCAGGCCTGCCAGGCAGCGGCTTCGAGCCGGCTCGCATACCGCCACACGGCTGCCATCGCCAGGCCCACCGCGAGCGCGCGCCCGGTGAGCGCGACTTCGAGCCCGGCGGGCCCGGGCGTCAAGCGCAGCGCCGCAACGAGCAGCGTCGCCGCGGCCAGGCCGAGCGCGATCCAGGTCCAGCGGTTCGCGCCTTCGACGATGTTCTCCAGGCCCTTCCAGGCGGCAAGGCCGATCGCGAACAGCAGCACGATCAGCAGCGAGCCCTGCACGCTCACGCCCTCTTCGCCCTTGGCCGCGTCGAACGGCACCCAGCGGACGAGCGTCGCCTGCCAGGCCTCGGCCCAGGGCAGCGGCAGCGTGACCGTGCCGACGGTGGCCGTCAGCGGCCACAGCTTCAAGGTGCCCGCGATCAGCACCGCCATCAGCGCCAGCAGCACGCCGGTGGCCGCCGGGGCGATGCTCGCCTGCTCGGCAAACAGGGTGTCGGTCTGCGCGTCGTGGCTGGCGTCGTCGCGCCAGAACAGCAGCGCCATCGCGAGGCCGATGCCGATGCCGAACACCAGGCACAGCACGAAGCGCGCGAACGCGAACTCCGCGCCCAGGATGCTGCCGGTATAGGCCAGCGCGAGGATGTTGCCGGCCGGAGCGAAGAAGAGGAAGGTGATCGCCGGCCCGAGCCCGGCCCCCTTCTTGTAGATGCCGGCGAACAGCGGCACGATGGTGCAGGAGCACACCGCGAGCAGCGAGCCCGCCGCCGCCGCGGCCGGGTAGGACACGCGGTACGGCGCGTTGCGGCCGAGCCAGCGCGTGATGCTCGCCTTGGGGATCAGCGCGGCCATCGCACCCGCAATGAAGAACGCCGGCACCAGGCACAGCAGCACATGCGCCGCGAGGTAGGCGGCCAGGTTGCCGGCGCCGCCGTTGAGCAGGTGCATGAAAGTGTTCATCGCTGAGGGCGTTCAGGCGTCGGCGCCAACGCGCCGGACGTCAGGCCATCAGAACAGCTTGCTCGCGAGCGCGCAATGACCACGCTCATGGCCGATCCGCAACCTGGTGCGCATGATGGCCCGCTCGGCCGCCCGCGCCGGGCTCGTGCCGCTCGTCGGGCGCGCCGCCGGCCTTGGGCGAGCAGGGGCGCGTGAAAGGCACCCGCACGACCTGCAGCGTGACATGCTCGATCTCGAAGCGCTCGTGCAGTTGTTCGGTGGCGCGCTGCAGGAAGGCGTCGTCGGCCTGGCCATCGGGCATCACCAGGTGCGCCGTGAGCGCGGTCTGCGCCGTGCCCATGGCCCAGACATGCAGGTCGTGCACGCCGGCAACGCCGGGCTGCGCTTCGAGCAGCGCCTGCACGGCGTGCAGGTCCACGCCCTCGGGAACGCCGTCGAACAGCAGGTGCAGCGACTGGCGGAACAGGCTCCAGGTACCCGCCACGATGATCGCGGCAATCACGAGGCTCGTCACCGGGTCGATCCAGCCCCAGCCGAACACGAGCGCCAGACCGCCCGCGACGACCACGCCGGCCGAGACCAGCGCATCGGCGGCCATGTGCATGAAGGCGCCGCGGATGTTGAGGTCACGCTCGCGGCCGCGCATGAAGAGCAGCGCGGTGGCGGCGTTGACGACGATGCCGATGCCGGCCACGGCCATGATCGTCGCGCCGGCTATCGGCTGCGGCGACTGCAGCCGCTGCACCGCCTCCCAGGCGAGCGACCCCATCGCGACCAGCAGCAGCAGCGCGTTGGCGAACGCGGCCAGGATGCCGGCCCGCTTCCAGCCGTAGGTGTGGCGCGCATCCGGCCGCAGCCGTCCGGCGAGCGCGCCGCCCCAGGCGAGCACGAGTCCGAACACGTCGCTCAGGTTGTGCCCGGCGTCGGCCAGCAGCGCGAGCGAGTCGATCTTCCAGCCGACCCAGGCCTCGACCGCGACGAAGGCGACATTCAGGCCGATGCCGATCGCGAACGCGGCGTTGTGGTCGGCCGGCGCGTGGCTGTGTGCGTGCCCTGCACTCATGGCGCCGCAAGTCGCGGGCAGAGTCGGCGGCGGCCGAGGTCAGCCATCGCCGGGCCCGAACAGGCGGCTCCACCAGCGTTTGCGCGCACCGGGCGCCGGCGCGTCGTCGTCGATGCGGTCGGGCTTGCTTCGCGACAACACCCAGCGCGGTGGAATCGGCGCGCCGCCACTATGGCAGAAGGAGCCGACGTTGCCGGGATCGAAGATCTTGATGAACGCGGGCCGCTCGGAGTCGTCGGCGAAGACGATGCCGCAGAAGTCGTGTTCGTGTTCGCGGCGCAGCAGCGCATCGACCTCGTCCACGAAGGTCAACAATGCCTGCGCCTCCAGCGGCGACGCCGCAACCGCTTCGCCGGCCTGGCTCACGTACCAGCCCCGCGGCTCGGCTCGGACGCTGCGCCACAACGCGTCGAGCTGGTCCCAATTCAGCATGCCGCGCAGGTAGCCGTCCATCTGGCGCGAGAACTCGCTGCGCGCCGGGCCCGTGGCCGACAGGGGCGGGGTCGGATCGGACCGGGCAGCCCCGACCATCGCGCGCATGAAGTCAGCGCCCATCACTGCGCGCCCTCGGCGATCCAGCGCACCAGGCGCGCGGCAGTTTCGGGGCTCAGCCGCTCGTGGGCGTCGATGTGGCTGAAGATCGATCCTTGGCGCAGCTTCTCGGCGAGCTTTGCCTGACGAGCCGCGTCGTCGCGCGCCGGAGCGTATTGCAGGGCCAGTGCAGCGAAGGTCGGTGCCTGCTTGCGTGGCGGATCGCCATGGCAGTTCATGCAGCCGAGGTCCGCCGCCAGCGCCTGGCTCGAAAGCGCGGGCGTGCCGGGCGCCAGGGCGGCCAACCCCACCGCGACAACGGCAAGGCCCCGGGCCGGGATGCGAAGGGCGCCCATGATCAGGGCATCTCGACGACGCGCGCGGTCAGCCGCCGCGCCAGCGGTGCGACGAAGTAGATCGCCGGCACCGCGACGACATAGGCAACGAGGAAGGCCTGCCACCAGCGGCGCACGAAATCGGGTGTCCAGCCGACATTGACGAGCGTGATGACGAAGGTCATCAGGAACACCATCATCGCGCCCATCAGGAGCGAGAAGACAAACTGGAAGCTTTGCCGGGGGAGTTTGCTCATGTCCGTGAAGGGGATTCTCAAGACTGCCCGGCAGGCTAACACCGGCCATCGTTCACCCGGCTTGACATTGCTCAGCCGCACGCCCTTGCGCCTTCAAGTGCGCCCGATGGCGACCAGCGCGGCCTGCAGTTGCGCGCGGCTCATGGCCTCGATCGGCAGCGCCAGCAACTGCAACATGCGGTAGCCGATGGCCTGGCGCACGAGCTCGAACGCACGCCGCTTGCCCTCGTCGCCGCCCTCGGCGGTGGACGGATCGGGGTAGCCCCAGTGCACCCGAACCGGCTCGCCCGCCGCACCGCCAGGGAACACCGGGCAGGCCTCGGCGGCGGCGCTGTCGCACACCGTGATCACGACTGCCAGCGGCGGCGCATCGTCGGCGCTGAACTCGTCCCAGCCCTTGCTGCGGTAGCCGGCGGTGGCGATGCCCGCCGCCTGCAGCACTTCGATCGCGAACGGGTTGATCCTGCCGCTGGGTGCGCTGCCGGCGCTGTGCGCCTGCACGTCGCGGCCGAGGCGGCGCGCCCAATGGTCGAGCATCGCTTCGGCCAGCACGCTGCGCGCCGAGTTGTGCGTGCACAGCACGAGCACGTGCAAGGTCATCGCGAATCAGCAGCAGGCGCCGGCTTGCGCGCCCTGCGCCGACGGTGCGCAGCAGGCCGCCTTCGCGCCCGGCGCTGGCGCGGCCTCGCGGAACACCGGGATATCGCCGAGGGTATGGAAATGTTCCCAGGCGATGCCCTGCGGGTCGGTGACCCAGTGTTTCTCGCTGCGCGCGTAGCAGCAGGTCGTCTCGCCCTCGTCAAGCAGCGCCATGTCGGCCGCTTGTGCACGCGCCTTCAGCGCTGCGAGATCGGTCGCGTCGTCGGTCTGGATGCCCAGGTGGTCGATGCCTGGCTGCGCACCGCGCGTGCTGATCGCGAAGTTCAGCGGCGGATCGTCGAGCATCCACTTCGCGTAGTCGCCCTCAAGGCGCGACGGCTCGGCTGCGAAGAGCCTGGCGTAGAAGCCGACGCTTTGCGCAAGGTCGGCGACGTGCAGGTGGACGTGGAAACGCTTCATCGTGGGTTCTCCGGTGACTCAGCAAGTGGGGGTGGAACATGCCGCCATGGGCTGCACGTCGCATGCCTCGCCCTGGCAGCAATGTGCGCTCAGGTAGGCGAGTAGTTGGTTCATGCGCGCGATGTCGGGGCGGTAGACGAGGCTGCGGCCGTCGCGTTGCTGCGACACGAGCCCGGCGTGCATCAGCGCCTTGAGGTGGAACGACAACGTCGACGCCGGCAGGCCGAGCGTCGACGCGAGCAGGCCCGGCGTCATGCCCTGCGGCGCGGCGCCGACGAGGGCGCGAAAGACGCGCAGCCGCATCGATTGGGCAAGCGCGGCGAGCGCGGCGACGGCCGTCTTCTCGTCCATCTCTGGATCCTTCCGTTCGTGCATTGCTGCGCCCATCGCTGCGTCCATCAAGCACGCGCCGGCACGGCGAAGAAGCGGCGCTTGAACGCCAGCGCGACGCCCACCAGGCCGATCATCACCGGCACTTCGACCAGCGGCCCGATCACAGCCGCGAACGCGGCGCCCGAGTTCAGCCCGTAGACCGCGATCGCAACCGCGATCGCGAGCTCGAAGTTGTTGCTCGCGGCGGTGAACGACAGCGTCGCGCTCTTCTCGTAATTGGCGCCCAGGCGCCGGCTCATGAAGAACGAGAACAGGAACATCAGCACGAAGTACAGCAGCAGCGGGACGGCGATGCGCACCACGTCGAACGGGATCGTGACGATCAGCCTGCCCTTGAGGCTGAACATCACGACGATCGTGAACAGCAGCGCGACGAGCGTGATCGGGCCGATCTTCGGCACGAAGCGCTCGTGGTACCACTGCCTGGACACGAATCGCAGCATCACGGCGCGCGTCAGCAACCCGGCGACGCAGGGGATGCCCAGATAGATGAACACGCTCTGCGCGATCTGCGCGATCGAGACGTCGACCACCGAGCCGGCAAGCCCGAACAGCGGCGGCAGCACGGTGATGAAGAACCAGGCATAGACGCTGAAGAACAGCACCTGGAAGATGGCGTTGAACGCCACCAGACCGGCGGCGTATTCGGTCGAGCCGCCGGCGAGTTCGTTCCAGACGATCACCATCGCGATGCAGCGCGCGAGGCCGATCATGATCAGGCCGACCATGTATTCGGGCTTGTCGTGCAGGAAGACGAGCGCGAGCGCGAACATCAGCACCGGGCCGACGACCCAGTTCTGCAGCAGCGACAGGCCGAGCACCCTGCGATCGCGGAACACGTCGGGCAGTTCTTCATAGCGCACCTTCGCGAACGGCGGGTACATCATCAATATCAGGCCGGCCGCGATCGGGAGGTTGGTCGTGCCGACCTGGAAGCGGTCGATGAAGGCCTCGACGCCCGGCACCAGCGTGCCCAGCCCGACCCCGATCGCCATCGCGGCGAAGATCCAGACTGTCAGGTAGCGGTCGAGAAACGAGAGGCGACTTGCGAGACCGTTGCTCATCATGTTGCGCGCGTTAATTCCATGTTTCCAGTTTGATGGAAGCATCCTAAAACGTCAAGGCCCCAGCTTCACCCCAGCTTCACCCTACCCTGACCGCTGCTCTGTTGCAGTCCAAGGGTCGCTGGCCAAGGGCAGCCCTCTGGACCCCGCGTTGCAGCGGCGGCCCCAACCCAGCCTGCTGCCACCGATCGGTCGGTCAGCGTGCGCCGGCGGTCATTCCCAGGACGTATCGGGGTCCAGGTGCCGCGCCAATTCCATGGCGTCGTGCAGCACCCGACCGACAACGAGCAAGGCGGGCTCAAAGCGGTAGACGAGGAAGTGACGCGGCCGGCGGACCGCTTCTGCACCTGTAGCCGCGTGATTGCGGCTCAGTCGCAGGTGCCACGATCGAACACCCGCGCCGAGTTCTGGCCGCGCGATGCTGCCCGGTCGGTCCGGCTGCGTTGCCACGTCGCGAAGCGCCGCGACGATCAGGCTCTCATAGCGCAGTCGGGCGGCCTCGCCGAGTTGCTCGTGTGTCCAGGCAAGTATGTTGATGACATCGGCCTGGGCTGCGTCCGACAGCCGATAGCGAAGCATCAGCTCGCCGTCTTGACCAGCGTGGCGGCACGGCGGCCCAATTGGCCAACGAAGTCTTCGAGCTGATCATCGGCGACATCGGCGTACCGTCCCGCGGAGACATCCGCCCAGCCCTGGCGGGTCGCTTGCCTGATGGCCTTGAGCTTGGCTTGCGCAATGCGCTCGCGCTCCTCGACGAGGCGCAGTCCTTCGCGCAGTACCTCGCTGGCGTTCTGGTAGCGACCGGACCGCACCAAGGTCTCGACCAGCGCCTGTTGATGCTCGCTCAGAACTACATTGCGTGTAGGCATGTTGTCGGCTCCGAAAGTGCGAGGCCAGGCTCACCAAGCCAGGATTGGCAGATTATGCCAATGCCTCGGCAGTTCAGGTGCCGAGACTCTTTCGGTCGCAATCTCCGCGGCTTTCGATGCTCGTGCGGTTGAACTCGAACGCGCACCAGCCTGTATCGAGGCAACGCGCCCTTTTCACGAGCCCCGTGTCGGCCGCTTCCGGCAGTTGGTCGATGGCGCGCCTGGGCCCAGCCGCGGAACCACTGGTACGCCGCCCGGCCCTGTTCCAGGGCGAACTCGTCGACGAGATCCTGCATCCCCTCGGCCCAGGTCGCGACTCGATCGGCGCCACCCAGGCGCAGCTCGAGCAGTGCCCCGTACCGCGGGTGCTCTCAGGTCCCGCCGACAAACGGATTCGTGCGCCGCTCGATGCCGAAGCTGCTCTCCGGTCCGTGGCCGGGGATGAACACCGTGTCGTCGCCCATCGGCCACAGGCGCTGCGTGATGCTTGCGATCAGCGTGTCGGTGTCGCCGCCGGGCAGGTCGGTGCGGCCGACGCTGCCGGAGAACAGCACGTCGCCGACGAAGGCGCGCCGGGTCTGCGGATCGTGAAACACCACATGCCCCGGCGTATGGCCCGGGCAGTGGCGCACGGCGAGCGTGCTTCTCCCCACCTCGACCCGGTCGCCGTCTTGCAGCCAGCGCGTCGGCGCGAAAGTCTCCGCCGCGGCGAGGCCGAACATGCGCCCCTGCTGCGCAAGCGCGTCGATCCAGTACTGGTCGGCCGGGTGCGGGCCGACGATCGGCAGCGCGAACTCGCGCGCCAGCGCCGCCGTGCCACCGGCATGATCGATGTGCGCATGGGTGAGCAGGATCTGCTTGAGCGTGACGCCGTGGCGCGCGATCGCGTCGCGGATCAGTTCGAGGTCGCCGCCGGGGTCGATCACGGCAGCCTCGCGCGTCTGGTCGCACCAAACGAGCGAGCAGTTCTGCTGGAAGGGGGTGACGGGGATGGTTTCGTAGCGCAGCATGGCGCGCACGATAGCCGGTTTTGGCCGTGCCTCGCGGCGCGCCGGATCGGCACGGCGACGGGCTCGCCCGATCGACCCAGTGGCCGCATACACTGCGCCGCGACACGCCCGGCACAACCCTTCATGTCGATGCCATCCGTTCGGCGCCTACCCTTTGTCTCGTGGTGCGCCTTGCTGGCATGCCTCGCGGCGACGGCCGCGGGCGCCGAGGCCGGCAACCCGGCGTCGTATGCCGGCGCCTGCGATGCGTCGGCCGCCGTGGCGCTCGACGCCGAGCATTTCATCGTCGGCAACGACGAGACCAACGTGCTTGCGCTGCATCGCCGTGGGCAGCCGGCGCGCGTCGGCTCGGTGCCCCTGGGCGGGTTCCTGGGCCTGGGCGGCAAGGACGAGGCCGACATCGAAGGTGCGGCGGCGGTGGGCGCGCGCGTCTACTGGATCACGTCGCACGCGCGCGACGCCAAGGGCCGCGCCCAGCCCGGCCGGCAGCGCCTGTTCGCGACCGAGCTCGTGCCCGGGCCGCCGCCAACGGTGGCGGCGGTGGGCAAGCCCTACCTGCAGTTGCTCGAAGACATGCTGGCTGCGCCATCGCTCTCGGCCTATCCGCTCGCCGCCGCAGCGCGCCGCGCCGCCGAGGCCGCGGGCGGCTTCAACATCGAAGGCCTGGCTGCAACGCCCGACGGCCGGCTGCTGATCGGGCTGCGCAATCCGCTGCAGCAAGGGCGCGCGCTCGTGATCCCGCTCGACAACCCGGGCGAAGTGGTCCTGCACGGCCAGCGGGCGCGCTTCGGAATGCCTGTAGCACTCGACCTCGGCCAGCGCGGTATCCGCAGCATCGAGCTCGTGGGTGGCAGCTACGTCATCGCCGCCGGGCCGCCCGGCGACGCGGGCAGCTTTGCGCTCTACCGCTGGTCGGGGCGGGCACAGGACGCACCAACGCCGTTGCCGGGCATCGCGCTCGGAAGCCTGCGCCCCGAGGCACTGTTCGCGCTGCCGGGCAGCGGTGAGCTGATGCTGCTCAGCGACGACGGCGGCATGCGCGCCGGCGGCGGCAGATGCAAGGACCTGCCCGCCGCGCGGCAGGCATTTCGCGGCCTGGCCGTGAAGCCCTGAGTGACGACACCCCGCTCGCCGAAACCGGCGAGCGACCCTCCGCGAGGGTAGGGCCTTGCTTGGGGCGGCCCGGCGCCGCGGCCCTAGAAAAGCCCGGCCTGGGCAGCCGCGCTGACGAGCGCGCGCGCAGCCTCGGCCACCATCGCCGATGGATCGGCGGCGGGCGGCACGATCGCCTTGGCCGACCACACTACGCGCCCGCTGGCCACGTCGACGACGGAGCCGATCGCGGACAAGCCATGGCCGGGCGGCGCCTGGCCGACGGGCAGGGTGAGCCCGACGCCACCGCCGACGCCGCCCGCTCCGCCGCCGCCGCGGTAGCCTCCCGACCCGCCGAAGCCGCCGATGCCGATGCTGATCGTGGGCGTCGAAGCCGCGACCGAGTCGTCCGCGGCAAGCGTCGCATTGAACACGGCCTGCGCGCCCGCCGCCTGCGCGGCGCCGATGTAGGCGCCGGCGGGCGCTTCGCGGCCCGGCGTCGGGCTCGCAATCCTGGCATCCGTCACCGGCCGCGTGGCCAGCGCCGCGAGCTGCGCCGAGACCTGGCCTTCGCAGATCAGCCTGAGAGCCTGTTCGGGCGCTTCGCAGACCACGAGCAGGGTCGCGCCGCGCAGCGCCTGCGCGGGCGCGCCAGGGTCGCGGTACTGCGCGCCGAGCTGGGTTGTCGGCGTCGCGCAGCCGGCAGCCACGGCTGCGGCCGCGGCGAGCATCGCGATGCGCGCGGCCAGCGTCGGCCTCATGCCGTTGCGGCGGCGGTCGCGCCGGCCTCGTGCCTGCCGTAGCGGGGCGGCCTTTGGGCGTTGTGTTCGGCCTGCATTGCCTTGAGTCTGAAGATGCCGCGGATCATCGCACACAGGTTCAGGATCGCGAGCTGGCTGATGGCCAGCTTCTCAATGTCGAAATCGGCCGAGGCCGGCGAGATGGCCGACAACGGCCAGCGCGACACTGGCCAGGTTGGCGATCTCGATCTTGACTCTCGTTGACGTGACGGACTCTCGCGCTTGTGCAGCGGCGCAGCAGCCGACTCGGCACCTCAGCCCTTGGCATCCAGCCAGGACCGAAGCGCCGCTTCGACGCTGTCGAGCTCGCCGGCCGCGGTTCGAAAGAGCGTCTCTTGTTCGATCTGCTCGTAACCGTGGGCCAGGATGTTGCGCAAGCCGATGATCTGGCGCCACGGCACGCCGGGGATGCCGGCGCGCTGGTCCTCGGCGATGCGGCTGGCAGCTTCGCCGAGGTTGATGAACAGCTTCTCGAAGGCGAGGTTCAACACCCGGTCGGCGAGATAGCGCTCGAGCGTGACGTTGGAGGCCAGGGTGCGCAGTTCACCGGCGAACTGGAGCATGTCGGCCACGTGAGCGGGTGTGCGATCGAGCGGGCTCATCCGTAGAGCGGGCGCAACTGCGGCTCGATGGCGCGGCGCCGGTAGGGGTTGCGCAGGATCGACGGGAACGCGAGGTCGATCGACTTGCCGCCGAACAGCACGGACAACTCGTCCTGCAGATCGACCAACGCAAAGGCGCCCGGCGCCTCGCCGGGAATGAACTCCACCAGCAGATCGACATCGCTGCGGTCCGAGCTCTCCCCTTCGGCCGCCGAACCGAACATGCGCAGCCGCTGGATGCCGTAACGCCGGCACACGGCAGCGAGTCGATCGTGATCGACGGGTGCTTGAACCATGGTTCGGATTATGGTTCTCCAGCGCTCAAACCGCGACCGCGCCCTCGGCCCGCGTCACCGGGCCCTTGCCGCTGAAGCGGTCGAGATACAGGTAAATCACCGGCGTGATGTAGAGCGTGATCGCCTGCGAGAAGACGAGCCCGCCGACGACGGCGAGGCCGAGCGGCTGGCGCAGCTCGGCGCCGGCGCCGAGGCCGAGCGCGATCGGCACCGCGCCGGCGAGCGCGGCGAGCGTGGTCATCATGATCGGCCGGAAGCGCAGCACGCAGGCCTCGCGGATCGCCTGCGCCGGCGCCATGCCGCGGTGGCGCTGCGCGTCGAGCGCGAAGTCGATCATCATGATCGCGTTCTTCTTGACGATCCCGATCAGGAGCAGGATGCCGATGGTCGCGATCAGCGTCAGGTCCTGGCCGAAGAGCATCAGCGTGGCGAGCGCGCCGACCGCCGCCGACGGCAGGCCGGCGAGGATGGTCAGCGGGTGGATGTAGCTCTCGTAGAGCACGCCCAGCAGCACGTAGATCACGAGCAGCGCGGCGACGATCAGCACCGCCTGGCTGGCCTGCGAGCTCTTGAACACGGCCGCGTCGCCGCCGTAGCTGGTGATGATCGAGGCCGGCATGCGCAGTTCGTCGCGGTAGCGCTCGATGCGGTTCGTCGCGTCGCCGAGCGGCACCCCCGGCGCGAGGTTGAACGACACCGTCACCGCCTGCAGCTGCCCGACATGGTTGACCGCGGTCGGCCCGACGGTGCGCAGGACGGTCGCGAAGCTCGACAGCGGCACCAGCGCGCCGGAACTGCTGCGCACGTGGATGTTGGCGAGCGCGCTCTCGTCGCTCTTGGCCGAGGGCGTGACTTCCAGGATCACCGGGTAGCTGTCGGCGGGCGTGTAGATGGTCGAGACCTGGCGCTCGCCGAAGGCGCCGTAGAGGGCCGAGCGCACGGACTCGATCGACACGCCGAGCGTGTTGGCGCGGTCGCGGTCGATGGCCAGGCTCGCCTGCAGGCCCTTCAACTGCGCGTCGGTCGTCACGTCGCGGAACAGCGGGTCGGCAGCGAGCTTCTCCTGCAGCCGGGCGGCCCAGTCGTTCAACTCGTCGGCCTTGACGCTTTGCAGGATGTACTGGAACTGGCTCTTGCTGATGCGCCCGCCGAGCTGCAGGTTCTGCACCGGCTGCGGGTAGGCGGCCAGGCCCGGCACCTCGCGCAGCTTGCGCCTCAATCCTTCCACGACCTGCTTCATCGGCAGCCGCTCGGCGCGCGGCTTGAGGTTGACGAACATGCGCCCGGTGTTCTGCGCCCCGAAGCCGCCGTTGAACGAACTCACCGTCGCGACGTTCGGATCGGCGCGCACGATCGCCGCCGCGCGGTCCTGCAGCGCAACCATGGCCGCGAACGAGATGTCTTCCGAGGCCTCGGTGCTGATGCGCAACTGACCGATGTCCTCCTCGGGGAAGAAGCCCTTGGAGATGGCGGCGAAGAGCCCCGCCGTCGCGGCAAAGGTGGCGAGCGCGACCGCGAGCACGAAGCGCCGGTGCGCGAGCGCCGCGTCGAGCGTGCGCGTGTAGGCGGCGAGCGTGCGGTCGAACGCGCGCTCGAACAGCCGCACCAGCGCGCCGGGCCTGCGCATGTGCGCGCTGTCGGTGATGAAGCGGCTCGCCAGCATCGGCACCAGCGTCAGCGAGACGAAGGCCGAGGCCAGGATGGCGAGCGAGACGACGACCGCGAACTCGTGGAACAGCAGGCCGATCACGCCCGGCATGAAGAAGATCGGGATGAACACCGCGACGAGCGAGGTCGAGATCGAGATGATCGTGAACGCCACCTCGCGCGAGCCCTGCAGCGCGGCCTCGAACGGCGGCATGCCCTCCTCGACATGGCGCATGATGTTCTCGAGCATCACGATCGCGTCGTCGACGACGAGGCCGACGGCGAGCGTCAGGCCGAGCAGCGAAATGTTGTCCAGGCTGTAGCCGAAGGCCCACAGCAGCGCGATCGCGCCCAGCAGCGAGACCGGCAGCGACAGCGTGGGGATCAGCGTCGCGACGACGCGGCGCAGGAACAGGAAGATCACGAGCACGACGAGCGCGATCGTGCCGAGCAGGGTCAGGCTCACGTCGTGCAGCGCGTCGCGGATCGACGCCGAGCGGTCGTTGGTAACGGTGAGCGTGACCGACGCCGGCAACTGCGCCTGGAAGGCCGGGATCGCCGCCCGCACCGCATCCACCACCTTGACCGTGTTCGCATCCGGCTGGCGCAGCACGGCGAGCGTGATCGAGGTCTCGCCGTTGAAGCGCGCCGCCGACTTGACGGTCTCGAAGCTGTCCTGCACCTGGGCCACGTCGCGCAGCCGCACCGTCGTGCCGTTGCGGCTGGCGACGATCAGCTCGGCGAACTCGGCCGCGTTGCGCAACTGGCGGTTGGCCTGCAGCGTGAGCGTCTGGCGGCTGCCTTCGAGCGTGCCCACCGGCGTGTTGGCGTTGGCCGCGGCGAGCGCGGCCGTCAGCTCGTCGAGGCTGATGTTGCGCGCCGCGAGCGCATCGGGCAGCACGCGCACCCGCACCGCGAAGCGCTTCTGGCCATAGACGGCCACCTGCGCCACGCCTTCGAGCGTCGACAGCGTGGGCGCGATCAGGTGCTCGGCATAGTCGTTCAGGTCCGACAGGTTCAGCGCCTGCGACTGCAGCGCGATGAACAGCACCGGCGCGTCGGCCGGATTGACCTTGCGGTACGACGGCGGCGAGGTCATGTCCTGCGGCAGCGCGCGCTGCGCGCGCAGCAGCGCGGCCTGCACGTCCACGGCCGCGGCGTCGATGTCGCGCCCCTCGTCGAACTCGAGCGTCAGCGAGGTGGCGCCGAGCGTGCTGCTCGAGCTGATGAGGGCCAGGCCGGGGATGGTCGAGAACTGTTTTTCGAGCGGCAGCGCGACCGAGGCCGCCATCGTCTCCGGGCTCGCACCCGGCAGCCCGGCGAAGACGTTGATCACCGGCGTGTTGTAGCTCGGCAGCGCGGCGACCGGGATGCGGCCGTAGGCGATCACGCCGGCGAGCACGATCGCGGCGTTGAGCAGCACCGTCATCACCGGACGGCGGATGAAGAGTTCGGACAGGTTCATGTCGAGTCAGGGCGCGGGGCGGATGGGTGCCGCAGCGCCCGACGCCGCGCGAGCGCCCTCGGCGGCACGCTCGCGCACGGCGCTGCCCGGGCGCAGGTTCTGCTTGCCTTCGACGACCACCTTCAGGCCCGGCTCGAGGCCGTCGACCACGGCCTCGTTGCCCGCTGCGGCACGCACCTCGACCTTGCGCAGCACGGCCTTGCCGTCGGCACCGACGATGAAGACGGTGCTCTCCGTCGCGCCCTGCACGATCGCCGCCTGCGGGATCACGGTCGCGCCCGGCAGCGTGCGCACGGCGAGCCCCACGTTGACGAAGGCGCCCGGCCACAGGCGCAGTTCGCGGTTGTCGAACACCGCCTTGACCTTGACCGTGCCCGAGTTCGCATCGACCTCGTTGTCGACGAACTGCAGCCTGCCGGCAAGGCTGCCGCGGCCATCGGGCAGCGTCGCCTGCACCGGCGCGTTGCCCGACTTCAATGCCGCGAGCACATCGGGCAGGTCGCGCTGCGGCAGCGCGAACGCAACCGCGATCGGGTCGAGCTGGGTGATCGTCACCAGCGCGGGCGAGCTCGGCTGCACATAGCTGCCGACGTGGACGTCGATCGCGCCGGCGCGGCCCGCCGCCGGCGCGACGATGCGGTTGTAGCTCAGCGCGACCTTCGCCGCAGCGAGCGCGGCGCGATCGGCGTTGACGGCGGCCTTGGCGCTGTCGACGAGCGTCAGGTTGGAGTCGACCGCACTCTGCGAGACGAACTTCTGGTCGAACAGCTCGCGGCTGCGCGCGAGCTGGCGCTGGGCATCGGCAAGCGCGGCCTGGTCGCGCTCGAGCTGCGCCTGCGCCTTGGCGAGGTTGGCCTCGTCGGCGCGGCTGTCGAGCGTGAACAGCAGTTCGCCCGCCTTGACGAACTGCCCCTCCCGGATCGCGACCCGCGTCACGACGCTCGCCACCTGGGGCCGGATCTCGACCATGTTGAGTGCCGTGACCGTGCCGCTCGCCGCGAGCTGCACCGGCCAGTCGCGGCGCTCGGCAACGGCGAGGGTCACGCTGGCGGGCGGCGCAGCCCCCGGGCCGCCAGCAGCGGCGCCCGATGCGGCTCCGCCCGGCCCCGCGCTTGTGCCGCCGCGGCCCTGCTGCAGCCACCAAGCACCCGCCCCCGCTACAACGATCAGCACGCCCAGCGTGCCCCACAGCTTCAACTTGCCCATGCGATCCCGAGATTCGTCCGACTGCGCGCAGTGTGCAGCAAAGCCCGGCCCGCTGCTTCAATCAGCCTGGGCCCGCGCGAGGGCGCCGCAGCGATCGATGACGGGCAGCGGTTCAGGCCGACTTGGCGACGAGCTCGAAGTGCTCCACCACCGGCGGCGCGGCGAAGAACGGGCCGACGATGGCGCGCCACTGCGCGAACAGCGGCCCGCCGCGAAAGCTCACGGTGTGATCTTCGAGGGTGTCCCAGTAGACCATCAGCATGTAGCGCTCGGGCGACTCGACGCCGCGGTTGACCTTGCAGCCGCGAAAGCCCTTCGCGCTCGCGATCACGGTCTCGGCGCCGTGGCGGACCGCGGCCTCGAAGGCGGCGTTGCTGCCGGGCGCGATGCGGATGTCGGCGATCTCGAGAATCATGGCGTGATCTCCTCCGGTTGGCCGGCGCGTCCGATCGGCTTCACACGCCGAGCAGGCGCGCCAGCGGCTCGGGCTGCGCTGTCAGTTCGGCCGAGCTGCCAGCCAGGACGATGCGGCCCTTTTCCATCACCACCGCCTGGTCGGTGTGAGCGAGCACGGCGCGGTAGTTGCGGTCGACGATCAGGGTGCTGATGCCGCTCTGACGGATGCTGCCGACGACGCGCCAGATCTCGGCCACGATCAGCGGCGCCAGGCCCTCGGTCGCCTCGTCGAGGATCATCAGGCTCGGATTCGTCATCAGCGCGCGGCCGATCGAGAGCATCTGCTGCTCGCCGCCCGAGAGCTGCTGGCCGCCGTGGGAAAGGCGCTCGGCGAGGCGCGGGAAGGTCGCGAGAACGCGCTCGTAGGTCCAGTCGCGCTTGCCGTCGGCGCCGGCGCGCGCCGAGACGAGCAGGTTCTCGCGCACCGACAGGTTGGGGAAGATTCCGCGCCCCTCGGGCACGTAGCCGATCCCGAGCCGCGCCATGCGCTCGGGCGGCGCGCCGGTCACCTGCCGGCCCTGCCAGGCCACCTGGCCGGAGGCCGGGCGCACGTAGCCCATCAGGGTGCGGATCAGCGTCGTCTTGCCCATGCCGTTGCGACCGAGCAGGCCGACCGCGGTGCGCTCCGGGATCAGCAGGTCGGCGCCACGCAGGATGTGGCTCTCACCGTAGTAGGTGTTCAGGCCGGTCGCGCGGAGCATCCCGGCGGCGCCCGGCCGCCCGAAGCCGCCGGGCGCCCCCTCGGGGGGCAGCGAACGCAGTGAGCGTGGGGGCGCCATCTCAATGCCCCTCGCCCAGATAGGCCACGATCACGCCGGGGTGGGTGCGGATGACCTCGGGCCGGTCGCTCGCGATGACCTCGCCGTTGACCATCACCGTGATTCGGTCGGCGACGCGAAACACCGCGTCCATGTCGTGTTCGACGAGCAGCAACGCGTGTTCGGCCTTGAGCGCCGTCAGCAGCGCGAGCATGCGTTCGGTCTCCTCGGCACCCATGCCGGCGAGCGGTTCGTCGAGCAGCAGCACGCGCGGGCGGGTGGCCAGGCACATCGCGATTTCGAGCTGGCGCTGCTGGCCGTGGCTGAGCAGGCCCGCGGGGCGCGCGGCGACTTCGGCGAGGCCGGCCGCGCCGAGCGCCTGCTCGGCCGCGCTGCAACTCGTGTCGCAGTGCGCCGCCGATTGCCACAGCGCCCAGGGCCTGGCGTCGCGCGCCTGCGCGCACAGGCGCGTGTTCTCGAACACCGAGAGGCTCGGGAAGATCGTCGTGCGCTGGTAGCTGCGGCCGATGCCGGCATGCGCGCGCCTGGGCTGAGACCAGGCCGTGATGTCCGCGCCGGCGAGCTCGATGCGCCCGCTCGTCGCTGCCATCTCGCCCGAGAGCATGTTGATCAGCGTCGACTTGCCGGCGCCGTTGGTGCCGATCACCGCGTGCAGTTCGCCCTGGCGCAGCGCGAGCGAGACGGCACTCACGGCCGTGAGGCCGCCGAAGCGGCGCGTCAGGTCGACGGCGCTGAGCAGCGCCTCAGCCATGACCCGTACCCCCGCCACGCCTTGCCAGGCCGATCAGCCCCTTGGGCAGCCAGGCGACGAAAGCGATGATCGTGAGTCCGAGCGTGAGCTGCCAATGCCCGGCGAGCGCGCCGAGCAGCGCCTCCGATTGGTACAGCTCCTTGAGCAGGGTGAACGCCACGGCGCCGATCACCGCGCCGCGCAGGCTGCCGATACCGCCGAGGATGATCATCAGCATCACCGCACCCGACTCGTGCCACGACAACAACTCGGGGTTCACGCCGCCGTCCTTGACCGCGAGCAGGAAGCCCGCCAAGCCGGCAAGCGCGCCGGCGAGGACGAAGGCGGCGAGCTTGTAGGCGTAGGTCGCGAAACCGGCGGCGCGCATGCGTTGCTCGTTGATGCGGATGCCGGCCAGTGCGTGGCCGAAGCGCGAGCGGCCGACGAGCGCCAGCAGCGCGTAGGTGAAGACCAGCGCGGCGATGACGGTGTAGTACAGCGTCAGCTTGTCGTCCAGGTCCAGCAGCGTGCGCCCGCCGATCGCAAGCACCGGCTTGGTGTAGAGGAAGATGCCGTCGCTGCCGCCGCCGAGCTTGGTGTCGTGGAACACGAAGTAGGCCATCTGTGCAAAGGCGAGCGTGACCATGATGAAGTACACGCCCTTGGTGCGCAGGCTCAAGCTGCCGACGAACAGCGCGTACAGCGCCGCCGCGGCGATGGACGCCGGCAGCAGCCACAGCATCGACGCCGCGCCGCCATCACCGGTGGCGAGCACGGCGACATACGCGCCGATGCCCAGGAAAGCCGCATGGCCCAGGCTCACGAGGCCGGTCATGCCGATCAGCAGTTCCAGGCTCAACGCGAAGATCGAGTAGACCGCGATCTTGAGCACCAGGTCCTGCGTGTAGGGCGTGAGCACCGCGGGCAGCACGGCGAGCGCCACGGCGGCGGCGACCGGGACGATCCAGCCGCGCTCAGTACCCACGGCGCATCAGCCCTTCGGGGCGCCAGACGAGGATCACCGCCATCAGCAGATACACGCCGATACCGCTGAGTTCGGCGAAGAAGACCTTGCCGAAGGTGTCGACGAAGCCCACGAGCAGCGACGCGATCAGCGCCCCGGTGATCGAGCCGATGCCGCCGATGACGACGACGACGAAGCAGATGATGAGCACGCTGCCGCCCATGCCCGGGTAGACCGACGACAGCGGCGCCGCGATCATGCCCGCGAGCGCCGCGAGCGCGACGCCGCCGGCGAAGACGATGCGGTACAGCAGCTTGATGTTGATCCCGAGGCCGCGCACCATGTCGCGGTTGCTCGCGCCGGCGCGGATCATCATCCCGAGGCGCGTGCGGTTGACGACCGCGTACAGCGCCAACGCGACGACGATGCAGGCGACCGACGCGAAGACCCGGTACCAGGGGTAGGACATCAGCTCGCCGAGCGCGAAGCTGCCCGCGAGCCAGCTCGGCGCCTGCACGCCATGCACGTCGTTGCCGACGAGCAGGCTGCGCGCCTCCTCGAAGACGAGGATCAGCGCATACGTCATCAGCACCTGCTGCAGGTGCTCGCGCTGGTAGAGGTAGCTGAAGAACAGCCACTCGAGGACGAAGCCGAACAGCGCCGAGATCAGCACCCCCGCGACGAGCATCGAGATGAAGTTCTGGCCGAAGGCCGGCGCGAGGCTGAAGGCCAGATACGCGCCGATCATGTAGAAGCTGCCGTGGGCGAGGTTGATCACGCCCATGATGCCGAAGATCAGCGTCAGCCCCGAGGCGACCAGGAACAGCAACAGGCCGTACTGGACCGCGTTCAGGCACTGGACGAGGAAGGTCGCGAGGTCCAAGGGCGTGAGCCGTCGTGCGTCGAGAAACGAATCGGGCGGCGCCAGCCGCCCGACCCCCAAAGTGGCGGCGAAGCCGCCGTCTGGACTTTGCCGAAGACTAGAGCTTGCAGCCGCGCGCCGGGTCGGCCAGCGCCTTCGCGGCAATCCCGACCATCTCGTTGTTGTTGCCCTTGGCCTCGCGCAGATAGATGTCCTGCACCGGGTTGCCCGCGGCCGAGATCGTGAACTTGCCGCGCGGGCTGTCGACCGTGACCTTGCGCATCGCGCTGGTGATCACGTCGCGCTTGGCGAGGTCGCCCTTGGCCGCGGCCAGGCCGGCGGCGAGGATCTGCGCGGCGTCGTAGCCCTGCACCGCGTACACGTCGGCATTGGACTTGTAGGCGATCGCGTAGGCCTTGCGGAACGCGTTGTTGCGCGGCGTGTCAAGGTTGTCGGCGTAGTGCAGCGCAGTCAGCAGCCCTTGCGCCGCCGCGCCCTGGGCTTCGAGCGTGCCGTCGGTCAGGAAGCCCGAGCCCATCAGCGGCACGGTCTTGTTCAGCCCCGCGGCAGCGTAGTCCTTGACGAACTTGACCGCGCCGCCGCCCGCGAAGAAAGCGAACACGACGTCGGGCTTCTGCGCCGCGATCTCGGTCAGCAAGGCCTGGAACTCGACATTCGGGAACGGCAGGTTGAGATCCTTGGCCACCTTGCCGCCGCCCTTCTCGAAGCCCTCGGTGAAACCCTTGACGGCCTCGGTGCCGGCAGCGTAGTTCCAGGTGATGGTCATCGCCCGCTTGTAGCCCTTGGCCGCCGCGGCGACTCCCGTGGCATAGCCCGGCTGCCAGTTGGTGAACGAGCTGCGCACGATGTTGGGCGCGCACATCGGCCCGGTGATCGCGTCGGCGCCGGCGTTGGGCACGACGAGCAGCGTGTTGTTGTCCTTGGCCGCCTTGGCCATGGCCAGCGCCACGCCCGAGTGCACGGTGCCGACGATCACGTCGACGTTGTCGCGCTTGATCAGCTTGTTGACGTTGTCGGTGGCCTTGGACGGATCGCTCTCGTCGTCGACCTTGAAGTACTGCACGTCGCGGCCGGCGAGCTTGCCGCCGCTTTCCTGCACGTAGAGCTTGAAGCCGTTCTCGATCGCGTTGCCGAGCGCGGCGAAGGTGCCGGTGTAGGGCAGCATCAGGCCGATCTTGACCGGCGGCTGGGCCTGCGCGTGCGCGGCCAGGCTGGTCAGGGACGCGAGGGCCATCGCGGCGGTGGTCTTGTTGATCAGTCGCATGCGCTCTCCTGTGGGGGGTGGTGTGGTTGTCGACGAATGCTGCGCGCGCAGCCGTTCCGGCCGCCAAGTATGCGCATTTGGCGCCGGGCGGCAAGCGGGGCTTGCCCTGCCGGCCTTGATCTGGCCCAGGTTCAGGCCAGGCCGAGCAGGCGCATCGCATTGCCCTTCAGGATCAGCGGATGGACCTCGGGCTTGAAGCCGGCCTGGGCGAAGTCTGCGAGCCAGCGATCCGGCGTGATGAGCGGGAAGTCGCTCCCGAACAGGATGCGGTCCTTGAGCAACGTGTTCGCATACTGGACGAGCTGGGGCGGAAAGTACTTCGGGCTCCAGCCCGAGAGGTCGATCCAGATGTTGGGCTTGTGCATCGCGAGCGAGATCGCCTCGTCCTGCCAGGGCCAGCTCGGGTGCGCGATCACGATCTGCATGTCGGGGAAGGCGATCGCGACGTCCTCGAGCAGCATCGGGTTGGAGTTCTGCAGCCGCAGGCCCCCGCCGCAGCGCATACCCGAGCCGATGCCCGAATGCCCGCTGTGGAACACCGCCGGCAGCTTGTACTCGTTGATGACCTCGTAGATCGGCCAGGCCATCACGTCGGCCGGCTCGAAGCCCTGCACCGTAGGGTGGAACTTGAAGCCCTTGACGCCGAACTCCTCGACGAGCTTCCTCGCCTCGCGCGCGCCCATCTTGCCCTTGTGCGGGTCGATGCTGCCGAAGGCGATCATGATGTCGGAGTTGGCCATCGCGGCCTCGGCGATCTCCTCGTTCGGGATCCGGCGCCGGCCCAGTTGCGTCTCGGCATCGACGGTGAAGTTGACGAAACCGATCTTCTGTTCGCGGTAGAAGGCGATCGTCTCCTGCATCGTCGGACGGCGGCTGGAGCGGAAGTACTTGTCGGCGGCGCGGTCGTACTCCTCGCCATAGCTGTCGAACGGGTTGCGGCACGACACCTCGAGGTGGGTGTGGGTGTCGATCGCGATCAGGGCGTCGGTCTGCATCACGGCGGGCTCCTTTGGGCGTACAGGTTTATTTAAGTTCAGTAAGTAAGTCTACTCTCCCGAGGAAGTCGCCCTGCCTCTAATTTTGTGTAGCAGACTAGGGAAAGCCCTAGGTTGGCGTTCACAGAATATTTACTATAGTTAACCATCTAACCGGTCCCCACCATGCCCGCCTCCAACCCTACCGAAACCCGTTTGCTACAGGTCGAACAGCGCGGCAACGTCGTGCACCTGAAGCTTAACCGGCCCGCCAAGCGCAATGCGCTCAACGACGCGCTCGTGCTCGCGCTGCAGACGGCGTTCGTCAACCTGCCCGAGGACGCGCGCGCCGTGGTCGTGAGCGGCGAGGGCGAGCACTTCAGCGCCGGGCTCGACCTGTCCGAACTCGGCGAGCGCAGCGTTGCCGAGGGCGTGGTGCATTCGCGCACGTGGCACGCGGCATTCGCGCAGATCGAGTCCGGGCGCGTGCCGGTGATCGCCGTCCTGAAGGGCGCGGTCGTCGGCGGCGGGCTCGAACTCGCCAGTTCGGCGCATATCCGCATCGCCGAGCGCAGCACCTTCTTCGGCCTGCCCGAGGGCCAGCGCGGCCTGTTCGTCGGCGGCGGCGGGTCGGCGCGCATCCCGCGCCTGATAGGCGCTGCGCGCATGGCCGACATGATGCTCACCGGCCGCGTCTACGGCGCCGAGGAGGGGTCGGCGATCGGCCTCGCGCAGTATGTCGTCGACGACGGCGCGGGCCTGGCCAAGGCCTTCGAGCTTGCCGACAAGGTGGCCGCCAATGCGCCGCTGTCGAACTTCGCCGTGCTGCACGCGCTGCCGCGCATCGCCGACATGGGGCGCGACGAGGGCCTGTTCACCGAGTCGCTGATGGCCGCGATCGCGCAGGGCGACGACGCCGCCAAGCGCCGCATGCGCGACTTCCTCGAAGGCAAGGCGGCGAAGGTGGCGCGGGCATGAGCGCCGCTGCACCGCGTTTCCGGCCCGTGAGCCTCGGGGGCTCGCTGGCGGCCCGCTTCGAGCAGCGCGCCGACGGGGCGACCCTCGTCAGTTCCAGCGAGCCGCTCGCACCCTACCCGACGCGCCTGACCGACCGCCTGCTGCACTGGGCGGCGGCGGCTCCCGATCGCTCGCTAGCGGCCAAGCGCGTCGCCGGCGGCGACTGGCAGCACCTCTCCTTTGCCCAGGCGCTCGCCAACGCGCGCGCAATCGCGCAGGCGCTGATCGAGCGCGGCCTGTCGGCCGAGCGGCCGGTCGCGATCCTGTCCGACAACGACCTCGAGCACCTGCAACTGATGCTGGGCGCAATGCTCGCCGGCGTGCCTTATGCGTCGATCTCGCCCGCGTATTCGCTGATGTCGCAGGACTTCGGCAAGCTTCGCCACATCCTCGGGATGCTCACGCCGGGGCTGGTGTTCGCATCCGATGCGGCCTACGCAAAGGCGATCGAAGCCACCGTCGACCGCGACACCACGGTGGTATTGACGCAGGGCGGCATCGAAGGCCGCGCCACGTTTTCGTTTGCCGACCTGCTCGCGACCGTTCCGACGGCGCAGGTCGACGCGGCGCACGCCGAGGTCGGCCCGGACACGATCGCCAAGTTCCTCTTCACGTCGGGCTCGACCAAGCTGCCCAAGGGCGTGATCAACACCCAGCGCATGCTGTGCGCGAACCAGCAGCAGATCCAGCAATGCTTCCCGACGCTCGCCGAGGAGCCGCCGGTGCTCGTCGACTGGCTGCCGTGGAACCACACCTTCGGCGGCAACCACAACGTGGGCCTGACGATCTACAACGGCGGCACCCTCTACATCGACGAGGGCAAGCCGGTGCCGGCGCTGGTCGGCGAGACGCTGCGCAACCTGCGCGAGATCGCGCCCACGGTCTATTTCAACGTGCCCAAGGGCTTCGAGGAGATCGCCAATGCGCTCGAGGTCGATGCGCCATTGCGCGAGCGCTTCTTCTCGCGCGTGAAGATGATGTTCTTCGCCGGCGCCGGGCTGTCGCAGCCGGTGTGGGACAAGCTCGACCAGATGGCCGAGCTCGAATGCGGCGAGCGCATCCGCATGCTCACCGGCCTCGGGATGACCGAGACCTCGCCGTTCGCGATCTGCGCCAATGGCCCCATCGTGCGCTCGGGCGTGGTCGGCCTGCCGGCGCCGGGGGTCGAGTTGAAGCTCGTGCCGATGGGCGACAAGCTCGAGGTGCGCTACCGCGGCCCGAACGTCACCCCAGGCTACTGGCGTGCGCCCGAGCAGACCGCGGAGCATTTCGACGACGAGGGCTGGTACGCGAGCGGGGACGCGCTCAAGTACATCGACCCTGCGCAGCCGCAGCTCGGCCTGATGTTCGACGGCCGCATCGCCGAGGATTTCAAGCTCTCGACCGGCACCTTCGTCTCGGTGGGCCCGCTGCGCGCGCGCGTAATCGCCGCCGGCGACCCCTGCGTGCAGGACGTGGTCGTGACCGGCCTGAACCGCGACGATGTCGGGCTGCTGATCTTCCCGCGCGCCGACAGCTGCCGCGCGCTGTCGGGCCTGCCGGCGAGCGCTTCGATGGCCGCGGTGCTCGAAGAGGCGCCGGTGCGCCACTTCTTCCAGAACCTCGTCGATCAGATGTACGCCGCCGGCACCGGCAGCGCGACCCGCGTCGCGCGCGCGCTCGTGATGGCCCAGCCGCCCAGCATCGACCTCGGAGAGATCACCGACAAGGGATCGATCAACCAGCGCGCGGTGCTGACGCACAGGGCCGCGCTGGTCGAGGCGCTGTACGCCCGCAGCGACCCTGCCATCCTGCTGCCCCGCTACTGAAGTCTCCCGACCCATCGCAAACCCTGTGGCGCGCCTGACGCGCGCCGCATCACACTCTGGCCCCACCATGCATATCCAAGGACAGGCCGCGCTCGTCACCGGTGGCGCCTCCGGGCTCGGCGCAGCGACCGCGCGCGAACTCGCCCGCCGCGGCGCCAAGGTCGCCGTGCTCGACCGCAACGGCGCCGGCGCACAGGCCCTCGCGGCCGAACTCGGCAGCGGCGCGATCGGCATCGAGTGCGATATCACGTCGGCCGACAGCGTCACCGCGGCGCTCGCCGCGGCGCGCGCCGCGCACGGCCCGGCGCGGCTGCTGATGAACATCGCCGGCATCGGCACTGCCCGGCGCATCGTCGGCAAGGACGGCGTCGCGGCGCCGCTCGAAGACTTCCGCCGCGTGGTCGAGGTCAACCTCGTCGGCACCTACAACGTGACGCGCCTGGCGGCGGCCGAGATGCTCAAGCTCGAACCGCTCGAAGACGGTGAACGCGGAGTCGTCGTCTGCACCGCGTCGGTCGCGGCCTTCGACGGCCAGGTCGGCCAGGAGGCGTATGCCGCGTCCAAGGGCGGCGTGGTCTCCATGACGCTGCCGCTGGCGCGCGACTTGTCGCAGTTCGGCGTGCGCGTGTGCACCATCGCGCCCGGCCTGTTCCTGACGCCGTTGATGGCCGAGTTGCCGCAGCCGGTGCAGGAGTCGCTCGCGGCGAGCATCCCGTTCCCCAAGCGCCTGGGCAAGCCCGAGGAGTTCGCGCAGCTCGCGGCGAGCATCGTCGAGAACCTGGCGCTCAACGGCGAGGTGATCCGCCTCGACGGTGCGCTGCGCATGGCACCGCGCTGAATCGATCTCACCCCACCCCTCACCAAGACCGGAGACAACGCATGAAGATCCTGAACAAGCTCCCGATCGTGCTCGCATCGCTGTTCGCGCTGGGCGTCGCGCACGCCGACGTCACGATCGGCGTCAGCCTGCCGCTGACCGGTCCGACCTCGGCGCTCGGCATTCCGTGCCAGAACGGCGTCAAGCTGTGGCCGGCGACGGTCGGCGGCGAGAAGCTCAACGTCATCATCCTCGACGACGCGACCGATCCGACGGTGGGCGTCAAGAACGCGCGCCGCTTCATCAGCGAGGACAAGGTCGACCTGATCCTGGGCTCGGCCGCGACGCCGATCGCCGCCGCGATGTCGGACATCGCCGCCGAGGGCCAGACCGTGCAGCTGATGCTCTCGCCGGTGAACCTGCCGCCAGGCAAGGGCGAGTGGTCGTTCCGGCTGCCGCAGTCGACCGCGGTGATGGCGATCCCGATCATCGAGCACTGGAAGAAGACCGGCGTCAAGACCTACGGCTTCCTCGGCTACGCCGACGCCTATGGCGAGGCCTGGCTCACCGACATCACGGCGCAGGCCGAGAAGGCGGGCTTCAAGCGCGTCGCGACCGAACGCTTCGCACGCACCGACACCAGCGTCACCGGGCAGGCGCTCAAGATCGTCTCGGCCAATCCGGACGCGGTGCTGATCGTCGCGTCGGGCAGCGGCGCGGCAATGCCGCACAAGGGCCTGGTCGAGCGCGGCTACGCGAAGAACAGGATCTACCAGACCCACGGCGCGGCCTCGCTCGACCTGATCCGCGTCGGCGGCAAGGACGTCGAGGGCTCGTTCGTCTCATCCGGCCCGGCGCTGGTGGCCGACCTGCTGCCGGCCAGCAACCCGAGCAAGCCGCTCGGCCTGCGCTTCATCGCCGACTACGAGAAGGCGCATGGCAAGAACTCGGCCAACCAGTTCGCCGCGCATTCCTTCGACGCCTATCTCGTGCTCGAGAAGATCGTCCCGATGGCGCTCAAGAAGGGCAAGCCGGGAACCAAGGAATTCCGCGCCGCGCTCAAGGAGTCGCTCGAGACCATGGGCCGCACGCCGGTCTCGCAGGGGGTGCTGAACTACACGCCGGCCGACCACTTCGGCTTCACGCCCGACACCGGCGTGCTGCTGACGATCGTCGGCGGCGACTGGAAGGTCGTGACGAACTGATCGCCGCGGGCTGCACCGGAAACCGCCCGTGGACACATCGATCGCCGGCATCCTGATGCTCGACGGCGCCACCAATGGCGCTGTCTATGCATTGATGGCGCTGGCGACGGTGCTCGTGTTTGCCGTCACGCGCGTCATCTTCATCCCGCAGGGCGAGTTCGTCGCCTACGGCGCGCTGACGCTGGCGATGCTGCAGCTCGGCAAGATGCCGGGCACGGCCTGGCTGATGCTCGCGCTGGCAGTACTGGCCGCCGTGCTCGACCTGGTACACGGCCTGCGCGAGGGGCGCGCTGCCACGCGGCTGCTCGCCGGCGCGGGCAAGACGCTCGCGCTGCCGGTCGCGATCTGCGCCCTCGCCTGGTGGGCCGCGCCGCGCCAGTTCGACCTGGTGCTGCAAAGCCTGTTGACGCTGGCCATCGTGACGCCGATCGGGCCGCTCGTCTATCGCCTCGCCTACCAGGCGCTCGCCGACGCAACGGTGCTGGTGCTGCTGATCGTCTCGGTGGGGGTGCACTTTGCGCTCACCGGATTCGGCCTCGTCGTCTTCGGCGCCGAGGGCTACCGCAATCCGAGCTTCTGGGATGCGCGCTTCAATGCCGGGGCGCTCGCACTGTCGGGGCAGACGATCATCATCTTCCTGGTCTCGATCGTGCTCGTGATCGGCCTGTGGCTGTTCTTCGAGCGCACGCTGCACGGCAAGGCGCTGCGCGCGACGGCCGTCAACCGCCTCGGGGCGCGCCTGATGGGCATCTCGACGAGCGGCGCGGGGCAGCTGACGTTCGCCCTCGCGGCCTTCATCGGCGCGCTGTCGGGCCTGCTGATCGGGCCGACGACGACGCTCTTCTACGACTCGGGCTTCCTGATCGGCCTGAAGGGCTTCGTGGCCGCGATCTTCGGCGGGCTGGCGAGCTACCCGGCCGCGGCGGCGGGCGCGATCTTCGTCGGCCTGATCGAGTCGTTCGGTTCGTTCTGGGCGAGCGCGTTCAAGGAAGTGATCGTCTTCACGCTGATCCTGCCCGTGCTGCTGTGGCGCTCGTTCCAGCATCCGCACGACGACGAAGAAGAATGAACGCACGCAATTTCCGCCGCAGCGCCCACATCGCCGCGCTCGTGCTGCTGGCTGCACTGCCGCAGTTGCCGGTGCCCGAGTTCTGGATCACGCAGCTCAACTACATCGGCCTGTACACGCTGGTCGTGATCGGACTCGTGCTGCTGACCGGCGTTGCCGGCTTGACCTCGTTCGGCCAGGCAGCGTTCGTCGGCCTCGGCGCCTACACCGCGGCCTACCTGACGCTGAACCACGGCGTCTCGCCGTGGCTCACGGTGTTCGCGGGCCTTGCGATCACGGCCGCAGCGGCGCTGGTGCTGGCCTGGATCACGTTGCGCATGTCGGGCCACTTCCTGCCACTGGCGACGATCGCCTGGGGCCTGTCGCTGTACTACCTGCTCGGCAACATGGAGGCGCTCGGCAAGTACGACGGCCTGCTCGGCGTGCCGGCGATGAGCTTCTTCGGCATCGAGCTCAACAGCGGGCGCAACTTCTACTACCTGCTGTGGGTGATCGTCACGCTGGCCGGGATCGGCGTCACGGCGCTGCTCGATTCGCGCCCCGGCCGCGCGCTGCGCGCGTTGAAGGGCGGCGTGACGATGGCCGAGGCGATGGGCGTCGACACCTTCCGCTACAAGGTCACGGCGTTCCTGATCGCGGCCCTGCTGGCCTGCGTGTCGGGGTGGCTGTTCGCCTACTTCCAGCGCTCGGTGAACCCGAGCCCGTTCGGCCTGAAGATGGGCATCGAGTACCTGTTCATGGCCGTCGTCGGCGGCGTCGGCCACGTCTGGGGCGCGATCGCCGGCGCAACGCTGGTCAAGGTGCTCGAGGAGCAGCTCCAGTCGTGGCTGCCCAGGCTGATGGGCGCGAGCGGCAACTACGAGATCATCGTCTTCGGCGTCGTGCTCGTGCTCGTGCTCAAGTACGCGCGCGACGGCGTCTGGGCCTTCATCGACCAGCGCCTGCCGCGCGTGCAACGGGTGGTGGACTGGGCCGACGCGCCGCCGCTTGCCGAGCGCCCGCGGCCGGCGCATGGCGCGCTGGTGCTCGACGTAAAGGCGGTGCGCAAGGAGTTCGGCGGCCTAGTCGCCGTCAACGACATCGACTTCCAGGTGCGTGCGGGCGAGATCCTCGGTCTGATCGGTCCCAACGGTGCCGGCAAGTCGACCACCTTCAACCTCGTCACCGGCCTCTTGCCGGCCACGCGCGGCGAGGTGCTGCTATCGGGTGAACGCATCGACGGCCTGCCGTCGCGCGAGATTGCGCGCCGCGGCGTCGCGCGCACCTTCCAGCACGTGAAGATGATCCCGACCATGACCGTGCTCGAAAACGTGGCCCTCGGCGCCCACCTGCGCGGCGCCGGCGGCGTCGCGCGGGCGATGCTGCGCCTGGACCGCGCCGAGGAGCGCCGCCTGCTGCGCGAGGCCGAGCGTCAGCTCGCACGCATCGGCATGGCCGAGCACATGCACGAGCAGGCCGGCAACCTCGCGCTCGGCCCGCAGCGCCTGATGGAGATCGCGCGCGCGCTGTGCGCGGACCCGACGCTGCTGCTCCTGGACGAGCCCGCCGCCGGCCTGCGCTTCAAGGAGAAGGAAGGCCTCGCGGCGGTACTGCGCCAGTTGCGCGCCGAGGGCATGAGCATCCTGCTCGTCGAACACGACATGGACCTCGTGATGGGCCTCGTCGACCGCGTCGTCGTGATGGAGTTCGGCACCAAGCTGATCGAGGGCACGCCGCAGGAAGTGCAGGCCAGCCCCGCGGTGCGCGCCGCCTATCTCGGTGTGGAGCACTGAAGTGAAACTCACCACCCCCGGCCGCCGAGCGGCCGCCCCCCGCGGGGGCGCCGAACCCGACCGGGGGACCCGGATCGGGTTCGGCCCGCTCCGGCTCCGCCGCGCTCCCCTGGTCGCCGGCGGCGACCGGTCCCCTGCCGGGGACGAAGGCACATGTTTCATGGGTCGCGGGTCGCGCGAAGCGCGGTGGAGCAACTGAAATGAAGCCCCCACGCTTACTTCGTTCGCTGCGCAGGCCCCCCTTGGGGCGGCCCGGCGGGAGGCCTGAGATGGGCAAGAACGGGCAGTTGCTCTCCGTGACCGACCTGCACGCCGGCTACGGCAAGGCCGAGGTCCTGCACGGCATCAGCCTGCGTGCCGACGCGGGTCAGGTGATCACCGTGATCGGCCCGAACGGCGCCGGCAAGTCGACGCTCCTCAACGCGCTCATCGGCGTGTTGCCGTCGCGCGGCGCGATCGCCTACCAGGGCCGGGCGATCGGCGGCCTGGAGCTCGAAGAGCGCGTGATGCAGGGCCTGGCGCTGGTGCCCGAGAAGCGCGCGCTGTTCGGCACGATGGCGGTCGAGGACAACCTGCTGCTGGGCGCCTACCGTCAGGTGCGCCTCGGTCAACGCGACACCGGCTCGGCGATGGAGAAGGTTTTCGCCCTCTTCCCGCGCCTCAAGGAGCGCCGCGCCCAGCTCGCCGGCACGCTCTCGGGCGGCGAGCGCCAGATGCTGGCGCTCGGCCGTGCGCTGATGTCGCAGCCGACGCTGCTGATGCTCGATGAGCCCAGCCTCGGCCTCGCGCCGCGCGTGGTCAAGGAGATCTTCCGCACCATCGACGGCCTGCGCGCAACCGGGGTCACGATCCTGCTCGTCGAGCAGAACGCGCGTGCTGCGCTCGAGGTGGCCGACTACGGCTACGTGCTGGAGATGGGCGAGGTCGCGCTCGAAGGACCGGCAGCCGAGCTGGCGCGCGACCCGCGCGTCATCGACACCTATCTCGGCGCGGCGCGCAAGCCGGCTGATTGAGCGCGATGCCGCCGCTGGCCGACCTGCACGCATCCGGCGAAGACGGGGCGGCGCCGACGGCAGCGGCAGCAGCCGGCGTCGACACCTCGCGCCTGACGCACCTGGTCGGCTATGCCGCGTCGCGGGCGTCGATCCAGCTCAAGAAGCCGTTCAAGCGACTTCTCGGACCGCTGCAGCTCAAGGCAGTGGAGTTCTCCGTTCTCGTCCTCGTCGCCTCCAACCGCGGGCTCAACCAGAAGCAGCTCGGTGCCGCGCTCGACCTCTCGGCGCCCAACCTGGCCGTGATCCTGGACCGGCTCGCCGAGCGCGGGCTCGTCGAGCGCGTGCGCAGCACCATCGACCGGCGCGCCCAGCAATTGCAGCTCACGCCGGCCGGGCGCGCGCTGACCGAGCGCGCGGAAGGCATCGCCGCGACGATGGAGAACGAGGCCCTGCGCGTGCTCTCGCCGGCCGAGCGCGCGCTGCTGATCGAACTGCTGCTCAAGGTCGCGCGCGCGCGGCCGGCGCGGCGCTGAGCCGCCGACTACAATTGCGGGTTGTTCTTTCGCCGCACCCGCGGCGCCAGCCCGAGGATTGCCCGTGTTTCTCATCTCCGATGCTTTCGCGCAAGCCGCGCCGGCCGCCGCTGGCGCCGAGTCGCCGCTGTCGGCCTTCACCAGCATGCTGCCCCTGGTGCTGATGTTCGTCGTGCTCTATTTCGTGATGATCCGTCCGCAGATGAAGCGGCAGAAGGAAGCCAAGGCCATGATCGAGGCCCTGGCCAAGGGCGACGAGGTCGTGACTGCCGGCGGCATGCTGGCCAAGATCAAGCAGCTCGGCGACTCCTACCTCACCGTCGAGGTGACGAGCGGCGTCGACATCCAGATCCAGCGCAGCGCGGTGATCCAGGTCCTGCCCAAGGGCACGATCAAGTGAACGCGCGACCTGCCGGCGCTCGCGCCGTGGCAGGCAAGGCAGCCCTGCCATCGATCCACCGGCGCTGAAGCCCGCAGGGCGCATCCGCCCGCCCGCCACGCGCGCGAACCGAGAGCCCCGATGAACCGCTATCCGCTCTGGAAGTACGCGATCATGGCGATCGCCCTGCTGGTCGGGCTGGTCTACACGCTGCCCAACTTCTTCGGCGAGGCGCCGGCAGTGCAGGTCTCGAGCGCCAAGGTCACGCTCAAGATCGAGCCCGCTTTCGCCACCCGTGTCGGCGATGTGCTTGCCCAGGCCGGCCTGAAGCCCGATTTCGTGCAGTTCGACGGCAATTCGGTCAAGGCCCGCTTCGCCGACACCGAGCAACAAGGCAAGGCCAAGGACGCGCTCAGCCGCGCGCTCAATCCGGACCCGGCCGACCCGAGCTACATCGTCGCGCTCAACTTGCTGTCGCGCTCGCCGCAGGCGCTCTCGGCGCTGCGCGCGATGCCGATGTACCTCGGCCTCGACCTGCGCGGCGGCGTGCACTTCCTGATGCAGGTCGACATGAAGTCGGCGCTGACCAAGAAGGCCGAGGCGCTGACCGGCGACATCCGCGGCCTGCTGCGCGACAAGAACATCCGCCACGCCGGCATCAGCCGCGACGGCAACAGCGTCGTCGTCCGCTTTCGTGACGGCGAGACGCTCGCCGCGGCGCGCAGCCTGCTCGCCGACCAGTTGCCCGACATGGAGTGGACCGAAGGCCCGCCAGGCGGCGAACTGCAATTGACAGGCGCGCTCAAACCCGCCGCTGCGCTCGCGGTCCAGGAATCGGCACTCAAGCAGAACATCACGACGCTGCACAACCGCGTCAACGAACTCGGCGTCGCCGAGCCGGTGATCCAGCAGCAGGGCAGCGACCGCGTCGTGGTGCAACTGCCGGGGGTGCAGGACACGGCCAAGGCCAAGGACATCATCGGCCGCACCGCGACGCTGGAGGTGCGCATGGTCGACGAAAGCACCGAGGCCGCGGCGGCAGCCGGGGGCAGCGGGCCGGTGCCCTTCGGCACCGAACGCTATGTGGAGCGCGGCGCGCGGCCGATCATCGTCAAGCGCCAGGTCGTGCTGACCGGCGACAACCTGCGCGACGCGCAGGCCGGTTTCGACGACCAGCAGCAGCCCGCCGTGCACCTGACGCTCGACGACAAGGGATCACGCATCTTCAAGGACGTGACGCGCGAGAACATCGGCAAGCGCATGGCGATCCTGCTCTTCGAGAAGGGCAAGGGCGAGGTCGTCACCGCGCCCGTGATCCGCAGCGAGATCGGCGGCGGCCGGGTCCAGATCTCGGGTTCGATGACGACCATGGAGGCCAACGACACCGCGCTGCTGCTGCGCTCCGGGTCGCTCGCCGCACCGATGGAGATCATCGAGGAGCGCACGATCGGCCCCAGCCTGGGCGCCGAGAACATCGCCAAGGGCTTCAACAGCGTGATCTACGGCTTCGCCGCGATCGCGCTCTTCATGATCGTCTACTACGCGATCTTCGGCGTGTTCTCGACGCTCGCGCTCGCGCTCAACCTGCTGCTGCTCGTGGCCGTGCTGTCGATGCTGCAGGCGACGCTGACGCTGCCCGGCATCGCGGCGATCGCGCTCACGCTCGGGATGGCGATCGACGCCAACGTGCTGATCAACGAGCGCGTGCGCGAGGAACTGCGCAACGGCGCCGCGCCGCAGACCGCGATCGCGACCGGCTACGAGCGCGCGTTCGCGACGATCATCGACTCCAACGTGACGACGCTGATCGCCGGCCTGGCGCTGCTGGCCTTCGGCTCCGGGCCGGTGCGCGGTTTTGCGGTCGTGCACTGCCTGGGCATCCTGACCTCGATGTTCTCGGCGGTGTTCTTCTCGCGCGGGCTCGTGAGCCTGTGGTACGGGCGGCAGAAGAAGCTCAAGGCGGTCTCGATCGGCACCGTGTGGCGCCCCGATCAGGCCGGACTGCCGGCAACCAAGGCCTGAGCGCGACAGGAGCACAGCGATGGAGTTTTTGGTTCCGGCATCACATGCGCTTCGCGCATATGAGCCTTCACCGAGAACTCCCATGACAAGGGCATAGAGATGGAGTTCTTCAGGATCCGGCGCGACATCCCGTTCATGCGCCACGCGTTGGTCTTCAACGCGATCTCGTTCATCACCTTCGCGGCGGCGGTGTTCTTCCTCGCCACGCGCGGCCTGCACCTGTCGATCGAGTTCACCGGCGGCACCGTGATCGAGGCCCAGTACACGCAGGCGGCCGACGTCGAGCGCGTTCGCGCCACGGTCGAGCGCATGGGCTTCGGCGAGGTGCAGGTGCAGAACTTCGGCTCACCTCGCGACGTGCTGATCCGCCTGCCGCTGCGCGGCGACGTCAAGCAGGCGGCGCTCGTGACGCGTGTCTTCGACGCGCTGTGCGGCGCCGAGTCGGGCACCGTCACGACGCAGCAGATCACGACCGACAAGGGCGAGGCGATCAGCAAGCCGGTGTGCAGCGCCGCCGGCGCCGAGCCGGTGCAGTTGAAGCGCAGCGAGTTCGTCGGCCCGCAGGTGGGCTCCGAGCTTGCCCGCGACGGCGCCTACGCCCTGGCGGCGACGATCGCCGGCATCATGCTCTACCTCGCGATCCGATTCGAGTGGAAGTTCTCGGTCGCGGCGATCGTCGCCAACCTGCACGACGTGATCATCATCCTCGGCTTCTTCGCCTTCTTCCAGTGGGAGTTCTCGCTCTCG
Source organism: Ideonella sp. (assembly GCF_016702655.1). GTDB lineage: Bacteria > Pseudomonadota > Gammaproteobacteria > Burkholderiales > Burkholderiaceae_C > CAIKUF01. The sequence continues at coordinate 50,314 of NZ_JADJDO010000038.1, forward strand.
GTGCTCGCCGCCGTGCTCGCGGTGCTGGGCTACTCGGTCAACGAATCGGTCGTCATCTTCGACCGCATCCGCGAGACCTTCCGCCGCATGCGCAAGATGAACACCCAGCAGGTCATCGACCACGCGATCACGAGCACGACGAGCCGCACCATCATCACCCACGGCTCGACGCAGATGATGGTGCTGTCGATGCTGATCTTCGGCGGCCCGACGCTGCACTACTTCGCGCTCGCGCTGACGATCGGCATCCTGTTCGGCATCTACTCGTCGGTCTTCGTCGCGGCGGCGATCGCGATGTGGCTTGGCGTCAAGCGCGAAGACCTGGTCAAGGCCGGCCCGTCGAAGGAGACCGACCCCGACGATCCGAATGCCGGAGCCGTGGTGTAGAGTCGCTGACAGACCCACCCCGACTTCCGGCAACCCCAGTCATGGCCCAAGCTGCCGACCCGACCGCCCTCGCCGCCCGGGCCAGGCGGTCCTATGTGGAAGGTCTGCTGGGCGGGATCGACGGCGTTGCGCAGGGGGTTCTGCAAGGCGCGCGCGCGATGCTCGCGCAAGCCGCGGAGCCGGCGCTCCAGTACAAGCGTCGCGACGTGGTGATGGACCTGCAGAAGGCCGCGCCGGCGTGGCTTGCCGGCATGACGCGCCTGCTTCGGGACGCGCTCACGAGCGGCATCGTGACCGCCTCGCACGTGGGTGCGCTGCCGCTGCAGTCCGGCCGCGCGGCCAGCATGACGCTCGTCGACAACGACACCATCGAAGGCGAGATCCTGGGCTCGCGGCTCGCACTGGCCATGATGGACCGTGCCTCGTGGGAGTTCACCGACCTGCGTTCGCGCATGCTCTCGCTCGAGCGCCGCGACGAGCTCGACGCCAACGACGTGCTGCGCCCGCACGTGCTGGCGCGCATCGTCACGTCGGCCTGGCAGAGGGCGGGCCTGTCGCACGACGCCTGGCGCCAGTTGCAGCAGATCCTGCACGACGAGTTCGCCCATTACGCCGAAGAGGCCTACCACGACACCAATCGCTGGCTGGTGCAGCAGCGCGTCCTGCCGGAGGTCGACTTGCGACCCTTCATCCGGCGCTCACGCAACCTGTATGTCGGCCTTGCCGGCGTCGCAACGACCCTGGGCGGCTCCGGCGGTTCGTCTTCGGGCGCGGCGACCGGACTCGTCGGCAGCGGTGGCGCGGGCGGTGTCGGCATGACGAGCCGCACCGGCCGAGCTTATGCCGGCTCCACAGGGGCAGGCGGCATCGGTCATGGCAGCGCGTCAGGGCACCCGGTATCCGACGAAACGCGGATGATGACGCGCGCCAGCGGCCTCGCTCGCGCCAGCGAGCAGGCCGGCGCCGTGCTCGGGCGCCTGAACCGCCTCATCGGACGCAGCCTGCCCGAGTTCGGACAGACGACCCGTACGCAGCCCGCCTCGCCCGGCCTCAAGGCGGCCATCGACGAGGCCCAGCAGGGTATACAGCGCCGCCTCACGTCGGCCGGCCGCACCGCGGCCGAGCCGGTCAGCACGCCGGCCATGCTGGAGGAACTGCACCAGCGCAAGCTCGCCCTGAAGCAGGCCGCCGCGACGCCGGTCGAACGCGCGACGATCGAGATCGTGGCCCTGCTCTTCCAGAGCATCCTCACCGAAGATCGGATTCCGGCCGCGGTTCGGGTCTGGTTCGCGCGGCTGCAGATGCCGGTGCTGCGCGTCGCGGTCGGCGAGCCCGACTTCTTCGCCACGGTCGACCACCCGGCGCGGCGCCTGATCGACCGCATGGGCGCCTGCGTGATGGGCTTCGACGCCACGGCGCAGCCGTCGGCGACGCGCTCGAGAAGGAGATCAAGCGCGTGGTGCAGGTCGTCGAGGCCTATCCCGACACCGGCCGGCGCGTGTTCCAGACGGTGCTCGTCGAGTTCGAGAAGTTCCTCGAGCACTACTTCAAGAACGAGAACGAGGCCTCGCGGCGCGGCGTCTCGCTGGCGCAGCAGGTCGAGCAGCGCGAGACGCTCGCGATCCAGTACACGATCGAACTGCGCAAGATGTTGAACGAGATGCCGGTCCAGGAGGGCGTGCGCGAGTTCCTGTTCCATGTCTGGGCCGACGTGCTCGCGATGACGGCCGTCAAGCAAGGCGTGCAGAGCGAGGCCACCAAGGCGATGAAGCGCGCCGCGGCCGACCTGATCTGGTCGGCGAGCGCCAAGGTGTCGCGCGAGGAGCGCGCCGAGGTCATCCGCCGCCTGCCGCCGCTGCTCAAGACACTGCGCGACGGCATGGCCGACGCCGGTCTGCCTGCCGACAAGCAGGACGAGCATGTGCAGGCGCTGAACAACTCGCTTGCGGCAGCCTTCACCGCCAAGACTGCGTCGATCTCCAACGAGCGCCTCGAGGAATTGATGGCGCGCCTGGAGACGCTCGAAGAACTGCTGCCCGAGGCACTCGACCTCGATCTCGACGAAGGCCTGATGCTCGACCTCTCGGGGCATGAGAGCGCGGAGCTCGAGGTCGTCGGTGAAGGTGGTTCGATGCCGACACCGGCCATGCTCGCCTGGGCGCGCGAGCTTCAGGTGGGCGGCTGGTACATGCTCGACTACCGCAACCGCAACGAGCAGGTCCAGCTCGCCTGGCAGGGTCTGCGCAGGCGGCTGACCCTGTTCGTCTCGCCGCAAGGCCGGGGCATCCTGTTCCAGCAGCATCGGCTGGCGTCGTTCCTGCAGGCGGGCCTGCTCGTGCCGGCACAGGAAGAGGCGCTCACCGTGCGCGCCACGCGCAGCGCGCTGGCCAAGCTCGACGTCGATCCGCAGCGCCTGCTGAACTGAGAAGCTGCGCTGCACAACTTCGCAGGTGCTTCGCCGCGGCCTGATCGCCGGCGCGCACCGAGGCGCGATCGATCAGTGGATCGCTCGCTCGGCCTCGTCGACGAAGAGTTCGTCGAGGATCAGCGCGTCGGGCTCCTCGCCCAGGCTCCAGAAAACCATCAGCACGATGATCTTCAGGTCCTCCAGGTCGACCGGACCGCCGGGGATGGCCGTCGCGCGGTCGAGGACCATCTCGCGCATCGTCGGCGGGAGCACGCCGGCCGACTCGAGAAAACTCACGAAACCGATGCAGGCCTCGCCCAGGTGCTCGTGTTCGGCGGCCGAATAAACGCGCATGCTCAGCGGCGCCTGCTGGCCGATGCAGGACGCGGCACTTGTCGACAGCCCGGCGAGCCAGGCGAGCGCCTCCTCGATCTCGTCGGACTCGAAGCCGACCGCGGTCAGCTTGCGCGCGAGTTGATCGTGCTCCGGGCAGGCATCGGGCCGCCAGTAGTTTTCGTACAGGTACACGAGCACGTCGAACATGCGTACCACTATACCCCAGCACCACCATCGCGGCCCGTGCGGCCGCGATCAAGCAAGCTTGACGCGCTGGAACAACTGCCCCGGCAGGCGCGCCACCCGGCCGTCGAGTTCCAGCTCCAGTAGCCGGGCAGCCAGTTCGGCGGGGGCCGTGCCGGTGCGCTCGACCAGCGCGTCGAGCGTGACCGGATCGAAGCCCAGGGCCTCGAGCAGCCAATCCTCGGCCGCAGGCGGCGCCGAGGCCTGCGTCGGGCCGCCGGGCTGCGCCGTCGTCGCCAGGCGCAACTCCTCCAGGATGTCGCTCGCCTGTTCGACGAGCTTGGCGCCCTGGCGGATCAGTGCGTGACAGCCGCGCGCCTGCGGCGCGTGGATCGAGCCGGGAACAGCGAACACCTCGCGCCCGTATTCGGCGGCGAGGCGGGCCGTGATCAGCGAACCCGACTGCAACGCCGCCTCGACCACGAGCGTGCCGCTCGCGAGCCCGGCAATGAGCCGATTGCGCTGCGGAAAGTGGGCCGCCAGCGGCTGCGAACCGAGTGCAAACTCGCTGACCAGCAGGCCTTGCTGCGCGATGCGGTGCGCAAGCGCGAGGTGTCGGCGCGGATAGACCCGGTCCAGGCCGGTGCCGACGACCGCGATCGTCGAACCCGCGCCTTCGAGCGCGCCTTCGTGGGCCGCACCATCCACCCCCAGCGCCAGCCCGGAGACGATGCAAAGGCCGGCCTGGCTGAGGCTGCGCGCGAAGGCGCTCGCGTTCTCGCGGCCCTGCGGCGTCGGGTTGCGGCTGCCCACGATCGCCACCGCGGCGCGGGCCAGCAGTTCGGGCCGCCCCTGGACATAGACCAGCAAGGGCGGATCAGGGGTTTCGAGCCAGGACGAAGGATAGTGGGCGTCGGCCAGCGTCACCACCGCGCGGCGCTCGCCCTGGGCCAGCCATGCCGCGGTGGATTCGATCAGTGCGGTCAGTGTCGCGGGCGGATCGGCGAGGCTGGCGGCCACCGCGGAGCCGGCGACCTCGCGCCAGGCGGCCGGCCGCGCGTCGAACACGGCCTGTGGCGATCCGAATCGGGCCAGCAGTCGGCGCGCCGTTTCGCGGCCGACCTGCGGGGTCTCGATCAGGCGCAGCCAGGCCGCGAGTTCGTCGCGCTCGATCACGGGCTCGACAAGACCACTGCGCCGCTTCCCGAGAGTTGCCGTTGCCGCCGCGACCGGCCAGCCGGCCAGCCGTCAGGGCTGCGTGAACCGGTCGCCGCGGCGAACCGGGTTGGACGTCGACAGCACCAGCGCGTAGGACATGCGCTTGAAGGAGCGAAACACGAACAGGCGTCCTTCGCGCTCATCGGGCAGTTTGAGGGCGGCACGATCCGCACTCGTGCGGTCGGCAACGACCCGGCCGTCGCGCCAGAGTGCAAGCACCGTGCCCGGATCCATGCCATCGGCAAGACCACGATTGAGGAGCACGATCTGATTCTGGCCGGCGGACAGGCCATCGCCATAGATCGACACGATCTGGCCGCCGATCGGCTGCCGGGGCGCATGCGGCACGTAATTGACGAAGTCGCGCGCCGGCACCGGCGACAAGCGGTCGCCGACGCCGGCCTCCTTGCGCGCGCTGGTGATGACGAAAGTTGCCGGAACGATATTGACGTTGCCGTTCGGTGCTGCCAGCGTGCCGCCTTCGAGCACATACTCGGCCGTGCCGACGAAGCTGGCCTCGTAGCCGAGCAGTTCGCCGGTCGTCGGGTCCGTCATCGGCCGCGCCTCGCGAAACACCCGGTAGTCGCGCTGCGCGCCGAGCTCGCCACGCACATAGGCCTTGTCGCCGCGCGACAGCAGCACGCTGCCCTCCGGCGTAGCGACGATGCGCGGCGCGGCGGCGAGCTCGTCGCTCTCGAAGACGACGGCCTCGTTCAGGAACGGCTCGATCAGGTTGAGCGGGATGGAAGCCAGCGGGCCGGTGATGGCGCTCGAGCGCACCCTGGGCGAGAGCCTGGTCGTGCTGTCGGCGCCCGATCCCGCCGCGCGCCCGACGACGAGGCGCGCCCGGCCATCGGACTTCTCGAGGACCAGCACCTGCCCCGGATAGATCAGGTGCGGGTTTCGGATCTGCTCCAGGTTCATGCCCCACAGTTCGGGCCAGCGCCAGGGGCTCTTGAGAAAGAGCCCGGAGATGCCCCACAGCGTGTCGCCGGGAACCACGGTATGCGAGTCCGGCGCGTTGGGCGCCAATTCGGACAGCGGCACGCCAGCCTGTGCCACCTTCCGGGCCGTGCTCTTCTGGCCCTCGGTCACGGGCCAGGTCGCCGCCGCAGACTGGGCGAGGGCGGCAATGGGCAGGCACAGCGTGGCGCCAATGGCAGCCCCGAACGCGGCCCGACGAGCTTGATAGGCAAAATGGTGACGGCGGGTCATGTCCTTGATTCTCCGGGCGCCAAAGCGGGCCGTTCGGCCGGTGACCGGCGCATGCGCACGCCGGCAAGCCTTGATCGGCGAAAATGCTCAATTACTTTAATAGATTTTTTGCCTAAACCATTGATATCGCAATGAAAGTGCGTAGTCATCCAAATCAGTGTGCACCTTCTCACGCTCGCGTCGCCCTTCAGCCTCGCGACCGTAGCACGTCGCCGGCGACTTGAAAGTGCCCTTGAGCATCCCTAGCTCCATGGCCAAGCTCCCCATCCTGCGCTACCCCGATCCGCGCCTGCACACCCGGGCGCGACCGGTCGCTGAAGTCGACGACCGCATCCGCCGACTCGTGGCCGACATGTACGAGACCATGCTTGCCGCCGACGGCGTAGGCCTTGCCGCGACGCAGGTCGACGTGCATGAACGCGTGATCGTCATCGACACCTCCGAGGCCCGCAACGAGCTCCACGTGCTGATCAACCCGGTCATCATCGCGCGCAGCGAGGAGATGGTATTCGGCGACGAAGGCTGTCTTTCGGTGCCAGAAACCTATGACAAGGTGCGCCGACACGCGCGCGTCACGGTGCGCGCGCTCGATCGCGACGGCCGCATGCGCGACATCGAAGCCGAGGGTCTGCTCGCGGTGTGCGTGCAGCATGAGATGGATCACCTCGAAGGCAAGGTCTTCGTCGAGTACCTGAGCCCGCTCAAGCGCAACCGGATCAAGGCGCGCCTGCTCAAGCAGGCGCGCGAACTGGTGCGCGAACGGTGAGCCCTGGGCTGAGGGTCGCCTTCGCCGGGACGCCCGAGTTCGCGCGCGTCGCGCTGGCCGCACTCCATGGCGCCGGTTTCGAGATCGTGCTCGTGCTCACCCAGCCCGACCGGCCAGCCGGGCGCGGCATGAAGCTGCAGGCCTCGCCGGTCAAGGCGCTCGCGCTCGATCTCGGTCTGGGCGTCGCGCAGCCGCGCAGCCTGCGCCTGGAGGGCAGGTTCGCCGACGATGCCCGTGCCGCCCGCGATGCGCTCGCGGCCGCGCGGCCCGACGTGCTGGTCGTCGCCGCCTACGGCCTGATCCTGCCCGACTGGGTGCTGGCGCTGCCGCGCCTGGGTTGCCTGAACATCCACGCCTCGCTGCTGCCGCGCTGGCGCGGCGCGGCGCCGATCCAGCGCGCGATCGAGGCCGGCGACGCGGTGACCGGCGTCACGATCATGCAGATGGATGCCGGGCTCGACACCGGCGCCATGCTGCTCGAGCGGCAACTCGCCATCGCGCCCGCAGAGACGACCGGCAACCTGCACGACCGCCTCGCGGCGCTGGGCTCGATGCTGATCGTCGAGGCGCTGCGCCGCCTGGCGGCGGGTCGGCTCCCGCCCCGCGCCCAGCCTGCCGAGGGTACGACCTACGCGCACAAGATCGCCAAGACCGAAGCCGAGATCGATTGGCGGCAGCCGGCAGCCACGATCGAGCGCAAGCTGCGAGCGCTCGACCCCGCCCCCGGCGCGTTCAGCCACCTCGGCGGCGAGCTGGTCAAGTTCTGGCGTGCGCAGGTAATGCCCGAGCGCTCGGGTGCGCCGGGCGAGATCCTCGAGGCGGGCGACGCCGGCTTGGTGGTCGCCTGCGGCAGCGGTGCGCTGCGCGTCACGCAATTGCAGCGACCGGGCGGCCGGCGCGCGCCGGCAGCGGCCTTCGCCGTCGCCTGTCGGGCGGCGCATCCCGGAGCGCGCTTCGAACGCACCGCCGGCGAGGATTGAACCTGCGCGCTGCGGCATCATCTATCCGCGACACGGCGGACGGCCCGTCCGCGCCACGACCCCCCGAAAGGCAGACCGCAATGTTCAACCTGTTGAAGACCGCCATCCTGATGGCGGCCATCACCGCCCTGTTCATGGCCATCGGCTCGCTCCTCGGCGGGCGCAGCGGCATGATGATGGCCCTGCTCTTCGCCGTGGGCATGAACTTCTTCAGCTACTGGTTCTCCGACAAACTGGTGCTGAAGATGTACCGCGCGCACGAGGTCGACGCGACCTCGGCGCCGCAGTTCTACGGCATGGTGCAGGACCTCGCACAGCGCGCCGGCCTGCCGATGCCGCGCGTCTACCTGATCGACGAGGACGCGCCCAACGCGTTTGCCACCGGGCGCAACCCAGAGCACGCCGCCGTCGCGGCCACCACCGGCATCCTGCGCGCGCTCTCGGAGCGCGAGTTGCGCGGCGTGATGGCGCACGAGCTCGCGCATGTGAAGCACCGCGACATCCTGATCTCGACGATCAGCGCGACCATGGCCGGCGCGATCTCGATGCTCGCCAACTTCGCGATGTTCTTTGGCGGGCGCGGCAGCGACGGCCGTTCGCACAACCCGATCGTCGGCATCCTGGTCATGATCCTGGCGCCGATGGCGGCAGCGCTGATCCAGATGGCGATCAGCCGCGCACGCGAGTTCGAGGCCGACCGCGGCGGCGCAGAGATCTCGGGCGACCCGCGGGCCCTCGCCAGCGCGCTGCAGAAGATCCAGCGATTCGCCCAGGGCACACCGATGGCGCCGGCCGAACGCCACCCGGAGACGGCGCAGATGATGATCATCAATCCGCTCGCAGGTGGTGGCCTGCGCGGCCTGTTCTCGACCCATCCGTCGACCGAGGAGCGTGTCGAGCGCCTGCTCGCCATGGCGCCCGGCGCCGTGGCCTGAGTGTCCGCCCCAAGCTGACTTCGCTGGCTGCGGCCGGCAGGGCCTCAGTCGGCTTGGGACGACCCGGCGCTGGACCGATGCGACGGCGCCCTCAAGTCGGGCAGGCGCGGGACGATAACGACGCACCGCCGCCACCCTGTGCCGCCTGCCCCGTGCCAATGTTTGCCCGCCGCCTCGCCCCTGCCGTGATGCTCGTCACGCTGCTCGCCGGCTGCGAGATGCTGGGCATCGAGTCGCCGGAGCGAGTCGCCGCCACCAAGGAGGGCGAAGGCAAGGCCGTCGGCAGCGCCTGCCGCCACGCCAACCGCGCGCTCGAGGACTGCTACGCGCTCAACCCCAAGGCGCAGAAGGCCGCCGTCTTCGCTGGCTGGCGCGAGATGGACGAGTACATGCGTGAGCACAAGATCGATGGCGTGGCCCCGACGCTGGCGCGCAACGCTGCGCGACCCGAGGCCGCGGTCAGGCCGGGGGCGACAGGCCCGGAGCGCAAGCCTCCCGTCGCCGCCGACGCCACCAAGCCTGCCCCGACCCACGAGTCCTGAGCGCCCACAGGGCAGGCCGGCGCCGCGACGCGGGTTCGGTGGCGCGACGCGTGCCTGATTGATGTCCAATACGAGTTGGCGCAACCCGCCGCTCCGTTCAATCAAGCCCCGCACCGATCATGAAAATCCTCCGCTTCGCCGACCTCGTCGCCCAGGGCCGGGTCGCCGGCCGCCGCGTCTTCATCCGCGCCGACTTGAATGTTCCGCAGGACGACGCCGGCCGCATCACCGAGGACACGCGCATCCGCGCCAGCGTGCCGTGCATCCGGATGGCGCTCGACGCCGGCGCTGCGGTGATGGTGACCTCGCACCTCGGCCGCCCGACCGAGGGCGAGTTCAAGCCCGGTGATTCGCTGGCGCCTGTAGCAGCGCGCCTGGCCGAACTGCTCGGCCGCCCGGTGCCGCTGGTTGCGGGCTGGACCGGCGGCGTCGACGTCGCGCCGGGCGAGGTCGTGATGCTCGAGAACTGCCGCCTGAACAAGGGGGAGAAGAAGAACGACGCCGCGCTCGCGCGCCGGATGGCTGCGCTGTGCGACATCTTCGTCCACGATGCTTTCGGTACCGCGCACCGCGCCGAGGCCTCGACCTACGGCATCGCCGAGTACGCGCCCATCGCCTGCGCCGGGCCGCTGCTCGCGGCCGAGATCGACGCCATCGTGCTTGCACTGGCGAGCCCGAAACGGCCGCTCGTCGCGATCGTCGCCGGCTCCAAGGTCAGCACCAAGCTGACGATCCTGCAAAGCCTCGCCGCCAAGGTCGACCAGCTCATCGTCGGCGGCGGCATCGCCAACACCTTCCTGCTCGCGAGCGGCCTGCCGATCGGCAAGAGCCTCGCCGAGCCGGCGCTCGTCGCCGAGGCGCGCGCGGTGATCGATGCGATGGCGGCGCGCGGCGCCGCGGTGCCGATCCCAGTCGACGTCGTCACAGCCAAGTCGTTCGCCGCCGACGCGCCTGCGACGGTTCGGCCCGTCGCCGAGGTCGAGCCCGATGACCTGATCCTCGACATCGGCCCGCAGACCGCGGCACGCCTGGCCGAACAGCTGAAGGCGGCCGGCACCATCGTCTGGAACGGCCCGGTCGGCGTGTTCGAGTTCAACGCCTTTGCGCACGGCACCGAGACGATTGCGCGCGCGATCGCGGCGTCGAGCGCGTTTTCCATCGCCGGCGGCGGCGACACGCTGGCGGCGATCGCCAAGTACGGCATCACCAAGGATGTGAGCTACATCTCGACCGGCGGCGGCGCGTTCCTCGAGGTGCTCGAGGGCAAGACGCTGCCCGCGTTCGACATCCTCGAGCGCCGAGCGGCCGGCGCATAAGAGATATGCGCCTGCGAGCCCCTCCGCGACGCCGGCGCGCTGAATAATCCCGGGTCAACCGTTCCCGGAGACCGACCCATGCCCCGCGCCACCAAGATCGTCGCCACGCTCGGCCCAGCCTCGTCGTCGCCAGAAGTCCTCGAACGCATGCTGCGCGCGGGCGTCGACGTCGTGCGGCTGAACTTCTCGCACGGCAGCGCGCAGGACCACATCGACCGCGCGGAGCTGGTGCGCGAGGTCGCGCGCCGCGCCGACAAGGCAGTCGCGATCATGGCCGACCTGCAGGGACCGAAAATCCGCGTCGGCAAGTTCGAGGGCGGACGCACGACGCTGGTCGCCGGGCAGAAGTTCATCCTCGACGGCGCGACCTCCGAGCTCGGTGGCAACGAACGCGTCGGCCTCGACTACCGCGACCTGCCGCGCGACGTGAAGGCCGGCGACACATTGCTGCTCAATGACGGCCTGCTGCGCCTGACGGTCGACACCGTGCTCGGCGACGAGGTCCACACCACGGTCATGGCGGGCGGCGAGCTGTCGAACAACAAGGGCATCAACAAGGCCGGCGGCGGGCTGACCGCTCCCGCGCTGACGGCCAAGGACATGGAGGACATCAAGACCGCGATGAGCTTCCAGGCCGAGTATCTGGCAGTCAGCTTCCCGAAGAACGCGACCGACATGGAGATGGCGCGCCAACTCGCCAACGTGGCAGGCGAAGCGTGGCGGCACCGGCCGGCGCTGATCGCCAAGATCGAGCGCATCGAGGCGATCCCGGCGCTCGAAGAGATCCTGCGCGCGTCGGACGGCATCATGGTCGCGCGCGGCGACCTCGCGATCGAGGTCGGCAACGCCTCGGTGCCGGCGCTGCAGAAGCGCATGATCCGCATGGCGCGCGAGATGGACAAGGTCGTCATCACCGCGACGCAGATGATGGAGTCGATGATCGTCAACCCGGTGCCCACGCGCGCCGAGGTCAGCGACGTGGCCAACGCGGTGCTCGACGGCACCGATGCCGTGATGCTCAGCGCCGAGACCGCGGCCGGCAACTACCCGGTCGAGACGATCACGCAGATGGCGGCGATCGCGCTCGAAGCGGAAGCTGCCGACGACGTGACGCTCGAGGCCGACTTCACGAACAAGAAGTTCGGCCGCATCGACCAGTCGATCGCGATGGGGGCGCTGTTCACCGCGCACCACCTCGGCTGCAGGGCGATCCTGGCGCTCACCGAGTCGGGCTCGACGGCGCTGTGGATGAGCCGGCACAACATCAAGGTCCCGATCTACGGCCTGACCTCGCAGCTCGTCTCGCAGCGCAAGATGGCGCTGTATCGCAATGTGCGCCCGCTGCTGATGCCGCCGCTCGCCGATCGCGACACGGCCCTCGCCGCGGCCGAGAAGCTGCTCGTCGAGCGCGGCGCGCTCCAGCCCGGCGACACCTACGCCATCACCTGCGGCGAACCGATGGGCTATCCGGGCGGCACCAACATGCTCAAGGTCTGCCGCGTGGCTTGAACCCCTTGCGATGACCGGCACGCTCACGATAACCGACATCCGCGCGGCGGCGGCGCGCCTGCGCGGCCAGGTGCTCGACACGCCCTGCCTGCCGTCGCGCACGCTCGGCGAACTGCTCGGCTGCGAGGTGTTTCTCAAGTTCGAGAACCACCAGTTCACGGCCTCGTTCAAGGAGCGCGGCGCGCTCAACAAGATCGCCCAGCTCAGCGCGCAAGAGCGCGCGCGCGGCGTGCTCGCGGTCTCGGCCGGCAACCATGCCCAGGGCGTGGCCTACCACGCGCAGCGCCTCGGCATCCCGGCCACGATCGTGATGCCGCGCTTCGCGCCCGCGGTCAAGGTCGAGCGCACGCGCGGCTTCGGCGCCGACGTGGTGCTCGAGGGCGACAGCTTCGACGATGCGCGCACCTACGGCCTCGCGCTCGCCGTCGAGCGCGGGCTGACGCTCGTGCACCCCTACGATGATCTCGCGGTGATTGCCGGCCAGGGCACGATCGCGCTCGAGATGCTCGCCGCGCAGCCCGCGCTCGACACCATCGTCGTCGCGGTCGGCGGCGGCGGGCTGATCAGCGGCGTGGCCACCGCGGCACGCGCGGTCGCGCCTGCAATCGAGGTCGTCGGCGTGCAGACCGAGCGTTTCCCGGCGGTCTGGAACGCGGTCCACTCTGCCCAGCAGCCGGGCGGCCAGGCAACGATCGCCGACGGCATCGGCGTGCGGTCGCCGGGTGCGCTCACGCTGCCGCTGATCCGCGAGCGCGTCGACGACGTGTTGCTCGTCTCGGAAGACGACATCGAGCAGGCGATCCTGATGCTGCTCGAGATCGAGAAGACGGTCGTCGAGGGCGCCGGCGCGGTCGGCCTCGCGGCGCTGATGAAGCACCGCGCGCGCTTTGCCGGGCGCAAGGTCGGGCTGATCCTGTGTGGCGGCAACATCGAGCCGCTGGTGCTGGCCGAGATCATCCAGCGCGGCATGGTGCGCTCGGGGCGCCTCGCGCGCCTGCGCCTGGACTTGCGCGACGTTCCCGGCGCGCTCGCCGACATGGCGATGCTGCTCGGACGCCTGGGCGCCAACATCGACGAGATCCAGCACCAGCGCGCGTTCACGTCGCTCTCGGTCGAGCGGGCGCAGATCGACGTCGTCGTGCATACGCGCGGCGTGGCCCATATCGAGGAAGTGCTGGCCGCGCTGTGCGAGCAGGGCTATCGGGCCGAGCGCGTCGGGTAGCGACGACAGCCCCCAGGCGCGCGGCTTCGCCGCATCGCTCCCTCCCCAAGGGGGAGCAGCCCGCCTCGAAGCGGCGGGCTGTGGCGCGCCGATAGAATCGGCCGCAGCGGTGCCGCGCGGGAGCGAGCACACCCCTTCATCATCCACTCCAACCCGGGAGCCCACCCATGTCCCTCGTATCGATGCGCCAGTTGCTGGACCATGCTGCCGAGAACGGCTATGGCATTCCGGCCTTCAACGTCAACAACCTCGAGCAGGTGCAGGCCGTGATGAGCGCCGCGGCCGAGGTCGGCGCGCCCGTGATCCTGCAGGCCAGCGCCGGCGCGCGCAAGTACGCCGGTGAGGCCTTCATCAAGCATCTGGTGCAGGCGGCGATCGAGGCCTATCCGGCGGTGCCGGTCGTGATGCACCAGGACCACGGCCAGAGCCCCGACGTGTGCAAGGGCGCAATCGGCCTCGGCTTCAGCTCGGTGATGATGGACGGCAGCCTCGAGGCCGACGGCAAGACGATCGCAAGCTACGACTACAACGTCGACGTGACGCGCAAGGTGGTCGAGATGGCACATGCGCTTGGCGTCACGGTCGAGGGCGAGCTTGGCTGCCTCGGTTCGCTCGAGACGATGCGCGGCGACAAGGAGGACGGCCACGGCACCGAAGCGACGATGACGCGCGAGCAACTCCTCACCGACCCCGAGCAGGCGGCCGACTTCGTCAAGAAGACGCAGCTCGATGCACTGGCGATCGCGATCGGCACCAGCCACGGCGCGTACAAGTTCACGCGCAAGCCGACCGGCGACATCCTCGCCATAGCGCGCATCAAGGAGATCCACCGCCGCATCCCGAACACCCACCTCGTGATGCACGGCAGCTCGAGCGTGCCGCAGGACCTGCTGGCCGAGATCCGCAAGTACGGCGGCAACATGAAGGAGACCTACGGCGTCCCGGTCGAGGAGATCCAGGAGGCGATCAAGCACGGCGTGCGCAAGATCAACATCGATACCGACATCCGCCTCGCGATGACCGCCGCAGTGCGCCGCTTCCTGGCCGAGAACCCGGAGAAGTTCGACGCCCGTGAATGGTTGAAGCCAGCGCGCGAGGCCGCCAAGGCGATCTGCCTGCAGCGCTACCGCCAGTTCGGCTGCGAAGGCCAGGCAGGCAAGATCAAGGCCGAGCCGCTGACCATGGTGGCGCAGCGCTATGCGCGCGGCGAGCTTTCGCAGACCGTCGCCTGAGCCCGGGCCGACAGCCAGCGCTTGGATCTGGTGGGCGCGGCCAGACCCTCCCGGCCTCTTCCTAGAATCGGCCGCTGATGACTCCGACTAACGCCCCTGCCCTGTACGAGAGCAAGCTCCGGTCGCTGCCGCTGCTCGCGCGCGGCAAGGTGCGCGACAACTACGCGGTCGGCGCCGACCGCATCCTGATGGTCGCGAGCGACCGGCTCTCGGCCTTCGACGTCGTGATGCGCGAGCCGATCCCGGGCAAGGGCGAACTGCTGACGCAGTTGGCGCTGTTCTGGTTTGCGCGCCTCGCCGACGTGGTGCCCAACCACCTGACCGGCGACGACCCGGAGTCGGTAGTGGCCGAGGGCGAGCGCTCACAGGTGCGCGGCCGCGCGATGCTCGTCAAGCGCCTCGCGCCGCTGCCTGTCGAGGCAGTGGTGCGCGGCTACCTCGCTGGCAGCGGCTGGAAGGAATACACCGCCACCGGCGCGGTCTGCGGCGTCGCGCTGCCGGCCGGGCTGCGCAACGCCGACAAGCTGCCGGCGCCGATCTTCACGCCGGCGACGAAGGCCGAGGCCGGCGCACACGACGAGAACATCACCTTCGACCGCATGCGCGAACGCGTCGGCCCCGAGTTGGCCGCGAGGGTGCGCGAGGTCTCGATCCGGCTCTACGAACGCGCGGTGGAGTTCGCGCTCGCGCGCGGCATCATCATCGCCGACACCAAGTTCGAGTTCGGCCTCGACGAGCAAGGCACGTTGACGCTGATGGACGAAGTCCTCACGCCCGACTCGTCGCGCTTCTGGCCGCATGAGTCCTACGCAGAGGCTCTGCGCGAAGGGCGCAACCCGCCAAGCTACGACAAGCAGTTCGTGCGCGACTGGCTCGAGCAAGCCAGCGTCGACGGCCGGCCCTGGAACAAGCAGGCCCCGGCACCCACGCTGCCACCCGACGTGATCGCACACACGGCGGCTCGCTACCGCGAGGCGCTGCTGCGGCTCACGGTGCCGGCAGGCAACGGGCCGGACTAGGCGGCCTGCCTCCTGCCGCCGCGATCAGCAGCATGGTCTCGCGACTGCTCAGCGCGCTCGACGCCCGCATCGCCCGCACCCGCGATCCGCTGCAGAACGACTGCCTGCGCGCCGAGCGCGCCACCCTCCTCGCGCGTCAAGGCCGCCTGGACGAAGCCCGCGCCGAACTCGACCGCATCCGTGCCCGCCACGCCGCGAAGCCCAACGCAGTGGTCACGGCCTGGGTGTGTTTGGGGGAGGGGATGGTTGTTTACTATGGCAGCCTCGGCATAGCTGCGCGGGACCGCTTCCTGCGGGCTCTCGCCTTGAGTGAGGCAGCGCATGCCCGGCGAGTAGTCGCATTGAGTGCAGCATGGCTTGCGCAGATGGACTTCGCCACACAGGATTTCGCCGCGCTCTCCCGTCACCTGCCACACGCACTGAAGTACGCCGAACCCGACCAACACTCGGCGCTATCGCGAGCGTGCCTTGTTGCCGCAGAAGCCTTCCATTGGGCAGAGCGGTTCGACCTTGCAATGCCCTGGTATGCCCGAGCGAGGCATCATGCGACGTTCGAGGGTGACGAATCGATGTTGAGTGCGCTGATGCACAACATGGCGTGGCTAAGGGTTGCGGAGTACCGGCGCCGCGAAGTCGCAGGCGAACTGGGCCACGCAGAAGCCCGGCAAGCCAAGCTGAGCGCAGAATCCATTGCACAGTTTGACGGAATGGTCGGAATCGGCGTCCTCGAAGATCCTTGGTCCCCATGTTGCGCGCGCCAGGTGCTGATCCTTGAGGGGCATGCAAGGAAGCGCTGGAACTGCTGGAGGCAAATCAACGCCGAAGGCGTTCTTGCATCAAGGCGCTTGACGGCGGAGCTTGCCTGGTGTGAAGGCCGACATCGCGTGGTGCCGTTCGAGAGATGCGGCGACAGCAAGGATTGGTGAAGGCAATCAGGCGGCTGAGCGCGACGCCTCGACTGGCCGCCGACAGACGCCAGGACGCTGAACGAGGTAGGGCTGTCACGAATGCTCGAATCGCACGCATTTGGCACGAAGGACTGGGAGCACAGTCATTTGGACGACAGCCATGAAAATGACAGCTGCTGCAACCTGGCAACTCCACATGCTCCAGCAAGCGCAACTTGTTCCCACGCTTGAAGAAGTACTCGAAGGCTTGTAGTTCAAAGTTGCTTAAGCACGGGTCGGGTCTGGGCCACCGGCTCAACCCCCGCCCCTACAATCCGCACCGTCGTAGCCGCAGGAGCAAGGCATGGATCAGGCCGGCCCCTTGGTGGGCGTGGTCATGGGGTCCAGCAGCGACTGGGAGACCCTGCGCAGCGCCACCGAGATTCTCACGGAGTTCGGGGTTGCCCACGAGGCGCGGGTCTTGTCGGCGCATCGCATGCCGGACGACATGTTCGCCTATGCCGAACAGGCGCGCGCACGCGGGCTCAGGGCCATCATCGCCGGCGCGGGCGGCGCCGCGCACCTGCCTGGCATGCTCGCCGCCAAGACCAGCCTGCCGGTGCTCGGCGTGCCGGTGGCAAGCCGGCATCTCCAGGGCGTCGACTCGCTGCACTCCATCGTCCAGATGCCGCGTGGCATCCCGGTCGCCACGTTCGCGATCGGCGTTGCCGGCGCTGCCAACGCGGCCCTGTTCGCGGTCGCGATGCTGGCCAACGACGACCCGGCACTCAGAGACAGGCTCGATGCCTTTCGCGCGCGCCAGACCGACGCCGCGCGCGCAATGACACTGGACGCGCGGGCGTGACGCGGCACGCTTCGGCAACGGCGCCCGGCGCGACGCTGGGCGTGATGGGCGGCGGCCAGCTCGGCCGCATGTTCGTGCACGCTGCGCAGGAGATGGGCTACTTCACGGCCGTGCTCGATCCCGACCCGGTGAGCCCGGCTGGCCTCGTGGCGCACCACCACATCCAGGCCGGCTACCTCGACGAGCAGGGCCTGGCCCAGCTGATGCAACGCTGCGCCGCGATCACGACCGAGTTCGAGAACGTGCCCGCGGCCGCGCTGCGCACGCTGGGCGCCTACCGCTTCGTCGCGCCGGCAGCCGACAGCGTCGAGATCTGCCAGGACCGCGCCCGCGAGAAGGCGCACTTCGTGCGCTGCGGCGTGCCCTGCGCGGATTACGCGGTAATCGACTCGCCCGCGGCGCTCGGCGCCGTCCCTGGGCGGCTGCTGCCCGGCATCCTGAAGACGTCTAGTCTGGGCTATGACGGCAAGGGGCAGTTGCCGGTGGCCGATGCCGCGGCACTCGCTGCAGCCTGGGAGTCGCTCGGCCGAGTGCCCTGCGTGCTGGAGGAACGACTGGCGCTGGCTGCAGAGGCAAGCGTCATCGTCGCGCGCGACGCGTTGGGAACGGTGGTCGACTTTGCGGTGCAGGAAAACCTGCACCGCGACGGCATCCTGGCCGTGACCTGCGCCCCAGCGCGCGGCATCGCGGCGGCGCTGCAGGCCGAGGCCGTCGCCGCGGCGCGGCGCATCGCCGAGGCGCTCGATCACGTCGGCATCCTGTGCGTCGAGTTCTTCATCCTTCACGACGGCCGCTTGCTCGCCAACGAGATGGCACCGCGCCCGCACAACTCGGCCCACTACACGATCGATGCCTGCGACGTATCGCAGTTCGACCTCCAGGTGCGTGCGCTGGTCGGCGCGCCACTCGTGCAGCCGCGCCAGCATTCGGCGGCGGTGATGCTCAACCTGCTCGGCGATCTGTGGCTGGCGCACGGCGAACAGCCCTTCGAGCCGCCGTGGAACGACGTGCTCGCGCTGCCCGGCGCGCATCTGCATCTGTACAACAAGGTCGGCGCGCGGCGCGGGCGCAAGATGGGGCACCTGACCTTCACCGCCGCCGACACAGGCACTGCGCAAGCCCTGGCGCTGCGTGCTGCGGCGCTACTCGGCATCGCGCCGTTCCCGGCATGAACGACGACGCCGCGCCCGTGCGCGACGCGAGTCTGGGCCCTGCAGTGCTCAGCGCCGCGCACAAGCTGGCCGCGGGCGAGCTGGTCGCCTTTCCGACCGAGACCGTCTACGGCCTGGGCGCGCGCGCCGACGACGACGCGGCCGTGGCTGCGATCTTCGCCGCCAAGGGCCGTCCGGCCGACCATCCGCTGATCGTTCATGTCAGCGCTCCCGCCCAGGCGGCGCTGTTCGCGCGCGAGATCCCACCCGTCGCGCGGCGCCTGATGGCGGCCTTCTGGCCCGGTCCGTTGACGCTGATCGTCCCGCGCGCTGCCGGCGTGGCCGGCGCCGCCGCGGGCGGCCACGCCAGCATTGGCCTGCGCTGCCCGGCGCACCCGGTTGCGCGGGCACTGCTGGCCGCTGCGCAGCAACTCGGGGTTCCCGGCCTGGCGGCGCCGAGCGCCAACCGCTTCGGCCGCATCAGCCCGACCACGGCACAGCATGTGCACGACGACTTCGGCGCCGACCTGACCGTGCTCGACGGTGGGCCCTGCGAGTTGGGCATCGAGTCGGCGATCGTCGATTGCAGCGCGGAGCACCCGGTGTTGCTGCGGCCGGGCGCGCTGACGCGGGCGCAGATCGAGGCTGTTGCGGGCGAGCCGCTTCGCCGACCCGACGCGGGGTCGGCACCGGCTCCGGGCACGCTGGCAGCGCACTACGCACCGCGCGCGCGGCTCGTGTTGATGCCCGCCGCGACCTTGCGTTCGGCGCTCGCGGCAGCGCAGGCGCCTGATGACGCGCTGGCGGTATATTCACGCTCGGCCCCCGCAGCGCTGGGCCTTGCGGGTACGCGGCCCATCCGTTGGCGGGCCATGCCCGCAGACGCGGTGGCCGCGGCGCATGAGCTCTTCGCTGCCCTGCGCGAACTCGACCGCCCCGGCACGGATCGTATCTGGGTCGAGGAGCCCCCCGGCACGCCGGCCTGGGAAGGCGTGCGGGATCGCCTGCAACGGGCTGCGGCGGCCGCCTGAGCGCGTTGCAACCCAGAGCTGTCTTGGAGAATCGATGAAGTTCGGAATCGGCGCCTTGCGCGCCCTGTGCATAGCGGCGATCTCGGCCCTGTTCGTCTCCTGTGGCGGCGAGGAACTGGTGCCGTTCAGCCCGGCACGGCTGCTCGTGTTCGGCGATCAGGCAAGCGTCATCGTTGCGGCAGCCAACCCTGGCGAGGGCCGCAAGTACACGATCAACGCTGTCGACGCCGACACCGGCGTGTTCGTCTGCGACCTGAACCCGATCTGGGTCCAGGTGCTCGCGTTCGAGTACGGCATCAGCTTCCGCGAGTGTCCGTTCCCGGCCGAGTTCGCGCAGGTCGGATACATCCGGGCCATGGCCGGCGCCACGGCTGGCGGCAGCACAGACATCGACCTGACGGCGCAGGTTACGCGCCAACTGGCGCTGGCGGCCGACGCAGGCGGCGGCATCAACTCGACCGATCTCGTGACCGTGTACATCGGCGTCAACGACATCGTCGCCGCCTTCGAGCGCTACAAGGCCGGCATCATCAGCTCGGACGAAGCAGTTGCCGAGGCCGAAGCGGCCGGAGAGACGCTCGCGCAACAGATCAATCGCATCGCCGAGGCTGGCGGCAAGGTGATCGTCTCCACAGTGCCCGATGTGAGCGTCACGCCTTATGCAGTGACGCTCGGACTCGAGGACCCGGCCTATGTCACCATGCTGAGGAACCTGACCGAGCGCGTCAATGCTCGGCTGCTCGTCACGATCAACAACGATGGCCGCAAGATCGGTCTCATCGAAATCAATCCGTACGTGGCCGCCGTTATCGGCAACCCCCTGGGCTACGGATACGCCAATGTGGAAGACGCCGCCTGTCTGGAGGAGGTTAACGACGTGCCGCTGCCGGTTCTGGCGTGCACGTCCAATACGCTGCAGCCAAGTGCGACCGCCGCCACATGGCTCTGGGCAGACGCGCTGCAATTCGGTCCGCAGGGCCATGGCCAACTGGGCAGCCTCGCTGCGAGCCGCGCCAGGAGCCAACCCTTCTAGCCCTGCCGACTGCGGCGCCGCTGGCGTTCGATACGGATCTTCATCACGAGCACGGCGCCTGCGAGCACCAGCGTGACCGCGTTGGCGACGATCAGCGGCCAGGCACCGATGCGGATGCCATAGGCGAGCCAGAGCGCGATACCGAGCGTGAAGGCGCCGTACATCGCGAGCGAGATGCCGCTCGCGTCACGCGTCCTGAAGGTCATCCAGGCCTGCGGCAGGAACGACGCCGTCGTCAGCGCTGCCGCCCCAAAGCCCAGCCATTCGTCGATCATTGGCGTGGATGGCAGCCTGCCACGTCAGGGCCGCAGCACAGCCTGCGCGCGCGGCGACATCGCCCACTCGACGAGGGCGTCGAGCGCGGGCCGGGCCGCACCGGCCTGCGGGTGGTTGACGATCGCGACCAGCACGTAGCGCCGGCCGCCGGGCGCGAGCAGGTAGCCAGCAACGGCCACGACGTCGCGTAGCGAGCCTGTCTTCAGGTGCGCGCGACCGGCAGCAGCGGGCGCTGCGCGACGCAGCGTGCCATCGGCACCGCTGATCGGCAGCGACGCGATGAATTCCGGCATCACCGGGCTCGCCCAGGCGTGCTGCAGCAGCAGCGCCAGCGCCGCGGCGCTGATGCGCGACTCGCGCGAAAGACCCGAGCCGTTGACCATTGCGACGTCGGCCGCGCGCTCGCCGATCTGCTCGCGCAGCCAGTGCAACAGCACGTCGCGCGCGGCCTCGGGCGCCCCAGACCCCTTGATCTGCAGGCCCAGCGTCAGAAATAGCTGCTGCGCCATCACGTTGTTGCTGTACTTGTTGATGTCGCGCACGACCTCGGCGAGCGGCGGCGATGCAAATTCGAAGGCGGGCTTGGTTCCTTGCGGCGCCCGACCTTCGCGCACCGAGCCGGCAAGCGTGCCGCCAGACTCGCGCCACAGTGCCTCGATGAAGCGCGCGTCGTAGCCCGCCGGGTCGGCATACGCCATCGGCCAGGTCCGCTCGCCGCACGCCGCGGGGTAGGCGCCCGCGAAATGGATCCGCTGCGGGTCGGCCGCATCCACCTTGAGCGCAGCGCGCCAGTCGTCGCACGGGCCAGCCGACAGCGGCACCTCCGCATCGACCCGCACCCCGGCCAGCGCCGGATCGACACTGATGCGTGCCACGCCGCGTGCAACGTCGGGCGTAAAGGCAAGCAACAAGGACCGGTAGTTCAGCAGCAGCGCATCGGCCTGCGCGTTGTAGGGCCGCAGGGGTTCGCCATCGAATTCTGCCGGCGATACCCGCCCGGCAACGAAGGCGCTGCGGTCGATCACGACATCGCCCCGGATCTCGCGCACGCCGGCCTGGCGCGCCTTGCGCAGCAACAGCCAGGCGCGCTCGAGCACCAGCTTGGGATCGCCGCTGCCCTTGATCACGAGGTCGCCCTCGAGCACGCCGTCGGGGCCGGGGTTGCGCAACCGGCCCTGCAACCAGACGCCGGTCGACCAGGTCCACGCCGGACCGAGCAGGTCGAGCGCGCCGTAGGTCGTCACGAGCTTCATCAGCGAAGCCGGATTCGCGGCGGCGCCTGCGCGCCAAGCCAGGCCGCTATCGGCGTCGGCGCCGACTTCGCGCACGACCACCGACAACGCGTCCGCCGGCAGCTTGGCGCGCGCCAGCGCGGCGGCCACGTCGGGCGGCAGGGTGGTGGTCGGCGCGGCGCTGCAGACCTGCGCCGCAGCGGCGATTGCAGCGACCGCGAGGGTGGCAGGCCAGCGCCAGGCGAGGCCAGGGAACGTCGTCACACGGCCATCTTAAGGTCTGCGCGGGATACAGTGCCGCGGCGCGGCAGACCGGGCCGGCTGTCCTAAACTCGCTCGATGCGATTGCGCTTGCTGGCCCGTTGCCGCCTCTCCACGCTGATGCTTGCCGACCCGTCGGCGCCCTGCTGATGCCTGCACTGCTCGCCTTCGACACGGCGACCGACAGGCTGCACCTCGGCCTGAGCCTGGGCACGCGCGAGTGGCCGGTGGAAAGCGAGGGGGGCGCAAGTGCATCCGGCGCACTGATCGGCCGCATCCTGGCGCTGCTGACCGGCGCCGGCGCCGCGTTGCGCGAGCTCGACGCGATCGCCTTCGGCCGCGGACCGGGCGCCTTCACCGGCCTGCGCACCGCCTGCGCCGTCGCCCAGGGGTTGGCGCTGGGATCGGGACGGCCGCTGCTCGCGATCGACACCTTGATGGCCGTGGCCGAGGACGCCAGGCTGCGAACGGGCGCGAGTGATGTCTGGGCCGCGACCGACGCGCGCATGGGGGAGATCTACGCTGCGCGCTATGCCCACGACGGGGAGGCCTGGCGCACAGTCAGCGAGCCAGGGCTCTACGCGCCGCAGGAACTGGCCTCGCGCTGGCATGAGCAGCCGGTGCAGGCGGTCGCCGGCAACGCGCTGCTGGCGTTCGAGGGCAGGATCGGTACCGGCTCGGCCCTGGTCGTCGCCGACGCGAGGCCCACCGCGCGCGCATTGCTGGCCTGCGCGCGCGCCGGATGGGCGCAGGGCGCGCACTGCGACGCCGCCGACGCGCTGCCGCTTTACGTGCGCAATCGCGTCGCATCGACGACAGCGGAGCGCGAGGCGTTGAAAGCGGCGCCGGCGGCAGCCCGATGAAGCGTGACCTTGCGCTCGCCGCGCGCGGGCCGATGCAGCGCACCTTCGCCGACATGCGCATCGAACACCTGGACGCCGTGATGGCGATCGAGAACGCGGCCTACGCCGTGCCCTGGACGCGCGGCAACTTCATCGACTCGCTGGCCAGCGGCTGCACGGCGCTGTGCCTGTTCGATGCACGCCCCACGATGATCGGCTACCTGGTGGCGATGCGAGGCGCGGCTGAGGTACACCTGCTGAACCTGACGGTTGCACCGCTGGCGCAGCGCCAGGGTCATGCCTGCCACATGCTCGAGCATCTCGTGTCGGCCAGCAACGACGGCGTTTCGGAGCAGGTGTGGCTCGAGGTCCGCGCGAGCAACGCCCGCGCGCGCGCGTTGTATCGCCGCTTCGGCTTTGCCGAAGTCGGCCTGCGCAAGGGCTACTACCCTGCGCCACCCGGTAGCCCAAGCGGCGCGCGCGAGGACGCGGTTGCGATGAGCCTGGCGCTGGCGCGGGGTCTGCCGTGACGCGCTGGAGCCTGCGCCAGCGCGCCCTCCTCAACGAGATGGGCGTCCGGGTCTGGTGGCCCGAACGCGAAGCCACCGCCACGGGACAGGCCGGCGCGGCGACCCCGGGCGATCCGGTGCGCGCCGAAGCAGCTGCGGTAGCTTCGGCTGCAGGCACCGTCGCGTCGCTGCAGAATCCGACCGACCGCGCGCAACCGGTGGCGCCGAGTGCGGTCGCCGACATGGACTGGGCGGCGCTGAGGGCGGCGGTGGCGGCTTGCACGGCATGCCCACTGTGCGCCCAGCGCAAGAACACGGTGTTCGGCACCGGCAATCCGCGCGCGCGCTGGATGATCGTCGGCGAGGCGCCGGGCGAGCAGGAAGACCTGCGCGGCGAACCTTTCGTCGGCAAGTCGGGGCAGCTGCTCGACAGCATGCTCGCCGCACTGCGGTTGTCGCGTGCGGACGGCGTCGGGCCACCGCGGCAGGTCTACATCGCAAACACGGTCAAGTGCCGCCCGCCCGCCAATCGCAACCCCGAGCCGGCCGAGCTTGCGCAGTGCGAGCCGTTCCTGGTGCGTCAGATCGAACTGGTCGAGCCCAAGGTGATCGTGGCCATGGGTCGCTTCGCGGTGCAGGCGCTGTTGCGCAGCAGCGAGCCGATCGGCCGGCTGCGTGGGCGCGTTCATCGCTATCGCGCGGTGCCGCTGGTCGTGACCTATCACCCCGCCTACCTGCTTCGCAACCTGCAGGACAAGGCGCGCGCATGGGAGGATCTGTGCCTGGCGCGTGAGGTCGCGGCGGGCGCTGGACCGGCGCCCTGAGCCCGCTCGCCGGGCAGCGCCGAACCCTGTCTGGTGCACCCAGAAAAAACCCGGCCGAAGCCGGGTTGGGAACACGCTTTGTTGCCGAACAGGCTCAGGGCTTGCTGCCTGTCGGGAACGGCCAAGCCGCCTGAGGATTCAGTGCGGTCTTTGCTGGCGGAGTTGCAGCTGCCTTTGCCGGGGCGGCAGGGGCGGCCTTCTTGGCGGCGGGCTTCTTCGCAGCCTTCTTGGCAGCAGCCTTCTTGGCAGGCGCCTTCTTCGCCGCGGCCTTCTTCGCCGGCGCCTTCTTGGCAGCAGCCTTCTTGGCAGGTGCCTTCTTCGCCGGCGCCTTCTTTGCCGCGGCCTTCTTCGCCGGCGCCTTCTTGGCAGCAGCCTTCTTGGCAGGCGCCTTCTTGGCCGCGGCCTTCTTGGCCGGCGCCTTCTTCGCCGGTGCGGCCTTCTTCGCCGGCGCCTTCTTTGCCGCAGCCTTCTTGGCCGGTGCTTTCTTCGCAGTTGCCATTACATTTCTCCTTGATCAAGTTGAAGAGACACTGGCCGGCATCGACATCAAGTCGACCCGGAACAGCGATTCACCGCTCGATGGTCTGCCCAGGAGGGGCGCCTCGATACGATGAATGGGGTAGCGCAGCGCGCGCGCCGGCACTGGCGCCTCGCACTGCGGTGATCTTGATCCGTTCTCACGCTCGGGCTCCTGCCGCGGCGCCGGCAATGCGCTTCAATCCCACGACAACGCACCGCCCGACTGATATTCGATGACGCGCGTCTCGAAGAAGTTGCGCTCCTTCTTCAGGTCGATCATCTCGCTCATCCACGGAAACGGGTTCTCCTCGTTGGGGAACAGCCCCACAAGGCCGATCTGCGTTGCGCGCCGGTTGGCGATGTAGCGCAGGTAGCCCTTGAACATCGAGGCGTTGAGCCCCAGCACGCCGCGTGGCATGGTGTCTTCGGCGTAGCGGTACTCGAGTTCGACGGCGCGCCGGAACAAGGCCTCGATCTCGGCCCTGAACTCGGCCGTCCACAGCTCGGGGTTCTCGAGCTTGATCTGGTTGATGAGGTCGATGCCGAAGTTGCAGTGCATCGACTCGTCGCGCAGGATGTATTGGTACTGCTCGGCGGCGCCGGTCATCTTGTTCTGCCGTCCGAGCGCGAGAATCTGCGTGAAGCCGACGTAGAAGAACAGCCCCTCCATCAGGCATGCGAAGACGATCAGGCTCTTGAGCAGTTTGCGGTCGTTCTCGGTCGTGCCGGTGTGGAAGTGCGGATCCATCACCGCGTCGATGAACGGGATCAGGAACTCATCCTTGTCGCGGATCGACTCCACCTCGTGATAGGCGTTGAAGATCTCGCCCTCGTCGAGCCCGAGCGACTCGACGATGTACTGGTAGGCGTGGGTGTGGATCGCCTCCTCGAAAGCCTGGCGCAGCATGAACTGGCGGCATTCGGGCGCCGTGATGTGCCGGTACGTGCCGAGCACGATGTTGTTGGCCGCGAGCGAATCGGCGGTGACGAAGAAGCCGAGGTTGCGCATCACGATGCGCCGCTCGTCGTCCGAGAGACCGTTCGGATCCTTCCACGTCGCGATGTCGCGCGACATGTTGATCTCCTGCGGCATCCAGTGATTCGAACAGGTGGCGAGGTACTTCTCCCAGGCCCACTTGTACTTGAACGGCACCAATTGGTTGACGTCAGTCTGACCGTTGATGATCCGCTTGTCGTCGGCGCGCACCCGGCGGTTGAGCGCAGTGCTTGCCGCCGCCGCGGACGTCGGAGCGACGAATCCGGAATCGAAGACGGGGGCTGCGCCGAGCGGCGTCGTTACCACACGCGCCTCGATCGTCTTGTGGGGCGCGGGACTCGTGTTCTGAATGATTGCGGGTTTGACGTCGTCTTCCCAGACCAGCATGGCGAACTTCCAGTACGTGTGAATTATCGGAGTGTTGCTTTCCAACACCAAGCACTTATTGACTTCATGCCGATGTCGGCGTCGATCGTTGTTGCGCTATTGCATCGGCGCGCAGTTCGCGTCGACGCTTCGACAACGACGCGATTGCATTCGACCCTGCAATGCGCGCGTCGCAACGCCTCACTGACAGGCCTCGCATTCAGGGTTGTCGATGGCGCAGAACTTCGCATCGCTTGCAATCCCCGTTGCGACCGCTGCCGCTGCAACACCGTGGGCCGATGAGGCCGACATCGCGACCGCATTCAACTGCCCCGAGGCCACGGTCGCCTTCTCGGCATGTGTTGCACCGACGGTGCGCAGGTAGTAGGTTGTCTTGAGTCCACGCAGCCAGGCAAGCCTGTAGGTCTCGTCGAGCTTCTTGCCCGAGGCACCCGCCATGTAGATGTTGAGCGACTGCGCCTGGTCGATCCACTTCTGGCGCCGCGCAGCGGCCTCGACGAGCCACTGCGCTTCGATCTCGAACGCGGTCGCGTAGAGCGCCTTCAAGTCCTCGGGCACGCGGTCGATGCGGCGCAGCGAGCCGTCGAAATGCTTCAGGTCCATCACCATCACGTCGTCCCACAGTCCGAGGCGCTTGAGGTCGCGCACGAGGTACTCGTTGACGATCGTGAACTCGCCCGACAGGTTGGACTTGACCGACAGGTTGCCGAACGAGGGCTCGATCGACGCGCTGACGCCGACGATGTTGGAGATCGTCGCCGTCGGCGCGATCGCGACGCAATTGGAGTTGCGCATGCCGTGCTCGGCGACGCGCGAGCGCAGCGCAGCCCAATCCAGCGTCGAGCCGCTATCGACATCCACGTAGCCACCCCGCTGCTCGGCGAGCAGTTGCAGCGAATCGAGCGGCAGCACCCCGCGGTCCCACAGCGAGCCGCGATAGCTCGAGTAGCGTCCGCGCTCGGCGGCAAGTTCGGTCGAGGCCCAGTAGGCGTAGTAGCAGACCGCCTCCATCGACTGGTCGGCAAACGCGACCGCGGCGTCGGACGCATAGGGCGTGCGGATCTCGTACAGCGCGTCTTGGAAGCCCATGATGCCCAACCCGACCGGGCGATGGCGCAGGTTGGCGTCGCGCGCCTTCTTGACCGCGTAGTAGTTGATGTCGATCACGTTGTCGAGCATGCGCATCGCCGTCGCAACCGTCTTCTTCAACTTGGCGTGGTCGATGATCCTGAAACCGCCAGGCCCATCGGCAAGGTGGTGCGCCAGGTTGACCGAGCCCAGGTTGCAGACCGCGATCTCGCCCGGGCCGGTGTTGAGCGTGATCTCGGTGCACAGGTTGCTCGAGTGCACCACGCCCACATGCTGCTGCGGCGAGCGCAGGTTGCAGGCATCCTTGAACGTGATCCAGGGGTGCCCGGTCTCGAACAGCATGGTCAGCATCTTGCGCCACAGGTCGGCGGCACGCATGCGCTTGAAGAGCCTGATCTCGCCGCGCGCAGCCTTCTCCTCGTAGCGCGTGTAGGCCTCCTCGAAGCCCTTGCCGAACTTGTCGTGCAGATCGGGGCAGGTGCTGGGCGAGAACAGGGTCCAATCGCCACCTTCGATCACACGGCGCATGAACAGGTCGGGCACCCAGTTGGCGGTGTTCATGTCGTGCGTGCGGCGGCGGTCGTCGCCGGTGTTCTTGCGCAGTTCCAGGAACTCCTCGATGTCGAGGTGCCAGGTCTCGAGGTAGGCGCACACCGCGCCCTTGCGCTTGCCGCCCTGGTTGACCGCGACTGCGGTGTCGTTGACGACCTTCAGGAACGGCACCACGCCCTGGCTCTTGCCGTTCGTGCCCTTGATGTGGCTCCCGAGCGCACGCACGTTGGTCCAGTCGTTACCCAGGCCGCCGGCGAACTTGGACAGCAGTGCGTTTTCCTTCAACGCTTCGTAGATGCCCTCGAGGTCGTCCGACACCGTCGTCAGGTAGCAGCTCGACAGTTGCGAACGGCGCGTGCCGGAGTTGAACAGCGTCGGCGTGCTCGACATGAAGTCGAAGCGAGACAGCACCTCATAGAACTCGATCGCGCGCGCCTCGCGGTCGATCTCGTTCAACGCGAGCCCCATCGCGACGCGCATGAAGAAGGCCTGCGGCAGCTCGATCCGGCGCTCGGCGATGTGCAGGAAATAGCGGTCGAAGAGGGTCTGCAGGCCGAGGTAGTCGAACTGCAGGTCGCGTTCGGGCCTGAGCGCGGCACCCAGGCGGGCAAGGTCGAACTGCAGCAGCCTCTCGTCGAGCAGTTCCGCGTCGACGCCGGTCTTGACGAAGCCGGGAAAGTACTCGGCATAGCGCGTCGCCATCTCGGCCTGCGCCACCTCCTCGCCGAGGATCTCCTTGCGGATCGTGTGCAGCAGCAGTCGCGCGGTGGCCCGGGTGTAGGCCGGGTCCTTCTCGATCAACGTCCGCGCGGCGAGGATCGCCGCCTTGTGCACCTCCTCGATCGGCACGCCGTCATAGAGGTTGCGCCGCGTCTCGGCCAGGATGGGCTCGGGGCGGACCGCCTCGCCAAGGTCCGCGCAAGCAGACTCGACGAGCGCGGCGAGCTTGGCCACATCGAGCGGCACGCGCTGGCCGCCGTCGGTCACCGTCAGCACCGCCGGCTCGGCCTGGGCCGGCCTGGCCTGTCTTGCGCGCTCCTGCGCGCGGCGCTCGCGATACAGCACATAGGCGCGCGCCACCTCGTGATGGCTGCCGCGCATCAGGCCGAGTTCGACATGGTCCTGCACGTCCTCGATGTGGAAGGTACCGCCGCCCGGCCGCGAGCGCATCAGCGCACGCACGACGACCTCGGTCAGGCCGTCGACCGTTTCGCGCACGCTCGCCGACGCCGCGCCTTGCGTGCCGTGCACGGCCAGGAAGGCCTTCATCAGCGCGACGGCGATCTTGTTCGGCTCGAATGCGACCACCGCGCCATTGCGTCGGATGATCTGGTAGCCCTGGTACGGCGAGGCCGCGGCCCGCGAATCGGTTGGTGCCGCGAGCGCGGCCTCTGAAATGGCGCCGCGCGCGGCGCCGTCGATGACTGCTTGCATTTTCTTCCTTCGGGCGACGGATTGTAGGCCGGCACACTATATCTGGTGGCCTCAGGCTCTTCAAGCGCTAGGGATAGCGTGTCTTCCCTCACTCGGCGATCCTGGACCCAGGCTGCGCCAGCCGCTCACCGCGCGCCGAATCGCGCCCAGCCGTGCTGCGCGCTGCGCGACCCGCATCACGCCTTCGATGCAGCGCCGTTTTGCGCTGCAACGCGCGTCAACGCGGAGGCACGCGCCCCGGCAGCGCGTCCGCCGCACACTCGTCGCGGCCGTCGCTTTCGGGAAAGTACCGAGCCGGCCAGCCCATGCCTGCGCGCACCAGCGCCCAGTCGAAGCCGGCGCCGGGATCGCGCTTGCGCCCGGGCGCCACATGCTCGTGCCCGGCGATGCCGGCGATCGGATAGCGCGCGGCCAGCGCGCGCAGCACGACGAGCAGCACCTCGTACTGGCGCGGCTCGAAGCACAGGCCTTCCAACCCCTCGAGTTCGATCCCGACCGAGAAGTCGTTGCAGCCCTGCCGGCCGCGCCACTGCGACGCGCCGGCATGCCAGGCCTGCTCGTCGCAGCCGACGAACTGCAGCAGCGCGCCATCCCGGCGCACCAGGAAGTGCGACGAAACCCGCAGCCCGCGCAATCGCGCAAGACCGGGATGGACGTCGGCGACTTGGTCGAGCCGGTTGGTGAACAGGCACTCGATCGCGTCGCCGCCGTAGCGTCCGGGCGGCAGGCTGATCGAATGGAGCAGCACCAGATCGACCTGCGCATCAATCGCGCGCGCGCTGCAATTCGGCGACGCGACGACGCGCGCCCCATCGAGCCAGCCGCCGGCGCGCCAGGGCGACGCGCAAGGCACGCCGTTCACGCGCCGCCGTCGCCGCCGACGACGATGCCCAGGCGCGCCATGCGGTAGCGCATCTGGCGCAGCGACAAGCCGAGGCTGGCGCCGGCCGCGGTGCGGTTGTAGTGCTGCCGCTCCAGCGCGCGCACGAGAATGTCGCGCTCGACCTCGTCGAGATGGCTCGCAAGATCGGTGGGCAGTTCGGCCACCGGCAGGACGGGCGTGTCGAGCGCCAAGGTGCGCGCTGCATCGCCATCACGCCCGATCTCGGGCTCCGCGAAAAGCTCGTCGGGCAGCGCGAGGTCGGCGACGTCGATCGCGTCGCCGCTCGACAGCGCCACCGCCCGGTGCAGCAGGTTCTCGAGCTCGCGTACGTTGCCCGGGAAGCGGTAGCGGCGCAGGTGCAGCAGCGCCTCGCGCGTCAGGCGCGGCGGCGGCGCGACGCCGGCATCGCCCGCGATGCGCTCGAGCACGCGCGCGGCGATCGCCGGAAGGTCCTCGAGCCGTTCGCGCAGCGGCGGCATCGTGATCTGGATCACGTTCAGGCGGTAGTACAAATCCTGCCGGAAGCGCTGTGCCTGGACCTCGGCGCCGAGGTCCTTGTGCGTCGCGCTCAGGATACGGACGTTGACCGGGACTTCGCTGACCGCGCCTACCGGCCGCACGGCGCGCTCCTGGATGACGCGCAGCAGCTTGGACTGCATCGCCAGTGGCAGGTCGCCGATCTCGTCGAGGAACAGCGTGCCGCCGTTGGCGGCCTGGAAGAAGCCTTCGCGATCCTCGGCAGCGCCTGTGAATGCGCCCTTGCGATAACCGAAGAACTCAGCCTCGAGCAGGTGGTCCGGAATCGCGCTGCAGTTCACGGCGATGAACGGCCCTGCCGCGCGCGGGCTGACTTCATGCACCGCTCGCGCGACGAGCTCCTTGCCCGCGCCCGACTCGCCGGCCACGAGCACCGGCGCCATGCTGCGCGCTACCTTGTCGATCATCGTGCGCACCTGCTGCATGGCGGGCGAATCGCCCGCCATGCGCGCCAGTGCCACGCTCCCCGGCGGCCGCGGCGCCGCACGACGCTCGACGCGTGCTGGCGCGGCCGGCAGTTCGATCTTGCCGAGCGGCGCGGACGGCGTCACCGGCGGCGGCGCAGCGGGCGTGCGCCCCAGCGCCGACGCGACGACGGCCCGAAACTGCTTCAGATCCACCGGCTTGGTAAGGTAGTCGTAGGCGCCGGCCTTGAGCGCCTCGACGGCGTTCTCTGCCGAGCCATAGGCCGTGATCACGATCGCGCGCTCGCGCCGGCCGGACTCCTCCAGCCTGCGCAGCAGGTCCAGGCCGTTCCCGTCGGGCAGGCGCATGTCGGTGATGAGCAGGCTGTAGCTGCGCTCCTCCAGACGCGCCAGCGCATCCTCGACGCTGCCCGCGGTGTCGATGTCGTAGCCCTCGCGCAGCAGTGTCAGCTCGTAGAGCGTGCGCAGGTCGGGCTCGTCGTCGACCACGAGCAGGCGCAAGGATGCGGTGGCGGCAGCGGTACTCATCAGGCGGTCAGCGGAGTGTTGGCAACCGGGATGGACTCGCGGCGCATCGCGATCGAGAACTCGTTGCGCCGCCGCTCGCCCGCGGGCCACAAGCGGTAGTTGATGCGCGCACCGTAGCGCTCGCACAACTCGCGGCAGATGTACAGGCCCAGGCCCGTGCCGCGACTGCGCGTCGAGAAGAAGGGCTCGAACAGATAGCGTTCGACGTCGGGCAGGATCGGGTCACCATCGCTCGCCACGGCAAGCAGCGCCTCGTCGGCACCACGCCCATGCAGCCGCAGTTGGACCGCACCGGGTTTGCCGCTGCAATGGCGACGCGCATTGTCGAGCAGGTTCACGAGCACGCGGCGCAGATGCTCGGCGTCGAACAACACGTTCAGCGGTTCGGACGGCGTCTCCACCAGCAGCACGCCCTCGGACGCCGCGCCGGCGCTGCGTTGCCACTCTGCGCACACGGCCGCCACCTGGGCCCCGGCGTCGATCACGCAGTCCTGCGGCACGGCGCCGGGCGCGACCTCCATGACGTCGTCGACGATGCGCTTCAGGCGCTCGACGTTGTCGGCCACCATGCGTGTGAGTTGATGCTGCTCGGCGCCTGCGGCGTCCTCGGCGAGCAAGGCATTGGCCTGCGCGATCGCCGCGAGCGGGTTGCGGATCTCGTGCGCGATGCCGGCCGAGACGCGTCCCATCGCGGCGAGCTTCTCCTGGCGCGTGCGCGCCTGCACGCTGCGCACGTCTTCGAGGAAGACGACCGAGAGTTCCTGGCTGCCCGTGCCCTCGCGGCGGCGGGTGAAGCGGATGCGCACCCTGAGCGTACGCGACAGGCCGGGCTCGAAGTCGAGCACCACATCGCGCCCCGACTCGGGCCAGGTCGTCTCGAAGAGCGCGCGCTCGACCGCCTCGGCAAGCGCCTGCCAGGCTGGCACGCCACGCAGCGAGAACGGCGCGGCGGCGCTCAGGCCTTCGGGTGCGAGCAGTGCGCGCGCCGCCGGGTTGGCGGCACGTACGCGGCCGCGCCGGTCGACGACGAGCACGCCATCCTGCATCTGCTCGATCACGAGGCGGTTGAGCTGCGCCTGCTGGCGCGCGAGTTCCAGGCTGCCGCGCGCCGTGAGTTCCTCGCGCGCCAGGCGCACGGCGAGCTCACTCGCCAGCACCGTGATCACGAACAAGCCGCT
Organism: Ideonella sp.; assembly: GCF_016702655.1. GTDB lineage: Bacteria > Pseudomonadota > Gammaproteobacteria > Burkholderiales > Burkholderiaceae_C > CAIKUF01. Next base: position 83,021 of record NZ_JADJDO010000038.1, read on the forward strand.
GCCGGCCAGCCCCGCCTGCATCATCAGGACCGTGGCGTCACCGCCGGCGAGCACGTTGATCCAGGCCACGCCGAGCAACGCGAGCGTGATCGCTGCCGCAGTCGCGAGCGCCATCAGGCGCGGCGTCAGCACGCCCGCCATCAGCACCGGCAGCACCAGCAGCGCGGCGAAGTTGAGCCCCGCAACTGGCGCCAGCGCGTGCAGCGCGGTGAAGCACAGGACGTCGGCGCCTATCGTCGCCAGCCAGAGCGGGCTGCGCAGGCGCGCCATCGTCTGCGGCGCCGCCGGGCGCTGGAAGCGCGGCAGCAGCCACATGCTGATCGACAGGGCTGCATAGCCGAGGCAGACGAGTAGCACCCCGAGCCCCGGCCAGACGCTGAAGAAACCCGAGACGCCGATCGTGATCATCAGCGTCAGACCGAGCGCCGCGCGTGCCGACGCGAAGGCGCGGTACACGCGTTCGAAGGCAGTCTGTCCGGTGCCGACGATGCGCTGCGCCTGACGCGCCAGGAAACGCGAGTCGGCCGCCGCCCCCTCGGCACCGGCCCAGCCCTCCTCGAGGCGCGAGTCGGCATCGTCGGCAAAGGTGTGCCACTGCGTGTCGACACCCATGCCGACGGCGCCGAACCAGGATTCGTCCGGCGGTGCCGGCTGCGCGGCTCGCCGCTCGCGCGCACGCCGCTCACCGTGGCGGCGTTCCGTCGCCTGCGCTACGCCTGCGTTGGCCTTTCTGGCGGGCGCAGGGGCTGGCGTTGCGGTGCTCATGCCAACGGCCTCAGCCTGCAGGAGGGTTTGCGCGCTCGTACTCGGCGCGATGATGCTCGCTGCAAAACAGCCCTCCCCGCCCCGGCAATGCCTCGCCGCGCGGCAGGTGCATGCCGCATTGCGGGCAGGCGACCATCTCTTCGCGCGCCGGCGGCGGCTGGGTCGGCGCGCTGCCACCGACGCGGCGGCGGGCACTGCGCGCCAGCCAGAGCACGGCGACGACGACCGCCAACAGGATGACGTACTTCATGCTGCGTGTGCGCCCGGTGTCATCATCCTCAGCCGACGGAAGGGCGTTGCAGCACCACTTCGAGCACGAAGCGCGAGCCGACGTAGGCCAACATCAAGAGCAATGCGCCCGCGTAGAGCCAGCCCGCCGCGCGGCGCCCGCGCCAGCCGAATGCGTGCCGGCCCGCCAGCAGGCCCGCGAAGACGAACCAGCCCAGCAACGAGAAGACCGTCTTGTGATCCCAGCGCCAGGGTTCGGCGAACCACCAGCCGAGCACGAGCGTCGCCGACAGCGCCGCGAAGCCGGCCGCGACGAAACGGAAGGTGAGCCGCTCCAGGCGCAGCAGCGGCAGTCCGCCCGCGGCCGGCGCGACCAGCCCGCCCGGACCCTTCATCCGCAGGCGCCGCTCGGCGTTGCTGAGCAGCGCCGCATGCAGCACCGCGGCGCCGAAGAGGCCATACGATGCGATGCCCAGCACCCAGTGCAGCGGCTCCCAGGGCGACCCGGCCATCGGGCGCGACTCGCCCGGATACCACCACGCGAGCGCGACGACGGCGAGGCCGAGCACGGCCAGCGCTCGACGCACGCTTGCCAGCGGCACGAAGCGGCTTTCGACCGCGTGCACCGCGAGCACGAGCCACAGCGTTGCCGACAGTGCCGGCGCGAATCCGAAGCGCGCACCGGGCTGCGCGCTTCCGATGCCGGCCACGTCGGCGACGATGGCCAGGCCGTGCGCGAGCCAGCCCACGGCGAGGGCGAGGCGCAAGGCCGCCGTGCGACGCTCGGCCAGCGTCGCCGCCGCGCCATAGCCGACGAGCGCGATCGCGCTCGGCACGGCAAGCACCGGGTCGGCAGACCCGAACGATAGAATCATCCGCACAGTGTACTGACGCGCACCGCGGCTCTCGCGGCCGCGCACCGCCCACCCCGATGGCCTCCACCCTCACCGACCGCCTGAGCCGGCTCGTCAAGACGATGCGCGGCCAGGCCCGCATCACCGAAGCCAACGTGCAGGACATGCTGCGCGAGGTGCGCATGGCGCTGCTCGAGGCCGACGTGGCGCTGCCGGTGGTGCGCGACTTCATCGCGCGCGTCAAGGACAAGGCGCTCGGCGCCGAGGTCGTCGGGTCGCTGTCGCCGGGGCAGGCGCTCGTGGGCATCGTCAACCGCGAACTCGCGCTGACGATGGGCGAGGTGGACGCGGCAGGGTCCCTGAAGGGCCCGGCCGACCTCGACCTTGCCGTACAGCCGCCGGCCGTGATCCTGATGGCCGGCCTGCAGGGCGCGGGCAAGACGACCACGACGGCCAAGCTCGCGCGCCACCTTGCGAGCAAGCGCAAGAAGAAAGTACTCACCGTCTCGGCCGACGTGTACCGGCCGGCGGCGATCGAGCAACTCAAGGTCGTCACGCAACAGGCCGGGGCGGAGTGGTTCGCCTCGAGCGCAAGCGACAAGCCGGTCGAGATCGTCCTGGCCGCGCTCGACTACGCGCGCAAGCACTACTTCGACGTGCTGCTCGTCGACACCGCAGGCCGCCTCGCGATCGACGCCGCGCTGATGCAGGAGATCGCCGACCTGCACGCTGCCGTCAAGCCCGTCGAGACGCTGTTCGTCGTCGACGCGATGCAGGGCCAGGACGCGATCAACACCGCCAAGGCCTTCAGGGAGGCGCTGCCGCTGACCGGCATCGTGCTGACCAAGACCGACGGCGACTCGCGCGGCGGCGCGGCGCTCTCGGTGCGCCAGGTGACGGGCGTGCCGATCAAGTTCGCCGGCACGAGCGAGAAGATCGACGGCCTGGAGGTGTTCGACGCCGAGCGCCACGCTGGGCGCATCTTAGGCATGGGCGACATCGTCGCGCTCGTCGAGGAGGTGCAGAAGGGCGTGGACATCGCCGCGGCGCAGAAGCTCGCCGACAAGGTGCGCACCGGCGACGCCTTCGACCTGAACGACTTCCTGTCGCAGCTCTCGCAGATGAAGAAGATGGGTGGCCTGTCGGGCCTGATCGACAAGCTGCCGCAGCAGATGGCGGCCAAGGCCGGCCAGGCCGACATGGACCGCGCCGAGCGCGACGTCAAGCGAATGGAAGGCATCATCTGCTCGATGACGCCGCTCGAGCGCCGCAAGCCCGACCTGCTCAAGGCCACGCGCAAGCGCCGCATCGCCGCCGGCGCCGGCGTTCAGGTTCAGGAGGTCAACCGCCTGCTCAAGCAGTACGAGCAGATGCGCGACATGATGAAGAAGATGAAGGGCGGCGGCATGATGAAGATGTTGAAGCGCATGGGCGGCATGAAGGGGATGATGCCGCCGGGGATGCGCTGAGCCAGGCTCAAGCACCCGGCCGATCAACCGAGCAGCGCCTGCGCGAACTCGCGTGCGCTGAAGGTCTGCAGGTCCTCGAGCTTCTCGCCGACGCCGATGAAGTAGACCGGCACCGCTGCTTGTGGCCGCTCGCGCGACCAGAGCGCGATCGCCGCGAGCACCCCGCCCTTGGCCGTGCCGTCGAGCTTGGTCACGATGAGGCCGGTGAGGCCGAGCGCGGCGTCGAAGGCCTGCACCTGCGCGAGCGCGTTCTGCCCGGTGTTGCCGTCGACGACGAGCAGCACCTCGTGCGGCGCGCCCGGCATCGCCTTCGCGATCGTGCGCCGGATCTTCTTCAACTCCTCCATCAGGTGCGCCTGCGTGGTCAGCCGGCCCGCGGTGTCGGCGATCACGACATCGGCGCCGCGTGCCCTGCCAGCGGCGACCGCATCGAAGCTCACCGCCGCCGGGTCGCCGCCCTGCTGGCTCACGATCTCGACCTGGTTGCGCCCGGCCCACACGGCGAGCTGCTCGCGTGCCGCGGCGCGAAACGTGTCGGCCGCAGCGAGCAGCACCGTCTGCCCCGATTCAGCGAGGTAGCGCGTGAGCTTGCCGATGCTCGTCGTCTTGCCGGCGCCGTTGACGCCCACGACCATGATCACGGTCGGCGTCTCGCGCCCGACGCCGAGCGCGCGCTCGAGCGGCGCGAGCAGTTCGGCGACGGCGTCGATCAGCAGCGCCTTGACGGCGAGCGGTTCGGTCGCACCAGCCTCCTTGACGCGCCGCTTCAGGTCAGCGAGCAGGAACTCGGTCGCCTTGACGCCGGCATCGGCCATCAGCAGCGCGGACTCGAGCTCCTCGTAGAGCGCATCGTCGATCTGCGCGCCGGTAAAGACCTGGGCAATGCTCGAGCCGGTCTTGCGCAACCCGCTGCGCAGCTTGTCGAGCCAGCCCTTGCGTTGCGGCGGTTCGACAACCGCGGCAGGCTCGACGGCGGGCGCAGGCGTGGGCGCGGCAACAGGCGCTGGCGCTGGCGCGACCGCGGGTTCGGGCGGCGCCTTCTTCTTGAAGAAACTGAACATTGGGGGGAGGGTGGCGGCGTGGCTCGGCGATTCTAGGAGCCGGGCCATGCACCCCGGCCGCGTCGCTATAATTTCCGGCTCAGGCGCTTTAGCTCAGTCGGTTAGAGCGACGGAATCATAATCCGCAGGTCCGGGGTTCGAGTCCCTGAAGCGCCACCAAGTCCGAAGCCCCCTGTCGATCGACGATCTGCAGGGGGTTCTTCATTTCGAGATCGATGCGGGGCCTTCGTCGCGTGGGCGCGGGCGGTGCAACGCGCCTGTGGCAGAGTTGCGCATCTTGAAGCAAGGTCGCCACCTCCCCGCGTGGGCGCGCCGGCAGGGTCGTTCGGGTGCCGGGCGTGCCGTGTCATGCGCTTCGCGCCGCCGTCGCCGATGAGTCTGCCGGCTGCCGATCGACAGGCGGTCGGCCGACCGATGCACCGCATCGTCTTCGTCACCGGCAAGGGCGGCGTCGGCAAGTCGGCCGTGGCCGCAGCGTCGGCGCTGCAGTTCGCACGCGCCGGTCAGCGCGTACTGCTCGTGGAACTGGGCAGCCGCAGCTTCTACGGCCCCTGGCTCGGACTGTCGGTCGGCGCGCAGGCCGTGCCTTGGCAGCCGCGGATCGGCATTGCCTGCTGGGATGTCGAGTCGGCGTTGCGCGAGTACATCGGCCACTACCTGGTGTTCAAGGCTGCGGCCAGGGGTGTGCTGAACAACGCCGTGATGAAGGCACTCATCGCCGCCGCACCCAGCGTCGCCGAGCTGGCCATCCTGGGCAAGCTCACGGCGCCGATGCGCCACGGCTGGTACAAGCGCGATGTCGACGTGGTGGTCGTCGATGCCTACGCGACGGGGCATTTCCTGGCGCTGCTGCGCGCGCCGCGCGGCCTGTCGCAGACGGTCGCGAGCGGCGCGATGCACCGGCACACGACGGCGATGTCGAACGTGCTCGGCGACCCGGCGATCTGCACCTACCGCGTCGTAACGATGGCCGAGGAGATGCCGGTCACCGAGGCCTGTGAACTGGCGCGCGCCATCCGCTCGGAGACCGGCATCGCACCCGGCCTGTACTGCAACCGGCTGATCGACCTGCCGGCGCGGCTGCCCGCGCTCGCGGCCGATCACGCGGGCGCGCCCTTCGTCAGGCAGATGGCACGCGTGTCAAGGCGCCAGCGCGACGGCCTGGCCGAGCTCGCCGATCTCGGCGCCGACTGCGCGGGGCCGGTGCGCCGCTTGCCGCTCGTCGCGACGACCGATCCGCACCGCCTGCTCGGCGCGCTGGCCGACGCCCTCGAGGCCGTGCAGGGCATTGCGGCATGAAGGCGCTGATCGAAGCCCACCGCGTGATCGTCTGTACCGGCAGCGGCGGCGTCGGCAAGACCACGACTTCGGCAGCGCTCGGCGTCGCCGCGGCCAGGCTCGGCAAGCGCGTGCTCGTGCTGACCATCGACCCGGCGCGGCGCCTGGCGACGACGCTCGGCATCGCCAACAGCGCCGAGGATGTGCGCGTGCCCGGGCAAGCCTGGGGCGGCGAACTGTGGGCCGGCGCGATCGACCCGGCGCGGATCTTCGCCGACTACATCGAGCGCCACGCCAGGAACCCCGACACCGTCGAACGGCTGACCCGCAACGCGCTGTACCAGCAGCTCTCCACCACGCTGTCGGGATCGCAGGAGTTCACCTCGCTGGCCAGGCTGCACGACGCGGCCACCGGCGGGCGCTACGACCTGGTGATCCTCGACACGCCGCCAGCCGCGCATGCGGCCGACTTCCTGCACGCCCCCGCAAGGTTGAACGCGGTCTTCGACTCAGGCATCGTGAGCCTGTTCATGGGCCGCACGAGCGGGCTCGGCCTTGCCTCGGCGGCCTGGAAGCAGGGCGTGAAGATGGTGCTGGGTTCGCTCAGCTTCCTGACCGGCTCGGCCTTCGTCGCCACCTTCAAGGATTTCTTCTCGGCCATCGATGCGATCGCGCCGGACATCCGCGAGACCAACCTCCAGGCCCACCGGCTGCTGCTCGACCCCACGACGGCCTTCATCCTGATCAGCAGCTTCGACAGCGCCAAGATCCAGGAAGGCGAGGCCTTTCACGACGAGTTGCTCGCGTCCGGCTACCACCTGCGCAAGGTCGTCATCAATCGCGCGTGGCCGCAATGGATGCCGGCCGACGAGGCGCGGCGCGCCGAGGCGGGCAACGCGCTGCGCGCGAGCGGCGAGCCCGCGCTGGCCACGCTCCACGATCAACTGTCCGGCTACTACATGGCGCGCCGCTCGCTGCATACGCGATTCGCCGACATGGTGACGGTGCCCGAACTGGACGAGGCGGTCCTGGGGCTGAAGGCGCTGGAACAGCTGGCGCAGCGCTTGCTGCAGCCGGCTTGAACAATGCTCGAATCTGCCTGGGGTCCGGCGCCCTGCAGAGTAAGATCCGGCCTCGTCGGGGCGAGCCGCTGCGCATGCCGCGATCGATGGGGCAGCCGCCTGCCTGACGATGCTTGCATGCGGCCGAGCCGCTTCGTGACACGCGCCACTCGCGCCCCGGCACCGGCCCTCCCCTTTCGCGCAGCCAGCGCCCGCCCGACTCAAGATCGACCCATGACCCGACTCGTGAATGCCCGCCGCGCCATCCTGGCGACCTTGATGCTGTGCGCCGCGGCACCTGCCGCAGCCCAGGTCCAGCGCAATTTCCCGGCCACCGCGCTGCGCGGCACGCTCGTCGTCGCAGCCCCGCCCGAGGTGTTGCTCAATGGTGTGCCCGCAAGGCTTGCGCCCGGCGCGCGCATCCGCGACCAGAACAACATGATCGCGATGTCGGGCCCGCTGGCCGGCCAGAAGCTGCTCGTGCACTACACCGTCGATCCGCAGGGCGCGCTGCGCGAGGTCTGGATCCTGACCCCCGCCGAGGCCGCGCGCAGGCCCTGGCCCGAGACGCCGCGCGAGGCTCAGGCCTGGCGCTTCGACGCCGGCGCGCAGGTCTGGTTCCGGCCGTGAGCGATGCGCGGCCCGGCAAGAAGGTCTTCATCAAGACCTTCGGCTGCCAGATGAACGAATACGACTCGGGCAAGATGTCCGATGTCCTCGCCGCCGCCGAGGGTTATGCGCCGACCGACGACGTCGAGCAGGCCGACCTGATCCTGTTCAACACCTGCTCGGTGCGCGAGAAGGCGCAGGAGAAGGTGTTCAGCGACCTCGGCCGCGTCAAGCACCTGAAGGCACGCGGTGCGCTGATCGGCGTCGGCGGCTGCGTGGCGAGCCAGGAAGGCGCGGCCCTGATCGAGCGCGCGCCCTACGTGGATCTGGTCTTCGGCCCTCAGACGCTGCACCGCCTGCCCGAAATGCTCGCGCGGCGCGAGGCCCAGCAGCGGCCGCAGGTGGACATCAGCTTCCCCGAGATCGAGAAATTCGACCATCTGCCGCCCGCGCGCGTCGACGGCGCGACGGCGTTCGTCTCGATCATGGAGGGCTGCTCCAAGTACTGCAGCTACTGCGTCGTGCCCTACACGCGCGGCGACGAGGTCTCGCGCCCGCTCGACGACGTGCTCGCCGAGGTGGCCGGCCTCGCCGAGCAGGGCGTGCGCGAGGTCACGCTGCTCGGCCAGAACGTCAACGCCTGGCGTGGCCGCGCGGGCGCAGCGGGCAGCGGGCAGGCCGACTTCGCACTGCTCGTGGAACTCGTCGCTGCGATCCCCGGCATCGCCCGGCTGCGCTACACGACGAGCCACCCCAACGAGTTCACCCAGCGCCTCGTCGACGCCTATGCGCGCGTGCCGCAGCTCGTGGACCATGTGCACCTGCCGGTGCAGCACGGCAGCGACCGCATCCTCGCCGCGATGAAGCGCGGCTACACCGTGCTCGAGTACAAGAACCTCGTGCGCCGGCTGCGCGCGGCGCGGCCGGGCATCCGCATCGGCACCGACCTGATCGTCGGCTTTCCTGGCGAGACCAACGACGACTTCGCGCGCACGATGGCGCTGATCGATGAGGTCGGCTTCGACGCAAGCTTCAGCTTCGTCTTCAGCCCGCGCCCCGGCACGCCGGCGGCGGCGCTCGCCGACGACACGCCGCAGACGGTCAAGCTCGCGCGCCTGCAGCAGGTCCAGGCCGCGATCGACGCCAACGCAGCGCGCATTTCAGCCTCGCTCGTCGGCAGCGTGCAGACGGTGCTCGTCGAGGGGCCTTCGCGCAAGGACGAGCGCGAGTGGACGGGGCGCACGGATTGCAACCGCGCGGTCAACTTCGCCGCGCCGGGCATTGTTGTCGGCCAGCTTGTCGCAGTCCGGATCACCGAGGCACGCTCCCACTCGCTGCGCGGCCGGCTCCACCTGCTTGCTGCCTGAGCGCACGCCGCTGCGCGGCGCCGCGCTTACTGCGCCGTCACGCGCGCGCTCTCGCCATAGCCCTGGATGAAGACCTTCTGGCCGACGCGCAGCGGCGCGCCCACGGCCTGCGTCACGACCACGAGAACGCCCGAGGTCGTGCGCACGATGATCTGCTCGCCGGCAATGGGCTGAGTGTTTCTCTTCTGTACCTCGTTGCCGACGAGCGCGCCGCCCACAGCGCCAGCCACCATCGCCACGTCGCGGCCCGTGCCGCCGCCGATCAGGCTGCCGATGCCCACACCGGTGAGGCCGCCGATCACGGCGCCCACGCCCTGGTGCTGGTTGCTCGCGATCTGGGTCGGGTTGATCTGCTCGATCACGCCGCTGCGGATCTCCAGCGGGGCCGGCGCGGGCGCGGCGCAGGCGCCGAGCGTGAGGGCTGTCAGGATGGCGCCCAGGCGCCGAGTGATGCGGTAGAAGGTCATGGTGAGCTCCAGATCGGGTGCAAGCGGGGTCGAGGTCAGGCGATCGGGATTATGCGAGCAGCGAGCCCGGCGCGTCACGGCACGGCGACCCGGCGCTCGCGCGCCGCGGGTTCGGGCATCGCCGGCGCGGTGAGAAGCGCTTCCACGAGCTCACCCATGCGACCCTGCGCCCGCAACAGAGCCGTATCCTGTGCCGCGAGCTCGGCCAGGCGGCGTTCGAGTTCGCCCGCGGCTTGATCGATGCGTTCGAGCGCTGCGGCACGGCGGGCGAATGCGCTGCGTCGCTCGCCGACCTGGGCGTCGATCTGGGCGATCAGCGAGCGGCTCCAGAGCTCGATCTCGGCGCCAGCCGACTCGAACACCACGCGCAGCTTGGACAGCAGCATGCGCTTGAACTGCTCCATCGCGCGCGGCTGCAGCAGCCGCAGCGCACCGGCCAGCCCCAGGTAGCGGGCGTAACTGCTTTCGATCAACGCCAGCTCGTCGCCGAAATGCGCTAGCGCGGGGGGCGGCGGCAGTTCGATCGCGAAGCCGAACTCGGCATTCAGGCGCGTGCAGCCCGCGGCCAGCATGGCCTGGATCTCCACGCTGCGCGCCTCGCCCTGCCCCAGCGACTCGCGCAGGCGTGCACACAGCGCGCCGAACGCCGCGCGCGTGTCGAGCCTGAACAGTGCCGGCCGCAGCGCCTGCTGCAGTTGTTCGACCTCGCGGCGCAGGCCTTCGCCGGCCAGCGCCGTCAGCGCCTGCTCGAGCAGGCGCTTGTGTACCGCGCGCAGGGCCTGGATCTGGACCATGCATCGCTCGAAGTCGTGTTCCTCCACGGCGACGCGCTGGCGCGCCGCGCGCAGCCGCGCGCTGCTCTTGCCGCGCAGGCCGCGCAGTTCGAGCGTCTGTTCGGCAATCTGGCGCCGGCGCTCGCCCAGGCGGTGCGTGGTACGGGCGCGAAGGTCGCCGAGCGCGTCGCCGATCAGGCGCTGCAGGCCCTCACGGCCCTCATCGAGCAGCCCGGCTGCCAGCGCCGTCTCGAGTCGAGGCAGGCCGCTGCGCTCGAGCGCGCCGGCATCGCCTTCGATCCGCGCGACCAGCGCCTCGCGCGCCGAGACGGCAAAGACCGCGCCGAGGTCGACACCGAGGGACTGCGCCACCGTGCGGCGCTGGGTCTCGATCTGCTGCGCCACCGCGTCCGGCGCGAGCAGCGGGTCGCGCAGCGTGTCGATCTTGTTGAGCACCACGAAGTGCGCCACCGGGCGGCTGGCGAGGTGGTCGCGCCAGAGCTCGAGGTCGGAGCGCGTGACCCCGGTATCGGCGCCGAGCACGAAGACCACTGCCTGCGCCGCCGGCAGCAGGCCGAGGGTGAGCTCGGGCTCGGCGCCGAGCGCATTCAGCCCCGGCGTATCGAGCACCGCCAGCCCGCGCCGCAGCAGCGGGTGCGGGTGGTTGACGAGCGCGTGGCGCCAGAGCGGGATCTCGACCTGCCCCTGGGCGTCGACGGGCGGATTGGCCTGTGGCTGCGCATCGTCCCACAGCCCGAGCGCGCGCGCTTCGTCGAGGCTGGCGCCGCGGGTTGCGGCAACCTGCGCAAGCAGCTCGGCGAGCCGGGCCGGATCGCCGAGGTCAAACTCGAAACGAGTCCAGCGCGCCGGGTCGGCGCGCAGTTCGGCGAGCGTGGCCTCATCGCGGCGGGTCTCCATCGGCAGCAGCGCGACCGAAGGCCGGGTGCCGATTTCGTAGCCGAGCTCGACCGGGCACATGGTCGTGCGCCCGGGCGTTGCGGGCAGGATGCGCCTGCCGCAGCCGGCGAGCAGCAGTGCGTTGATCAGCTCGGACTTGCCGCGCGAGAACTCGCCAACCACGGCCAGCATGCGCTTGTCGCCCGCCAGGCGGCGGCGCAAGGCGGCGATCCGAGCCGCGACGGTGCGATCGCGCAGATCATGCGCGGCAAGGAAGCGATCGACTTCGCCCAGCCCGGCCAGCATCGAGGCGCGCCAGCCCTGCAGTGCTTCGAGCCGGGCGGCAAACGGTGGGGCCATGCGGTGCGGCGGACCTAGGGTTGGACGGGTCGGGGCATCCTAATCGACGTGTGCGCGCGGCGAAGCATCGATACAACTGCTCACTGCGTAATGCAACACAGTCTTCAGCGGCGTTGGCACTGCGGGCAGAAGTAGGTTGCGCGCTGGCCCTGCACGATGCGCCGCAGCGGCGTGGCGCAGGCGCTGCAGGGTTCGCCCGCGCGACCATAGACGCGCGCGGCGAGCTGGAACCCGCCTGCCATGCCGTGCGCGTCGCGAAAGTCGCGCAGCGTCGATCCGCCGAGCGCGAGCGCGCGCGCGAGTGTGTCGCGCAGCGCGGCCGCGAGGCGATCGCAGCGCGCCCGGCTGAGGCGCTGGCTGCGCGTGCGCGGGTCGATGCCGGCGGCGAACAGGGCCTCGCAGGCATAGATGTTGCCCGCGCCGACGACGACCGCACCGCCGAGCAGCACGTCCTTGATCGCACCGCGGCGGCGGCGCAGCGCGGCGTGCAGGGCGGCGCCGTCGAAGGCCGGGTCGAAGGGTTCCAGGCCCAATCCGGCGAGCAACCTTGCCGCCGGATCGCGGTCCAGCCCGGGCGACCAGACCACCGCGCCGAAGCGCCGCGGATCGGTCAGGCGCAGCGTACCGTGCGTGGTGGCGAGGTCGAAGTGGTCATGCGCGCCGGGCGGCGCCAACGGCGGCACCGAGAATTGCAGCGAGCCCGACATGCCCAGGTGCATCAGCAGCCCGCCACGATCGAGCGGCAACCAAAGGTACTTGGCGCGCCGCGTCGTCTCGCCGACGGTCTGGCCGAGCAGCGAATCCGCATGGCAGCCCAGCGGCCAGCGCAAGGGCTTGCCCAGGCGCACCCCAGTGATGCGCGCGCCCGCGATGCGCGGGCCGAAAGTGAGGCGCGTGACTTCGACTTCCGGCAGTTCAGGCATCGCGGAATTATTGCGGTCGGCACGACTCCATCCGATTCCATCCGCCTGCAAGGCTGTCCGCAGGCCCATGACCCGCCTACTAGAATCGACCGCTGCCCAAGGAACAAGTGCCGATGCCCGCCCGAAAAGTCTGCCCGAAGGTGGTATCCGCAATTGCCCTGGCCTTGGCTTGTCTCGTGTTGGGCAGGCCCGCCTTGGCGCAGGATCGCGGCGCGCAGCCGCCCGTGGCCAACTCGAACCTGAGTGCGCCCGTCTTCTATCAGTTGCTGATCGGCGAGATCGAACTTCGCCAGGGTTCGCCGGGCACCGCCTACGACCTGATCCTCGACGCAGCGCGCAAGACGCGCGACGAGCAGTTGTTCCGCCGCGCGACCGAGATCGCGCTCCAGGCGCGGGCAGGCGACCAGGCGCTCGTCGCCGTCAACGCCTGGCGCCAGGCCTTGCCGTCGTCGCTCGATGCGCTGCGCTACCAGGTGCAGTTGCTGGTCGCGCTGAACCGCCTGCCCGATACAGTCGCACCTCTGCGCGCGCTGATCGAGCTGACGCCGCCAGCAGACCGACCGCTGCTGATCGCCGTCACGCCGCGCCTGTATGCGCGCGCGTCCGACAAGCTGGCTGCGGCGACGGCGCTCGATGCCGCACTGGCGAGTTACGCCGCGTCCCCCGCTACCGCCACGGCGGCGCGCGTCGCGACCGGACGCGGCTGGCTCGCGGCGCAGGACGCCAAGCGTGCCCTGGCCCTGGCGCAACTGGCGCATCGTGACGATCCTGGCGCCGAGGGCCCGGCGCTGCTGGCGCTCGAACTGATGCCGGGCCAGCCCGCAGCCGAGGCCATCGTCGTCGGCCACCTCGGCGCCAGACCCGGCAGCAACGGGGTGCGCGCGCTCTATGCACGAGCGCTGAGCCTGGCACAGCGACATGGCGACGCGATTGCGCAGATCGAGATCGTGGTGCGCAACGACCCGGCAGCGCCGGCGCCCTGGCTCACACTGGGCGCGCTGCATCTCGAATTGCGCCAGGCCCGGCAGGCGACCGAAGCGCTGGAGCGCTTCGTGATGCTGGCGTCGGCCGCCTCCCAGCGTGCCCCTGCTGCGCAGCCGGCCGAGGACGATGGCGATGGCGAAGACAACGAGGCGCCGGATGCCAGCGCCGCCGGCCTGACACAGGCCTACCTGATGCTCGCGCAGGCAGCCGAACTCGAGCGCGACTTCCCGGCCGCCGAGCGCTGGCTGGAGAAAATCGACAGCGCCCAGCAGGCGCTCGACGTGCAGATGCGCCGCGCGTCGCTGCTCGCGCGCCAGGGCAAGATGACGCAGGCGCGCGACCTGATCCGAAAGGCGCCGGAGAAGTCGGGCGCAGACGCGCGCGCCAAACTGCTCGCCGAGGCGCAGATCCTGCGCGAAGCGAAACAGTGGGACGAGGCCTACGCGGTGCTCGGTGCGGCTGCCGAGCGCTTTCCCGATGACGCCGACCTGCTCTACGAGCAGTCGATGATCGCCGAGAAGCTCGACCGCATGGACGACATGGAGCGCCTGCTGCGGCGGGTCATAGTTTTGCAGCCCGACCACCACCACGCCTACAACGCGCTCGGCTACTCGCTCGCCGAGCGCAACCTGCGCCTGGAGGAGGCGCGCGCGCTGATCCGCAAGGCGCTCGATCTCAAGCCTGGCGAGCCCTTCATCACCGACAGCCTTGGCTGGGTCGAGTACCGGCTCGGCAATCGCGAAGAGGCCACGCGCCTGCTGCGCCAGGCCTACCAGTCGCGGCCCGACGTCGAGATCGCGAGCCACCTCGGCGAAGTGCTGTGGGTCAGCGGCGAGCGCGAAGAAGCGCGGCGCGTGCTGCGCGAGGCCCGCACCCGCGATGCCACCAACGACGTCCTCGTCGAGACCCTGGCGCGGCTCAAAGTCGATCTGTGAGCGTCGCGCCGGGCCGCCCCAAGCAAGCGAACATCCCCTCGGGGGATCGCCCGGTGTACCCGCCGGGCGAGGGGCCCCAGTGAGCGTCGCGCCGGGCCGCCCCAAGCAAGCGAACATCCCCTCGGGGGATCGCCCGGTGTACCCGCCGGGCGAGGGGCCCCAGTGAACAACGTCGCCGGGCCGGCCCGTGCGCGCCTGGTAGCGCTGCTTGCAGCCGCCGCGCTGGCGGCCTGCGCAACGCCAGCAACGCGTACCGAGGGAGCCTTCCTGAGCGGGCGCATGTCGGTCCAGGTCGAAGCCGTGCCGCCTGACGAGCCAGCGCGGTCGATGAGTGCGCATTTCGAGCTCTCGGGCAGCGCCCTGCAAGGCCGCCTCGACCTCTCGACGCCGCTCGGCACACGGGTCGGCGAGGCGCGCTGGTCGCCGGGCGCGGCGCTGCTCGTCGGCCCGGGCGGGCGCGAAACCGCGTATCCCGACCTCGACGCGATGACGCGCGCCTTGCTCGGCGAGGCGCTGCCGGTCGCGGCGCTGTTCGACTGGCTCGCCGGCCGGCCCTGGCCGGCCGCACCGGGCGAGGCCGCGCAGGCGACCTCGCCGCCCAGCTTTCGCCAACTCGGCTGGCTGGTCGATCTGGCCCGCTTCGACGAGGGCTTGATCGTCGCCCGCCGCGAAGCGCCGCCGGCAGTCTCGGTACGGGTCAAGCTCGACGCCGCGCTGCGGCAGGATTGATGCCGATGATCAAGGCCCTCTACGATCTGCCGGCCCCGGCCAAGCTCAACCTCTTCCTGCACGTGGTCGGGCGCCGCGCGGACGGCTACCACCTGCTGCAGTCCGCCTTCGTGCTGATCGATTGGCACGACACGCTGCACGTCGAACGGCGTGACTACGACTCGAATCTCGCCCGTCACGACCTTGAGTTCGTCGGCGAGCCGCTGCCCGCCGACGACTTGTGCCTGCGCGCCGCGCGCGCGCTGCAACGCGAGAGCGGCACGCGGCTCGGTGCCGACATCTCGCTCGCCAAGCGCCTGCCTGCCGGCGCCGGCCTGGGTGGCGGCAGCTCGGATGCGGCGACCACCTTGCTCGCGTTGAACCAGGTCTGGGACCTGCACTGGCCGCGCCAGCGTCTGATGGCGCTCGGCCTCACCCTGGGCGCCGACATACCGTTCTTCATCGGCGGGCAAAACGCCTTCGTCGAAGGCATCGGCGAGCGCCTGACGCCGATCGCCACGCTGGTTCGGCAATGGCTGGCCGTCGTCAAGCCGGCGCAGGGTGTGGCCACGAAGGACGTGTTCGCGAGTCCGCTCTTGGTCCGGGATACGGAACCCGTTATAATGGAAAGCTTTCTTGCAGACGCCAGCGCAAGCCAGGGTTTCGGCCCGGGCAGCTTCGGGCGCAACGACCTGCAGGCACCGGCGGCGAGCCAGTGCGCGCAGATCGCCGAGGCCGCAGCGTGGCTCGAATCCCGGTTCGGCGCGAGCCGCATGACGGGGTCGGGCAGCGCGGTGTTCGCAGGAGCAGGCACGGGCGACCAGCCTTTCGGGCGGTTACCGGCGGAGCTTCCGCCGGGTTGGGTCGGGCGCATGTGCCGCAGTCTCTTGCATCACCCCTTGTCGGGTTTTGCGGCAGACTGAGCGCGGTTGAAGGCTGCAGGCGAAGGCCGGCAGCCGAGTAGGGGAGTCGCCAAGTTGGTCAAGGCATCGGATTTTGATTCCGACATGCGAGGGTTCGAGTCCTTCCTCCCCTGCCAGGATTGCTGATCGGCCGCCGTCGCGGCCGCCCCCCGGAGCAGGTTCCGGTGCCTGCGGGGGCAATCCCGGGCCAGTGTCGCGTCAGGGCCTCGGGGTAGAAGCGGAGTGAGCGTGCTTTTCAATACCGTTCTGTTCACCGGCAACGCCAATCCGGCGCTCGCGCAGGAAATCGCGACCCACCTCGGCATCGAGCTCGGCAAGGCCTCGGTCGGGCGCTTCTCCGACGGCGAGGTCGACGTCGAGATCCAGCAGAACGTGCGCGCGCGCGATCTCTTCGTCGTGCAGCCGACCTGTGCGCCGACGAACGAGAACCTGATGGAGCTGTGCATCATGGTCGATGCGTTGAAGCGCGCCTCGGCGCGCCGCATCACGGCCGTGATCCCCTATTTCGGCTACGCGCGCCAGGACCGCCGCCCGCGCTCGCGCCGGGTGCCGATCAGCGCCAAGGTGGTGGCCAACATGCTCGAGGCCGTGGGCGTCGAGCGGCTGCTGACGATGGACCTGCACGCCGACCAGATCCAGGGCTTCTTCAACATCCCGGTCGACAACATCTACGCGTCGCCGATCCTGCTCTCCGACCTCAAGAGCAAGAGTTACGACGATCTGGTCGTCGTCTCGCCCGACGTCGGCGGCGTGGTGCGCGCGCGCGCGCTCGCCAAGCAGCTCGGCTGCGACCTCGCGATCATCGACAAGCGCCGCCCCAAGGCCAATGTGTCCGAGGTGATGCACGTCATCGGCGAGATCGAGAACCGCAACTGCGTGATCATGGACGACATGATCGACACCGCGGGCACCCTCGTGAAGGCCGCCGAGGTGCTCAAGGAGCGCGGCGCCAGGCGCGTGTTCGCCTATTGCACGCACCCGGTGTTCTCGGGGCCGGCGGTCGAGCGCATCAGCCGCTCGCAGATCGACGAGGTCGTGATCACCAACACCATACCGCTCAACGAGGCAGGCCGCGAGTGCGCCAAGATCCGCCAGCTGTCGGTCGCCTTCCTGTTTGCCGAGACGATCCGCCGGATTTCCGACGGCGAATCGGTGACCTCACTCTTCTCGGACCAGAACAGCAACTTCTGAGCCGCGGAGAACCGGGCTGCGCGCCTCGCGTGCAGCCTCATTCCGGGCCGCGAGGCCCAGCCCACGGGGAGCCTGGTCGCGGGCACCCGGCCTTTTGGAGAAACCATGAAGTTCACAGCTTTCGAGCGCACGCAGCAGGGGACCGGAGCGAGCCGCCGCCTGCGCAGCGCTGCCAAGGTGCCCGGCATCGTCTACGGTGCGGGCACGCCCGCGATGATCGAGCTCGATCACAACGCGCTCTTCTTCGCGCTGAAGAAGGAGGCCTTCCACAGCTCCATCCTCGAGATGGAGCTCGGCGGCACGACGCAGCAGGTGCTGCTGCGCGACTACTCGATGCACGCCTTCAAGCCGATGGTGATGCACGTGGACTTCCAGCGCGTCGATGCCACGACCAAGATCACGAAGCGGGTGCCGCTGCACTTCGTCAACGAGGAGACCTCGCCCGCCGTCAAGACCGAGGGCTGCCTCGTCAACCACGTCGTCAACGAGTTGCTGATCCAGTGCCTGGCATCGCAGTTGCCCGAGTTCCTGACCATCGACCTCGGTCACCTCGCGACCCGGGGCCAGACCCTGACCGTCAAGGACCTGAAGCTCGCCGACGGCATCAAGGTCGTGACGCACGGCAAGCCCAACCCGGTGATCGTCAGCGTCACCGCGCCTGCGGCCGAGGAAGCCGCGCCCGAGGCGGCTGCCACCCCGGTTGCAGCTGCAGCACCGGCCAAGGGCAAGGCACCGGCCAAGGACAAGGAAAAGCAGAACAAGAAGTGATGGCCGCGCGGGCTGTGCGGCCCGCTTCGGCAGAGACGCCCCGCGAACCGCGGGGCGTCTGCATGGTGCGCGGCGCTTCACGCCCGCGATAATGGCCCGATGAGCCCTCGCCCGGCCGCTCCGAATCGGTTGCGTACCGCAGTGCGCAGCGCGGGGGCGTTCCAATGATCCGACTGCTGGTGGGCCTCGGCAATCCCGGGCCCGAGTACGCCGCGACGCGGCACAACGCGGGATTCTGGTGGCTCGACGCCGCAGCCTCGGCGCTGCGCGCGCATCTCGCGCCCGAGCGCAACTTCCACGGTCTTGCCGGGCGCGTCAATCGGCCCGAGGGGCCGCTATGGCTGCTCGAGCCGATGACCTACATGAACTTGTCGGGGAAGTCGGTCGCCGCGCTGGCGCGCTTCTTCAAGATCGCGCCGGGCGAGATCCTGGTCGTGCACGACGAGCTCGACCTGCAGCCAGGGCAACTCAAGCTCAAGCAGGGCGGCAGCCCGGCCGGGCACAACGGCTTGAAGGACATCCATGCCCAGCTCGGCAGCGCCGACTACTGGCGGTTGCGGCTGGGCATCGGCCACCCCGGCGTCAGGGCCGAGGTCGTCGACTACGTGCTGCGCAAACCCTCGGCCGAGCATCGCGAGGCCATCGCCAAGGCCATCGAGACCTCGCTGACGGCGCTCGACCTGATGCTCACCGGCGACATGGCGCGCGCGATGATGAAGATCCACGCCAAGCCGAAACCGCCCCGGCCCGAGGCAGCCGCGACGGGCGCGCCACCTGCCAAGGAGCCTGCGCCATGAACGACCGTCGAATCGCATGGCGCTGGATTGCCTGCGCGCTTGCCCTCGGCGCGGCCGGCAGCGCGCTCGCGCAGAAGGTCTACCGCTGCGGGCCCGAGGGTCGCACCTATCAGCAATCGCCGTGCAACGACGGCAAGGCCGTCGACGCGGGCGACCCGCGCAGCGCCGAGCAACGCCGGGCGGCGCAGGACGTGGCGAGCAGCGAAGCCAAGGCGGCGGCGAAGTTCGATCGCGACAACCAGCCCGCATCGGCGCCCAAGGGGAGCAACAAGCCGGTGCGGCCCGCCCCCGCCGCGAGCAGCGCCAACGCGGTGTCGAAGAAGAAGGCGGCCGGCGCCGACAAGCCGCTCATCTACCTCTCGCCTGCTCAGCCCGCGGCCTCGACGGCCAAGCCCTGACGGTCGGCTTCCAAGTCAGCGCTCACCCACCGGCACGGGCTTGCCCTGCGCCGCGTCCTTGACGGCCATCAGTCGCCGGTACTTGGCCCAGAGATCGTCCTTGGACTCGACATGCGCCGGGTTCACCGGGATGCAGGCCACGGGGCACACTTGCACGCACTGCGGTTCGTCGAAGTGGCCGACGCACTCGGTGCAGCGGGCAGGGTCGATCTCGTAGATCTCGGCGCCCATCGAGATTGCTTCGTTGGGGCATTCCGGCTCGCAGACATCGCAATTGATGCACTCGTCGGTGATCAGCAGGGCCATGCGATCTCCCTCACCCCGAGGCGCCGGTCTCGCGCGTGCGCACCTGCAGGCGCCGGTTCACGGACGGCGAGACGAACTTGGACACCTCGCCGCCGAGCAGCGCGATCTCGCGCACGAAGGTGCTGGAGATGAACTGGTACTGGTCCGACGGGGTCAGGAAGAGCGTCTCGACGTCGGGCATCAGCTGGCGGTTCATGCCCGCCATCTGGAACTCGTACTCGAAGTCGCTCACCGCGCGCAGGCCGCGCACGACGACCTTGCCGTCGTTGGCGACGACGAAGTCGCGCAGCAGCCCGCCGTAGCTCATGACCTCCACATTGGGGTATTTGGCCGACAGTTCCTGCGCCATCTCGAGCCGCTCGGCGACGCTGAACATCGTGCGCTTGTGGTGCCCTTCCGCGACAGCGACGATGAGACGCTCGAACAGGCGGCCCGCGCGGCGCATCAGGTCCTCGTGGCCGAGCGTCATCGGATCGAAGGTGCCGGGATAGACGGCGGTCAGGCGGGTCACGGACGTCAAGGCTGTTCACTCCTTCCGGCGAATGCGACCGACAGCCGGCCCGATATGCTGAGCGCGCAGTTTAGTGCAGTGTTCGACGCTATCCGGTACTTATGCGAGCGCGCCCTTGCCTCCCTGGCGTCGCTGCAAATCCTCGCGATACCTCTGGGTATCGCTGCGGTTTGCGCCTAGCCAGGAAGCCAAATTCGCCGCCGCATAAGCACCTCCAAGCATCGAACACTGCACTAGCCCTCGCCGCCGGCCTGCAACAGATGCGCGTGCACCGCCCCGGCGCGCAGGTGGCGCAGCAGGCGCAGATCGAGCGCCGCCAGCATTGGCGCGGGCCAGGCGGTGTCGGACTCGAGGTAGGCCAAGCCGCCGGGGCGCACCAGCGGCACTGCCGCGGCGAGCGCAGCATCGAAGATCGCCGCCTCGAACGGCGGGTCGAGGAATACGAGGTCGAATCCGGCCGCCTCGCCGCGGGCCATCCAGGCCAGCGCATCGGCGCGCTCGATACGCACCTGCGTCGCCGCCAGGCGCTGCCGGGTCTCGAGCAGGCTGCGCAGCAGCGTGGGGTCGCGCTCCAACATCACGACCTCGGCCGCGCCGCGCGACGCGGCCTCGAAGCCGAGCGCGCCACTGCCGGCAAAGGCATCCAGGCAGCGCCAGCCCGAAAGGTCCTGGCCGAGCCAGTTGAAGAGCGTCTCGCGCACGCGCGCGGGCGTCGGGCGCAGCCCGGGGCGATCCGGCACCGGCAGGCGCGTGCGCTTCCACCGGCCGCCGATGATGCGCACTTCGTTGGCGAGCGCGCGGCCGCCGTGCCCCCTGGGCGTCACTGGCGCACCGGGATGCCGCGGCTCGCCATCAGCGCCTTTGCCTCGGCCACCGTGTGCTGGCCGTAGTGGAAGATGCTCGCCGCGAGCACGGCATCGGCGCCGCCGATCTGGATGCCCTCGGCCAGGTGCTCGAGCGTGCCCACGCCGCCCGAGGCGATCACGGGCACGCCGACCGCGTCGCTGACGGCGCGCGTGAGTTCGAGGTCGAAGCCGGCCTTGGTACCGTCGCGGTCCATGCTCGTGAGCAGGATCTCGCCTGCGCCGCGCGCAGCCATCTCGCGCGCCCAGGCGACGGCGTCGAGATGCATGTTCCTGCGCCCGCCATGGGTGTAGACATCCCAGCCCGGCCCCTTGGCGGCCAGATCCTCGCCGGCACGGCGCTTGGCGTCGATGGCAACGACGATGCACTGCGCGCCGTACTTCGCCGACGCATCGGCGATCACCTGCGGATTCGCGACCGCCGCCGAGTTGAAGCTCACCTTGTCGGCCCCGGCGTTGAGCAGGCGGCGCACGTCGTCCACCGTGCGCACGCCGCCGCCCACCGTGAGCGGGATGAAGACCTGCGAGGCCACTGCCTCGATGATGTGCAGGATCAGATCCCGCTCGTCGCTGGTCGCGGTGATGTCGAGGAAGGTCAGCTCGTCGGCACCCTGCTCGTTGTAGCGCGCCGCGATCTCCACCGGATCGCCGGCGTCGCGCAGCTCGACGAAGTTGATGCCCTTGACGACGCGGCCGCCGGTCACGTCGAGGCAGGGAATGATGCGTTTGGCGAGCATGGGGCGCGGCCCTCAGGCCGCAAGCTCGTCGGCACGCGCCTGCGCGGCCGCGAAGTCGAGGTCGCCGTTGTAGATCGAGCGGCCGCAGATCACGCCTGCGATGCCTTCGTGCTCGACGGCGCAAAGCTGCTCGATGTCGGCCAGGTTCGACAGTCCGCCCGAGGCGATCACAGGGATCGTCAGCGCCCGCGCGAGCTTGACCGTGGCGTCGATGTTGATCCCCGAGAGCATGCCGTCGCGGCCGATGTCGGTGTAGACCACGCCTTCGACGCCGTAGTCCTGGAACTTCTGCGCCAGGTCGACGACCTCGTGGCCGGTGAGCTTGCTCCAACCGTCGGTCGCGACCTTGCCGTCCCTGGCGTCGAGGCCGACGATGATGTGGCCGCCGAAGGCTGTGCAGGCGTCGTGCAGGAAGCCCGGGTTCTTGACCGCCGCGGTGCCGATGATGACGAAGGCCAGCCCATCGTCGAGGTAGCGCTCGACGGTGTCGAGGTCGCGAATGCCGCCGCCGAGCTGGACCGGGATCTCGTCGCCGACCTCGGCCAGGATGGCGCGTATCGCCGGCTCGTTGACCGGCTTGCCGGCGAACGCGCCGTTGAGATCCACGAGATGCAGCCTGCGCGCCCCGGCCTCGACCCAGCGCCTGGCCATCGCTGCCGGGTCTTCGCCGAAGGTCGTGGCGTCGTTCATGTCGCCCTGCTTGAGGCGGACGCACTTGCCGTCCTTGAGATCGATCGCGGGTATCAGCAGCATGGCCGGAGCGGGTGGAAGAAGGGAGAGTGGGGGGGGTGGCGCGCCGCAGGCAACCCTGGCTCAAGGCTGCCAGTGCAGGAAGTTGCGGTACAGGCTCAAACCGTGCTCGGCGCTCTTCTCGGGGTGGAACTGGGTCGCGAAAATGTTATCGCGCGCCACCGCGCTGGTAAAGCGCGCGCCGTACTCGGTCTCGCCCACGCTGTGGCGCAGGTCCGACGGTCGGGCATAGAAGCTGTGCACGAAATAGAACCAGGCGCCATCCGGCACACCTTCCCACAGCGCGTGAGCGCGCTGGTGGACGCGGTTCCAGCCCATCTGCGGCACCTTGTAGCGGCTGCCATCGGGCTGCAGCCGGCCCTCGAGCCGGAACTTCAGCACCTCACCGCCGATCAGCGCGAGCCCATCGGCGGGTCCCTCCTCGCTGCGCTCGAACAGCATCTGCATGCCGATGCACACGCCCATCAGCGGCTTGCTCGCCGCGGCTTCGAGCACTGCCGGCAGCAGCCCGGAATCGCGCAGCTCGCGCATGCAGTCGGGCATCGCGCCCTGGCCCGGCAGCACGACGCGCTCGGCGTTGCGCACTTGCTGCGGGTCGGCGGTGACGACGACCTCGAACCCGGTGCCGGCAGCGACATGCAGCACCGCCTGCGACACCGAGCGCAGGTTGCCCATGCCGTAGTCGACGACGGCAACCAGTCTGGTCAATGGGGCCCCTCGTCGAACGGGTACCTTCGCCGGCCTTGCAGGCCGCGCCGAGCCAGAGACTCGGCTCCTCGCCAAGCGCCAGCAGTCCCTGCGGACTGGCTGTGCCTGCCGAAGGCCATCGGCCTCTGGCCGATGGCGGCCCGGCGCTCGGCCCGCCCACTGCGTTGCGACAACGCCATCTACAGGCTGCCCTTGGTCGAGGGGATGACGCCGGCCTGGCGCGGGTCGATCGCGAGCGCCATGCGCAGCGCGCGCGCGAAGGCCTTGAACACCGACTCGCACTGGTGGTGCGCGTTGTCGCCCTTCAAGTTGTCGATGTGCAGCGTCACGAGGGCATGGTTGGCGAAGCCCTGGAAGAACTCGTGCACGAGCTGGGTGTCTAAGCCGCCGATCATGCCGGCCTTGAACGGCACGCTCATGTGCAGCCCGGGCCGGCCCGAGAAATCGACGACGACGCGCGACAGCGCCTCGTCGAGCGGCACATAGGCGTGGCCGTATCGGGTCAGGCCGGCCTTGTCGCCAGCCGCCTGCGCCACCGCCTGGCCGAGCGTGATGCCGACGTCTTCGACCAGGTGGTGACCGTCGATGTGCAGATCGCCCTGCGCCTGGACCTCGAGGTCGATCAGGCCGTGGCGCGCGACCTGGTCGAGCATGTGATCGAAGAATCCGATCCCGGTCGCGAGCGTCGCGGCGCCGCCGCCGTCGAGCGAGACGCGCACGCGGATCTGCGTCTCCTTGGTGTTGCGGGTGACTTCGGCAACGCGCGGGGCCATCGATTGGATCATCACAGGCTCGCTTTCAGGGCGTCGATCATGAGCGTGTTCTCGTCCGGCGCGCCCACCGTCAGGCGCAGGCAATCGGCAAGCAGCGGGTGCATCGCCGCGACATTCTTCACCAGAACGCCGCGCCGCTTCATGCCGTCGAAGACCGCCCTCGCGTCGGGCACGCGCACCAGGATCATGTTGGCCTCGCTGGGGAATGGCGTCGCGCCCGGAATGTCGTGCAACGCCGACTGCAGCCGCGCCCGCTCGGCGCGCAGGATCGCCGCCTGGCGCGCGTATTCGTCGGCATGCTCGAGCGCAAACAGCGTCGCCTCGGCGTTGAGCACGCTCACGTTGTAGGGCGGGCGCACCTTGTCGATCTCGGCCATCAGCTCCTTCGCGCCGGCCAGATAGCCGAGCCGCACGCCGGCGAGGCCGAACTTGGACAGCGTGCGCATCACGAGCACGTGCGGATGCTCGGCCATGCGTTGCATCCAGGTCCGCGACGAGAACGGCTGGTAGGCCTCGTCGAAGACCACCAGGCCGTGGCGCTGCGCGCCGACCGCAGCGACGATGCGGTCGATGACGCGGTCGTCGAACAGGTTCGCGGTCGGGTTGTTCGGGTACGCAATGTAGGTCAGCGACGGGCGGTGGCGCTCGATCGCGGCCAGCATCGCCGCCTCGTCGAGTTCGAAGTCCGGCGTCAGCGGCACGCCGTGGAACGCGAGGCCCTGCAGGCGCGCCGACATCTCGTACATCACGAAGCCGGGCAGCGGCGCGAGAATGGACGCACCGGGAACGTCGCAGGCCAGCGCGAGCAGCGAGATCAGCTCGTCCGAACCGTTGCCCAGCATCAGCGCGCAGCCCTCGGGCAGGCCGGCGTAAGAGCCCAACGCTGCCACCACGTCGGCGACGCGGGCACCCGGATAGCGGTTGATCGCGACCGCGCCGAGGCGCTCGCCGAGCTCGGCCTTCAGTGCGGCGCTCAGGCGAAACGGGTTCTCCATCGCATCGAGCTTGACGAGCCCGGCGCTGGGCTGGATCGCATAGGCGTGCATCGACTGCACGTCCTGGCGGATGGTCTTCGCCAGGCGGCTGGCCAGGCTGGCAGCCTCGGAGGGCATCGCTCGAATCGTCATCCCCGGTCCAGTTCCAGAATCATCACGCGCTCGACGCCATCGACCTCGCCGGTGTAGCGAAAGCCGAGCTTCACGTAGAACGGCCCCGCGTCGCCGTCGCCCGGCACGTGCGACAGGCCGACCGATGCGACGCCCAGGCGCCGCGCCTCGTCGACGACCCAGGCGATCGCCTGCGCCCCGAGGCCGCGGCCCTGGTGGCGCGCGTCGATCATCAGGCGCCAGACGTAGAGTTCGTCGGCCGGCTCGTCCGCGCTTCGCCGAGAGTCCCACAGCAGCAGGAAGCCAACCGGCTCGTCGCCTTCGTAGAGCGCGAGCGGCCGGCCCGGTGCCCGGTACGCGGCCTGCGCAAGCGAGACGGCGTTGGTCGCGACGAAGCCCTGCTGCTCCGGCTTCACGGCGAGCTTGACCAGCGCATCGACGTTGGCATCCGTCACTGGCCGCACGGCGAACGCCGTCGCCGACGCCGGCGTTGCGGCCTTGGCCGCGCCCAGACGCATCTGCGCGGCCCGCGCATGCGCCTGCAGCCCTTCGCCGTAGGCGAGCTCGGCGGCGATGACACCCAGCGTCCGTGCGCCCGCTTCGCTGACCTCGATGATGCTGCTGCGCTTCTGGAAATCCATCACCGAGAGCGGCGACGAGAAGCGTGCCGTTCCGGCGGTCGGCAGTACGTGATTCGGCCCCGCGCAGTAGTCGCCGAGGCTCTCGCTCGTGAACGCGCCGAGGAAGATCGCCCCCGCGTGGCGCAGCAGCGGCTCCCAGAGCTGCGCCTCGCGGCTTGCGACCTCGAGGTGCTCGGGCGCGATGCGGTTCGCGATCGCGCAGGCCTCGTCCATCGAGCGCGTCAGGATCAGCGCGCCGCGTCCGGCGAGCGACGCGGCAATCACGTCGCGGCGCGGCATGCCCGGCAGCAGGCGCTCGATCGCGGCCTGCACCTGCGCGATGTAGGCCGCGTCGGGGCAGAGCAGGATGCTCTGGGCGAGCTCGTCGTGCTCGGCCTGGCTGAACAGATCCATCGCCACCCAGTCCGCCGGCGTGCTGCCGTCGGCGAGCACCAGGATCTCGCTCGGCCCCGCGATCATGTCGATGCCGACCGCGCCGAAGACATGCTTCTTCGCGCTCGCGACATAGGCGTTGCCGGGGCCGGTGATCTTGTCCACGCGCGGCACGCTCGCCGTGCCGTAAGCGAGCGCGGCGACCGCCTGCGCGCCGCCGATCGTGAAGGCCCGCGTGATGCCGGCCACATGCGCGGCGGCGAGCACCAATGGGTTGCGCTCGCCCCTCGGCGTCGGTACGACCATCACGACCTCGCCGACGCCCGCCACTGCGGCCGGGATCGCGTTCATCAGCAGGCTCGACGGATAGGCCGCCTTGCCGCCCGGCACGTAGATGCCGACCCGGTCGAGCGGCGTGACCTTCTGGCCGAGCAGCGTGCCGTCGGCCTCGCGGTAGCTCCACGAGCGGCCGCAGGCTTCGAGCTGGCGCTCGTGATAGCTGCGGATGCGTGCCGCGGCGGCCTGCAGCGCGCTGCGCTGCGCGGGCGTGATCGCGTCGAAAGCGGCGGCGAAGTCGGGCGCGCCGAGCGCCAGCGCCGGCATCGAATCCGCCACGAGGCCGTCGAAGCGGCGCGTGCATTCGAGCACCGCCGCGTCGCCGCGCTCGCGCACCGCGGCGATGATCTCGACCACGCTGCGCTCGATCGCCGCGTCGGTTTCGCCCGACCAGTGCAGCAAGCGCGCGAACTCGGCCTCGAAGGCGGCGTCGCGGGTGTCGAGCTGGCGCAGTTCCACGCTCACTGCTGCACCTTCGTGCTGCGCACTCCGGTATTCGCCCTCGGGGCGGCCCGACGGGTTCACTGGAGTACCTTCGTGCTGCGCACTCCGGTATTCGCCCTTGGGGCGGCCCGACGGGCTCATGACGGCGATACCTCGACCGCGCGCTCGAAGGCATCGATCAGCGCGCGCAAGGGCTCGCGCTTGAGCTTCAGCGCGGCCTGGTTGACGATCAGGCGGGCCGAGATCGGCATGATCTCCTCGACCTCGACGAGGTGGTTCGCCTTCAAGGTGCTGCCGGTCGAGACGAGGTCGACGATCGCATCGGCGAGCCCCGTCAGCGGCGCGAGCTCCATCGAGCCATAGAGCTTGATCATGTCGACGTGCACGCCCTTGTCGGCGAAGTGGTCGCGCGCGCACTGCGTGTACTTGCTTGCGACGCGGATGCGCGAACCCTGGCGCACCGCGGCGGCGTAGTCGAAATCCTCGCGCGTCGCGACGCTCAACCGGCAGCGCGCGATGCGCAGGTCGAGCGGCTGGTACAGCCCCTGGCCGCCATGTTCGAGCAGCACGTCCTGGCCCGCGACGCCGAGGTCGGCGCCGCCGTACTGAACATAGGTCGGCACGTCGCTCGCGCGCACCAGCACCACGCGCAGGTCGGGGCGCGAGGTCGCGAGGATCAGCTTGCGCGAGCGCTCGGGGTCGTCGAGCACTTCGATGCCGGCCGTGCGCAGTAGCGGCAACGAGTCGTCGAAGATGCGGCCCTTGGACAGCGCGAGGGTGAGCATCGTCGTCGTCATTTGACGCGCTCGATATCGGCGCCGAGCGCCTGCAGCTTGGCCTCCATCCGGTCGTAGCCGCGGTCGAGGTGGTAGATGCGGTCGACGACCGTCTGCCCGTCGGCGACGAGGCCGGCGATGACGAGGCTTGCCGACGCGCGCAGGTCGGTCGCCATCACGGTCGCGCCCGACAGCCCGGCAACGCCGTGCACGACCGCGGTGTGGCCGTCGACCTCGATCCGCGCACCGAGGCGGGTGAGCTCGTTGACGTGCATGAAGCGGTTCTCGAAGATGGTCTCGGTAACGCGCGCCGTACCCTCGGCGATGCAGTCGAGCGCCATGAACTGGGCCTGCATGTCGGTCGGGAAGGCCGGGTACTCGCTGGTGCGAAAGCCCACCGCCTTCAGCCGCCCGTCGCTGCTGGCGCGGATCCAGCCCCGGCCTTGCGCGCTGCCGGACTCGATCGTCGCACCGGCCTCGCGCAGCTTGTCGATCACCGCGTCGAGATGGTCGGCGCGTGCATCGTTGAGCAACACGTCGCCGCCCGTGGCGGCGACTGCGCACAGGAAGGTGCCGGCCTCGATGCGGTCGGGGGTGATGCGATGGCGCACGCCGTGCAGCCGCTCGACGCCCTGAACGCGGATGCGGCTCGTGCCGTGGCCCTCGATGCGCGCGCCCATCGCGATCAGCATCTCGGCCAGGTCGCCGATCTCGGGCTCCTGCGCAGCGTTCTCGAGCACGGTCTCGCCGTCGGCGAGCGTGGCTGCCATGAGCAGGTTCTCGGTGCCGGTGACGGTGACCATGTCGGTCGTGATGCGCGCGCCCTTCAGGCGCTCCGCCTTGGCGATGATGTAGCCGTGCTCGACGCTGACCTGCGCGCCCATCGCCTGCAGGCCGCGGATATGCTGGTCTACCGGCCGCGAGCCGATCGCGCAGCCGCCCGGCAACGAGACCGTCGCCTCGCCGAAGCGCGCGAGCAGCGGCCCGAGCGCGAGGATGGACGCGCGCATCGTCTTGACGAGTTCGTAGGGCGCCTCGGGCGTCGTGAGCCTCGAGGCGTCGAGCGTCACGCTGCTCTGGCCATCGCGTTCGGCGGCGACGCCCATGTTGCGCAGGAGCTTCAACATCGTGCTTACGTCCTGCAACTGCGGCACGTTGTCGAGCCGCACCGGCTCGGCCGTCAGCAGCGCCGCGCAGAGCTCGGGCAGCGCGGCGTTCTTGGCGCCCGAGATCGTGACCTCGCCGTTCAGGCGACGGCCGCCGCGGATGAGGAGTTTGTCCATGCTGGGCTGTTCGGGCGCCGCGGCCCGCGGCGCATTGCTGCCTCGCGAGCGCGCCGCGCGGACGTCAGTGCTGGCCGGCCTCCGCGGCGAACTCGGCCGGCGTGAGCGTCTTCATGGACAGCGCGTGGATCTGGGCGCGCATCCGGTCGCCGAGCGCCGCGTAGACGCGCTGGTGGCGGCGCACGCGCAGCAGCCCGTCGAACTCGGGCGAGACGATGGTGGCGAAGAAATGGCGCCCGTCGCCCTCGACGGCAACGTGGTCGCAGCGCATTCCAGCGGCGATGTAGTCGCGCACCTCGTCGGCAGTAGGTTCAGTCAAATGGAATACCTCCGTGCTGCGCACTCCGGCGCGGGCCCCCTGCGGAGCAGCCGTGCGGCGGCTTATGGCCCGCTTATTGTAGGTTCAGACCCGCGGGCATCGCTCTATAGTGCCGCGCAACCACGCATCCGAAAGGCCACCCGCAATGAGCCCACTGCTGTTCCTGCTGCTCGGCGTTGCCGCCCTCGTCGTGCTGTGGGCGGTCGTCGCCTACAACGCGCTCGTGCGGCGGCGCAACGAGATCGCCAACGCCTTCGCCCAGATCGACGTGCAGTTCAAGCGCCGCCACGACCTGGTGCCCAACCTCGTCGAGACGGCGCGCCGCTATCTGCAGCACGAGCAGGGCACGCTCGAGGCCGTGGCCGCCGCCCGCGCCGGCGCGAGCCGGGCCGGCGACGCGGCGCGCAAACTGCCGGCCGATGCCGCAGCGATCGCCACGCTGTCGGGCGCCGAAGGCGCGCTTGCCGGGCTGCTCGGCCGCCTGATGGCGGTTGTCGAGGCCTACCCCGAACTGAAGGCGGATGCGACGATGCGCGATCTCTCGGAGGAGCTTTCGCACACCGAGAACCGCATCGCCTTCGCGCGCCAGGCCTTCAACGACGCGGTGCTCGACTACAACAACGCGGCGCAGCAGGCGCCGGCCAATCTGGTCGCCGGCCTGTTCCGCTTCGGGCCGGCCGCGATGCTCGCAGCGACGCATTCCGACGCCGAGCGCGAGGCGGTGCGCGTAAGCTTCTGACCGACTTCGCGCCTGCGATGCGCTTTCGGCGCCACCAGGAAGCCGCCGAGACCGCCACGTCGGGGATGCTCGCCGGCTTCGGCGCGGCGCTCGTCGCGCTGGTCGTCGCGGTCAACGTCGGGCTGGCGCTGCTGTGGCGGCTCGCGGTGCCGGTCGCGGGCGCCTATCCGATGCTGTTTTTCGAGACCAACACCGCCGTCGTGCTGCTGTTCGTGCTCGGCGGCTGCTGGATCGAGACGCTGCGCCTGCGCGAGGGCGGCGCGCATGTCGCGCGGCTGGCCGGCGGACGCCCGCTCGGCGCGCCGCATGGCGCGCTCGAACGGCGCCTGGCCAACGTGGTGGTCGAGATCGCGCTGGCCGCACGCGTGCGGCCGCCTGCCGTCTGGGTCCTGCCGCGCGATCTGACGATCAACGCCTTTGCCGCCGGCTGGGGCGCCGACGACGCAGTGATCGCCGTGACGCAAGGCGCGCTCGAACGCCTGACGCGCGCCGAGTTGCAGGGCCTGGTCGGCCACGAGATCGCGCACCTGGCGAGCGGCGACACGCGGCTGCACACGCGGCTCATCGGCCTCGTCTGGGGTCTGCAACTGGTGCACGGCTTCGGCCTCGCGCTCACCGCACCCGACGAACAGGGCCGCCGCCATGCGGGCGCGGTCGTCGGCGCGGTGCTCGTCCTCGTCGGCTACGCGGGTTGGATTGCCGGCCGCATGCTGCAGGCCGGCGTCGCGCGCCAGCGCGAGTACCGCGCCGACGCGGCCGCGGTGCAATATGCACGCACGGTCGACGGCATCGGCGGCGTGCTGCGCAAGATCGCCGGCCTGCCGGCGCTGGACGCGCCGCGCGCGCCGCAAAGCCTCGCCCACCTGTGGGTCACCGAGACCGGGGGTTTCGGCTGGCTCGGTTGGCGGCGCTGGCTGGCGACGCACCCGCCGATCGTCGAGCGCCTGAAGCGCCTCTACGGGCGCGAGGTCGAGCTGCTCGCAGCACCGCTGTTGGCAGCGCCCGCCGAATCCGAGGAGCCGGCGCTCGCCTTTGCGCCTGCGGAGCGGGCACTGCCGGTCAACCCGACACCCGCTGCCGAACGCCTGCCCGCGCCTGCAGCGGCCGCGCCCGACCCGCAGGACGAGCGCGACGCCCTCGCCCGCGCCGCTTTCTGGCGCAGCCGCAGCGAATGCCACGCCGCGCTGCTCGCCTGGCTGATTGCCGACGACGGCGATGCCGCGCCGTGGCCGGCATGGAAGCGCCTTGCCGGCGATCAGCCCTTCGTCGACCGGCTGCGCGCAGACTGGCTCGCGCTCGGCGCAGCGGCGCGCTGGCAGGTTTTCGACGCCATCGCCGCTCGTACCCGTGATGGCAGTGCCGACGATCGTGCGGCCCTCGTGCGCGCCGCGCGCCGCCTTGCGCCGCAGGGCGCGGCAAGGCTGCGGCGCCTGCTGCTCGTGCGACTGTTGCGCAACCCGGCACCGGCGCAGGGCCGTCAGGCGCTCGAGGATCTGCGCGCCGCCTTCACCGCATCGAGTGGACTGATCGCCCGTGCGCTGGGTGCGCCCGGCGCGGCCTGGGCGAGGTCGCTGGAAGCCGACTTGTCGGCGCCACTGTTACGCGCCTTCGCACTGCGCCGGCTGCACGCGATGCAGCGCCCGCGCGTCGCGCGCGCCTGGGCCGAGGTCGCGTCGCGCTGCGGCCTGCTGCAAGCGCATCCTCCCGCCGCGGGGTTGTTGCTCACGGCCTGCCGGCTGCTCGACACGCCGCCCCCGGCGACGCTTCTCGCGAATCAACCGCGGATCTTGTAGCCGCTGCGCAGCAACTGCACGTTGAGCGCGCACACTGCCAACAGCGTCGCCGACACCACCGCCAGCGACAGCCAGGGCGACACGTCGCTGATGCCGAAGAAGCCGCGCCGGAAGCCGTCGATGACGTAGAAAAACGGGTTCAGGTGGCTCAGGCCCTGCCAGAACGGCGGTAGCGACGCGATCGAATAGAACACGCCGGAGAGGAAGGTCATCGGCATCACGATGAAGTTCTGGAACGCGGCGATCTGGTCGAACTTTTCCGCCCACAGCCCCGCCACCATGCCGAGCGCCCCCATGATTCCGGCGCCGGCGACGGCGAAGACGACGATCCACGCCGGCTCGGCCACGGAAAGCGGCGCGAACCACAGCGTCACCGCGAGCACGCCCGCGCCGACCGCCAGCCCGCGTACGACCGACGCGCCGACATAGGCCGCAAACCAGGCCCAGTGCGACAGCGGCGTGACGAGCAGCAGCACCAGATTGCCGGTGATCTTGCTCTGCACCAGCGACGACGAGCTGTTGGCGAACGCGTTTTGCAGCACGCTCATCATCACCAGGCCGGGAATCAGGAAGCTCGTGTAGCCGAGTTCGCCGTAGACCTTGACGCGGCCCTCGAGCACATGGCCGAAGATCAGCAGGTACAGCGCTGCCGTCAACACCGGCGCGGCCACCGTCTGTACGGCGACCTTCCAGAAGCGCAGCACCTCCTTGTAGAGCAGCGTGCGCGTGCCGGCGAAGCGCTGACTCATACGGGGACTGCCACCCGCGTCGGCGCGCCGTGCTGCATGATCTCGAGGAACACGTCCTCCAGGTCCGCGCGACCGATCTCGAGGTCCTCGACCTTGACGCTCGCGGCTCGCAGCGTGGCGAGCATGGCCTCGACCTCGGCCGCGTCGTGCGCGGCGGCCTGCACGATGCGGCCGGTGACGCGCGCCTTCGCGGCCACGCTTGCGGGCAGCACATCGTCGGTCTTGAAGCGCAGCATCGTGCTGGCTGTGCCTGCGAGCAGCGCCGAGGTGCGGTCGAGCGCGACAACGCGGCCCTGCTTCAACATCGCGATGCGCTGGCACATCGCCTCGGCCTCCTCGAGATAGTGCGTCGTCAGCAGCACCGTGTGGCCCTGCTTGTTCAGGCGCGCGATGAAGCTCCACAGCGTCTGGCGCAGCTCGACGTCGACGCCCGCGGTCGGCTCGTCGAGCACGATCACCGGCGGCCGGTGCACGAGCGCCTTGGCGACGAGCACGCGCCGCTTCATGCCGCCCGAGAGCTGGCGCATGTTGGCGCGCGCCTTGTCGGCCAGACCGAGGCCTTCGAGCAGTTCGTCGATCCAGACGCCGTTGTCGTGCACGCCGAAGTAGCCGCTCTGGATCACGAGCGATTCGCGCACCGAGAAAAAGGGGTCGAAGACGAGCTCCTGCGGCACGATGCCGAGCTGCCGGCGCGCCTGCGCGTAGTCGGTCACCACGTCGTGGCCGTGCACCGTGACGCGCCCGCTCGTCGCGCGCGCGAGGCCGGCCAGGATGCTGATCAGCGTCGTCTTGCCGGCACCGTTGGGCCCGAGCAGGCCGAAGAACTCGCCCGCCTCGATGTCGAAGCTCACGCCGTCGAGGGCGCGCAATTCACCCTGCTGGTCGCCGGCGCGGCGGATCGGATAGACCTTGGTGACGGACTGGAACGAGACGGCGCTCAATCGGAAGCCTTCGTACTGCACGCTGCGGTGCGCGCCCCCATTGGAGCGGCCACGCGGGGGCTCATGTGACGACGATTGTAGGTAGCGCCGCGAAGGTGCTAGATTGCCCCCATGACCGCCAAGAAGCCGCGCCGCACTGCCCTGCGCATCCTCGATGTCTCGCTCGAGCTGTTCAACCGGCACGGCTTGCCCAACGTCTCGACGACGCTGATCTCGGCCGAGCTCGGCATCAGCCCGGGCAACCTGTACTACCACTACCCGGCCAAGGACGAACTGATCAATGCGCTGTTCGACCGCTACGAGCGCGCGCTGGCCGAGCTGCTGCCGGCATCGGGCGGCGTGCGCAACGTCGAGGATGCGTGGCTCTTCTTCCACATGCTGTTCGAGCTGATCTGGCAATACCGCTTCATCTACCGCGACCTGAACGACCTCGTCTCGACCAACCGCCGCATCGAGACCCATTTCCAGTTCGTGCTGAAGAACAAGACCGCCGCGGTGCAGGAACTGCTTGCCGGCCTGAGCAGCGGCGGTGCGATGCGCATCGACGTGAAGACCGCCGAGACGACCGCGACCTCGATGGTCGTGCTGCTCACCTACTGGCTCAGCTACGAATACGTGCGCGAACCGCGCCACGCGCTCGAGCCCGAGAGCGCAGCGGCGTCGATGATGAGCGGCGCGTTTCACACGCTCTCGCTGCTCGCGCCCTACCTCGGCGACGCCGAGCGCGAGCACCTGCAGGCGCTGGCCGAGCGCTACCAGGGCGGTTGAGCGAAGCGGCGGCCAGCGCAGGCAGCATGCCATGGCCGGCTGGAAAGCGTTTGCGCACGCGGCTCCGCAGTACCGCTATACGCCCGAGGCGTTGCAGGCCAACTGGGCCCGCCTGCACGCGGGCGACGCCGAGCCGCTGCCTGGCGGCGCGCGGGTGCTCGCCGCGTGGGCGCTGTTCCACGCCGGCGAGTTCGAGGCCGCCTTGCGGGCCGGGCTGGCCGCTGGCGGCGCAGGCATCACGGTCGCCAACAAGGCGCAGGCCGTCTATGCCAGCCACCTCGAGGAAAGCGAGAAGGCCCGGCTCGCAATGTTCGACGAGGTGGCCCGGCGTGCCCAGGCGCAGATCGCCGCCGAGCCGGACAACCCGAACGCGCATTTCTGGCTCGCCTATGCGCTCGGCCGCACGAGCCAGGGCATCAGCATCTCCAGGGCGCTGTCGCTCGGCCTGGTGAGCCGGATCAAGGCCGCGCTCGAGACCGCGATCAGCCTCGCGCCGGCGCACGCCGACGCGCATGTCGCGCTCGGCACCTGCCACGCCGAGGTCGTCGACAAGCTCGGCAGCCTGGTAGCCCGCACGCAGGGTGCGAGCAAGGAAGCCGGGATGCGGTTGTTCAAGGAGGCCCTGCGCCTGAACCCCGGCTCGGCGATCGCGATGATCGAGTACGCCAACGGCATGGTCATGCTCGAGGGCGAGAAGCGCATCAAGGACGCTGAGCAGCTCTATGCCGCCGCGGCGGCGTGCGTGCCTGCGGACGCGGCGGAACGGCTGGACGTGGAATTGGCGCGAGCCGAGCTCGACGATTGACGCCGCCGCGTGGACGGGCAAGCGCGCGCGGCCCTCGCGACTCGCACGCCTGGCGCCGGTCTTACGCCGGCACCGCGACGCGCTCGCGGCGCGCGCTCACCAGCGTCGCGACATGGCTTAGCAGGATGTCGTCGACCCAGGGCTTGCGGTGCACGCCGGCGATGTCGCGGCACTCGTTGAACCTGGCCCGCAGCCCCTCGTGGCCGCTGATGGCCAGGATCGGCA
The DNA here is from genome assembly GCF_016702655.1 of Ideonella sp. Taxonomy (GTDB): domain Bacteria; phylum Pseudomonadota; class Gammaproteobacteria; order Burkholderiales; family Burkholderiaceae_C; genus CAIKUF01. Next base: position 117,782 of record NZ_JADJDO010000038.1, read on the forward strand.
TGTGCGCGGTCTGCGAGCGATCCAGGCAGATGTTGATCAGCGTCACGCCGTCCATGTTGGGCATCTCCAGGTCGGTGATCATCATCGCGTAGCTGCCCTTGCCCAGCAGGGCCAGCGCCTCCACGCCGTCGCAGGCGAGGTGCACCTCGTAGCCGGCCCGCTCGAACAGCCGGCGCAGCTTGGCGCGCGCGACTGCCGAATCGTCGACGAGCAGCAGGTCGGCCGCGCGCGGCAGCGTCGGGGCGGGCGGCAGCCGCGCGGTCCATCGGTGCACGAGGGCGTCCAGCGCGAGCCGGGCCGGCGCGCGCCGCTCCGCCGCTGCGATCCGGACCGGCCTTGCCGGCGCGGCGCCATCCTGCGCAGCTGCGCGCCGCGAGGTCATCAGGAAGACCGCGAGACCGCCCACGAGCCCGCCCACGAGGGCGAACACAAACAGCAGCACTGCGTCCTGGATCTGCGAGATCATGGTCGTCGTCCCTCTCTGGCAGCGCCGCATCGCCCGATGCCGCCGAGCACTGCGGTGGCAACGACCGGGGACTCCCGGCCCGCAACCACGCCTTGCGCGTACGTCACCGGAATGGCCCTCGGCGCCAGAACGGGCCATTCCCTGACGGGTTTTCGGCCGCCGCGCTGCCGGCTGAAACGCAAATTCGCGCCGCGCTGTGCGGCCGGCGCTTCGAACACGCTTCCCCCACGCAATGCGCAATCCGATTGCAACGTGTCGAAAGCGGCCGCTGCCCCCCCCCCCCGCAAGCGATGCGCCGCCGGCTTCAGCCGCGTTAGCTGCGTGCATGCCGGCGGATGCGGCGGGGCGGCTGGACGTGGAACTGGCCAGGGCCGAGCTCGAGGATTGAGGGTGCGGCGCCTGGGCGCGTGGCGGGGCGGTGGGCGCGTCCGCACAATGACTCCAGGTTTCGGATCGCGCGACGGATCGCAGGCAAGTCGACCCAGCGCCATCGTCAAGCGGTATCGCCGGGCTGAATGCAGGCATCACAGTACAATGCATGCACTGGATGCGCAATGGAGAGATGAAGATGGCCATGCTGACAGTCCGCAACCTTCCCGACGAAGTGCACCGCGCCCTGCGCGTGCGGGCCGCCCAGCACGGCCATAGCATGGAGGCCGAAGTGCGCCAGATTCTGGAGTCCGCCATCAGCCCGCAAGGGCGGGTAAAGCTGGGCTCGCTGCTGGCCGACATGGGGCGGCGGGCCAAGCTGACCGAAGAGGAATTTGCCGTCTTCGAGCAGGTGCGCAGCAAGGCCCCGGCCCGCGCGGTGAGCTTCGAATAATGATCCTGCTCGACACCAACGTGGTGTCGGAGCCGCTGCGCCCGGCACCCGACGCCCGCGTGGCCGAGTGGATCGACGCCCAGCCACTGGAAACTCTGTTCCTGTGTGCCATCACGGTCGCCGAACTGCGCGCCGGCGTGGCGCAACTGCCGGCAGGCAAGCGCCGGGCAGGCTTGCAGGAGAGCCTGGAGACGCGGGTGCTGCCGCTGTTTGCCGGCCGCGTGCTGCCCTTCGATCTGGGCTGCACCCAAGCCTATGCAGAGCTGATGTCCAGGGCGCGGGCGTCGGGGCTGGCCATTGCCAGCGCCGATGGATACATCGCGGCCATCGCCGCCGCCAACGGCCTGGCCGTGGCCACGCGCGACACCGTCCCCTTCGAAGCCGCCGGGGCGACGGTGATCAACCCGTGGCTGGGCTGAAGGCGCACGCCGGTTCGCGCCGCGCCCGCACCGAATTGCCAAGCGCATGAAGGACGCCGAACAGCTTTGTGCGGACGCGGCGGCGTGCGTGCCGGCAGAAGCAGCGGAGCGGCTCGACGTGGAGCTGGCGAAGTCCGAGCTCGAGGATTGATGGCGCGGAGGCTGCAAACGTGGCGGGGCGGTGGGCAGCTTTCGGCCTGACCTTGAGATGCACTGGCCGAACGGCAGGAACAGACTGATTGCTGCCGGCCAGGGCGCGGCGGGCTACACCCGGTAGCGACCCTCGGCTGTCGCCCGCTTCGTGGATTTGATCACCACATAGCGGTCACACAGGCTTCCGACAACCACTGCGGTGCTGAGTTCGGCCATATGCGTCCGTGGACGGGCGCGGGAGGAATGTGCATCGAGACTCACTTGGTATCCAACTGCAGACGCCCTACAGCACGTCTGCCAGCGCGCATACAACCCGCCACGAATTCGCACCAATCGGCGCAGCGTTGATGGATGAACGGCCCTCAACCAAGCTCGCACTGATGAACACTTGCGCGGCTGCATGCTTTCAGCAAGTAACCCACACTCCCGCTGGCTGCATTGGCCCGCGGCCAGCCGCATCGCCCCGCGTGGTTTGCGATCGTGGAGTGCGAGCAACCGTGTTTCCTGGCCATTTCGCGCAGAGAAAGCTTGCCCGCAACATAGTCCATCTCGATCGCAGGCCAGTCGATATCGGAGCGTGTCGCGGCCTGATGCGAAGGCAGCGCGCCCGGCCTCTCGGTCTCATTGCTCCTGCCCACTGCAATCTCCCCGATGATTCGTGCCTGGAACCGCAGGATCCACCATTGCCTTCACGGATCGGCAGGTGGCTTCCTGTGGGTCTGCTGCTGCGCCGCTACTCGATCGTCACCTTCGCATCCTTGACCAGCTTGGCGAACTTCTCGGTCTCACCCTTGATCTGGGCAGCCATCTGATCGACGCTGTTGCCGATCGGCTCGGCGCCGATCTCGTCCATGCGCTTGCGGAACTCGGGCGACTGGATCACCTTGACCATCTCGGCGTTGAGACGCGCGACGATGTCCTTGGGCGTGGCCGCAGGCGCGAGCACACCGAACCAGGTGCCGATGTTGAAGCCCTTCAAGCCGGCTTCTTCGAGGGTCGGCACGTCCGGCAGCGCGGCGGAACGCCTGGCCGTGGTCACTGCCAGCGGCCGCAGCTTGCCGGCCTTGATGTGCGGCAGCACGGGCGTGATGGTGTCGAAGGACATCGTGATCTGGCCGCCGATCAGGTCGCTGGCGAGCGGGCCGCTGCCCTTGTACGGAATGTGGACGATCTCGGTGCCCGTCAGGTTCTGGAACTGCGTGCCGATCAGATGTTGCGCCGTGCCGTTGCCGTTGGAGCCGTAGGTCAGTTTGCCGGGTTCCGCCTTCGCCAGCTTGACCAGCTCGGCCACCGTCTTGACCGGGGTGCTGGCGTTGACCACCAACACGTTCGGCACCATCGCGATCGTGGTGATCGGCGCCAGATCCTTCTGGAAGTCGTAGGGCAGCTTCTTGTAGACGCTGGAGGCGATCGTGTGGTGCACCGCGCCGACCAGCAGCGTGTAGCCGTCCGGCTTGGACTTTACGACGTAGTCCGCACCGAGCGTGGCGCCGGCCCCGGGCTTGTTCTCGACGATCACGGTCTGGCCCAGGCTCTGGGTCAACTTCTCGGCGAGGGACCGTGCCAACACGTCGTTGGTGCCGCCCGGCGGGAAGGGCACGACCAGGCTGATCGGCTTGCTCGGCCAGGCTTGTGCCATCGCGCTGCCGCCGGACAGGGCGACGGCCAAGGCCACGACCAGGTGGCGACGGGTGAGGGTGTGAACGTGCTTCATGCTTGTCTCCTGGATTTGCGCTGTGTGCGCTGGGTTGGTCTGAACTGTAGGGTTCAGCGAGGATTCCGAATCACCCTTGAAGTGAATCCGGCGTTAACTTGAATTCAACATTAGGGCGGCAATGTTCCGTGCCTACGTTGCGCCTAGCGCAACGAGCGAATGGCAGCGCGCCCTGCGAAGTGCGCCGACGGGCCCAGTTCGGCCTCGATCAACATCAGCCGGTTGTACTTGGCCATACGGTCCGAGCGGCACAGTGATCCGGTCTTGATCTGCGTCGCCGCCGTGCAGACGCTGAGGTCTGCGATGGTCGTGTCTTCGGTCTCGCCCGAGCGGTTCGAGACCTCGCTCGCAAAGGCCGCCCGCTTGGCCATCGCGATGGCGGCCAGCGTCTCGGTCAGCGTGCCGATCTGGTTCGGCTTGATCAGGATCGAGTTGCCGGCGCCTCGCGCGATGCCTTGCTGCAGGATCTCGGTGTTCGTGACGAACAGGTCGTCGCCGACGAGTTGGACACGAGCGCCCAGCCGGGCGGTGAGCAGTTCCCAACCGTCCCAGTCGTCTTCGGCCATGCCGTCCTCGATGGTGACGATCGGATAGGCATCGACCCAACGCGCCAGGTAGTCCACGAACTGCGCCGAGTCGAAGCGCTTGCCTTCAGAGGCCAGCTCGTAGTGGCCGCTCTTGTGGAACTCCGAGCTGGCCACGTCCAGCCCGAGGGCGATGTCGCCGCCAGGCCTGAACCCCGCCTGTTCGATCGCGGCCAGAATGACTTCGATCGCGGCCTCGTTGGACGGCAGGTCAGGGGCGAAACCGCCTTCATCGCCGACCGCAGTGGACAGGCGGCGGCTCTTGAGCAGCGCCTTCAGCGAATGGAAGACTTCCACGCCCCAGCGCATGGCTTCGGAGAAGCGCGATGCACCCACCGGCAGGATCATGAACTCCTGCATATCGACGTTGTTGTCGGCGTGCGCCCCGCCATTGATGATGTTCATCATCGGCAGCGGCAGGCGAGGCTCCCGACCATTGCCGAGGTGCCGGTACAGCGGCGCTCCCGCCGACGCCGCGGCGGCCTTGGCCTTTGCCAGCGAAACCGCGAGGATCGCGTTGGCCCCCAGTCGCGACTTGGTCGGCGTGCCGTCCAGATCGATCATCCGCCGGTCCAGCGCCGCCTGATCTTCGGCGGGCTGCCCGAGCAGCGCCTGCCTCAGCTCGCCGTTGACGTGAGCCACGGCCTTCGTGACGCCCTTGCCCAGGTAGCGCCGCGGATCGCCGTCGCGCAGTTCCAGGGCCTCTCGCGAGCCGGTGGAAGCGCCCGAAGGCGATGCCGCGAAGCCGCTGGCACCGTCGGACAGCAGCACCTCGGCAGCGACGGTGGGATTGCCGCGCGAGTCGAGGATCTCGAAACCGCGGACGTGTTGGATGGCTGCCATGGTGACCTCAGTCGATCTGCGCGATGCGCAGCAGGTTGGTGGAGCCCGGCGTGCCGAAGGGCATGCCGGCGGCTATGACGATGGTCTGGCCCGATTGCGCAAACTGCAGCTTCGCGGCGGTCTCGACGGCGCGTGCGGTCATGGCGTCGACGTTGTCCACGTCGTTGCAGACGACCGGGCTGACGCCCCACACCAGCGCCAGCCGCCGGGCGGTCTCGCGCCTGGGCGTCATGCCGATGATCGGCGCGCGGGGCCGCTCGCGCGCCATGCGCAAGGCCGACGAGCCGGAACTGGTGTAGGCCACCATCGCGGCCACATCCAGCAGCCCGGCCACCGAACGCGCCGCCCAGCCGATCGCATCGGCGGTTTTCGCGGTCGGTTGGGTGTGTGACGCATCGATCGCGTCGCGGTAGTGCGGATCGACCTCGGTCCGGGCAATGATGCGGTCCATCATCGCCACCGACTCGACCGGGAACTTGCCCGAGGCCGACTCGGCCGACAGCATCACCGCGTCGGCGCCGTCGTAGATCGCGGTGGCCACGTCCGAGGCTTCGGCGCGTGTCGGCACCGGGGCGCCGACCATCGACTCCAACATCTGCGTCGCAACGATCACCGGCTTGCCGAGCCTGCGGCAGGCGCGGACGATGCGCTTCTGGATGGCCGGCACGGCTTCGGCCGGCATTTCGACACCGAGGTCGCCGCGCGCCACCATCACCGCGTCGGTCACGGCCAGGATCTCATCGAGGCATTCGATCGCCGCAGGCTTCTCCAGCTTGGCGACGATGCCGGCGCGGCCCTGGATGATCGCCTGGGCCTCGATGATGTCTGCCGCGCGCTGCACGAAGGACAGCGCGACCCAGTCGATGCCCAGGCTCAGGCCGAAGTCGAGATCAGCCCGGTCCTTGTCCGTCATCGCCGACAGCGGCAGCACGACACCCGGCACGTTGACACCCTTGCGATCAGACAGCATGCCGCCGTTGACGACGCGCGTGTCGGCAAAGTTGGGTCCCGAGTTTTCGACCTTCAGCCGAAGCCGCCCGTCGTCGAGCAGCAGCTCGGCACCCGGCTTCAGCGCGGCGAAGATCTCCGGGTGCGGCAGCGGCGCGCGAGTGGCATCACCGGGCTTCGAGCGGTCGAGATCGAGCCGGAACGATGCACCTACGACCAGCTTCACCGGACCATTGGCGAAGGTGCCGACACGCAGCTTCGGTCCCTGCAGGTCGAGCAGCACGCCGATCGGGCGACCGATGTCGGCCTCGATCGAGCGGATCAGCGCCAGCCGCTGCTGGTGATCCGCGTGCGTGCCGTGGCTGAAGTTCAGGCGGAAGACATCGGCACCGGCGCGCACCAGCGCCTCGATGGTGGCGCGGTCGGCACTCGCGGGGCCGAGCGTGGCGACGATCTTGGCGTTGCAGGGCAGTGGCATGGGTCAGGCTCCGATGGAAGGGCCATCGATGACGATGGCCCGGAAGTCGTTCACGTTGGTCAGGGTCGGGCCAGTGACCACCGAGTCGCTGAGCGCCTCGAAGAAGCCGTGCCCGTCGTTGTCGTCCAGACGCTCTCGCGGTCGTAGGCCCTGCGCCCAGGCGCGGATCAGCGTGTCCGGTGCCAGCAGCGCGCCGGCGATCTCTTCCTGGCCGTCGACGCCATCGGTGTCACCGGCCAGCGCATGCACGCCGGGCTCGCTGTTCAGCGCGACCGCCAGCGACAGCAGGAACTCGACGTTGCGACCACCCCGCCCTTGGCCGCGCACAGTGACCGCGGTTTCGCCGCCGGACAACAGCACGCAGGGCGCCTTGAAGGGCTGGTTGTGTCGCGCCACCTGCAGCGTGATGCCGGCCAGCGTCTTGGCGACATCGCGGGCCTCGCCCTCGATCGCGTCGCCGAGGATGTGGGGTGTGAGGCCGACATCCCGCGCCACGGCGGCCGCCGCTTCCAGGGCCCTCTGCGGTGTGGCGATGAAGCGGGTTTCGATCGGCGGCAGCCGCGGGTCGCCGGGTTTCAGCGTTTCGCCTTCGCCGCTTTGCAGCAGATCGAGTGCGCGCGGCGGCACCTGGATGGCGTAGCGACGCAGGATGTCCAGCGCGTCGTGGCAGCTGCTCGGGTCCGGAACCGTCGGCCCGGAGGCGATGTCGATCGGGTCGTCGCCCGGTACGTCGGACAGCAGCAGATTGAGCACCCGCGCCGGATGGCAGGCCGCGGCCAGCCGGCCGCCCTTGATGGCCGACAGGTGGCGGCGCACACAGTTCATTTCGCCGATGCTGGCGCCGCTGACCAGCAAGGCGCGGTTGATGTCCTGCTTGTCGGCAAGGGTGAGGCCAGGCAGCGCCAGGGGCAGCAGCGATGAGCCTCCGCCCGAGATCAGACACAGCACCAGGTCGTCGGCTGTCAGCCCTTGCACGAGCTGTAGCAGGCGCAGGGCGGCTTGCTCGCCGGCCGCATCAGGGACCGGATGCGCGGCTTCGACGATCTCGATGCGCCGGCAAGGCACGGCGTAGCCGTAGCGCGTGACGACCAGCCCGGACAGCGGGCCTGGCCAGTGGTCCTCGACCGCCTTGGCCATCGCGGCCGATGCCTTGCCGGCGCCGATCACCACCAGCCGGCCCTTCGGCGCGGCCGGCAGGTGCCGCGGCACGCACAGCGCGGGTTGCGCGGCGGCAATCGCCGCGTCGAACATGGCGCGCAACAGGGCTCGGCGGTCGATGGGTTCCACGATGGCCTCGGCGTGCGGGTCGGCGCCGCGCAGGGCGCGGGCGCTCGGAACTTGGAGGGGAGCCCGGCGCCCGCAAAGGCGCGCCGGGTCGGGGCCGTCAGGCGGCCTTGCGCTGCGCGCTGGCGGCCAGCAGGCTGCACATCGCTTGCGTCACCTCGGCCGTGGTGGCCTTGCCGTCCAGATCGCGGGTGTGCAGCGCCGGGTTGGCCGTCACCTGTTCAATGGCTTGCATCACGCGCTTGGCCGCATCGCCCTCGCCAAGGTGCTCCAGCAGCATCACCACCGACCAGAAGGTGCCGACCGGATTGGCCAGGCCCTTGCCCATGATGTCGAAGGCCGAGCCGTGGATCGGTTCGAACATCGACGGGTAGCGGCGTTCGGGATCGATGTTGCCGGTCGGCGCGATGCCCAGGCTGCCGGCCAGCGCCGCGGCCAGGTCGCTCAGGATGTCGGCGTGCAGGTTGGTCGCGACGATGGTGTCGAGGGTCTGCGGCTTGTTGATCATGCGCGCCGTTGACGCGTCGACAAGTTCCTTGTCCCAAGTCACGTCCGGGAACTCCTTGCTGATCTGCAGCGCGATCTCGTCCCACATCACCATCGCGTGGCGCTGGGCGTTGCTCTTGGTGATCACGGTCAGCAGCTTGCGCGGGCGGCTCTGCGCCAGCTTGAAGGCGAAGCGCATGATGCGTTCGACGCCGGCGCGGGTCATCATCGACACGTCGGTGGCGGCTTCGATCGGGTGGCCCTGGTGCACACGCCCGCCCACGCCGGAGTATTCGCCTTCGCTGTTCTCGCGCACGATGACCCAGTTCAGGTCGTCGGGTGCGCAGCGCTTCAGCGGACCATCGATGCCGGGCAGGATGCGCGTCGGGCGCACGTTGGCGTACTGGTCGAAGCCCTGGCAGATCTTCAGGCGCAGGCCCCACAATGTGATGTGGTCGGGGATGTGCGGGTCGCCGGCCGAGCCGAACAGGATCGCGTCCTTGTTGCGGATGGCCTCCAGACCGTTGTCCGGCATCATCACGCCGTGCTCGCGGAAATAGTCGCCGCCCCAGTCGAAGTTCTCGAACTCGAAACGGAAGGATTTGCTGGTGGTGGCGAGGGCTTCCAGCACCTGCTGGCCGGCCGGGACGACTTCCTTGCCGATGCCGTCTCCGGGAATGGTGGCGATTGCGTAGGTCTTCATGGCTTGTCTCCTGGTGGGTGGTCGATGTCGCTACTGTAGGCAGTGGACGCATAGCATGAACGCCGCTAAAGTGAAGCCATCGTTTACCTGAACTTAACAATCGAGCGCCGATGACCCACGCTGTCCAGCCGGCCGACCTGAGCTTCTTCTCCACGCTCGCCCGCGCCGGCAGCCTGAGCGCTGCGGCGCGCGAGCTGGGTGTCACGACGCCGGCCGTGAGCAAGCATCTGGCGCTGATGGAATCACGCGTTGGTGTGTCTCTGGTGGTGCGGACGACGCGGCGCATGAGCCTGACGCCGGAAGGCGAGCTGTACCTGGAGCATGCCCGCCGCATCCTCGGCGAAATCGACGACATGGAGCAACTGCTCGGTGTGTCGAAGGCCATGCCCAAGGGTCTGCTCAGGGTCAACGCGACGCTCGGCTTCGGGCGCAGCCATGTGTCGCCGCTGATCTCGAAGTTCGTGCGCAAGCACCCTCAGGTGGAAGTGCAACTGCAGCTGTCGGTCAACCCGCCGCCGCTGACCGAGGACTCCTTCGATGTCTGCATCCGCTTTGGCGCGCCGCCGGATGCCCGCGTGATCGCCAGGTACATCGCGCCGAACCGCAGGCTGCTGTGCGCCGCGCCGGCCTATCTGGCCAGGCACGGCATGCCCAGGGTGCCGAACGACCTGACGCGGCACAACTGCATCGGCATCCGCCAGGGCGAAGAAGCTTACGGCGTGTGGCGCCTGGCCAGTGGTCGTGGCAAGAACGCAACCACCGAGGCCGTCAAGACCCGGGCAACCTGAGCACCAACGACGGAGAGATCGCCGTCAACTGGGCACTCGATGGGCATGGCATCCTGATGCGGGCCGAGTGGGATATCGAGCGCTACCTGCGCAATGGACGCCTGGTGCAGGTGTTGCCCCAATACTTCACACCCGATGCGGACATCCACGCGGTCTATCCGCAACGGCATCAGTTGGCGGCACGGGTGCGCGCCTTCGTGGACTTCGTGGCGGCGTCGTTGAATCAGCGGGCGTCGGCGGGCAACCCATAGCCAGGCGCGCGACAGCACATTGCGAAAATGGGCATGATCACGGAACACGCAAAGGATCCAGATTGAGACCCCGTATTGGCGGACCAGGCGGCGCTGCATGTTGCGGCAGCAGCTGGGCTGACAATGTCGGATGGCCACATAGGAGTCAGTCGCGGGCACCCGCTTGTGGCCGTCAGCGTGAGTAGGTCAACGAACGGCGAACGACAGCAACGGCTGCATTGCTGTCGTCGATCACCCCGAGTTGAATGACAGCGACGCGTCGAACAGCGCCCCAGGGCCGCTGGCCAGGGCGCCGACCTTCCGTCCAATACAGAACGCCGCCCGCAGGCGGCGCTCTTCGACGGCGAACGGCCTCAACTCACGTTCAGGATCTTCATCGCCTTGGCCAGCGTGTCGACCGCCTCTTGATGCTTTCCGGCCTTGTGGAACCCCTCGCCTTCGGCGCGCAGTTTCTTCACATCGGCCATCTGCTCGGCGGTGAGACTCGGGTTCTTGGCCAGTGCCTCGTCGATCTTCTTCATGTCGGCGGGGCAATGAAACGCGAGCGCGGCGCTCGAGGCCAGCAGCGCGCCGGCGGCGAGGATCAAACGTAGCTTCATGCTGATCTCCTGGTTGATCGGGACCACCGGGATACGATCCCGCGCCGCAGTCTATTCCCGCCGGGAAGGTGCGGATCGAGATCGCCCCGGTCGCGTCATGGTCGAACCACCGCCGCAACGGCATACAAGACCAGCGCGGCGACGACCACCGCCGCGAACCCGACATGGATCGCGAGCAGCGTGGCAAGCACCGCGCCGATCACCGAAGCGCAGCCGTTGATGCTCCAGGCCCAGGCGACGAGCCCGGCGTCGCGCGCCTCCACCCGCGCCAGTCCGAGGGGGAAGGGCATGCCCATGAAGAACGCCAGCGGGGCGATGAGGGTGACCGAGACCGCGATCCGCGCCGCGTCGGGCAGCCCCATCGCGTGCTCGAAGAGCCAGGCGAGCAAGCTCAGGCTGAGGGCGGCCGACACTGCGATGGCCAACGCCACCGCGGCCAGCGGGTTGCGAAGCCTGGTCGCGGCCGCATCGTGCAATCGCCTGGAGAGGCGACTGCCGACGCCGGCAAAGAGCAGGAAGGCGAACAGCACCACCGCCACCGCATACAGCGGGTGGCTCAGGAAGAGGACGAACTTCTGGATGAACGCGATCTCGACGAACATGAAGGCCAGGCCGATCGCGCTGAAGTAGGCGAGCAGCCGGCCCCGCAACCCTGCCGGCTGCCCGCGCCGGCCTGCGCCGGCCCATGTGATCCAGGCCGCAGGCGCTGCGATGAGGAGCAGGCTTGCAAGCACCGCCTGGGCGAGCGTCGCCACGAGCACCGGGTAGCCCCACTCCAGCAGCGGCAGCCCGCCCTGCTCCTTGAGCGACAGCAGCTCGCGCAGGGAGCTCCACTTGAAGAAGTGGAAGAAGTGAGGGCTGTCGTCGCTCGCCGGGGCGACATTGAACTTGTAGTTCTGCACGAACTCGTCGCGGCCCGGGCCCAGCAGCGCGGTCGCGGCGTCGAACAGGTCCGGGCGTTCGACCACGTTGTAGCGGTTCGCTTCTTGCGCGCGCATGCCGGCGTAGAACGCCACGTCGAACGAGCGCTCGGCGCAGAAGGCCTTGATCGCGCCGATGTCCGCGGCGTCGAAGGCGCCGTTCTTGACCAGCAGCGTATTTGTCTGCCAGCTTCGAACCATCGCGAGCCGGGATCCGGGGTCGGCCACGCCCGAGCGCTGCAGGGCCGCCACGGCGGCGCCGAAGAGCTTGAGCGCATCGCGCGGCGGCAGCGTGACCCAGCGCGTGATCGCGAGCAGGCCGCCCTCGCGCAAGTGGCGCAGATCGTCGTGCAGCGCTTCGATCGTGTAGAGGTAGTTCTCCGACAGCGCGTACAGGCCGGCCGAGGAGGCGCTGAACGAATCGAGCAACGCCACCTGGATCAGGTCGTAGCGTTGCGTGCTGGCGGCGACGAAGCCGCGCGCTTCGGCGATGTGCACGCGCACCCGGCTCGCGGAAAGGCCGGCCGCATAGATGCCGCCCGAATAGTCCGCGTAGCGGCGCCGGACCAGATCGACGACCTGGGGGTTGAGCTCCACGGCGTCGATCTGCGCGGCGTCGTGATAGACGGCCTGCAGCACGTCGGCCCCGGCGCCTGCTCCCAGCACCAGCACGCGCGGGCGGCGCAGCAGGTGGTAGGGCAGTGCGGAAGTCATCTGATCGAGATGGGCGAGGGTGTCGCGCCGGCCGTCGAACCGGGTGAGCGCGCTCGGCCCTTCGCCGTCGATGAAGACGCCCAACTGGGGCGGCGGCTCGACCGACGCGTTCAGGCTCAGGCCGGGCGCGTGGCGCAGCGGCACCTGCGGGCTCTCGACCACGCTGACGAGTCCCAAGGGGCTGAAACGCTCCTCCACCACCCGCGCGCCGGGGATGCGCAGAGTCTGCGAAAGCTCCTTGTACGGCGACATCGCGGGCGCGACCCACGCGCTCGGCACGAGCCCGACGAGGCCGGCCATGGCGAGCATGGTCAACGCCGGCCAGCGCCGCGGGCCGCCGGATTGCAGCCACGCAACCGCCGCGGCGACCCATCCCGCGCCGCCGATCACCTTCAATGCGTCGTGCGGCGCCAGTACGAACAGCATCGCGATGACGCCCAGGCATCCCGCCCCCGCGCCCAGGATGTCGAAGCTGTAGATGCGCGAGGGCATGCCCTGCCATCTCGAGAAGGTCATGCACACGCAGGCGCCGGCGCACAGGAAGGGCAGCGCCAGCAGCAGGTAGACCGCCAGCAGCCAGGCCGGCTGGCGCGGATCCCAGAGGATTTCGAGCGGATTGAACGGCACCCGCTGCGCGAGCGCGAAGCAGCCGATGGCGCTTACGCCGAAGGCCGCGGCAGCGGCGCAAAAAAGCGGGGCGAAACGCCGCTCGACCGCGCTGCGGGCCATCGTCACCAAGGCGCCGCCGGCGCCGTAGCCGAGCAGCGCGAGGCTGATGATCATGTACGCGAAGTGATACCACAGCACGATCGAGAACAGCCGCATCAGCAGGATCTCGTACGCCAGTGCGGCGGCCGAGATCAGCGCCACGGCGATCAGCGGCGGGCCAGGGCCCCCACCGGTTCGCACGCGGGTCGTGGCCATCGATGTCCGGCCCTGCCTAACGGCGGCCGGTCAGCGGCACGAACTGCACGGGCAGGATCTGGCGCGTCGAGACGGTGCCGTCGAGGTTCTTCTCGACGAGCATCAATTGCTGGACCATGAACGCCGCGCCGACCGGGATCACCATCCTGCCGCCGGGCTTGAGCTGGCGGATGAGCGGCGGCGGAATGTGGCTCGCCGCCGCGGTGACGAGGATGGCGTCGAAGGGCGCATGTTCCTGCCAGCCGTGGTAGCCATCGCCCACGCGCACCTCGACGTTGGTGTAGCCGAGCGTGCGCAGGCGCTGCGCGGCCGTGAGCCCCAGCGGCTCGACGATCTCGATCGTGTAGACGGCCTGGGCCAAGTGGGCCATCACCGCCGCCTGGTAGCCCGAGCCGGTACCGACCTCGAGCACCTTGTGATCGGGTTGCGCCCGCGTCAGATCCGTCATCAGCGCGACGATGTAGGGCTGCGAGATGGTCTGCCCGTGGCCGATCGGCAAGGGGCGGTTTCGATAAGCGAAGGCAAGCTGGTCCGCAGGGACGAACTCGTGTCGCGGCACGCGCGCCATGACCGTCATGACGCGCTCGTCGAAGGCCTGCATGCCGACCTCCGCGCGCGTCTCGCGAACCAGGGCGGTGATTTCTTCCACCATCCGCCGGCGCTCACCCGCGAAGTCCTGGGCAGCCGCTGTCGGCGCTCCGGCCAGGGTCAGGAGCAGCACTGCAACTACGGCAAGGATCGTGGATGTCGCCATCGCTACGGGTCTAACGGTGGGTGGGATGGACGGCAATCATCGCTCCGCAGCAGGTCCGGCGCTGAACTACCTCAGCCCCGATGCCGACGCAGCGCCCCCATCCACCCCGCGTTGACCAGCATCGCCAGGGCGAGCGCGCTGCCGCAGGCGAGCAGCGCCACGCCGACGCCCAAACCCTGCACCAGCGCGCCGGCGATCACGCCCGACGCCGCCGGAACGACCTGGCTGATGATGGTGTACATGCTGACCACGCGGCCGCGCAGCGCCTCGGGCGCATGGGACTGGATGCCGGCGACGATCAGCGACAGTGCAAAGCCGCCCGCGATGCCGACACCGCACAGCAGCACGACCGCGACGGCCGGCGAGTGCGCGCTGCCGAGCGCCGCGAGCAGCAATCCGGCGAGCACGGTGCCGGCGAGGATGGCGCGGCCATGGTGGGCGCGGCGCGCGAGCACCAGCGCCACGATGCCGCCCGCGATCAGCGAGAGCGCGAGCGTGCCGAGGAAGTAGCCTCGCTGCAGTTCGCTCAAGCCCAGTTGCGTCGCGGCGAGCTTGGGCAGCAGCACCGTCATCGGGCCCATCGCGAGGTAGCCCGCCATCGCGGCGACCATCAACTGCGCCAGCAGCGGGTTGGCGCGCACCGCCGCGAGCCCCTGGCGGATTTCCGTCGCAACCGGTTCGTGCACCTTTCGGCTGCGCCGCGTGTGCACGCCAGCAGCACCCGAGGCCAGCACCAGCAGCACGCCGCGCCGCAAAGACCCCGGCCAGCCCAGGTTGCGCCGCATCACGGCGATCAGCGGGCCCGAGCCCGAAGCCGAACATGACCAGCAGGTTGAAGATCACCGAGGCCGGCTTCGAGTCGTCGGCGCTGGCGATCTGGCCGGAGCGCCGCCATCCGCGCCGGCGCCACGAACGACCAGCCGACGCCCGTCAATGCCGCAGCCAGCACCAGCCAAGGCACGCGCGAGCCAGGCTCGGCCACGCTGCGGTCGGCGAACCACAGCAGCAGCGCGGCGACGATGAACACGAGCTGCGCAGCCAGGATCAGCCGCCCCGGCGCGAGCCGGTCGCACAGCACGCCGGCATACCAGCCGAGCACCAGTGGCGGCCCGAAGCACAGGCCGAATCCGATGCCCGACAGCAGGTCGGAGCCGATCACCTCCTGCGCGTAGATGATCACCGAGTAGTTGACCATGTGCCCCGCGGTGAACGCGGCCAGGCACGAGAGATAGAACCAGCGGTGACGCAGCAGCAGGGTCGACGGCAGTCAGCGTGCGGCCGTGGTCTGCACGCGGATCATCGTCGGCTGCGCGTCCTCGACATGCCAGCTCGGGAAGTTGGAGGTCGAGGTGTAGACCGTGCCGTCCTCGGCGATCTCGATGTCGCGCGTGAACGCGACGCGGCGCGGCAGCGGCACGCTGCGCCAGGTCTGCGTCTTGATGTCGAGCGCATGCAGCGCGTCGGACTGGTTGCCGGTCACCCAGACGATGCCGCGCTTCTTGTCGACGTTGAGCGCATAAGGCGTGTCGCTGCCCTTCGGAACCACCGGCAGGTCGTAGCGCGTGAACGCGCCTGTCTTCGGGTCGTAGCGCGCGATCGCCGACTCGGGGAAGGCGCCGATCCACAAGTTGCCCTCGCCATCGCTGCGCAGCCGGCGCGGGCCGGCGAACGGCGTCGCGATCATCGTCATTGCGCCCGTCGCCGGGTCGATGCGGCCGATCTCGTCGGTGTGCAGGCGCGCGAACCAGACGCTTCCGTCGGGCGTGATGTCGATGCCGTAGGGCAGCGGCGTGCCGGTGGCAATGCGGTCCACCGGCAGCCAGTTCGCGAGCGGCAGGCCCCAGCTCATCAACTTGAAGATGGGCCGGATCAGCGTGACGGTGAGCCACTCGCGCCAGCCGCGCGTGGGCAGGTCGTGCAAGGTGAAGCGCTTCGTCGCGCGGTCGAACATCGCGATCTGGTTCGACAGCGCGAGCGTGAACCACACGCGATCCTTGGCGTCGATGCGGATCGTGTGCGGATAGAAGCCCGCGCCCATCTCGTGCAGCTCGAAGGCGCCGGTCGCGGGGTCGAATTCGACCAGCCGCTGCTGCGCCGACGGCGTGATGAAGATATGCCCGTCCTTGGCCGACTGCGCGAGCGAATGCGCGTTCGAGCTGCTGTCGTGGCGCGGAAAGTCCTTCAACCGCGCCGAGAGCAGGCCGCCCGGCACGTCGCCGTCGCGGTGCGGAATCTTGAACAGCGTGACCTCGTTCGTCTGCGGATCGATGCGGTACAGGCGGTCCTGGATGTTGTCGGCCACGTAGACCTTGCCGTCGAGGCCGAGCAACTGGTCGTGCGTCTGCGACATCGCGTCGCCGATAGCCCACTCGGTGATCGTCGTCGTGGCGGCGAGCGCCGGGTCCCATGGCGCGGGGGTCGCGAGCAGATCGGGGTGTTCGCGCAGATGGCGCCAACCTGCGGCAAGCATCTCGGGCAGCGCGCGCTGGTCTTCGGTCGCGAGCCTGGCGCCGTAGCGCACCATGCGCGAGATCGCGTCGCTCCACTCCTGCGGCGTGCGCTCGCGGCGCAGGAAGGCGTTGCCCTGCTGGTGGCAGAACGCGCACTGCAACATGAAGTGGCGCTTGCGCGCCGCGTCGCCGAGGTCGAGCGCGCCCAGCCACACGTTGGCCGGTTTGGCCTCCGCGAGCTTGAGGGCATCGGTCTCGGGCTCGAGCGCGACGCTGGCCTCGGCGCTGCCGGCGGCGATGCTGATGCTCGCGTCGCGATAGCCGGGCTTGCGCACGTGGTAGATCACCGGGGCATTGCGGTCGGCCCAGGTGGCGCGTCCGGCGGCATCGGTAAAGCGCGTGATCTCGGGGTCGACGCGCCGCACCTGGCCCGGCGCCGGGTAGCCGTTGTCGGACGTGTCGAGCGCCGTCGGCACGGCGGCGACCTCGCGCACCTTGGCCGTGGCAAGCGGCCGGCCGGCCGTGTCGGTGACGGCGAGCGTCGCGGCATGTGCGCTGCCGATCGCTGCCACCAGCGCGGCCGCGCTTCCCAGCCTGCGGTATCTGTGGTTTCGGTTCATCGGCCCTCGCTCCCTGCTTGGATCAACTCGAATTCGCCGCCGACGCGCTCGAGCATCAGGCGCTCATACAGGGCCGGCGCGACGCGGCTGACCCACCACCCGAGCCGCGCCGTGCGTCCCGGCAGGCACAGCCGCTCGCCGCGCAGGGCCGCGTCGACGATGCGCGCGGCGATCGCGTCCGGCGCGGCCTCGTCGCCACCCGTCACGCGCTGCGTGGCGCCTTGCGCGGCCTTCGCGATGCCGGTCGCGATGAACGACGGGCAGGCGATCGTTACCGCAACGCCCGCGCCGCGCAGCTCGGCACGCAGGCTGTCGAAGAAGCCGTGCAACGCATGCTTGCTCGCCGCGTAGGCGGTGCGGCCGACGAGCGGCGAAAAGCCGGCGACGCTGGAGATGACGACGATCTGCCCGCGCCGCTCGACGAGCGATGGCAGCGCTGCCTGCGTTGCGTGCAGCGCGCCGAAGTAGTTGACCGCCATCACGCGCCGCGCGACGGCAGGCGTGCTGTCGCGCAGCAGCACGCGCGCCGAGATGCCGGCGTTGTTGACGAGGACGTCGATGCCGCCGAGCGCGGCCTGCGCCGCCGCGATGGCCGTCGTGCAATCGGCCTCGTCGGCGATGTCGCAGCCGAACGCCTCCGCCGCTGCGCCCTGGCTGCGCAGCCGTGCCGCAAGCGCCTCGGCACGCGCGCCGTCGAGGTCGAGCAGCGCGAGCCGCGCGCCGGCCGCCGCGTAGCGTTCGGCAAGCGCCGTGCCGAGGCCGCCGGCGGCGCCGGTGATGACGACGCCGCGCTTTTCGAGCTCGCGCCGCACAGCCATGCCTATGCGCCGCTGCGCGCGCGCCGCGCCGCCCACCAGAAGTCGAACACCTCGGCCGAGGTCTTGCGCGGCACGTAGCCGAACACCGTCTTCAGCCGCGTGTTGGCGAGCACCGGCCGGTAGCGCAGGAAGCGCAGCTGCTCGGGGCCGTACTGCGTCAGGCCGAGCCGCTTGCCGACCCACAGCGCCGCCTGCAGCAGCGCGGGCGGCAGCACGCGGCAGCGCTTGCCCATGCGCGCGGCGATCTCGTGGATCGTGAGCGCCCCGTCGCCGGCCACGTTGTAGATGCCGGGCGGGCCGCGCCCGACAAGGCGTGCAGGATCGCGCCGACGACGTCCTGGTCCCAGATGAAGACGAAGGGGCTGTCGGAGCCCGCGATCGCTAGCGGCTGCGGCTTGTCGAAGAGGGCTGTGATCTGGTTCGCGACCGTCTCGCCGAGGATGGTGCCGATGCGAAAGATCGTCTGCTGCAGTTGCGGCGCGCTTCGGCGGTAGTCGGCAAGCATCTCCTCGACGAGCCGCTTGTGCCACGAGTAGGCGAACTCCTCGTTACCGCGGATCGCGTCGGTCTCGGTGAGCCAGGCCGGATTGTCGGCGTGGTAGCCGTAGGCCGCGCCCGACGACGAGATCACGACGTGGCCGACGCCGGCGGCAACGCAGGCGTCGAGCACGTTCTTCGTGCCGACGACGTCGACCTGGTACTCGAAGTCTCGATCCGCCTTCTTGCCGGGCGTGACGATCGCGGCGAGGTGGACGACGGTGGCTATGCGGTGCTCGCGCAGCAGCGCTTCGAGCGGCGGGCGCTCGCGGATGTCGGCCGCGGCGTAGACCACGCCGGGTCGACGGCGCTCGGGCGGCAGTTCGCGCACGTCCAGGCTCACCACCGCCTCCGTGCCGCGCTCGGCGAGCGCGGCCACGACCTGGCTGCCGAGATAGCCGCCGCCGCCGGTGACGAGCACCCGCTCAGCCGCAGTCATGTCGCGGCCCTCGCCGGCACGCGCCGCATCCAGAACGTCGACAACGTCATCCCGGCGACGATGTGCCAGATGCCCCACCACGCGGTGACGATCGCCATGCCACCGAGGCCGCCGAAGAAGTTGAAGACGAGCACGAGGCCGAGGCCGGAATTCTGGATGCCGGTCTCGAAGGCGACCGCTCGGCAGTCGCGTTCGGCGAGCCCCGCCATGCGTGCAAGCCAGTAGCCGCTCGCCAGCGCGAGCGCGTTGTGCACGAACACGACGACGACGACGAAGCGCCCGTACTGCAGGAAGAAGCTCCAGTTCAGCACCAGCGCGGCGACGACGAAGCCGATCAGCACCAGCAGCGAGAAGTTGCGCATCGGCCCGTGCACCTTCTTCGCAAAGGCCTCGTAGCGGTGCGCGATGAACATGCCCGCCGCGAGCGGCAGGCCGAGGATCAGCGACAGGTCGAACAGCATGTGCAGCGGATCGAGCGAGAACGAACGCAGCAGCGCGTTCGTCGCCGGGTCGAGCGAGCCCCAGAACGCAACGTTGAGCGGCGTGAAGAACAGCGCGCCCGCCGTCGACAGCGTGCTGATCGAGACCGACAGCGCGGCGTTGCCGCGCGCGCGGTGGGTGAAGAAGTTGGAGATGTGCCCGGCCGGGCACGACGACACGAGCAGCATGCCGAGCGCGATCGACGGCAGCGGCCGCACGACCTGGATCAGCGCGAAGGTGAACGCCGGGAACAACAGGTGGTGGCTGACGAGGCCGATCGCGAGCGCCTTGGGCGTCTTCAGCGCGGCCTTGAAGTCGGCCACGCGCAGGTCGAGCGCGATACCGAACATCACGAGCGCGAGCACGAGCGAAAGGCCGAACTGCGCCTGCGGGTTGAAGTTCAGCCGCACCTGGTCGATGGCTTCGCCCATGCGTGTCTCCTCGTTGTCGTTGTTTTGTTGCGCGGCGTCCGATCCCAGGGCCGGCCCGCCGCCCGTGGATTGTGCCCCGCGTTCAGGTTGATCCGGCTTCGTGTTGATCCGGCTTCGCCCGCCAACTTGAAGGCCCGCGGGGGCGAGCCAGGCTGGCCCGGCCCTGGGCGCACTCAGCCGCGGTCGATGGCGATCAGCTCGCGCCTGAACGGCACCGCGTCCGAATCGGCGGCGGCGTCGAATTCGCGCGCCGCCCGGTGCCCGGCGAAGATGGCCGCGGCGACGAGGCCGGGCGCGAGCGCATCGCCGATGCAGTGCACGGATCGGATGCCGACTGCGGGCCACTCGCCTTCGCGCGCGCAGAGGCTTTGGTACAGCGCGTCGTCCGGGTCGCGCATCGTCACCATCACCAGGCTCGCGCAGGCGAGCGCCGCCGGCGCCGCCGCGGCGGTGTAGATGTTCTGCAGCGTCAGCACGAGGCCGTCGCCGCCAGCGGCCACGCCGGCAAGCTCGGCCGCGAGGTGCAGGCGCACGCCGAGCTCGATCAGCCGCGCCTGGATGCGCGATTGCTCCATCGTCTGTTCGGTCCACTCCGAGACCTTGGTCGCCGGCGTGACGAGGTGCACCTCGTGCCCGGCGCGCGCGAACTGCTCGGCGAGCGCGCCGCCGAGCACGTAGTGGTCGTCGTCGTAGATCGCGACCGGCGAGGCGAGCTTCGCGCCGGCAAACACATCGTCGGGCGTGAACACCCGCGGCAGGTCCGCGCCGACGACCGGTGCACGGTGCTGGCGCCCGAGGCCGTCGCGGCGCCAGCGCGCGCCGGTGGCGATGAAAACATGATCGGCACCGAAGGCGAGCACGTCATCGGCCCCGAGCTCGCTTTGGAGTGCGATCGTCACGTTGCCCATGCGCTTGAGCGCGTGCACGCGGTGGTCGGCGACGCGCATCCACGACGCCAGGCCGGGCAGCGCCGCTTCGTGGATCAGACGGCCGCCCAGGCGCGTGCCGGCCTCGGCGAGCGCGACCTCGACGCCGCGTGCGCCGAGCGCGCGCGCGAGCTCCAGGCCCGCCGGCCCGGCGCCGACGACGAGCGCGCTGCCGCTGCCCGCGGGCGCCGGCGCGATGCGCTCGGGGTGCCAGCCGCGCCGCCACTCCTCGCCCATGGTCGGGTTCTGCGTGCAGCGGATCGGCACGCACTCGTTGTCGGCGGCGACGCAGATGTTGCAGCCTATGCACTCGCGGATCTCGTCCTCGCGCCCCTTCTCGATCTTCTTCGGCAGGAAGGGGTCGGCAATCGACGGCCGCGCGGCGCCGATCAGGTCCATCACGCCGCGCCGGATCGCCGAGACCATCGCGTCGGGCGAGGTGTAGCGGCCGACGCCGACGACGGGCTTCGTGGTCAGCGCCTTGACGAAGCCGATGTGGCGCTCCTGGTAGCCCTCGTCGGCGAAGCGCGCGGTGACGCTGTCGTTGGCCCAGTCGGCGACGTTCACGTCCCACAGGTCGGGCCCTTCGGCGAGCAGCGCGATCGCGTCGCGGCCTTCGGTTTCGGCGGTGATGCCGAGCGGCCCGAGCAGCTGGTCAACGGCCAGGCGAACGACGACGCCGCAGCGGTCGCCGACGGCGTCCTTGGTGTCTTCGATCAGCTCGCGCAGGAAGCGCACGCGGTTCTCGAGGCTGCCGCCGTATTCGTCGCTGCGCCGATTCGTGCGCCGCGACAGAAAGTGCATCGCGAGCGCGAGGTCGTGCCCGGCGTAGACGTAGACGAGATCGAAGCCGATCGCGCGCGCGCGCAGCGCGGCGGCACGGTGCAATCGGCGCACGTCGGCGATGTCGCGCTTGTCCATGGTGCGCGCCTGGATCGGGTCCAGCCCGCGCACCGGCAGGTGCGACGGCGCGACCGGAATCTCGCGGCTGTAGCGGTTCGGCGTCGCATAGCCGTTGAAGCAGAGCTCGATCCCGGCCAGCGCGCCGTGTTCGTGGCAGGCGTCGGCCATCAGCGCAAGCGCCGGCAGGTCGCGGTCGTCCCACAAGCGGCCCTCGAAATGCGGCGCGATCTCCGAGCGCGGGCTGATCTCGACCTCCTCGGTGCAGACCACGCCCCAGCCGCCCTCGGCCTTGACGCCGCGCATCGCCGCCAGCGCCGCCGGCCGCAGATGGCCCATGCCGTTGCAGTGCGGCACCTGGTAGAAGCGGTTCTTCGCCGTGACCGGGCCGATGGGCACCGGCTCGAAGAGGATGTCGAAGCGCGGGTCGCGGGTCATTGGGGCAGTCTATCAACCGGCGCTTCGGTCCGGCTGGAACCGGTCCGCCTTGCGATCATCGGCGGCGCGCGGACGGCGCGCTTGGTGGCTCAGCGCGATCCCCATGTCGTGAACGACCGCACCGCCGACATTGCCGTTACCCAGATCGACTGGCGTCAGCCGTCACGGCGATTGGTGCGCGATCGCTCAGCCTACAAACCGCAGTTGGACGCACTCAAGTGGGCTGCGCTGCGGCGCGCTGGCAAGGCCGAGCCCGGACACAAGGCGCCCTGAGGGCGGCTTGTGCCTGGCGAGGGGGCGGGCGTCCCCGCCCGCCGCGGCCTGCAAGGCCGACGACGCTGCGGGCTCATGCCTGCGAAGAGAAGCGACGCCGCCAGCGTGGCGCAGCGCGGCTCGATCGGTTGCGCTAGCGCGCTCACCCAGGCGGTAGCGGTGGTCCTTGGTACGGAGCTCGGCGTACATGCGGGGTTGCCCGCGAGAGCAAGCGGTCAACTGCGGTTCGTGGGTTCAGTGCACCAGCGGCAGCTCGAGGCACAGCCGCGTGCCTCCAGCCGGAGCGGGCAGCGGCCGCAGGCTGCCCCCGTGCAGCACGGCCACGCGTTGCGCAATGGCCAGGCCAAGGCCGCCGATGCCGCCCGAGGCGCTCCGCGGGAGCGGCGCCTCGCGCAGCGGTCGGCCTTCGACCAAGCGCAGGTGAAGCGCTTCGGGCAGGCCGGGGCCGGCGTCCTCGACCACGACTTGCGCCTGCCCCCGCCCCGACTGGAGCAGCACGCGCACAGGTGCGCTGCTGCCGCCGTGACGGCGCGCGTTGTCGATCAGGTTGGTCAGCGCCCGTTCGACGAGGTGGAGGTCACCCTCGATCTCGAGCACTCCGGGCGCTTCTTCGCCGAGAAGCACCGCTGGGCTGCCTCTCGCAACGCCGGGGACCTGGTACTTGCCGACCGAGTCGGCCACCAGTTCGTCGAGGCGGAAGCGTTCGCGCTGTGGCACCTCCTGCGCCGCTTGCAGCGCGGCGAGTTCGAACAACTGCTGCGACAGGCGCCGGACCTTGTCGCTCTGCGCCAGCGCCGCCTGCAGCAGGCGCGGCGATTGCTGCGCAAGGGCCGGGTCGGCGCCGACCAACGCTTCGAGGTGGCCGTGCAGCGCCGTCAGCGGCGTGCGCAGGTCATGCGCCACGCCGGCCATCGTTTCGCGATGGGCCGCAGCCTGGGCACGCTCGCGCTCGGCCTGGTCTTCGATACGGACAATCATCTGCGCGAAGGCGGCTTCGAGAACGCCGATATCGTCGCCCCGCGGCGCAGGCGACGGCGGCAGCCCGGGCAGCGCCGGCAGGCGATAGGCCTGCATGCGCGCCGCCAGCCGCTGCAGCGGGCGCGCAATGCGCCGCAGGCCAAACGCGCCGGCGAGCGCGGCCAATGCCAGGCCGACGGCAGCGACGCCCGCCGCCGAGCGCCAAGCGGGCCAGGGCGCCTGGGCCTCGGCGGCGGCGCGCTGGCGGGCCGGGCCATCGAGCACGATGTAAAGGTAGCCCGGCGGCCGCCCCTGCCCGGCGCGCGGCGGGAACATCGCCGCGCTGAACAGCCGCGCCTGCGCACCGCCCATCGGATCGGTGCCGCGCAGCGGCAGCGGCGCGCCGGCCAGAAAGCGCTGCACCGGCAACAGCGCGACGCGCGGCTCGCGCACCATGCCGGGTTCGCCCAGGTACTCGGCCACCGCGCCGTCGGCGTCGAGCAGGTAGGCTTGCACGCCGGGGTTGACGGCCATCAGCATCGCCAGTACGGCCTGGCGCGCCTCGCGCTCGGCCTGGTCGGGCGTGGGTGCGGCAACCTGCGGCCAGTGCTGGACGATGTGCTGGGCGAGTCCGCGCGAGACCCCCTGCAAGGCCTGCGCCTCGCGCGCCTGCTCGCGCTGCCGCGCCTCCTCGCTGAAGCTCAGCCCGGCGAGCAGCCCGTAGCCCAACAGCACCAACACCAGCGTGGCAATCAGGCGCGCGGTAATGCCAGGGCCGGCCATCAGTCACGGCCCCGGTTCGAAGCGGTAGCCCACGCCCCAGACGGTGACGATGTGGCGCGGCTCGCGCGGGTCTGCCTCGATCTTGCTGCGCAGCCGGTTGATGTGCGAGTTCACGGTGTGCTCGTAGCCGTCGAAGCCCGCGCCCCAGACGCGGCGCAGCAACTCGTCGCGGCCGAAGCCGCGCCCGGGATGGCGCGCCAGAAAGCTCAACAGCTCGAACTCGCGCAGCGTCAGCGGCAGCGGCTGCTCGCCGTCGGACAAGCGCCGCTCGGCGATGTCGAGCCGGAAGCGGCCGAATCGCAGCGGCTCGGCAACGGTGTCCGGCGCCAGTTGCTGCTGGATGCGCCGGAACAGCGCGCGCACTCGCGCCACGAGCTCAAGCATCGAGAACGGCTTGGCGAGATAGTCGTCAGCGCCGAGCTCGAGCCCCAGCACGCGGTGTGCCTCGGCGGTGCGGGCGCTGAGCATGATCACCGGCACGCCGGGATGGCGCGCGCGCAGGTGCCGGCACAGGTCCCAGCCATCGACTCCGGGCAGCATCAGGTCGAGCAGGACCATGTCCCAGCGCTGGCGGTCGAGCGCGGCCAACCCGCGCTGGCCGTCGCCCTCGTGATGCAGGCGAAACCCTGCCTGTTCAAGGTGCAGGCGCAGCGCGTCGGCGATCGCAGGATCGTCCTCGACGAGGAGGATCTGCTCGTTCATCGCGCGCCGCGACCTTGGACCGGATGCTTCAGCCGGCGCGTCCGGCGCCCAGGGCCGCACCTGCCCTGCGGCGGCGCGACAGCCAACCGAGGGCTCCGAGGCCGGCCAGCATCAACGCATAGCTGCCGGGCTCAGGGACCGGCGCCGCGCTGAAGCTGATGCGGTAGACGTCGGTCGAGGCGGCGAGGCCGCTCGTGAACGTGTAACCTGCGCCGGTGGTCAGGCCGTTGAAGCCGGAGAGTTCGGCGAAGTTGAACGCCACCACCGAACCCTGGTCGGCACGCAGATCGTTGTTGCCAACGAAGGCCGCTGCGGCCGGATCGAACACCTCGGAGCCCGCATCCCAGATGTCGCGCGCCTGCTGTCCGATGCTGCCGAGCTGCAAATTGCCGCCCGCATCGAAGACGCGGTAGCCCATGGGCGCATCGTTGCCGATGAAGAAGTCGTTGCTCGGCACCACCATGGCGGCAAAGCTGAAATATGGGTTGAGCGCGGTGTCCACCGTGAGCGTCAGGCTCGCCATGCCGCCGGCGAGCAACAGGCCGCCAACCGTGCCGCGTGAGGCCGTCGGATCGGCCGCCGCGAAGTCCGCCTGCCAGACGGTTCCCGACCCGCCTTCGGCGACCGAGACAATGGCCGCGCCGGCAACGCCGCCGAGGTCGAAGGCGTCGAAGCTGCCACCATGGAAGCCGAAATGCAGCGGCGCGAACGCGATGCCGTTCGCAGGTGCCAGGTTCTCGACGGTGACGGTGACCTGTTGCAGCGCTGCCTGCGCCGCCGTGCTGGCGGCGAGGCACAGCAGGGCAATGGCGATGCTGGAATATCGGGGGGAACGCGTGGGCATGGTCTTTACCTCCTGGAGGAGTGGGTTGAGGGTTGCGGCATCGACCCCCCCGGCCACATCGGCCAGGAGCGGGCATCGCGGCCGCCAACGCATGATCGCGACGGGCGATCACCCTGTCTTCCCGGAGTTGTCACGGCGGCGTGACAAGTTCTTACGCACTTGCGCGCAGGAGCCCTCCTCGCGCCGAGCGGGGGGGCCGCGCGGGGGGGGGGGGGGGGGGGGGGGGGGGCGCCGTGCGAGGCGCGGCTGCCGCGCAGAGCCGGTCACGCGGGGCGCGGGCGCGCCCGGTCGGTCAGCCGTTCACGACCACGCCGGGCGCACCGGCGCGCACCTGCCCGATCGCCGCCGCCGCGCCAAAGCCGTGGCGGCGGAAGATCGCGAGCACGTCGGGCAGCGCGGCCGGGTCGCAGCTCACGAGCAGGCCGCCGCTGGTCTGCGGGTCGGTCAGCAGCGCGCGGTCGGCGGGCGCGAAGTCGGCGGGGACGCTGATCTCGCGCCCGTAGCCGGCCCAGTTGCGGCCCGAGGCGCCCGTCACGTGGCCCGCCTCGACGAGCGCGCGCACGCCGTCGAGCAGCGGCACGTTGCGCCAATCGATCTGCACCTCGCAGCGCCCGCCGCGCGCGAGCTCGAGCGCGTGGCCGGCGAGGCCGAACCCGGTGACGTCGGTCAGCGCGTGCACGCCCGGCAGCTCGGCGAGGTCCGGCCCCGGCGTGTTGAGCTGGGTCGTGCAGGCGATCATCTGCGCGTAGCCGGCATCGGCGAGCGCGCCCTTCTTGAGCGCCGCGCTCATCACGCCCACGCCGAGCGGCTTGCCGAGCACGAGCACGTCGCCGGGCTGGGTGTCGGCGTTGCGCTTGACGCGCTTCGGGTGCACGAGGCCGAGCGCGACCAGGCCGTAGATGGCCTCGACGCTGTCGATCGTGTGCCCGCCCGCCACCGGGATGCCCGCCGCGCGGCAGACCGACGCGCCCCCCTCCAGGATGCGGCCTATGGTCGCGGTCGAGAGCACGTTGATCGGCATGCCGACGAGGGCCAGCGCGAGGATCGGCCGCCCGCCCATCGCGTAGACATCGCTGATCGCGTTGGTGGCGGCGATGCGCCCGAAGTCGAACGGGTCGTCGACGATGGGCATGAAGAAGTCGGTCGTCGCGATCAGCGCCTGCTCGTCGTTGAGCTGGTAGACGGCGGCGTCGTCGGCGGTCTCGATGCCGACCAGCAACTCCTTGGGCACCGGCATCGCCGCCGTGCCCCTGAGGATCTCGGACAGCACGCCCGGGGCGATCTTGCAGCCGCAGCCGCCGCCGTGGGACAAGCTCGTCAGGCGCGGTTCGGCGGGGGTCGTCGGTAGGTTTGTGGCGGCGGCGGTCATGAGCGGGCTCCGGGATCGGCGTTCAGCAGGTCGGCAACGATGCGGTGCAGCGCCGCGGCTTCGGCCGCGGGCGCGAACAGCGGCGCGCGCGCGGCAGCCTGGCGTTGCAAGCCCGGCAGCATATCGGGATCGTCGCGGGCGCGCTCGAGCAGGGTTGCCAACGCCGCGTCGTCGCCGGGCTCGAACAGCGCACCCCAGTCGCTGCCGAGCAGGCCGACGTTGCCGGCGATGCGCGAAGCGATCACCGGCGTGCCGCTGCGCAGCGCCTCGATCACGACATGCGCGCCGCCTTCCATGCGGCTCGCATGCACCAGCACATGCGCGGCCTGGATGCGGCGCCGCACCTCGGCATGCGCCAGCGCGCCGAGCCAGCGGTAACTCGGCTGGCGCGCCGCCAGCGCCGCGGCCTGCGCGCCCAGCGCCGGGTCGAGCGCGGCGCCGATGTGGTCGAAGCGCAGGTCGGCGCGGCCCGCCAGGCGCTCGACGGCGCGCAGGTAGGCGAGCGGATCCTTCTCGTCGCGCAGGTGGCCGACCATCAGCGCGCGCAGGTGGCGGCCGGTCTTGGCGAGCGTGCGGCGCTCGGCGCAGGACTGCAGCACGACCTGGCAGCGCGCTCGCAACGCCGGCGGCAGGCGCTGCGGCCCGAGTTCGTTGAGCACGACGAGCGCGTCGGCCAACGCCAGCGAGGCCTGCGCGCTCGGGTCGGCGTCGATGTCGCGGTACAGGTCGGTGCCGGTCAGCGCGAGCAGCAGCGGCCGCCGCGGCTGCGCGGCGCGCCAGGCCGCGACCGAAGCCGCCGAGCGGCGCGCGTGGAGCGCGATCATCAAGTCTTCGGCCCCCTGCTGCCAGCGCGCGGCGAGCGTGACGCGGTAAGCTCGCGCAAGCATGCGCGCCCAGCGGCGCGCCGTCTGCCAATTGCCGTTGTTGGCGTCGGCCAGTGCCGGCGTGACGATGACGATGGATGGGGAGCGATGCACGACGCGAGCCTAACGCCGAACCTCGCCGCGCGCAGCGGCGGCGGCGCCGTGCTCGCCGCGATGCTGCGCGCGAGCCGCGCCGATACGCTGGCGACGTTTGACGCGTACGAGGCCGCGCTGCCCGGGCTCGCGGTGCCGCTGTGCGCGGAGCTGAACCCGCCGCTGTGGGAGCTGGGCCATATCGGCTGGTTCCAGGAATTCTGGCTCGCGCGCTTTGCCGGCCGCGCGGCGGGGCACCTTGCCGACCCGGATCTGCCGCGCCGGCCCGGCGCGCGCGCGAACGCCGACGCGCTGTACCACAGCAGCCACGTGCCGCACGACAGCCGCTGGGCGCTGCCGCTGCCCGACGCAGCCGCGACGCGCGCCGAGCTCGCGTCGCAGCTCGACGCAACGCTCGCGCTGCTGGCTGAGGCGCCCGACGACGACGACGCGCTCTACTTCTTCCGCCTCGCGCTGCTGCACGAGGACATGCATCACGAGGCTGCCCTCTACATGGCGCAAGGCCTCGGGCTGCCGATCGCCGACCCGCGCTGGCAGGCCGCGCCGCTGCCGGATCCGCCGCCCGCGCTGGACTTCGATGCCGCCACCTGGCCACTCGGCAGCGCAGCGACGCAGGGCTTCGCGTTCGACAACGAGTTGCAGGCGCACGCGGTCGAGGTCGGCGCGTTCACGCTCGACGCCCAGGCCGTGCGCTGGGCCGAGTTCCTGCCCTTCGTCGAATCGGGGGCCTATGCCGAAGATCGCTGGTGGAGCGACGCCGGCCGGCGCTGGCGCGCTCAGGCCCAGGCCGCCGCGCCGCGCTACCTGCGCCGCGAGGCCGGACATTGGCAGCATTGGCGCCACGGCCGCTGGCAGGCGCTCGACGCGCGCCTCGCGGCCTGCCACCTGACGCACTTCGAGGCCGAGGCCTGGTGCCGCTGGGCGGGCCGGCGCCTGCCGACCGAGGCCGAATGGGAGCGCGCGGCCTGCACCCGCGGCGCCGAGCTGCGCTGGGGCGATGTGTGGGAGTGGACGGCGAGCGCCTTCGCGCCCTACCCGGGCTTCGCGCCGCACCCCTACCGCGACTACTCGGCGCCCTGGTTCGACGGCCGGCCGGTCTTGCGCGGCGCGTCG
Source organism: Ideonella sp. (assembly GCF_016702655.1). GTDB lineage: Bacteria > Pseudomonadota > Gammaproteobacteria > Burkholderiales > Burkholderiaceae_C > CAIKUF01. The sequence continues at coordinate 146,690 of NZ_JADJDO010000038.1, forward strand.
TTCATGACCCAGCCGCGCATGCGCCACCCGCGCTACCGCAACTACTTCCTGCCGCAGCGCAACGACGTGCCGGCGGGCTTTCGCAGCGCGGCGTTGTAGGCGCGGCGGCGTGCGCTCGCCCCCTGCCGGCTGCACAGCACGCGCGCGGTCTCAAGGCCAGGCCGCGGCCCGGATTGGGCAATACTCGTGCCCGCCGCAGCCCACAAGCCGAAGAACACATGGCATCCGACCTCGTCGCCGTAGAAAACCGCCTCTGGGCCACCGCCGACCAGCTCTGGGCCAACACCGGGCTGAAGCCGTCGGAGTTCTCGACGCCGGTGCTGGGCCTCATCTTTCTGCGCTACGCCGACAAGCGCTTCGGCGAGTGCGCGCAGATGCTCGACGCCAAGGGCATCCCCGCCGACGAGCGCGAGGCCATGGACTATCAGGCCGAAGGCGTGCTCTACCTGCCCGACGAAGCCCGGTTCTCGCACCTGCTCACGCTGACTGAAGGATCGAACCTGGGGCGTGCCATCGCGACCGCGATGGCGCTGGTGGAGGAGCACAACCCCGAGCTGAAGGGCGTGCTGCCGCGCGGCTACAACCTGCTGCCCAACGCCACGCTGGTGGAGCTGCTGCGCCTGCTGGCCTCGGTGGACCTGGGCGGCGACGCCTTCGGCAAGGTGTACGAGTACTTCCTCGGCAACTTCGCGCTCAAGGAGGGCCAGAAGGGCGGCGTGTTCTTCACGCCCACCAGCATCGTGCGGCTGATCGTCGAGATCCTGCAGCCCTTCCACGGCCGCATCTTCGACCCGGCCTGTGGCTCGGGCGGCATGTTCGTGCAGTCGGCCGACTTCGTGCGACGCGCCACCACAAGAGCGCCAACCGCGAGCTCACCGTGTTCGGCACCGAAGGCGAGCGACACCGTCAAGCTGGCCAAGATGAACCTCGCGGTGCACGGCCTGTCGGGCGACATCCGCGAGGCCAACACCTACTACGAAGACCCGCACAAGGCCTTGGGCCGGTTCGACTTCGTGATGGCCAACCCACCGTTCAACGTGTCGGGCGTGGACAAGGACCGGCTGAAGGACGACCGGCGCTTCCCGCTGGGCCTGCCCAGCACCGACAACGCCAACTACCTGTGGATCCAGCTCTTCTACTCGGCGCTGAACGAGAACGGCCGCGCCGGCTTCGTGATGGCCAACTCGGCCGGCGACGCGCGCGGCAGCGAGCTGGAGATCCGCAAGAAGCTGATCCAGAGCGGCGCGGTGGACGTGATCGTCAGCATCGGCTCCAACTTCTTCTACACCGTCACGCTGCCCTGCACGCTGTGGTTCTTCGACAAGGCCAAGGCGCGCGGGCCGCGCAAGGACAAGGTGCTGTTCCTGGATGCGCGGCCGTTCTTCAAGCAGGTGACACGCGCGATCCGCGAGTTCGCGCCGGAGCAACTGGAGTTCCTGGCCAACGTCGTGCG
>NZ_JADJDO010000039.1 GCF_016702655.1 Ideonella sp.
GTGCGTATTTCAGCCCATCGTGGACGGCCGTTTCAGCCGATCGTGGACGGCATTTCAGATGATCGTGGACGCCATTTCAGGCTGATCGTGGACGACGTTTCAGCCTGATCGTGGACGATTGCGGAGCGCGCGGGTGATCTTGAGCGCGGGCATGCTGGCCGATTTTTCGGCCCGCCATGCCCACCAACAGGATCACGATGCGCCAGATACGACAGGCCCTGCGCCTGCACCTTGAAGCCGGGCTGAGCTACGCCCAGATCGCCCGCGCCGTTGGCATCGGCAAGGGCACCGTCGGCAAGTTCATCTTGCTGGCCCGCGCCGCCGGCGTGGACTGGGCCGTTGCGCAGTCGCTCAGCGACGAAGAGCTCGAAGCCCGGCTGTACCGGCCCGCCGTGGCGCGCGCCAGCCACCAGCTCGAGCCCGACTGCGCCTGGATCCACCAGGAACTCAAGCGCCCGGGCGTCACGCTGCAGTTGCTCTGGGAGGAGTACCAGCGAGACGCGGAGCTGGCCTACAAGTACACGAGCTTCTGCGTCAAGTACCGCGCCTGGGCACAGGCGCTGAAGCGCTCGATGCGCCAGACCCACATCGCCGGCGAGCGGCTGTTCGTCGACTACGCCGGCCAGACGGTGCCGGTGATCGATGCGGCCACGGGCGAGATCCGTCGCGCCCAGATCTTCGTGGCTGTGCTGGGAGCGTCGAACTACACCTACGCCTGCGCCACCGCGACGCAAACGGCCGCCGACTGGGTCGGCTCGATCATCGACGCGCTGGAGTTCATCGGCGGCGTGCCACGCCTGATCGTGCCCGACCAGACGCGCGCCCTGATCGCACGCCCGGACCGTTACGAGCCGGCCGTCAACCGCCTGGTCGACGAGCTGTGCGAGCACTACGACGTGGCGGTGCTGCCGGCGCGCCCGGCGCATCCGCGCGACAAGCCCAAGGTCGAGGTCGGGGTGCAAGTCGTCGAGCGCTGGATCCTCGCGCGGCTTCGCAACCGGCGCTTCTTCAGCCTGGCCGAGCTGAACGCGGCCATCGCCGAACTGCTCGCCGATCTGAACCGGCGCACGTTCAAGAAGCTGCCCGGCTGCCGCGCCAGCGCCTTCGACGCCCTGGACCGGCGCGAGCTGCGGCCGCTGCCGGCCACGCGCATGCCCATCGCACGCTTCAAGCGTGCGCGCGTGAACATCGATTACCACGTCGAATTCGACGGCCACTACTACAGCGTGCCGCACCGGCTCGTGAGGTCCGAGGTCGAACTGCGCGTGACGGCAACGACGGTGGAGATCGTCTCGGGCAACCAGCGCGTGGCCGTGCACGCCTGCAGCAGCCGGCGCGGTGCACACACGACGCTGGCCGAGCACATGCCGGCGTCGCATCGCGCGCACCGGGAGTGGACGCCACAGCGGCTCATCGCCTGGGGTGAGCGCATCGGCGCGGCCACGGCCGCCGTCGTGCGTTGGCAGATGGAGCACCGCCCGCACCCCGAGCAGGGCTACCGCGCCTGCCTGGGCCTGCAGCGCCTGGCGCGCCAGTGCGGCGACGCGCGGCTCGAAGCCGCTTGCGCGCGGGCGCTGTCGATCGGCTCGCCGACCTACCGCAGCGTGAACTCGATCCCTGGCCGCCGGGCTGGACCGGCAGCAGGCACCGGCCGCACCGGCGCAGGCTGCACTGCCGCTGCACGACAACGTGCGCGGCCCCGATTACTACCACTGACCCGCTACCACTGACGAAGGAGAACTGCTCTTGCTCAACGAACACACCTGGACCAACTGCGCGGCCTGCGACTGGACGGCATGGTCCACGCGCTGGCGGACCAGGCCACCAGCGCCGCCGCGGCCGAGCTGGCCTTCGACGAACGCCTGGCGATGCTGGTACAGCGCGAGATCGACTGGCGCGACGGCAAGCGCCTGGCGCGGCTGCTCAAGGCGGCCAAGCTCAAGGTCGGCAGCGCCTGCATCGAAGACATCGACTGGCGTGGCTCGCGCGGGCTGGACCGCAGCCTCGTCACCGCGCTGGCCGGCGGCGACTGGCTGCGCCACGGTCACAACGTCCTGATCACCGGTGCCACCGGCGTGGGCAAGACCTGGTTGGCGTGCGCGCTGGCGCAGCAAGCCGCGCGCGCAGGCTTCACCGTGCTGTACATGCGCGCGCCGCGCCTGCTCGAAGAGCTGCGCGTCGCCCACGGTGACGGCAGCTTCGGCCGGCGCCTGGCGCAACTCGCGCGCATCGACCTGCTGGCCATCGACGACTTCGCGATCGCCCCGGTCACGGCAGCCGAGCGCAACGACTTGCTCGAGCTGCTGGACGATCGCGTCGGCACGCGCGCCACATTGATCACGAGCCAGTTGCCGGTGGCGGCCTGGCACGAGTGGCTTAGCGATCCGACGCTGGCTGACGCCATCCTCGATCGCATCGTGCATGCCGCGCACAAGATCGCGCTCAAGGGAGAGTCGATGCGCAAGAAGCAGGTCAAGCCATGACCGCTTCGCGCCGTCCATGCAGCGCCACCGCCGCGCCGTCGAACACGGCTTGCCCACCGCGTCGGCCGTTCGTCGCAGGCGACGCCCGCCGCCGTGGACAAGCCTGCCTCGACCACAGTCCAACCATGACCGCCTTCGGCGCCGCGTTGACCACCCCCCGGCGATGCTCGCCGGCCTGGACAACGCTCAGCGCTTGGGCGTCATCGTGGATGACTGAGATACGATTAACCCCCGTCACTCGCGTGCTTCCGTGATCGTCCACGATCACGCTGAAACGCCGTCCGCGATCACGCCGAAACCGGCGTCCACGATCGCTGAAATGCGCACTTGCGCGCGTGCCGCCTGACGCGAGCCGGCCAAGGCGCTCCGACTCGGCACGTGCTTCGTCCAGCAACTGACCCCAGTCCGACGGCGGACGGCCGCTGTCGAGCATCCGGCGGAACACCCGATACGCGTCGTCGGCGATCTCGTAGTTTGCTTCGTGTCGTCGTCGTTGACCCAGCGAAGACGATCACCTTGGCCTGCGCATGGAACCGGAAGAACAGCCGGTATTGCTGGAAGAACTTGGCCCGGAACCAGCTTGGCAGCTCGTCGCCAGGCGTGTTGCCCTGGCGGAACTCCGGTCGGGCGGGGCCCTGTGGAATCACTTCGAACGCGAGCTTGGCGATGGCCGCCAGACGCTTGGTGGCGTTCTTCTTGACGTATCCGGCCGGGTCTTTGCGCTTGAGCGCCTCGACCTGCGCGGTCAGGGCGTCGAGTTGGTCAAGGAAGATGGGATGGGCGAAGAGGGTCCAGCCGTTGACGACCAGCGGCTTGCCGCCGTTCATTCATCGTTCGCCGACAGCGGCGCGTCCAGATCGACCTCGACACGGCCGACCAGCGCCTGGATGCGCTGCGCGAAGCCGGCGTCGACGGCCTGCAGTCGCTCGGGGTGCTCGGCCAAGTCGCGGGCCAGGAAGCCGAGGAATGGCGTCAGCGCCGGATCATCGTCATCACCGGCAGTCGCGCGCGTGAGCACGACTTCACCGTCGAACGGATCGTGTAGTGGATCTTGTCGCGCTTGCCCAGGCGCAGCGCCCGGCGCACCGTCTCGGGCACGGTGGTCTGGTAGCGGTCGGTCAGCGTCGATTCGACTTGCTGGGTGGTGGGCATGGGACTTCTCCAGCTAGGATGTGTCGTGCTGAAGGTAATGCAATTACATTGTCATGTCAATGCAAGTGCATTGTCTAACAGAGATCAGGCTGGCAGCGATATCAGGGCCTGCTGCAACGGTTGGTACTGGCTTGCTTGGCGCCAGTGGCGCGACGCGCGTGCATCCGGGTGGTTGCCTTGGCCCCGCTGAGCGCGCAGACGCTGACGCCCGATCAGGACTCAGCATCGCCGCGCTTCTCAGACTCTGGGAGTAGCGTAGTTCCCATCCTGTTTGCCCTGCACCACGACCATTCAACGCCCAACATCTCTCGGTTGGGCGTTTTCCATTCCGGGTTCCGCGACACCACGCGGGGTTCGGCGCCGACCTGCATGTGCCATGTCGTGGCGGCCCGGCGTCCTGAAGTCGCCCGGTTCGACTCTCTTCTGCTCTCAGTTCTCTCGAAACCTGCGCCAACTTCTCCGCCGGAGCGCACGCACGCTCGTTTGTCCTTCAATGGTTTGAGCGCGTGTCGGCCAGGCGGGTTGCCTCCGCTGCCTGGTGCAGCACTTCACCGCGAAACTTCGCCGCCAGTCGATCGGGGCGATGCGGAAGGACTTGCGGAAGTGATGCCGTAATGCCTCGGCGGACCCGAACCCTGTGAGTTCGGCGATACGCTCGATGGACTGATCGGTCCGCTCCAGGAGTTGCTGGACGAGATGCAGGCGTTCCGTGAGAAGCCAAGTCAGGACCGTGGAACCCGTCAGCGCCTTGAACTGACGGGTGAAGGTTCGCCGACTCATCCGCGCTTCTGAAGCCAGGCTGTCAAGGCTGTGGGCCTCGTGCAGGCGCGTGCGCACCGATTCGATCAACTGCGACAGACGATGGCCGCCCGTGGTCAGCGGAAGCGGATGCTCGATGAACTCCGCCTGCCCACCCGCTCGATGGGGTGGAATCACCAGCCGTCTGGCCACCTGGCTGGCGCGCGCGGCACCCAGCCGCTGCCGCACAAGTTCCAGGCAGGCGTCCAATCCCGCGGCCGTGCCCGCTGAAGTCATCACCCCTCCGTCTTCGACATAGAGCACGTCCGGCTCGATCTGAATGGCGGGAAAACGCTTCGCCATCTGCTCGGCGTACTCCCAACGGGGGTGGTCGCCCGGCGGTTGTCAAGCAACCCGGCCTCGGCCAGCACATAGGCGCCCAGGCACAGGCCGACGATTTGCGCGCCGGCCGCTCTGGCGGAACGCAGCGCGCGTAGCAGAGCCTCAGGGGGGCGCTCGTTCACGTTGCGCCAACTCGGCACCACGACGACGTCGGCACGATGCAGCGCCCGCAAGCCAGCGATTCCGGAGATTCGATAGCCCGCGCTGGTGGTGAGTGGTTGAAGCTCTGCAGCGCAGAAAACAAGCTCGAAAAGGATTGGGCGTGGGCGGCGCCTCGCCAAGACCACGCCGGGAATGGCCAGATGAAAAGGGCTGATCCGTCAAAGGCGACCACCGCGACACGGACACACTGGCCGGCTTCAGTCGAACGAGCGGTCATCAAGGCGGACGTCGAAATGATGAGAGGGGTGTTGGCCCAATCTTAACGAGATTGAGTAATCAGGCCAGTGGCGTCGATTGGCCAAGACCCAAAGAATGGAGGGGTCGTCACCGTTGTGTGACCACTTCTCGGAGAACAAGGACCATGAGCAAACCCGCGCTGATCGTCATCGATCTGCAAAACGACTACTTTCCCGGCGGCGCCTTCCCGCTCGCCAATACCGACGCGACACTGCTCGGCGTCGAGCGCGCCATCGCGAACGCACGCGCCAAGGGCATCCCGGTGGTCCATGTGCAGCATGTCGCCGACCCGCAGCAAGGCATCGCACCGTTCTTCAACGCCGACACCCCTGGCGTCGAGATTCACCCCCGCATCCGAGATGCCGCGCCGGACGCGCCGGTCGTGGTCAAACACTTCGCCGACAGTTTCGAGCGCACCAACCTGCACGAGACGTTGCAGCAGTTGGGCGTCGACGAGCTGATCCTGTGCGGGATGATGACCCAGAACTGCGTGACGCACACCGCGCTGTCGCGTCAGGCCGATCGCTACAAGAAGGTCACCGTCTTGACCGATGCCTGCACCACGGTGAGTGACATGCTGCACGCCATCGCCCTGCATGCCTTGTCGACGCGAGTGAATCTGGCCCCGACCGAACAGGCTCTTTGAAAACATCATCGCCACGACACGGAGCACTCCGGGTCAAGGCACATTCCCATCGCAGCCCGACCTGCGAGCAGCCCTCGCTCTCGCCGCACTGCAAGGTATGTGTCCGGCCAAGTCAGCTTTGACAGCCAGCGGTCGTTGGCCCCTTTCGGACAGCTGACGACCAGCGATCAAGAACCTCTCGTTGAAGCGGCATACCGGCTCCGCGGCAAGCTTGACCCAATCCCTGGCCTCCAAGGCGGTGCTCCCAAGATGTTCGCGTTAGCCGATGTCCACGCAAGCCCCTCTCGTTCCAACCCGGGGCTTCTGACCTACATCCGCCGGCTGCCCGCGCAGTGCGGACGGGTTCTGCGGCGAGGCCTCGGTACGGTCGCGCTGCTGCTGGCCGGCTGCTCCACCTACCCGGTCGGCAACCCCCAGGCGCTCAGCGATTGCCCGGCTTGTGCCGGCGGAATCGTCGAGCTGCCGCTGCTGCCGGTGGCCAGCCCGTCGGCGATCGTGGAGGTCGCCATCGACGGCCGGCCCGGATATCGCTTCCTGTTCGACACCGGGGCCATGGCGACGGTGATCTTCCGTCACTCCCGCACGGCCGACTTGGCTTTGTCCGCGCGCGGCGAGATCGCCATCAGCGGCGGGGGCGACGGTCCACGCCCGACGGCGCAGGTCGTGCCCGGGGTCACGCTTCAGCTCGGGGCACTGACCTTGCGCGACTTGACCGTGCTGGCGGTCCCGGTGGACCGGTTGGGGCTGTTCGCCTCGCCCGAGTTGGTGTTCGTCGACGGCATCATCGGCAACGACCTGTGGACCCGCTTCGGCGTCGAAGTCGACACGGCTGGAGGGCGTATGCGCTTGCACCGGCTCGGCTCCACTGAACTGGGGTCCGGCGCGAGCAGCACCGCGCTGGCGGTTCGCTATGACCACTTGTTCGTTCCGGTACGGGTGACCCTCGAACCGAATCGGGATCCCGTCACCGTCGACCTGCTGCTCGACAGCGGCGACCGCGGTACAGCCCACCTGGTGGCCGACCCCGCGCGCGGACTCGTGCCGCCATCGAATGCCGTGACTCGTGAGGCGCGTGGCGTGCAGGGCCCGAGCCGCCTGGTTGTCGCTCGCTCGGCGGCGGTCGACGTGGCAGGCCTTCGAGTTCTGAACGTCCCAACCAGCTTTGGCCCGGAGGGTTCTGAGCCCAAAGAAGCTGGCGCGGGCCGCATCGGCGCGGGATTGTTGTCGCGTACCCGCTGGGCAGTGGACGTGAGGCAGTCGCGGTTGTGGCTGATGTCTGAAGGCGCAACCGAGGGCCGTTTCGAGGACGGCTCCTTCGGGCTCGATGCCGTGTCCGTGGGGGGCAGGCTGTTGGCCCTTGGCGTGCAAGCGACGAGCCCGGCAGCGAGGGCTGGCTTTCAGGCGGGCGACGAGTTGATCTCCCTCGACGGGTCGGCGATCAGTGGCAGCCAACAGGCCGCGCTGGACGCGGCCCTGCAGACCCGCCGCTCACTGGCGCTGTGTTGGCGCAGGCTGGACGAGGTGCGATGTGCCACATTGGCCCGCGCGGGACCTTGAGGGTTAGGCAGGCGGCGACTTGTTGCTGGCATCCGTCGAGGCCACTTCGCACGCTCTGTGTCGTCTGCGCCACGAGTCCGACACACCAGCTAACGCGCGATGCCGTCGACTTGCGGGTAGCCGGGCATCGACTCGATGCGACAGTCCATTTGCGACCTGCGCGCCGACCACGCCGAAGTTCATGTAAGCCCTGGTCAACGCCCGCAATTCCCACCATTTCCGCTACATTCCTACATCGATGTAGATGCCGGCTGGATTCCGTTTAGGACTCCACCACCACCAGTCAGATCGACGCCTTGCATGCACTCCCCGCGGCAAGCCGTTGTCCTTTGCAGATCCGCGCGGAAGCCTGACCGACTGCGTGGGGCTGCCCCTCCCTCCCTGCTCTTTCATCCACCGGCCGACCGATGACGCTTTCGACCTGGCTTGCATTCTTCGCCGCCTCCTGGGCCATCAGCATTTCGCCGGGCGCGGGCGCGCTGGCGGCGATGAGCGCCGGGCTGAACCACGGCTTTCGGCGCGGCTATCTCACCACCATCGGCCTGGTGCTCGGCATCTGGACGCAGCTTGTCGTGGTCGGCGTCGGGCTGGGCGCCGTGGTGGCCGCTTCCAGCGTCGCATTCCTCGCGGTCAAGTGGTGCGGTGTCGCCTACCTGGTCTGGCTGGGCGTTCAGCAGTGGCGGGCACCGGCCCGGCCGCTCGCTGAGGTGCAGGCGTCGGCGGCCGCGGTGACCGTGTGGGCCATGATCCGGCGCGGCTGGATGATCAACGCGGTCAACCCCAAGGGCACGGTGTTCCTGCTCGCCGTGGTGCCGCAGTTCCTCGATCTTGCGCAGCCGCTGGCGCCGCAGTACGCCGTCATCGGCATCACGCTCGCCTTCACCGACCTGGTCGTGATGGCCGGCTATACCGCGCTCGCCGCGCGGGTGCTCAGCGCGCTGCGTTCGGCCGCGCATGTGCGCGTGATGAACCGCATGTTCGGGTCGCTGTTCGTGCTCGCCGGGGCGTTGTTGTCGGTCTTCAAACGAGCCGGCTGAACGCCTTGCGCCCGCCGGTCAGCTTGCCCCGATGCGCCCGGCAAGCTCGTCCAGCCGCGATATGAAGAGGTCGGGCGGGGCGTCGGCAAACGCTGCTTCGTCGCACTCGCCGCCGCGGATGATCGCCACCGGCATCGCGGCTGCCCTGGCGCCGGACACGTCGGCCCGGCTGTCGCCGACGAACAGCACTGCGCCCGGGTCGGCCTGCCACTGCGAGAGCACACGCAGGATGCCCTCGGCCCGCGGTTTCATCCAGGTCACCTCGTCGCGCGTCACGACCGGCGACAGCCAGCGCGAGAGGCCCAGGCGGCTCAACGCGGCACCGAGCGCCTGGCGCCCTATGTTGCTGACGATGGCCGTGCGTGCGCCGCCGGCCGCGAGCCCCTGCAGGAGTTCGGCTGCGCCCGGCCGCAGCGCCCAGCGGCTCAGCGCGTCGGCATCCCAGCGGTCGTAGACCGGGCCTAGCACGCGGCGCAGTTCGGCCAGGCGCCCCTGCGGCACGAGCATATCGGCGGCGGCGTTCCACATCGCCGCGTAATTGCCGTGCGCGAACTCGCCGCCGCTGAAGCCGAGATCGGCGAACGCGCGCCGTAGCTCGACCTCGGCGGGTTCGAGCTGCCACTGGAAGTCGACCAGCGTGCCCTCGAAATCGAAGATCGCGGCCGCGTAGGAGCGGGCGCTGGCGGGAGCGATGTGCATGCGAGACCTCTTCCTTCAGCGAGGACGAGGCAAGCGCCTACCCTCCGGCTGCGAATCTATCACCCGCGGCGCAGGCCTTGGCCGGCACGGCTCGCCGCGGCGCATCAGCGTGCTGCCGGTTTCAGGCTCAGGCGGGCTCGCGGCGGACCGGGTCTGCGGGCTCGCCCGCGCTCGGCACGAAGATCCAGAGCAGGAGGTAGACCGCGATTCCGGTCCCGCCGCACAGCACCGCGAGCGCGAAGAGCACGCGCCAGATCCAGGCCTGCACCCCGGTGAGCTCGGCCAGGCCACCGCACACGCCGCCGATCCAGCGCTCGTCGCGGCTGCGCCGCCAGGTGTTGATCCGGGCCGCGCAGGACCCCGCGCGCAAGGGCTCCGCCGCACCGAGCACGCGGTCCTTGGCGCGCGCGAATTCGGCGTCCGAAAGCGTGCCCTGGCGGTGCAGTTGGTCCAGCCTGTTCAGCTCTTCGCTCAGCGACATGTGATGTCTTTCTGCCCGGGTCTGGGTCGATCAGCGCGCTGCTGCTGCCAGCCGCTTGCCGGTCACGACGACGCGTTCGAGCTGGACGACCGCCGCCTCATCGGCCGCGGCGCGCGCTGCCGGCGCGCCGGCCTGGCGATCGGCGGCAAACGTGAGCGAGGCGGTGGCGAGCACGGCGAAGAGGGCGGCGAGGGCGGTGACACCGCTGACGATCATGGTGGCCTCTGATGTGCGTTGCACGATTCGATGTCGAGAATCTAGGGCCGGCGCGCGGGCTGGCCAAGCGCGCTGCGACCGAGCGGCCCGCGCGCAGCATGAGCTGCAGGCCAGGCCGATGAACCGCTGGCCGCGGCCCGCTGTGCGGGCGCCAGTGCGGGCCGCGCCGTGCTCAGTCGCTATCGTCGTGATGCCGCTGCGATGCGGCGTCGGCCCCGCCCTGAGCGGGCAGCAGCCCGTGCGGCGCCTGTTGCCACTGCCACAGCGCGAAGGCGAGCACGGCCATCGGCAGCAGGGCGGCCAGCCAGGCATGACTGCGCTTGACGAGATCGGGCCCCGCGCCTTCGATGCGCCCGGTCAGCATCGGCAGGGGCCTGGTTGCGGCGCCGCAGCAGGCTCAGCGCCGCGATCAGGCCCAGGTGGGCGAGCACCACGGCCAGGAAGGCTTCGCCGAAGAACTCGTGCACCTCCTCGAGCCAGTCGCCGCCGAGCACGCGTCCCCAGTCTTCGTAGGTGCCGTACCCGCTCAATGTGAGCGGGACGACCAGCGCCAGCAGCGCGGCCACGGCCAGTGCTGTCGCCAGGTTCAGGCCCTGGCGCCAGTCGACGCCGCGCAGCGAAAGCCCGCGCGCGGCCTGCGCTGCCGAGCGCAGCCAGTTTGGCGCACCGGCCAGCCTGCGCCACAGCAGGCCAAGGCGCGCCTGGCGTGGCCCGACGAGGCCGTACAGCACCCGAAACAACAGCAGTCCGGCGAAGGTATAGCCGAGCGTGACGTGCAGCGCACGCCAGCGCTCGCCGTCGGCGGTCAGGTAGGCACCCACGAAGCTGAGTGCGAACAGCCAGTGGAACATGCGCGTCGGCGCATCGACGACGAGGCGGCTGCGCAGCGTGCTGGTGCGCGACGCTCCGGCGGCAGCCGGGTGCAGGGCGGGTAGGGTTGGCATGGGGAATCCTCGGGGCCCAGGGCCGGGGGGGGGGGGGGGCCGGGGGGGGGGGGGGGGGGGGGGGGGGGGGGGGGGGGGGGGGGGGGGGGGGGGGGGGGGGGGGGGGGGGGGGGGGGGGGGGGGGGGGGGGGGGGGGGGGGGGGGGGGGGGGGGGGGGCGGGGGGGGGGGGGGGGGGGGGGGGGGGGGGGGGGGGGGGGGGGGCCGGGGGGGGGGTCTTGGGTTCAATCGTTTCCAGGCCCGGCGCAGTTGCGGGGCCAGGCCGGCCGGAGCCTTGAGCTCGTGCTCGTCGAAGTTGCCGCGTTCGGCGCCCGGGTGGCAGGCCGCGCAGTTGGCGGCGCTCTTGACACTCTCCAGTCGCCACACCGACGCGTCGATCTTGCGGTGCTCGCGCTCGAACCAGGCCGAGCGCGTGATGCGGTCCTCGCGCGGCTCCTCGCGCACGCGCTGGGTGGTGCCGGCGTGCGCCTGGAGCCAGGTATCGATCTGCCGCAGCGTGGCCGCGTCGAGCGACGCGTCGGTGCCGTAATGCCGGTCGAGGCTGCTCATGATGCGTTGCCACGAGCGCGCGGGCAGCAACGCCGGCGCGTAAGCCGTGTGGCAGGACGCGCACTCCTGCGTGTACGCAGCAGGCATGTCGCGCGGCATGGCCAGGTTGCCGCTGTCAGCCTGCGCCGCGGTGGCCAGGCCGAGCGCCGCGGCAAGGACGAGGGTTCGGGAAGGGCGTTGTTTCATGCTGGCTTTCGAAGCGAGTGCGCGGGCATGCGGCTCAGCGCGCAAGGGTTTGCAGGTAGGCGAGCAGGTCGGCCTTCTCGCCGGCGCTGCACTCGCGCTTGAGCACGTCGTTGCAGTTGCGGCGCAGCCATTTGTCGACCTTCGCGGTGTCGGTGAAGGCCTTCGGGTTCGCCGCGGGCGCCAGCGGCTCGATCGCCTTGCCGGTGCCGGCGTGCTTGCCCGGCGCGGTGGGCGGGTTGCCGTGGCACGAGGCGCAGGACCATTCCCCGCCCTGGCGCGTGGTGAACAGGACACGCCCGCGCTCGGGCTGGCCGGGCGCGCCGGCCTGGACGCTGAAGCGTTCGAGTTGCTGCGCGGGCGAGGTGTCGGCCGCGTGCGTGGCCGGTGCCAGGCCGGCGCCGACGATCAGCCACGCGATCGGTGCGGCGATGCGACGCCAGGCCGAAGGTTTCTGAATGCGTGGGTTCTTCAATCAAGGCTCCTGTCACTGACCGCCATGGCGATCGATGGCGTCATTCTTGAAAGTCGCGCTTGAACCGATCCTGAAGGGCCCGTTCATCCGCCGTTCAGGCGCGGGCGCCGACAATCGGGCTGTGACTTCGCCCCGAACCACCGCCGCGCTCGCGTTCACGCTGTTGCTGGGCCTGTGCGCGCCGGTCGTGGCGCGCGACGGCATGAAAGACGACCACGAGCGCGCGCGCGCCGCGGTCCAGGCGGGCGAGATCCTGCCGCTGACCGTCCTGCTCGAGCGCATGCAACGCACTTACCCGGGCCAGGTGCTTGAGCTCGAACTCGAGCGCGAGGACGGCCGCTGGATCTACGAGGTCAGGCTGCTGCAGCCCAACGGGCAGTTGCTCAGGCTCGAACTCGATGCGCGCACCGCGCAGGTGCTCGAAGGCCGGCGCAAGCGCGAGGGCCATGCCGGGGCGGCGCAGGAGCCGGCGAGATGAGCCACCGCCCGGCCGCTTCGGAAGGGGGCTCGCACCGCAGGGCGCAGCAAGGAGGTTCGTCAGTCCCGCGCCTGCGGAGGCCCGCTTGAGGGTGCTGCTGGTCGAGGACGATGCGCTGCTGCGCGCGCAGCTGCGCGCCGGGCTCGAGCAGGCGGGCTATGTCGTCGACGAGGCCGACAACGGCCGCGACGCGCATCACCTGGGCGCGACCGAGCCCTTCGATGCGGTAGTGCTCGACCTGGGCCTGCCGCTGCTCGACGGCCTGAGCGTGCTCAGGCGCTGGCGCGAGGCGGGGCGGGCGATGCCGGTCCTGATCCTCACCGCGCGCGACGGCTGGCACGAGAAAGTGGCCGGCATCGACGCCGGCGCCGACGACTACCTGACCAAGCCCTTCCATATGGAGGAGCTGCTGGCCCGGATGCGCGCGCTGATCCGGCGTGCCCAGGGCCTTGCGTCGCCGCTGCTGCAATGCGGCGCGCTGGCGCTGGACACGCGCAGCGGCCGCGTCACGCTCGACGGCCAGCCGGTCGCGCTGACGAGCCACGAGTTCAGGCTGCTGGCCTACCTGATGCACCGGCCCGGCACGGTCGTCTCGCGCACCGAACTGACCGAGCACCTGTACGCGCAGGACTTCGACCGCGACTCGAACACGATCGAGGTCTTCATCGGCCGGCTGCGCCGCAAGCTCCCCCCCGGGGCCATCGAAACCGTGCGCGGCATGGGCTACCGGCTGGCGCCAGCCACGTGAAGCCCGGCCGGCGCATCGCCAGCTCGCTGCGCCTGCGGCTGCTCGCGGCGACGATGGCGGCGCTGGTGGTCGCGCTGGCGCTGGCCGGCCTGCTGCTGGCGAGCCTGTTCCGCGACCATGTGCTGCGCCAGTTCGGCGATACGCTCACGGCGCGCCTCGACCAGGTCACGGCCAGGCTCGAGTTCGACGGCCAGGGGCAGCCGCAGATCGACCCCCAGACCCTGTCCGACCCGCGCTGGTCGCGCCCCTACTCGGGGCTGTACTGGCAGGTCGACGGCGGCGCCGGCGCGGGGCGCCGCGGCGTGCTGCGCTCGCGCTCGCTGTGGGACGCAACGCTCGTCGTGCCGGGCGATGCACTGCCCGACGGCGCGGTCCATGTGCACGAAGTCGCGGGCCCGGACGGAGCGCGCCTGCTGCTGGTCGAACGCACCGTCCGCCGCGACGACGCCGCGGCCACGCCCTGGCGGCTGCTGGTCGCGGCCGACCTGAGCGAGATCGACGCCGGGGTCGGCCGCTTCAACGGCGTGCTGGCGGCCTCGCTGGGCGGCCTGCTGCTGCTGCTGGTCGCGGCTGCGCTGGCGCAGGTCGCGGTCGGCCTGGCGCCGCTGCGCGTGCTGCAGCGCGCCCTGGCTGCGGTGCACGATGGCCGGGCGGCACGCCTCGCGGGGCGCTTCCCCGACGAGGTGCAGCCGCTGGTAGACGACTTCAACCGCGTGCTCGACCGAAATGCCGAGGTCGTTGCGCGCGCGCGCACCCAGGCCGGCAACCTGGCGCATGCGCTCAAGACGCCCTTGACCGCGCTGTCGCAGGCCGCGGCGAGCGCGGTGCAGCGGCCCGAGACCGCGGCCGAACTGGCACCGCTGGTGCAGGAGCAACTGGCCCTGGCGCAGCGCCACATCGACTGGCACCTTGCGCGCTCGCGCGCCGCTGCTGCGCGCGGCATGCCCGGCGCGCGGGTGGCGCTCGCGCCGGTGGCGGACGGCCTGCTGCGCGTGATGGAGCGCGTGCATGCGGGGCGCGGCCTGGTGCTCGTGTGTGCGCCGATCGAGCCCGGCCTGGCCTTTGCCGGAGAGGCCGAGGACCTGCACGAGATGCTCGGCAACCTGCTCGACAACGCCTGCAAGTGGGCGCGCCATGAAGTGCGCGTGAGCGTATCGGCGGGCGACGGAGGCGCCGCCTCCCGGTTGCACATCGTGATCGAGGACGACGGGCCCGGCATCGACGCCGGCCGGCGCGAGGCCGCATTGGCGCGCGGCGCGCGCCTGGACGAATCGGTACCCGGCAGCGGGCTGGGGCTGGCCATCGTGCACGACCTCGCCGGCCTCTACGGCGGGCGCATCACGCTTGCCAGCGCGGCGTCGGGGGGCCTGCGCGCCGAGCTCGAGCTGCCGCTGGCAGCCTGAGGCACAGGCCGCCCCGATTGACCTGGCTCAGGCCGGCTGGGCGGCCGGCGCTTTCATAATCGACGCCCCAACCAAGGAGACACCAGCCATGTCGCGATTCGCCCGCCGCGCCTTTCTCGCGGCCTGTACTTTCATCGTCGGCGCGCTTGGGCTGCCGAGCCAGACCCTTGCCCAGCCGGCCAGGACGGTGCGCATCCTGGTCGGATTTCCCGCCGGCGGCGGCACCGACGCGATCGCGCGCCTGCTCTCCGAAAAACTCAAGGACGAGCTTGGCATGCCGGTGATCGTCGAGAACAAGCCCGGCGCGGGCGGGCAGCTCGCCGCGCAGGCGCTGAAGGCGGCACCGGCCGACGGCAGCACCTACTTCATCTCGCACGACCACACGATCACGATCCTGCCCATGGTGTCGAAGAACCCGGGCTTCGACTCGGCGCGCGACTTCGTTCCGGTGGCCGGGTTCGCGAGCTTCGTCAATGCCTTTGCCCTCTCCTCGGGCACGCCGGCCAAGAGCCTCAACGAGTACGTGGCCTGGGTGCGCAGCCAGGGTCAGGGCAAGGGCGTGGTCGGCGTGCCGGCGCCGGCTTCGACGCCGGAGTTCCTGGTCAAGGTGCTCGCTGAGAAGTTCAAGCTCGACCTCGTCTCGGCACCCTACCGCGGCAGCGCCCCGATGATCGGCGACATGCTCGGCAACCAGATCGCCGCCGGTGTCGGCTCGGTGCCCGACTTCATCGACAACCACAAGGGCGGGCGCATCCGCGTCGTCGCCGTGCTCGGCGCGAAGCGCCAGCCGACGCTGCCCGAGGTGCCGACGCTGGCCGAGCTCGGCATCGCCGGCTTCGAGGACCTGCCTTTCTACGGCTTCTTCGCGCCCGCCGGCACGCCCCGGGCCGCGATCGACGGCTTCTCGGCGGCGCTTGCGAAGGTGATCGCGATGCCCGACGTGCGCGAGCGCCTGACCGCGCTCGGCCTGGACGTCGAGTTCATGACCTCGGCGCAGCTCGCCAGCCGCGAGCGCGCCTATGCCAAGGCCTGGGCCGAGATCATCCGCGCGAGCGGCTTCCAGCCGCAGTAGGCTCGCGCCCAGGCGCTAGCATCGCGGGCATGCCGCAACCGATCAGACTTGGCGCGCCCGCGCACTCCTTTCCAGCCGCGGTCGCCGTGATCGCCCTGTGCGGCGCTCTGGCCTTGGCGCCGACAACGGCGCTCGCCGCGGCGGAATCGGCCGCATCGTCGGCATCGCAGAGCATTGGCTTTTCGATCGGCAGCCTCTCGGGCTCGCTCACGACGGCCAGCGGCAGTTCGTCCAAGGCAGCTGCTGTCGCCGAGACCGACTACGAGGTCAGGACCATCGTTGCGCTGGACGACCGGCCCGACAGGGTGCGCATGACGCTGCGCGCGGCTGCCGGCTGCCGACATCGTGCTTGAACTGCCGCGCCAGGCGGTCGATCGAGGCCTGCTCGCGCCCGGACGCACGGTGTCGGCGCGGCATCGTCCGTACGGCATCGAGTTCGCGAGCGGCGAGCCGCGCGAAGCCTTCTTCCTCGTTCTCGACGACGACTGGTACCGCGAGTTGCACGCCCACGCCGTCGCTTCGTGATGGACCGGCTGGCCGCAGCCATGCTGCTGTGCGCCGGGCTGACGCTGAGCGGCGTCGCACACGGCGCGGCGCTGCAGCTGTGCGAGTCCCCGCAACAGCCGGACGCGACGCAGCAGGACAAGGCGCTGCGCCTGGCCGCGATCGTCAAGGCCGAACTCGCGGCGTCCGCTGGTGGCGTGGCGCTGATTTCACGCTCGGGCGTGGACCTGAGCCGTTTCGGGTTCCGCCATTCGCATGCCGGGTTCGCGCTCAAGGCGAGCCGCAATGCGCCATGGTCGGTGCGTCAGCTCTACTACGCCTGCGACGAGGCGCGCCCGCGAATCTTCGACCAGGGTCTGGCGGGCTTCTTGCTCGGCTCCGACGGCGCCGGCCCGGCCTACGCGGCGGTCGTGCTGCTGCCCGAGGGCGCTGCCGTGCCGCTGGCGCGCGCCGCCCTCGACGACCGGCTCGCGCTGCAACTGCTGGCGCCGGCGTACAGCGCCAACGCCTATCCGTTCGGCGAGCGCTACCAGAACTGCAACCAGTGGGTCGCCGAGATGCTGGCCGCGAGCTGGGGCGGTGCCGGCGCGACGCGCGGCGAGGCCCAGCAATGGTTGCGCGAGCGTGGCTATGCGGCCAGCGTGTTCGATGGTGCCGAACAACCGCTGCTGTGGCTGGGCAGCGCCTTCGTGCCGCTGATCCATGCCGACGATCATCCGGCGCACGACCGGATGCAGATGCGCTACCGCGTCAGCATGCCGGCGTCGCTCGAGGCCTTCGTGCGCGCGCAGGTCCCTGCTGCCGAGCGCGTCGAGTTCTGCCGCACCGAACGCCACGTCGTCGTGCGCCGCGGCTGGGACCCGATCGCCGACGGCTGTACCGCACGCGAAGGCGACCGGCTGATCGCGCTCGACTGACGGGGTGTCGTCACTTACGGCCGGGTGGTCGTGACCGTCTTGCTCGTCGAGCCGTCGGCGTTCTTCGTGCGATCGACGGTGGAGGTCGCGCCACCCGACCCGGTGCGGGTGGTATCGACGGCACCGCTTGCGTCACGCGCGCTCGTCGAGGTGGCTGACTTGCCCTGCTCGCCGGTCGTCGTCCTGGTGCGCGATCCGTCGGCGTTCTTCGCTCGATCGACGCTCGCCGTCTTGCCCTGGCCACCAGTCACGGTGGCGTCGACGGCGCCATCGGCGCCACGTGTGCGGTCGGACGTGCGGGTGTTGCCTTTGGCGCCGGTGACCGTCGTATCCACCACGCCGTCGGCGCCGCGGCTGTTGTCCACCGTCTTGGTCCTGCCCTGGGGGCCGGTCACGGTCTTGTCGGTCACGCCATCGGCGCCGCGCGTGCGGTCGGTGGTTGTCACGCCGCCTCGGGCGCCGGTGCGGGTGGCGTCGACGCTGCCCGCGGCGTCACGGCTGCGGTCGGTGACGGCGGTCTTGCCCTGCGGACCGGTGGCCGTCTTGTCCACCACGCCATCGTCGCCGCGCGAGCGGTCGACGGTCGTCGTGCCGCCGCGCGCGCCGGTGTGGGTCGTGTCGCGCACGCCGTCGGCACCGCGCTCGTGCCGGGTGCTGGAACTGCGTTGCCGCGTGCCGTCGGCAGCCGCCGCAAGTGACGGCAGCGCCGATGCAGCAAGGCTCAAGGCCAGCCATGCCGTGGCGTGCCTCAGGCGTCGGTTCTCAATCATGTCTTGCTCCAGTCGAGTGAGGGAGGGGAAGGGTTGAACCTGCCTCTTCAACGATTCCGATCCCGGCCGCGCCGACGCTCACATGTAACGTCGTGTGTCGGTGGCCATCAGCGCAGCGGATAGAGGCGCTCGACACCGTTGTCCACGTCGTCGAACACGAGCAGCGGCGTCATGGCCTGGCTGGCTGCTGCTTCGCGGCCGAAGCGCGCCAGCTCGGGCGCGAACCATGCGCGATCGTCGGCGCTGCGCAGGCAGTGCCGGTTGGCGAGCAGCTTGTCGCCACGCAGCACGGCCAGCCCGGCGTCGTGAGGGCAACTGCCGCCCACGCACTGGCTGATCAGGTAGGTGTAGCCGCGCCGTTCGAACCAGACCTGGCGCACGCTGGCACCGGGCGCGAGCGTCGCGAACGTCGCGTTGAAGTGCGGGACGGCGTCGCTGGCTGCGTCCTGTGCAAGCTCGATGCGCTCGGGCGTGCCAAAGCGATAGCCGAGCGTTGCGATGCGCTCGCCCGCCATGTCGGCGCACAGCGACACCGCCTTGGCGCCGAAGCTGCAGTGGAACAGCACCTTCTGCGCCGGCTTGCACAGCGCGGCCGACGGCGGCGCGAGGTCGGCCGCGCCGGCCAGCCCGCAGGCGAGAGCGAGCGCCGCGCCGGCCAGGGCCTTGCTACTTGAGAGCATTCCAGGCGATCGTGAAGTTGGCGCGGCGTTCGCCGTAGCTGTCGGTGTTCTTGTTGATCACGGCCGTGATGCGATCCACGTCGGCGCCGGTGCTGCCCATGTCGGCCAGCTTGTGCAGCCCTCTCATGGTCCAGTAGCCGACCGCCGACCGCTCGGCACCGGGCGAGGCGGCCATCAGGTCGGGGTGGCTCACGAAGTCCACGTCCATGCCGGGGTAGAGCAACTGGCACTGGCGCGTGACTTCGGCGTAGTTCGCGCGCCCGGTCACCTGGATGAAACCGCGGCCGCGGTAGCGCCAGCCGTCGCCGCTCGCGACATCGCCGTTGCCGATGCGCCCGGCGTAGACCTTGTTGGCGATGGTCTCGACCGCGGCGCGGCGGCGGATCTTCCTCGTCACCGGGTCCCGGTCGTAGCCGTCCTGCAGCGCCTCGGCCGGGTGGCGCTGGTAGTAGCTGAACTTCTTCAGCGCCTCGGCGCTGTAGTTCAGGTTCTCGTCGACGGGCTGCAACTCGGTCCCGCATTCCTGGCGCACCTGGGCAAAGAAGTGCGCCTGGCGCAGCGGGGTGTCCAGGCCGCAAGCCTCCAGGTTTGTGTTCAGCTCCGCCGCCACCTGGCCGAGATAGTCCGTCGCCGCGGCGGGAAAGATCAGCTTCAGTTGCGAGGCGCTCAGGGGTGTGGCCATGGCAGCATCCTTGCTTCGACGGTTGAGGAGCGGGTGACTTTGCCTCGGGCAACGCAGCCCGTCAACGTTCGTTCGGCGGTTCGTTCGGCCGCTCGCGCGGCCCCTTGCGCGTCCGGCCCGGACCGTCGTTGCCCGCCTCGGCGCCCGCTGCGCGGCTGGCCTGCAGCGTCGCCGCGCGCTCCTGGCGCGCCTGCGCGAGGAGGGCATCGAGCGCCTCCTCGGCGATGCCCTTCAACGCGCAGAAGTTGCGGCGCGTCAGCGTCGATGCCTCGTGCGCGCGCAGCAGCGCGGCGCGCTCGGCGCGCGCGCGGCCCTCGGCTTCGGCGCTCTGGCGCTGCGCATGGCGTTCGGCGGCGATCTGTTCGCCGCGCCGTTGCAGATGGAGGGCACGCCGGCGTTCGAGCTCGGCCGCGGCCGCCTGGCGGTGCTCGTCGGCGAGTTCGCCCGCGCCCCGGCCGTCCAGGTCCACACGCTGCGCGGCCTTGGTCAACGCCTTGAGATAGGCGTTGCTCGTCGTGTGGCGGTGCAGGAAGGCCGACAGCGACTTGCGCGTGAAGACGCCCGGCGCGCGCTGCTGGATGTCGGCCTGGATGCGCAGCTTGAGCGGCAGCGCGACGCCGGGTCCGAAGACGGCCGGAAAGCGCTCGGCAAGCGCGGCGGCGCAGGCAGCTGGCGACAGATTCGCCGCTGGCGCAGCGGCAGCAGCGACAGGAGCGTCGGCAACGGGCGCGGGCAGGTCGGCGGGTGTCAGGGTGTCGGGCACGGCGTTCGGGCGAGTGGCAGGGCAGGACGCGGATTGTCGCCCGCCCCGGCGCAATGCGACGCCTCGGCCCGGCGCGCGGCCCTCAGCCTGCCAGGCGCTTCCACACCGCGCGCAGGCGCCGCCCCCGATCCTCGAGCAGAACCGAGGCCGTCAGCGCAAGCAGGGCCGACACGGCGCCGGTCAGCAAGGCCTCGCCGAAGGCGCCGCCATAGTGCCCCGGGTGCGAGATCAGGTCGCCGAGCGCCGTCATGCCGCCCACCATCGCCGCGTTGCCGTACCGGTGCCCGTACAGGCGGCCGAGCGGCGTGAAGCTCAGCAGCACCGCCAGCACGCCGGTGATCAGGCCCGTCTGCAGCGCAGTGCCCCAATGCGCCGCGCTCCAGATCTTGGGCCAGCCGCCCGGCATGCAGGCCATGCAGGCGCTCGTCGGCTGCCACAGGCGTTGGGCAAAGATCAGCGCGCGCTGGCGCCATGCGGCGGATTTCACGGCAGGATCATCGTTCATTCGCGCACTCGGTCGCCAGCGGCAAGACGATCTTTCATCGCCAGGCTCGAGGGCCAGGATGAAGACGGTGCCGAGCCTGCCGCGCTCGACGCGCGGCGCCCCGATCAGTGGGGCGCGTGCGCCTGGCGCCAGCCCGCGCGCACGTCGAGCGCCTCGGCCTTGCGAACCACCGGGTCGTACTCCATGTCGCCGAAGTCGGCCGCGTCGATGCGCGCGTAGCCTTGCGCGCCCGCGGCGCCGACAGGCCACCCCGGAAGCGGCGCGGCAGCCCGCTGTTCGAGTTCGATGCGCACCACGCTGCCGTCCTTGCCCCGCCTGACGATGCGCGCGGGCAGTTGCCATGCCGGCAGCCACTCGACGAGCAGCGCCGGCTGCACGCCGGGATCGGCCGTGCCGGCGAGCCGAATGCGCTCGGCGTCGCCCTTGCCGCTGCGCGCGACGAACCTGAGCGCGCGCAGTTCGAGCGGATCGATGGAGCGGGCCAGCGTCGGCCAATCGGCGTGCACGCCGAGCGTGACCAGTTCGCCGGGGCTGTAGGCGACGATCGTCCGGTCGTCGTGGAAGATGCGCTCGAAGCCGATGCGCCCGCTCGCGTCGCGCGTCCAGATCTCGTCGATGCCGCCCTTGTGCAGGGCAATGCGGTCGGCGCCCCGGACGAAGGTCCACTCGGCGCGCGTCGGGCCTGCCGCAGCGCCGCCGCGCCCCGGCGCGGCCGTGATGCTCACGCCGAAGCGCGCCGCCAGCGGCGCCGGCACGGAATCGAGGCCGAGCGCGGCGGGCGCCTGCGACCGCGCCGTCGGTGCCGCCGTGGCCCGGGCCGCGGGCGGCGCCTCGTGCGCCACCGCCGCACCGGCGGCGGCGATCAGCATCAGCGCGGCGCCGACGCACGCCGCCGGCAGGCTGCGGGTCGGCCGCGGCCTCGAGGCCGTGGCCTGCAAGTGAGTCGCCCTCAAAATCCGAAGGCCTCGCGCATCACGTGGAAGACCCAGTTCTGTTCCATCGTGCCGCGCACCAGGTAGCCCTTCGGGCCGCGCGCGTAGATCGCCACGTCTTCGCCGGCGTGCGTCTCCGAGCCGAGCGGCACGATCGCCTCCTGCAGGAAGTTCAGGTCGGTGGTGTCGACGCTGGTCAGATCGGGCCGGCCGCCGACGCGCACGCCGGGGCCGTTGTGGTAACCGAGCGTGGTGTAGGGCAGGCCGTTGCTGTCGGGGCTGTTGGCGAGCGCCTCGCCGTCCTTGTTGGGCACGTCGCGCACCAGGCCGAGGATGTTGTTGCCGCGGCTCGGGTAGCCGGCGATCGTGAACACATGGCTGTGGTCGGCGGTGACGATGATCAGCGTGTCGTCGAGCTTGCCGGCGGCCTGCAGCAGGTCCACGGTGCGCTGGATCGCGTTCGAGAACTCGATCGTCTCGATCAGCGCCCGCTTGGCGTTGCCGGCGTGGTGGGCGTGGTCGATGCGCCCGCCCTCGACGTGCAGGAAGAAGCCCTTCGGGTCGTTCATCAGCATGCGCAGCGACTTGTCGGTCATCTCGGTCAGCGTCGGCTCGCCGGCCGGGTCGGCCGCCTTGTCGGCCTCGTACTGCACGTGCGAAGGCTCGAACAGTCCGAGCAGGTAGCGCGTGCTCGCCGGATCAACGGCGTCGAACTGGGCCTTGTTCCAGGCATAGGCCGTGCTGCCGAGCGTGCCGCGCGTCGACGACCATTCGCTGACGAGGTTGCGGCCATCGGTGCGGCGGCCCTTGGTCGATGCGTACTCGGGGTCGAACACCGAGTTGGGCAGGAAGTAGGTGCGCCCGCCGCCGAGCGCGACCTTCAGGCTCGCGCGTGCGTTGGGCGAGACCTCGATCAGCTGGCGCGCGATGTCCTTGACCGCGCTCGCCGAGCCGCGGCAGGGAGCGCCGGTGTTGACGTCGGTGGCCGGCAGGTTGGCGTCGGCCTCCCAGTCGCGCACCGAGGTGTGGGCGTACAGCGCCGCCGGCGTCGCATGCGTGATGCGCGCCGTCGACACGATGCCGGTGGACTTGCCCATGTCGGCCGCGGCCTCGAGGATGGTCGCGACCTTCTTGGCGTCGATCACCGCGGCATTGCATTCGCCGCGCGCGGTGGTGTGGTTCACCGACAGCATGCCTTCGCGCGTCTTGTAGCCGGTAGACATGGCCGTCATGGTCGGCGCCGAGTCGGAGGTCTGCTGGTCCCAGGAGTAGGTCTTGGACAGCGCGGTGTAGGGGAAGGCGTCGAAGGCGAGCCGCGTCTCCTCCCCCGGCTTGCCCTTCATCTGGCCCGCGAGGATGCGCGCCGCGGTGACCGTCGAGACGCCCATGCCGTCGCCGACGAACAGGATCACGTTCTTCGCCCGGCGCACGACGTTGCGTTGCTGCTTGCCCTGCTCGATGAACGCGTTGCCGGCGTTGTACCAGTCGGCCACCGACTCCGGCCCCTGGACGACCGGGGGGACCTGCGCGTGCGCGGCGTGCGCGGCAAGTAACGAGACGGCTGCCGCGACGGCCGATAGAGCGATCCTGGAACGGTTCATCTGCAACTCCTTGAAGGTGAGTGTCGGGGCGGGACATCTGCTTCGCGCAGCGTCTTCGGTGAAGCATCGCCGCCGGCCGTGACGGCGCCGTGTCGAGACCTTGACAAGGCGGCGACGCGTCGCGCGGCGCTGATCGAGCGTCGCGCGGGACAGCGGTGCGGAGTCAGGCGCCGCGCAGGTCGTAGACCTCGGGCACGACGATCTCGTCAGGCACCGGCTGGCGGATGTAGTCCGGGTTGCGCACGCGCGCCGGCAGCACGACGGGCGGGTGCTCGACCTCGTGGTAGTCGAACTGCGACAGCAGGTGGTGGATGCAGTTCAGGCGCGCGCTCTTCTTGTCGACGGCCTGCACCACCCACCAGGGGGCTTCGGCGATGTGGGTGCGCTCCAGCATCGCCTCCTTGGCCTTGGTGTACTCCTCCCAGCGCCGGCGCGACTCGAGGTCCATCGGGCTCAGCTTCCACTGCTTGAGCGGGTCGTGGATGCGGCTCGTGAATCGAAGGTGCTGCTCGTCGTCGGAGATCGAGAACCAGTACTTGATGAGGCGGATGCCCGAGCGCACCAGCATGCGCTCGAACTCGGGCACGGTGCGGAAGAACTCCTCGACCTCGTCCTCGGTGCAAAAGCCCATCACGCGCTCGACGCCGGCGCGGTTGTACCAGCTGCGGTCGAAGAGCACGATCTCGCCCGCAGCCGGCAGGTGCGTCGCGTAGCGCTGGAAGTACCACTGCGTGCGCTCGCGGTCGTTGGGCGCCGGCAGCGCGGCGACGCGGCACACGCGCGGGTTCAGGCGCTGCGTGATGCGCTTGATCACGCCGCCCTTGCCCGCGGCATCGCGGCCCTCGAACAGGATCACGACCTTCTGCCGCGTGTGCACCACCCAGTCCTGCAGCTTGACGAGTTCGCCCTGGAGCCGGAACAGCTCGCGAAAGTACGCCATGCGCCGCGCCTTGTGCAGCTCGGGCGTCGCGGCCTCGCCGAGCATGCCGGCCGGGTCGCGATCCTCGATCTCGAGTTCGAGCTCTTCGTCGTAGCTGTCGATCAGGTCGCGCTCGATGCGCGCAATCAGTTCATCGTGGTCGGTCGGGGTCGGCATGGCAGGTGGGCGCTTGCGGCTGTGAAGGCAGGCCGATGGTTCAGGCGCCAGATGACAGGCGCGTGACAGGCTGTGCGGTCGCGGCATGTGCGATGCCACCTGGTCGCGCGACCTCGGGGGCTCGCGATTCGAGGATCGCGGCCAGGATCTCGGGCACCTCGAAGACGGCGCGGTTGACCTGCGCGCGCACGTTGGCACGGTAGGCGTCGAGCCGGGCCTGCAGCGCCGCCACCGCCGGCCCGATTTCGCTCACCCGGCCGATCACGAGGCCCAGCCCCTGCTCGCGCACCCAGTCGGCGTTGTAGCGCTCCTGCGGCAGCGTCCAGCGGTTGCGCAGCGTGACGATCGGCAGGCCCTGCTGCACGGCCTCGCTCAGGCTGCCCGGCCCGGGCTTGCCGATGAAGAAGTCGGCCAGCATCAGGTAGCGCCGCACCTCGGGCGTGAACTCGACCACGGCGCGCGGCGCGCCGGATGGCTCGCGGCGCAGCGCATCGGCCAGTGCCCGGTGCCTGCCGCACAGCAAGATGAGCTGCACGTCGTCGAGCCGGCGCGCGATCTCGAGCATGGCCGTCGATCCCTGGCCGCCGAACATCACGACGCCGGTGGTGCGCGCCGGGTCCAGCCCGAGGCGCATGCGTTCGGCTGTGCGGTCGAGCGCCAGTTGGTCGTAGAAGTCGGGGCGCACGATCATGCCCGAGCAGCGGTGGATGCGCTGCTCCTCGACGCCGAGCGCGCGTGCCTGCGCGACCGCCCGCGCGCTGCCGCACACCAGATGCGCGGTCGAGCCGGGGTCGATCCAGAAGCGGGGCGGGAAGTCGGCCAGGTCCGTCATCACGGTGACGCAGGGCACGCCCGGGCGCGCCGCCGCCAGGCTCTGGTGCAGCGCGCGATTGAAGTTCGGCACCAGCGAGACGACGAGGTCGGGCCGGGTGTCGCGCCAGTGCCGCGCCAGGCGCTTCACGAGGCTCGCGTGACCGTAGCGGATCAGGCCCTGCAGCAGCTTGAGCTCCTGAGCGAGGCCGAGCGTCCAGCCGCTGGCGAGGCGCCGGTTGTAGTAGGCCTCGGGCGGCGCGCCGGTGATGCGGCGGATGCGGTCCTGCGGATCGAGGGCCTGGAAGAGGTTGACGCGCCGCACCTGCCACGGCCGCTGCTGGGCGCGGATCACGGCCTCCAGGGCGGCCGCCGCGGCGCGGTGGCCGCCGCCGGCGTCGCAATAGATCAGGTCGACGGTCGTCAACGTGGCGGTCTCCGCAGCGGGCGAGCCGTCATCGTCGCCCGGCGGCGTGAAACGCTCATGACCATGACCGATTTGTGGCGCCGGTGTCATGCGCCGCGTGCCAGACTCTGCGCTGCGCAGGTGCGCGCGCCTCGGCTGCCTACGATGACGATTCCCCTGACCGTGGCCATCGGCTCCTACGGGTCCGATGCGCAGGGCCTGATCTGCGGCTACCTGTTCGAGCCCGGGCGACCCGGCGCGCCTATCGACGCCGAGGCGGCACTGCGCTGGATCGCCGCTCAGGCCGGCGACGCGGGCCAGAGCTTCGTCTGGCTGCATTTCAACCTCGCCAACGCGGCGGCCGAGCCCTGGCTGCGCGCGCACGCGAGCCTCGCCGAGGAGTTCTTCGAGGCCTTCAGCAAGGGCTCGCGCTCGACCCGCATCGAGCGCCATGACGCCACGCTGCTGGCCGTGATCAACGACCTGACGTTCGACTTCGCGCTCGACGCCGGCGACGTGGCAACGCTGTGGGTCGGCGTGCGCGCGCGGCTCGTCGTCAGCGCCCGGCGCCACTCGCTGCGCTCGGTCGACCGGCTGCGCGCTGCGGTCAAGGGCGGCGCGCTGCTGGCAACGCCGATGGCCTTGCTCGATCACCTCCTGCACGACCAGGCCGACGAGCTGCAACGCATTGCCGGCGCCGCGACCGAGCGCGTCGACGCGATCGAGGACGCGCTGCTCGCCGGGCGCGTCGAGCGCCACGGCGCCGAACTGGCCAGCCTGCGCCGCCTCGCGGTGCGGCTGCAGCGCCTGCTCGCGCCCGACCCGGGCGCGCTCAATCGCACCATCGCCAATCCGCCGGACTGGCTGTCGGGCGCCGACACGCAGTTGCTGCGCCAGGCGAGCGAGGACTTCGCGGTCGCGCTGCGCGACATCGGCGCGCTCCAGGAACGCATCAAGCTGCTGCAGGACGAGACCTCCGCGCGCGTAGCCGAGGAGAACAACCACAGCCTGTTCCTGCTGACGATGGTCACCGTGATGGCCCTGCCGATCAATCTGATCGCCGGCCTGCTGGGCATGAACGTCGCCGGCATTCCGCTCGCCGAGCATGCACAGGGCTTCTGGATCGTGATCGCGCTGATCGCGGTGTTCACGGCGGGCGTCGCCTGGCTCGCGCTGCGCAGACTCGGCCAAAGGCGCTGATCCGGACCGCGCGCGGCCTTTGTCACGCGCCTGCCACGCGGCGCTGCAACACTGCGTGCTTCATGGCAGCGAGAGTGAATCACGATACGGGCGGCAACGGCGTGACCGCCGCAAGCCGCACCGACATCGGCGCATTGATCGACGAACTGCGCGTGCTGCGCGAGGCGATGCTCGAGTTCGAGGCGCGCCTCGTGCCGCGCCAGCCCGCGCTGGCCGCCGACGCCGAGGCGAGTGCGCGCAACCTGGCCCACTTCCTGGCCATGCGCAGCTTCGACCTGCGTGGCCTGCAGGAGCGGCTCGCTGACCTGGGCCTGTCGTCGCTCGGCCGCGCCGAGCCGCAGGTGCTGGCCAACCTCGACAAGGTGCAGCGCATGCTGCAGCTGCTGGGCGGCGAGCCGCGAGCCAGGGTACCGCCGCCGCCCGTCGATGCGCCGCTCGCCCGCCGCGCCGAGGCGCTGTTCGGCGCCGGCCCGGCCGAGGCGCGTGCCCGCATCATGGTGACCCTGCCGTCCGCAGCGGCAACCGACGATGAGTTGTTGCGCGGCCTGGTGCGCGGCGGCATGGACGTGGCCCGCATCAACTGCGCGCACGACAGCGCTCGCGAGTGGGTGGCGATGGCGGCCGGCGTGCGCCGCGCTGCCGCGGCCGAGGGACGCGCGGTCAAGGTGCTGATGGACCTGGCCGGGCCCAAATTGCGCACCGGGCCGATCGCCGGACTGCCGCCGCTGCTCAAGCTCAAGCCCGACCGTGACGCGCTGGGCGCGATCGTGACGCCGCTGCGCCTGGGCCTGCGCCGCGCCGGATCGGTGGATGCGGTGCCGGGCGCGGTGGAGCACGCGGGCGTCGATCCGGCCTGGCTCGCTGCGCTAGAGGTTGCCGACCCGATCGACCTCGTCGACGCGCGCGGAAGCGCGCGCCGGCTGACCGTGCTCGCCACCGGCGAGGCCGGCGCGCTCGTCGAAGGGCTGCGCACGATCTACCTGACGCAGGACACGCGGCTGAGGCTGCTCAGGCGCGGGCATGAGGGCGCGCTCGAGACTGCGCTTGCCGACCTGCCCTCGACGCCGGGGCGGATCCTGCTGCGCCGCGGCGACCGTCTGCGGCTGGCGCGGCGCGGTCTCGGGCATGGTGCGAGCGACGGGTCGGCGCGCAAGCGCGTTGCGGTGGCCACGCTGGCCTGCACGCTGCCCGAGGCGCTGGACGCGCTGAAGCGGGGCGAGCGCGTCTGGTTCGACGACGGGCGCATCGGCGCCGTGGTGCGGCGCACGACGGCCAAGTGGGCCGAGCTCGAGATCACCGAGGCCGATGACGAAGGCTCGCGCCTCGGCGCCGACAAGGGCATCAACCTGCCCGACACCCGGCTCGACCTGCCTGCGCTGACCGACAAGGATCTCGAAGACCTCGCCGTCGCTGCCCGCCATGCCGACATCGTCGGGCTGTCGTTCGCGCAGGGTGCGGCCGACGTGAAGCTGTTGCGGCGCCACCTGCGCCGGCTCGCGGCCGAAGAGCCCGGCATCCTGCTCAAGATCGAGACCCGGCGCGGCTTCGAGCAGTTGCCGCAGCTCCTCTTTGCCGCCCTGGCCTGCCGCGCCGCCGGGGTCATGATCGCGCGCGGCGACCTGGCCGTCGAGTGCGGCTTCGAGCGCCTGGCCGAAGTGCAGGAGGAGATCCTGTGGGCCTGCGAGGCGGCGCATGTGCCGGTCGTGTGGGCGACCCAGGTCCTCGAGTCCGAGGCCCGCTCGGGCTTCCCGTCGCGCGCCGAGATCACCGATGCGGCGATGGGCGCGCGCGCCGAATGCGTGATGCTGAACAAGGGGCCGCACATCCTGCAGGCGCTGCGAACGCTGGCCGACATCCTGCGCCGCATGCAGTCGCATCTGTCGAAGAAGCGCCCGCTGCTGCGCGCGCTCAAGGCATGGAACGCGCTCGACGCCGGCGGCGCATCGGCGTCCGCGTGCAGGCCGCAAGGCGCCGATCGGGCCCACCGATCGGCCGGCCGCCAGCGCAACGCCGACGTCGCGTTGCCCTGACCCGCCTGTCGTCGGCCGTTCACGGGCACGGCGGTGCCCCTGCATGCGCCGGGCGCGCCGTGTGTCGTTTGCGCAACGACACGCAGGCGTCATCGACATGTCAACGGCGCATCACGGCGCGCTGCGACCCTGCGCGATCATGAAGCGCGACCTGCCAATTCCACTCCTCGCGTCGCCACCGGCTGTGGTCGATGGCGCGGATGACGCTGGCGAGGGCCGCCTGCGCGTTCGCAGTGCGTGGATCTCGGACCTCCACCTGGGAACCCCCGGCTGCCAGGCCGAGGCGCTGCTGGACTTCCTGCGCCAGCTCGAGTGCGAGACGCTGTTTCTCGTCGGCGACATCATCGACGGCTGGCAACTGCGCCGCTCATGGTACTGGCCGCAGGCGCACAACGACGTGGTCCAGAAGCTGCTGCGCAAGGCGCGCAAGGGAACGCGCGTGATCCTGATCCCCGGCAACCACGATGAGTTCGCGCGAAAGTACGTGCAGCACAACTTCGGCGGCGTCGACGTCGCCGACGAATGGACGCACGAGACCGCCGACGGGCGTTTGCTGTGGGTCACGCACGGCGACCTCTTCGACGGCGTGATCCAGTGCGCGAAGTGGCTCGCGCTCGTCGGCGACACGCTGTACACGTTCACGCTGCGCCTGAACCGGTCGCTGAACTCGCTGCGCGCGCGCCTGGGCCTGCCCTACTGGAGCCTGTCGAAGTACCTCAAGCGCCGGGTGCGGCGCGCGGTCAGCTACGTGAGCGACTTCGAGACCGCCGTCGCGCGCGAAGCGCAGCGGCGCGGCGTGCACGGCGTCGTCTGCGGCCACATCCACCACGCCGAACTGCGCGACATCGGCGGCATCGTCTACGCCAACGACGGCGACTGGGTCGAGAGCCTGACCGCGCTCGTCGAGCATGCCGACGGGCGCCTCGAGATCGTCGAATGGGCTTCCCGGCGGCCGGCCGCGGTGCGCGTGCCGCTCCCGGCCTGTGCCGAGGCGGCCTGATGGGCCAACCGCGGCTCAGCCGCCGAAGGTGTAGAAGAAGCGCTCGCTGACGATCTTGCCTCCGCCGATCCTTGAGCAGCCAGTGATCGAGAAGATCCTCATGCACCTGGGTCTGCAGGCCCGTGCGCCGCCAAGGGCGCCAGCGCGTGGACCGGCGTTGCAAGCGGCCTGACCATCGCGATTCATCACTGTTCATGCGGCCCGGCGCCCGGGGCCGCGGGGATCGGCTGCGCCGGGGCCCCACTCGACCACGGCAAACTGGCGTAAGCGTCCGGGTAAACCCGAGAGTCAAGCGTCTGGCGTGCGTCCTCGACCAGGCAATCGCCACTCGGCGGGCGAAGGTCGACCACAAAGATCGCACTCAAAGCCTCGACTGACGGTTCTGGCGACCCAATCGCCGCCCCAGCGCCACGAAAAAGAGTGCGTTTGAACGGCCTATCCTCAAGTGGGTGCGCCGAGGCGAGCGCGACAGCGGCACGCGGCCCGGTCCGACCACCGCCGATCAGCAGCGCATCAAGGAACTCGAGCGCGAGGTGCGCGAACTGCGCAAGACCAACGAGATCCTGAAGTTGGCAAGCGCGTATTTCGCCCAGGCTGCAGCATCGACCGCCACCACAGGAAGTGAACGCCTTCATCGACGAGCACCGCGCTCGTTGCGGGCTCGAGCCGATCTGCAGCGCGCTGCAGGTCGCCCCATCGGCGTACCGGCGCCACGCGGCGTGCCAGCGCAACCCGGCGCTGCTGCCCGCACGCGCCCGGCGTGATGCGAGCTTGCTGCCGCAGGTTGAGCGCGTGTACGACCAGAACCTGCCTGTCTACGGCGCCGACAAGGTTTGGCGCCAGCTCAGTCGCGAGGGTGCGGCCGTGGCGCGCTGCACTGTGGAGCGGCTGATGCGGCTGCGCGGGCTGCGTGGCGCACGCCGCGGCAAGGCGATGCGCACCACCGTGCCCGATGCCAAGGCGGCGTGCCCGCTGGACCGGGTGAATCGGCAGTTCAAGGCCCAGCGGCCCGATGAACTGTGGGTCGCGGACTTCAGCTACGTCTCGACCTGGCAGGGCTTCGCGTACGTGGCCTTCGTCATCGATGTGTTCGCGCGCTGCATCGTCGGCTGGCGGGTCAGCAGTTCGATGCAGACCGACTTCGTGTTCGATGCGCTGGAGCAGGCGCTGTACGCGCGGCGAGCGGAGCGCGAAGGTGAACTGGTGCACCACAGCGACTGCGGCTCGCTATATCAGCGAGCCGCGGTTGACGATGCCGCCGTCGATCGTGAAGACCGTCCCGGTCGTGTACGAAGAGCGGTCTGAGGCGAGCAGCACGACGGTCGAGGCGATCTCCTCCACGGTTGCGGCGCGTTGGAAGGGGAAGCCCTTCTCCAACTCCCGCCAGCGCGAGGCGTCGCCGAAACGCGTTGCGGCCTCCTTCTGCATCAGGCCGACGAGGCGATCGGTCGCTACCGGGCCGGGATTCACGCCAATCACGCGCACGCCGTCCTTCGGGCTTTGGCCGCCGAGTGCGCGCGTGAACGCCATCAGCGCTGCATTGCCCGCGGCACCCGCGATGTAGCCGGCGTCGAGCGCCTCGCCGCCATTGCCGAGGATGTTGATGATCACGCCGCTGCGGCGCGCTTTCATCAGGCGGTAGTACTCGCGCGACATGTTGATGTAGCCGAAGACCTTCAAGTCCCACGCCTGACGCCAACGGTCCTCGTCGATCTCTTCCACGCTGCCGCGCGGTATCGATCCGGCGTTGTTGACGAGGATGTCGATCCGTGGGCACTTGGCCGCCAGTTCGGCGGCGCTGCCGCGTGCAGCCAGGTCCATGGCGTGGATGTGCACGTCGACCACGACCAAGCCGCGCAGCTTGGCGCGCGCCGCTTCGAGGTCAGCTTGCGAGCGCGCGACCAGGTGCAGATGGCAGCCTTCCGCGGCCAGCATCTCGGCGATCGACAGGCCGATGCCCTTGGAGCCGCCGGTGATGAGCGCGGTCCGTCCAGTCAATCCCAAATCCATGTGTGCTCCTTCGAAGATGCCGAGAAGTCCAGGGCTGCTGCTCTGGCATGTGGGCTCGGTTGTGGTCGCGACGGCGTGGCAGAACGCCCGCTCACGAATGCGCAATCTCGATCAAATGCGTCTTCCCAGTCTCGCGCGCAAGGGTGCCCTGCGCCAGCCACTCGACCTGCGGCCGCACATGAAGGCGCTCGCGAAACTCGGCGACGAGCCGATTCTCCAGCGACGCGAGATCGGACGCCTCCAGGCCCGCGTGTTCGACGCGCAATCGCAAAGGCGGTCGGACCTTCGGCCCCGGTCGGTCCAGGCGGATCCGGAATGCACCTGTCAGATGCGGGCGAAACCGCGCAATCACCCCGGCGATCGCCTGCGGATAGACGTTCACGCCCTTGACCGTCAGCATGTCGTCGGTGCGGCCGAGTATCTTGAAGCGGATGCCCGGTTTGCCGCAGAGGCAAGGCGAGGTCCAGACCTGTAGCAGATCGCCGAGCGCATAGCGCATGAACGGCCCGCCACGCCAGTCGAGGAAGGTGAACACCATCTCGCCGATCGCGCCCTCGGCAAGCGCGATCGGCGTCCTGTCCTTGGGGTCGACAAGTTCGAGCAAGCAGTGGTCTTCGGACACGAAGTGCATCGCGCCGTCGACCTCGTCGGCGCGGTCGCACGAGATGCCGTGGAAGGCGTGTCCGCCTCCGGTGTGGTCATAGACCCGGGCGCCGAAACCGTCGGCGAGCGCGTGGCGCGTGTCGGCATTCCCGCCACCGCCCTCGCCCGCGCAGAAGAAGAAGCGCAGCCCGAGTTCGTGCGCCGGCTTGCCGGTGTGCCGCGGCGCTTCCTCGATCAGGTACTGGCCGAATGAAGGCGTGGCGACGATGGCATGCGGGCGGGTGAGCTTCACCATGTCGAGCACGCGTTTCGTGCCGCCTT
This sequence comes from Ideonella sp., assembly GCF_016702655.1. Lineage (GTDB taxonomy): Bacteria > Pseudomonadota > Gammaproteobacteria > Burkholderiales > Burkholderiaceae_C > CAIKUF01. The sequence goes on from NZ_JADJDO010000039.1 coordinate 32,491, forward strand.
CGATGCCGACCGGCACGACGCAGGCGCCGAGGTTCATGATCCCCTGCGAGAGCGGCAGGCCGCCCGTGAACATGCTGAGCGAGAGGGCCTGGATCATCGTGTGGCCGGGGCGGATGCCGGTGCGCCAGTACTTGCGGGCGTGCATCTCGTTGACGATCGCCACGTCGTGCGCGGTCAGCGTATAGAGCGTCGGCACGCCCGTCGTGCCCGAGGTGGCGTTTATGCGGACGATCTCTTCGGGTGGCGCGCAACCCATCAGTGCGCTCGGGCTGCCGTGCCGCTCGAGCGACTCTTGCTGCATGCGGCGATGCTCATCCTTCGTCATCACCGGGATGCGCGCGAAGTCCTCGAAGCTCCTGATGTCGCGCGGATGCGCGCCAACTTGCTCGAACTTGCGCCGATGAACCGGCGAGCGCTCGTGGTTGTAGAGCACCTGTTTTTGCAGCCGTTCGAGCTGCAGCGCCCGCAGCGCCTCGCGCGGCAGCGTCTCGATGGTCGGATTCCAGAGCTCGCGCCGCGGGTCGCTATGCATCCTGCGGCCCGTTTGGCGAATGCCCTGTGTCCGGCTGGCACAGCTCGACGAGCACCCCGGTGTGCGGGTCGCGGTTCACGAAGGCAATCTGCCCGTGCGCGCCGCGGCGCGGGAAGCCGTCCATCGGCAGGGTCCCGTCTGCGGCGAGGGCGGCCAGCGCGGCGCCCAGATCGGGGACCGAGAGCGAGATGTGGTTCAGACCGGGAACGGCGCCCATCGTCCTGCGCGCCAGCCCGGGCTCAACGGTCGTGTACTCGAGCAGTTCGATCACGATGTTGGCGGCCTGGAACTCGGCCACCTCGAGGCCCGCATCGGGGAGCGACCGCCGGCTGAGCGCAGCACCGGGCAGCAGCCGGCTCATCGCCGCAATGGCAGGCTCGAGCACCTCGACGACGATGCCGATGTGATCGATGACGGGTGCGCTCATGAAAGCTCCGTGCTGGACGAGCGCGCACGCAGCAGCTTCGTCGCGTCAGCGTCGATCTTCATCGAGGCGGCGTCGATCACGACACCGTAGTCCCTGCGCGCCGCGTCCACGCTCAGCAGGTCGTCCTGCACATCGGCCAGCACCAGATCCTGCGGACGCTCGTGCGGATCGCCATAGCCGCCACCGCCACCGGCCGATTGCCGAAAGACGCTGCCGCGCGGAATGCCGCGCACGATGGCCTTGGCCTTCGGAACGATGGTGCTGCCATCCGGATACTCGATGGAGACGGCGTTGATGCTGCCGGGCTGGCCTCCGAACAAGCCGAAGGCGCGCGCCTCCTCCTCGATGCCGTCGCCGAAAGCGATACCGGTGACGCCATCGCCTTCGATGACGAACTCGGTCTCCACGCCCAGCCCGCCGCGCCAGCGCCCGGCCCCGGCCGAATCGACGGCGTACTCGTGCCGCACCAGGCGGTGCGGATCGTGTATCTCGAACATCTCATAGTCCTGGGCAAGGATGCCGCCGGCGCAGTTGATCAGGCCGATGTGGTTGTAGCCGTCGGCGTTCCAGGTGCCGCCCGATCCGCCCTTGAGCGAGAGAAAGAGGATGTCGACATAGGGCCTGTCGTGCCGTGGATCGCGGCCGGTTACCGTAAAGCCCATCATCCGGTTCCAGCCGGCGGTCACCATCTTCGGCAGCGCCGGCGCGAAGGCGCGGAAGATCGCGTCCGAGATAGGGCCGGTGATCGAGTTGCCGAAGGTCGTGGCGGCGGGGAATCGCGCGTTGAGAAACGATCCTTCGGGATTGACGATCCTGATCGCGCGCAGCAGGCCCGCGTTGTGCGGCACGTCGGGGTTGATCAGCATCAGGAAGGTCAGCAGCAACGCGGACGCGGTGGCCGCATGGGGTGCGTTGACGAAACCGGGCGTCTGCGGCGACGAGCCCGTGAAGTCGAAGCTGATCTCGTCGCCCACCACGGTGACCGCGACCTTGATCTTCATGCGCGAGCCGTCGTTCACGCCGTCGTAGAAGGCCCAACTCTCGCCGCGGTACACACCGTCGACGATGGAGGTGATCCCGCGCCGCACGATACGCTCGGAGGCGGCAAAGAGGTAGGCAATGCAGGCGTCGAAGCGCGGGTTGTCGAAGCGCCGGAACAACTCGTGCATGCCGCGCTCGCCGACCCGCGTTGCACCGATCTGCGCCTTGATGTCTTCCTCGACGATGCGATAGCGGATGTTGGCGAAGATCATCCGCCACACATCGCGCCGCAGTTCGCCGCGCTCGTGCACCTTGATCGGCGTGATGCGCAGCGCCTCCTGCCAGACCTCGCGCGCCTCCGGGTTGTAGCCGCCTGACTGCGCGCCGCCGATGTCGGCCTGGTGGCCCTTGCAGGCCGCCCATGCGGCGAGCACGCCGTCGCGGAAGACCGGCCGGAACACCGCGACGTCATTGTTCTGGTTGCCTCCCGAGAAGACGTCGTTGTGCAAGATGACGTCGCCTTCGTGAATGTCGTCGCCGAAGAACTGGACGATGTGCTCGCAGGCGGGCTGCAGCGCAAACGCAAGCACGGGGATGTACTCGGTCTGCTCGAGCATCTGCCCTTTCGCGTCGTACAGGCCGGTGACGAAGTCGCGCGCCTCGTTCAGGATGGGCGAGCGTGTGGTGCGCAGCAGCGTCAGGCCCATCTCCTCGGTGATCGACTTCAGGCGCCGGTGCAGCACCGAGGCCTCGATCGGATCGACCTTCGCGTTCGGATCGGGTTCGGGTGTCATGGCGCAACCTCGGCAACCTGGTCCTCGAGCACGCAGTTGCCCAGGGAATCGACGGCCAGCGTGAAGCCGGCGGGGATGAAGAGGGTGGTCGTGATTCTCTCGACGATCGCGGGGCCTTGGAGCCGATTGCCGTGCTGCAAGCGGTCGCCGTCGTACACGGGTGTTTCGGCGAGACAGCCCGCCTCGGGCTGAAAGACACCGCGACTCCCCTTGCGCAAATGCGCCACGCCGGGCTCTGCCAGGGGTTCGTGCTGCGCCGCCGGCTTGTCCGTGCGGCCCAGGGCAGACAAGCGCAGATTCACCAGTTCCACCACGGCGTCCTCGTCGCGCAGTGCGTAGCCGTAGAGCCGATCATGCCGATCGTGGAAGGCATCCCGGATCTCGCTCCAGCGGCCGCCGTGCAGTTGCACTTCGGTCGTCTCGACCGAGACCTCCTGATACTGCCCGAGGTAGCGCAGATCGACCGAGCAGACGAAGTGGCGATGCTGTTGCGCAATGCCCTCGGAGTCGAGCACGGTGCTTGCCTCCTCGCTCATGGTGTCGAGCAGCGCCGCCAGGTGTCTGCGGTCCACAGTGGCGTCTGCGAGCACAGCGGAATAGCTGCGAACGAAATCATGTTTGAGGTCGGTCTGCAGCATGCCCGAGGCGCAGAAAATCGAGGCGTCGCGCGGCACGACGATGCGGCGTATGCCCAACTCGCGCGCGATCATCGCCGCGTGCACGGCGCCCGCGCCACCCGCGCAGATCAACGGGTACTGGCGCGGATCCCATCCCTTCTGAACGGAAATCTCGCGGATGGCCGACGCCATGTTCACGTTCATCACCTGGTACATGCCGTAGGCCGCGCGAAGCGTGTCCATTCCCAGCGGCTCGGCCACCTTCAGCGCGATGACCCGATGCGCGGCGTCGCTGTCGAGTGCAATCGAGCCGCCGGCGAAGAAGTCCGGCGAAAGATAGCCGAGCACCAGGTTGGCATCGCTGCAGGTCGGCTCCAGACCCCCCTTGGCGTAGCAAGCCGGGCCCGGAGCAGCGCCGGCGCTCTGCGGCCCCATGCGCAGCAGGCCATCATCGATCCACGCGATCGAGCCGCCGCCCGCGCCGATGGTCGTGATCTCCATTGAGGGTAGCGCCAGTGCAAAGCGATTCACCGAGCCGGTCGTCGTGATCGCGGGCCGGCCGCCCACCACCATCGCTGCGTCGAAGCTGGTGCCACCCATATCGACCGTGATGAAGCTGTCTTCGCCGTGCGGCTGCATTGTTGCGAGTCCCGCGGTGGGCGCGGCCGCGGGACCGGACAGCAAGGTGGACGCCGCGAGCGCCGCCACCGCTTCCGGCGAGGTCACGCCACCATTCGATTGCATGATGCGCAGCACCCCGCCGAAACCGCATTGAGAAAGCCTTCGCCGAAGGTTCTGCATGTAGCGCCGCAGTACCGGGCCGACCACCGCGTTGAGCACCGTCGTACTCGTGCGTTCGTAGAAGCGGACCTGCGGCAGGACGCGGTTCGAGACCGAGAGATACGCGTCCGGCATGCGCGCCGCGACCCGCTCCGCCGCGGCCTCCTCGTGCGCGGCGTTGGCGTAGGCGTGCATGAAGCAGATCGCCACCGCCTCGACTTCCTCGGCCTGCAACCGAACGATGGCCGCCTCGACGTCGTCGAGCGAGATCGGCTCGAGCTCGCGGCCTTCGCAGTCCATGCGGCCGCGCACCGGCAGCCGCATGTGGCGCGGCACCAGCGGGCTCGGGGCGGTGAACTTGTTGTCGTAGAACGCTTCGCGCGCGCCGCGCCGCATCTGGAGCGCGTCCCGAAACCCCTGCGTCGTGAGCAGCCCCGTGCGCGCGACGTTTCCGGTGAGGACCGCGTTGGTGGTGACGGTCGTGCCGTGGACGATGATGTCCACTTCGCGCAGGAAGTCCGTCAGCGGTGACGCCGACAGCGCGGCCAGATCGCCGAGGCCGCGCAGCACCGCCTCGGAGGGATCCGCCGGCGAGGACAGCACCTTGTGGACGCGCGTCCTGCCGCCCGCATCGAGCAGCATGTAGTCGGTGAACGTGCCGCCGACGTCGATTCCTATGCGATAGCCCACGCGACCCCTCGGTTCCCGGTTCAGAATGCGCGCACGACGTGACCGCTGATCGTGGCGGGCGACACCTGTATGGTACTGCTTCTATTGTTTTGGTACCAGCCCCACTTTCCAGGAACCTTATCGTGGCGATGAGACACTCTGTTAACACTTCGCGGCCCGCGCCTGTCGCGCGCGCCGGTTCATTGCTGGCCTCGCTGCCGACGCCGCGCGAAGAACAGATGCTCGAGGAGCTCGAGGCGATCTTCCTGAAGGAAGGATTTCGCGGCGTTACTGTCGAACGGCTCGCGCGCCGGTTGCGCTGCTCGAAGCGCACGCTCTACGCCCTCGCCCCGAGCAAGGAAGACCTGTTCCTGCGCGTCTTCGACCGCTACCTTTCGCGCCTGCGCGAAGAAGGCAGTCGGGGCGCGAGGGCGGCACGGCCTGAGGAAGCCTTCGCGCCCTACCTCACACCGGCCATCGATGCGGCGCGCAAGCTGTCGGCGACGCTGATCCGCGACATTACCGCCTATCCGCCCGCCAACGAAATGTGGGAACGACACACGCGCGAACGCATGGCTGGGTTGAGACGCCTGGTCGAGCGTTGCGTCGACGACGGGATCTTCCGCGACGCCAATGCCTTTCTTGTCGCGGAAGTCGTTGCCGCGTCGCTGCGACGTATCAGCGAGCCGAAGTTCCTGGCAGCGTCGAAGCTCTCCTACCGCGCAGCTGTCGCCGAGCTATACGGCCTGCTGCTGCATGGCTTGCTCCATCGCGATGCGATCGGTGGCCGGGGCGGATCGGCCGCCTGATTGGGTCCGTGCCGCGATGTCGCGTACGACAAAGCGAGACTCAGCGTCGGTCCGTCACCGTGATGGCAGCGGCAGCGCCGTCGTGTACTTGATCTGCTCCATCGCGAACATCGATGTCACGTCAGCCAACTCTGCACCTTCGATCAAGGCCTTGTAGACACGGTCATGGACTTGAATGTCGGCCACCATCACTTTGATCAGATAGTCCGTACTGCCAGTGACCCGATAGCACTCAACGATCTCGGGCATGTTCGTCACCAAGGTGTAGAAAGACTTGAACCAATCGATGCGGTGCTGACTCGTCCGCACGAGGATGAATAGCGTGACAGCCAGATCGAGCTTGGATGGATCGAGCAGTGCCACGCGCTTGCGGATGATCCCGCCCGAACCCTTGCGGGTGTTGCCGATGGCGGTCAGCGTCGCCTTGGACACGGGGCCGTCGCGGCCCTGGACGGTGTGCAGCCGTACGGCGCCGGCCAGGTGTGCATTGCGTTGTTCGACACGAACGAAAGCCATGATGAATCTCCTCATCGGAAGGACCAGCCGCTTCCCGTCCCGGGGCTGCTGAAAACTGATCCTTCTGCTCGGACTCCTCGCTCCCGCCCTCGGGGGCGGGTGGGGGGTGGGGGTTGACATCGGCGGGCGCGAACATGAAAACGGTGAACCGGTTTGCCGGCCCACCGCATTGAAGATCCCCCCACAAGTCCCCTTCATCCCGGGACGGGGGACGCGGTGGCGGGATCGCGGCGGGCTGCAAACCGGTCGCCGTGAAGCGCCCGTGCATCACCAAGGGCCCGAGCAACCGCGGCCGGTGTGAAAGGTTGGCCTGGTACATCGACTGCTGCGAGCAGCCCGCCTACGTTCTCGAGGACGAGGCCGACAGCGGCGCGGTCACGCTGATTCAACGCTTCGGCTCGGCGGCCAACCTCAACATTCACCTGCACGGCCTGGTGCTGGACGGTGTGTACCGGCGCAGCGCCGAAGGCGCGCCGGAGTTCGTGGAGGCCCCCGCGCCAACCGACGAAGCGCTGCAGGCGGTGTTGCACAGGATCATCACCCGCACGATGAAGGTGCTCACCCGTCGGGGGGTGTTGGTCGAAGAGCAAGGCCGGACGTACCTGGGCGACGACGACGGCGATTCCGACGAGGCCCGAGTGCTCAGGCCGCTGCAGGCCGCGGCCTGCACTTACCGCTTCGCCTTCGGCCCGCGAGCTGGGCAGAAGGTGTTGACGCTGCAAGGCGCCATGCCCAGGGAGGCGGACTTCAAGCAGAACCTGTGCGCCGACAGCAGCGGGTTCAGCCTGCACGCAGCCGTGCGCTGCGGCGCCGATGATCGCCCGGCGCTCGAGCAACTCTGCCGCTACATCAGCCGCCCGGCGTTGGCCAACGAGCGCGTATAAACCAACGCCGCGGGGCAGGTGGTGCTCAAGCTCAAGACGCCCTGGCGCGACGGCACCACGCACCTGGTGATGTCGCCGCTGGAGTTCATGCAGCGGCTGGCCGCGCTGGTGCCAAGACCGCGGCTGCACCTGATCCGGTTCCATGGCGTCCTGGCACCCAACGCCAAGCTGCGTGCGCTGGTGGTGCCGCAAGAACCCAAGCCGGCAGCCCAGGCCGCCCAACCGGCCGAATGCGAGGCGAACTGTGCGCATCACCGCCCTGTACGGCTGAGCTGGGCCCGGCTGCTCAAGCGGGTGTTCGATCTCGACCTGGAGCACTGCCCGAGCTGCGGCGGCGAGTTGAAGATCATTGCGCCGATCCTTGAGCAGCCAGTGATCGAGAAGATCCTCATGCACCTGGGTCTGCAGGCCCGTGCGCCGCCTAGGGCGCCAGCGCGTGGACCGGCGTTGCAAGCGGCCTGACCGTCGCGATTCATCACTGTTCATGCGGCCCGGCGCCCGGGGCCGCGGGGATCGGCTGCGCCGGGGCCCCACTCGACCACGGCAAACTGGCGTAAGCGTCCGGGTAAACCCGAGAGTCAAGCGTCTGGCGTGCGTCCTCGACCAGGCAATCGCCACTCGGCGGGCGAAGGTCGACCACAAAGATCGCACTCAAAGCCTCGACTGACGGTTCTGGCGACCCAATCGCCGCCCCAGCGCTCGACTGCGTTCGGGCAGGCGTGGCCGGTCTTGCGGATGGCGCTCACGCCTACAACAACCTCGCCCGAGGCACCTTCGGGTTCGATGCTGATCGCGTCCTGCGCGAACAGTTCGGCATGCGCGGTTGCGAACTCGCCCTTTCGGTAGAGTTCGGCGAGGCGGGTCGCGACGTCGACGGTCTGCATGGAGGTTACTCCCGGGATCGTCGGTGCGCGGCGCGGCACCCTGCCCCGGATCGCAATCCTCCGCCACGCGTGTGACGATTTGAAGAAGCCAGTCCCGTCAGTAGGTCTCGAGGTGCAGCCGTCCCTCGGCCTTGAGCGCGGCGGCGAGCGTCTCCCAGGCCAGGTTGGCCTGCGTCGCCACGTCGCGCAGCGCGAGCAGCACGCCTTCTTCCATGCTCTTGAGGCCGCAGACATACCAGCAGGTGTTCGCGTCCTTGAGCAGCGCAGCGAGATCGGCGGCGCGCTCGCGCATCAGATCCTGCACGTAGCGCTTGGGCTGGCCGGGCGTGCGCGAGAACGCGAAGTTGATGTCGATGAAGTCCTTGGGCAGGTTCAACAGCGGGCCGAAGTAGGGCAGCTCCTCCTTGGTGCGCGCGCCGAAGAAGAGCATCAGCTTGCCGCCCTCGAACTTGCCCGACGCGCGCAGGCGCCGCCGCCATTCGGTCATCGCGCGCATCGGCGCGCTGCCGGTGCCGGTGCAGATCATCACGATGTTCGATCGGGGGTGGTTGGGCATCAAGAAGCTGGTGCCGAAGGGCCCGATCACCTGCACCTTGTCGCCGACCTTGAGGTCGCACAGGTAGTTGCTTGCAACGCCGCGCACCGGCTTGCCTTGATGGTCCTCGAGCACGCGCTTGACGGTCAGCGATGCGTTGTTGTAGCCCGGCCGTTCGCCGTTGCGCGGGCTCGCGATCGAGTACTGGCGCGCGTGATGCGGCCGGCCCTGCGCGTCGGTGCCCGGCGGCAGCACGCCGATCGACTGGCCTTCGAGCAGCGGGAAGGGCATCGCGCCGAAGTCGAGCACGATGTGATGCGTGTCGTAGTCGCGCCCGACCTCGGTCACGCGCACGTTGCCGGCGACGGTGGCGACGGTCGGGTTCTTCGGGCCGTAGAGATTGGTGTAGGCATGCGCCGCCGACCACGGCGGCAGGGTCGCGTTGTACGATGCGCTGGCAAACGTGGCCTCGCCGGCCGCCGCGACCGGCACCGGCGGCGCCGCCGGCGCCGGGGGCGCGACGCTCTCGGGCAGTTCACCGGGCGGCAGCTCGCCGGGCAGCTCGTCCCAGCCAAGCTGCTCTTCGATCGTGTAGGCGCGCGCCGCGGGCACCGTGCGCCAGTTGTCGATCGAACCGGTTGGGCAGGGCGAGATGCAGGCCAGGCACTGCTTGCACTTGTCGACATCGACGACGTAGTTGCGCGCGTCGTGCGTGATCGCCCCGACCGGGCAGGTCGCCTCGCAGGTGTTGCAGCGGATGCAGATCTCGGGGTCGATCAGGTGCTGCTTGATCAGAATGACGTCGCTCTGGTCCGGTGCCTCCGCCATCTATTTGGTGGGGGGGGGGGCGGCGGCGGCGCCGCCCGCCACGACCGCGGGGGCCGGGCGGGGGGGGGGCGGGGGGGGGCCGGGGGGGGGGGGCCGCGCGCGGGGCCCGCCGCCCGGACACGGCGGCGCTCCATCGCAGGGCGCGCGGCTGGGGCGGGGGCCGAAGCGGACGTATTCGAAGTCCACCGGCTGGCGGTTGATGCCCATCAGCGGCGGCGCGATCCAGTTCGCGAACTTGCCCGGCTCGACGACGCGGCCCATCAGCGACGCGACGAACGCGCGATCGGCACCCGACGGCAACCAGGCATCGACGTTGGCCTTCCATTCCGCCTCGCTGACAACGCGCCCGTCGGGCGAGACCTTGGCGCCGGCAAGGGTGCCGATGTTGCGGTGGAAGGCCTTGTGCGGCACCTTGAGCCGGAACGGGATGCCCGCCTTCTCGATCACCTTGTTCCAGCGCTCGACGCCGCCGATCGAATCCTTGATGTAGTCGTCGCGCAGGACTTCGTTGAGCGCATTGAGCATCGGCACTTCGCGTTCGACGACCTGCCCGCCCTGCAGCGCGAGCACCTTGTAGGTCTGGCCCTTGAGCACGTGGTCGTCGTTGCGCTTGCCTTCCTCGAATCGGCCCTTGAGCCCGCTCGAATAGAAGATCGCGGCGTTGCTCGACTCGTCGGCGCCGAAGAGGTCGATCGTCACGCTGAAGTGGAAGTTCAGGTAGCGCTGGATCGTCGGCAGGTCGATCACGCCGGCGGCGCGCAGCGTGGCGACATCGTCGGTCTTGAGTTCGTTCATCGCGGCGCAGGTGCGCTGGATCACGCGCGAGACGCCGCTCTCGCCGACGAACATGTGGTGCGCCTCCTCGGTGAGCATGAACTTGGTCGTGCGCGCGAGCGGGTCGAAGCTGCTCTCGGCAAGTGCGCAGAGCTGGAACTTGCCGTCGCGGTCGGTGAAGTAGGTGAACATGAAGAAGGAGAGCCAATCCGGCGTCTCCTCGTTGAATGCCTGCAGGATGCGCGGGTGGTCGGCGTCGCCGCTGCGCCGCTCGAGCAGCGCCTCGCCTTCCTCGCGGCCGTCGCGGCCGAAATACTTGTGCAGCAGGTAGACCATCGCCCACAGGTGGCGGCCTTCCTCGACGTTGACCTGGAAGAGGTTGCGCAGGTCGTACTGGCTGGGGGCCGTCAGGCCGAGGTGACGCTGCTGCTCGACCGACGCCGGCTCGGTGTCGCCCTGCGTGACGATGATGCGGCGCAGGTTGGCGCGGTGCTCGCCGGGGACGTCCTGCCACGCGGCCTCGCCCTTGTGGTCGCCGAAGTGGATCTTGCGGTCCGCCTCGCCCGGGTTCAGGAAGATGCCCCAGCGGTAGTCGGGCATCTTCACGTGGCCGAACTGCGCCCAGCCCGACGGATCGACGCTGACCGCGGTGCGCAGGTAGACCTCGAAGTTCTGGCTGCCGTCGGGCCCCATGTCGCCCCACCAGTGCAGGTAGTTCGGCTGCCACTGCTCGAGCGCGCGCTGCAGCGTGCGGTCTTCGCTCAGGTTGACGTTGTTGGGGATCTTCTCGCTGTAGTTGATCGTGCTCATGGTGGGTTCCAGTACGGGTGGAGGAAAGCGTGGGTACCGATCAAGCGGCCGCCGCGGAACCGGCTTTGCCGGGCCGCTGGCGGTGCCCCTTGAGGGGAGCGCCGTCAGGCGCTACGGGGTGGTCGTCATACGCGGTTCCAGTCGAAGGCGGCCTTGTCGCCCTTGCCGTAGACCTTGAGCGCGCCCTTGTCGCCGACGGCGTTCGGGCGCTGGAAGATCCAGTTCTGCCACGCGGTCAGGCGCCCGAAGACGCGCGTCGCCATGGTCTCGGTGCCGTTGAAGCGCAGGTTGGCCTCCATGCCGGTCAGCGCGTCGGGCGACATCGCGACCCGCTCTTCGACTGCGATGCGCAACTCGTCGGCCCAGTCGATGTCGTCCGGGCTGCTCGTCACGAGGCCGAGCGCGAACGCGGCGGCGGCATCGAGTTCGTCGCTGAGGCGTGCGCGCACTGCGGCCAGCGCCGGCGCCTCGTCGTAGAAGCGCCGCGCCAGGCGGGACTGGCCGGTCGCCATGGGGTAGAAGTCGAAGTTGACCTCGCCGACGGCGATCTTGGGCGCTCGCGCCGCATCGTCGGGCAGCGCGAGCATGTAGCTGCGGTCGCAGGCCAGCGCAAGCTCGAGCAAGGTGCCGGTGAAGCACGAGCCCTCGTCGATCAGCGCGAACAGGCTGCGCGACGAGACGTCGAGGCGGCTGAAGGTCCGCCGCAGCAGGCCGACCGTCTCGCGCACCAGCCAGTGGTCGCGGTGTTCGAGCAGGGTGGCGTCGCAGGCGCGCACTGCCGCCGCCTCACCGGCCGTCTTGACGAGCCAGGTGCCGATCTCGGGCTCGTTGGTGCGCATCTGCAGGATCGCGTCGTCGAGCTCGCGCGCCATCTGCAGCGGCCACCATTGCGCGCCTGCGGCGACGATCGCATCCGGCGACTGCGGCTGCGGCGTGGCCGGCGCCTTGACGGTCAGCGTCGCGGTGCGCTTGGCGCGGTCGATGTCCACCGTGACGAAGCCGTAGTGCAGCGCGTCGGCTGCGATGGTGCGCGCGAGCGGCGTCAGCGCGACGCCCTGCGCGCCGGCCGGGCGGTCGCTCTGCGCGGCCAGCGCGAGCGCGCGCTCCTGCACCTTCTGCGCGAAGACTTGCGGCTTGGCGATGTCGTCCACCAGGCGCCACGCGACGGCCTTGCTGCCACGCACGCCTTCGGTCGTCGTGCAGAAGATGTCGGCCAGGTCGTGGCGCACGTGGCGCTTGTCGGTCACGCGCGTCAGGCCGCCGGTGCCGGGCAGCACGCCCAGCAGCGGCACCTCGGGCAGGCTCACCGCCGAGCTGCGGTCGTCGACGAGGATGATCTCGTCGCACGCGAGCGCGAGCTCGTAGCCGCCGCCGGCGCAGGAACCGTTGACCGCGGCCAGGAACTTCAGGCCGCTGTGTTGCGAAGAGTCTTCGAGCCCGTTGCGCGTCTCGTTGGTGAACTTGCAGAAGTTCACCTTCCAGGCGTGGCTCGAGACGCCGAGCATGAAGATGTTGGCGCCCGAGCAGAACACCTTGTCCCTGGCGCTCGTCACGATGACCGTGCGCACCTCGGGGTGCTCGAAGCGGATGCGGTTGACAGCATCGTTCAACTCGATGTCGACGCCCAGGTCGTAGCTGTTGAGCTTCAACTTGTAGCCCGGGCGCAGGCCGGCGTTCTCGTCGATGGCCAGCGCCAGCGTTGCGAGCGGGCCGTCGAAGCCGAGCTTCCAGTGCCGGTATTGCGAGGGGTGGGTCTGGTAGTCGACGCGCAAGTCCTGGGTCATCGGGCTCTCCTTGGTTTGCGCCGGGCAAAGCGCCCGATCGCTGCAATGATATGCATCATAGTGCACACGCTATCGCTTGTCAAGCAGAAATATGCACTTTACTGCATTTATCGATCAGTCGGGCAAGTGCAGCGCCTCGCGCACCATCGTGCGCAGCAACTGGAAGGTCGCCTCGATAGTCTGCGCGCTCGTGTCGAGCTTCATGTCGGCCTTGGAGTAGAAGGCCGCGCGGCCGGCGAGGATTTGGCGCAGGTCGTCCATCGCTTCGCGGCTCGCCGCCATCGGCCGCAGGTCGCCCTGCGCGGTGACGCGCTTCATGTGGTCCTCGGCGTCGGCATAGAGCCAGACCGTCGTACAGTGGGCGAGCAACTGGTTGAAGGTGGCGGCATCGGAAACCACGCCGCCCGGCGTTGCGAGCACGCCCTCGGGGTAGATCTGGATCGCTTCCTCCAGCGCACGGCGCTCATAGCGGCGGTAGGCGTTCGTGCCGTAGAGGTCCTGGATCTCGCGGACACTGCAGCCGGCAAACTTCTCGATCTCGCGGCTCAGTTCGACGAACGGAAAGTTCAGGTCGTCGGCGAGCATCTGCCCGAGCGTGGACTTGCCCGCGCCGCGCAGGCCGATCAGCGCAATGCGCGGGTTGCGCGCCGCGCTGGCGCCGCCGGTGCCGAGCAACTCGCCGATCGCGATGCGCGCCCGGCGCAGCGTGGCCTCGTCGCGCTGCTCGAGCAGCTCGCGGATCAGCAGCCACTCGGGCGACGAGGTCGTCACGTCGCCGGTGAGCTCGGCGAGCGGGCAGTGCAGCGCGGCGGCGACCTGCTGCAGCACCAGAAAGGATGCATTGCCGATGCCGTATTCGAGGTTGGCCAGATGACGCTCGGACACGTCGGCGGCGAGTGCGACCGCCTTGCGCGTCAGCCCGCGCCGAGCGCGCAGGTCGCGCACGCGCTCGCCGAGCGCGACCAGCGCCGGGTTCTTGGCTTCGCTCGCGGCCTGACTGGGCGCCGCGTCGTCGACGGCGTGCGGTCTGATCTGGTGAACTATAGTGCTTGACATCTCACCGACGCGGAAGTAAGGTTCATGGCAGGCACAATACTTCATATTCCATGGCGCCGCAAGCTGTTCCAGCTGTTGCGCGTGCGCCCGAACTGGCAAGGAGACAGGCCATGGCCGCAGAGCCGAACCCGCGAGTGCAGGCCTTTCGCGAGCGCGTTGCCGCCGTCGCCCGGGCCGTCGGCGAGCGGCCGCTCGACGCCGCGCTCGATGCCTGGCTCAACGCCGAGTTCGGCGCCGAGAGCGCCGCGTTTGCCGATCTGCAGGCGTCGTGCCGCGAGGGTGCCGCCGACGGCTGGCTGTGCGAGCGCGAAGGCGGCGGGCTGCGATATGGCCGCGTCTTCAAGCCGGCGCCAGACCTGCAGGGATTCTCGGTCGACGTGGTCGATATGACGGACATTGCCGGCCCGCACCATACCCATCCGAACGGCGAGATCGACCTCGTGATGCCGGTCACTCCCGGTGCGACCTTCGACGGCCGCGGCGCTGGCTGGGTGGTCTACGGGCCCGGCACCACGCACCGGCCCACCGTCGCCGGCGGGCGCGCGCTCGTGCTCTACTTGCTGCCCGACGGGCGGATCGAATTCACGCGCTGAACGCATCGCGCTGCCCGTACCCAACCTGCGGAGATTGAACATGCCTACCTCGAATGTGCCCGCGCCGGGCGCACCCTTCAACTTTGCAGCGCACCTGATCGCACGCAACGCCGGGCGCGCCGCCAAGACCGCCTTTGTCGACGATGCCGGCACGCTGAGCTATGGCGAGCTCGCGCTGCGCATTCGCCGCACCGCCGCCGCGCTGCTTGCCGCCGGCGTGCGGCGCGAGGAGCGCGTGCTGCTGCTGATGCACGACTGCAGCGACTGGCCGGTCGCCTTCCTCGGCGCGATGTACGCCGGCATCGTGCCGGTCGCGGTCAACACGCTGCTGACCGCCGACGACATCGCCTACATGGTCGCGCACTCGCGCGCCCAGGCGGCGCTCGTCTCGGGCGCGCTGCTGCCGACGCTGCAGGCAGCACTGGCGCAGGCGCCGCACGAGGTCAAGGCGATCGTCGTCTCGCGCTCGGGCGCGCAGCTGCCGCCGGACGCGATCGACTTCGAGGCCTTCGTCGCCGCGCAGGCGCCGCTCGCCGCGCCGCGCAGACGTCGCCCGACGATCCCGGCTTCTGGCTCTATTCGTCGGGCTCGACCGGCCGGCCCAAGGGCACCGTGCACACGCACGCCAACCCGTACTGGACCGCCGAGCTGTACGGCACGCCGGTGCTCGGCGTGACCGAGCGCGACGTGTGCTTCTCGGCGGCCAAGCTCTTCTTCGCCTACGGCCTCGGCAACGCGCTGTCGTTTCCGCTCAGCGTCGGCGCGACGACGATCCTGATGGCCGAGCGGCCGACGCCCGACGCCGTCTTCCGCCGCTGGCGCGGCGAGGTCGGCGGCACGGGCGGCGCAGGCCGCCCTTCGGGCGCCCGGCCGACGATCTTCTTCGGCGCGCCGACCGGCTTTGCCGGCATGCTCGCCGCGCCCAACCCGCCGGCGCGCGGCGAGATCGCGCTGCGCCTGTGCTCGTCGGCCGGCGAGGCGCTGCCGGCCGACATCGGCGAGCGCTTCACGGCGCAGTTCGGCTGCGAGATCGTCGACGGCATCGGCTCGACCGAGATGCTGCACATCTACCTGTCCAACATCCCCGGCAAGGTGCGCTACGGCACGACCGGCTGGCCGGTGCCCGGCTACGCGATCGAGCTGCGCGGCGACGACGGCCGCCCGGTCGCCGACGGCGAGACGGGCGACCTCTACATCGACGGCCCGAGCGCGGCGCTGATGTACTGGGGCAACCGCGCCAAGTCGCGCGAGACCTTTCAGGGCGCGTGGACGAAGAGCGGCGACAAGTACCTGCGCAACGCCGACGGAACCTACACCTACGCCGGCCGCAGCGACGACATGCTCAAGGTGAGCGGCATCTACGTCAGCCCCTTCGAGGTCGAGTCGACGCTGGTGCAGCACCCGGCGGTCCTCGAAGCCGCGGTGATCGGCGTCGCCGACGACGAGGGGCTGACGCGCGCCAAGGCCTACGTCGTCCTCAAGGCCGGCGCGGCGGCGAGCGAGGACGAGTTGAAGGCCTTCGTCAAGGAGCGCCTCGCGCCGTACAAGTACCCGCGCCGGATCGAGTTCCTTGCCGAGCTGCCCAAGACGGCGACCGGCAAGATCCAGCGCTTCAAGTTGCGCGAGCTCGAGGGGGCGGCCCCGCGCAGCAAGTGAGCGGCGTCGAGTTCGTCGACATCGACTGGCGCGGCCGCGCGGTCCGCATCGAGCACGCGTGGATCGCGCGCGAGCGCGCGCACGCGCCGCTCGTCGTCTTCCTGCACGAAGGCCTCGGATCGCTGGCGATGTGGAAGGACTTCCCGCAGCGCCTGTGCGACGCCGCCGGCTGCCGCGGCCTCGTCTACTCGCGCCCCGGCTACGGCCGCTCGACGCCGCGCGCTGCCGAGGAGGCCTGGGGCCTCGACTTCATGCACCGCCAGGCGCACGAGGTGCTGCCGGCGCTGCTGCACGCGCTCGGGCTCGCCGGAGAGCCGGTCTGGCTCTTCGGCCACAGCGACGGCGGCTCGATCGCGCTGCTGTACGCCGCCCGGTTCGTGGATCAGGTGGCCGGCGCGATCGTCCTCGCGCCGCACATCGTCGTCGAGGACCTGTCGGTCGCGAGCATCGAACAGGCGCGCGTCGCGTACCAGGACACCGACCTGCGCGAACGCCTCGCGCGCTACCACGACGACCCGGACTCGGCGTTCTGGGGCTGGAACGCGATCTGGCTGCACCCGCCGTTTCGCGCCTGGTCGATCGAGGACGAGATCGCCGCCATCGCCTGCCCGCTGCTCGCGGTGCAGGGCCGCGACGACGAGTACGGCACGCTCGAACAGATCCGCGGCATCGCGCGCCGCGTGCCGCAGACTGAGCTGCTCGTGCTCGACGACTGCGGACACTCGCCGCAGCGCGATCAGCCCGAGCGGCTGATCGAGGCTGCGGCCGCGTTCATCTGCGCGGCGTAACGGCCGCGCCCTGCTCGCGCAGCCGCGCGAGCAGCCCCGAGCGGCGCTGCGTCGTGCGGCCCACCGCGGCAGCGAGCACGACGGGGCCGGCGCACAGCGTCACCGCCGAACGCGCGCGCGTGACGGCCGTGTAGACGAGCTCGCGCGTCAGCACGCGGCTCGCGGCCTGCTCGGGCAGCACGACGAGCACGGCGTCGAACTCCGAGCCCTGCGCCTTGTGCACGGTCATCCCGAAGGCCGTCTCGTGCTCGGGCACGCGCGCCGGCGCGATGCGCCGCAGGCTGCCGTCGGCGCGCTGGAACACGACCTCGAGCGCGCCGTCGGCCGCGGTCGGCAGCGCGATGCCGATGTCGCCGTTGAAGAGCTTCAGCAGCGCGTCGTTGCGCCGCACCAGCACCGGCCGGCCGGGATACCAGGGCGAGCGCGGCGCGCCGTCGAGTGCGCCGAGCGCGCCGCGGACAGCCTGTTCGATGCGTGCGTTCAGGCCCGCGACGCCGCGCGGCCCATCGCGCAGCGCGGCGAGCACGCGGTAGCGAGCGAACGCGGCGTGCACCTCCTCGGCCGGCGCGCCGTCCAGCACGGCTTTCAGCAGCGGCGCGTAACCGTCGAGCGCGTGCGCCAGGGTTGCCGCGCTACCGTCCAGCAGCGGGCCGGCGCTGTCGAGCGCGGCGTCGCCGTCGCCGGCGTTGATCGCCTCTGCCAGGCGCGCGACCGCCGAGTCGGCGCCGAAGCGGTAGTTGCGGCGCAGCCAGACCGTGCTGTCGGCGAGCGCCGTCGTCCGCGCGGCGGGTGGCGGCACGATCGCGGCGGCCGGCGTGCCGGTCAGCGCCGCCAGCTCGGCGCGGCAGGCGTCGGAGAGCGACGGATCAGCGCTCAGCTCGGCGAAAACCGCGCCCGACTCGACCGCGGCGAGCTGGTCCTTGTCGCCGAGCAGCACGACGCGCGCCGCTTCGGGCACCGCTTCGAGCAGCTGCGTCGCGAGCGCGAGGTCGAGCATCGATGCCTCGTCGACGATCAGCACGTCGATCGCGAGCGGCCGGCCGGCGTGGCGGCCAAAGCCGGCCGGGCCGGCCTCGAGCAGGCGGTGCACCGTCGCCGCGTCGGCCGGCATCGCGCTGCGCAGCGCGGGCGGCAGCAACTGCGCGCGCTGCGCGATCGCCTCGGTCATGCGCGCCGCGGCCTTGCCGGTCGGCGCGGCGAGCGCGATGCGGCAGCCGGGCTGCTGCTCGATCAGGCAGGCGAGCAGCGCGACAACGGTCGTCGTCTTGCCAGTGCCCGGCCCGCCGCTGATGATGGTCAATCTGCCGCGCAGCGCGAGCGCCGCGGCGAGCTTCTGCCAGTCGGGCTCGGCGCCGGCCACTGCGCTGCCGAAGCGTGCGTCGAGCGAGGCGCGCAGCGCGGGGGCGTCGAGTGGCGGCCGCTCGGGGTTTGCGGCGAGCCGCACCAGGCGCGCGGCGAGCCGGCGCTCGTAGTCGAAGTAGCGCTGCAGGTAGAGCCGGCCGTCGTCGTCGAGCACGAGCGGGCAGGCGCCCGGCGCCTGCGCGCTGCCGACGGTGCCCGACGCGAGCAGCGCGTCGCGCAGCGCGGGCGCATCGTCGCCGAGCGCGCGCAGCTCGATGCAGACATGCCCGGCCGCCGTCGCGAGGCTGAGCGCATGCGCGGCGTCGTGCGCCGCACGCGCCGCCGCCGGCGCCGCGCCGCCGGCGAGCGACCAGCGCTCGATGCGG
Organism: Ideonella sp.; assembly: GCF_016702655.1. Taxonomy (GTDB): domain Bacteria; phylum Pseudomonadota; class Gammaproteobacteria; order Burkholderiales; family Burkholderiaceae_C; genus CAIKUF01. The sequence continues at coordinate 50,935 of NZ_JADJDO010000039.1, forward strand.
CGCGCGAAGCCCGCGGCGAGGTCGTGCTCCGGGCCGCTCGCGGGCGAGGTGTCGCTCGGCGTCATCGCGCCTGCGCTCCGGTCAGCAGCGCCGCCGCGCGCGCCAGCGCGTCCGCCGTTGGACGCGCGAAGTGCATGCCGGCCGGGCTGCCATCGAGCTGGACCCAGCCGGGCCGCACGCCGCGCACGAAGAGGTAGAGCACGCCGCCGAAGTGCGTCGCCGCGTCGTAGCCGGCAAGGCGCCGCGCGAGCAGGCGGTCGAGCGCGACGGCGTAGACGAGCGCCTGCAGGTGGTAGCCCTGCGCCGCCATCGCGGCGGCGAGCGGCGCGGTGCCGTAGTCCGCCGCACGGTCGCCGAGGTGATTGGACTTCCAGTCGACGATGAAGTAGCGGCCCTCGTGCTCGACGACGAGGTCGATGAAGCCCTTCAGGTAGCCGCGCAGCGTTGCGAAGTCGAGCCGCGGCGCGGCCAGCCCGAGCTCGCCGAGCAGGCCGTTGAGTGCTGCCGCGTCGAGCTGCGTCACCGGCAGGTGGAACTCGAGCTCGACGAGGCGGCGTGCGCGCGGCACGCCGGCGAGCCTGAGCGGCGTCGGCGTGCCGACCGGCAGCGGCGTCGCCAGCACGTCGCCGAGCAGGCGGCCGAGCATCGCCGGCTGCACGCCGAGCGCCGCGGCGATCGCGGCCGGCCAGGTCGCGGCGTCGGCGAAGTCGGCCTGCTCGAACAGCGTGTGCAGCGCGATGCCCGCCGCTGCGCCGCGCGGGAAGCGCAGGATGTCGTCCGCGGCGAGCGGTTCGGCGGGCGCCGAGTCAGGCGCCTCATCGTCCGGCGCCGCCGGCGCGCCGGCCGGAAGCTGCGCGCGCAGATCGCGGTCGGCCGCCGCCGCCTCGTGCGTCGCGCCGAGCGCGAGCGCGCTGTAGCTGCCGATGCGCCACGGCGCGCCGATACGGCGCGGCGGCGCGAGCGCCGCGATGCGCTCGGGCGCGACGGCGTCGTGCGGCAGCGCGTCGCGCTGCGGTGCCGGCAGCGGCGCGACGCCGATCGCATCGCTGCCGACCTGCTGCGCGAGCCCTTGCCACGCCGCGGCGATCCCGTCGATGCCGTGCGTGCCCGCGAGCCAGCCCTGCGCCGTCGTGCCCGCGCCGCCGACGAGCCAGTTGAGCAGGCTCGCGCCGGCTTCCTGCGTCCTGCCGCCGTGCGTCGTGTAGCCGCCGGCGACGAGCGTGCAGCGGTGCACCGCGCGCGTCAGCGCGACGTAGAGCAGGCGCAGTTCCTCGGCCGCGCTCTCGAGGTGGCGACGGCGCTTGATCGCGTCCTCGTCGAACGCGTCGTCGAGGCCGCGCCGGAAGTCGATCACGCCCTGGCCGTCGTCGTCGTGGTACTCGATGCCGTCCTGCCGCTTGTCGCTGCGCGGCGGGCCGCCGGTGCGGCCGTCCCACAGCAGCGGACAGAACACGAACGCGTACTCGAGCCCCTTGGCGCGGTGCACGGTCACGATCTGGACCAGGTTGCGGTCCGATTCGAGGCGCAGCTGCGCGGCGTCGCCGCCCGCGCCGCCGCGCTCGCGCTGGGTGTCGAACCAGCGCAGCAGCGCGTCCGGCGACGCGTGCGTCTGGCTCGCCTCGTGCAGGCACTCGGCGAGGTGCAGCCAGTTCGTCAGCCGGCGCTCGCCGTCGCTGCGCGCGAGCAGGCGCGCCGCCAGGCCCTCGGCGTGCATCAGCTCGCGCAGCAGCGTGCCGATGCCGCGCGCGAGCCATGTCTGGCGGTAGCCGACGAAGCGCTCGATGCACGCCGACCACGCCGCCTCGTCGTCGCCGAGGGCGACGATCGCGGCGGCGTCGAGGCCGAGCAGCTCGGTCGCGAGCGCCGCGCGCAGCAGCGGCTCGCGCTGCGGCTCGAGGATCGCGGCGAGGATGCGCGCCAGCTCCTCGGCGTCGCTGCTGTCGAACACGCTCGCGCGCGACAGCTCGACGCTGCCGACGCCGACCTTGGCCAGCGCGCGCCGCACCGCGCTGCCTTGCGCGTTGGTGCGCACGAGCACCGCGATGTCGCCGGCACGCAGCGGCGCGTCGCCGAGGCGGATCTCGCCGCGCAGCCCCGCCGCGCCGAGGCGCGCGATCTCGGCCGCGCAGGACGCGATGGCAGCATCGGCAGCGTCGCGCTTGGCGAGCGTCGGGTCGCCGCCGGGCAGCAGCCAGACCTGCAGCGGCGCGCGCGGCGCGGCGGTCTCGTCGTGCAGCGGCTTGCGCCGCTTGTCGCCGAAGCCGACCGCGTGGAAGGCCAGGCCGGGCTGCATGAACGCGTCCGCGTTGGCGCCGAACAAGCCGTTCAGCGCGGCGATCAGCGGCTCGCTCGAGCGCTGGTTGTCGGCCAGCGTGTAGCGCGCGACGGCCTGGCGGCGCGCGCGCAGGTAGGTGTGCAGGTCGGCGTTGCGGAAGCTGTAGATCGCCTGCTTGGGGTCGCCGACGAGAAAGAGCGGCAGCGCGGTGCCGCCGTAGACCGCGTCGAAGATCGCGAACTGCAGCGGGTCGGTGTCCTGGAACTCGTCGATCAGCGCCGCCGGGAAGCGCGCGCGCAGCGACTCGGCAAGGCCCGCGCCGGCGTCGCCGGCGAGGCGTTCGTAAAGGTTCCACAGCATGTCGTCGAAGGCGACGACGCGCTGCCGGCGCTTGGCCTCGCGCAGTGCGCCGCCGGCCTCCTCGAGCAGCCGGCGCAGCAGCGCCAGGCGCTGCAGCGCGAGCGCGCCCGCGGCCGCGCCGCGCAGGTCGAGCAGGCGCTGCGCGGCGTCGAAGAAGGCGTGCCGCGGCGCGGCGCAGCCCTTCTTCGGCTGCTGCCTCGCGCTGCCGAAGAGATCGATCTTGTCCGGCGCCTCGACCCACGGGTCGGCGCTGTCGAGCAGCGTGTCCCAGCCCTGCGTGGCCTTCGCGATCGCCGCCTCGTTGAAGGTGTTGCCGTTCAACTGGCTGCGCCCCTGCTGCAGGCAGTGCACGATGGCGTCGCGCCCGCCGAGCCAGAGCGCGCGCGCCGCGTCGTGCGCCGCCTGCAGCGCCGCGGCGTCGACGTCCGGCGGCGGCGCATCGAGCGCGCGCGGCCAGCGCAGCGTCGCGAGCGGCTTGGCCCGGCGCCGCGCGAGCAGTGTCGCGAAGCCGGCCGGCGAGTCCTCGCGCTCGGCCAGATGGGCGGCCAGCGGCGGCGACGCGTTGCCGGCGACCTCGCGCCGCCAGAAGTCGTTCGCCGCCTCGGCGACGAGCTCGGCGTCGTCGGCGAGCGCCTCGAGCGCGAGCGGCAGCTGCGCGGCGAACGGCGTGTCGGCGAGCGCGCGCTGGCAGAAGCCGTGGATCGTGAAGATCGCCGCCTCGTCGAAGCTCTGCAGCGCGGCGTCGAGCCGCAGCGCCATCGCGTCGCCGGCTAGCCCGCGGCCGCGCAGCGTCTCGACGAGGGTCGGCACGAAGCGGTCGGCGCCGTCGTGCGCCGCGCCGCGCAGGTGGGCTAGCGTCTCGACGACGCGGCTGCGGATGCGCTCGTGCAGCTCGGCCGTCGCCGCGTTGGTGAAGGTCACGACGAGGATCTGTTGCACCGGCAGCCCGTGTTCGAGCAGCAGGCGCAGGTACAGGCCGCACAGGGCCCAGGTCTTGCCGGTGCCGGCCGAGGCCTCGATCAGCCGCGTGCCTCCGATCTCGCAGTCGAAGACCTCGAGCGCCTGCGCGTCGCTCACTGGCGTACCTTCGCGCTGCGCGCTCAGAAATTCGCCCTTTGGACGGCCCGGCGGGCTCATGACGCCTCCCGGCATGCCAGCAGCGGCTCGAACACGATGCGCGCGCAGCGCTCGAACTCGGCCGACGGCGGATCGGCGAACGGGTCGGGCCGGCCGCGCAGCGCGAGGCGCCAGGCGGCGTCGTGCCGCTCGCCGAAGGGCGTCGCCGGCGAGCCGTTCCACTTCGACAGGGCGGCGGACGGCTTCCAGCCGCCGTTCGCGAACGCCCAGGCCGCCTTCGGATAGAAGGCGAGCGGCTCGGCGAGGCCCTGCGCGTAGAGCGCCAGCAGCTGCGCGAGCTGCGCACGCGCGTCGGCGCAGGGGCCGAGCGCGAGCGTCTCGCCGCGGCCGATCCAGACGCTGCGCAGCGCCGCGCCCGCCGGTGCCGCCGCGCACAGCAGCAGGTGCTGCAGCCAGGCGCCGATCGCGTCGCGCGCACGCACGGCGTCGAAGCGGTAGCCGAGCAGGCCGCTCGCGCGCAGTGGCGCGAGCGTGCCGTGCAGGCGCCAGCGGCGGCCGGCGGCGTCGATGTCGAGCGCGGCCGCGAACGGCGCGCGCGCCGGCTCGGCGAGGCGCGGGCGCAGCGTCGCGGCGAAGCGCTCGAGCGCGGCGAGTTCGGCCTCGAGCGCGCGCTCGCCGAAGGCGCCGGCCGGCAGCTCGGTGCCGGCGCGCGCGAGCCGGCGCGCGTGCGCGAGGTCGGCACCGCCGAGCATTGCCGGCAGCAGGCGCGCCGCGAGCGCGCTTTGCGCCGGCAGGTCGGTGACGAATGGCTCGTCGTCGGCAAGCTCGACGTCGGCGCGCGCGAGGTGGATGCCGAGGCGCCGTCGCAGCAGGTAGCGCGCCGGATGGCCGAAGAACTCGGCGAGCCGCTCGATGCCGACCTCGAGCCAGGCATCGTCGGGCGCGGCGAGCGGCGCGGCGAAGAAGGGCTGCGCCGGCTCGGCAAGCGCGTCGGCGCCGTCCGGCTCGTCGGCGGGGGCCGGGCCTCGATCGGGCAGCTCGACCGGCGCCGCCGCGCGCTGGCGCAGCGCCTGCGCGACCTCGGCGTCGAAGCTGCGCACGCGCGCGTCGGCATCGCTGCGGAAGGCCTCGATCGAGAACGCCTGCAGCGGGTGCTCGACGACGAAGCGCGCGCGCGCGGCGCCGGCGACCGCGGGCACGACGACCTCGAGCAGCTCCGACACCAGCACCGACGGCGGCAGCGGCGCGTTGTCGCGCACGCTGCGGCCGACGTGGCTCAGGTGCAGCGTCTGCCGCGCCGCGAGCAGCAGGTCGAGGAAGACATTGCGCTCGTCGCTGCGGCGCTGGCGGTCGCCGGCGCGCGCCTGGCCCGGCGCGGCCATCAGGTCGAACTCGGCCGGCCGCGTTGCGGTCGGGAACGCGCCGTCGTCGAGGCCGATCGCGCACACGACGCGGTAGGGCAGGCCGCGCAGGCTGGCCATCGACGCGAACGTGACGCTGCCGGTCGGCACGCCGCCGCGCGCCGGATCGTCGAGCGCGGCCGCCACCGCGTTGCGCACGACCTCGAGCGGCAGCGGCGCGTTGCAGCCGCTTTGCCGCCACGCGTCGGCGAGCGCGCGCAGCGCGGCGCGGACTTCCTCGATCGCCTCGATCTCGTCGTCGGCCGGCGCGACGAAGTCGGCCAGCGCCGCGCCGAGGCGCGCCGCCCATGCGACGGGCGCGAGCGGCTCGTGCGCGATGTCGCGCCGCAGCGCCACCAGCGCGTCGAGATAGCGTGACAGCGCGCCGAGCGCGGCAGCGTCCGATGCGCCCTCGGCCGCGCCGCGCGCCAGCGTGCCGGCGAAGGGCTCGGCAGCGCGCGTCGGCAGCGCGTAGCCGAGGAAGAGGCGCGCCAGCCCCGCATCGAAGCTGTGCCCGCCCGCGGCCGGCAGGCCGAGGCTTTCGCAATGCGCGTCGTCGAGCGCCCAGTGCACGCCCGCGTCGAGCAGCCAGCCGCGGATGCGCTCGAGCGCGTCGGCGGCCAGGCCAAAGCGGCGCGCCACGACCGGCTGCTGCAGCAGACCGAAGACGGCACTCACGCTGCAGCGCGAGCCTGCGAGCGCAAGCAGCTCGACGAACGCGCGCGCCGGGCCGTGCAGCGCGGTGCGCTTGCGCCCGCTGATCTGGTAGGGGATGCGGCGCGCGGCCGGCGCGGTGCCGAACAGGGCGTCGACGAGCGGCGCCGCGGCCTCGAGATCGGGCGTGACGACGAGGATCTCGTGCGGCGCGGGCGGGTCGTCGCCGGCGAAGAGGCCGAGCAGGCGGTCTTGCAGCACGTCGAGCTCGCGCGCGAGCGAATGGCAGACGTGGACTTCGATGCTGCGGTCGTCGTCGGCGATCGCGACGCTGGCCGGCGCCAGCTCGCGCATCTCGAGCACGGCGCGCTGCAGCTGCGCGAGCAGCGACGCGGGACGGGCGTCGGCCTCGTCGCCGTCGCCGTCGCCGTCGTCGTCGTCGTCGTCGAAGCGCGCGTCCTCGACGCCGGCCTCGCCGCAGGCATCGACGAGCAGCGCGAGGCTCGCCTGCGCCTGCCGGCCCCAGGTGGCGAGCAGCCGGTTGCCGACCTCGTGGTATCTCGCCTCGCCGCGCGCGGCGAGGTAGGCCAGGCGGCGCGGCTCGACGATCTCGAACCAGTACTCGCGGCAGGGGTTGAGCGCGTAGACGTGGACCTCGCAGCAGCCGCCGAGCGCCTGCAGCAGCGCGAGGTGCAGCGGCGGCACCGTCGGCAACGCAAAGACCTGCAGTTCGGCCGGCAGCACGCCGCGCGCGACGAGGTCGTTGCCGCGCTCGCGCAGCGCGGCGACGAAGTCCTGCGCCGGCGTGGCGGCGGCGACGCCGGGCGGCGCGATGTGGCGCCACAGCTCGGCCTGCCAGGCCTCGTCCTGGGCGGCGGCGCTGGCGGGCGCGCCGATGCCGGCGAGCCGGCCCTCGGTCCACGCGGCGAGCCAGTCGGGGCGGAAGGTCACGTACTGGTCGAAGAGGCTGGCCAAGCGCGCGGCGAGCTCGTGGCGCATCGCCGCGTCGGCCTGCGCCAAGTAGCGCTGCAGGCGCGGATGCGCGCTGGCCACAGCGCCATCGGCGAGCGCGTCGTGAAGGCGCCAGACGAGCAGCGCCGGATCGAACGGCGATTCGGCGCCGACGCCCGGCACGACGCGCGCGATGGCCCGCCACAGCCAGCGCGCTAGGTAAGGGAACTCGACGTTGGCGCAGACGCCGTGCGCGCGCGCCATGGCCAGCGTCAGGTCGCGCCGCACCGCGGCGCTGGGAACGATCACCGTGTCGGCGACGAAGGGATGCGCACGGTCGCGCGCGGCCAGCCGCTCGAAGAGCAGTACAGCGAGCGTCTCGTAGCGGTGCGAAAAGTGCAGGGTCAGCATGGGCCGGGCGCGGAGCCGACGCGATTGTCGGCCCGCCGAGGATGCGACCTGCGAGGCTCAGGAGGTGAGCCAGTACGATGCCTCGGTCGAGCGCCGGTCCGCCCCAGGACGACTGGGGCCCTCTTGGGGCAGCGAACGCAGTGAGCTTGGGGCAGTCATTTCAGTTGCTCCACCGCCCATCGCGCGACCCGCGACGCATGAAACCAGGTCCCCCGGGGGACCGGTCGCCGCAGGCGACCAGGGGCGCGGCGGTGTTAGCGCACCGAACCCGATCCGGGTTTCCCGGTCGGGTTCGGTGCCCCCGCGGGGGGCGGCCGCCAGACGGCCGGGGGTGGTCAGTATTACTTCAGGCCGGCGGCGGCGCGAGGCGTTCGCGCAGCGCTGTCTTGAGCACCTTGCCGTAGTGGTTCTTCGGCAGCGCGTCGACGAAGACGTAGCGCTTGGGCCGCTTGAAGCGCGCGATGCGGGCCAGGCAATGCGCGTCGAGCGCCTGCTCGTCGAGCGTCGCGCCGGGCTCTGCGACGACGAAGGCGACGACGACCTCGCCCCACTCGGCGTCGGGTGCGCCGACGACGGCGACCTCGGCCACGCCGGGCGCGGTGAGCAACACCTCCTCGACCTCGCGCGGGTAGATGTTGGAGCCGCCGCTGATCAAGAGGTCCTTGCTACGGTCCTTGAGCGTGAGAAAGCCGTCGGCGTCGAGGCTGCCGAGGTCGCCGGTCCAGAGCCACCCTTCGCGCAGCGCGGCGGCGCTCGCTTGTGGGTTGCGCCAGTAGCCGGCCATGACCGAGTCGCCGCGGACGAGCACCTCGCCGACATCGCCGCAATCAAGGTCGCGACCCTCCTCGTCGGCCACGCGCAGCTGCACCGGCGTCTGCGCGACGCCGACCGAAGCCAGCCGCTCGCGCCAGCGTGGGTGATCACGGTCGACGAAGTGGCGCCGCGCGAGCGCCGTCGCGACCATCGGCGTCTCGCCCTGGCCGTAGATCTGCACGAAGCGCGGTCCCATCACGGCGAGCGCGCGTTCGATATCGGCGAGGTACATCGGCGCGCCGCCATAGACGATGGTCTTGAACGACGCTGCCGCGTCGTCGGGCGAGAAGCCCGCGCGCTCGGCATGGTCGACGAGGCGCTTGACGATGGTCGGCGCGGCGAAGGTCGAGAGCGGCCCGAGCTCGCGCCCGAGCGCGAACAGCTCGGCCGGATCGACGCCGCCCGACGCCGGCACGACGTGGCGCGCGCCGGCCATCAGGTGCGGGATCGCGTACAGGCCGCAGCCGTGCGACATCGGCGCCGCGTAGACGATCGCGTCGTCGGCGCCGATCGGGTCGACGTCGACGAAGTAGGCCATGCCCATCGTCATCAGGTTGCGCTCGCTGATCATCACGCCCTTGGGGCGGCCGGTGGTGCCGCTGGTGTAGAACAGCCACGCCAGGTCGTCCGGGGCGCGCGGCGCCGGAGGGTGGTCGGCGAGCGCGCCGGCGAGCGGCGCGAGCGGCGCGAGCAGCGCGTCGGCCTCGGCCGACTCGGCGTCGACCTGGCGCGCGATGCCGGCGAGCGGCTGCGGCGCGACGTCGCGTGTGACGAAGGCCCAAGTCGCGCCGGCGTCGGCGACGATCCACTCGACCTCGGCCGGGTGCAGCTTGGCGTTGACCGGCACCACCGCGAGCCCGGCCCACCAGGCGCCCCACAGGATCTCGAGGTAGCGCGGGTGGTTGCGCATGAAGACGACGATGCGCGCGCCGGGTTCGAGGCCCGCGGCGCGCAGGCGCCGGGCGAGGCCGGCACTGCGCGCGGCCCACTCGCCATGGGTGGCCCAGGGCCGGGATCCTTCGAGAATCGCCGCGCGCTGCGGGCCGGCAAGGGCCTGGCGCAGCAGCAGATGAGCGAGGGTCATGGCATGGCCGGGCGGGTCTGCATCGAGCCAGCGGCGGCCCCGGCCGCGTCACCTGGGCTTGCGGTCCCTGCCGTTGCTGCCGTCGCGCGCGCCGCCCATGTCGGCCGCCAGGCTGTCGGCCCAACTGCGCAGCGAAGCCTCGAAATCCTCGTGGGTTGATTCCGAGACGACGAGCGACGCGTCGTCCAGGCCTGCGAGGCGCGACGCGCGCTCTTCGCGCACCTCGGCTGCGACCTTGAGCAGACGCAGGCGCTCGACGAAGATCGTCAACAGCTCGGAAGGATTGCCGCTCGCCAGCATCTCGGCCTGCACCAGCGCCTTGCCGAGCACGGAGCCTGGCAGGGCCTCGACACCGCTCCAGCCCCTGCGTTCGAGCTCGGCGCCGACGAACCCGAGGTGGCGCATCAGGTGCTCCGCCGGGGTGTCGGCGAGATCTTCGAGGCGCTCGCGCAACTCGGCCCGGATCCTGGCGAGCATCGGGGCCTGATCGGCAGGCGCCGTTCGGCGACGTTCGACGAGGACGACGCGCAACTGGCCGCCCTTGCGCTCGAGACCGAGCGGACGGCCGAGCGCCCCCTTGACCTTGCGCAGCGTGCCCGGGGCATCGCCGGTCGCGTTCCCCGCCGGCGAAGCAGCGAGCCGGCGGTCGATCGGCGGCTGCTTGCGCGATTCCTTGGGTGACGGTGGAAGCTTGGTCATGGCGCTAGGCGTGTTGATGGGCCCAGGGCAATCCTAGCGCGCGGCTGCCGGTCGCAACGCGGCTGCCGAGGCGGACCTGGGTCGGCGCAGGCGCCGGGTGTGCAAAACTGCCGCCACGGGCTTCAGGACCACATCGACCGTGCCTGCGCCTGCAGGTCGACACCCTGGCTGTGCGCGGCCAGGGGCGCTGCGCCTGCAGCGCTTGTTGGCGAAACCGACGCCAGTGCCGATCCGGCAACGATCTCGAAACAGCGCCGCGCGAGCTCGGCTGGAATGAACCTCGTGGGCGTCGCGTAGACATGCCGATCGCCGCCGGCAGCCTGTTGATGAACGTGGAAGCGCTGCGGCACGAGCAGGTGCAGGTGGTCGCGGGCGCGCGTCATCGCGACGTAGAGCAGGCGGCGCTCTTCCTCGATCTCGGCTGCGCTGCCGGTCGCCATGTCGGACGGGATGCAGCCGTCGACGGCATTGAGGATGCTGACCGCGTTCCACTCCTGGCCCTTGGCCGAGTGGATGGTCGACAAGATGGTGTAGTCCTCGTCGAGGCCGGGCGGGCCGGATTCGTCGCTCGTCGCTTCGGGCGGGTCGAGCGTGAGTTCGGTCAGGAAGCGCTCGCGCGACGCATAGCCGGCGGCGATGCGGCCGAGCTGCGCCAGGTCGGCCAGGCGCATTGCCGCGTCGTCGCCGTGCAGGCGCTCGATCTGCGGCCCGAGCCAGCAGGTCGCGGTCTCGATCTCCTGCGGCCAGGGCGACGACGGTTCGCGCAGCGCGGCGTAGGCAGCCGTGAAGGCGCGCCAGTCCTCGGCCGCGGCGGGAGGGGCCGCAAAGGCCTGCAACGCTGCCGCCGGGTCGGGCGCAAGCTCCATCGCATCGAGCAGCCGGCGTGCCGACGCCGGCCCGATGCCGGCGACGAGCTGCGCGACGCGAAAACCCGCCAGCCGGCTGCGCGGGTTCTGGGCCCAGCGCAGCAGTGCGAGCAAGTCCTTGACATGCGCCGCTTCCAGAAACTTCAGGCCGCCGAACTTGACGAACGGGATGTCGCGCCGTGCGAGCTCGAGTTCGAGCGCGGCGCTGTGGTGCGCAGTGCGAAACAGCGTCGCCTGGCACTTGAGCGCGAGCCCGCCCTCGCGCAACTCGAGCAGCCGGTCGGCGACCCAGCGCGCCTGCGCGAGCTCGTCGTCGACCGTCACGAGCTGCGGCTTGGCGCTCGCCGCGCCGCGCTCGGTCCAGAGCTGCTTGGTAAAGCGCTCGGCGGCGAGCGCGATCACTGCGTTGGACGCATCGAGCAGCGGCTGCGTCGAACGGTAGTTGCGCTCGAGCATGACCACGCGCGCCGGCGGATCGGCAAACTGGCGCGGGAAGTCGACGATGTTGCGCCACTCGGCGGCGCGAAACGAGTAGATCGATTGCGCGTCGTCGCCAACCACGGTCAGGCCGCGCCCGTCGGGCCTGAGCGCGCGCAGGATCGCCGCCTGGAGGCGGTTCGTGTCCTGGTACTCGTCGACGAGCACGGCGTCGAAGCGCGCGCCGACCGTGCGCGCGAGCGCGGCGTCGGCGGTCATCATCTGCCACCAGTGCAGCAGCAGATCGTCGTAGTCGAGCGCGTGCTGTTGCTGCTTGGCGCGCACGTAGGCGCCGAACAGGGCCTTCAGTTCCGACTCCCAGGTGGCGCACCACGGGAAATGGCGATGCAGTGCCTCGGCCAGCGGCAGCTGGCTGTTGACGACGCGCGAGTAGATCGCCAGGCAGGTGCCCTTGTGCGGGAAGCGCTTGCTCGTTGCCGCGAAACCCTGCTCCTGGCGCACCCAGCCCAACAGGTCCTCGGCGTCGGCGCGGTCGTGGATCGTGAAGTCGGCTGGCAGGCTGATCGAGGGTGCATGCGCGCGCAGCAGCCGCGCACCGACGCTGTGGAAGGTGCCGGCCCAGGGCAGCGCCGGTGGCTGGCCCAGCCCGAGCGCGCGCTGCAGCAGCATGCCGGCGCGGCGCTGCATCTCCTGCGCGGCGCGGCGCGAGAAGGTCAGCAGCAGCACGCGCTGGGGGTCGATGCCGCGCTGCACCAGCCGCGCGACGCGCGCGGCGAGCGTCATCGTCTTGCCCGATCCGGCGCCGGCGATCACGAGCAGCGCTTCGGCCGCGGCGCCATGCTCGACGGCGGCGCGCTGGGCGTCGTTGAGTGCCGCGAAGGGATCTGCGCTTCGATCGGCGGCGCGGCGGAGGGCGGTGGCGGCTGGCATGGCGATGGGCGGGCTCGCGCAACTGTACAGGCATCCAGTTGCCGAGGGTCGTCTCGCATTGCCGCGCGGCGCCAGTTTCGGGCATCATGCGCGCGCACTCCCCACAGGTGACCCATGCACAAGAAGACCTTCGCCGCCGTTGGCCGGACCCTCGTCACCGGAGCCTTGGTGCTGGGTAGCACCGGCAGCGCATGGGCCGCCTCGGCGCCGGAGTACCTGCTCGTCAACAAGTCCTCCGAGGTGCTGATCGACGACGCGACGGTCAAGGCCGTGTTCGGCGAGATCGTCTCGGCGAAGATGGCCAGGCTCTATCCGACCAACAAGTGGGGCTTCGGCGTGCAGGTGGAGGGCGGCATCACGCAGGCCAATACCTGCGTCGTCACGGCGCGCGTGATGCTGCTGCAGCGCAACCTGCCGGTGACGACGCGGCTGCTGCTGTTCAAGCCCGAGCGCATGGCCACGACCTTCGACGCGCTGCCCAATGCGTCGGCTGCCCAGTGCCGCGACCTCGCCAAGGCCAAGCTGCGCGAGGCCAGCCAGGCCCTCAAGTCGGCGCTGACGCCGGAGTGAACCCGGCCTGAACCTTCTTCAGCCGTGCAGCCGGCTGCTGCGCGGCACGCTCGCGAGCAGAAAGTCCATCTGGTCGGCGAGGATGCGCCGGCCGCGCAGGATCATGTCCTCGTGCAGGCTGGGCACGTAGGGCAGGTAGAGCAGCGACAGGTGCACTTCCTCGGGCATGCGGTTGCCCTTGTGGCCGTTGCACGGGCGGCAGGCGGTGATGCAGTTCATCCAGCTGTCCAGGCCGCCGCGCGAGGTCGGCACGATGTGCTCGCGCGTCAGGTCGTCGACATGGAAGCGCCCGCCGCAATAGGCGCACACCATGCGATCGCGCGCAAACAGCTTGGGGTTGGACAGCGCCGGCGTCTGGCGCCAGGCGCGGCTCGGTACGTTGCCGCGCACCGCGACGATGGGGTGGACCTCGATCCGCGACTGCAGCCCGGTGCGGCGCTGCATGCCGCCGCGCAGCACGTAGAACGGATCGCCCAGCGTCCAGGCAATGCCGTCGCTGGCGTAGAGGATCGCCGCTTCCTTGGCCGAGATCCACGATTGCGGCCGGCCCGAGACATCGAGTTGGAGCACTTCCATGCAGGCGTGAGCGTAATCCAATCCGGCCCGCTCACTCAACCGGTGGCGGCAGCAGGCCGCGCGTGCGCGCCATCAGCCTCGTGAGGCCGAGCAGCGCGCCGATGGCCGGCGTCTCGACGCCGACGCGCGCGCCGATCTCGTGCACTGCGGCGACGATGGCGTCGATCTCGAGCGCACGCCCGGCCTCGGCGTCCTGCAACATCGAGGTCTTGAACGCGCCGAGCTGGCGCGTGACGGCCATGCGCGCTTCGCCCGACTGGTCTATCGGGCAACCGATGCGGGCGCCGATCGCGGCCGCCTCGGCCATCGCGCGCAACATGAACTCGCGCACCAGCGGGTCGTCGAGGATCAGGTCGCAGGTCGCGCCGGTCAGCGCCGAGACCGGGTTCATGGTCATGTTGCCCCAGAGCTTGAACCAGATCTCGCGCCGGATGTCGGTGCTCTCCTCGACCGTGAAGCCGGCCGCTCGCAACGCAGCGCCGACGGCAGCGGCGCGCGCGCCGGGCGTTGCGCCGCCTGCCGCTGCGCCGAAGATGATGCGGTCGCCGAAACCGTGCTGCACCACGCCCGGCGCCGGGCTGCTGCAGGTGAAGTGGATCACGCCGCCCAGCACCTGCGCCAGCGGCAGCGCGGCGGCGATGCGTCCACCGGGGTCGACGCTTGCCAGCGGCGTCGCGTCGCCGGTCGCCTGCAGGAACCACCACGGCACGCCGTTCATCGCCGGCAGCAGCAGCGTGTGCGCACCGATCAGCGGCGCGAGCGTTTGCGCGACGCCGGCCAGCGCCTGGCCCTTGACGGCGATGACGACGAGGTCCTGCTCGCCGAGCTCGCGCGCGTCGCCGCTGGCGTGGATCGCGCGGATCGGCGTCTCCCGGTCCGCCTCGCGCAACAGCAGGCCGCGCTCGCGCAGTGCGTGCAACGTGGCGCCGCGCGCAAGTGCGCTCACGCGGAGCCCGCCCGGTGCCTGGGCAAGCCGGCCGGCAATGAAACCGCCCACGGCCCCGAGGCCGACCACTGCGATGCGCATCGTCGTCGTCATGGTTGTTCTGCTGTCCTTGTAGTGGCGAAGTGTGTAGGCGGCATGACTGGCGCGCCATCCTGAACTGGTTTGAGCCGCGGGTTAACCCGCATGGGCGCGTCGAAGTCGCGCCGTCTAGGCAGCATGCCCTAGAAAATGCTGCGCCGGTACACGGCGCGCGGCTCACTTCTTCTGCAAGAATAGAACGATCGTTCGTTTTTGTCCGCCGCCAGGGGCAGTCCACGCCGTGTCCGAACCGTCCGTCGCCGCCGCCAAGCCCCTGCAAAAGGGGCTGCAGACACGCGCGGCGATCCTCGACGCAGCGCTCGTGCTGGCGTCGCACATGGGGCTCGAGGGGCTGTCGATCGGGGCCCTGGCCGAGGTCACGCAGATGAGCAAGTCGGGCGTGTTCGCCCACTTCGGCTCGCGCGAGGAGCTGCAGATCTCCGTCATCCGCGAATACCACCGTCGCTTCGAGGAGGAGGTCTTCTTCCCGTCGATGAGCGAGCCGCGCGGCCTGCCGCGCCTGCGTGCGCTGTTCGAGCGCTGGGTGCGGCGGGTGTCGGTCGAGGTCGATTCGGGCTGCATCTACATCAGCGGCGCGGTCGAGTTCGACGACCGGCCGGGGCCGGTGCGCGACGCGCTCGCGGCGATGGTGCAGACCTGGCAGGCGACGCTCGAGCGCGCGATCGGCCTCGCGATCGACGAAGGCCACCTGCGCCCCGACACCGAGCCGCTGCAATTGCTGTTCGAGACGCACGGCCTGATCCTCGCGCTGCACCACGACGCGCGCTTCCTGCGCCTGCCGGGCGCAGTGGACCGGGCGCGCGCCGGTTTCGAGCGCATCGTCGCCCACTACGCCACGCGCGCCGAGCCGGCGCCGCTGGCGCGCCGCGGCGTGCGGCGCTGATCGGCCTTTCACCCCATTCATCCGGAGCAAACCATCATGGCCAGTTACACCCCCCCGCTGCGCGACATGCACTTCGTGCTGCACGAGTTGCTCGGCGTCGTCGACGAATTCAAGCAGCTGCCGGCGCACGCCGAGATCGATGCCGACACGATCAACGCCGTGCTCGAGGAGGCGGGCAAGTTCGCCTCGGAGGTGCTCGCGCCGCTGAATGCGAGCGGCGATGCCGAGGGCTGCGTGCTCGACCGCGAGACGCATGCGGTGCGCACGCCCAAGGGATTCAAGGAGGCCTACGCCAAGTTCGTCGAAGGGGGCTGGCCGTCGCTGTCGGCCGACCCGGCCTACGGCGGCCAGGGCCTGCCGCATGTCGTCGACCAGGCCTTCTACGAGATGCTGAACTCGGCCAACCAGGCCTGGACCATGTACCCCGGCCTCGCCCACGGCGCCTACGAGTGCCTGCGCGAGCACGCCAGCGAAGCGCAGAAGGCGCTCTACCTGCCCAAGCTCGTCAGCGGCCAGTGGGTCGGAACGATGTGCCTGACCGAGGCCCATTGCGGCACCGACCTGGGCCTGCTGCGCACCAAGGCCGAGCCGCAGGGCGACGGCAGCTACCGCATCAGCGGCAGCAAGATCTTCATCAGCGGCGGCGAGCAGGACCTGGCCGAGAACATCGTCCACCTCGTGCTCGCGCGTTTGCCCGACGCGCCGACGGGGTCCAAGGGGATCTCGCTGTTCGTGGTCCCGAAGTTCCTGCCCGGCGCCGATGGGGGGGATGCGCTCGGAGCGCGCAATCCGATCTTCTGCACCGGCCTCGAGCACAAGATGGGCATCAACGCCAGCGCCACCTGCCAGATCAGCCTCGACGGCGCGACCGGCTGGCTCGTCGGCGAGCCCAACCGCGGCCTGGCGGCGATGTTCCTGATGATGAACGCGGCGCGCATCGGCGTCGGCATGCAGGGCCTGGGGCTGACCGAAGTCGCCTACCAGAACGCCGTCGCCTACGCCAAGGAGCGCATCCAGATGCGATCGCTGTCGGGGCCCAAGAACCCCGACCAGCCGGCCGACAAGATCATCGTCCACCCCGACGTGCGCAAGATGCTGCTCACCGCGCGCGCCTATGCCGAGGGCGGGCGGGCGCTGGCGATGTGGACCACGCTGCAGATCGACAAGGAGCTCTCGTCGGACGACGAGGACGTGCGCGCCGAATGCGCCGACCTGGTGGCGTTGATCACGCCCATCGTCAAGGCCTTCCTGACCGACAACGCCTGGATCGCGACCTCGCACTGCCTGCAGGTCTTCGGCGGCCACGGCTACGTCAAGGAATGGGGGGTCGAGCAGTTCGTTCGCGATGCGCGCATCAGCATGATCTACGAAGGCACCAACACCATCCAGTCGCTCGACCTGCTCGGGCGCAAGGTGCTCGCCGACAACGGCAAGAAGCTCAAGAAGTTCGGCCAGCTGGTGGCCGACTTCATCGAGGAGGAGGGCACGAACGAGGCGATGCAGGAGTTCGTGAACCCGCTCGCCGACCTCGGCGACAAGGTCACCAAGCTCACCACCGAGCTCGGCATGAAGGCATTCGCCAATGCCGACGAGGTCGGCGCCGCGGCGGTCGACTACCTGCGCGTGTGCGGCCATCTCGTGTTTGCGTACTTCTGGGCGCGCATGGCCAAGGTCGCGCTCGCGAAGCAGGGCTCGGGCGATCCCTTCTACACTGCCAAGCTCGCCACCGCGCGCTTCTACTTCGCCAAGCTGCTGCCCGAGACGGCCGGCCTGATCCGCAGTGCCCGCGCCGGCGCAGCAACGCTGATGGCGATGGACGAAACGCTGTTCTGAACCCCTCACGAAAGACTGCGATGAGACCTCAAGCCCTGATCCTCGGTGCCGCACTCGGCCTCCTGTCGACGCTCGCCCAGGCGCAGGCCACGCCGGCCGGCCTGTGGAAGACGATCGACGACGCGACCAAGAAGGAGAAGTCGCTGGTGCGCATCACCGACAACGGCGGCGCCTTCAGCGGCAAGATCGAGAAGCTTCTCGACCCGGCCTCCAAGCCCGACGCGGTGTGCGACAAGTGCAGCGACGACCGCAAGGACAAGCCCATCCTCGGGATGACCATCATCACCGGCGTCAGGCAGAGCGCCAACGCGGCCGACATCTGGGACGGTGGCCACATCCTCGACCCGAACGACGGCAAGAGCTACAAGGTTCGCCTGTCGCCGGTCGACGGCGGCAAGAAGCTCGACGTGCGCGGCTACATCGGCATGCCGTTGCTCGGCCGCACGCAGACCTGGCTGCGCGTGGAATGACTGACCTCCCCAACCGAGACCAAGCAATGACCAACCGATTCAATGTGCGCAAGGCGGCCGTCCTCGGCGCCGGCGTGATGGGGGCGCAGATCGCGGCCCACTTCGTCAACGTGGGCGTGCCGGTGGTGCTGTTCGACCTGGCGGCGAAGGACAAAGACGGGGGAGGGGCCCTGTCTTCCACGTCCTCGAAGAGCGGCATCGTAACCCGGGCGATCGAAGGCCTGAAGAAATTGAAGCCCTCGCCGCTCGGCGTGCCCGAGAGCGCGGCGCTGATCCAGGCTGCGAACTACGAGGAGCACCTCGCGCTGCTCGCCGAGTGCGATCTGGTGATCGAGGCGATTGCCGAGCGCATGGACTGGAAGCTCGACCTGTACCAGCGCATCGCGCCGCATGTCGCGCCGCACGCGATCGTCGCGAGCAACACCTCGGGCCTGTCGATCACCAGGCTCGCAGCGGCGCTGCCCGAGGCGATCAAGCCGCGCTTTTGCGGCATCCACTTCTTCAACCCGCCGCGCTACATGGCGCTCGTCGAGCTGATTCCGACGCCGGCGACGCAGCCGGAGGTGCTCGACCAGCTCGAGGCCTTCGTCACGAGCGCGCTCGGCAAGAGCGTCGTGCGGGCCAAGGACACGCCCAATTTCATCGCCAACCGGGTCGGCATCGCCGGCATGCTGGCGACGATGAAGGAGGCCGAGACCTACGGCCTGACCTACGACGTGGTCGACGACCTGACGGGCAAGAAGCTCGGCCGGGCGTCGAGCGGCACCTTCCGCACTGCCGACGTGGTCGGGCTGGACACGATGGCCCACGTCATCAAGACGCTGCAGGACAACCTCGAAGGCGACCCGTTCTTCGCCAGCTACGCGACGCCGCCGGTGCTCGCGGCGCTGATCGCCAAGGGTGCCCTCGGCCAGAAGAGCGGCGCGGGCTTCTTCAAGAAGGTCGGCAAGGACATCCTGCGCCTCGACCCGGCGAAGGCGGACTACGTTCCCGCAGGCGGCAAGGCCGACGAGATCGTCGCCCGCATGCTCAAGAAGCCTGCGCCGGAGCGGCTGAAGCTGCTGCGCGAGTCGAGCAACCCGCAAGCCGCATTCCTGTGGGCGATCCTGCGCGACAGCTTCCACTACGCGGCGGTGCATCTCGCCGAGATCGCCGATTCGGCGCGCGACATCGACTTCGCGATGCGCTGGGGCTTCGGCACCAGCCAGGGGCCGTTCGAGCTCTGGCAGCAGGCGGGCTGGAAGCAGGTTGCCGAGTGGATGAAGGAAGACATCGCGGCCGGCAAGGCGTTGTCGAGCGCGCCGCTGCCGGAATGGGTGTTCGATGGCCGCGATGGTGTGCACAAGCCCGAAGGATCGTGGAGCGCGGCGCAGGGCCGCTACGTCGCGCGCTCCGGACTGCCGGTCTACGCGCGCCAGCATTTCCGCGACGACGTGCTCGGCTCGGGCGCCGCTGCAGCGCTGGCGAGCGGGACCGAATTGTTCAGGAACGACGAGGTCCGCGTCTGGACCCTGGATGGCGAGGTCGTGATCGCAAGCATCACCGCCAAGCTGCACCTGATCAGCCCGACCGTCGCCGATGGGTTGCAAACCGCCCTGGAGCTGGCCGAGAAGAGCTACCAGGGTCTCGTGATCTGGTCGCCCGACGACGTGTTTTCGGCCGGCGCCAACCTCGAGGCGCTGATGCCGGTGTTCATGAAGTCGGGCGCCAAGGGCATCGCGCCCGAACTGAAGAAGTTCCAGGACTTCATGCTGCGCGTGCGCTACGCCCAGGTGCCGGTCGTCTCGGCGGTGCGCGGGATCGCGCTCGGCGGCGGCTGCGAGCTCGCGGTGTACTCCGCGAAGCGCGTCGCGGCGATGGAGTCGTACATGGGCCTGGTCGAGGTCGGCGTCGGCCTCGTTCCGGGCGCGGGCGGGTTGACCTACATCGCGCGCCGCGCCGCCGAGATGGCCGCTGCGGGCAACGCGAACGCCGACATCCAGAAGTTCCTGATCGACGGCTTCACGAACGCCGCGATGGCCAAGGTGGGCACGAGCGCGATCGAGAGCCGCAAGCTCGGCTACCTGCTGGGGAGCGACGTGATCGTGCCGCACAAGGACGAGCTGTTGCACGTGGCGATCACGCAGGCCAGGGCCATGGCCGAGAGCGGCTGGCGCGCGCCGGCCAGAAAGCTGTTCCCGGTCGCCGGCCGCAGCGCGATCGCGACCTTCAAGGCCCAGCTCGCCAACATGCGCGACGGCGGCTTCATCAGCGCGCACGACTTCCACATCGCTGCGCTGATTGCCGACGTGGTCTGCGGTGGCGATGTCGACGCCGGCTCGCTCGCCAGCGAGGAGTACCTGATGGCGCTCGAACGCAAGCATTTCTGCAGCCTGCTCGAACACCCGAAGACGCAGGAACGGATCATGGGCATGCTGTCCACCGGCAAGCCGGTGCGCAACTAGTTGTCGGTCCCACCGCGATGAGCCGCGAAGTGGGCACGGCCGGTCCCCTCTCCCGCTCGCGGGAGAGGGTTAGGGTGAGGGCCCGCGCGCTGCGCCAATCCTCACCCGACGCCGAGCGCGCCCTGTGGCAACGTCTGCGCGACCGGCGCCTCGCCGGCTTCAAGTTCCGGCGCCAGCATCCTGTAGGTCGCTACTTCGCCGACTTTGCCTGCATTGAAGCCGAGCTCATCGTCGAGCTCGATGGCGGGCAGCACTACGAGCCCGAAGCGATGCAAGCCGATGCGCGGCGGTCGGCAGACCTGAACGCGGCCGGGTTTCATGTGCTGCGGTTCGACGATCGGCAAGTGCTGATCGAGACTGAAGCGGTGCTTCAAGTCATTCTGGACTGGCTGTGCGCCAAACACCCTCACCCCAACCCTCTCCCGCCAGCGGGAGAGGGAGTTAGATCACCGAAGGACGAGACATGAGCAAGCAAGTGCAAGACGCCTACATCGTTGCCGCCACGCGCACGCCGATCGGGCGTTCGGGGCGCGGTTATTTTCGCAACACGCGGCCCGACGACCTGCTCGTCGCCGCGATCCGCAGTGCGATGGGTCAGGTGCCCACGCTCGATCCGGCGGCCGTCGAGGACGCGATCGTCGGCTGCTCCTTCCCCGAGGGCGAGCAGGGCATGAACATGGCGCGCATCGCGGTCGCGCTGGCCGGGTTTCCGAAGCCGGTTGGCGGCGTGACGGTGAACCGCTTCTGCGCCTCGGGGCTGACCGCGATCCAGATGGCGGCCGACCGCATCCGCGTCGGCGAGGCCGACGTGATGATCGCCGGCGGGGCCGAGTCGATGAGCCTGGTCCCGATGGGCGGCAACAAGCCCTCGTTCAACCCCGAGATCTTCGCCCGCGACGAGAACATCGGCATCGCCTACGGCATGGGCATCACCGCCGAAAAGGTTGCCGCCCAATGGAAGGTCGGCCGAGAGGCGCAGGACGCATTCGCGCTCGAATCCCACCTGCGCGCGCTGAAGGCGCAGGCGGCAGGCGAGTTTGGCGACGAGATGACGCCGATCGAGGTCGTCGAGCGCTTCCCGAACCTCGAGAACGGGGGACAGGCGGGCGAGCAGGCAACGAAGACGCGCACGGTCAGCCTCGACGAAGGCCCGCGCGCCGACACCTCGATCGAAGGGCTGGCGAAACTGCGCCCGGTGTTCGCGGCCAAGGGCAGCGTCACCGCCGGCAACAGCTCGCAGACCAGCGACGGCGCCGGGGCGCTGATCCTGGCCAGCGAGGCAGCCGTCAAGCGCTACGAGCTCAAGCCGCTCGCGCGCTGGGTGAGCTTTGCCGCGCGCGGCGTGCCGCCCGAGATCATGGGCATCGGCCCGATCGAGGCCATCCCGGCCGCGCTGCGCTACGCCGGCCTGAGCGCTGGACGACATCGGCTGGATCGAGTTGAACGAAGCCTTCGCCGCGCAGTCGCTGGCGGTGATCGACACGCTCGGCCTCGACAAGGCCAGGGTCAACCCGATGGGCGGCGCGATCGCGCTCGGCCACCCACTCGGCGCGACCGGCGCGATCCGCGCCGCGACCGTCGTCCACGCGCTGCGCCGGCGCAACCTGAAGTACGGCATGGTGACGATGTGCGTCGGCACCGGGCAGGGGGCGGCGGGCATCTTCGAGAAGGTATGACGGTGAGCATCAAGACCGCCACCCTCGACGGCGTCGCGACGATCGAGATCGCGCGTCCGGAGAAGAAGAACGCGATTACGGCCGCGATGTACCAGGCCCTGGCCGATGCGGTCGGCGCCGCGGCCGCCGATCCGGCGGTGCGCGCACTGCTGATCACCGGGCAGCCGGGCATCTTCACCTCGGGCAACGACCTCGAGGACTTCATGCAGCGCCCGCCGAGCGGGCCGGATGCGCCGGTGTTCCAGTTCATGCGCGCGATGATCGCTTGCGACAAGCCGGTCGTCGCCGCCGTCACCGGCGCAGCGATCGGCATCGGCACGACGCTGCTGCTGCATTGCGACTTCGTCTACGTCTCGGACGAGGCGCGGCTTGCGATGCCCTTCGTCGCGCTCGGCCTGGTGCCCGAGTTCGCGTCCAGCCTCGTCGTGCCGCAACTGATGGGCAGCGTTCGCGCGGCCGAGAAGCTCCTGCTCGGCGACCCCTTCACCGGCGCCGACGCGGTCGAGTGCGGGATCGCCAATGCAGTGCTGCCGGCGGGCGAGGTCGTTGCGCACGCGCGCCGCGTCGCCGAGCGCTTCAATGCGTTGCCGCCCTCGGCGGTGCAGCAGAGCAAACGGCTCATGCGGCGGGTGCAGCGCGAGGCGCTGCTCGAAGCGATCGCGATCGAGGGCGAGGCCTTCGGCCAGCGCCTGCGCAGCCCCGAGGCGCAGGAGTCGTTCAGCGCGTTCTTCCAGAAGCGCAAGCCTGATTTCTCGAAGTTCTGATCGTCGATCTCCTGCGCATGTCCCCGGCCCTGAAGCTCGTGCTGGCGCCGCTGCTCGCTGCACAGGCGGTCGCGACGCGGCGGCGCGCGCCGGTGCTGCCCGAGGCGGAGGGGCCGCGCGAAGGGCGCGTCGGCCGTGGCGCGGGCGCCCTGCGCCTGCTGATCGCCGGCGACTCGTCGGCCGCCGGCGTCGGCGTGGCGCACCAGCGCGACGCCCTTGCCGGAAACCTGACGCGAGCGCTGCACCGGCTCAGCGGCCGGACGGTGCAGTGGTCGCTGCACGCGCGAAGCGGCCTGACGACGCAACAGGTGCACGCCCTGCTGCGCAGCGACGCGCTGCCCGGCGCCGAGGTGGCAGTCGTCGTGACCGGCGTCAACGACGTGATCGACCTCGTTCCGCCGCGGCGCGCCGTGCAGCACCGCGAGGCGCTGGCCGACTGGCTGCTGGGCGAACGCGGCGTGAAGCATGTGGTCTTCGCGCCGCTGCCGCCGGTGCATCGGTTTCCGTTGCTGCCGCAGCCGCTGCGCAGGGTGATGGGCGACGACGCGCGGCGCCATGACGATGCGCTCGCAGCCTGGGCCGCGGCGCGCGCGGGCGTGTCGCACCTGGCGATAGCCTTCGATCTCTCGCCGGCGGCGATGGCGAGCGACGGCTTCCATCCCGGCGCGCCGGTCTACCGCGTCTGCGGCGAGACCATCGCCGCCCACATCGCAGACTTCGTTTCGAAGGAGACAAGCCCATGAGCCTCGCCGGCAAGACACTCTTCATCACCGGCGCCTCGCGCGGCATCGGCCTGGCGATCGCCAAGCGCGCGGGTGCCGACGGCGCCAACATCGTGATCGCGGCCAAGACCGCCGAGACCAACCCCAAGCTGCCCGGAACGATCCACAGCGCGGCCGCCGAAGTCGAGGCCGCGGGCGGCAAGGCGCTCGCAGTCCAGTGCGACATCCGCGACGAGGCGAGCGTGGTGGCCGCGGTGGCGCAGGCGGTGCAGCGCTTCGGCGGCATCGACATCCTGGTCAACAACGCGAGCGCGATCAGCCTGACGAACACCCCCGCGACGCCGATGAAGCGCTTCGACCTGATGTTCGGCGTCAACGTGCGCGGCACCTACCTGTGCACCCAGGCCTGCCTGCCCGAGCTGATCAAGAGCGCGAAGGCCGGGCGCAACCCGCATGTGCTCAACATGAGCCCGCCGCTCTCCATGCGCGAGCACTGGTTCAAGGGCCATGTCGCGTACACGATGGCCAAGTACGGCATGAGCGAGTGCACGCTCGGCCATGCGGGCGAGTTCCGTCCCTTGGGCATCGGCGTCAATTCGCTCTGGCCGCGCACGCCGATCGCGACCGCCGCGCTGCAGATGATCCCCGGCGTGGACCTGAACCTGTGCCGCAAGCCCGAGATCCTGGCCGACGCCGCCTGGTTCATCCTCACCAGCGACGCTCGGACCACGAGCGGCAACTTCTACATCGACGACACGCTGCTCGCCGAGCACGGCGTGACGGACCTCGACCGCTACGCCGTCAAGCCGGGGACGAAGCAATTCCTGCCCGATTTCTTCGTAGACTGAAGCTCCAGGCGCGCCGGGGGGTGGCGCGGCGGAGGTGGCGATGCGCTTGCGGGCCTGGTTTGTGTTGTTGCTCATGGCGGCGACGCTCGCGCCGGTCGCGGCGCAGGACGCCGCACCGCACGCGATCGACGTGCCGCGCTGGTTCGTCGAAGGCTTTCTGGACCTGCGCGAGGAGGCGGCCGCCGCCGATCGCCAGGGCAAGCGCCTGCTCGTCTATTTCGGCCAGGACGGCTGCCCCTACTGCCGCGAGCTGATGCAGAACAACTTCAGCCAGCGCGCGATCGTCGACAAGACGCGGCGGCACTTCGAGGCCATCGCGCTCAACCTCTGGGGCGACCGCGAGGTCACGTGGATCGACGGCCGCACGATGAGCGAGAAAGATTTCGCGCGCATGCTGAAGGTCCAGTTCACGCCGACGATCGTCTTCCTCGACGGGCAGGGCAGGATCGTCGCGCGCCTGAACGGCTACCTGCCGCCGAGCCGCTTCTCGGCCGCGCTCGATTACGTGGCCGGCAGGATGGAGGGAAAGCTCACGCTCGGCGACTACCTCGCGGCCAATGTCAAGGACGAAGCCCGCGCGAGCCTGAACGACGAGCCCTTCCTGATGCCGCCGCCGTTCGACCTGCGGCGCAAGGCCGGTGCGAAGCCGCTCGCGGTGCTGTTCGAGACCCGCCACTGCCAGCCCTGCGACGAGATGCACGCCGAGGGCTTCAAGCGCCCCGAGGTGCAGGCACAGTTGAAGCGCTTCGACATCGCGCGCTTTGCGCTGTCCGATCCGCGCGAGGTCGTCGTGCCCGACGGCCGCAAGCTCGCCGCGCAGGCCTGGGCGCGCGAACTCGGCGTCGGCTATACGCCGAGCATCGTGTTCTTCGATACCGCCAACCGCGAAGTGTTTCGCATCGAGGGCTACCAGCGGCCCTTCCATCTGGCAGGCAGCTTCGAATACGTCGCCTCGGGCAGCTACCGCAGCGAGCCCGAGTTCCAGCGCTACCTGCGCGCCAAGGCCGAGCGCATGCGCGCCGGCGGGCAGACGGTGGAACTCTGGCGCTGACGCGCGTCAGCCGCGCGGGATCTCGCGCGGCTGGCCGTCGCGGTCGATGGCGACGTAGGTCAGGTTGGCCTCGGTGACCTTCACGACATGCAGGTCGGCGGGGTTGCGCTCGGCGTAGACCTCCACGCGCACCGTGATCGAGGTGCGCCCGATGCGCAGCACATGCGCGTAGAAGCTCAGCAGGTCGCCGATCGAGACCGCCTGCTTGAAGACGAACTCGTTGACCGCGACCGTCGCGATGCGGCCCTTGGCGATGCGCATCGGCAGCACGGCGCCGGCCACGTCGACCTGGGCCATGATCCAGCCGCCGAAGATGTCGCCGTTGGCGTTCGAGTCGGCCGGCATCGGCATCACGCGCATCACGAGGTCGCGGTCGGTGGGCAGCGCGAGCGGCAGGCCGGGCGGTGCGGTATGGTTCGAGGTCTTCGCATCGGCTGCCATCGGCCCGCCCTTTCGTCACTTCAACCAAGCCCGATTCTTTCACGACCGCCCCCGCGATGCGAGGCCATGCCCTGCCCCTGCCGCCTGCGACCGCGCCCGCGGGTCCGCGCTCGGACTGGGCCACGCTCGAACGGCTGCTGCCCTACCTGTGGCACTACCGTTGGCGCGTCGGGATCGCGCTCGCCTTCATGGTCGGCGCCAAGGTCGCCAATGTCAGCGTGCCGCTGCTGCTCAAGACGCTCGTCGACAGCCTCGCGATCAAGCCCGGCGATGCGCAGGCGCTGCTCGTGGTGCCGATCGGCCTGCTGCTCGCCTATGGCGGCCTGAGGCTCACGACCTCGCTCTTCACCGAACTGCGCGAGCTCGTCTTCGCCAAGGCCACCGAGGGCACGGCGCGCAGCATCTCGCTGGCGGTGTTTCGCCACCTGCACGCGCTGTCGCTGCGCTTCCACCTCGAGCGCCAGACGGGCGGCATGACGCGCGACATCGAGCGCGGCACGCGCGCCGTGCACTCGCTGATCTCGTATTCGCTCTACAGCATCGTGCCGACGATGATCGAAGTGGCAATGGTGCTGACGCTGCTGGCGGTCAAGTTCGACGCCGGGTTCGCGTGGATCACGGTCGCCGCGCTGGTGGTCTACATCGGCTACACGATCTCGCTCACCGAGTGGCGCACGAAGTTCCGGCGCCAGATGAACGAACTCGACTCGGTGGCGCACAGCAAGGCGATCGACTCGCTGCTGAACTACGAGACCGTCAAGTACTTCAACAACGAGGAGTTCGAGGCCCGGCGCTACGACGAGAGCCTGGAGCGGCTGCGCCGCGCGTCGCTGAAGAGCCAGAGCACGCTGTCGATGCTCAACACCGGCCAGCAGCTGGTCATTGCGCTGGCGCTGGTGGCGATGCTCGCGCGCGCGACGCAGGGCGTGGTCGACGGCCGCATGACGCTCGGCGACCTGGTGATGGTCAACGCCTTCATGATCCAGCTCTACATCCCGCTCAATTTCCTCGGCGCCGTCTACCGCGAGATCAAGCAAAGCCTGACCGACCTGGACAAGATGTTTCGCCTGCTCGAGCGCGAGCGCGAGGTGGCCGACGCGCCCGCCGCGCCGCCGCTGCGCGTGCGCGACGGCGTGGTCCGCTTCGAGGGCGTGAGCTTCGCCTACGACAGCGACGCGGCCGACGCGCGGCCCATCCTGCGCGAGCTCGACTTCGAGATCCCGGCCGGCAAGACGGTCGCCGTCGTCGGGCCGTCGGGTGCCGGCAAGTCGACGCTGGCGCGGCTGCTGTACCGCTTCTACGACGTGAGCGCCGGGCGCATCACGATCGACGGCCAGGACATCCGCGCGGTGACGCAGGCCAGCCTGCGCGCGGCGATCGGCATCGTGCCGCAGGACACGGTGCTCTTCAACGACACCGTCGAGTACAACATCGCCTACGGCCGCCCGGGCGCGAGCCACGACGAGGTCGTCGCCGCGGCGCAGGCGGCGCGCATCCACGACTTCATCGCCTCCACGCCCAGGGGCTACGCGACGATGGTCGGCGAGCGCGGATTGAAGCTCTCGGGCGGCGAGAAGCAGCGCGTCGCGATCGCGCGCACGCTGCTGAAGAACCCGCCGATCCTGATCTTCGACGAGGCCACGTCGGCGCTCGACTCGGCCAACGAGCGCGCGATCCAGGCCGAGCTGCAGGGCGTTGCGCGCAACAAGACCGCGCTCGTGATCGCGCACCGGCTGTCGACCGTCGTCGACGCGCACCAGATCCTCGTCCTGGAGCAGGGCCGCATCGCCGAGCGCGGCAGCCATGGCGAACTGATGGCGCGCGACGGCCGGTATGCGGAGATGTGGCGCCTGCAGCAGGCCGGCGCCGAAGACCCTGGCAGCGCAGGCGCGGACGACGCGCTGTCGGTGGTGCATGGACACCAGATGGCTTGAAGACTTCGTGATCCTGGCAGAGACGCGCAGCCGCTTGCGCGCGGCGCAGTTGCGGCAAGTCACGCGGTCTGCACGGCAGGCAGGGCCGGGATCATGAAAGCGATGGCGATCCAGGGCCGCGGCCTTGCGATCCTGCCCGCGAGCCTTGTCAGGAAAGATTTGCGCCCGCGCCGCCCCGTGCCTGTGGCCAAGGTCGGGAGCTTCGGGCTGGCGATGGACGCGCGCATCGACCGCGAGCGACCCTCGGGCACCCGTCGAGGCCAGGAGAGCGTGCGTGCGCCGGGGGATGTCCAGCACGCGGCTGCCTCAGGTTGAGCGGGGTCAGTCCCCTGCGCGGCGCCCCCCCCCACGAACCGGGGGTTGCGGGCAGCACGAGCGGGGACTACAAACGAACAAGCTGCGGCAAGTCGTCGCGGCGGGAGCGAAATTCAGGAGTACATGGACATGAGAAAGTTTTCATTGTTGGCCGTGGCAGCCGCCGCGGCGATGGGTGCAGGCACGGCCTCGGCTGCGATCGACTTCGAAGGGGTGGCCACCGGAACGTACTCGAGCGTGACCGACGGCGGGGTGACATTCGAGTTCATCGCCGGAACGGGTCTGTTCGACGTGGTAGATGCGTCTCCAGGGTCGCCGATCTCGGGCCACAGCCTGATTTCGTACTTCCAAAACGGGGGAGACGGCGCGTTCAAGGCGTCGATGGCCGGTGGCTTCAGTTCCTTCACGATCGGCTGCGGCGATTTTGCGCCGTCGGATGACGACGAGTGCCACCTCAACGCCTATGACGCAGCCGGCGGCCTGCTCGACTCGGACGTTTTCTACCAGCCCGAGGGTCATCCAGGTGGCGGTGGCTCCATGACCGTGTGCAGTGCAACGCCGATTGCCTACGTCACCTTCAATGAAGTCGGCACTTTCCCCGGCGCAGTCTACTGGGACAACGCCGACTTCACCCCTGCCGTCCCAGAGCCGCAGACCTACGCCCTGTTCGGCCTCGGTCTGGCCGGTCTCGCGGCCGTCGCACGCCGGCGCCAGCCGAAGTAGCACTGCCAATGCGCGCCGTCGCCGACGGCGCCTCGCAGACAAGGGGGCTTCGGCCCCCTTTGTCGTTGGCGCGGCGATCGGGTGTCGCGCCCGGCCCCTATCGCAAACCCTCGATTGGCAGGCTCGGCCGTGCAGGCCGCGGGCGGCGTCCCTAGAATCCGCCATCCCGCCCTGCGGGGGTTCATTCAAGGAGGCCTTTCATGTCGATCAGGAATTTGCACCAGGCGCTGCTCGTTGCCGCCGCCACGCTCGCGGTCGGCGCCGCGCACGCGCAGGCGGGCGACACGCTCAAGAAGATCAAGGACAGCGGCAGCGTCACGATGGGCGTGCGCGAGTCGTCCGGCGCGCTCTCCTTCACGCTCGGCGACGGCAAGTACACGGGCTTTCACTACGACGTCTGCCAGCACGTGCTCGCCGACGTTCAGAAAGCACTGGGCATGGCCAAGCTCGACATCAAGTACCAGCCGGTCACGTCGCAGAACCGCATCCCGCTGGTGCAGAACGGCACCGTCGACATCGAGTGCGGCTCGACGACCAACAACGCGACGCGCCAGAAGGACGTGGCCTTCGCGCCCACGCTCTACGTCGAGGAAGTGCGCATGGCGGTCAAGGCCAACTCGGGCATCACCTCGATCGCACAACTGAACGGCAAGTCGGTCGCGACGACCACCGGCACGACCTCGGTGCAGACGCTGCGCAAGAACGAGCGCGCCAGCGGCGTCGACTTCAAGGAGGTCTACGGCAAGGACCACTCCGACAGCTTCCTGCTGCTCGAGTCGGGCCGCGCCGACGCCTTCGTGATGGACGGCCAGATCCTGGCCGGCCTGATCTCGAAGTCCAAGAACCCGGCCGACTACAGAATCGTCGGCGAGGTGCTGTCGGTCGAGCCGATCGCGATCATGTACCGCAAGGACGACCCTGCGTTCAAGAAGGCCGTCGATGGCAGCATCCTGGCGATGATCAAGAGCGGCGAGGTGGCCAAGCTGTACGACAAGTGGTTCATGCAGCCGATCCCGCCCGCCAACACCAAGGTCGGGCTGCCGCTCTCCGACGCCACCAAGGCGGCATGGGCGAACCCGAACGACAAGCCGATGGAAGACTACGCCAAGAAGTAGCGCGCAGGGCAGGCCGGCAAGCAACCGCCGGCGGCCCGCGCTGGGCCGCCACACCTGAGCGCAACGGAGGCGCCAATGAGCAGTGCGTGGGACTGGCAGGTCTTCCTGCAGGACACCGGCGGCGGGCAGACCTACCTCGACTGGATGTTCTCGGCCTGGGGCTGGACGCTCTCGGTCGCTGCCGGCGGCCTGGTCGTCGCGCTCGGCGTCGGCTCGCTGATGGGCATCCTGCGCACCGCGCCGAGCCGGCCGCTGGCGCTGCTGGGCAATGCGTGGACCGAGCTCTTTCGCAACATCCCGCTGCTGGTCCAGCTCTTCCTCTGGTACCACGTGCTGCCGTCGATCTTCCTGTCGCTGCGCGAAGTGCCGAGCTTCGTGCTCGTCGTGTTCGGCCTCGGCTTCTTCACCTCGGCGCGCATCTCCGAGCAGGTCAAGGCCGGCATCGAGGCGCTGCCGCGGGGCCAGCGCTACGCGGGCCTGGCGATGGGGCTGACGCTGCCGCAGACCTACCGCTACGTGCTGCTGCCGATGGCCTTCCGGATCGTGATCCCGCCGCTCACCAGTGAGTCGATGAACATCATCAAGAACTCGTCGGTGGCGTTCGCGGTCAGCATCTCCGAGCTGACGATGTTCGCGATGCAGGCGCAGGAGGAGACCTCGCGCGGCGTCGAGATCTACCTCGCGGTGACGCTGCTGTACTTCGTCTCGGCGTTTGCCGTCAACCGCATCGCGCTCGTCATCGAGCACCGCGTGCAGGTGCCGGGGATGATCGGCGGGGGTAAGTGATGGGCCCCCAAGCTCACATTCGTTCGCGCCCCTCCGAGGGGGAGCAGGCCTCCCTTGGGAGCGGCCCGGCGGGAGGCCTGAGATGCTGAACCTCGACTTCGGCTTCCTGACCTGGCAGGTCGTCGGCAGCTTCATCCTCAAGGGACTCGTCTTCTCGGTCCAGCTCACGCTCGTGGCGATGGTCGGCGGGATCGCGCTCGGCACGGTGCTGGCGCTGATGCGCCTGTCGGGCAAGAAGCCGCTCGTGCTCGTCGCTGCGTTCTACGTCAACACGCTGCGCTCGATCCCGCTGGTGATGGTGATCCTGTGGTTCTTCCTGCTCATCCCGCTGCTGATCGGCCGCCCCATGGGTGCCGAAGTCTCGGCCATCATCACCTTCACCGTGTTCGAGGCGGCCTACTACTCCGAGATCATGCGCGCCGGCATCCAGAGCGTGCCCAAGGGGCAGGTCTACGCGGGCTACGCGGTCGGCATGACCTACGGCCAGACCATGCAGTTGATCGTGCTGCCGCAGGCGTTCCGCAACATGCTGCCGGTGCTGCTGACGCAGACCATCATCCTCTTCCAGGACACGTCGCTCGTGTATGCGATCGGCGCCTACGACCTGTTGAAGGGCTTCGAGGTCGCGGGCAAGAACTTCAACCGGCCGGTCGAGATGTACCTGCTCGCCGCATTGGTCTATTTGGTGATCTGCTTCAGCCTGTCGATGCTCGTGCGCCGGTTGCAGAACAAGATCCGCATCATCCGCTAGCCGGAGAGAACCCGATGGCCATGATCGACATCCGCAATGTCTCCAAGTGGTACGGCAGCTTCCAGGTGCTGACCGATTGCACGACGCAGATCGACAAGGGCGAGGTCGTCGTCGTCTGCGGGCCGTCGGGCTCGGGCAAGAGCACGCTGATCAAGACCGTCAATGCACTCGAGCCCTTCCAGAAGGGCGACATCGTCGTCGACGGTGTCTCGATCGCCGACCCCAAGACCGACCTCCCGAAGCTGCGCTCGCGCGTGGGCATGGTGTTCCAGCATTTCGAGCTCTTCCCGCACCTGTCGGTGACGGAGAACCTGACGCTGGCGCAGGTCAAGGTGCTCGGGCGCAGCGCCGACGAGGCGAAGACGCGGGGGCTCAAGATGCTCGACCGCGTCGGCCTGATGGCGCACAAGGACAAGTTCCCGGGCCAGCTCTCGGGCGGGCAGCAACAGCGCGTCGCGATCGCGCGCGCCCTGTCGATGGACCCGATCGTGATGCTGTTCGACGAGCCGACGTCGGCGCTCGACCCCGAGATGGTCGGCGAGGTGCTCGACGTGATGGTGCTGCTGGCCAAGGAAGGCATGACGATGATGGTCGTCACGCACGAGATGGGCTTTGCGCGCAAGGTCAGCCACCGCGTGATCTTCATGGACGCGGGCAAGGTGGTCGAGGATTGCACGCGCGATGACTTCTTCGGCAACCCCGACGCGCGCTCGCCACGGGCGAAGGAATTCCTGTCCAAGATCCTGCAGCACTGATGCGCTGGTGAGCCCTCGCTGAAGGGCTGCATGCCGCCGGCAGCGCGATGGCCGGGTGCGAGAATGGCCGCATGCCGACCGAGCAGCTGACGATCACGCGCCCCGACGACTGGCATCTGCACCTGCGCGACGGCGCGGCGCTGGCCGCGGTGCTGCCGCACACGGCGCGCCAGTTCGGGCGCGCGATCGTGATGCCCAACCTCAAGCCGCCCGTCACGACCGCGGCGCAGGCGATCGCCTACCGTGAGCGCATCGGCGCCGCGCTGCCGCCGGGCGCGGCCTTCGAGCCGCTGATGACGCTGTACCTGACCGACACCCTGCCGCCCGACGAGATCCACCGCGCCAAGGCAGCCGGCGTCGTCGCCGTCAAGCTCTATCCGGCCGGCGCGACGACGCACAGCGATGCCGGCGTGACCGAACTGCGCCGGACCTATCCGACGCTGGAAGCGATGCAGCGCGCGAGCCTGCCGCTGCTCGTGCACGGCGAGGTGACCGATCCGTCGGTCGACCTCTTCGACCGCGAGCAGGTCTTCATCGACAAGCAGCTGATCCCGCTGCGGCGCGACTTCCCGGAACTCAAGATCGTCTTCGAGCACATCACGACGCGCGACGCGGCGCAGTACGTGACCCACGCCGACCGCTTCGTCGGCGCGACGATCACTGCGCACCACCTGCTCTACAACCGCAACGCGATGTTCCAGGGTGGCCTGCGGCCGCACTGGTACTGCCTGCCGGTATTGAAGCGCGAGGCGCATCGCCAGGCGCTCGTCGCCGCGGCCACGTCGGGTGGCGACAGGTTCTTCCTCGGCACCGACAGCGCGCCGCATGCGGCGCACCTGAAGGAGCAGGCCACGGGCTGCGCCGGCTGCTACACGGCGCTGGCGGCGCTCGAGCTCTACGCCGAGGCCTTCGACGCCGCGGGTGCGCTCGACAAGCTCGAAGCATTCGCGAGCTTCAACGGCCCGGCGTTCTACGGCCTGGCGCGCAACGCCGGCAGCATCACGCTGCGCCGCGAGCGCTGGACGCTGCCCGAATCGCTGCCCTTCGGCGATGCCGAACTCAAGCCGCTGCGAGGCGGTGAATCCCTCCAATGGAAGCTCGCATGAAATCCGACCCCAAAGTGATGCTGCTCGTCGATGCCGACAACGTCTCGGCCGACGTCGTCGAACAGGCATTCGCCAAGGTGCTCGAAGAGCGCGGCGCGATCCACGTCCGCCGCGCCTACTGCACCGCCGAATCGGCGGCGAAGAACCTGCAGCTCTTCAAGCGCCTGTCGATCCGGCCGATCGTCAATCTCTCGACGGGCAAGAACTCGACCGACATCGCGCTCGCCGTCGACGCGATCGACCTCGTCGTCGCCGAGCGCCCCGACCTAGTCGTGATCGTGTCGTCGGACTCGGACTTCGCGCCGCTCGTGATCCGCCTGCGCGAGAAGGGCTGCCGCGTCGAGGGCATCGGCCAGGAGGGCAAGACGGGCGACGACGCCAAGCCGGTCTACGACGCCTTCGTCGATCTGCGCCACGGCAAGGCGCGCGCCGCGGCCAGACCCGTTGCGCCGAAGCAGGCCGCGAAACCGGCGTCCAAGCGGGCGGCCCGCGCGCCGGCCTTGCCCGAAGACGTGCAGGTCATCCTCGGCGCGGTGCCGCAGCTAGCCGCAGGCGGCTGGGTCGAGCTGCGCATGGCCGCCGAGCCGCTGCGCAAGGCCGGCCTGCTCGGCAAGACGGCCGCCTCGACCAAGGTCTTCAAGAAGCACGCGGCCCACTTTGCGCTCCAGCCCGAGAAGGCGCCGAACCAGGTGCGCTACCTCGGAGCTGCCTTGCGCGGATAATCCGATCCGTGAAGCAAGCCAGACCGCCGCTGGTGCAAGGCCCGAAAGGGCGCACTGGAGGAAGGTCCGGACTGCACAGGGCAGCGCAGCAGCTAACGGCTGTCCACCGCGAGGTGAGGATCAGAGCAACAGAGACGAGTCAGGGCGGGTTCCCGTGTGGGCCCGCCTTGGGTGAAACGGGCAATCTCTGCGCGCAGCAACACCAAATAGGCCGGCGATGATGTGGCTCCGCGGAGCCGGCGGGTAGGTGGCACCGAGCCGTGCAGCGATGCACGGCCCAGAGGAATGGCGGTCACGGCGGCAGGTTCGCGAGGGCCTGGCGCTGCACAGAATCCGGCCTATCGGCTCGCTTCACACTTTTACCCCCAGGGCCTGCGCAAGCGGGCGCGACGAGCGAGCAAGTTCGATCCGATGAACCCCGACGCACACAAGCTGTGGCGAGCCCCGCGCTGGGCACTGTCGCTGCTGCTCGCCTGCCTGGGGATGCTCGGGCCGTTCTCGATCGACACCTACCTGCCGGCTTTCGCGGGCATCGCGGCGTCGATCGGCGCCACGCCGGTGCAGATGCAGCAGACGCTGTCGGCCTATCTGTTCGGCTTCGCGGTCATGAACCTGTTTCACGGTGCGCTCGCCGACAGCTTCGGCCGGCGGCCGGTCGTGCTCTGGGGCGTGGCGCTGTTCACGCTCGCCTCGGCGGGCTGCGCGCTCGCCGACAGCATCGGCGCGCTCGTCTTCTGGCGTGTCGTGCAGGGCATCTCGGCGGGCGCCGGCATCGTCGTCTCGCGCGCCGTGATCCGAGACATGTTCAAGCCCGCCGACGCGCAGCGCGTGATGTCGCAGGTGACGATCTACTTCGGCGTCGCGCCGGCCGTGGCGCCGATGGTCGGCGGCTTCCTGTTCGTGCATGTCGGCTGGCACTCGATCTTCTGGTTCCTGACCGCAGTCGGCGCGCTGCTCTGGCTGGCCAACTACCAGCTGCTGCCGGAGACGCTGCACCGCTCGCACCGGCAGTCGTTTCGCGCCTCCAGCCTGCTGCGCGGCTACTGGGAGCTCGGCTCGGACCCGCGCTTCCTGACGCTGGCGCTGGCGAGCGGCATCCCGTTCAACGGCATGTTCCTGTATGTGCTGTCGGCGCCGGTCTTCCTCGGCGACCACCTGGGCCTCGCGCCGGGGCAGTTCTTCTGGTTCTTCTGCCTGAGCATTGCCGGCATCATGGGCGGCGCCTGGCTGTCGGGGCGCCTCGCCGGGCGCATCCAGCCCAAGCGCCAGATCCGCTACGGCTTCGTGATCATGGTCAGCGTTGCCGTCCTCAACGTGGCGCTGAACCTGATGTTCGAGGCCGAGGCCTGGTGGGCGATGTGGCCGATCGCGATCTTCTCGTTCGGCTGGTCGCTGATGGTGCCGGTGGTCACGCTGATGGTGCTCGACCTCGTCCCCGAGCGGCGCGGCATGGCCTCGTCGATGCAGGCCTGCATCGGCAGCCTCGCCAATGGCTTCGTCGCCGGCGTCATCGCGCCGCTCGTGATGCACTCCACGCAGCAGCTCGCGGTCACGTCGCTGGCGATGCTGGGGATCGGCGTCGTGGCGTGGCTGTGGGTCAAGCCGCGCGTGTCCTGAGCGGTGGCCGGCGTCTAGGGCCGCCGCGCCGGGCCGCCCCAAGCAAGGCCCTACCCTCGCGGAGGGTCGCTCGACGTACCCGGCGAGCGGGGTGTCGTCACTCAACGCTGGGGTAGCATCGCGCCGCCCTGCCAGGAAGCCCTCTTCATGCAATTCATCTGCCTCGACCTCGAAGGCGTGCTCGTGCCCGAGATCTGGATCGCCTTTGCCGAGCGCACCGGCATTGCCGAATTCCGGCGCACGACGCGCGACGAACCCGACTACGACAAGCTCATGCGCTGGCGCCTCGATCTGCTGCGCGAGCATGGCCTCAAGCTCGCCGACATCCAGGCCGTGATCGGCGCCATGGCGCCGCTGCCGGGCGCGCTCGACTTCCTCGACGATCTGCGCGCGCGCTACCAGGTCGCGATCCTGTCCGACACCTTCTACGAGTTCGCCGACCCGCTGATGCGCCAACTCGGGCGGCCGACGCTGCTGTGCCACCGCCTCGACGTCGATGGCGCCGGCTTCGTCACCGCCTACCGGCTGCGCCAGCCGGACCAGAAGCGCCACGCGGTGAACGCGCTCAGGAGCCTGAACTACCGCGTCATCGCGGCCGGCGATTCGTTCAACGACACGGGCATGCTCGCCGCCGCAGACGCGGGCTTCCTGATCCATCCGCCGCCCGCGGTGGCGGCGCAGTTTCCGCAGTTTCCGGTCTGTCGGGGCTTCGACGAGCTGCGTGCTGCGATCGACGGCGCTGCCGCGCGACTTGCGCCGGGGCTGGAAGGCGGCTGATTGACTACACCCCGCCCGCCGGGTACGGCGGGCGACCCTCCGGGAGGGTAGGGCCTTGCTTGGGGCGGCCCGGCGCGGCGGCCCTGGGTGACGACACCCCGCCCGCCGCGTACGGCGGGCGACCCTCCGGGAGGGCAGGGCCTTGCTTGGGGCGGCCCGGCGCGGCGGCCCTGGGTGACGACACCCCGCCCCCCGGGTACGGCGGGCGACCCTCCGGGAGGGCAGGGCCATGCTCGGGGCGGCTCGGCGCGGCGGCGCCTGCGCACCTGCCCGGGCCTCGCGTCATCGGATCGGCGGCGGCGTCGGCAATGTTGCTTTTTTGAAACGATTGACCAGAAGTTCACCTAGTTCAATGCCGGCGGTGGGCAAAGGGGCATGCTGCCGGGGCGGTCAGTGGCGACACGCAGTTCTCGGGCGGCCTCGTCGGCGCCGGGTTTCCCGGGGCCGGCTCGTGCCTGCAATCCGCCCGGAGCTGAAATCAGCCACGCTGTACCCGTTCGACGAATGTATCTGCCCTTCTTTGCCACACCAGGAGACATCCACATGCACGTCATCAAGTCCATGGCCTTCGGCGCCGCGCTGCTCGCTGCCGCCGTCGCGGCGCGGGCCGATATCACGGTCGGCGTCACCGTCTCGGCCACCGGGCCCGCGGCGTCGCTCGGCATTCCCGAGAAGAACACGATCGGGATCATGCCGACCACGATCGCCGGCCAGAAGGTCAACTACATCGTTCTCGACGACAAGTCCGACACCACGGCGGCGGTGGCCAATACGCGCAAGCTGATCACCGAGGACAAGGCCGACATCATCCTCGGCTCGACGACGACGCCCAATTCGCTGGCGATGATCGATACCGTCGCCGAAGCGCAGGTGCCGATGATCTCGCTCGCCGCGTCGGCGCGCATCGTCGAACCGCAGGACGCCAAGCGGCGCTGGGTCTTCAAGACGCCGCAGAACGACATCATGATGTCGATCGCGATCGTCCAGCACATGGTCGACAAGGGCGTCAAGACAGTCGGCTTCATCGGCTTTGCCGACGCCTACGGCGAGGGCTGGTATGGCGAGTTCTCGAAGATCGCCGCGATCAAGGGCATCCAGATCGTCGCCAACGAGCGCTACAACCGCGCCGACACCTCGGTCACGGGGCAGGTGCTCAAGATCGTCGCCGCCAAGCCCGACGCGGTGCTCGTCGCCGCCTCGGGAACGCCGGCTGTGCTGCCGCAGAAGACGCTCAAGGAGCGTGGTTATGCGGGCAAGTACTACCAGACCCACGGCGTCGCGAACAACGACTTCCTGCGCGTCGGCGGCAAGGATGTCGACGACACCTACCTGCCTGCCGGCGGCGTGCTCGTCGCGGCGCAATTGCCGGCCGACAACCCGGTGCGCAAGTCTGCGCTCGACTACGTTGCCAAGTACGAGGCGGCCTACGGCAAGGGATCGGTGTCGACCTTCGGCGCCCACGCCTGGGATGCTGGCGTGCTGATGACGGCCGCGATCCCGGTGGCGCTGAAGAAGGCGCAGCCCGGCACGCCGGCCTTCCGCGCCGCATTGCGCGACGCGCTCGAAGCGGTCAAGGAACTGCCGGGCGCGCACGGCATCTTCAACATGTCGCCCGCCGACCACCTCGGCCTCGACCAGCGCGCGCGCGTGATGGTGAAGATCGAGAACGGAGCCTGGAAGTACGCGCCCTGAGGGGCGCCTGCCGCCTGACCGATCTCAGCTCGCGTAGGCCTGGTCCAGCGAGCTGAAGCCCTTGATCTCGATCGGGTTGCCCGAGGGATCGCGCAGGAACATCGTCCACTGCTCGCCGGGCAGGCCGGCAAAGCGCAGCGTCGGCTCGATCACGAACGCGGTGCCTGCGTCGCGCAGGCGCAGCGCCAGCGCCTGCCAGTCGGGCAGCTCCAGAATCACGCCCAGGTGCGGCATCGGGACCCGGTGCCCGCCGACCAGCCCGGTGGCAGTGGTTGCAAACGGCTCCCCGAGGTGGAGCGAGATCTGGTGGCCGAAGAAGTCGAAGTCGACCCAGGTCGTGCTGCTGCGCCCCTCGCGGCATCCGAGCATGCTGCCGTAGAAGCGGCGTGCCTCGTCGAGGTCGCGCACGTGGTAGGCGAGGTGAAACAGGCTGCGCATGCGACTGGCGTGACTTGATCGGCAGCCTGATCTTCGCACCGAACGCGCGGCACGGCGCGGGCTGGCCAGCGGTTACGATGCGCAGCGTTGGCAACCGCAGGAGCCGCGAAAGCGATGCCGGACAGCCCGTCCCAGGGTTTCACGTTGAAGGACACCCGTCGCAGCCGGTTCATCATGCTGACGACCTATGCGGTGGGCGCCTTCGTGCTGTTCGCGATGGCGTCGTTGCACTGGGCCGGCTTGACCGAGCCGCGCCGGCTGGCGGCCAACGCGTCGCTGCTCGTGGGCGTTGCAGTGGCCAATCTGCTCTGCCGCCGCGGGCGCGTGGTCCAGGCAGCGCATGTGCTGATCTGGGCCGCGTTTCTTGCGGTCACGGTGGTCTGCTATGCGACCGGGGGCTTTCGGTCTCCGGCGAGCAACATCTATCTGACCATCGTCGCCTTTGCGGGCTGGCTGCTCGGCCTGCGCCAGATGGTGGTGGCCACCGTGCTCGCGCTGGCGACGATGCTGGCGCTGTTCCTGCTCGGCGCCGCGGGCCTGCTGCCGGCGCCGGCGCCGTCCCTGCCGATCGTGCAGTTCGGCACATCGTGGATCGCGATCGTGCTCGGCGGCATGCTGTTCTACTTCGTGGTCTCCGAAATGCACCGCAGCTGGCTCGAGGAGGTGGCGCTGCGCCAGAGCCTCAGGCGTGCCAACGACGAGCTCGAGGCCAAGGTCGCGCAGCGCACGCAGGAGCTCTCGCGCGCGAAGGACGCCGCCGAGCGGGCGAGCCGCGCCAAGGGCGCCTTCCTGGCCAACATGAGCCACGAGATCCGCACGCCGATGCACGCCATCCTGGGCCTGACCGAGATCATGCGCCGCGAGACACGGGACGCGCAGGCGGCAGAACGGCTCGCGCTCGTCGCGCAGGCGTCGGACCACCTGCTCACGCTGATCAACAACGTGCTCGACATCTCCAAGATCGAGAGCGGCAAGTTCGCACTCGCCGCGGTCGAGATGCGCATCGGCGACGTGTTCGCGCGCGTGCTGGCCATGCTGCACGAGGACGCACAGCGCAAGGGGCTGGCGCTCAACGCCGAGATCGACGTCGATGCCAGTTCGCAGCGTGCTCGGCGATCCGACCCGGCTCGTGCAGGTGCTGCTCAATTTCGCCGGCAACGCGCTCAAGTTCACGCCGGCAGGGGCGGTCACGCTGCGCTGCCGCCGCGTCGAGGGCGACGCCTCGCTGTACCGTTTCGAGATCCAGGACAGCGGGCCCGGCATCTCGCCCGCCGACCGGTCGCGCATCTTCGAGTCCTTCGAGCAGGGCGCGGGCGCGACGCCGCAGCCGGGCGCCGGCAGCGGCCTGGGGCTGACCATCAACCGCCACCTCGTGCGCGCGATGGGTGGCGAGCTCGGCGTGCACAGCGCGCCCGGCGCGGGCAGCCTGTTCTGGTTCACGGCACGGCTACCCGCAGCTCCGGCGCTGTCGTACGCGGCCGACGCGGCGGGCGGCGGTGCAAGCGACGCGGAGCAGGCCGAGCGGCAACTGCGGTCCACCTTCGCCGGCAGCCGGGTGCTGGTGGTGGACGACAACGAGGTCAACCGGATCGTCGTGCGGGCGCAGTTGAATGCGGTCGGCCTCGAGCCGGACGACGCGGTCGACGGCCTGCAGGCGCTCGAGTTCGCGACCCGCGGCGCCTACGACCTCATCCTGATGGACGTGCATATGCCGGGGCTCGACGGCATCGAGGCCACGCGGCGCATCCGCTGCATCGAGCGCTACCGCGACACGCCCATCATCGCCCTCACCGCCGACGCCTTCAGCGCCGACCGCGCGCGCTTTCTCGAAGCCGGCATGTCGGATCACTTGCCCAAGCCGCTGCAGGCGCGCCAGCTGTATGTCGCATTGGCGCAATGGCTCGCACTGGCCACACCAGAGCGTCGGCCGGAAGCATGATGCGGCTCGCAGCCGCCGGCAGCCACTGGTGGTGCGGGGCACTGCTGTGCTGGCTGCTCGTCGCCGGCGCGCAGGCCGAGGCGGATCGCCCGCCAGCGCCTGCCGGGTGCCCGCCGCAGGCCACCGTGCTGTCGCCGGCGCAGCTGCAACAAGGCCAGCGCGAAGCGCGCGACCGCGGCTTCCTGTGGCGCATCACGCGCGATGGGCGCAGCTCGCATCTCTACGGCACGCTGCACGTCGGGCGCTGGCACTGGATGTTCCCGGGGCCGCAGGTGGCCACGGCGCTGGCGGCGAGCGACCTCGTCGCGCTCGAGCTCGACCTGCTCGACCCCGCGATACAACGCCGCCTCGCGACCGCGATGGCCGCCGACCCGGCGGCTCCGCTGCCCGCGCCGCTCGCGACGCGCCTGGGCGCCCAGCTCGACGTCGCCTGCCTGGTCGAGCCTGCGATGCGCGCCCTCGCACCCGAAGTCCAGCTCGCCGCGCTGACGACGCTGGCCGCGCGCTGGGACGGGCTGGACCCGGCCTATGCGATCGACGCCTTTCTGGCCGGCCACGCGCGCGCACTCGGCAAGCCGGTGGTCTCGCTCGAGGCGCCGGAGATGCAGGTTGCCTTGCTCAAGGGGGACGCGGCGAGTTCGCGGCAGGCCATCGACAGCACGCTGCGCCAGCTCGAAACCGGGCAGGCGCGGCCGATGCTCGTCCACATCGCCCGGGTGTGGGACGAAGGGCAGGCCGAGGAGCTCGCCCGCTACGCCCAGTGGTGCGGTTGTGCCGAGACCGAGGCCGACCGCGCGCTGCTGCGGCGCCTGCTCGACGACCGCAACGCGTCGCTCGCCGATCGCATCGCCGTCGAGCATGCGGCCGGGCGCAGCGTGTTTGCCGCGGTCGGCGCACTGCACATGGTCGGGCCCGCCGGCCTGCCGGCACTGCTCGCCGCGCGCGGGTTCACGGTGCAGCGCGTCGACTGGCGAATCTGAGCGGGCAACTTTGAGCGGGCAGGGCGAAATCCGGCGCCCGCGCGGGCACAATGGCCGGGTTCGCTGCAACCGAGGAGATCGCGATGGCCGCCGACGCATCCAGCCTGTCCAAACTCGTGCCCGGTTTCGATTTCCTCGAGGGTCTGGTCAAGAACGCCGGCGCGGCGATCCCCGGCATGGGGCAGTGGGTCGCGCCGACGATCGACCCCGCCGAACTCGACAAGCGGATCCAGGAGTTGCGCACCGTGCAGTACTGGCTCGAGCAGAACGCGCGCATGCTCGGCGCGACGATCCAGGCGCTCGAGGTGCAGCGCATGACGCTGTCGACGCTGCAGAACATGAACGTGCAGATGACCGACCTGCGCGACGCGCTGCTGGTCCCGGCCCAGCCGGCGGCCGCCGCGCCGGCGCCGCGCGCTGCCGACAAGCCGGCCGCCGCTGAGAAGCCTGCCGCCTCTCCGGCGGCGAAGGCCGCGCCCGCAGCCCCGGCGGTGGATCCGATGCAGTGGTGGGGTGCGTTGACGAAGCAGTTCACCGAGCTTGCGAGCGCCGCGATCAAGAACGGCGGCGCCGCTGCCGAGGGCGCTGTTGCGGCCGCCGCCCCGGCCGCTGCGACAGCCGCTGGCGGGCGCAAGCAGCCCGCGCGCAAGGCTGCGGCCAAGAAGGCATCGGCCCCTGCGGCAGGCCGCTCGCGCGGGCGCGGCTGAACGAGCGCACGCGCCGGGATACGGGTCATGACGATCGAGGCGACCCAGGCTGTGGACGATCGCGCCGCGCGCGCCAGACGCCAGGCCGAGGTCGTTGCCGCTTTGTCGGCCGTGCTGCCGGCGCGCAACCTGCTCTGGCAGTCCGAGGACGTCGCCCCCTACGAGTGCGACGGCCTGACCGCGTATCGCGAGCATCCGCTCGTCGTCGCGCTGCCGGGCAACGATGCCGAGGTGGCCGCTGTCCTGCGCGCGTGCCACCGTCTCGGGGTGCCGGTCGTCGCGCGCGGCGCGGGCACCGGGCTCTCCGGCGGCGCGCTGCCGCACCGACTGGGCGTGACGCTGTCGCTCGCGCGCCTGAACCGGATCGTCAGGATCGATGCCGCTGCGCGCACGGCGGTCGTGCAGTGCGGTGTGCGCAACCTCGCGATCAGCGACGCCGCCGCGCCGCACGGCCTGTACTACGCGCCCGACCCGAGCAGCCAGATCGCATGCACGATCGGCGGCAACGTGGCCGAGAACTCGGGCGGCGTGCACTGCCTGAAGTACGGCCTGACGCTGCACAACGTGCTGCGCGTCAAGGGCTTCACCGTCGAGGGCGAGGAGGTCGTGTTCGGCAGCACGGCGCTCGACACGCCCGGGCTCGACCTGCTGCCGCTCGTCGTCGGCAGCGAGGGCATGCTCGCCGTCGTGACCGAGGTCACGGTGCGCCTCGTCCCCGAGCCGCTGACGGCGCGCTGCATCATGGCGAGCTTCGACGACGTGCGCAAGGCGGGCGCGGCCGTGGCCGGCGTGATCGCGGCCGGCATCATCCCCGCCGGCCTCGAGATGATGGACAAGCCGATGACGGCAGCGGTCGAGGATTTCGTCCACGCCGGCTACGACCTCGGCGCCGAGGCGATCTTGCTCTGCGAGAGCGACGGCACGCCCGAAGAGGTGGAAGAGGAGATCGCCCGTATGCGCGAGGTGCTGCAGGCGGCCGGCGCGACGCGCCTCGAGGTGAGCCAGGACGAGGCGCAGCGCCTGAAGTTCTGGAGCGGGCGCAAGAACGCCTTTCCGGCGAGCGGGCGCATCAGCCCGGACTACATGTGCATGGACTCGACGATTCCGCGCCGGCGCATCGCCGACATGCTGCACGCGATTCAACAAATGGAGGCGAAGTACGGGCTGCGCTGTGCCAACGTGTTCCATGCCGGCGACGGCAACCTGCATCCGCTGATCCTGTACGACGCCAACGATGCCGATCAGCTGCACCGCTGCGAGGCCTTCGGCGCCGACATCCTCGAGACCAGCGTCCGCATGGGCGGTACCGTCACCGGCGAGCACGGCGTCGGCATCGAGAAGCTCGCGTCGATGTGCGTGCAGTTCTCGCCCGAGGAACTGGCGGCGTTCAGCGCCGTCAAGCAGGCCTTCGACCCGGGCGAACTGCTCAACCCGGGCAAGGTGATCCCGACGCTCTCCCGCTGTGCCGAGGGCGGCAAGATGCATGTCCGCAAGGGGCTGCTGCCGTTTCCCGAGTTGCCGCGCTTCTAGCGATGGCCAGCGACGACCCGGCCCTGCAGACGCTCGTAGAGCGCGTGCAGGGTGCGCGCGCGCAGCGCCGGCCGCTCGCCATCCGCGGCGCCGGCACGAAGTCGTTCTATGGCGAGACGGCGCAGGGCGAGCCCCTGGATGTGACAGGCCTTGCCGGCATCTCGAGCTACGAGCCGACCGAACTCGTCATCAGCGCGCGCTGCGGTACGACGCTGGCCGAGCTCGAGGCGACGCTCGCCGGCCAGGGGCAGTGCCTGCCGTTCGAGCCGCCTCATTTCGGCCCCGGCGCAACCGTCGGCGGCATGGTCGCCGCCGGGCTGGCCGGGCCGGCGCGCGCGGCGGTCGGCGGCGTGCGCGACTACCTGCTCGGCGCGACGCTGCTCGACGGCCGCGGCGAACTGCTCGGCTTCGGCGGCCAGGTCATGAAGAACGTCGCCGGCTACGACATCGCGCGTTTGGCGGCGGGTTCGATGGGGACGCTGGGCGTCATCTGCGAGGTGTCGCTGAAGGTGCTGCCCATGGCGCGGGCGACGGCGACGCTGCGTTTCGAGCTCGATCAGGCCGCCGCCATCGAGCGCCTGAATGCCTGGGCCGGCAAGCCACTCCCGCTCAACGCGAGCGCCTGGTGGGATGGCGTGCTCGTGATCAGGCTGCGCGGCGCGGTGGCGGCGGTCGACGCAGCCCAGGCCCTGCTCGGCGGCGAAACGATCCCGGACAACGCGGCGCAGGGTTTCTGGGGCGGGCTGCGCGAACAGACCGACGACTACTTCGGCGCCGCGCGGCGCGCCTGCGAGGAGAGCGCAGCGACGCGCCTGTGGCGTCTGTCGCTGCCGCCGACGGCGCCGCCGCTCGCGCTGACTGGCGCGCTGCTGATCGAGTGGGGCGGCGCGCTGCGCTGGCTGTGCACCGACCTGCCCGCGGCCCGGGTGCGCGACGCGGCCACGGCGGCCGGCGGCCATGCGACGATCTTTCGCGCCAACGACAAGTCTCCCGGCGTCTTCACGCCGCTCGCCGCGCCACTGGCGCGCATCCAGCGCGAGCTCAAGCGCGCCTTCGATCCGGACGGCATCCTCAACCCCGGCCGCCTCTACCCGGGGCTCTGACCCGCACGATGCAGACCGACCTGGCCCCGGAGTTCAAAGGCACGCCCGACGGCATCGAGGCCGAGGCCATCCTGCGCAAG
The DNA here is from genome assembly GCF_016702655.1 of Ideonella sp. Taxonomy (GTDB): domain Bacteria; phylum Pseudomonadota; class Gammaproteobacteria; order Burkholderiales; family Burkholderiaceae_C; genus CAIKUF01. The sequence continues at coordinate 95,286 of NZ_JADJDO010000039.1, forward strand.
TGCGTGCACTGCGGCTTCTGTACCGCCACCTGCCCGACCTATCAGTTGCTCGGCGACGAGCTCGACAGCCCGCGCGGGCGCATCTACCTGATCAAGCAGGTGCTCGAAGGCGCGCCGGTCACGCGCAGCACGCAACTGCACCTGGACCGCTGCCTGACCTGCCGCAACTGCGAGACCACCTGCCCGTCGGGCGTGCAGTACGGCCACCTGGTCGATATCGGCCGGCGCATCGTCGAGGAGCGGGTCGAGAAGCGCCCGGTACTCGAGCGGCTGGCGCGCACCGGGCTCAAGGAAGGCCTGACCTCGCCGCTCTTCGGTCCGGCGATGAAGGCGGGCCAGCTCGTGCGGCCGCTGCTGCCGGCGGCGCTCAAGGCAAAGGTGCCGGCGCCCGCAGGTGCGCGCGCGAAACTCTGGCCGACACGCAGGCACGAGCGCAAGGTGCTGATGCTGATGGGCTGCGTGCAGCCGGCGATGATGCCGGGCATCAACAGCGCCACCGCGCGCGTGCTCGACGCCGCCGGCATCCAGACCCTGGTCGCCGATAGCGCGGGCTGCTGCGGCGCGCTGCGCAGCCACCTGAACGACCACGAAGGCGGGCTCGCCGACATGCGCCGCAACGTCGATGCCTGGTGGCCGCAGGTCGCGGCGGGCGAGGTCGAGGCGATCGTGATGAATGCGTCGGGCTGCGGCGTGACGGTCAAGGACTACGGTCACGCCCTCGCGCACGACCCCGCCTACGCCGAGCGCGCGCAGCGCGTCGCCGACCTGACGCGCGACCTGAGCGAGCTGCTGCCGGGCATTGTCGAGCGGCTGCGGCCCCAGGTTGCCGTGGCGGCGAAGGGGCCGACGCGGCGGCTCGTCTTTCACCCACCCTGCACGCTGCAGCATGGGCAGCGCCTGCGCGGCGGCGTCGAAGAGGCCTTGGCGAGCCTGGGGTTCGAAATCCGCCTCGCCGCCAACGAGAGCCACCTATGCTGTGGCTCGGCCGGCACCTACTCGGTGCTGCAACCCGAGCTCGCGACCGCGCTGCGCGACCGCAAGCTCGGCAACCTGGCGCCGCAGAACAGCGAAGTCATCGTCTCGGCCAACATCGGCTGTATCCAGCACCTGCAGTCAGGTACCGGAACGCCGGTGCGGCACTGGGTCGAAGTGCTCGACGAAGCGCTGGCGGCGACCACGGGTTGACCCGCCCCCCAAAAGCGAGCGAACCCCCCTAGTCCGGGGGGATGCGGTTACCCCTGCTGGCGCGCCTGCCTCCCTACAATCGGCCCGTGTCGAGGCGACTCGGCGAAGCCGGGCTTCGTGACCGACCGCACACACTCAATGCTTGGAGGCAGGACATGTTGAAGACGAAATCACTGGGTTCGGCAGTCCTCGGTGCCGCGCTGGCGGTTGCGGCGACTGTCGCGGCAGTCGGTTCGGCGCAGGCCAAGACCTATCCTGGCGCCTGGGATCCGGGGTTCGGGTCCCCGTTCGACGATCTCGGCTGGAAGGGAACCGGCGACTTCTACATCCCGGATGCCTGCGAAGCCTCTTCGGGGTGGATCCTCAATTCAGATTCGTGCTCTGCGGGCGGCATGTCCATCACGAATGTGCAGCTGAGCTTCTACAACTTCGATACCGATGTTGTCGTCGAGACGTTCGCGCTCGCGCCGGTGCCGATCTACCAGATGTACTGGAACAACGGGATCAAGGGCGTCGAGTCGGGCTTTTATGCAGCCGTGACTCCCACTAACGCGGCAAGCATGGCGATCGCGGGGGGCGGTGTCTATTCGTTCCACATGCGGTTCGAGTACCTCGCATCGCCTCAGGGCGCGCCGAGCGTGCAGCTCTACTACACCGAGGGTTCGCAGAATCCGATCTGTGTATTGCTCGAGAACTGCAAGGGCAGCTTCGGTCAATCGGAGAATCTCGCCATTCTCACCGTCGTGCCGGAGCCCGCAACCTACGCGTTGATGATCGGTGGCCTGCTCGTCGTGGGTGCCGCTGCGCGCCGTCGCAAGGCCTGAACGCACCGGGGCGGTTCATGCCGAGGCCGTCGCGTTTCGCGACGGCCTCATTCAATTCGAGCCTCCGTTTCAGGCGCCTGTCAGGCCGTGACCGCCTCTGCCGCGGGGGCCGCGAGCGCTCCCCGGACGGCGTCGTCGATCTGCCACTGCCGACCTTCGTCTCGGGCAGATTCGAATTCGCCTGCCGGCAGCACCCCCTGCAGTGCCGCCAATTGCATTGACCAGTGCTCCTCGGCCCTGGGCGCGCGCCTGAGGTTGAGGCGCTCGCGTGCGATATCGATCGCCCCGACGAGTCGCGCGGCATCGTCCTTGCGCAGTTCTAACCGCGCCAGAGCCGCGCAATCTTCGAGGCAGCCCAGCAGTTCGGCGCGCATGCCGAAGGCGTTGAACGACTGCAACGACTCGGCGAGCCGGCTTCGGGCCGACGCGACATCCGCACCCTGCAGGTCGATCTGGCCCAGGTGCCACAGCGCATTGGCCTCGCCGCGCTTGTCGCCGCCTTCGCGGCAGACGATCAGCGAGCGCTTGAAGTGCTGGGCAGCCTTGTCCGGGATGCCTGCGTCGAAAGCGGCTTCGCCGAGGTGGAGCTCGCACTCGCCCTCGATGTCGATCGACTTGATGTCGCGCGCGACGGCCAGGCACCGTTCGAGCAGGGTCCGGGCGGCGTCGAGTTCGCCGCGATAGTTCGCGATCTGCCCCAGGTGCAACAGGCCGATCGCCTCGCCGACGCGGTCGCCGAGCTGCTTGAAGATTTGCAACGCCTCGCGCTCGCCGACTTCTGCGCCGGCTGCATCGCCGGTCTGCAGGCGCACCAGCGAAAGCGTCGACAGCGTCGCGGCGATGTCTACCGGGCTGCCGAGACTGCGGCGCAGTTCGAGGCAGGCTTCGAGCATCTTGAGCGCCTCGGCAAGGTCGCTCTGGCTCTCGGCAAGCCGCGAGCCGGCGTAGAGCGCCCAGGCGCGACCGATGTCCGACTCTTGGACCGGCGGCAGCGCCAGGGCTGCCTTGACGACGGCCCGGCCTTCGGTCGAATAGCCACGCAGGATCCAGAACCCAGAGAGCGACACCGCGAACTTGACTGCGATGATCGGATCCACGCCGCCGGCCAGCGCCAGCGCCACGGCCGCGCGCACGTTGTCGAGTTCGGCCTCGACCCGCCAGACCCAATCGGCCTGCTCGGGCCCCTCCAGGCCCTGGTTGGCCGCCTTGGCCATCACGAAGTAGTGGTCGCAATGCCGGGCCAGCGTGGCGCCCTGCTCGCCGCTCGCTTCGAGTTTCTCGAGTGCGTAGTCGCGGATCGTCTCGAGCATCCGGTAGCGCATGCCTTCATCGCGGTCGTCGAGCATGACGAGCGACTTCTCGAGTAGCGACTCGATCAGGTCGAGCACGTCGTCGGCAGCGAGCGGCTCGGTGCCGCAGACCTGCTCGGCGGCAGGCATGTCGAAGCCACCGACAAAGACGCTCAGGCGGTTCAACAAAGTCTGTTCGGGCTCGTCGAGCAGCTCGTAGGACCAGTCCACCAGGGCGCGCAGCGTCTGCTGGCGTTCGTCGTGCACGCGCGCGCCGCCGGTGAGGAGCTTGTAGCGGTCCTTCAGGCGCGTGTTGATGTCGGCCACCGAAAGCGAACGGATCCGCGCCGCGGCAAGTTCGAGCGCGAGCGGGATGCCTTCGAGCCTTGCCACGAGCGCGGCCACGGCCGGCGCCTCGCGCTCGCCCAGTTCGAACGACGGCTTGTGCGATCGCGCCCGGTCGACGAACAGCCTCACCGCGGGCGAGCGCAGCAACGCCTTCGCGCCTTCGCCCTGCTGCGGCAGGGGCAGCGGATGGATCGGGTAGATCTTCTCGCCCGGTACGCGCAGTGCCTGGCGGCTCGACGCGAGCAGGCGCACGAAGGGCGCGGCCTTGATGATGGCGTGCGCGAGGTCGGCGGCGGGCTTGATCAGATGCTCGCAGTTGTCGAGGATCAGCAGCATGCGCCGCGACTTGAGGTGTGCGCACACCGACTGCAGCAACGGCCGGTCGGGCTCTTCGCGCACGCCCACGGCTTGTGCGGCCTCGCTGACGACGAGCGCTGCGTCGCGGATCGGCGCCAGGTCGAGGAACCACACGCCGTCTGGAAACTCGTGCAGCATGTCGGCCGCCACCTGCAGCGACAGGCGAGTCTTGCCGAAGCCCCCCATTCCGAGCAGCGTCAGCAGGCGAGCAGCAGCGAGCTGGTCGCGCACCTCGTCCATCTCGCGCTCGCGGCCGACGAAGGAGGTACCCTGCTGCGGCAGGTTGTTCGGGACTTCGCGCACCGGCATCCACCAGTCGCCGGCGCGGATGACGCGAAAAACCTTGTCGCTGTCGCTCGGCGCCGCGAAGTGCTGGTCGGGCTCGCCGACCTCGAACAGCTCGAGCGGGTCGGCCACGCCCTTGACCATCCAGTGGCCGTGCGACTGCAGGCGGTACGGGGTCTTGCCGAGGTCCTCGCGGGCCTCGGCGGAGAGCAGCGTCTGGCCGCCGCGCGCGATCGACATCACGCGCGCAGCGACCGGCTTGGCCAGGCCCTCGACCTCGAGCGGCTTGGCGCCGCGGGCGATGTCGGCAGCGTCGTTCTCGCGCAGGATCACCGGCCCGACATGCAGCCCGGCGCGGGCCTGCAATGGCGTCGGCAAGGTCGCGAGCGCGCGCTGGTAGGCAAGCGCATAGCCGACTGCATCGGCGGCGCCCTCGAACATCAACAGCATGCCGTCGGTCTTGTCGATCTCGCGTCCGCGCCAGAGCGGCAGCAGGTCGCGCGCGACACGGTCGTGCCCGGACCAGGCCTCGGCCATGGCCGCATCGCCGAGCTTCTCCGCCAACCTGGTGCTGTCCACCACGTCGGTCAGGAGCAGGGCTCGTACATCACTCATGCGTGGCTGGGTCTTCGGGTCGCATCGCGCGCTGTCGCACGGCGGCAACGCGCGACTGTAAAGGCTGTCTCCGGCGCAGCATAGGCCCTAGAAGCGCAGGCCGCAAACGCTCGCGCCAGAACCGCAGCGGCCGCGGCAGGCTTTCACGAGAGTAGCCGGACGCCGTCGAGCTTGCACGCGTAGACCGCATTGCGCAGCGCGGCGATTGCCTCGTAGCGCGGGAAGCTGCGCCGCCAGGCGAGGACGACCCGGCGCGTCGGTACCGGGTCCGAGAACGGGAGATAGACCACGTGCGGCTGCTTGTCGTGCGGCACCGACAACTGCGGCACGACCGTGATGCCCATGCCCGAGGCGACCATGTGCTTGATCGTCTCGAGCGACGAGCCCTCGAAGCTCTTGCGGATGCCTTCGGCGTTGCTCGCAAAGCGCGCGTACTCGGGGCAGGCCTCGAGCACGTGATCGCGGAAGCAGTGCCCGGTGCCGAGCAGCAGCATGGTCTCGTGCTTGAGCGCCTCGGCGGCCACGCTCGCGCGCTTGGCAAGCGGGTGGCCGCGCGGCACCGCCACCATGAAGGGCTCGTCGTAGAGCGGCGCCACGGCCAGACCCGTGTCCGGGAACGGCTCGGCCAGGATCGCGCAATCGAGCTCGCCGTTGCGCAGCATCTCGAGCAGGCGCGCGGTGAAGTTCTCCTGCAGCACGAGCGGCATCTGCGGCACGCGCTTGATCGCCTGGCGCACGAGGGTCGGCAGCAGGTAGGGCCCGATGGTGTAGATCAACCCCAGGCGCAGCGGTCCGGCAAGCGGATCCTTGCCGCGCTTGGCGGTCTCCTTGATGCCGGCCGCCATCTCGATCACGGCCTGCGCCTGGCGCACGATTTCCTCGCCGAGCGGCGTCACGCCGACCTCGCCGCTGGCGCGTTCGAAGATCTTGACCTCGAGCTCCTCTTCGAGCTTCTTGATCGCGACCGAGAGCGTCGGCTGCGACACGAAGCAGGCCTCGGCGGCACGGCCGAAATGGCGCTCGCGCGCGAGCGCGACGATGTAGCGCAGTTCGGTCAGGGTCAACGGGTAACCTCCTTGCTTTGCACTGCAGTGCGAGCCGGCTTCAGGGCGGCCGGGCCGGGGCCCAGGCGCCGATTGTGCCGTCCAGGTCGTGGTCAGGCGTTCATGAAGTCCCGCCGCGTGCCGAGCCAGCGCTCGATCTGCGCGCGCGCGATGTCCGGATGCCGTTCGAGCAGGCGCGCCGCCTCGCTGCGCGCACGCTGCAGCAGCGCGCCATCCTCGTTCAGGTCGGCAAAGCGCAGCAAGGCGGCGCCCGACTGGCGCGACCCCATGAACTCGCCCGGGCCGCGGATCTCGAGGTCGCGGCGCGCGATCTCGAAGCCGTCGTTCGTCTCGAGCATCGCCTTGAGCCGTGCGCGCGCCGTCTCGCCGAGCGGTGTTGCATAGAGCAGCACGCAGGCACTCGCCACCGGCCCGCGGCCGACGCGGCCGCGCAGCTGGTGCAGTTGCGCGAGGCCGAAACGCTCGGCATGCTCGATCACCATCAGCGAGGCGTTGGGGATGTCGACGCCGACTTCGATCACCGTCGTCGCGACGAGCACCGCCATCGCGCCCGACGCGAAAGCCGCCATCGCCGCGGCCTTCTCGGTCCCCGCCAGGCGGCCATGGATCAGGCCGACCGTGCAAGCCGGCAGCGCCTGCACCAGCCGGGCGTGCGTCTCGACCGCGTTCTGCAAGTCCAATGCCTCCGACGCCTCGACGAGCGGGCAGACCCAGTACACCTGCCGGCCGCGCGCCACCTCGTCGCGGATGCGCGCGACCACTTCGTCACGCCGCGATTCGGCAAACAGCTTCGTGACGATCGGCGTGCGCCCGGGCGGCAATGCGTCGATCGTGCTGACGTCGAGATCGGCGTAGTAGCTCATCGCCAGCGTGCGCGGGATCGGCGTTGCCGACATCATCAGAAGGTGAGGTTCGAGCTGCGCTCGAACCTCACCTTGCGGTGTGGATGTCACGCCCTCCCCCTCCCCCTCCCTCCCCCTCGCGGGGGAGGGCCTGTCAGGGTCGTCGAGCTTGGCGCGCAGCGCCAGCCGCTGCGCGACGCCGAAGCGGTGCTGCTCGTCCACCACCGCCAGGCCAAGGCGGGCGAAGGCGACGTCGTGCTGGATCACCGCATGCGTGCCGACGACGAGCGCCGCCTCGCCCGAGGCGACCTGCGTCAGCATCTTGGTGCGCCCTTTGCCCTTGCGGCTGCCGGTGAGCCAGGCCACCGTGACGCCGAGCGGCGCCAGCCACTGCACGAGCTTGCCGAAATGCTGTTCGGCGAGGATCTCGGTCGGCGCCATCAGCGCGCATTGCCAGCCGGCATCGATCGCGCGGCAGGCCGCGAGTGCGGCGACGACCGTCTTGCCCGCGCCGACGTCGCCCTGCAGCAGGCGGTGCATGGGCTGCGTGCGCGCCAGGTCGGCATCGATCTCGGCGCAGACGCGGCGCTGGGCTGGCGTCAACGCAAACGGCAGCGCGGCGAGCAGCCCCGCGTGCAGGCCGTTCGCGGCCGAAGGCAGCGCCGGCGCGCGCAGCAGCGCGCGCGCACGCACGGCTTCGGCCTGGGCGAGTTGCTGGGCCAGCAGCTCCTCGTACTTCAATCGCTGCCAGGCCGGATGCGAACGGTCTTCGAGCGCTGCCTGGGTCAGGCTGGCCGGCGGTTGGTGCAGCAACTGCAACGCGTCCGCGAGCGCCGGCAGACCGGCGGGGACCGACTCGGCGGGCAGCAGCTCGGCCAGCGGCGCGCGCGCCAGCGCTGCGGCCACGGCCTTGCGCAGATAGGCCTGCGGCAGTTGCGCGCTGGTCGGGTAGACGGGGGTGAGCCGGTCCGGCAGCGGCGTGTCGGCATCGACTGCCTTGAACGCCGGGTGCACCATCTCGCGCCCGAGAAAGCCGCCGCGCAGTTCGCCGCGCACGCGCACCAGCTTGCCGGGTGCGAGCGCCTTCTGGTGCGACGGATAGAAGTGCAGGAAGCGCAGCACGAGCTCATCGCTCGCGTCGGCGATGCGCACGACGAACTGGCGCCTGGACCTGAACTCGACCTTGGCTTCCAGCACCCGGCCCTGCACCTGCGCCGTCTCGCCGTCGCGCAGCTCGGCGATCGCGGCGATGCGCGTCTCGTCCTCGTAACGCAGCGGCAGGTGCAGCGCGAGGTCGATGTCGCGCACCAGGCCGAGCTTGGCCATTGCGCGTTGCGGTGCAGACGGGGCGCGGGGCTGGCCGGCGGTCATTGGCGCCGATTCTCGTCGCACCCCTGGGTCGCGAGCGTCAGCAACCTACCCGCCCGGCTCGCCGCCCGGTGACCAGCGCGGCAGCCTGGTGTCGGCGATCAGTGCGGCCACGCGCAGCCCGGTGGCCGTGGCCGCTGCGGCGAGCAGCGCCCAGCCGCCGGCCACGCCGAGCGCCTGCGCGCCGACCAGCACCCAGCCACCCGCGAAGGCGCACAGCGCATAGGGCCGGTGGTCGGCGAACGCGCTCGGGATCTCGTTGCAGACGATGTCGCGCAGCACGCCGCCGAAGACCGCGGTGACGACGCCCATCAGTACCGCGACGATGGCCGGCAGGCCCTGCGCGAGCGCGATCTGCGTGCCGCCGGCGCTGAACAGGCCCAGGCCGAGCGCGTCGGGCCACTGCATCGCGCGCGCCGTCGGCGCGAAGTGGCGCGCGCGCAGGAAGATCATCGCCGCGACGCACAGCGCGAGCAGCGCCCACAGCCACGCTGCATGCTCGACCCAGAAGAACGGGCGGCGGTCGAGCAGTACGTCGCGCAGCGTGCCGCCGCCGAACGCCGTCAGCCCGGCGACCATGCACACGCCGACGGCGTCGAGGCGCTTGCGCGCCGCCTCGAGCAGGCCCGACAGCGCAAACGCGACGGTCGCCCCGGCCTCGACGGCTTGCAGCAGCAGCGCGAGATAGGCAGGGGGCTCGGTGGTCATGGGCGCTTGTCGGGGATGGCTTGCAGACAGCGCGGATGTTAGTTCGGCGCGGCACGACAATGCCGTCCGTGCCGACCCTCTCGCCTCTCACCCTCACCGACTTCGATTACGAACTGCCGCCCGAGCTGATCGCCCAGCATCCGGCGCCCGAGCGCAGCGGCTCGCGCTTGCTCGACGGCCGCGGCGCGGCGGCCGTCGATCGGGCGTTGCGTGACCTGCCCGCGCTGCTCGATCCCGGCGACCTGCTCGTCTTCAACGACACGCGCGTCATCAAGGCGCGCCTGCACGGCCACAAGCAGGGCAGCGGCGGCGCGGTCGAACTGCTTGTCGAACGCGTCCTGACCGGCAACGAGGTGTGGGCGCAGTTGCGCGCGAGCAAGACGCCGCGGCCGGGCACGTGGTTGCGCCTGGCCGACGCCTTCGACGCCGAGGTGCTGGGCCGCGGCGGTGCCGACGGATCGCTCTACCGGCTGCGCTTCCCGGCCGAACCGCTCGCGTTGCTCGACGCGCACGGCCACGTGCCGCTGCCGCCCTACATCCGCCATGCCGACGATGCAGACGACGCGGCGCGCTACCAGAGCGTGTTCGCCGCGCGGCCGGGCGCGGTCGCGGCGCCGACGGCGTCGCTGCATTTCGACGAGGAGCTGCTTGTCGCGCTGCGCATGCGCGGCGTCGCGACGGCCAAGGTCACGCTGCACGTGGGCGCAGGCACCTTCCTGCCGATCCGCGTCGCCGACATCGCGCAGCACCGCATGCACAGCGAATGGTTCGAGGTTGGCGCCGACACGGTGGCAGCGATCGAGGCGACGCGCGCCACGGGCGGCCGCATCGTCGCGGTCGGCACGACGGTGCTGCGCGCGCTCGAATCGGCGGCGCGTTCCGGCGCGCTGCAGCCGACCGTCGGCGAGACCGACATCTTCATCATCCCCGGCTTCGAGTTCCGCGTCGTCGACCGCCTGGTCACGAACTTCCACCTTCCGCGCAGCACGCTGCTGATGCTCGTCGCCGCTTTCGCCGGCCACGCGCACGCGATGGCGCTGTACCGCCACGCGGTCGAGGCGCGCTACCGCTTCTTCAGCTACGGCGACGCGATGTTGCTCGCGCGCGGCGGGGGGCCGACCCCGCGAACCGGGGGTTAACTTGCGGCTCGGGTTCGGGTACCGTCTAGCCTACATGCTACGAGGAGTTGCGCGATGAATCTGAAGGCAATGGCGATTGCGGCGGGATGTCTGGTGGCGGCTGTGCCTGCCATGGCGGCGCCGGTGGTCTGGGTCGACTGGACCAGCGGAACGCCGGGTGCAAGCGGCTCGGCGAGCGGCGTCGTCGACCTCGGTGCCCCCGGGCCCGATGCGAGCGACATCGCAGTCAGCTATTCGGGTGAGATTGCGTTCATCCAGACGGCGGGTGGTACCGACTACTGGAAGCCGGCGGCTCCCTACATCAGCGCGCTGGTCGACAACGCGCCCGGCACGCCGGACATCATCGCGCTGTCCTCGGCAACCTCCAAGACGCTGACCTTCTCGGCGCCGGTCGACAACCTGTTCTTCGCCGTCGTCAGCCTGAACGGCAACGGCTACTCGTTCAACGAGGACTTCGAGATCGTCAGCTCTGGCTGCGGCTACTGGGGCTGTGGCAGCTTCAGCAAGGAGATCGTCGGCAGCGAGTACCGCCTGATCGGCAGCGGCGAGCCGCACGGAGTGATCCGCTTCAACCGAGCCGTCGATTCCATTACCTGGAGCAGCCTGACCAACGAGAACTGGAACGGCTTCACGGTCGGCACCTATGGTGCAGCGCCGGTTCCGGAGCCGTCGAGCTATGCGCTGATGGCGCTCGGGCTGGCCGTGTTGGGCGGCGTCGCTCGTCGTCGCGCGGTGCGCTGAGCGGCACGACAGTCCTGCGGGTTGGGCATTGCAGGGGCGCTTCGGCGCCCCTCGTCTTGTCTGCATGACGACCCCAAACTCGCTGCTCTCGCGCCCCCCAAGTGGAGTTCAGTCCTCTTGGGAGCGGCCCGGCGAGGACTGATTGCGGGCGGCGACAATGCGCCGCATGCTTGAATTCGACCTGCTCGCCACTGAGGGCGCCGCCCGGCGCGGCCGCCTGAGGCTCAATCACGGCGTCGTCGAGACACCGGTCTTCATGCCGGTGGGCACCTATGGCACCGTCAAGGGCGTGCTGCCCGATGCGCTCGAGGCGATGGGCGCGCAGATCATCCTCGGCAACACCTTCCACCTCTGGCTGCGGCCGGGCACCGACGTCATCGGTCGCTTCGGCGGCCTGCACCGCTTCGAGGGCTGGCGCCGGCCCATCCTGACCGACAGCGGGGGCTTCCAGGTCTGGTCGCTGGCCAATGCCGACGGCACGGGGCGCAAGATCAGCGAGGAGGGCGTTCGCTTCGCCTCGCCGGTCAACGGCGACAAGCTCTTCCTCACGCCCGAGATCAGCATGCAGGTCCAGACCGTGCTGAACTCCGACATCGTGATGCAGTTCGACGAATGCACGCCCTACGAGACCCAGGGCCGGCTCACGACCGAGGCCGAAGCGCGCGCGTCGATGGAGCTCAGCCTGCGCTGGGCGCGGCGCAGCCGCGACGAGTTCGCGCGCCTCGCGAACCCGAATGCGCTGTTCGGCATCGTGCAGGGCGGCATGTTCGAGGCGCTGCGCGAGGAATCCGCGGCAGCGCTCGCCGAACTCGACCTGCCCGGCTACGCGATCGGCGGCGTCAGCGTCGGCGAGCCCAAGGACGACATGCTGCGCATCATGGCGCATACCCCGCAGCGCCTGCCGGCCGCAAAGCCGCGCTACCTGATGGGCGTCGGGACGCCCGAAGACATCGTCGAGGGCGTGGCCTGCGGCGTCGACCTGTTCGACTGCGTGATGCCGACTCGCAACGCGCGCAACGGCCACCTGTTCACGCGCTTCGGCGACCTGAAGATCCGAAACGCGCGCCACAAGGCCGACGAACGAGCGCTCGATCCGACCTGTGCCTGCACCGCCTGCCGGTCCTTCAGCCGCGCCTACTTGCACCACCTCGAGCGCTGTGGCGAGATGCTCGCGCCGATGCTCGCCAGCATCCACAACCTGCACTACTACCTGAACCTGATGCGCGAGATCCGAGCCGCGCTCGACGCGCAGCGCTTCGAGGAATTCCGGCGCCGGTTCAGGGCCGACCGCGAGCGCGGGATCGGCGATTGATGCTCCGGCACAGCTACCAGAACGCCCAGTTTCCCGTCATCACCACCCAGACACCGAGCGCGCCGTTGGTGACCGCGTGCGCGATGACCGGCACCCAGAGCTTGCCGGTGCGGCGATACAGCCACGCATAGGCGAGGCCGGCGACGATCGCGGCCAGCCACAGCGTGTGGGCGAGCATGAAGACGAAGGTCGAGAGCACGATCGCCTTGATGCCGACGTGCCGCGGGTCGACCGCCTCGAAGGTCGCGTTCTGGATCCAGCGCATCAGGAACGAGCGCCAGAACAGTTCCTCCATCACCGGCACGAGCAGCGCGGCGCCGATCCAGCGCACGGCAACGAGCGGCCAGTCGAGGCTGCCGTCGGCGGCGAGCGGCGCGAACGGCGCTGTTGGAGAGCCGATCTGCATCCAGGCGGCATCGAGGTGGATCCACAGCCCGAAGACGGCGACACCCATGGCGACGGCCAGCAGCGTTTCCGCCGCGGTCGGCCAGTTCGCGCGCGCCAGTTCGCCGTACTCGCGCCAGTACGCCGCGAGCAGCGCGCCGGTTGCTGCGACCGAGAGGCCGTAGACCCAGCGCGGGTCGAAGCCGGCGTCTTCGGGCAGCGAGCCGCGCAGCGCCAGCAGGAGCATGAATAGCCCGAACGGTGCGCAGCGCGCCCAGGCGGAACGGCGGATCGTGGCCATCATCGTCGGCGTGCAGCCGGTCGGGTCGGGCGCCCAGTGTCGCCGCGCGCGCACGGCGTTCCAACCCCGCGGATCGGGGCCGGCCGATGGGGAAGGCCCGCAGACGTGGCAGCGGTCACGCCGCGCGCTGCTCGAGCAGGTAGTGTGCCGCGTCGTACTGGCCGAGCCGGTCGACGAGCGGCTGCATCAGGGCGCCGAGCTCGGCGTGCAGCACGTGCGGCGGATTGGCGATGAAGACGCCGCTGCCGATGAGGCCGAAGCCGCGCGCGTCGGGCTGCTGCACCGTCAGGCGCGCGTGCAGCCAGCCCTTGCGCGCCAGCGCGTCGGCGGCCGACTGCAGGCGGTGCGGCAGTTGCACCGAATCGACCGTCGTCAGCTGCGGGTACCAGATCATCACGACGCAGTCGGCCATGCGCGTCAGCGCCTCGCGCAGTGCGCCGACGACCTTGGCGTAGTCGCTCTTGATCTCGTAGCTCGGATCGACGAGCAGCACCGCGCGGCGCGAACCCGGTGGCGGCAGCTCGCTCCTGATCGCCGCAAAGCCGTCGCCCATCGTCGCCTGCGTGTTCGGTCGCGCGCCGAGGAATGCGTCGAGGATGCGGTGGTCGGTCGGGTGCAGCTCGAACAGGCGCAGCCTGTCCTGCGGCCGCAGCAGCAGGTTCGCGAAGCCGGGCGAGCCGGGGTACTGCTCCAGGTTGCCGCCGCCATTGAACGCACGCACCAGGCTCACGTAATCGGCCAGCGCCGGTGGCAGCGCGGCCGCGTCGGCCTCCCAGAGCCGCGCGATGCCGTTGGCGTACTCGGCACGCTTGTTGGCATAGCGGCTCTCGAGCGAGTAGCCGCCCGCGCCGGCATGGGTGTCGATGAGCGTGAACGGCTTGTCCTTCTGCGCCATGTAGCGCAGCACCTGGATCAGCACCACGTGCTTGAGCACGTCGGCGTGGTTGCCGGCGTGAAACGCGTGGCGGTAGGCGAGCATGGTGCCGACAGTCGTTGAGGAGGCCCGACTGTACGGCCTGGGCGGGCGCTACCCGCTATGCTCGCGGCTCCCCGACCATCGATCTCCGGCCATGCCGACCCTGTTCGACCCCTTCGTCCTCGGCGCGATGACGCTTGCCAACCGCATCGTGATGGCGCCGTTGACGCGCGACCGCGCCGGCCCGGGCCAGGTGCCGACGCCGATGATGGCCGAGTACTACCGTCAGCGCGCGAGCGCCGGGCTGATCGTCACCGAGGCAAGCCAGATCTGCGCCGAAGGCCAGGGCTACCTCGATACGCCGGGCGTCTACAACGCGGCGCAGGTGGCGGGCTGGCGGCGCGTGACCGACGCGGTGCACGCTGCGGGCGGGAAGATCGTGATCCAGCTCTGGCATGTCGGCCGGATCTCGCATGTCTCGCTGCAACCGGGCGGCATTGCGCCGGTGTCGTCGACGGCACGCGTGGCGACGGCCAAGACCTTCACGAAAGACGGCTTCGTCGATGTCTCGCCGCCGCGCGCGCTGCGCGGCGACGAACTGCCCGGCATCGTGGCCGCGTATCGCCATGCCGCACGCTGCGCGATCGACGCCGGCTTCGATGGTGTCGAAGTGCATGGTGCCAATGGCTATCTGCTCGACCAGTTCCTGCGCGACAGCATCAACGACCGCAGCGATGCCTACGGTGGCAGCATCGCCAACCGCGCGCGCCTGATGCTCGAGGTGATGCACGCGGTTGCGGGCGAGATCGGGCCTCGGCGGACCGGGCTGCGCCTGTCGCCGGTGACGCCGAGCAACGGCGCCGGGCCCGACAGCGACCCGCAGGCCCTGCACCAACATGTCGTCGAGCGCCTGCCCCTGCTCGCGTACCTGCACGTCGTCGAAGGCCAGACCGGCGGCGCGCGCGACATCGCGCCCTTCGACTACGCGGCGCTGAAGCACCGCTTCAAGGCGCGCAACCCCGAAGGTGCGTGGATGGTCAACAACGGCTACGACCGGGCGATGGCGATGGCTTCAGTCGCCGAAGGCCGGGCCGACCTCGTCGCCTTCGGCCGGCCGTTCATCTCCAACCCCGATCTCGTGCGCAGGTTGCGCGAAGACCTGCCGCTGGCACCCTTGAAGCGCGAAACGCTGTACGGCGGCGGTGCCGAGGGCTACACCGACTACCCTGCCTTCGCGCAAGCGCAGAGCGCCTGATACTGTTTCGCGTCCTTGTTTTCGAAGGCGGCCGGTTTCGCGCAGGGCGCGTCGATGCTGGGGGGGCGGGCTGGCGCGCTGGTGCGGGCCGTCCGGAATCCGGTCCAGGTCGGCCAGCCAGACCGCGGCCTCGCCGTCGCTGGGTGCGCGCCAGTCGCCGCGCGGCGAGAGCGATCCTCCCGAACCGACCTTGGGTGCATTGGGCACGCAGGACCGCTTGAACTGGCTCGTCTTGAAGAAGCGCCAGACGAAGGTGCGCAGGTGGCGCTTGATGTCGGCCAGCGCGTAGGCCTGGCGCTGCACGTGCGGGCCTTCGGGCCAGGCACCGGCCGCCGCGTCGCTCCACGCGGCGTGGGCGAGGAAGGCGACCTTGGACGGCGCAAAGCCGAAGCGCAAGGTGTAGTAGAGGCTGAAATCGTGCAGGTCGTAGGGTCCGATCGCGTTCTCGGTGCTCTGCCCGGGCTGGCCCGCGGCGTCTCCCGGAACGAGCTCGGGGCTGATCTCGGTGGCGAGGATGTCGAGCAGCACGCCGCGGTCTTGCACTTCGGTCGCTTGCGCCTCGGCGACCCAGCGCACCAGGTGCTTGATCAATGTCTTGGGAACGCTCGCGTTGACGTTGTAGTGCGACATGTGGTCGCCGACGCCGTAGGTGCACCAGCCGAGCGCCAGTTCGGAGAGGTCGTCGGTGCCGACAACGAGCGCGTCGCTGAAATTGGCGAGCCGAAACAGGTGGCTCGTGCGCTCGCCGGCCTGCACGTTCTCGAACGTGATGTCGTGCTGCGGCATGCCGTCGGCATGCGGATGGCCGATGTCGGCGAGCATGCGGTCGCAACTCGGCCGGATGTCGATCTGGCGCGCGTTGCAGCCGACCGAGCGCATCAGGCGCAGCGCCTGGTCGAGCGTGCGCGCGCTGGTCGCGTAGCCGGGCATCGTGACGCCGAGGATGTGGTCGCGTGGGAGGCCCAGTCGATCCATCGCGCGCGCGCAGACGAGCAGCGCGTGCGTCGAGTCGAGCCCGCCCGAGACGCCGATCACGAGCTTGCGCACGCCGCTCGCCGAAAGCCGCTGCGTCAGCGCCTGGACCTGGATGTCGTAGACCTCGTGGCAGCGCGCATCGCGCTGCGCGGCATCGGCGGGCACATAGGGGAAGCGCTCGACGGCGCGCTGCAACGGCCGCGGCAGGGGCGTGCCGAGATCGAAGCGGATCGTGCGCAGGCGCTGCAGTTCGTCGCGGTGGCGCGCCCCGGACGCACCGAAGCTCGTCTGGCGCATGCGTTCGCGCGCCATGCGTTCGAGATCGACGTCGGCGCTGATCAAGTGCGAGCGGTCGCTGAAGCGCTCCGACTCGGCGAGCAGCGTGCCGTTCTCGAAGATCAGCGCCTGGCCGTCCCAGGCGAGGTCGGTCGTCGATTCGCCGGCACCGGCCGACGAGTAGAGATACGCCGCGATGCAGCGCGCCGACTGCGACGCGACGAGCGCGTGCCGGTAGGCGGCCTTGCCGAGCGTGATGTTCGACGCCGACAGGTTGACGAGCAGCGTCGCGCCAGCGAGCGCGGCGAACGACGACGGCGGAATCGGGACCCAGAGGTCCTCGCAGATCTCGACGTGGAACTTCAGCAGCGCGCGGTCCGCGGCCTCGAACAGCAGCCCGGCGCCGAACGGTACGCGCTGGCCGCAGATCTCGATCTCGCCGGCGACGGCATGCCCGGCCGGGTTGAACTGGCGTGCCTCGTAGAACTCGCCGTAGTTGGGCAGGTAGCTCTTGGGCACGACGCCGAGCACGCGCCCGCGGTGCACGACGGCGGCGCAGTTGTAGAGCAGGTGGTTCGCGCGCAGCGGCAACCCGACGATGGCGATCGCGGCGCAGTTGCGCGACGCCTCGACGACGCGCGCCAGCGCCGCCTCGCAGCCATCGAGCAAGGCGCGCTGGTGGAACAGGTCGTCGCAGGTGTAGGCCGCGAGGCCGAGCTCGGGAAAGGCGACCAGGCTCGCGCCGCTTGCGGCCGCCTGCTCGAGGAGCGCGATCGTCTCACCGGCGTTGAAGCCCGGGTCTGCGACGCGACAGCGCGGTACCGCGACCGCCACGCGCACGAAGCCGTGCCGGTGCAGGTCGAAGAAGTCGGCGGAGTCGGTCGGGGGCTGCGCCATGCCGGGATTGTGGCGCACGCCGGCACCGGCGCGCCGAGCCGGGGCCGCCCCAAGGCCGGCGGGGGGCCCCCCGGGGGGGGGGGGGGGCGGGGGGGGGGGGGGGGGGGGGGGGGGGGGGGGGGGGGGGAAGGGGGGGGGGGGCCCCGGGGGGGGGGGGCGGGGGGGGGGGGGGGGGGGGGGGGGGGGGGGGGCCCCGGGGGGCGGCCCCCCTCGTGGGGGCGCGAAGCGGCGCAGCCGCAAGCCCGGGGGTCGTCATCAGTCGCGATCGCCCTCGAACGAGATGTTGAGCGCGACCTCGTCGCCCACCGCCGGGATGGCCGTCTTCATGCCGAAATCGCTGCGCTTGAACTTGCCGACGGCGTTGCCGCCGCAACGGTCCTTCTTGGTGAAGGGGTTGGTGCCGCACTTGAAGCGCTCGAAGGTCAGCGTGACCGGCTTGGTCACGCCCAGCAGCGTGAGGTTGCCCTCCACCGACGCCGGCAGATCGCCGCCGAAGGCGACCTTGGTCGACTTGAAGCTCATGCGCGGAAACTCGACCGCGTTGAAGAAGTCGGCCGCGCGCAGGTGCTCGTCGCGCGACTGCGGGCGGCTGCCCTTGACGTTGTCGCCGGTGCTGACCGAGGCCGTCTCGGTGACGAACTCGACCGAGCCGGTCTTGGCCGCACGGTCGAAGCTGAACTTGCCCGAATTCTTCTCGAACTGCCCATGCAGCATCGACAGGCCCCAGTGCTCGACCGCGAAGTTGGGGTAGGTGTGGTAGGGGTCGAGCGTGTAGTTCTCGGGCGCGGCCTGGGCCATCAGCGGCAGCGCGGCGGCAACGGCGAGGGTGAGCAGCTTGTTCTTCATCGGGCAGGTTTCCTTGAGGTGGGTGGAGTGAAGGGAGATCGGACGTCGGCCGGTGTCAAGCGGCCACGGCCCGCGTCGCAAGCCAGGCCGCGAGCAGGGGCGCTGCCGCGGCAGCCAGCGCAACGGCCTGTGCGTAGACCAGCCGCACGCGCCCGCTGCGCCCGGCGCCCAGTGGCAGCGCCGCGGCGGCCGGAACGAGCAGCAGCAGTGGCAGCGCGTACCAGGGCAGTTCGGCGAGGATGAAGGTCGCTGCGGCGATCAACGCCGCCGCGAGCCCGGTCGTGAGCATGCCCACGAAGCCCGGCGCGGTCGCGCGCGCGAGCGCGAACTGCAGCAGCATCAGCGCGCCGCCGCCGGCGGCGATGGCGATGCCGTTGGCGAAGTTGCCGATCGATGCCGACAGCAACGCCGCCAGGCCGACCGCCACGCCGAGCGCGACCGTCGCCGCGCCGCCGGCCGCGCCGTCGCTGCGCAGGCGCAGCGCGAGCGCGACCATCGCCGCGGTGAAGGCGGCGACGCCGCCGCCGAGGGCGAGCATCTCGGGCAGCTCGCGCTGCGACAGCACGCTCCAGAAGACCCAGACCGAGGCCGCGCCGGACAATGCGGCCAGCGCGGGCAGCGTCAGGCGCGGCAGTGTCGGGCGCGCATCGAGCGCGATGCCGATCAGCGGCGCGGCGAGCACGAGGAGCAGGATCTTGCGCGCGGCCGTCAATGGCGAGAAGGCAATGCCGGTGCTCAGCGCCACCGCCGTCGCCAGCGCAGCGGCAATCGCGAGCCAGGCCAGGCGCGTGCGGTGCAGCGCGCTGCCGATCAGCAGCGCGACCACGAGCGGCGCGAGGGCCGCCTGGACGGCGGGGTCTTCTAGCAGGGATTGCATCGGTGCGCCTTGGTGTGCGAAAGCGCGCGTCCGGGGCCGGACGCGCGAATTGCATTGGAAAGGCTGGAGGTCGATGCGGCGGTCAGGCTCCTTGCATGCGGGATTCAGTCTTCTTGAAGTGAAGCAGGCCGCCTCAGCCGCCCATCACCGCCGCCATCGCCACCGCAGTGGCCTCGACGTTGCCGGTGTTCAGCCCGGCCACGCAGATGCGCCCCGAGCGCACCAGGTAGACGCCGAATTCCTCGCGCAGCCGATCCACCTGCGCCGCGCTCAGGCCGGTGTAGCTGAACATGCCGCGCTGGGTCAGGAAGTAGTCGAAGTTGCGCCCCGGCAGCTTGGCCGAGATCACGCCGTGCAGGCTCTTGCGCATGGCCTGGATGCGCGAGCGCATCGCCGCGACCTCGCCCTCCCAGAGCGCGCGCAGTTCGGGATCGGAGAGCACGCGCGCGACGATCTGGCCGCCGAAGATCGGCGGGCTCGAATAGTTGCGCCGCACCGTGAACTTGAGCTGTCCCAGCACGAGTGCGGCCTGCGCCGCATCGGGGCAGACGACCGAGAGCGCGCCGCAGCGCTCGCCGTACACGCTCATGCTCTTGGAGAACGAGTTGGCGATGAAGAACGACAGCCCGGCCTCGGCCATCGCGCGCGGCACCCAGGCGTCGGCCTCGATGCCGTCGCCATAGCCTTGGTAGGCGAGGTCGAGATAGGGCACCAGCTGGCGCTCGCGCAGCAGCGGGATCACCACGCTCCACTGCTCGCGCGTCAGGTCGACCCCGGTCGGGTTGTGACAGCAGGCGTGCAGCAGCACCACGCTTTGCGCGGGCAGCGTGCGCAGCGTATCCAGCATCGCGTCGAAGCGCACGCCGCCGGTCGCGGCGTCGTAGTAGGGGTAGGTGTGGACCGCCAGGCCCGCGCCCTCGAACATCGCGCGGTGGTTGTCCCAGGTCGGGTCGCTGACCCAGACTTCGCTCGCCGGGAAGAAGCGGTGGATGAACTCGGCGCCGATGCGCAGGCTGCCGCTCGAGCCGATCGACTGGATGGTCGCGATGCGCCCGCTCGCGACGGCCTCGTGCGCAGCGCCGAAGAGCAGTTGCTGCACCGCGCTGCGGCAATTGGCCGCCCCTTCGATGGGCTGGTAGGGCTTGGGGCCGCCGGTGGCGACGATCGCCTGCTCGGCGCGGCGCACGGATTCGAGCACCGGGATGCGCCCGGCGTCGTCGAAGTAGATGCCGATCGAGAGGTTGATCTTGTGTGGCCGCGGGTCCTTCTGGAAGGCCTCGTTGAGGCTCAGGATCGGATCGCCGGCATAGGGTTCGATGTGCTGGAACATGGTCGTGCTTCGATGCGGGAGGAAGGTGTTGCCGATCAGGCAGAAAGTGCGGCCTCGATGTCCTTGCGCAGCGACTCGGGCTTGTCGGTGGGGGCATAGCGCTTGATCACATGGCCGTCCCTGCCGACGAGGAACTTGGTGAAATTCCACTTCACGCCCTTGCTGCCGAGCAGGCCCGGTGCCTCGGCGGTGAGCCACTTCCAGAGCGGATGCGCTGCCCGGCCGTTGACGTCGACCTTGGCCATCATCGGGAAGCTGACGCCGTAGTTGAGCGAGCAGAAGGAGGCGATCTCGTCGTTGCTGCCCGGGTCCTGGGCCCCGAACTGGTTGCTCGGGAAGCCGACCACGACGAGGCCGCGGTCGCGATACTCCTCCCACAGCGCCTCGAGCCCGGCGAACTGCGGCGTGAAGCCGCAGGCACTCGCGGTGTTGACGATCAGCAGCACCTTGCCGCGCTGGGTCGACAGGTCGGCCCGCTGGCCGGTGATCGACAGCGCCGAAAAGTCGTAGATGCTGGCAGTGTCCTGGGTCATGGGTGGCGTCCTTGGTTGCCTGAGGCGGCAACCCGCAATGGTATCGCCCCGGGGTCAACTGCGCGGCGCGCGCGCCGAGAGCAGGGCTGCGGCGACGATCAGCGTGCCGCCGATGGCCAGCGGCGCCGTCAGCACGCCGCCGCCGAGCCACAGCGCCGAGCCCGACGCAAAGACGACTTCGGTCAGCATCACGACCGCGGTCACGTTGGCCGGCAGGCGTGCGGCCGCGTACTGCAGCGCGAGATTGCTGGCCAGGAACAGCAGGCTCAGTGCCGCGACGCCCAGCACCCACGCGCGTTCCGGGGCGGGCGGCCAGGGCGTGCTGCCGGCGAGCGCGAGCGCGGTGGCGAGCACGCCGGCAACGATCGCGCCGCCGCCGAACATCGCCAGCGCGCGGCCTTCCTCGGGGCGGGCCGCCTCGCGGCGCAGCATCACGTTGTTGAGCGCGAACGAAAAGCCGCCCAGCAGGCCGAGCCCATCGGCCAGTGTCGACGGCAGCGGCCAACCGCCGTCCGCTGGCCAGAGGACGATTGCCGCGCCGCCCAGCGCCAGCGCGACGCGCAGCGCCGCGCGTGCGGTGAGCGCCTCGCCGAGCAGCAGCCGCGCCAGCAGCACCGCCCACAGCGGCATCACGTAGAACAGCAGCACCACGCGCACCACGTCGCCGATGACGATGGCCCAGTTGAACGCGGCGTTGGTCGTTCCCGAAGCGATGACCAGGACCCACAAGGCCGGTGTCCGGGCGACCTGGCGCAGCGCGCCGGGGCGCAGCGCGACGATCAGCACGACGGCGAGCAGGAACACGAGCACGGTGGCCCACAGCGGGTGCAGGCCGAGACCTTGCAACTGGCGCAGCGGCCACCACGCGAGGCCCCAGACGAGGGCGTTGAAAGTCAGCGCGAGGACCGGCCTGACCGGCCGCGCGGATGAGGTCAAGTCGGGCTAGTGCCGGTCGCTGCGCGCGAGCGCGAGCAGGCGCTCGACCTCGTCGCGGTGGTGCACGCAGTTGCGCTGGTGCCAGCGCCGGATGAGCCACATCGTTCCGGCGACGACGAGGCCGAACACCGTGATCGCGCCGTAGGACGACATGCCGAACCGCGTGAGCCCGGTGTAGAGCGCGCCCAGGCCGAGGATGCAGGCCTGTTCGTTGAAGTTCTGCACCGCGATCGAGCGCCCGGCGCCCATCAGGTTGTGGCCGCGGTGTTGCAGCAGCGCGTTCATCGGCACGACGAGGAAGCCGCCGCTCGCGCCGAGCAGGATCAGGAACGGGACCGCGACCCACAGGTTGTCGATGAAGACCATGCCGATCACGAGCAGGCCCATCGCGATGCCGAGCGGGATCACGCTGGTCGCGCGGTCGAGCCGCATGCGCGCCGACGCGAGCACGGCGCCGAAAGCAGTGCCGATGGCCACCACGCCGGTGAGCGAGGCCGCCTGCGTGGTCGTGTAGCCCAGCGCCACCGAGGCCCAGGCGAGCACGATGTAGCGCAGGTTGCCGCCCGCACCCCAGAACAGCGTGGTCGTGGCAAGCGAGATCTGTCCGAGCTTGTCGTGCCACAGGCGCGCGTTGCAGGCGGCGAAGTCGCGCACCATCGGCATCATGCCGCGCGCCAGCGGCTGCAGCGGCGCTTCGGTGCGCGGGATGTAGAGGTTGAACAGGGCCGCGATCAGGTAGACCGCGATCATCGACGCGATCGCCGCTTCGGGCGCGGTGTCGACGCCGGTGTCGAACATCGGCATGTCGGCGCCCAGCAGCAGGCTCGACATGTGCGGGCCGACGAGCTGCCCGCCGAGCAGTACGCCGAGGATGATCGAGGCGATCGTCAGGCCCTCGATCCAGCCGTTGGCCTTGACGAGCTGCGACGGCGGCAGCAGCTCGGTCAGGATGCCGTACTTGGCCGGCGAGTAAGCCGCCGCGCCGAGGCCGACGATGGCGTAGGCGGCGAGCGGATGGGTGCCGAACAGCATCATCAGGCAGCCCACCACCTTGATCATGTTGGAGAAGAACATCACGTGCCCCTTGGGCACGGCGTCGGCGAAGGCGCCGACGAAGGGCGCGAGCACGACGTAGAACAGCGCAAACATCGGCACCAGCGCGGCGCGCTGCCACTCAGGCCCGCCGGCGGTCCGGATCAGCTCGACGGCGGCGACGAACAAGGCGTTGTCGGCCAGCGAGCTGAAGAACTGCGCCGACATGATCGTGTAGAAGCCTCTTTTCATGCGGTCGCGTGCAAGCGGCTGATCGTCCCCGTGGCCATGGTTGGTGCGGGGCGCGCGGGCACCGACCGGCTAGGCAGCACTTGGCGCCGACTGGCTCGTGCCCGAGCCCGGCCGCCTGCCAAGGCGCTTCTCGACTGTAGTTGTTCTGCTTCGGCGGCCGTTATAGCACGCGCATTCGCTCGCGGCGGGGCGTGATTGTCCCCGGGTTGCGGGGTCGCGCTGGCAAAATCAGCGCATGCCCAGACCGATTGCCGCCACCATCCACACCGGCGCGCTGGCGCACAACCTGGCGCGCGCGCGCGCCGCAGCGCCCGATGCGCGCGTGTGGGCGGTCGTGAAGGCCAACGCCTATGGTCACGGCATCGAGCGAGCCTACGCCGGCCTGCAGGCTGCCGACGGCTTCGCGCTGCTCGACCTGGCCGAGGCCGAGCGCATCCGCGCGCTCGGCTGGCGCGGCCCGGTGCTGCTGCTCGAAGACTGCTTCGAGGCGCGCGATCTCGAGCTGTGCTCGCGCCTGGACCTGTGGCACGTGATCCACCGCGAGGATCAGATCGACTGGCTCAGCCGCCACAAGACGGCCCGGCCACAGCGCGTGTTCCTCAAGCTCAACAGCGGCATGAACCGGCTCGGCTTCAGGCCCGACGCCTACCGCAGCGCCTGGCTGCGCCTGTCGGGGTTGACGCAGGTCGAGGACATCGCGCTGATGACGCACTTTGCCGACGCCGACGGCGCCGCGGGCATTGGCGCACAGCAGGCGGTGTTCGACGCCGCGACGCGCGACCTGCCCGGCGAGCGGTCGCTTGCCAACAGCGCGGCGACGCTGCGCTTCGCGCCCGACAACGCGGCGGTCCGTGCCGACTGGGTGCGCGCCGGCATCATGAGCTACGGCTCGGCGCCCGACTTCCCAGCGCACGACATCGCGGCCTGGGGCCTGGAGCCGGCCATGACGCTGCGCGCCGAACTGATCGCAACACAGGCGCTGCGCGCTGGCGACACGGTCGGCTACGGCAGCCGCTTCGTCGCCGACGCGCCGCTGCGCATCGGCGTCGTTGCCTGCGGCTATGCCGACGGCTACCCGCGCCTGGCGCCGACCGGCACGCCGGTGCTCGTGGACGGCGTGCGCTGCCGGCTCGTCGGCCGCGTCTCGATGGACATGTTGACGGTTGACCTGACGCCGGTGCCGGGCGCGGGCGTGGGCAGCGAGGTCACGCTCTGGGGGCGCGGGCCAGCGGGCAGCGTGCTCGCGGTCGACGAAGTTGCGCACGCCGCCGGGACGATCGGCTATGAGCTGATGTGCGCTCTTGCGCAACGCGTGCCGGTCAGTGTCGATTGAGCACACGACGCATGGAACAGGCACCGCTCTCCGATCGCGCTCGCGCCTGCCGCAAGCTCGCGCGGCGCCAGGCGCTCAAGGCTGCGGGCGTGTCGGCGTTGCCGGTGATGGGCGCCGACCTGGTCGTCAACGGCCACCTGCTCGTCAAGACCATCGAGCGCATCAACGAGGCCTATGGCCTCTCGCCGGTCCAGATTGCCGCGCTGCCACCGGCACAGCGCACGCGCGTCGATGAACTCACGCGCCGGGTCGGAAGCTACCTGATCGGGCGCGCGATCACGCAGGGCGCGATGCTCGCCGCGCTGCGCGCGATCGGCCTGCGCGTCGGCGCACAGCAGGCGGCCAAGCTCGCGCCGGCAGTCGGCCTCGCGGCCTCGGCGGCGCTCTCGGGCTGGATGTTCCTGCGCCTGTGCGAGCGCCACATCGCGCACTGCGAACAGTTGCGCGCCGAACTGCCCGAACTGCCCGCGCCGCGCCTCGTGATCGACGTATGACGGCACCGCCCAGGGTCGTCGTTGCCGAGCACGAGGTCGAGTTCAGCGCGATCCGCGCGCAGGGTGCGGGCGGGCAGAACGTGAACAAGGTGTCGAGCGCGGTGCACCTGCGCTTCGACATCCGCGCTTCGACGCTGCCCGAGCCGGTCAAGGAGCGCCTGCTCGCGCTGGCCGACTCGCGCATCACGCAGGAGGGCGTGATCGTCATCAAGGCGCAGACCGAGCGCAGCCGGGAACGCAACCGCATCGAGGCGCTGCAGCGCCTGCAGGAGCTCGTCGACAGCGTCGCCGTGCCGCCGCGCAAGCGCCGTCCGACGCGGCCGACGCTGGCCTCGAAGCAGCGCCGCCTCGAAGGCAAGAGCCAGCGTGCGCAGGTCAAGGCGGGGCGCGGCAAGGTCAGCGAGTAGATCGACAACAATCGACGCCATGAAGCCCCCACGCTCGCACTCGATCCCTGCCCCCCAGGGGGGCGGCGAGCGGCTTCGGGCGGCCGAGCGCCGCTGACATGGCGAGGACGATCTACGCCTGCAGCGAATGCGGCGGCACGAGTCCGAAGTGGCTCGGCCGGTGTCCGTCTTGCAATGCCTGGAACACGCTCGAGGAAACCGTTCCCGAGCCGTCGGCGCAGGCCGCGACGACGCGCAACCAGCGCTTCCAGGCGCTGGCCAGGGGCGCTCCGGTGGCGACGCTCGCCGACATCGAGGCGAGCGACGCCCCGCGCACGCCGACCGGCATCGAGGAGCTCGATCGCGTGCTCGGCGGCGGCATCGTCGAGGGCGGGGTGGTGCTGATCGGCGGCGACCCGGGCATCGGCAAGAGCACGCTGCTGCTGCAGGCGCTCGATGCGCTGACGCGGCGCGCGCTCAAGACGCTCTACGTCACCGGCGAGGAAAGCGGCGCCCAGGTTGCGCTGCGCTCGCGCCGCCTGGGCCTGCCTGCGTCGCAGGTACGCGTGCTGGCCGAGATCCAGCTCGAGAAGATTCTCGCCTCGATCGCCGCCGAGCAGCCGGCGGTGGTCGTGATCGACTCGATCCAGACCGTCTATTCGGAGCAACTGAATTCCGCGCCCGGCTCGGTAGCGCAGGTGCGCGAGTGCGCGGCGCAGCTCACGCGCGCCGCCAAGGCGAGCGGCGTGACCGTGATCCTGGTCGGCCACGTGACCAAGGAGGGCACGCTCGCCGGGCCGCGCGTGCTCGAGCACATCGTCGACACGGTGCTGTACTTCGAGGGCGACACGCACAGCGCCTGGCGCTTGATCCGGGCCTTCAAGAACCGCTTCGGCGCGGTCGGCGAGATCGGCGTCTTCGCGATGACCGAGCGTGGGCTCAAGGGCGTGTCCAACCCGAGCGCGATCTTCCTCTCGACGCATGGCGAGCCGGTGCCGGGATCGTGCGTGCTGGTCACGGTCGAGGGTTCGCGGCCGATGCTGGTGGAGATCCAGGCCCTGGTCGACAGCGGCGGGCCGAGCCCGCGGCGCCTGAGTGTCGGCCTCGATCGCGACCGCCTCGCGATGCTGCTCGCCGTGCTGCACCGCCACGCCGGCGTGTCGTGCATGGACCAGGATGTGTTCATCAACGCTGTCGGCGGCGTGCGCATCGGCGAACCGGCGGCCGACCTCGCAGTGCTGCTCGCAATCCAGGGCAGCCTGCGCGGGCGTGCTCTGCCGCGCGGCTTCTTCGCCTTTGGCGAAGTGGGCCTCGCCGGCGAGGTGCGGCCGGCGCCGCGCGGCCAGGAGCGGCTGCGCGAGGCGGCCAAGCTCGGCTTCTCGGTCGCCGTCGTGCCCAAGGCCAACGCGCCGAAGAAGGCCATCGAAGGCCTGACGATCCACGCCGTCGAGCGCATCGAGCAGGCAATGGACGCGGTGCGAAGCCTGTAGCCGCCATGCGCATCGCCGCCATCTCCGACATCCACGGCAACCTGCCCGCGCTCGACGCCGTGCTCTCCGACATCGCGCGCAGCGGCGCCGACCTGACGGTGAATCTGGGCGACATCGCGAGCGGCCCGCTGTGGCCGGCCGAGACCGTGCAGCGGCTGATGGCGCTCGCGTTGCCGACGATCCGCGGCAACCACGAGCGACAGTTGCTGACGCTGCCACGCGCGCGCATGGGCGCTGCCGACGCGCACGCCGCGGCACGGCTCTGCGCAGCGCAGATGGCCTGGCTCGAGAGCCTGCCGACCGAGCTCTGGCTGGCGCCCGACGTCGTCTGCTGTCACGGCACACCCGCGAGCGACCTCGACTACTGGCTCGAGACCGTCGTGCCGGGCTTCGAGCGCGGCGGCAATCCCGGTATCCGCATGGCGCGTGCCGACGAGGCCCGCGCACGGCTCGGCGCGCAGCACGGCAAGTCCGCGAGCCTGCGCCTGTGCGGCCACACGCACCAGCCGCGCGTGCTCGACCTCGGCCCCGACGGCCTGGTGCTCAACCCGGGAAGCGTCGGCCTGCAAGCCTACGACGATGCGCGGCCGCATCTGCACGTGGTCGAGAACGGCAGCCCGCATGCGCGCTGGGCGCTCGCCGAGCGCGAGGGCGCGGCGTGGCGCATTGAATTCCACGCCGTTGCCTACGACTGGGAGGCGGCGGCGCGCCAGGCCGACGCGAACCGCCGACCGGATTGGGCCGACGCGCTGCGCAGCGGCTTCGTCGGCCGCTTCGAGGCCGATCTGCCATCGGCAGCCGCACCGCGATGAAGCCCGTCGCGGCATGGAGCCTCGTCGCGGCAGCGCTCATCGCGGGCTGGCTGGGCTACGGCTGGCGCGGCATCGTGCTCGCGCTCACGGTGATCGTGTTCTGGCTGCTGCTGCAATTCAGCCGTACGCTGCGCGTGATGCGCAAGGCTGCCGGCGCGCCGGTCGGCCATGTCGAGAGCGCCGTGATGCTGCACAGCAAGCTGCGCCAGGGCATGACGCTGGCGCAGATTCTTGCCTTGACTGGAAGCCTCGGCGAAAGAATGCCCTCCACCGACGACGGCGCCGTGGAAGAATGGCGCTGGTTCGACGCGGGCGGGGCAACCGTCAACGTACGCATGCGCGACGGCCGACTGCTTGGCTGGAAGCTCGACCGCCCCGAGGCGGGGAGCTGACGACCTCGACGCCATCAAAGAAAAGCCCCGCCGAAGCGGGGCTCGCGTGGGCCAGAAAGAGCCCGGCAGTCAGGCTGCCTTGCGCCTGCGGGCCATGAAGCCAACCGCAGCCAGACCGGCCAGCATCAGCGCATACGACTCGGGCTCGGGGACGGGCGCCAGATACAGCGTCGCGTGCGAAAGATCCTGCGGCTTGCCCTTGTCATTGAGAGACGTACCGTCGGTGATGAAGTCGATGCTCGTCACGCCGACCGCACCACTGTAGTAGTACAGGCTGAACGAGTCAGATGCCTTCAACGCGATCGCAAACGGGCTGTTGACCGGCGGGGCGAAGGTGAGCGTGCCCGACGTGCCGCCAGGGCCACTCAGGTCCGGGGTCTGCTCGGCCCAGCCGCTGACGCCCGACAGGGCGAACAGTTCGGCGTAGACATCCGCGTCCTGATTCTTGTTGTTGCCGTCCCACGAGCCCGAACAGGCGGTGGCGTTGATCGTGGTGTCGGTCAGCGAGCACAAGGCGCCGGATGAGCCAGCAGTGAGCACAGCCTGCGAAGGCATGGCGACCAGGGCCAGGGCAGCAAGCGCGACGGCGCTGACGGAGCTCTGCAATTTCATGTGGATTCCTCCAAGTGGTTCAAGGCTACAGCGACCGGCACTTGCTCGGCAATCCTGATCGGCATCAAGTCAAGTGCCGAGGTGATCTTCTTGTCGCTGGCCCTACTCTAGCGTGGCAGACCGCGCCGCGCAGCGCCCCTCCCCCCCTGATCAGGGGGGTCCCCCTCAAGTGCGGGGGTCTTGCCGGTGCGATTTGCGCAGCCGCACCGCGACATCCCGCGCGGTGCCGGCCAAGCAAACCCGTAGGGATAAAATTCGCCTCTTCTTCCCCTCCTCAAGGCCTCCCCATGTCGATGTCAGACCGCGACGGCAAGATCTGGATGGACGGCGAGCTCGTCGAGTGGCGCGACGCCAGGATCCACGTGCTCAGCCACACGCTGCACTACGGCTGCGGCGCGTTCGAGGGCGTGCGCGCCTACAACACGGCGGGCGGGACGGCGATCTTTCGCCTGCGCGAGCACACCGAGAGGCTCTTCAACAGCGCCAAGATCCTGCGCATGAAGATCCCGTTCTCGATCGAGCAGGTGATGCAGGCGCAGTGCGACGTGGTGCGCGCCAACAAGCTCGAGAGCTGCTACCTGCGCCCGCTGACCTGGATCGGCTCCGAGAAGCTCGGCGTCAGCCCGCGGGGCAACAAGATCCATCTGATGGTTGCCGCCTGGCCCTGGGGCGCCTACCTCGGCGAGGAGGGCATGAAGCGCGGCATCCGGGTCAAGATCAGCAGTTACACGCGCCATCACGTCAACATCACGATGACGCAGGCCAAGACGGTGAGCAACTACACCAATTCGATCCTCGCCAACATGGAGGTCACCGACGACGGCTACGACGAGGCGATGCTGCTCGACGCGTCGGGCTTCGTCAGCGAGGGCGCGGGCGAGAACCTGTTCATCGTCAAGAACGGCGTCGTCTACACGCCGGATCTCTCGGCCGGCGCCCTGAACGGCATCACGCGCAACACGATCTTCGCGATCTGCGGCGACCTCGGGCTCAAGCTCGTGGAAAAGCGCATCACGCGCGACGAGGTCTACATCTGCGACGAGGCCTTCTTCACCGGCACCGCGGCCGAGGTCACGCCGATCCGCGAGCTCGACCGCATCGAGCTCGGCAACGGCGCGCGCGGCCCCGTCACCGAGGGTATCCAGAGCGCCTTCTTCGACATCGTCAACGGCCGCAACCCGAAGTACGCCGAGTGGCTGACCAAGGTCTGACCGCACCCGCCATGAGCCAGAACCAAGCCCCCGAGACGATCGAAGTCACTGCGCGCGACCTGCACGGCCCGGGCGTCGTGTTCTGCCCAAACCCGAAGATGGCCCTGTGGAGCGGCCACCCGCGCGTGTTCATCGACGTCGCGAGCGAGGGCGAGGGCCAGTGCCCCTATTGCGGCACGGTCTACCGCCTCAAGGCCGGAGAGAAGGTCCACGCGCATTGACGCCACCGGCGCAGCGCCTGCGCTGACGATGCGTCGCAGCCTCGTCATCGCGCCGCAGTGGATCGGCGACGCGGTGATGAGCGAGCCGTTGCTGGCGCGCCTGGCCGCGCGCGGCGAGCGGCTCACGGTGGCCGCGCTGCCCTGGGTGGCGCCGGTGTACTCGGCGATGGCGCAGGTCGGCGAGATCGTCGAACTGCCCTTTGCGCACGGCCGGCTCGACCTGCGCGCGCGGCTGCGCATCGCGCACGCGCTGCGCGGCCGCTTCGACGCGGCCTACGTGCTGCCGAACTCGATCAAGTCGGCGCTCCTGCCCTGGCTGGCGCGCATCCCGCTGCGTGTGGGCTATGCCGGCGAGGGGCGTGCCGGCCTGATCAACCGGCGCCTGCCCAATCCGGTCGGCAGGCCGCCCATGGTGGCGTGGTACGCGGCGCTCGCGGGTGGGGCGCCGGTGGGCGACGACGAGCGCCCGCGCATGCGCCTCGACGCCGCGCGCGTCGACACCGCGAGCGCGAAGGCGGGCGTCGTCGCCGGCGCCTATTGGGTCTTCGCGCCCGGCGCCGAGTACGGCCCGGCCAAGTGCTGGCCCGCCGGCCACTACGCGGCGCTGGCGCGCGCGCTCCACGCCGAGAGCGGCCAGCAGGTGCTGCTGCTCGGCTCGCCCAAGGAGGCCGCGCTGTGCGAGGGCATCGCGCACGAGGCCGTTGGTGCCTGCCGCGTGCTCGCCGGGCGCACGTCGCTCGCCGAAGCGATGGCGCTGATCGCCGCCGCGCGCGGCGTGGTCAGCAACGACTCGGGCCTGATGCATGTCGCGGCAGCGTTCGGCGTGCCGCAGGCGGCGCTGTTCGGCTCGACGAGCCCCGAGCACACGCCGCCGCTGAACCCGCGCGCGCGCGTCCTTTGGCTCAAGCATGAACTTGCACTCGACTGCTCGCCCTGCTTCGACCGCGTGTGCCGCTTCGGCCACACGCGCTGCCTGACCGAAATCGCGCCCGCGCGTGTGCAGGCGGCGCTGGCAAGCGCGGCGTCGGGTTGCTGAGCACGGCAGCGCGGCACAATTCGCGCGTGCCCGCCTCGCCCCAGACCTCGTCACCCGCAAAGGCCGACCGGCGCCTGCACGAGGCGCTCGCCGGCGCCGGCACCTCGGTCTGGGAGTGGCACATCGTCGAAGACAGGCTCACCGATCTCGACGAGGGTATGGCGATGCTCGGCTACGCGCCGCACGAGATCGAGGCCACGCAGGCGGCCTGGGACGCGTTGATCCATCCGGACGACCTGCCGGGCAACAACGACGCCTATGCCCGCCACGCGCGCGGCGAGACCGAGACCTATGCGCACGAATACCGCATCCGCGCGGTCGACGGCTCGTGGCGCTGGCTGGCCGAGCGCGGCCGCATCGTCGAGCGCAGCCCCGACGGCGCCCCGCTTCGAATGCTCGGCACGCAGACCGACATCACCGAGAGGCGGCGCGCCGAGGGCGCGGCGCTCGAACTGGCCGAGCGGCTGCACAAGATCGCGAGCCACGTGCCGGGCATGGTGTTCCAGTTCCAGCGCGCCGCGGACGGCAGTGCGCGCTTTCCCTATGTCAGCGAGCGCTGCCTGGCGTTGACGGGCATCGCGCCGCAGCAGCTGATGGCCGATGCCGGCGCGATGCTGCGGCGTGTCGAGCGCTCCGAACGCGAGCGCGTGCTCGACGCCATTTACAAGTCGAGCCGGACGCTGCAACCCTGGCATGTCGAGTTCCGGTTGCATCGGCCGGGAGGCGCGCTGTGCTGGCTGCGCGGCAGCGCCACGCCGCAGCCTTCGACCGACGGATCGACGCTCTGGCACGGCTACATCGAGGACGTGAGCGGGCTGCGCGAACTCGAGCAGGCGCGGCTTGCGCGCGCGGCCGCCGAGGCGGCCAACCGCGCCAAGACCGAGTTCCTGTCGCGCATGAGCCACGAACTGCGCACGCCGCTCAATGCCGTGCTCGGCTTCACGCAACTGATGCAGCAAGACCGCGCCGAGCCGCCGGGTGCGCTCCAGCAGCGGCGCCTGACGCTGATCCGCGAGGCCGGCGAGCACCTGCTGCAGATGATCGGCGACCTGCTCGACCTGACGCACATCGAGGCCGGGCGCCTGGCGCTCGATCCGGCATGGGTCGAACTCCCGCCGCTGCTGCGCGAATGCGCCGACATGCTGCGCCCGCTGGCCGACGCGTCCGGCGTGCGCATCGAGCTCCTCGGTTCCGGCGCCGAGCCCGAGGCGTGGGCCGACCGGCGACGGCTCAAGCAGGTGCTGGCCAACCTGCTGTCCAACGCGGTCAAGTACAACCGGCGCGGCGGCTGGGTCAGGCTGCAGGCGCTGGCGCGAGGCGATGAAGCCGGCGTCGAGGTCAGCGACAACGGACTCGGGATCGCGCCGGAGCGCCTGGAGGGACTGTTCGAGCCGTTCAACCGCCTCGGGCGCGAGCGCAGCGGGGTCGAGGGCACGGGCATCGGCCTGGCGCTCAGCCGCAGCCTGGTCGAGGCCATGGGCGGGCGCATCGAGGTCCGCAGCGACCCCGGCGCCGGCTCGGCATTCTGCGTCGTGCTGCAGGGTGCGTCCCCCGCCGCCTGATGCCGGTCGGCTGCGGGAAAGCCACCCCTGGTGCCTGGCCCCGCGAGGGCCTAGGATCGGCCGCCATGGTCCTTTCCGACAGCGAGCGCCGCGCGCTGGCACGCATCTTCGGCCTGCTGGCCGAAGACTGCTGCGCGAGCGATGTCCGCGCGCGCATCGGCTCGTCCTTGCTAGAACTGCTGCGCGCGGATCACTTCGCCTCCTTCGTCTGGGACGACAGCGCGCACCGCTTCGGCAGCGGCATCTGCATCCACATGAGCGACGCCAACCTGGCGAAGTACGACGCCTACTACCAGTACCACGACCCGATCACGTTCGCGCTGCAGGCGCGTCGCCACGCCACGGCGGTGAGCGAGGTGATGCCGCACCGCGAACTGCTGCGCACCGAGTTCTTCAACGACTTCCTGGCCCGCGACGGACTGCATTGGGGCATCAACCTGCATGCCTTCGACGGCGCGCAGGCCCTGGGCGACCTGCGCATCTGGCGCGGCCGCCAGCGCCGCGAGTTCGAGCCGCGCGACAAGCAGTTGCTGGACCTGATCGAGCCGGCCTTCGTCGCCGCGCTGCGGCGCGGCCGCGCGCAGCGGCCCGGCCGCCAGCCCATCGCGCGGCTGAGTGCGCGCGAAGCCGAGGTGGCGCGCCTGGTCAGCCTGGGCCTGACCGACAAGCAGATCGCGCGCGAGCTGGCCATCGGCGTGGCGAGCGTGCGCACCTACCTGCAGCGGATCTTCGACAAGACCGGCGTGCAGCGCCGCGCCGGCCTGGCCCGACTGGCGCTGGGCGACGCGCCGCGCGCGACTGAGGGCGCGTGCGCTACTTTGCCGGCGGCCCCAGTCGGCCGAGTACCGGCTCGAGCGCCAGCCCGATGGCCAGCAGGCGCCGGTCGCTGCCGGCCGGGCCGTCGAGTTCCAGGCCGACCGGCAGCTTGCTGCTGGCGCCCAGGCCGACCGGCATCTGCAGTCCGGGCAGGCCGGCGTTGCTGCCGGGGTCGGTGTTCTGGATCACCGCCATGAAGGTCGCCACGCTGCTCGATTCCGCATTGGCTGCCATCGCGACCACCGGCACGGTGGGGAACACGAGCGCGTCCAGCCGGTGCTGCTTGAAGGTGTCGGCGTAGAGCTTCTTCAGCGCCGGTCGGCCGGTCTTCATCGCTGCCTCGTAGGCCGGCCTGGCATCGACCACGGTGTTGTTCGGCCCCGGCAGCTTGCGCGGTATCACCAAGCCCTGGTAGGTGCCCTTCACGTCGGGGCTGGCCGCCTGCTCGGCAAGCTGCTCGATCGTGAGCCCGGTGCCGGTGTGCTGGAGGTACTTCACCATGTCGTCGTAGGCCTCGTACATCGCGACCGGGAAGGACACGCCGGCGTTCGTCTCCATCAGCTGCGGCATGTCGACCTCGACCAGCGTGACACCGACCGCCTTCAGCCTGGCGAGCGCGGCATCGAAAGCGGCCTGCGTGTCGGCATCCTGGTTGGCGAGCAAGGGCTTGACCAGGCCCAGGCGAACGCGCTTCAGGTCGGCCGGCTTGACCGCCGGGGCGCCGCTGATCACGCGGTCGAGCAGTTCCACGTCGGCCATGGCCAACGCCATCGGCCCAGCCGTGTCGCGCGTGTGGGAGATCGGCACGATGCCGGCGCCGGGATAGCGCCCGACGCTGGGGCGCAGCGACGCGCAGCCGTTGAACGCGCAGGGCACGCGCACCGAGCCGCCGGTATCGGTGCCCAGGCCCGCCGTGACGACGCGCGAGCCTATCGCCGTACCGGTGCCCGAGGACGAGCCGCCGGCGCTGCGCGCCGCGTCGTAGGCGTTGCGCACGCCGGGCTCCTTGCCGGTGTTGTAGGCCGGATTGAAGCCCGAGACGCCGAACGCGAGCTCGTGCATGTTGGTCTTGCCGATCACGATTGCGCCCGCGTCGCGCAGCTTCCTGGCCACCGGCGCGTCGGCTACCGGCTTGTAGGCCTTGAGCGCCGGCGTGCCGCCGGTGGTGGGCATGCCGGCAACCTCGATGTTGTCCTTGATCACGACCGGCACCCCTTGCAGCGGTTTGCAGGGCTTGCCCTTCGCGCCGTCCACCCGCCGCGCGGCGGCCGTCGCGCCGGCCTCGTCGATCGTCACGAAGGCATTCAGTTCGGGGCGCGCCCGGGCGCGCGCCAGGGCTTCGGTGACGAGCTGCTCGCTCGTGACCTTGCCGGCGCACACGTCGCGCGCGAGTTCGCCCGCCGTGGGCTGGGCAACGACAGAGGTGGCGGCGGCCATCCATGCCGCCAGGGTGATCCAGGCGTGGCGCATTGCGGTCCTTTCGGTGTGCTTTCGGTGGGTCCGATGTTGCGCGGCCGGGTCGCGTTTGTCTGTCCATGCAATTGACGACATCGCCCGGCGTTCGGATCGAGGCGGCCACGGGGCGAGGCGCAGCGGAGACGCACGGTCGGGCGCGCCCGTTCACGGCCTGCCGCACATCACGCAGTTCCTGCGCGGGCCGCTTCGTACAATCGCGCCCACCATGCCGCACCCGCAGGAATACATCCTCACGCTGTCGTGCCGCGACGCGCCGGGGATCGTGCATGCGGTCTCCGGGCTGCTGTTCGAGGGCGGCTGCAACATCATCGACTCGCAGCAGTTCGGCGACCTGCCTGAACCCGGCGACGCAGCCTGCGAGCACGCGACGGGGCTGTTCTTCATGCGCGTGCACTTCAAGGCGCCGGCGCAGCTCGACGACCTCGAGCGCCTGCGCGCGCTGTTCGAGGCCGTCCGTCTGCGCTTCGGCATGGACCTGCAACTGCACGCGCTGTCGCGCCGCCCGCGCCTGCTGCTGATGGCGAGCCGGCATGGCCATTGTCTGAACGACCTTCTGTTTCGCGCGCAGTCGGGACAGCTGCATGCCGAGATCGGCGCGATCGTCTCCAACCATCCCGACTTCGGCGCGCTCGCCGCGGGCTTCGGCATCCCCTTCCACCACCTGCCGCTCGCCGCCGGCGCGAGCGCAGAGGCCAAGCGCGCGCAGGAACTCGCCGTCGAGGCGCTGATCGAGGCCGAGCGCATCGACCTCGTCGTGCTGGCGCGCTACATGCAGATCCTCTCGCCGGCGTTCTGCGCCTTCCTGCGCGGGCGCGCGATCAACATCCACCACAGCTTCCTGCCCAGCTTCAAGGGCGCCAAGCCCTACTACCAGGCGCACGACCGCGGCGTGAAGCTGATCGGCGCCACGGCGCACTACGTCACCGCCGACCTCGACGAAGGCCCGATCATCGAGCAGGACGTCGCGCGCGTCGATCACAGCCTCACGCCGGAGGACTTCACCGCCGTCGGGCGCGACGTCGAGAGCGTCGTCCTCGCGCGCGCGGTGCGCTGGCATGTCGAGCACCGGGTGCTGATGAATGGCCCGAAGACGGTCGTCTTTCGCTGATGACGGCCCCAAGCTTGCAGCTTCGCTGCTTCGCACCCGCCGCGGGCTAGCCGCGCCCGCGATGGCCGTCCGCAAACCCCCGCCCTCGGCTCTCGGCTCGCCCGACGAGACCGAGGCCCAGTTCTACGAGGCGCTGCAGCAGGGCGACATCGAGCGCCTGATGGCGGCCTGGGCCGACGACGACGATGTCGTCTGCGTCCACCCCGGCGGGCCGCGCCTCGTCGGGCTGGCGGCGATCCGCGCCGCGTTCGAGAGCATGTTCGCGCAGGGCCCGATCGATGCGCGGCCGGAGGGCGTGCGCCGCCTGCAGACGAACTCGAGCGCGGTGCACAGCGTGATCGAGCGGGTGCAGGTGATGACGCAAGAGGGCCCGCGCGGGGCCTACGTGATCGCGACCAACGTGTACCAGAAGTCGCCGCAGGGCTGGCGCCTCGTCGCCCACCACGCCAGCCCGGGGACATTGGGCGAGCCCAGCGAGGCGCTGTCGGTGCCCTCGGTGCTGCATTGATGCAGGGTTACCGCGCGCCGGGCTGGCTCGCCGGCTCGGGTGCCATCGGCGGCAACCTGCAGACGATCTGGCCGGCGTTGTTCTCGCGCCGCTTCGAGGGCGGGCCGCCGGCCTTCGAGCGCGAGCGCTGGCGCACGCCCGATGGCGACTTCATCGACGTCGACTTCCTGCAACCGGCATCGCCGCTGCCCGCCGAGGCGCCCTGGCTGGTGCTCTTCCACGGCCTCGAGGGCTCGTCGCAGAGCCACTATGCGCAGGCCTTCGCGCACTGGGCGCGCGGCACGGCTGGGCCTACGCGGTGCCGCACTTTCGCGGCTGC
Source organism: Ideonella sp. (assembly GCF_016702655.1). Taxonomy (GTDB): domain Bacteria; phylum Pseudomonadota; class Gammaproteobacteria; order Burkholderiales; family Burkholderiaceae_C; genus CAIKUF01. The sequence goes on from NZ_JADJDO010000039.1 coordinate 131,949, forward strand.
TCGGGCGAACTCAACCTTGCCCCGCGCGCCTACCACTCGGGCGACTACGAGGAGGTCGGCTGGATCCTCGAGCGCCTGCGCGGGCGCAGCGCGCGCCCGCTGGTCGCGGTCGGCGTCTCGCTCGGCGGCAATGCGCTGCTGCGCTGGGCCGAGGAGGCCGGCGACACGGCGGCGCCGGTCGCGCGCAGCGTGGCCGCGGTCTCGTCGCCGATCGACCTGGCTGCCGGCGGCCACGCGATCGGGCGCGGCTTCAACCGCTGGGTCTATGGCCGCATGTTCCTGAACACGATGCGCCCGAAGGCGCTCGAGAAGCTCGCGCAGCACCCGGGGCTGTTCTCGCGCGAGGCCATGCTCGCGGCGCGCAACCTGTACGAGTTCGACAACCTGTTCACCGCGCCGCTGCACGGCTTTCGCGACACCGAGGATTACTGGGCGCGCGCCTCGGCCAAGCCGCACCTGCACCGCATCCGCATCCCGGCGCTGGTGCTCAATGCACGCAACGACCCATTCGTGCCGGCCGCCAGCCTGCCGGCGGCGCACGAGGTCGGGCGCCGGGTCACGCTCTGGCAGCCGGCGCACGGCGGCCACGTGGGGTTTCCGGGCGGGGCGTGGCCGCCGGGCCATGTGCTGACCCTGCCCGAGGCGGTGATGGGCTGGGTTGCAGCGCAGTCCTGAAGCGCAGCCCTGTAGCTTGCGCGATGATCGCGCCATGGACGAGATCGTTCGCGCGGCGTTGAAGAAGTGGCCCGACGTGCCCGCCTGCTACGGCTGGCTCGCGCTCGACGCGCGCGGAGACTGGTACATGCGCGACGAGCGGGTGCAGGCGGCGGGGCCTTTCCCGGCCGTCAAGGGCAGCCGCATCAACCACGACAAGCTGCGCGAGTTCATCCACCGCAACTACCTTGCCGACGAGGCCGGCGGCTGGTTCTTCCAGAACGGGCCGCAACGGGTCTACGTCGAACTCGAGGTCGCGCCCTGGGTCTGGCGCCTCGCGCCGTCGGGCGACACGGCGCAGGTGCAGGCGCACACCGGCACTGCTGCCAAGGTCGCATCGAGCTGGCTCGACGAGCGCGGGCGGCTGTTCCTCGCCACCGACCTCGGCCTCGGCATCGTGCACACGCAGGACATGCTGCTCGCCGCGGCTGCGGTCGAGAGCGGCGCCTGGGCGCCGCGCGAGGTCGGGTTCGCCGAGTTGCCGGCGCGCTTCGGCTACCGGCTCAGACCCGAGCCTTGAGCCTTGAGGGCAACGCGGAACAAGTCCCTCGCGGAGGGTCGCTGGTCGTGCGCGGCGAGCAGGGTGTCGTCACCTACTTGGCCGGCTCGGACGCGGCGGCTTCGGGGGCCTTGGGCTCGTCGAGCTTGGCACCGCTCTTGTTGGCCATGTAGACCACGGCGCGGCCGATCTCGAGGTCGCTGAAGTCGCCGCCGCCCTGCGCGCCCATGGCACCCTTGCCCTTGAGCGCCGAGGCGAGCAGCGCGTCGTATCCGGTCTTGATGCGCGGCGCCCAGGCGGCCTCGTCGCCGACCTTGGGCGCGCCGGCAACGCCGGCCGTGTGGCAGGCCGTGCACTGCACCGTGAAGACCTGCTCGCCGGTCTTGGCGGCACCGCCCGAACTCTCGTCCTTGACCTCGACCCGGCCCACCGGCTGCAGGCGCATCGCGATCGCCTCCTCGCCCATCAGGTTGCTGCCTGCGGCCGGGCGCGTGTCCCTGGCGACGAAGCTCGCGAGCAGGATGATCACGACCACCGGCACGACGAAGGCGAAGAACACCACTGCGACGAGCTGTTTGGGGGTCTTGATGAAACCTTCGTGGGCTTCGTCCTGCGATTCGTTGTGGGCGGCGCTCATGGAGTCCTCGACAGCGGGGGGTACGGTGCGCGCCTTGACGCAAGCCAAGGCCCGCAAGGCCGGCGGATTATAGGCTCGCCCCTCGGCGGCCCAAGACCCGGCGCAAGCAAGGTCGGGCGCTTGGCGCTATGGTCGAATTCCATCCATTCAACGACGAGAAAATCCGATGAAGCTCTACTACAGCCCCGGCGCCTGCTCGCTTTCGCCGCACATCGTGCTGCGCGAATCGGGCCTGCCGTTCGAACTCGTGCTCGCGAGCACGAAGACGCACAAGCTCGCCGACGGCACCGACTACTACGCGATCAACGCCAAGGGCTACGTGCCGCTGCTCGAGCTCGACAACGGTGAACGGCTGAGCGAGGGCCCGGCGATCGTGCAGTACATCGCCGACCAGGTGCCCGGCAAGGCGCTCGCACCGTCCAACGGCACCATGGCGCGCTACCGCGTGCAGGAATGGCTGAACTTCATCTCGAGCGAACTGCACAAGGGCTTTTCGCCGCTGTTCAACCCGGCCACGCCGGAGGACTTCAAGCCCGCAGTCAAGCAGCGCCTGGCGATGCGGCTCGAGTGGGTCGACACGCAGCTCGAAGGCCGCGACTACCTGATGGGCGCTGCGTTCACGGTGCCCGATGCCTACCTGTTCACGGTCGTGAACTGGTGCCGCTACGTCGGGCTCGACATCGCGTCGCTGAAGCACCTCGGCGCCTTCATGGCGCGCATGGCTGCGCGCCCGGCCGTGCGCGAGGCGCTGGCGGCAGAAGGTCTGAACAAGTAGCGCCGGGCGTCTGCGCGCGCGCTGCGACTCAGGCCGGAGCGTTGCACCTGCAAAGTGGTGCAGCGATGGCCTGAGTTTGAGTCGCCTTCTCTGCGCAATTGCATAGGCGCTTCGTTCCGGCGACTCAGGCCGCCGGGCCGCCCCGCAACAGCGCCTCGCAGGCGGCGCGCTGGCCGTCGGCGGCGGGTTGACCCGCGCACACCGGCGTGAGCTGCGCCTGCAGGCGGCGCATCACGTCGGCGTGCGCGTCGCCGGCGTTCCAGGACGCGAGCTTCTTGCCCACGCGCTGCAGCGAGCGTGCGCTGCGCTCGTAGAACGCGCCTTGCTGCGCGCCGGCCTCGGCAAAGACCTGGCTCGCCGCGCGCTCGATGCGCTGCGCGTCCTGCGGCGCCAGGTCGACGAGCGCGCTCACATAGCTCGCCCCCCACTGCAGCCTTGTCGCCGGGCCTTCGCTCTTCGCATAGGCCTGCTCGTACCAGCGCAACGCCTCGGCCTTGTCGCCGCGCGCCTTGGCGTTGCCGGCGAGCGCCGACATCAGGTAGTAGGGCGAATGGCTTTTCGCGAGATTGGCCTTGAGCAGCGCGTCCGATTCAGGCCCGAGGCCGGCCTGGGTGAGCGCATAGGCGCCGGCGGTGATGACGGCCTGGCGCTCGTAGCCGTCGGTGATTTCGCGGTCGGCGCGCGCCACGTGCGCGCGCACGTCCCGGACGAGCGGCGGCGGCAGCTTGACGTCCTTCGCGTCCTTGGGCAGGTCGACCCGCGCCAGGTCGATGCGCGCAATCAACGCGCCCATGCGGTCTGCGCGCGACAGCGTGGTGTCGGCCTCGAGCCGTTGCATGGCCTTGTCGTAGGCGGCGACGAGCACGGCGCGCTGCTTCGCGCCGCCGCCGAGCGCACGCACGATCTCGTCGGCGGCGTTCGTCAGCACGTCCATCTGCGCCCTTGAGGCGGCCGGGTCGGCGAGCACCCTGGCCACGCGCGCGCGCAGCGCGTCGTCGGCCTTCACGCCCTTGGCGTCGTCGCTCGCGGCCAGGGCCTTGAGCCAGAGCCGCGTCGCGGTCTCGACCTCGGCGCTCGGACAGGCGGCGGCCAGCGTCACGAGCAGTGCCGCGCGCTCGGCCTCGGCGACGAGCTCGCCCTCGTCGGTGTCCCACGAGTAGAAGGCAAGCATGCGCCACTCGTTGGCCGTGATCGGCTTGCCGGCGCGGACGTCGGCGAGCACGGCCTTGGCCGGCCGGCCGCCGGCCAGGCCGAGTTGCAGCACACGCATCACCTGCGGCGCGTCGACCTCGCCCGGCAGGCGCGTGATCTCGCTGCCCTGCGGGCTGAACAGGATCAGCGTCGGGTAGCCGCGCACCTTGAAGCGCGCGCCGAGCTTCTGCGCACCGGGCAGGTCGCCATCCACGTAGACCGGCACGAAGGCACGCGAGCGTTCGATGAAATCCTGCCGGTTGAACAGCGTTGCCTTCAAGTGGTTGCACGGCGGGCACCACTTGGCGCCCCAGTACAGCAGCAGCGGCTTGCTCTCGCCGCGCGCCTGTGCAAACGCGCGCTCGACGTCGGCGTCGGCGCCGGCAGAGAGCCAGGCCACCTCGGGGGCCGCCGTGGGCGCGGCCAGGGCGGGCAGGCCGGCGACCAGCGCAAGGCCGAGGCAGGCGACAGTTGCGGCGTGGCGGAAGGCGCAGCGTGACATGTGACGGACTCCGGCAATCGGACTCGCTATTGTGCGGCCGTGCGCCGCCGCAGTCGATGCGGCGCCGCGTGAGCGGGGGCGCGCGCTCGAAGCGTCGCATCGCGACCAGGGGCCTGGGCGAGCCTGGCGACAATCGGCGCTTCACGACCGAGGAGACGCAGGATGAACGCAGACCCATTGCCGACCCTCACGCCCGCCGCGGCAGTTTCGCTGGCGCGCTGGCATCGCATGGTTGCCGAGCGCGACCTCGCCGCCTTGCCGGCACTGCTGCACCCGGAGGCGGTGTTTCGCTCGCCGGTCGCGCACAAGCCCTATCCGGGCGCGGCGGCGGTTGCGCTGATCCTCGGCAACGTGATCGAGGTCTTCGAGGCCTTCACGTACCACCGCCAGTTCGCGAGTGCCGACGGCCTGAACGTGACGCTCGAATTCGGCGCTCGCGTTGCCGGCCGGGAGCTCAAGGGCGTGGACCTGATCCGCTTCGACGACGCGGGTCGGATCGTCGAGTTCGAGGTCATGATCCGCCCGGCGAGCGCGCTCGCGGCGCTCGGCGAGGCGATGGGCAGGCGCCTTGCCGCGGCGCAGCGCTGAGCGAACGATCCCTGAGCCGGCGCGGCGCGTTCAGGGCAGCGGCATGTCGGCGTCGCCGAGCCACAGTTGCGCCTCGTCGAGCCGCCCTTCGACCGGCGTCGCGCGCGCGAGGGCCATCCAGGTCGCGAACGGCAGGCGCTGTGCGCGCCGCGGCGCCGGGCGCAGCACCTCGAGGCTGTCGTCGCCGGCGGCCATCAGCCCCAGCTCGGGCGGGATCTCGTCGGCCGTGGCGATGCCTGCGCGCACCACGTACCAGCATTCGCTCGACAGCGACAGGTAGGCCGCGCGCTTGGTCTCGCGCTTCAGGTCGGCAAGCAGGTCGGAGCGGTGGACCTTGATCTCGTGCACGATCGGCTCGACGTAATCCTCGACCGTCGTGTGCCGGATCGAGAACACGTCGGGCATCGCCACCTGCCACGCGCCGCCCTCGGGCGTAGCCACGCGCGCGCGCAGCGAGAGGCCGCGCCAGACGATGCGCCCGGCGCGCCCCATCTCGGCGGCGACGCGCTCGACCAGCGCCTCGTGCGTCGAGCGTGCCTGCTGGTTGCGCAGCCTCGTCTGGGCGAGCACCTGCACGCCGGCATCGGTGACGCGCAGCGTCTCGTGGCCGCTCTCCTGGCGCACGCGCTCGATCAACCCGGCGGCAAGCAGGTCGAGCTCGATCAGGTCGTGGCAGGGCCAGCCGGCCGAGCGCCAGACTTCGCGCAGGCGGCGGCGGTGGATGGCGCTGAGCGTGGTCATTGCGATAGGTGTTTTCGCCCCTGGATCAGACGACCTGCACGCCCTTCCAGAATGCAACCCGGTCCTTGATCGCCGCCGCCGCCTCGAGGGGCTCGGGGTAGTACCAGACGGCGTCCGGGTTCAGGTCGCCATCGACGAGCAGGCTGTAGTAGAGCGCCTGGCCCTTCCACTGGCAGCTGCTGCGGTGGTTGCTGCCGACCACGTACTCGCGCTTGAGCGCGCTCTCGGGAAAGTAGTGGTTGCCTTCGACCACGACCGTGTCGTCGCTCTCGGCGACGACGGTGCCGTTCCAGATCGCCTTCATTGCGCAGCCCTCCTCGTGATGCCTTCAGCCGCGATGGTAGCCGCCGCGCGCACGCTGCAGCCTTCGACGTGGTCGTTGACGAGGCCCATCGCCTGCATGAAGGCATACACCGTCGTCGGGCCGACAAAGCTCCAGCCGCGCCGCTTCAGGTCCTTCGACATCGCCACCGACTCGGGCGCGCTCGTCATCTTCTGCAGCGCGGCCCAGGTCATGCGGCGCGGCCGGCTCGAAGGCCCGAGCTCGTAGCGCCACGCGTAGGCGGCGAGCGACCCGCATTCGTCGGCGAGCTCGAGCGCGCGGCGCGCGTTGTTGATCGTCGATGCGATCTTGCCGCGATGGCGCACGATGCCCGTGTCCTGCAGCAGCCGCTCCACGTCGGCGTCGCCGAAGCGTGCGACGCGCTCGGCATCGAAATTCTCGAATGCGCGCCGGAAGGCCTCGCGCTTGTTCAGGATCGTGAGCCACGACAGCCCGGCCTGGAAACCTTCGAGACACAGCTTCTCGAACAGCCGCCGGTCGTCGGTGACGGCAAAGCCCCACTCGGTGTCGTGGTAGTGGCGATAGGCGGGCGTCGCCGCGCACCAGGCGCAGCGGGCGACGCCGTGCTCGTCGGTGAAGAGGCCGGACTTCGATTCAAGGGCCATGACACGCGGCGCTCGTGCTCAGGCGATCAAACCGCATGGCGGGCCAAGATGTCGTGCACCTCGGCCGGCTTGAACGCGACGTCCCAGCACCAGACCCCGAACCCGCCCTTCGCGTTCACCGCTTCGGTCCATTGCTTGAGAGCATCACGTTTGGCAGCGTTTTGCGCAGAATCCTCGCCCTTGATTTCCAGCACCAAGGTCTTGCCGTTCGCCAATCGCACCAGGAAGTCGGGCGTAAATCGCCGCCGCGAACCGCCCCACAGGTAGTACACCTGAAACCCCAGGTGATCGTTCTTCGCCCAGGACGAAACGAGCTTGCTGCCGTCGAAGATGTTGGCCGCGTAAATTTCCCAACTGCTGTCGCCGACCACGTGGCTGATCTGCGAACGCCGCGTCGCCTGGTTACCCTTCGTCGTGTACCAGGTCCGCATGTTCGCCGTCGATCCGATGGGCTGTTCCGGGTCGAACACGGGCTCCACCTTGGCCGCGTTCTGCTGCTGCACGTACTTCAGCACGTGGTGGACGACGAGGTCCATGTTCAGCGCGATCAGGATTCGCCGCCGCAGCCCATCGCTGTGGAACAGGCTGGGAATCACCAGCTTGCCGGAGTCGAGGAACTGCTCGACCAATCGGATGAGCTGGAACACCAGGTACTCGCGGTTGCCGCTGAACTGCCCGCCGAGTTCGTCGAACGCCTTGCGCGCCGTCTGGAACACGATGCGCTGGTGGCGGAACTCCTCCGGCAGCTTCTCCAGGTCGATGACCGTCGCCTTGGCCATGTCCGGCGCGCCGCCGACTGCTGGCGCCAGTTCGGCGGAGATGACCGTCTTCGCCGGGTCCAACGTCAGGTCTGACACCTTGCTCCACTCAACTGCCAGGGCTGGCTTGACGACCACCTCCACCCTCAGCACGTTCGGCCAGCGCAGCTCGAACTCGCTGCGCGCGATCAGCGACTCGACCTGCTGGCTCGGCTTCGGTGGAGGCGGCGTCGCACCGCCGCCATCGGTATCGACGAACACCGACAGCGGCACGCCGAACACGTTGACGTACTCGGGCACCAGCAGGCCGTTCTCGTCCACGTCGTAGCTCACCCGGCGAAGCCCGCGCCCGATCACCTGCTCGCACAGCAATTGGCTGGTGAACGCGCGCAGGCCCATGATGTGCGTCACGTTCTTGGCGTCCCAGCCCTCCGACAGCATGGCGACGGAGATCACGTTCTGAAGGCCCTGGCCGGCTTGGCCATGCTTGCCAACCGTGTCCACCACGGCACGCAGCAGTTCCTCCTTCTCCAGTTCGAGCAGGCGGGCTTCGGTCTGCGGCGGCAGACCCACCGCCTTGACGATTTCGCGCAGCCGCGCGGCATAGTCGCGGGCCGAGCGCAGATACTGGCGCACGCCTTCGGCAATCGGCGCGTGGTCCACCAGCAGCGCGAGCTTGGCGTCCGGGCCCAACGCGGTGAATTGCTTCTCGGCGGGCTCGGGCAGGCCGACGTGCGTGGCCAGCAGCGCCAGCTTGTCACCGTCCTTCTTTGCCGCCTCGAGCGCCTTCAGCGCCGCGTCCGGCAAACCGAGCGCCTTGGTCAGCGATCCGAGTCGTGTCTTGAACACGCTGTCGCTGCTGGCCTTCTCCCCGATCTCCGCCTTCTCCAGCACGCGCGAGTCCACCCGCAGCGTCTTCTCCGGCGCCCGCAGCTCCGGCCAGTGCGCGTTGCCCTGGTTCAGGTAGTGCTCGATGCGCGCAGCAGTCTCGACTCGGTTGCACACTGTCAGCATCACCGGTGGCGAAGTGTGCCCCGCTGCTGCCCATTCCAGCATGGCGGCCCGCCAGTCGGCACCCAGCAGCGTGTACGCGTCCTGCACCAGCTTGGGCAGGTTCTCGTGCGGCTCGGCACCGCGCCGGTTCAGGTCTTCGGCCACCTCCGGCTCGCGGTACAGGTGATAGAGCTTGGAGCGGAAGGTCTGCGCGTTCGGCAACGCGTCGTCGCGGATCACCACCCGCGGCGTCTTGACCAAGCCGGCCTCGATCGCGTCGTTCAGCCCGAAGTCGCTGACGATCCACGAAAACAGCCCTTCCTCGCTGTTGGCGCGCCCGGTCGGCGCGAACGGCGTGGCCGAGAGGTCGAAGCAGCGGTTGATGCGCCGCGTGGCGTGGACGCGGTCCAGCCCCTCGATCCAGCGCGTGGCTTCGTCCAGGTCGATGCCCAGCTTCTCCGCCTCGGCCTTGCTGATCTTCAGCTCCGCCGGTTTGCGGTAGGCGTGGTGCGCCTCGTCGTTGATGACCACGATGTCGCGGCTCGCCGCCAGCTTGTCGAGCACGCGCCGCGCGTAGGCCTCGTCGCTCTCCCTGCCCTTCTTCACCACCGAACGGTCGGTCTCCTTCAGCGGCATCAGCGTGTGCCAGTTCTCCACCAGCAACTGCGCCTGGTTCAGCTTCTGGCGCAGCGCATCCGACGGGCAGAGCGAGAACTCGTCGTAGGCGTTCGCCGCGTCGCCGGGCATCAGCACGCGCAACCGGTCTTTCACGGTGATTCCAGGCGCCACGACGAACACCGTCTTCGAGAAGGTCTTGTTCCGCTTCGGGTGCGCCAGCGCGTTCAATACCTGCCAGGTGACGATCATCGCCATCACCGCGGTCTTGCCCGCGCCGGTGGCCATCTTCGAGCACAGGCGCTCCCAGGGGCCACCGTCGCCCGCGAGGTTCACGCCCTGGCGGAAGGCTTGCGCGCCTTCCACCCACCAGATCAGCGTCTCGATCGCCTCGATCTGGCAGAAGTAGAACGCCAGTTGCCGTGCCGCCGGGTCGCGCCAGTGCGCCAGCAACTCGCGCGTCAGCGTCGTCGTGCCAGGGTAGTCCGCGGCGCGCCACGCCTGAACGCGCGCGCGGATGTCGTTCACCTGGTCCAGCAGCTCGACGCGGCGCGTGTTGTTGCGCACGTCGAAGATCTCGTAGCTCGCCGGCCTGCGGCCGTCGGTGCGCGCCAGCGTGCCGTCCTGCCGCGGCTTCCAGTGCTGCGACGGCTCCGCATAGGGCGAATTGATGATCAGCGAACGCGGCGAGGTCATGGCAACTCGATGTGGCGGCTGGGTGCGGCCAAACCGCCAAGTGCCAGCCGGCGCGCATGGCTGCTGCCCGGGCGAATGCAGATGTCGCCCGATGTGGCGAGCCACCGAAAGGCAATGCCCTTGCGTTGCGCCTCGTCGGTGAGCCGCCGCAGGCCCTTGAAACCGTGGCTGGCGAGCTTGGCGCGCAACCAATCCAGCTTCGCCAGCATCGTCGATACCTCCCCCGTGCTCGAAGCCGGGTGCGGTTCGACCCACCAGGCGGACTCCTTGGCGTGCCTGTCGATCAAGCCCAGGCCGTAGTCCCAGCGGTGGGCATTGGGCTCGGCGGGCCGCAGTTCGGCGTCGAGGTCCACGCTGGCCAGGAACTTGTGGGCCGCGCGAACGGCGATGCGACTACGGTGCTCATTCTTCACCGCGCTCTTTCCCGGCCGTGCCGTCAGCGCGGCCTTCACGGCGGCAGCTTCGAACTCGGTCGGTGCCTGCACGGCGGGCGCGCCCCTCGCCGCGCGTTTGCCCTCCGTCATTCAGCGGCCTCCGCGACCGCCTTCTTGCGCCGCACCGGCTTGGGTCGGGCCTCGGCGCGATTGACCACCTTGGCAATCATGTCGCCGGTATGGCTTGCGAAGCCGACGAGCCCTCCCCACTGCGCTTCGGCCTCCGACGCCGCTCCCGGGTCGAGTGCCGAAATGTCGTGCACCGCATTGCCGCGGTCGAAGAAGTAGACCCGCATGTCCTTGGTCAGGCCGACCTTGCCGAGCTCCTTGGCCTGCGGCGACGCCGGCAGCCCGAACAGGGCCCGCACATCCGCTTCGGTGCCGCCGCGCTGCTGGAATTCGCGCAGCGCCCACACCATGTCCAGCACCACCGTCGAGTGGGTCGAGAGCACGACCTTGTAGCCCCGGCGCAGCAACTCCAGCACCAGCAGCAGCACGGTCACGATGCCCTGCGGATGCAGGCCCATCTCGGGTTCTTCGATCACCACCCACTCGATCGCGTCGTCGGCCGTGGCGCCCGAGCGCCGGCGCTGCGCAGCCACCGGGCACAGCCAGTACAGGCCCAGCAAGAGCGGCGTGAACTCGCGCTGGCCGGCAGACCATGCCAGGAAGGGCAGGCCGGTCGAATGCCCCGGCACCTCGAGCACCAGCCGCTTGGTGAACTCGCTGCTGTCCACCGCGAGCCTGCTGCCGCCGAAGACATGCTCGTCGATCGGCTTGCGCAGCGTCGGGTTCAGCCGATTCGGCTGCGGAAACAGGTCTCCCCTGGCGCCGAACTCGTTCTGCAGCAGCTCGTGCACCGTGTTGCTGAACGAGCGCAACGCGTAGGGATCGCCATAGTTGAACTGGCCGAAGTTCTGCGTCACGCCCCCCGCCAGGCTCATCACCCGCTGGGCGGGGATGAAGAACACGCGCTCGTGCCGATGCCTGCTCCTGCTCGGTCTGCTCAGTTCGGGCAGCGAAGTCGCCTTGCCGTTCCACGCCAGCCTGGAGGTCTGGCCCCACATCGCGGCCATGCCGCGCCCGAAGTAGCCGTCGAGGAACGCGTCGGTGTTGCCGTTGAAGGCCACGCTGTGACGCGCAAACGTGTCGTGGATGGGGTCGCGGTCGATCAGCAACTTGAGCGTCTGCAGGAAGATGCTCTTGCCCGTGGCCTGCGGCCCGACGATCACGGTCAGGTCGCCAAACTGCACGTCGGCCGACTTGATCGGTCCGAGGTCGGTCACCAGCATGCGGTCGGGTTTGCGCTTGACCATCGCTATCCTCCTCGAGCCAGCTTCACGATCTTCAACGACTCGATGCCCCGGTCGTCGACGATCTTCACCGCCACCTTGGCGTTGTCGCCTTTCGCGAACGGCAGCGAAACCGTGCCGTGGAACTGCGCCAGCCGCTCCTCGTCGAGTTCGGCGCGGATGCTCTTCTTCAGCTTCAGCCAGCCCTCGTCCTTGCCCGCCAGCGGGAAGAACACTTGGCGCGGGAACAGCGAGCGGTCGTCGTAGTCGGTGTCGAGCAGCCACATGGCGATCTTGCCCTTGCCGCCCGAGATCAGTTCGCCCTTCGCGGTGTCGAAATAGTCGAAGCCGTTCACCTCCACCTCGTACAGGCCATCGGCGCGCAGGCGCAGTTCCACGTCGGGCTGGCCCATCAGCCAGAAGCTCTGGTTGCTGGAGCGGGCCTTCTTCAGGTCCTCGGTCAGCAGGTCGGTGTTCATCTGCGCCTTCAGCGCGGTGATGCCCTTGAAGGCGTCGATGTCCTTCGCCGCCTCCGGGTCGAATGCGAAGGCGCAGAACACGATCATCTTCGGCAGCGGGAACAGCTCGCCCGCCTCGCGGATGGCGTGCTCCACCTGGCGCTGCTCCAGCGCACCGTGTTCGGGGCCGAAGCTCACCACCACGCGCTCGCCGCTTTCCAGCGAGCCCGAGGCATGCACGCAGGCCGTGCCGGGCACCGTCTCCAGCGAGGTGAAGCGCAGCAACTGGCCGCCCTTGCCGCGGATGCCGGTCTTGAGCAACTCGTCGCGCCAGCCGTGCTGGCGCGCGCTCTCGCCCGAGCGGGCGATCGCCACGTCGGCCTCCTGCGGCTGCTCGGCCTCGGCCAGCGACAGCACCGACGGGTAGGGCACGGCCTCGACCGTGAACGGCCCGGAGATACGCAGCTTGTCCTTCGCCACCTGTGGCTGGTCGTACAGCGTTTCGGATTCGGCGCGGTCGGCGATCGAACGGTCCATTGCGCGCTGCATGGCCTGGCGTGCGGCGTGGAAGGCGTCGAACGCTGGCGTCACCGATGCGGGCCAGGCGTCGGGCAGATCGAACGGCACCTCCCATTCGGCCAGCGTCTCCGGCCATTTGGTTGCGAACGTCAGCTTGCTGCCTTTTCGCTCGCCTTCCCTGACGGCGAAGGGCTCTGCCGGCGGCGTGGCGTTGAGGGCGGCGTTCAACGCCGCCAGCGCAGCTCTCGATGGCCGGGTGCAGCCGGTCGTAGATCGCGTCGATGTCGGCGTTGTTGGCGATCGACTTCAGCGTGACGTGCGGCACCGTCTTGTAGATGAAGCCGCCGCGCAGCCCTTCGTTCGGGTAGGCCAGCGCGAAGTAGTCGTAGCTCGCGGTCATCAGCCGCTGCTTGGCCAGCGTGATGGCCACGCGCGAGGTGTCGCAGGTGATCCAGCGGCGGCCCCACTTCTCGGCGACGAAGGCGGTGGTGCCGGAGCCGCAGGTTGGGTCGAGGACGAGGTCGCCGGGGTCGGTGGTCATCAAGAGGCATCGCTCCAGAGCCTTCACACCGGTCTGGACAACGTAGATCTTGTCGTCTGTGAAGCTCCCAGTGCCGGTGTCCTGCCAAAGGTTCACCAGCGGAAAGACAGGAAAGTCATCGATAAAGCGAACGTATGCGAGCGTCTTCCCCGAAGGCTCGACGCGCCTGCAAGTCGCAAGGCGATTCATTCCATTGATCGTGGTCTTCCAGTGCTTGTTCGAGCCGCATTCGAGGCTTAGCCCATTGACGTCGATGTTGGCTGACAGGCTATCGCTGGCGCCGGTGGACGTCGCGTTGTCCAGCCGAAAGACGCGCCCAGCGAGTTCCTGCGCCGGCTCCCGGCGGTCAGTCGGCGTCGCGAGCCGTCTGTTCGGGCAACGGAGGTATCGCCTGCGCCATCAGCCTGGGACTGCCGTAGAGTTGTCCGGCATTGACCTTCGTTCGATCATGCGGAACCACATCGATCAGGTCGGCGTCCACCAAGGATGTGTTGACCTTTGCATCTGGGCTACTGACTGCTGCGGTCTTGCGATAGACGATCTCGGAACAAAAGTTCTCGGGGCCGAAAATGTCATCGAGAAGTTCACGCACGTGATGCACGTTCTCATCCGAAATCTGCACGAACACGCTGCCCGACTCCGAAAGGAGCTCCCTCGCCAACAGCAACCGATCCCGCAAGTACGTCAGGTACGAGTGAATCCCCAACTCCCACGCATCCCGAAACGCCTTGATCATCTCCGGCTCTTGCGTCAGGTCCGCGTCGCTGCGGTCCTTCACGTCGCGCTTGCCGACGAAGGGCTGGAAGTTGGAGCCGTACTTGATGCCGTAGGGCGGGTCGATGTAGATCATCTGCACCCGGCCGGCCATACCCTCCTTCTGCAGCAGCGAGTTCATCACCAGCAGCGAGTCGCCGGCCACCAGCCGGTTGCTCCAGCCGCGCTCGTGCTTGTAGAAGTCGATCGCGTCGCGCAGCGGCACGTCCTCGAACGGCGCCGAGAACAGGCCCATCTGCGCCGGCGGCGGGCTGCTCGCCTTCGCGTCCGCGAGGAGCTTGCGCACCGCGGCCAGGATGCTCGCCGGGTCGATGCGCTCATGCACATGCAGCGAAACGGTGTCCACCTCGAAGCTGGTGCGCTCGGCCTTGCCCGTCCAGGCCAGGTAGGGCGCGCTTTGCCGGCGCAGCGCCTGAAGCGCCGCGCGCATGGTGGCCTCGTCACCGCTGGCGAGCGCGTCGTCGATCAGCTTCTCGACTTCGGAGCGGCCGATGTCGAACTGGAGCGCGGGGTCGAGGTGCGGGTCGTAGGCCCAAACCGTCTTGGGCTGCGGCGGATCACTGGCTTCGCTGACCAGGCCGACCTGCGGATTGTTCTTGCGCTTGTCGGCGTGGCGGTAGGCAATCACCTGCGGGCCGCCGGGCTCGGCCGGTGCCGGGGGGGCAACGGGGCCGCCTTTGCGCGCGGCGTTGGCGCCTTCACCGATGCCGCTGGTGGAATCGATGGCCGAAGCTCGAAGTCGTCGCCATCGGCCAGGTCGCGTGGCGGGGTGGACGACGCAGCGCGGCGCACCGAACCACCGCGCCCCGCGCCTTTTATCAGCGTGCCATCGGCGACGAGCGCAACGCGCGCGGCCTCGAAGGCAGTCGGCTCGAAGCCGGCGCCAGCTTGCGCCGCCACCGCCTTGGAAAGCGCGCCGTTGCCGATGGCCTTGCCGTCCGCGGGCACGAACGACAGGATCGCACTGCGCAACGCGTCGTCATCGGGCTTGGGCATGGGCCACTGGCTCCTCGTTCGAGTGGGTCGTCCCGCCGGTGCTCGCCGGCGCCCCCTTCGGGCAGTGGATTCTGCATGACGCGGGCCAGTTGGCCCGGGCGGCGGGGCGGGGGGGGGGGCGGCCCCCCGGGCCCGGGGGCGGGGCGGCCGGCGGGGACCCCCCCGCGGGGCGCGGCGGGCGCGCGGCGCGGGGGGGGGGGCAGGAGCGGGGCGGGCGCCCGCCACCAGCGCGCGAGGACGCAGGGCCCCGGGGGGAGGGGCGGCGGGCGCCGGGCCGCGGGGGGGCGCGGCCGGGGCGCCGGGGGCGGGCGGAGGGCAGCACGCGGCGGCAGGCGCGGCGGGGGGGGGGCGCGGCCCCGCCCCACGACAGCGGGGCGGGCGGCGGGGGGGGCCGGGCGGCCTGCCGGGCGGGGGGGGGGGGCCGGCCTCCCGCGCCGCCGGCGGCGGCCCCGGGCGGGGGCGGGCCACCGCGCGGCGGGGGGGGCCGGCGGCCGCACCCCCCCGCGGCGCGGGCGGGGGCGCACCGGCGCCGGCCGCCCCCCCGGGGCGGCAGGCCCCGGCAGCCCCCCGCCGCGGGGGTAAAAAAAGGGGGCCAGCGGGGGGCCGGGCGGCGCGCGCCCGCGCCCGGGGCGCGCGCGCGGCGGCGGCGCCCCCGGCCGGCGCGCGCGGGGGGGCGGGGGCGGCCGCACCGGGGCACAAAAAACAGGGGGGCGGGGCCCCCGGGGGGCCCGCGGGCGGGGCGGAACGCCGGCGGGGGGCGGCAGGCCGGGCCGCCGCCCCGGCCGCGCCGGGGGGGGGGCCGGGGCAGGGGCCCGGGCCGCGGGGGCGGGGCGCGGCGGGCCGGCGGGCCGGGGCCCGGGCCGCCCAGGGGCGGGGCGGGGGGGCGGGGGGGCCGCCCGGCCGGGGCGGCCGGCGCAGGGGGCCGGGGGCCGGGGGGGGCCACGCCGGGCGGGGCCCACCCGGGGCGGGGGCGCCCGGGGGGGCCGGGGGCGGCGGCGCGGGGCGGGCGGGGGGGCGCCGCGGGGGGGCCGGGGCGGGGGGCCGCCGGGGGGGGGGGGGGCGGGGCGGGGGGGGGGGGGGGCCTCGGCCGAGTGCCGCGCAAGAGGGCGGCGCAAGCGAGGGCCCGAGTGCCATCAGTCCACCACCGTCACGCCCTCGGGCAGCGGATCGCGCGGCCGGTGCGCGAACTGCGCGATCGCGACGCCGGCAAGCGTGATCGCGGCGCCGCCGAGCTTGATCGCGGTATAGCCCTCGCCGGTCGCGAACCAGGCCACGAGGCCGGCCACCGGCGGCATCAGGTACATCAGCGGCGCGGTGCGCGCGACGCCGCGCACGGCGTTGATCCAGCCCCAGACCAGCCAGCCGACGAAGGCCGACAGCAGCACCGAATACGCGAGCCCGGCCCAGATCGCGAGCGGCTGCGCGGCCCAGTCGACGGCGAGCCCGGCAGGCCAGGAGAGCAGCAGCACCGGCACGCAGCCGAGCAGCGTCGCGTAGGCCATCACGAGCACACCGCCGTGGCGCTCGATGAGCGGCTTGGCGGCGACCGTGTAGGCCGAGAAGAACGACGCCGCGACGAGCAGGATCAGGTCGCCGCTGCCGGCCTGCCAGTGGCCGCCCGTGAGCTTGTCGGACAGGAACACGAGCACGCCGGCGCAGGCCACGCCGACGCCCGCGACCTGGGCCCGGGTCAGCAGCTCGAGCCCGGCCCAGCGCAGCAGCAGCAGCGTGAAGATCGGCCCGCAGGCGAGGATGAGCGCGCTCGAGAACGCCGTCGACCAGTGGATGCCGTAGGTCACGAGGCCGACGTGCAGCAGATGGCCGAGCAGCCCCAGGCGCAGCAGTGCCCACCATTCGGCGCGCGGCAGGCGCGGCCAGTGCAGGCCGTAGCGTTGCCAGAGCAGCAGCGCCGCGCACAGCGGCATGATCAGGTAGCGCGCAAACAGGAAGCCGCCCGGCGAGAGCGCGGTGAAGATCATCTTCTGGACCGAGAAGTTGCTGCCCCAGACGAGGATCAGCGCCGCGGCGAGCAGCAGCGCCGCGCGCTCGCGCGTCGCCGGGCCGGCGGCGGCATCGGGCGGGGGCGAGGCGAGGCTGGACACGGGCGTGCGTGGGTTGGCGCAGCCCCGATCTTGCCTTGTCGCGGCTTCGGGCGCTGGCGGGCGCGGGCGCTGCGCGCGCCTACACTGGCGCGCCATGAGTCCTCCCGACGCACCCGGGCCCGAGCCAGCCGCGCCGCCGCTGCCGCTGGCCGCGTTTCCGGAGTCCGGCCAGCTGCCGCTGGCCGGCGTGCGGGTGGTCGAGTTCACGCACATGGTGATGGGGCCGACCTGCGGCATGATCCTCGCCGACCTCGGCGCCGAGGTGATCAAGGTCGAGCCGCTGGCGGGCGACAACACGCGCAAGCTGCTCGGCTCGGGCGCGGGCTTCTTCCCGCTCTTCAACCGCAACAAGAAGAGCCTCGCCGTCGACGTGCGCGACCCGCGCGGGCGCGACATCGTGCTGCGCCTCGTCGCCAGGGCCGACATCTTCAGCGAGAACTTCAAGGCCGGCGCGATGGACGCGCTCGGCTTCGGTGCCGACGCGCTGCGCGCTCTCAACCCGGGCCTGATCGTGGTCTCGCACAAGGGTTTCCTGCCCGGGCCCTACGAGCACCGCACCGCGCTCGACGAGGTGGTGCAGATGATGGGCGGCCTGGCCTACATGACCGGGCCCGCGGGCCGGCCGCTGCGCGCGGGCGCGAGCGTCAACGACATCATGGGCGGCATGTTCGGCGCCATCGGTGCCCTCGCCGCGCTGCACCAGCGCGCTCGCGACGGCGGCCGCGGCCACGCAGTGCAGAGTGCGCTGTTCGAGAACAACGTCTTTCTGGTCGCGCAGCACATGATGCAGTTCGCCGTCACCGGCAAGGCCGCCGCGCCGATGCCCAGCCGCATCTCGGCCTGGGGCGTGTACGACGTGTTCGCGCTTGCCGGCGGCGAGCAGATCTTCCTCGCCGTCGTCTCCGACACGCAGTGGGCGATCTTCTGCGACGCCTTCGCCTTCGCCGACCTGCGCGCCGACCCGCGCCTGGCGAGCAACAACCTGCGCGTGCTCGCGCGCGACTGGCTGATCCCCGAGCTGCAACAGCGCCTCGCGGGCCAGACCGCGGCCGAAGTGGCGGCGGTGTTCGAGGCGCGCGGCCTGCCGTATGCGCCGATCACGCGCCCCGAGGATCTGTTCGACGATCCGCACCTGCTCGCCACCGGTGGCCTGGCCGAAGTGACGCTGCCGGCCGATGCGAGCACTGCCGGGCACGCGGTGCACACGCGCGCGCCGCTGCTGCCGCTCGCGCTCGACGGCAAGCGCCTGGTGCTGCGCTCGGGCCCGCCAGCGCTCGGCGAACACACGCGCGCGCTGCTCGCCGAACTCGGCATCGACGCGGCGCAGATCGACGCGTTGCTTGCCGACAGGGTGATCGCGGCGGCGGGCGGCAGCGCAAACCCCGAGACGCAAGGAAGCCCCCCATGAAGCTGATGCGCCACGGCCCGAAAGGGGCCGAGAGGCCCGCCCTCGTCGACGCCGACGGCATGCTGCGCGACCTCTCGGGCGTGCTCGCCGACATCGGCCCGGCTGCGCTTGCGCCGCAAAGCCTTGAGCGCTTGCGCGCGCTCGACCCGGGCCAGCTGCCGCTGGTCGCGCAAGCCATGCGCATCGCACCGCCCTGGGCCGGGTGCGCCAAGTTCATCTGCATCGGCCTGAACTACGCCGACCATGCGGCCGAGGCCGGCGCGCCGATTCCCTCCGAGCCGATCATCTTCATGAAACCGACGAGCGCCCTCGTCGGCTGCAACGACGCCATCGTGCTGCCGCAGGGCTCGGTCAAGAGCGACTGGGAAGTCGAACTCGGCGTCGTGATCGGCAGCAAGGCGCGCTATGTCGCCGAGGCCGACGCGCTCGCGCACGTGGCCGGCTACTGCGTCGTCAACGACGTTTCAGAGCGCGAATACCAGCTCGAGCGCGGCGGCACCTGGGACAAGGGCAAGGGCTGCGACACCTTCGGCCCGGTCGGCCCCTGGCTCGTGACGGCCGACGAAGTGGCCGACCCGCAGGCGCTCGCGATGTGGCTCGAGCTCAACGGCCGGCGCATGCAGAGCGGCAACACGCGCACGATGATCTTCGGCGTGGCGCAGCTCGTCGCCTACGTGAGCCGCTTCATGACGCTCTACCCCGGCGACCTGATCGCCACCGGCACGCCGCCCGGCGTCGGCCTCGGCCACAAGCCGCCGCTGTACCTGAAGCCCGGCGACGAGATGCGTCTCGGCATCGCGGGCCTGGGCGAGCAGCGCCAGCGCGTGCATGCCTGGGACCCGGCCCTGATCGACGAATGAAATGACAACCCCAAGCTCACGTCGTTGGCTGCGGCCGGCGCTCGGCTGAGCGATCGGCCGCGAACCCCAGGAGCAGGGCGATGGCGATGGACGACACCGACCGCAAGCTGATCTCGCTGCTGCGCCGCGACGCGCGGACCAAGGTCGCGACGCTCGCGGCCAAGCTCGGCGTCTCGCGCGGCACGGTCGCCAACCGGCTGCGCAAGCTCGAGGACGAGCAGGTTATCGTCGGCTACACGCTGCGCCTGCGGCCCGACGCCGAGCCGAACCAGATCCGCGCCTGGATGGGCGTGCTCGTCGAAGGCAACCAGACGCGCGCCGTCGTTGCGAGCCTGCTCGGCGAGCCCGGCGTCGCGGCGCTGCACGATACCAACGGGCGCTGGGACCTGCTCGCCGAGCTGCGCGCGGAGTCGATGGCCGAGCTGTCGCGGGTGCTCGAGCGGGTGCGCCTGATCAAGGGCATCGCCAACACCGAGACCAGCATCCTGCTCACGAGCTTTCGCTGACGATGCGCTTCTTCGACGCCGAGGCGACGCGCGCCGCACTGCCCTTCGAGCGCCTGATCCCGGCGCTGCGCGCGCTGTTCGCGACCGGCTGCGAGGTGCCGGCGCGGCAGGTACTGGAGATCGCGTCGCCGGCAGGCGCGCCGATGACGTCGCTCATCATGCCGGCCTGGGTGGCTGGCGGCCACTACGGCGTGAAGATCGTCAACGTCGCGCCCGCCAACGCGGCGCGCGGCCTGCCCGGCCTGCACGCGAGCTACACCCTGTTCGACGCGACGACCGGCGCGCCGCTGGCGCTGATCGACGGCGCCGAGCTCACCGCGCGCCGCACCGCTGCCGCGTCGGCGCTCGCAGCGCAATGGCTGGCACGCGCCGACGCGCGGCATCTGCTCGTCGTCGGTGCCGGCCGCGTCGCGCGGCTGCTGCCCGGGGCCTACCGCTGCGTGCGCGCGATCGAGCGCGTCACGGTCTGGGCGCGCTCGGCCGGCAAGGCGCAGGCGCTGGCGCGCGACTGGCGCGCAGCCGGTATTGCCGCCGAGGCCGCGCACGACCTCGCGCGCGCCGTCGCCGCAGCCGACATCGTCAGTTGCGCGACGCTGGCCACCGAGCCGCTGATCCACGGCCGCTGGCTCGCACCCGGCAGCCACCTCGACCTGATCGGCAGCTTCACGCCCGCGATGCGCGAGGCCGACGACGAAGCCTTTCGCGGCGCGGCGCTGTACGTCGACACCGACGAGGCGCTCGCCAAGAGCGGCGACCTGCTCGGGCCGCTCGCGCGCGGCGTGATCGCCGCTGCCGACCTGCGCGGCACGCTCGCCACGCTTGCGCGGGGTGAGGTGCAGGGCCGGCGCGGCGTGCAGGAGCGCACCGTCTTCAAGTCGGTCGGCAGCGCGCTCGAGGACCTGGCGGCGGCGATGCTCGTCGTGCAGGAGTCAGGCGGATAGGAACGTGTCCGGCCGCGACGCCGAGACATGCGGCCAGAGATCCCCGGCTACCCGATCAGGCGCCGGGCTTGGAAACCAGTGGAAAGGCTGCCGGATCACGTATCGAATCGACGGCGAGGTCCACATCGAGTTGCGGCCAGAACAAGTGACCCGGTGTGGGACGCTGAACGTCTGCGAGTTGCTCGATCGTGGCCGACTTGAACCACGGGAACTCCGAGAACGGTACCGCGAGCTCTTCGTCTCCCAGCAGCAACCAGAAGCCGTGCCTGGATACGTTGGTGACTTCAGCTTCCGAAGTGACGGAGCCAGGCATCTTGGATCTCCTTCAGATGCGCTTCGACGACAGTCTGCGCTTGGCGAACCTGCGTCGCCGAGAGGCCGATGTTCACGGCCAAGTCTACGCTCGGAGTGAGCCAGAATTTGGCCTCGCCATCAGGGTGGGCGACATGCACGTGTATCCGGGTTTCTTCGCGCGAGAAGAAGAACAGGCGGAACTGTCCGTCGCGGACGATGGTTGGTGCCACCGCGAGACTGTAGCCGTCCAGAGCGAAAGCGGATTGGCCCGCCGCTCGATGAATCAACCCGCCGCGGCCCGGTCGGCGAGGCGCGGCGTGCACCGCGCCCGCATGGCTGCGCGCTTGCGCGCCTACTCGACCACCCGCTCGGCGCGCAGCAGCAGCGCTTGCGGCGGCTTGAGGCCGAGCGCGCGCGCGGTGGCGAGGTTGAGCACGAGGTCGAATCGGGTCGGCTGTTGCACCGGCAGGTCGCGCGGCTTCGCGCCCTCGAGGATCCGCGCCGCGTAGCCGGCCGCGCGCCGGTAGCTGTCCTCGAAGCTCGGGCCGTACGACATCAGGCCGCCGGCGTCGACGAACTCCTCGGCGAAGTAGCACGCCGGCAGGCGCCTGGTGCGCGCGAAGCCGACCAAGGTGTCGCGCTGCGACTGCGCGAACGGGCTCGGCGTCACCACGAGGCCCTGCGCGGCGCTGCTCGCGATGCGCGCCAGCGCCGCGTCGAGCTCGCGCGCGTCGGCGGCCTGGTGGGTGGCGAGGTCCACGTGCAGCGCGCGTGCGGCCTCGTTCAGGCGATCGACGAAGCGCGTTGCGGCGGCATTGCTCGGGCTCCACAGCACCGCCGCGTGCGCGATGCCGGGGGCGATCTCGGTCAGCAGTTCGAGCCACTTGCCGGCGAACTGATCGCCGACGCCGAGCGAGAAGCCGGTCGCGTTGCGCTCCGGCCGCGCAAGGTCGGTCACGATGCCGCCCGCGACCGGGTCGCTCGCGCCCGCGAACACGATCGGGACGCTGCTCGTCGCGCGCAGCGCGGCGCGGGCGCCGATCGTCGAACCGACGACGAGCACGTCGACCCGGGCGCGCAGCAGTTCGTCGATCAGCGCCGGCCATTGCTCGGGCCGGCCGAGCGCGAATCGCATCTCGAGCACGACGTTGGGCCGGGGGGGGGGGGGCGCGTCCCGGGAGCGGGGGGGAAAAAAAAAAGGCCTGGCGCCGCCGGCGCGACGGGGACAAGCACGATCCGGGCAGGCCGGCGGCGGCGACGGAGCAGGCGCCGGCGGGCGAGCAGGGCCTGCGGGCGAGGTCTCCGGCCCGGGGTGGTGCCCGGGTCGGGCGTCCACGGCGAGACCGCGCTTGCGCGGCGCCGGAGCCGGGCCAGGGTCATGCGTCATCGCGGACCGCCCTGCGCGCCCTGCCAGAGCCGCAATCCGCCCTCGAAGGCGCGACTGTTGTCGACCCGGCGCCAGCCCGCGGGAAGTTCGTCGAACAGGCGCGCGTTGCCGCCGCCCAGCACGACCTCGTCGGGCAGCAGCGCGTCGGCGAGGCGCTGCGCGGCGTCGAGCACGCGCGCCATCCACTTCTTCTTGCCGAGGCGGCGCAGCGCCGCCGCGCCCACATGCTGCTCGAAGCTGCCGCGCCGGTAGGGCAGGTGGGCGAGTTCCATCGGCAGCACCAGGCCGTCCGCAACGAGCGCCGAGCCGAGGCCGGTGCCCAGGCCGAGGAACAGCATCTTGCCGCGTTCGTAGGCGCCGAGCGCCTGCATCGCGGCGTCGTTGATCATCTTCACCGGCTTGCCGAAGGCCGCAGCGTAGTCGAAGCCGACCCAGCCCGGCGCGAGGTTGTGCGGCTCGGTCACCGGCATGTCGTTGCGCACGACGCCGGGGTAGCCGATGGCCACGGCGTCGCAGGCCCAGCCCGCGGCGAGTTCCTTCACGCCTGCGACCATCGCGGCCGCCGTCATCCCGGGGCCGGAGGGCAGCACGCGCGGCTCGGCATGTCCGCTGGCGAAGAGCTTGACATGGGTGCCGCCGACGTCGATGACGAGAATCTTCATGCCCGGTCCTGGCCGCTGCGTCGTCGTGGAGCCCGGCTGCGCGGCCGGGCAGGGCCGATTGTCGCCGCGCCGGCCTGGCCCGGCCCAGGCCGGCACCGAGACCTCCCTGCCCTGCGCCGCGGTGCCGTCGAGCACGACACCCAGAGAGTCGGCCGGGCGCAGACACCAGTGCGCCGAGCTCGCAAGCGAGAAAATACCCGGTGCGGATCGCAGGCGATATCGTCATGCTTGCGACCCCGGACCGTCAGAGCCCAGGATCCCGATTCCCCACGAAAGGAAACCCCATGAACGGCCAGATGATGCAGCAGCCGCTGCTGATCTCTTCCCTGCTCGTGCACGCCGAGCGCCACCACGGCGAGCAGCAGGTCGTGTCGCGCCGCGTCGAAGGCGACATCCATCGCGAGAGCTACCGCGAACTCGCCGAGCGCTCGCGCCGGCTGGCCAACGCGCTTGCCGCGCGCGGCGTGAAGTTCGGCGAACGCGTCGCGACGCTGGCCTGGAACGGCCACCGCCACATGGAGCTGTACTACGCGGTGTCGGGCTCGGGCGCGATCCTGCACACGCTGAATCCGCGCCTGCACCCCGACCAGGTGGTGTGGATCGCCGACCATGCCGAAGACCAGGTGCTGTTCTTCGACCTGACCTTCCTGCCGCTGGTCGAAGCCGTCGCCGGCCGCGTCAAGACCGTCCGGACCTTCGTCGCGATGACCGACCGTGCGCACATGCCGGCCGCGAGCAAGATCGCGGGCCTGCTGTGCTACGAGGAACTGGTCGCCGAGGCATCGCCCGAGTTCGCCTGGCCGAGCTTCGACGAGAACACCGCGAGCTCGCTGTGCTACACGTCGGGCACGACCGGCAACCCCAAGGGAGCCCTGTACAGCCACCGCTCGACCGTTCTGCACACGTATGCCGCGGCGCTGCCCGACAGCCTCAACTGCTCGGCGCGCGACGTGATCCTGCCGGTGGTGCCGATGTTCCACGTCAACGCCTGGGGCCTGCCCTATGCCGCGTGCATGACCGGCGCCAAGCTCGTGTTCCCGGGGCCGCACCTCGACGGCAAGAGCCTGCACGATCTGTTCGAGAGCGAGGGCGTGACCGTTTCGGCCGGCGTGCCCACGGTCTGGCAGGGGTTGCTGACCCACATGGAAGCCAACGACCTGACGTTCAGCACCATGCGCCGCACCGTGATCGGCGGCTCGGCGTGCCCGCCGGCGATGATGCGCGCCTTCCAGGAGCGCTACGGCGTGCACGTGCTGCACGCCTGGGGCATGACCGAGATGAGCCCGCTCGGGACGGTGTGCACCTTGAAGCCCAAGCACCTCGGCCTGAGCCGCGACGAGCAGATGGCCGTCCAGGCCAAGCAGGGCCGCGCCGTCTATGGCGTGGACATGAAGATCGTGGGCGAAGACGGCAAGGAACTGCCGCGCGACGGCAAGGCCAGCGGCGAGTTGCTGGTCAAGGGCCCCTGGATCATTGCCAGCTACTTCAAGGGCGAGGGTGGCGACCCGCTCGCGTACGCGGACGGCGAGGGCTGGTTCCCGACCGGCGACGTGGCGCTGATCGACGCCGACGGCTACATGCAGATCACCGACCGCAGCAAGGACGTGATCAAGTCCGGCGGCGAATGGATAGGCTCGATCGACATCGAGAACATCGCGATGGCGCATCCGGCGGTGGCGATGGCGGCATGCATCGGCGTCTCTCACCCGAAGTGGGACGAGCGCCCGCTGCTGGTGGTCGTGAAGAAGCCCGGCGCCGATGTCACGCGCGAAGACCTGCTGAAGTTCTTCGACGGCAAGATCGCCAAGTGGTGGACGCCCGACGACGTCGTCTTCGCCGAGGCCATCCCGCTCGGCGCGACCGGCAAGATGCAGAAGAACAAGCTGCGCGAGATGTACAAGGGCCACAAGCTGCCGACGGCTTGACGAAGCGGCAGGCATCTGCCGCCGCTGCGCCTCAGCCTATCGTCATCAGGCTCGCGTTGCCGCCTGCCGCGGCGGTGTTGATCGAGAGCGACCGCTCGATCACCAGCCGCTCGAGCGGAACGTGCGCGTCGCCCGGTGCGAGACCGGTCAGGCCGACGATGGGGCCGGGGCGCGCGGCGAGCGTGGCTGCGGTGGCGAGCCACGAGGCCGGCGCGCCGTGGTGCAGCACGGCGTCGAACGCGACCGGGGCCGGCGTCCAATCCTGCGCCAGGCTGATGCGCTCGCGCACCTCGGCCGGCAGGCGCTCGCGCAGGCCCTGCGCGGCGGCCGGCCAGACGGCATGGTTGCCGACCGCGAGCAGCGCTGCGAGCTGGGCCAGGCGATCGGACTCGGCCCGCGGCGTGCCCTCGTCGACGAGGCACAGCACCGCGTCGCGCGGCCTCAATGCGTACAGGTTGGCCTCGCCGGTGGGGCCGGGCAAGGTGACCCACGATCCGACGGCCGACTCGGCCGCGGCCTGGTCGCACTGCGCGGCGAGCCGCGCCAGGCCCCTGGCTTGCGCCCAGGCGCGCAGTGCGGCGAGGGCTGTGCCTTGCCCCGGATCAGTGCCGTCCAGCGCGAGGCCGCGCACCGGTGGCGCGGCGCCGGCGCTGCCGGCCTGAGCGAGCGCCAGCCGCGCCGCCTGCAACGGCCGATCGGCGAGCAGGCGCAGCAGGTAGAGCGGACCGCCGGCCTTGGGCCCGGTTCCCGACAGACCCTCGCCGCCGAAGGGCTGCACGCCGACCACGGCGCCGACGATGTTGCGATTGACGTAGAGGTTGCCGGCGCGCGAGGCGGCGACGACCTGCGCCACCGTCTCGTCGATGCGCGTGTGCACGCCCTGCGTCAGGCCGTAGCCGGTTGCGTTGACCTGCTCCAGCGTCGCCGCGAGGTCCTCGCGCGCATAGCGCAGCACGTGCAGCACCGGGCCGAAGACCTCGCGCCCGAGTTCAGCGACGCTGCTCAGCTCGATCACCGCCGGCGCGACGAAATGGCCGCGCGCGGCCAGCGCGGCGTCGGGTTCGAGCCGCAGCACGCGCCGGCCCTTCGCCTGCATCGCCTGCACATGGCGTTCGATCCCGGCCTGGGCGTCGGCGTCGATCACCGGGCCGACGTCGGTCGCGAGGGCGCGCGGGTCGCCGATGCGCAACTCGCGCAGCGCACCGTCGAGCATCGCCAGGAGGCGCTCGGCCACGTCGTCCTGCACGACGAGCAGGCGCAGTGCCGAGCAGCGCTGGCCGGCGCTGTCGAAGGCGGACGACACGATGTCGGCCACTGCCTGCTCGGCGAGCGCCGACGAGTCGACGATCATCGCGTTCTGGCCGCCGGTCTCGGCGACGAGCGTCACGACGCGGCCCTGCGCCGTGAGGCGCTGGCTGAGCGTGCGCTGCAGCAGGCGCGCGACCTCGGTCGAGCCGGTGAAGAGCACAGCGTTGACGCGCGCATCGCCCACGAGCGCCGCGCCGACCGTCTCGCCACGCCCCGGCAGCAGTTGCAGGGCGCCGCGCGGCACGCCGGCTTCATGCAGCGCGGCAACCGCCTGCGCGGCGACGAGCGGCGTCTGCTCGGCCGGCTTGGCGAGCACGACGTTGCCGGCGGCGAGCGCCGCCGCGACCTGGCCGGTGAAGATCGCGAGCGGGAAGTTCCACGGGCTGATGCACACCACCGGCCCGAGCGGCACGTGGGTCGCGTTGTCGAAGTCGCGCCGCACCTCGGCCGCGTAGTAGCGCAGGAAATCGACCGCCTCGCGCACTTCGGCGACGGCGTTGGCGCAGGTCTTGCCGGCCTCGCGCACGAGCAGCGGCACGAGCGCGATGGTGTCGGATTCGAGCCGGTCGGCGGCGGCGTCGAGCCGCGCGGCGCGCTCGGCGGGCGGCGTCGCGGCCCAGGCCGGCGCGGCGCGTTCGGCGGCGGCGAGCGCGGCCTGCACGTCCCCTGGCGTCGCCTCGCGCACCTCGCCGACGCGGTCGTCGCGGTCGGCGGGGTTGAGCACCGGTTGCCACGCCCCCCGGGCCTCGTCTGTGCACAGCGTCGGCGCGGCGCGCCAGGCTCTCGTCGCCGTGCCGGCGAAGCTGCGATCGAGCGCGGCGAGCGTGCGCTCGTCGGCCAGGTCCAGCCCGCGCGAGTTGGGCCGCGCCGCACCGTAGAGCCCGCGCGGCAGCGCGATCGCCGGGTGCGGCGCGCCGAGCACGCCGCCGTCGATCGCGGCCATCCTCAGGGCGCTGCGCACCGGGTCCTCGACCAGTTCCTCGAGCGCGATGTTCTCGTCGGCGATGCGGTTCACGAACGACGAGTTGGCGCCGTTCTCGAGCAGCCGTCGCACGAGGTAGGCAAGCAGCGTCTCGTGCGTGCCGACCGGCGCGTAGATGCGGCATGGACGCGCCGAGCCTTCGCCCGCCGCGCCGACCACCTGCTCGTAGAGCGGCTCGCCCATGCCGTGCAGGCACTGGAACTCGTACTGCCCGCCGTGCCAGGCCGCCGGGTCGGCAAGGGTGTGGATCGCGGCCATCGTGTGCGCGTTGTGGGTCGCGAACTGCGGGAACACCGCGTCGGGTGCGGCGAGCAGCTTTCTCGCGCAGGCGAGGTAGGCGAGGTCGGTATAGGGCTTCCTCGTGTAGACCGGGTAGCCGTCCTGGCCGTCGAGCTGGGCGCGCTTGATCTCGCTGTCCCAGTACGCGCCCTTGACGAGGCGGATCATCAGCCGGCGCGAGCTGCGCCGCGCGAGGTCGATCACTAAATCGACCACCGCCGGGCAGCGTTTCTGGTAAGCCTGGATCACGAAGCCGAGGCCCTGCCAGCCCGAGAGTGCGGGCTCGACCGCGAGGCGCTCGAGGATGTCGAGCGAGAGTTCGAGCCGGTCGGCCTCCTCGGCGTCGATGTTCAGGCCGATGTCGTAGCGCTTCGCGAGCGCGGCAAGCGCGAGCACGCGCGGGTAGAGCTCGGCCATCACGCGCTCGACCTGGGCCCGTGCATAGCGCGGGTGCAGCGCCGAGAGCTTGATCGAGATGCCGGGGCCCTCGACGATGCCGCGGCCTGCGGCGGCGGCGCCGATGGCGTGGATCGCATTCTCGTAGGCGGCGAGGTAGCGCAGGGCATCGGCGCCGGTCAGCGCGGCCTCGCCGAGCATGTCGTACGAGTAGCGAAAGCCCTGCGCCTCGCGCCGGCTCGCGTTGGCCAGCGCCTCATGAATCGTCTCGCCGGTGACGAACTGCTCGCCCATCATGCGCATCGCCATGTCGACGCCCTTGCGGATCAGCGGCTCGCCGCCGCGCGCCATCACGCGCCTGAGCGTCGACGCGAGCCCGGCGTCGCTGTGCGTCGCGACGAGCTTGCCGGTCAGCAGCAGGCCCCAGGCCGCGGCGTTGACGAACAGCGACGGGCTCGCGCCCAGATGCTGCTGCCAGTTGCCCGAGACGATCTTGTCGCGGATCAGCGCGTCGCGGGTTGCCGCGTCGGGGATGCGCAGCAACGCTTCGGCCAGGCACATCAGCGCCACGCCCTCCTGCGAACTGAGCGCGAACTCCTGCAGCAGCCCCTGCACCAGCCCCGCGCGGCCACCGGCGCGGCCCTGCTCGCGCACGCCGCGCGCGACGCGCAGCGCGAGTGCCTGCGCTGCCCGGGCCTGCGCGTCCGGCAGCCGCGCCTGCTCGACCAGGCCCGGCAGCAGCTCGGGCTCGGGGCGGCGCGTGAGCGCGGTGATCGCGGCGCGCAACGGCGAGGTGGCGAGGGCGGGGGTCAGGACAGCGGGCATGGTGGTGTCGGTCAAGAGCGGGGACAGGGGCAGGCGGTCCGACCCGCCTGGAGAAAAGCGAGTGTGAGACAGGTCGCGCCGAATGTCATGGCGTTTTCCCTGCAGCTGCGCCGAGTTTCGTGCGGCGCAACTGCCGCCGCGGCGTCAGCCGTCAGCCAACCGGCAGCGCGTGGCGCCTGCGCCGCATGGCGCGGGCCGGCGCTTCGGCGTGCAGCAGGCCGAACAGGTTCTTCGGATCGTCGGCGCGCGCGACGAGATCGATCGCCTGCCCGAGCCCGAGCTCGAGCGCGGCGGCGAGCAGGAAGCCGAGCGCCGAATAGTCCTCGAGCGCGAAGCCGACCGAGTCGAAGATCGTCACCTGATCCGCGCTGCGCCGCCCCGGCGCGTGGCCCGCAAGAACGCGCCAGAACTCGGTCACCGCGAAATCGGCCGGCATCTGCTGCAGATCGCCCTCGATGCGCGTCTGCGGCTCGTACTCGACGAACACCGCTGCCATCCCGAGCACGCCCGGGTGCAGTTCGGTCTTGCCCGGGCAGTCGCCGCCGACGGCGTTGAGGTGCATGCCGGGCTCGATCATCTCCGGCGTGACGATCGTCGCATTGGCCTTGTCGGCGGTGGCGGTGGTCACGATATCGGCGCCGCGCACCGCCTCGGCGATGCTCGCGCAGACGCGTACCGTTTCGAAGCCCTGGCCGGCGAGGTTGGCGACGAGCTTGGCGCTTGCCGCCGGGTCGGTGTCGAACAGGCGCAGTTCGCGGATGCCCACGAGGTCGCGAAAGGCGAGCGCCTGGAACTCGCTCTGCGCCCCGTTGCCGATCAGCGCCATCGTGCGGCTGCCGGCACGGGCAAGCACGCGCGCGGCGAGGGCCGACATCGCCGCGGTGCGGATCGCGGTCGCGAGCGTCAGCTCGGCGACCAGGCGCGGCGCGCCGGTCGAAACGTCGGCGAGCACGCCGAAGGCCATCACCGTCGGCAGGCCGGCGCGCGTGTTCTTCGGGTGGCCGTTGACGTACTTGAACGCGAACTGCGTCGCGTCGGCGATCGGCATCAGCTCGATCACGCCGTCGGCCGAGTGGCTGGCCACGCGCGCGCTCTTGTCGAAATCGTTCCAGCGCCGGGTGTCGGCCTCGATGCGCGCGGCGATGCCGGCGATGCACGCCGGCAGGCCCTTGCGCCGCACGAGCGCGACGACGTCGCACGCGCCGAGAAAGAGGGTGGTGCCGAAGTCGGGGTGGGTGGTCATGGGCCTTGGCTCCGCGCGGGTGCTGGTCTGGGAGCAGTCTCGCGACTTGCCGAGTCAACCGGAAGCGGCAGAAGGGTCTGCACGCCAACTGACATAAAGGCAGGGCAGATTGTCGAAATG
Source organism: Ideonella sp. (assembly GCF_016702655.1). Lineage (GTDB taxonomy): Bacteria > Pseudomonadota > Gammaproteobacteria > Burkholderiales > Burkholderiaceae_C > CAIKUF01. The sequence goes on from NZ_JADJDO010000039.1 coordinate 161,858, forward strand.
CGTCGTCTTGCGCCTGCGCGGGCCGAACTGCAGCCGGCCGCGGCAGGGGCGGGGGGGGGGGCGGGGGGGCCCGCCGGGGCGCACGGCGGCGCCCTGCGCGCCAAGGGCTACAAGCCCACGACGCATTCCACCCTCGCGCGCTCCCCGCGTCGGCCGCATTTCCGGCGGCTGCAACCGTGACCGACGCGCACGGCGCCGCCGCACCGCGCTCAACGACGCGCCTCAGCGCCGGCGAGGCACCACGCCCTCTCCGAGTGTGCGCATGTCTGCGCCCGCACTCGCGGCCGGCCCGGTGACCCGCCCAGGCGGTGCCCGCTTCCCCCAGCGGCCGCCTCCCCGCCCCCGGCTCCTGCCCGCGCGGGCATGGCGGCGTGATGCGCGGGTGACGCGGGGCCGGAGGCGGCGCGGCTGTGCGCCTGCAGCGGCGCACGCCGTTGCCGGCGCCGCGCTCCCGTCATCGAGGTCCATCGTGGAAGCACAGCGCACCTACCCGACGCTCGGCCGCAGCGGCCTCAAGGTCGCGCCGCTGTGGCTTGGCACGATGATGTTCGGCGACCAGACCGACGCGGCCGAGGCGGCGCGCATCGTCGACTCGGCGCGCGGCGCCAGCATCAACGGTATCGACACCGCCGATGTGTACGCCAAGGGCGAATCCGAGCGCATCGTCGGACGGCTGATCGCCCCCGACCGCGAGCGCTGGGTGCTCGCGACCAAGGTCGCCAACCCCATGAGCGACGCACCCAACGACCGCGGCCTGTCGCGGCGCTGGATCGTGCGCGCGGTCGAGGCGAGCCTGCGCCGCCTCGCCACCGACTGGATCGACGTCTACTACCTGCACCGCGACGACGAGACGACGCCGATGGAAGAGTCGCTCGCGGCGATGGCGCGGCTGATCGAAAGCGGCAAGGTGCACTACTTCGGCGTCTCGAACTACAGCGCCTGGCGCATTGCCGAGATGGTTGCGCTGTGCCGCGTGATGGGCGTGCCGCAGCCCATCGTCTGCCAGCCACCCTACAACGCGATGACGCGCGGCGTCGAGGCCGAGCTGTTGCCCTGTTGCGCCGCGAACGGCGTCGGCGTGGTCTCGTACAGCCCGCTCGCGCGTGGCGTGCTGACCGGCAAGTACAAACCCGCCGAAGCGCCCGCTGCCGGCACCCGCGCCGCGCGCGCCGACCGGCGCCTGATGCAGACCGAGTTCCGCCCCGAGTCGCTCGCGCTGTCGCAGCAGTTCGCCGCCCACGCGGCGCGGCGCGGCATGTCGGCGAGCCAGTTCGCGACCGCCTGGGTGCTGCACAACCGATGGATCAGCGGCGTCATCGCCGGCCCGCGCACGTTCGCGCAGTGGGACGACTACGTCGGCGCGCTCGCGCTGCTACCAGCCGCCGAAGACGAAGCCTTCATCGACGGCCTCGTGCCGCCCGGCCATGCATCGACGCATGGCTACACCGACCCGCTGTATCCAGTGACGGGGCGGGTGCCGCGAACGCCCTGAGCGTTGCGCGCAGGGGTAGGATGTACGCATCCGCTGCCAGAGCCCGACGATGATCGATCGACGCGCGTTTGCTTCCGGTCTTGCTCTCGGCGCCGCAGCGTTCGCCGCGCGGGCGCAGGTGCCGGGCAAGGTCGCGCGGGTCGGATATCTCTCGAGCTCGGCCCGGCCGTCCGACGCCGAACTGCAGCAAAGCCCCTGGAGCCTCGAGATGCAGCGCCTGGGCTGGGTCGAGGGGCGCAACCTCGTCGTCGAGCGGCGCTTCACGGACGGCAATCTGGATCAGTTGGCGGTCTTCGCGCGCGAACTCGTCGAGGCCAGGGTGGACGTGATCATGACCCTGGCCGAGCGCGACGCCGCCGAAGTGCGGCGGCTGACCTCGACGCTACCGATCGTCGTTGTCTACAACGGCATGGATCCGGTCGCGGACGGGCTGATCGCGAGCTTTGCCCGGCCGGGGGGCAACGTCACCGGCGTGTCGCGCATGCTGGGCGAGACGCGCGCCAAGCGGCTGGAGCTGATCAAGACCATGCTGCCCGCGGCGGGCCGCGTCGGCGTGATGTTCGTCCCGTCGCCCGATGCCGGGCAGCGCGCGAAGTTCGAGTCCACGCTGCACGAGGCCGCGCGCGCGCTGCACGTCGAGCTGGCGTTCCTCCCCTACCGCAACCAGGACGAGCTGATGGCTGCGTTCCCGATGCTGGCCGCTGCGCGCACCCCGGCCTTCCTGCTCGAGCCGACCTTCCAGACCTATGCCAATCGTGGCCGCATCGCCGAGCTCGCGATCCGGCATCGGCTGCCGGGCGTGTTCACGCTGCGCGGCTATGCGCAGGCGGGCGGGCTGATGTCCTACGGCCCGGACTGGTCGACGATCCTGCGCCAGATGGCGCAGCAGACCGACCGCATCCTGCGCGGCACCAAGCCCGCCGAGCTGCCGATGGAGCAGCCGAGCAGGTTCGAGCTCGTCGTCAACCTCGCGACCGCGAAGGCGCTCGGCCTCGCGATCCCGCAGCCGCTGCTGCTGCGCGCGGACGAAGTGATTCAGTGACCGGCCTGCGCCGGCAGGAGTCCCAGCCCCTCGTCGACGCCCAGGTGCACGTTCATCGCCTGCACCGCGGCGCCGCTCGCGCCCTTGCCCAGGTTGTCGAGCCGCGCGACGAGCAGCGCCTGCGTATCGCTCGCGAAGACGAACAGGTCGACGCGGTTGGTGTCGTTGCAGGCCTGGACGTCGAAGAAGCCGTTTGCCAGCGTCGCCGGGTCGGCGAGCGGCATCACGCGGATGAAGCGCTCGCCCGCGTAGCGCGCCGCGAAGGCCGCATGCAGGGCCTGCGGGCTGGCGTCGCCCGGCAACTGCGACAAGTGAAGCGGCACGCTGACCGCGAGGCCCTTGTAGAAGCCGGCCACCACCGGCATCAGCAGCGGCGGCACCGCGAGCCCCGTGTGCGCCATCATCTCGGGCACATGCTTGTGCGCCAGCGTCAGCGCATAGGGCCGCGGCGCGGCGAGCGCGGGGTCCAGGGGCCGTGCCTCGTACTGCTCGATCATCTTCTTGCCGCCGCCCGAGTAGCCGGTGATCGACATCGCGCTCACCGGCAGCGTGGGCGGCACGAGCCCGGCATCGACGAGCGGGCGCAGCAGCAGGATGAAGGCCGACGCATGGCAGCCCGGATTGGCGATGCGCTTGGATTGGCGCAGCCGCCCGCGCTGATCGGGCGCGAGTTCGGGCAGGCCGAACACCCAGCCGGGCTCGGTGCGGTGCGCGGTGCTGGCGTCGATGAGGCAGGTGCGCGGGTTCGTCACCAGGCTCGCAGCCTCGCGCGCCGCCGCGTCGGGCAGGCACAGGAAGGCGACGTCGGCGGCATTGAGCAGGCGCGCGCGCTCGGCGTTGTCCTTGCGCCGCTCGGGGGCGATGCGCAGCAGTTCGATGTCCGGGCGCGCGGCCAGGACCTCGTGGATGCGCAATCCGGTGGTGCCTTCCTGCCCATCGACAAATACGGTGTGTCCCATCTTGAACGCCCTCTCGCGCGCCATGTCAAGCCAGATGCGCAGGATACGCGAGCGGCGCGCGCTGCAGATCGAGCCGGACAAGGCGTGAGATTTTCGGTTCACCTGACACGCGAGGCACAAGAGGACCAGCTGCGCCTCGAGGATTTCCTGATCGAGATGGCGCTGGAGCGAGGCGACTTGACCTCCGCGGCCGCACCTGCGGTGGCACAGGCAACCATTGGCGCGGAACTGATCTCCGTTCGACACGGGCGGCTTGCAGACCAGCGCGCGAGGGCGCGGCCGCGCCACCAGGCGAGGACGACCATCACTGACAGCGGGTCGCCCACCGCACCCCCAGCGAGCCATCCGCACCGGCGTGAACAGCGCCTGCGCCGACGCGACGCCGCGCAGGTCGTGGTGGCCCACCGCGCGCAGCGGGCGCTGGATCAGCGCCGCGAACTCGGCCGAGAGCAGCAGCGGCTCGCCGAGATCCTTGGTCATGGCCTGGATGCGCGCGGTCAGGTTGACCGCCGGCCCGACGACGTTGAAGGCCAGGCGCCCCGGCGCGCCCACGTTGGCGTGCGTCACCGTGCCCACATGCAGGCCGAGGCCGAAGCGGATCTCGGCCTGGCCGGCGCGGCGGCGGCGGTGGTTGGCCACGGCGACCGAGTCGAAGGCGTCGATGGCAGCGTCGAGCGCGGCCTCGCACACCTGTGCGCGCGCGCCGGCCTTGCCGATCTCGAACACGATCAGGATCGCGTCGCCGATGAACTGCAGGATCTCGCCACCGCGCGCCGCCGCCGCGGCGGCGCAGAGCTCGAAGTAGTCGTTGAGCAGTTGCAGCAGGTCGGCCGTCGCCAGCGTCTCGCTCAGGTTCGTGAAGCCGCGCAGGTCGGAGTACCAGAACGCAGCGACTATGCGGTCGCCGTCGCCGCGCTTGACCTGGCCCTGGAAGATGCGTTCGCTGATGCGCGGGCCGACGAAGGTGTCGAGCAGGCCGAGCGTCGTGCGGCGCACGGCGATGATCTCGACGAAGGGCGACAGCAGCCGTGCCAGCGCCGCCAGGCGTTCGATGTCGGCGTCGGTGAACCCTGCCGGGCCGGCCGTGGCGGCGGTGAGCACGTTCGTCATCTCGCGTCCGAAGGGCATCGGTAGCGCGACGTAGTCGGTCATGCCGTCGCGGCGCAGGTCGGGCAGCAGCGAGTGCTCGCCCGCTTGCGGCTGCGGCGTGATGCGCAGCCGCACCGGCCGTTGCTGCTGCTGCACGATCTGCACCGGGCTGCCGATGAAGGCATCGCTCTCGCGCGCCCCGTGCTCCAGCGACGCGCGCCAGGCGCCCTTCGAGCGTGTCCAGTACACGCTCCAACCGACGAACTGCGGATGCAGCGTGCGGCTCATGACGGCCATCCGATCGACGCGCGCGCCGGCGCGGTCGAGTTGCTGCGCGAGACCTTCGATGAGCTTGACCGGGTCGTTGACGCGCCGCCCTTCGCCGAACAGCCAGTTCGCCACCGGCTCGAGCGACCAGCCGCCGCTCGGGCCGAGCAGCAGCGAGGGCGATGTCATGCGCGGCGCAGCCGGTAGGGCTCCTCGAAGTCGAGGAAGTCCCGCTCGGCGAGCGCCGCTTCGATCCACGCCGCCACGCCCGGCAGTGCGCGCACGCGCTCGATGTAGGCGCGCAGGTCCGCCGGCACCGGCAGCGCATAGGTCACAAGGCGCATGCACACCGGTGCGTAGTAGGCGTCAGCAATGGAGAAGTCGCCAAAGAGCATCGGGCCGCCCGAGGCATCGAGCAGCGCGGTCCACATGGCGACGATGCGCGCCACGTCGGCACGCACGGCCGGCTGGTCGCGCCAGATCAGCGCCCCGGCGTCGGGCAGCGAGGCTTCGATGTTCATCGGGCAGGCACCGCGCAGCGCAGCGAAGCCCGAATGCATTTCGGCGCAGACGCTGCGCGCGCGGGCGCGGGCAGCGCGCTCGGCGGGCCAGAGCTGCTTGGCCGGGAACTTCTCGGCAACGTACTCCGCGATCGCCAGCGTGTCCCAGATCGCCAGCTCGCCATCGACGAGTACGGGCACCCTGCCGGCCGGGCTCACCGCGGCGACAGCGCGTTTGAACTGCGACTCCGGGCCCAAGGCGTCGAAGCGGATCATCGCCGTCTCGTGCGCGATGCCCGCCTGCGCGAGGAGCACGCCCGGGCGCATGGACCACGACGAATAGTTGCGATTGCCGATGTAGAGCTTCATTGCAGACTCCGCGGGCGGTCGGCCCATCGTAGCAGTGACTTGCAGCCGGGCTTGACGCGGCGGCCGCAGAGGCAAAGGCCGTTCCACCGCCGCCCGTCCCTGCCGGAGACTATGGCCGGCATGCGCGCAATCAATTGGCCGCTGCCACGGATGCCTACTATGCTGCAAGCTCGTGATCGGCAATGAGCTGCCAACGATCCAAGGAGGCAAGAAGCATGTCAACCGAAGCGAAGTGCCCGTTCGTGCACGGCACGGCCGCAGGCCGCTCCAACGCGGACTGGTGGCCCGACCAGTTGAACCTGAAGATCCTGCACCAGCACTCGCCGCTGTCGGATCCGATGGGCGAGGGGTTCGACTATGCGCAGGCGTTCAAGAGCCTCGACCTCGAGGCCGTGAAGCAGGACTTGCGCGCGCTGATGACCGACTCGCAAGACTGGTGGCCGGCCGACTTCGGCCACTACGGGCCCCTGTTCGTTCGCATGGCATGGCACAGTGCCGGCACCTACCGCGTTGGCGACGGCCGCGGCGGCGCTGGCCACGGCAGCCAGCGCTTTGCCCCGCTCAACAGCTGGCCCGACAACGTCAACCTCGACAAGGCGCGCCGGCTGATCTGGCCGATCAAGCAGAAGTACGGCCGCAAGATCTCGTGGGCCGACCTGATGATCCTCACCGGCAACGTCGCTCTCGAATCGATGGGATTCAAGACCTTCGGCTTCGGCGGCGGGCGCGAGGACATCTGGGAGTCCGAAGAAGACATCTACTGGGGCGCGGAGGACACCTGGCTCGGCGACAAGCGCTACGCCGGCGACCGTGATCTCGAGAACCCCCTCGCTGCCGTGCAGATGGGCCTGATCTACGTGAACCCGGAAGGCCCGAACGGCAACCCGGACCCGCTCGCGGCGGCCAGGGACATCCGCGAAACCTTCGCCCGCATGGCGATGGACGATGAAGAGACGGTGGCGCTGATCGCCGGCGGCCACACCTTCGGCAAGACCCACGGCGCCGGCCCCGCGACCCACGTCGGCCCCGAACCCGAGGCCGCCGGCATCGAGCAGCAGGGGCTGGGCTGGAAGAGCAGTTTCGGCACGGGCAAGGGCGGCGACACGATCAGCAGCGGCCTCGAAGTCGTCTGGACCACCACGCCGACGAAGTGGAGCAACAACTTCTTCTGGAACCTGTTCGGCTACGAGTGGGAGCTGACGAAGAGCCCGGCGGGTGCCCACCAATGGACGCCCAAGCATGGCATGGGCGCCGGCACGGTGCCGGATGCGCACGAAGCGGGCAGGCGCCATGCGCCGGCCATGCTGACCACCGACCTCGCGCTGCGCTTCGACCCGGCGTACGAGAAGATTTCGAGGCGCTTCCTCGAGAATCCGGACCAGTTTGCCGATGCATTCGCGCGCGCATGGTTCAAGCTGACGCACCGCGACATGGGACCGCGCGCACGCTATCTGGGCCCGGAGGTGCCCGCGCAAGAGCTTCTCTGGCAGGACCCCATCCCCGCCGTCGATCACGCGCTGATCGACGCAAGCGACATCGCCGCGTTGAAGGGCAGGATCCTGGCTTCGGGGCTGTCGGTCTCGGCGCTGGTTTCGACCGCCTGGGCGTCGGCGTCCACCTTCCGCGGCTCCGACAAGCGCGGTGGCGCAAACGGTGGGCGCATTCGCCTCGCGCCGCAGAAGGACTGGGCCGTCAACCAGCCGTCGCAGCTCGCAGCCGTGCTGAAGGCGCTCGAGGACATCCGGGGCGAGTTCAATGGCGCCCAGTCTGGCGCGAAGCGGGTCTCGCTCGCCGACCTGATCGTGCTGGCAGGTTGCGCCGGCGTCGAGCAGGCAGCGAAGAATGCCGGGCGCACCGTGACGGTCCCGTTCACTGCGGGCCGCATGGACGCCTCGCAGGCGCAGACCGACGTGGACTCGTTTGCCGTGCTCGAACCGGTTGCCGATGGCTTTCGCAACTACCTCCAGGGCCGCTACGCCGTCCCGGCCGAGGCCTTGCTGGTCGACAAGGCGCAACTGCTGACGCTGACCGCGCCCGAGATGACGGTGCTCGTGGGCGGCCTGCGCGTCCTGAACGCGAATGTCGGGCAGACGCCGCATGGCGTGCTGACCGAGCGGCCCGAGGCGCTGACCAACGACTTCTTCGTGCACCTGCTCGACATGGGCACGGCCTGGAAGCCGATCTCCGACGCCGCAGACATCTTCGAGGGGGTTGATCGCGCCACCGGCGCACCGCGCTGGACCGGCACCCGCGTCGACCTCGTTTTCGGTTCAAACTCGCAGCTCCGCGCGCTGGCCGAAGTCTATGCAAGCTCCGACGCGCAGGACAAGTTCATCGACGACTTCGTGGCGGCCTGGAACAAGGTGATGAACCTCGACCGCTTCGACATTGCCTGATCAAGGAGGAAAGAACATGGCAAAGCACCCTTCGACCGGCGTGCCGGCGATCAACATCGGCATCGGCGACAAGCAGCGCGCAGCGATCGCCGGCGGGCTCGGCAAGCTGCTGGCCGACACCTACACGCTGTACCTGACAACGCACAACTTCCACTGGAACGTGACCGGGCCGATGTTCAACACGCTGCACGCGATGTTCATGGCCCAGTACACCGAACTGTGGAATGCGGTCGACCCGATCGCCGAGCGCATCCGCTCGCTGGGTCACCCCGCGCCGGGTTCGTATGCCCAGTTCGGCAAGCTCAGTTCGCTCAAGGACGCGCCGGCTGTGCCGCCCAAGGCGCTGGAGATGGTGCGCATCCTGGTCGCCGGCCACGAGGCGGTGGCACGCACGGCGCGCGAGGTCTTTCCGCTCGCCGACAAGGCCGGCGACCAGCCCACCGCCGACCTGTTGACGCAGCGCCTGACAGTGCATGAACAGACAGCCTGGATGCTGCGGTCGCTGCTGGAAGATTGAGGAGCCGAGCGGCTGATGGGCCGAGGGGCCGGACCGACGCAGTGCCTGCGAAGGGCCTGCGGCCCGCTGCCTGCGCCGCCTCCTGGCCATAGACTGCAGCCCCATGCAGACCTACCTCGTCGGGGGCGCGGTGCGCGACCGCCTGCTCGGGCTGCCGGTCAAGGATCGCGACTGGGTCGTCGTCGGCGCGACGCCGCAGCAGCTCATTGACGCCGGCTACCTGCCGGTCGGGCGCGACTTTCCGGTCTTCCTGCATCCGCTGACCAAGGAGGAGGTGGCCCTGGCGCGCACCGAGCGCAGCACGGCGCCGGGCTACCACGGCTTCAGTTTCCACACCGCACCCGATGTCACCCTCGAGCAGGACTTGTCGCGCCGCGACCTGACGATCAACGCGATGGCCGAGGACGAGGCCGGCACCCTGATCGATCCCTTCGGCGGCGCGCGCGATCTGCGCGCGAAACGCCTGCGCCATGTCTCGCCCGCCTTTGCCGAGGACCCGGTGCGCATCCTGCGCCTGGCGCGCTTCGCGGCGCGTTACAGCGGGTTCGAGGTCGCGGACGAGACGCTGGCGCTGGCGCGGCAGATGGTCGAGAGCGGCGATGTCGACGCGCTCGTTGCCGAGCGTGTCTGGCAGGAGCTCGCGCGCGGGCTGATGGAGGCGCGGCCGTCGCGCATGTTCGAGGTCTTGCGCGCCTGCGGTGCGCTCGCCCGGCTGCTGCCCGAGGTCGAGCGCCTGTGGGGCGTGCCGCAGCGCGCCGACTACCACCCCGAGATCGACACCGGCGTGCATTTGATGCTGGTGCTCGACATGGCAGCGCGGCTCGGCACGTCGCTCGCGGTCCGATTTGCCTGCCTCTGCCACGACCTCGGCAAGGGCACGACAGCGGCCGACATGCTGCCGCGCCACGTCGGCCACGAGCAGCGCAGCGTGGTGCTGTTGCGTGCGCTCGCGGCGCGGCTGCGCGTGCCGACCGATTGCCGCGAGCTCGCCGAGGCCGTCGCGCGCGAGCACGGCAACATCCACCGCAGCGCCGAGTTCGGCGCCGGCGCGCTGGTGCGCCTGCTCGAGCGCTGCGATGGTCTTCGCAAACCGGCCCGGCTCGACGAAATCCTGCTCGCCTGCGAGTGCGACGCGCGCGGCCGCGCAGGACTTGCCGAGACGCCCTATCCGCAGCGGCCGCGCCTGCTCGCAATGCAGGCTGCCGCGCTGGGCATCGACACGGCCGCAGTGGCGGCCCATGCCGCCGCGCGCGGCCTGGCCGGGCCCGCCATTGGCGCCGCGGTGCACGACGCGCGCGTCGAGGCCGTCGAGGCGGCGCTGGCCGCGGCTGCAGGCTGAGCCGATCGCTGCAAGCTTGCCGGGCTTGTGCCACGATGCGTCCCTGGCAGCCGGAGGGCGCGCGATGGGTCTGGCCGAGGGCATCCGCAAGCACGGGTTTCGCAAGTGGTACGAGCGCGAGCTGCTGCAGAGCCACGCGCACATGCTGCTGCTGCTGTTCTGCGCCATCGGCCTGCTCGGCAGCTTCGAGGTCTTCAGCCGCAAGGCGCCGCTCGTCGACCAGCTGAGCATCGTCGCCTCCATCCTCGCCTGTGTCGCAGTAGGCTTCTGGGCGATGCGGCGCTACCTCTTCCTGCTCGCGCACGCCGAGCATGTCGCCAACCAGGCGGTGTGCGCCCAGTGCAAGGCCTACGGGCGTCTGGACGTGCTGAACGTCGACGTCGGCCGCCAAAGCGTGGGCGTGCGCTGCCAGCGCTGCGGACATGCGTGGCCGATCGAGGACGAGGCCGGCGCGGGCGCCGGTCGTTGACGTGCCGCTGATGGGGCGACCGCGCAGCCAACCGCGCTGGAAGGTGGCGGACGACTTCATCTCCACCGGCCACCTTGCGCCACGTGGGCGCCTGGGGGGGCGGGCGGCGCCGGGGGGGCGCGCGAGGCGCGGGTGCGGGGGTTGCGTTCAGGTAGCATCTGCCGGCAGCGCGGCCCGGCGCGCGCTGAACGCAAGGTCAGCGATGCGGCTGAGCTGTCGCACGTCGCGCTCGACATAGGTGGCGATGTAGCTGGCATGCCAGTCGGCGTGCGCCACGTCGCGGTCGAACAGCGCCGGGTAGGCGCCCGCGACCAGCCACTCGTCGAGCGACAGCGCATCGAAGACGGACGGCGCCTCGGCGTAGGCCAGCGGCAGCAGTTCCAGATAGGCGGCGCGGCCGGCCAGGCTCTGGCTCACTGCCGCCGACAGCAGCAGGTTCTGCGAGCCCGTGAGAACCACCCGGCCCATTGCAGAGCCCGCATCGAGCGCCGTCTGCAGGTAAGACAGCAGCGCCGGCACGCGCTGCACCTCGTCGATCAGCAGGCCGCCGCGATGCCGCGACATCAAAAGGCCGCGCGGGTCGGCCGCAACGCGCTCGCGCACGTCCGGGTCTTCGAGCGAGAGGTAGGCGTGGCTGGGGAAGGCGGCGCGCGCCAGAGTCGTCTTGCCGGACTGACGCGGCCCCGTCAGCACCACCACCGGGAAGCCGCGCGCCAGGCGCAGCAGGCGGGCGTGGGCGTGACGGTCGAACATGAGCTTACTGATTCAGCTTTTGAAGCTGAAAGTGTAAGACAACGGGGTAGTCGACAAGCCGGGGAGCTCGTCGGCTCGTCTTTGGCGCGGCGCCGCATCGCGCCGACGGGCGAACCGATGCGCCGTGGTCTGCCCGGGCGCGCCCTTGTCACGCCGTGCCACGCCGACCTGCCGCGCTGGCCTCGGCCCGCCCTGTGAGCCGCAACTACAGCGTGTGACTCCGGTCCCCAGCGGCAAATCCGATCGCCTCGAAACTGCACCCACGCGCCAACCCGATGACCTTGAACAGTTCCCCCATCTCGTGCTCGTCGATCAGGCGCCGGGCGTGTGTGCGGGTGGCCAGGCTCGCCGCATGCAGCATCTCGACCAGGCCGCAGTTGATGAGAAACCGCGCCTGCGAGGTGTAGCCCAGCACCTCCATCCCGGCGTCCTGCGCGGCGAGCGCGATCGCGGTGAAGTTCACGTGCGCGGTGATGTCCTTGGCGCCGGCGTCGGCCAGCGGGTCGGCGTCGGCGCGGTGCGCGCGGTGGCACATCAGGGTACCGCCGCGGCGCTGCGGGTGGTAGTACTCGGCCTCGGGGAATCCGTAGTCGATGAAGAAGGCCGCTCCGCACTGCAGCCGCTCGGCGAGCGTTGCGACGAAAGCGCATTGTTGCGGATGGATCTCGGTCACGTAGCCGGGCGCGAAGTGCTGCTGCGGTGCCGCCACGGCAAGCGGCGGTGCGAGCGTTGTCGGCCGGTCATCCCACGCGAAGAGGCCGTTGCCCGGCGCGATCACGCCGCGCTCGAGCCAGCGCGCGCCGCTCCAGCACAGCAGCTGCACCGGCATCGCGTCGAGCACCTCGTTGCCGACGACGGCGCCGCGCATCGTGTGGGGCAGCGCATCCAGCCACTGCACGCGCTCGCCGAAGCGCGCCAGCCGTTCGCGCTGTCGCGCGCGCAGTGCGGCCGAAAGTTCGACGATCGCGTAGCGCCGCGCGCGCTCGCCGAGCGCATCGAGCAACTGCGCAGCGAGCGCGCCCGAGCCGGCACCGAACTCGTAGACGGTGTCGGTCGCGCTCGCCGCCAGCGCCTGTGCCACCTGCGCCGCGAGCGTGCGTCCGAACAGCGGCGAGAGCTCGGGCGCGGTGACGAAGTCGCTCCCCGACCCGGGCAGCAGGCCGAACTGCCGGTCGTCGCGCGCGTAGTAGCCGAGACCGGGTTCGTACAGCGCAATCGTCATGAAGCGGTCGAAGCTCAGCCAGCCGCCGGCCCCGGCGATCTCATGGGTGATCCACGCGCGCAATGCATCGCGCGCGTCCCCCGCCGATACACTCGAAGCCTCGTCCCCACCTGCGTCCGCCCCGTTCATCCGGTCATTGTAGAAACCGTGGTCCCAGCCGATTCTTCGTCTCCTGCGCGCCCGGTCGCGCTCGTCACTGGCGCGGCGCGCCGCATCGGGCGCGAGATCGCGCTCGAGCTGGCGCGCCACGGCTTCGATGTCGCTGTCCACCATCGCGCATCGGCGGCCGAGGCCGAGGGCGTCGTTGTCGAGGCGCAGGCCGTGGGCGCGCGGGCCTGGGCGCTGCAGTCCGACCTCGGCGACGAATCCGCGTGCCGCGCACTCGTGCCGGCCGTCGTTGCGCAGGCCGGGCGGCTCGACGCGGTGGTCAACAACGCGTCGCACTTCGCCTACGACGATGCGGCGAGCTTCAGCTACGCGGCGATGGACGCGCACTGGCGGGCCAACACCGCGCCCGCGGTCGTGCTCGCGCAGGCGCTGCACGCGCATCTCGGGGATTCGGGCCGCACGGGCTGCGTCGTCAACCTGCTCGACCAGAAGCTGTGGAATCCGAATCCGGACTACTTTTCCTACACGCTGTCCAAGGCCGCGCTCGAGGCGGCGACGACATTGCTCGCGCAGGCGCTCGCGCCGCGCGTGCGCGTGGCCGGCGTCGCGCCGGGCGTGACGCTGCTGTCGGGCGCGATGAGCGAGGCGGAATTCGCGCGCGCGCATGCGCTGACGCCGCTCGCGCGCTCGTCCACGCCCGAAGACGTGGCGCGCGCGGTGCGCTTCGTGATCGAGTCGCCGGCGATCACCGGCACCACCCTGCTCGTCGATGGCGGCCAGCACCTGCAGGCGCAGCCGCGCGACGTGATGTTTCTTGCCCGCGAGTCCACCAAGGCCTGAAAGCCATGCACAGCCTGCTCAGCCACGCCCGCCTGATGGACTGCCGCAGGCTCTTCCTGCGCGACTACGAGGTCTGGATCAACATCGGCGTGCACGACTTCGAGAAGCGCGGCGAGCAGCGCGTGCTGATCAACGTCGACCTGTACGTGCCGCTCGCGGTCTCGACGCCGCGCGCCGACGACCTCGACGAGGTGGTGGACTACGACTTCATCCGGCGCACGATCGCGCTGCGCGTGGCGCAAGGCCACATCCACCTGCAGGAGACGCTGTGCGACGAAGTGCTCGCGCTGATGCTCGAGCATCCGCGCGTGCGTGCGGCGTGCGTCTCGACCGCCAAGCCGGACGTGTACCCCGACTGCGCCGCGGTCGGCGTCGAGGTCTTCGGCATCAAGGAGCTTCCATGAGTCAGCAAGAGGCCGTGGCCGCACCGGTGCGCGCCAAGCCAAGCGTGGAGTCAGCCAAGCTCGCCAAGCGGCTGCATCGCCAGGTCGGGCAGGCGATCGCCGACTACGCAATGATCGAGCCCGGCGACAAGGTCATGGTGTGCCTGTCGGGCGGCAAGGACAGCTTTGCCCTGCTCGACATCCTGCTCTCGCTGCAGGCGCGCGCGCCGGTGCCGTTCGAGCTCGTCGCGGTCAACCTCGACCAGAAGCAGCCCGGCTTTCCGGCCGAGGTGTTGCCCGAGTACCTCAGGCGCCGCGGCGTGCCCTTCCACATCGAGAACCAGGACACCTATTCGATCGTCAAGCGCCTCATCCCCGAGGGCAAGACGATGTGCAGCCTGTGCTCGCGGCTGCGCCGCGGCGTGCTCTACCGCGTCGCGAGCGAACTCGGCGCGACCAAGATCGCGCTCGGCCACCACCGCGACGACATGCTGCAGACCTTCTTCCTGAACCTGTTCTTCGGCAGCCGGCTCAAGGCCATGCCGCCCAAGCTCGTCAGCGACGACGGAAGGCACATCGTGATCCGGCCGCTCGCCTACGTCGCCGAGGCCGACCTCGAGCGTTGGGCGCGCGAGCGCCAGTTTCCGATCATTCCCTGCGCGCTGTGCGGCAGCCAGGACAACCTGCAGCGCGTCCAGATGAAGAAAATGCTGCGCGAGTGGGAGCGCGAGCATCCGGGGCGGCTCGACAACATGGCCACGGCCCTGGCCAATGTCGTGCCTTCGCACCTGCTCGACCGCAGGCTCTACCCCTTCACGACGCTCGCGACGACCGGCATCCCGGATCGCAACGGCGACAAGGCCTTCGACGACGACGACAACGAAGAGGACGATGCGAACTGCGCGCCGGCGCCCGCGCGGGCGCCGGTGCGCTGGCAGTTGCGCGACTGATAGTCAGCAGGCCACGAGGCCGCAGGAGGTGACGATGACGACCACCAAGATCGAACCGACGCGCCGGCTCGCGCTGGCTGCCGCGGCGGCGCTGGCGGTGCTGCTCGCCGGCTGCGCCGCGACGCGCCTGGACGCGAGCGTCAACACCACCGGCAACTGGCCCGCCGGGCGCGCACCGGGCAGCTTCACTTATGAGCGCCTGCCGTCGCAGATGGCGCAGAAGGAGGAGCAGGACCGCCTCGAGGCCGAGGCCCTGCCCGCGCTCGCGAGGGCAGGTTTCCGCCCCGCGGCCGCCGGTGAGGCGCCCGACGTGCGCGTGCAGCTCGCCGCGCGAACGATCCAGAGCCAGGCCATCTCTCCCGCCCCGTACTACGGCTGGCCCTGGGGCGGCGCCTGGGGCGGGCGTTGGGGCGGGGCGGGCTGGGGCTATGGCGGCGGCTGGGGCTGGGGCGCTGCGACCTATCTCTACTACGAGTTCGAGCTTGCCGTGCTGATCATCGATGCGCGCACGCAGCAGAGCCTGTACGAGACGCGCGCCCGCAGCGAGGGCGGCACGCCCGGCGACGGCACCTGGGCCGCGCTGGCGGCTGCGGCGCTGAAGGACTTCCCGTACGCCGCGGTGAGCCCGCGCAGGGTGACGGTCGAATTGCCGGTGAAGTAGTCGCCTATCGGCTGGCCGCTTCGGCCGCGAGCGCGCGCAGGTCGGCCTCCCATCCGGCCAGCGTCTGCGCTGCCGCCTGGCGCTGCTCGGCCGTCGTGCCGTTGTGCAAGCGGGCCACGAACTCGCAGTTGTGTTGCCTGAGCCGGCGCTGGTAGGCGCGGTAGCCGCTGTCGGGCGAGCGCTGCGTGTGCTCGAAGAACTCGCGCAGCGCGGCCTGCATCTGCGCATGGTCGGCCTGCGCGGCGCGCAGCCGGCGCAGGGACTGGAGCCCCTCGCGCTGGCGCTTCTGGCGCTCGGCGATCCAGCGTTCGGGGTCGAAGGGCGACGCGGCCATGTCGCGTGCAATGCGTTCGCGCTGTGCGTCGTCGAGCTTGCCGTAGAGCGTCTCGGCGCGCTCGACCGCACGCTTGGCCGACTCCTGCGCACGGCTCTCGGGCGAGCGCTGCACAAACTCCTCGCGCAGCTCGGCGTTGGTCTTGTCGAAGCGCTTGCGGATGTGGTCGAGCTGCGCCGGTGTCAGGCTGCGGGCCACCTCGGCGGCGGCCGGCAGCGCCTGCTCGAAGCCGCTGTCGATGCGCGCCAGGCCTTCGTCGATCCAGTGGCACACGCGTGCCGGCGTGGTGTCGGCGAGTATCTCGGCGCGGGCGCGCTGGATCAGCGTCAGGTAGTCGGGCAGCTGGGTCGTGCGGTTCCAGCGCAGCCAGAGGGCGAGCTCCTCGCGCACCCGCTCCGACTGCGTGCTCGTGAAGTCGACGTAGCTGTCGAGCGACCAGTAGGCGATCGTCGGCAACTGCGGATAGGTCAGGCGCAGCAGGCTGCAACCGCCGAGCAACGCCAGGCCGAGCGTGACCGAGAGCGCACGGATAATCCGCATCTCGGCGGCAACAACGGGTTTTTCAGGCATGGCTCTCGACATCGTGATCATGGCGGCAGGCAAGGGGACGCGCATGAAGTCGGCGTTGCCCAAGGTCCTGCATCGGCTCGCCGGGCGCAGCCTATTGCAGCATGTCATGGATACCGCAGCGCAGCTCGGGGCCGATCGAACCATCCTCGTCTGCGGCCACGGGGCCGAGGCGGTGCAAGAACAGGTCGGTGCTTCGGGCGGCGTGCGCGTCGTGCGCCAGGAACCCCAGCTCGGCACCGGGCACGCGGTGCTGCAGGCCGCACCCGCGCTGCACGACGCGGGCACGACGCTGATCCTCAACGGCGACGTGCCGCTGATTGCCGCCGAGACCTGCCGCGCGCTGCTCGCCGCCGCGGCGGGCGAGCAACTTGCGCTGCTCACGGTCGAACTCGCCGACGCCACCGGCTACGGCCGCATCCTGCGCGGCGATGCCGCCGGGCGCAGCGCGCGCGAAGGTGGGCGCGTGCATGCGATCGTCGAGCACAAGGACGCGACGCCCGCGCAGCGCTCGATCAAGGAGGTCTATACCGGCATCATGGCCGTGCCGACGGTGCACCTCAAGCGCTGGCTCGCCGCGCTCACCAACGACAACGCACAGCATGAGTACTACCTGACCGACATCGTCGCGATGGCGGTCGCCGAGCGCGTGCCGGTCGTCACCGCGAGCGCACGCGACGAGGCCGAGGTGCTGGGCGTCAACTCGCCGCAGCAGCTTGCTGCGCTCGAGCGCATCGTGCAGCGCCGCCAGGCCGACGTGCTGATGAACGCCGGCGTGCGCCTCGCCGATCCGGCACGCTTCGACCTGCGCGGCAAGCTCGCCTGCGGCAGCGACGTCGAGATCGACGTCAACTGCCTGTTCGAGGGCGAGGTCGAACTCGGCGACGGCGTGCGCATCGGCGCCAACTGCGTGATCCGCGACGCGAAGATCGCTGCCGGCGCGCTGATCCAGCCCTTCACGCACATCGATGGCGGCGTGATCGGCGCGGGCGCGACGGTCGGCCCGTTCGCGCGCCTGCGCCCGGGTGCGGTGCTCGCCGAGGACGTGCATGTGGGCAACTTCGTCGAGATCAAGAACGCCACGCTCGCGCGCGGCGCCAAGGCCAACCACCTCGCCTACGTGGGCGACGCGAGCCTGGGCGAGCGCGTCAATTTCGGCGCCGGCAGCATCACCGCCAATTACGACGGCGCCAACAAGCACCGCACCGAGATCGGCGCCGATGCCCACATCGGCTCCAACTGCGTGCTCGTCGCGCCGGTCGCGGTGGGCGCGGGCGCGACCATCGGCGGCGGCTCGACGATCGCCAAGGACGCGCCGGCGGGCCAGCTCACGGTCGCACGCGCGCGCGCCGTGACGCTGCCGAACTGGAAACGGCCGCTCAAGGCCGGCAAGTAGGCGACGCTGTCAGCGCGCCGGCCGGGCGCGCCTTGCGCCGGGTGTGAACAGCTCGCGCCCGCGCGCCTGCCGCTCGAGCTGCTGTGCGACGTTGCCGCACACCAGGTCGCACAGCGCGTAGACGGATTCGTCGGCGATGCGATAGAACACGCTCGTGCCGCGGCTTTCGCGCATCACGAGCCCGCGCTGGGCGAGCAGCGTCAAGTGGCGCGAGACATTCGCGATCGTGAAGCCGGTGGCCTGCGCGAGCTCGCCGACGCTGCGCTCGCCGCCGCGCAGCAGGTTGAGCAGGGTCAGGCGCGTCGGCTCCGACAGCGCCTGAAAATACGACGCCACCTGGGCCAGGGCTTCCTTCGGCAGGCCTTCCATCGCGATGCAGGGGGCGGCAGTTGCAGGGGTCGGCATGATGCCCGTTCTCGAGTGGATCGTCAAAATTTTGATTGACTACGCACTTGACTATTTGCGTACATGCGCAAATAATACATCAACACACCGGTCGTGACCAGCCCTCTTTCGCATCGAGGTGGGCGCCGCCGCCGGTCAGGAGCCAGCATGTTGTCGTCAAGGGTTCTCGTTGCCTGGAGTGTTGCCGTGCTGTCGGCTTCGAGCTTGCCTGCGCAGGCGGCCGATGCTCCGGCGCCTGCACCGGTGCTCGCAACGGCGCCTGTCCAGGCCGCTGCGGCATCGGTCTCGGGCGGCTACGACGGCGTCGTCGAGGCGGTGCGCCAGACCATCGTCGCGGCCCAGGTGGCGGGCGCCGTCACGGCGATCGAGGTCAAGGCCGGCGACAGCGTCAAGGCAGGGCAGTTGCTGGCGCGCATCGACGCCCGCGTGGCCGAGCAGACGGCGAGCGCGAGCGACGCACAACTGCTGTCGGCGCAGGCGCTGCTCGACGTGGCGCGCAAGGACTACGAGCGCCAGCAACAGCTCTTCCAGCAGAAGTTCATCAGCCAGGCCGCCCTCGATCAGGCTGAATCGCAGTTCAAGGCCTCGCAGGCGCAGGCGGCCGCACTGCGCGCCCAGGCCGGCGCTACGCGCAGCCAGTCGGGGCTGCATGTGGTGCGCGCACCCTATGCCGGCATCGTGGCCGAAGTGCCGGTCGCGCTCGGCGACATGGCGTTGCCGGGCAAGCCCTTGCTCACGCTCTACGAGCCGGGCGCGTTGCGCGCGACGGCATCGGTTCCGCAAAGCGCGGTCTCGGGCAGCCTGCAGGGCGCCAAGGTCGAGCTGCCGGGCCTGCCTGCCGAGCGGCGCTGGATCATGCCGGAGCAGGTGCAACTGCTGCCGACGGTCGATGCGGGAACGCACACGGTGCAGTTGCGGCTGCCGCTGCCGAACGGGCTGGCGGGCGTTGCGCCGGGCATGTTCGCGCGCGTCTGGCTGCCTGCGGCGCCGGCCGCAGCCGGGCACTTGCATGTGCCCGCGAGCGCCGTCGTGCGGCGCGGCGAGATGACCGGCGTCTACGTCGTCGACGCCAAGGGTG
This sequence comes from Ideonella sp., assembly GCF_016702655.1. Lineage (GTDB taxonomy): Bacteria > Pseudomonadota > Gammaproteobacteria > Burkholderiales > Burkholderiaceae_C > CAIKUF01. The sequence continues at coordinate 180,994 of NZ_JADJDO010000039.1, forward strand.
GGGCGAGCCTGCGCCAAGTGCGCATCGGACGTGCCGAGGGTGCGAGCGTCGAGATCCTTGCCGGCGTGTCGGCCGGTGAGCGTGTCGCGCTCGACCCGCAGGCCGCGGCCAGGACGCGTTGAACGTGGCCATGTCTTCGTCCCTCGGCGTATCGGGCCGGATCGCGGCCTTCTTCCAGTCGGCGCAAATCACGCCGCTGCTGGCGCTCGTCGCGCTGCTGCTCGGCATCTTTGCCGTCCTCGTGACGCCGCGCGAGGAAGAGCCGCAGATCAATGTCACGATGGCCAACGTGCTGATCCCGTTCCCGGGCGCGTCGGCGCGCGACGTCGAGCAGATGGTCGCCGGTCCGGCCGAGCAGGTGCTGGCGCAGATCGCCGGCATCGAGCACGTGATGTCGGTCTCGCGCCCGGGCCTGGCGGTGATCACGGTCCAGTTCAAGGTCGGCGTACCGCGTATCGAGGCGCTGGTGCGGCTCTACGACACCGTGAACTCGAACGCCGACTGGCTGCCCAGGGGCCTGGGCGTGCTGACCCCGATCGTCAAGCCCCGAGGCATCGACGACGTTCCCATCGTCACGCTGACGCTCTTCAGCCGCAACCCCGACCAGGGCGCTTTCGACCTCGAGCGCGTCGCGCATGCGATCGAGGCCGACCTCAAGCGCGTTCCCGGCACGCGCGAGGTGACGACGATCGGCGGCCCGGGCCGGGCAGTGCGGGTCGAGATCGATCCTGCGCGCATGGCCGGCACCGGCGTCACCGTGCCCGACCTGCGCGCCGCGCTGCTGTCCGCCAACCTCGGCCTGCCGGTCGGCGACCTGATCGCCGGCAACCGTGCGGTCGCGGTCGAATCGGGGCCGTTCCTGAAGGATGCGCGCGACGTCGGGGAGCTCGTCGTCGCCGCGCGTGCCGGCAAGCCGGTCTTCCTGCGCGACGTGGCCACGGTCGTCGACGGCCCGCTGCCGGCGGCACGCTACGTGTGGCACACGACCGGCGGGCACGACTACCCGGCGCTGACGATCAGCATCAGCAAGAAGCCCGGCGCCAACGCGATCGACGTCGCCGACGCGGTGGCGCAGCGCGTGCAGGATCTGAAGCACACCGTGATCCCGGCCGACGTCGAGGTTGCCGAGACGCGCAACTACGGCACCACGGCCAACGACAAGGCGGTCAAGCTGATCCAGAAGCTGCTCTTCGCGACCGCAGCCGTGGTCGCGCTCGTGTTCATCGCGCTCGGCAGGCGCGAGGCGGCGATCGTCGGCAGCGCGGTGATCCTGACGCTGACCGTGACCCTGTTCGCGTCCTGGGCCTGGGGCTTCACGCTCAATCGCGTGTCGCTGTTCGCATTGATCTTCTCGATCGGGATCCTGGTCGATGACGCGATCGTGGTGGTCGAGAACATACACCGCCACCAGCAGTTGTTCCCGGGCAGGTCGCTGACGCAGATCATCCCGGGCGCGGTCGACGAGGTCGGCGGCCCGACCATCCTCGCCACGCTGACCGTGATCGCGGCGCTGCTGCCGATGGCCTTCGTGACCGGCCTGATGGGGCCCTACATGAGCCCGATCCCGATCAACGCCAGCATGGGCATGCTGCTGTCGCTCGCGATCGCGTTCATCGTCACGCCCTGGCTGGCGCGCCTGTGGCTGAAGGAGTTGCCGGCCGGCGACGCGGGGCACGCGCACGGCGGCCTCTCGGCGCGGCTCGCGCCGCTGTTCGAGCGCATCTTCAAGCCCTTGCTCGACGAACGGCGCGGCGCGCGCAACCGTGCCCTGCTCGGCGCCGGCATCGGGGCGCTGATCGTCGTCTCGATGGCCCTGCCCGCGACCGGCCTGGTGCTGATGAAGATGCTGCCCTTCGACAACAAGTCGGAGTTCCAGGTCATCGTCGACATGCCGGCCGGCACGCCGCTCGAGAAGACGGCCGCAGTGCTGCACGAACTCGGCGCGCATCTCTCGACCCAGCCCGAGGTGACCCACATCCAGGGCTACGCCGGCACCGCAGCGCCGATCAACTTCAACGGTCTGGTGCGCCAGTACTACCTGCGCAGCGGCGGCGAGGTCGGCGACCTGCAGGTCAACCTCGTCGACAAGCACGATCGCAGCGAGCAGAGCCACGCCATCGCGACCCGCGTGCGCCCAGGCCTGCAGGAGATCGGCAAACGCTTCGGGGCCAACGTCAAGATTGTCGAGGTGCCGCCGGGCCCGCCGGTGCTGTCGCCGCTCGTCGCCGAGATCTACGGCCCCGAGGCGCAAGGCCGGCGCGAGGTCGCCAAGGCCGTGCGCGCGGTGTTCGAGGCGACCGAAGGCGTCGTCGATGTCGACGACAGCGCGATCGTCGACGCGCCGCGCACGCTGCTCGTCGTTGATCGAAGCAAGGCCGCACGCCTGGGCGTCTCGCAGCAGGAGATCGTCGCCACGCTGCGCACAGGGCTCGCCGGCGAGGAGACGGCCTACCTGCACGATGAGAGCAAGTACCCGGCCGCGGCGACGATCCGCCTGCCTGCCGAGCGCCACGGCGAGCTCGACGCGCTGCTGCAGCTGTCGGTGCGCAGCGCCGAGGGCAAGCTGGTCGCGATCCGCGAGCTCGTCACCGTGACCGACGCCAAGCGCGAGCAGCCGATCTACCACAAGGACCTGCTGCCGGTGAACTACGTCGTCGCCGACATGGCCGGCGCGATCGACAGCCCGCTGTACGGCATGTTCAAGATGCGCTCGGCGGTTACCTCGATCGCGACGCCCGGCGGCGGCACGCTCGCCGAGGCCTTCATCGCGCAGCCGCAGGACCCGTACCGCGGCTACACCGTCAAGTGGGACGGCGAGTGGCAGGTGACCTACGAGACCTTCCGCGACATGGGCCTGGCCTATGCGGTCGGCCTGGTGCTGATCTACCTGCTCGTCGTCGCGCAGTTCGGCTCGTACCTGACGCCGCTCGTCATCATGGCGCCGATCCCGCTCACGATCATCGGCGTGATGCCGGGCCACGCGCTGCTCGGCGCGCAGTTCACGGCGACGAGCATGATCGGCATGATCGCGCTCGCAGGCATCATCGTGCGCAACTCGATCCTGCTCGTCGACTTCATCAACCTGCAGGTGCGCGAGGGCATGCCCTTCGAGCGCGCCGTCGTCGCCTCGGCCGTCACGCGCGCGCAGCCGATCCTGCTCACCGGGCTGGCGGCGATGGCGGGCGCCTTCTTCATCCTCGACGACCCGATCTTCAACGGGCTGGCGATCTCGCTCATCTTCGGCATCCTCGTCTCGACGCTGCTGACGCTCGTCGTCATCCCGCTGCTCTACTTCGTGGCCTACCGCCACCGCATTTAGTTCCGACATCACTTGAGACCAAGTGAGTCTCCACTGAAGCTTCGCTTTCCGTTCTCATCCCCCAACCGTCACAAGGAGATTGACACCATGACTTCCTCGCAACTCGTCCACGTTCTCGCCGGCCTCTTCATCCTGATCTCGCTCGCGCTCGGCATCCCGGCAAGCCCGCTCTTCGTCAGCGAGTGGTGGCTCGCGTTCACGGCCTTCGTCGGCGCCAACCTGCTGCAAAGCGGCTTCACGCGCTGGTGCATGCTCGACAACATCCTGCGCAAGCTCGGCGCGCGCGCGGGCGCCTGAACGGGAGGCAGCAGATGCACCTCGTCTGCCCCGCCTGCGGCGCGAAGAACCGCGTTCCCGAAGACCGGCTGCACGACGGCGCCAAGTGCGGCAAGTGCGCCGCGGCGCTGCTGGCCGGCGAGCCGGTGGCGCTGACGGATGCGGCGCTGCCCGGCTTCGTCGCCGGCACCGAACTGCCGGTGGTGATCGATTTCTGGGCCGCCTGGTGCGGGCCCTGCCGCACGATGGCGCCGCACTTCGCCGCGGCGGCGCGCCAGTTGCCCGACGTGCATTTCGTCAAGGTCGACAGCGACGCCGCGCCGCAGGCGAGCGCGCAGTACGGCATCCGCAGCATCCCGACGCTGATCCTGTTCGACCAGGGTCGCGAGGTCGCGCGCCGCTCGGGCGTCGTGCCGAGCGGCGAACTCGTCGCCTGGATCGCCAGCCATGTCGGCGCTTCGCGCTGACGCCCTGAACCCGAGAACCGGAGCAAACACCATGTCGGACCCCACGACGAGTTACCGCGACCTGACGCACCAGGTCTCGGCGCGGCTGGCGACGCTGCGTGCGAGCACGCCCGAGGTCATGAAGGCGTTCAACGAGCTCGGGCGCGCTGCCACCGCGCCCGGCGCGCTCGACGCGAAGACCAAGGAACTGATTGCGCTTGCGCTGTCGGTCGCGGTGCGCTGCGACCCCTGCATCGGCTTTCACACCAAGGCGCTGGCCAAGTTGGGCGCGACGCGCCAGGAGGTCGACGAGGCGCTCGGCGTCGCGACCTACATGGGCGGCGGGCCGTCGCTGATGTACGTCGCGAATGCGGTGGCCGCTTTCGACGAGTTCGCGCAGGCTGCGCCGCCGCGTTGAGGTTTCAGCGCCGCTCGACGATGATCGGCGAGAGTTCCAGCGATGCGCGCACGAGTTGCAGCGCCTTGCCGGCCGCGGAGCGGGTCGGGTAAGGGCCGGCCTGCAAGCGGTGCACCGAGGCCTCGTTGAAGACCGTCATCAGCGGCGCGAGCCAGTCGAGCTCGGTCGCGATGTGGCGCTGGAAGGCCTCTGCACCCTGGCGATCCCGAAACGCACCAAGCTGTAGCCAGTAGCCGCGCCCGGCGGCGGTGTAGGCACGGCGCGGGATGCCGGCCGGCGGCGGCGCGGGACTGGTCTCGGCAAGCGCCACCGGTGCCAGCGGCGCCGTGACGGGCACCGATTCGGCGGGCGCCGCTGCAGACGCCGTGCCCGGCGCAGCGCTCGCGACTTGCGTGTCGGGCGCCGGCCTGCGCCAGGCGCCGCTGCGGATCTGCTCAGCCGTGATGCGTTCGAGCTCGACCGGCGCCACGCCGCGCAGCAGGTCGAGCTTCAAGGCCGCGGTGTAGCTCAGGTCGACGATGCGCCCGGCGTGGAAGGGCCCGCGGTCGTTGACGCGCACGATCACCTCGCGTCCGTTGGCCGGATTGCGCACGCGCGCATAGCTCGGGATCGGCAGCGTCGGGTGTGCGGCCGTCATCTCGTACATGTTGTAGACCTCGCCGCTCGCGGTGCGCCGGCCGTGGAACTTGCGCCCGTACCACGACGCCAGGCCGCGCTCGGCGACGGCACGGTCGTCGGTGATCGGCACGTAGTCGCGCCCAAAGACCTCGTAGGGCTTGTTCGGCCCGCCGCTGCGCACAGGCTCGACGCGCGGCTCGGCGTCGGGCACCTGGTCCAGGTCGGGCGGCGGATTCGCGTCCGCGCCGTCGCGCTCGGCGCTCGGCGCAGGGCCCGGGCGTGGCGCGACCGCAGGCGGCGCGGATGCGCAGGCCGCCAGCAACGCCACGAGTGCGGCAACGGTCAGGGTGCGCGCCGACTGGCGCGCCTGGCTGGGATCGAACCAGCAACCCCTGCCTTCGGAGGGCAGTACTCTATCCATTGAGCTACAGGCGCGTGAGAGGGCGATTCTAGTCGCCCCTCGCGGCGCCGGCGGCGGCTTGCCTACAATGCGCGCCCCGCCGCCTGCCACGCGTCCGCCATGCCAGCCTACTGCGCGATCGACTTCGGTACCTCCAACTCGGCGATCGCGATCCCGGCCGGTGGTGGCGCGACGCGGCTCGTGCCGCTCGAGGACGGCCAGCGCACGATGCCGACGGCGGTCTTCTACGCCCCCGAAGGCCCGATGGCCACGACGCGGTCCTACGGGCGGGCGGCGATCGCGGCCTATGTCGACGGCGTCGAGGGCCGGCTGATGCGCTCGATGAAGAGCATCCTCGGCTCCGACCTCGTGGAGCGCAGCACCGACATCGGCGGCGGCCACGCGGTGAAGTATTTCGATGTCGTCGCCGGCTACCTGCTGCGCCTGAAGCGCCTCGCCGAGGCCGAGCTCGGTGCGCCGATCGCGCGCGCGGTGCTCGGCCGGCCGGTGTTCTTCGTCGACGACGACCCGGCGCGCGACGCCAAGGCGCAGGTCGTGCTCGACGCGGCGGCACGCGCGGCCGGGTTCACCGAGACGAGCTTCCAGTACGAGCCCATCGCCGCCGCCTTCGACTACGAGCAGACGGTGTCGCGCGAGCAGGTCGTGCTGGTGTGCGACATCGGCGGTGGCACGTCCGACTTCTCGGTCGTACGCGTCGGGCCGCAGCGCTTGCGCCGCCTCGAGCGCAAGGACGACATCCTCGCCAACCACGGCGTGCATGTCGCGGGTACCGATTTCGACCGCCGCATCGAGCTCGAGCGCATGCTGGGCGAGTTCGGCTACCGCAGCCTCGGCCCGGCGCTGCCGGGCGCGGCGCCGCGCGAGGTGCCCAGCGGCGTGTACTTCGACCTCGCGACCTGGCACTTGATCAACACCGTCTACAGCCCGCAGCGCGTTGCCGAGCTGCGCGCGATGCGCGCCTTCTATGCCGATGCGCGCCAGCACCGGCGCCTGATGGCCGTGCTCGACCAGCACCTCGGCCACGATCTGCTCGCGCGCGCCGAGGCAGCCAAGATCGCGGTCGCTGGCGGGGCCGCGGCGCGCATCGACCTGACGCCGGTCGAGGCGGGCCTGGCGCTGACGCTGACCGAGGTGCAGGCGGTCGAGGCGATCGCAGCCGATCTCGAACGCATCGTCGCTGCGGCCGAGCGCACGGTGGCCGACGCCGGCCTCGCGCCGCAGGGCATTGCGGCGCTGTACTTCACCGGCGGCTCGACCGGCCTGCGCCAGCTCGGCGTACGGTTGCAGGCGCAGTTCCCGGCCGCGCGCGCGGTGGCCGGCGACCGTTTCGCGAGCGTGGCCAGCGGCCTCGGTCTGCACGCGGCGCGCCGCTACGGCGGCGCTTCAGCGGCGCTTCGGTGAGGTCGGTCGCGCCGGCCGCGGACGCGACAGGTCGGCGATCAGCAGCGTTGCGCGCACGAGCTCTTCGACCGCCTGCGCCAGGTCGGCCGGCGGCTCCAGGGTCTCGATGATCGCGAGCAGTTCGTCGGCGTCTTCGAGGTCGTCTGCGTCCAGGTGGCGGTACAGCAGCGCAAGCGGCTCGGCAAGCCCCGGCGAAACGAGGCGCATCAGGCCGGGGAAGAGCTCCATCGCCGTCGCGAAGCCGGCCACCCAGGGGTAGACCGCGTCGCGCGCCGCGGCCGCGGCGGGATCGAGTTCGCCGTCGTCGCCGTCTGCTTCGGCGGCATCGAGCTCGAACACCCAGGGGTCGAACCATTGCCGGCGCGCGATCGCGGCGTCGAGCTCGGCGTGGCGCCGGCGCACGAGCGCGTGCAGCGGCCCGGCGTCGAAGCCGGGTGGCAGGGCGCGGCCGTCGGCATCGGCAACGTGGCGCAGCCAGCGCTCGGCCGGCACCGGCTGCGGCTGCAGCAGCACGCCGCACAGAAAGCCGTCGAGCGCGCTCACGTCGAGCGGCTCCAGCGGCGCCGGCACGCGGTCGAGCAGGTCCTGCAGGCGCGCCATGTCGCGCTCGTCAAGCGGCTGAGGGCGGGAGTTCACTGGCGTACCTGCGCGCTTCTCGCTCCGGGTTTCGCCCCTGGGGCGGCTCTGCGGGCTCACTGAAGTACCTTCGTGCTCCGCACTCCGGTATTCGCCCTTGGGGCGGCCCTGCGGTCTCACTGAAGTACCTTCGTGCTCCGCACTCCGGTATTCGCCCTTGGGGCGGCCCTGCGGTCTCATGCGCGCATTGTCTCCCCGCGCAACCCCCGACCTTGGGGATGTCCAGCCGCGCGCGGTGGCCCTAGAGTGCGCGCCAGCACTGCCCTCGGATACCTGGGGGGTTGGAAGGGGCAGGCGAGGGTCCCAACGACGTCCTCTTCCTGTAGAGGACTTGCAAGGCCCACCCGCTTGTCGGGTGGGCTTTCTTTTTTCAGACCGCGGGCCGGCCGAGCTTGTCGCCGAAGCGCTTGCTCAGGCGCTCGACGATCTCGCCCATGATCTTCATCGTCTCGGCCTCGCCGAGCGTGACCATCGCCTTGTCGCGCACCGAGTAATGCATCATCAGCAGCTGGCGCAGCTTGTCGAAGGCGCGCTTGTTGTAGTTGCCGCAGACCAGCGTGTCGTTGTGCAACACGCGCTCGATCACGCCGGGGGCGAGGATCTCGATCTGGCACACGCTCGCGAGCTGCCCGATCTCGAGGTCGATCCCTTCGAAGTGCTTGTACCAGCGCTCGTGGCGGTAGCCTGGCTGTTCGTCCGTCATCGTCTGTCCTCCATGCTTCCGGGCACGCTGCCCGACGGTGTCTGTACTTCGCGGCAATGTACCCGAACGGGCCGCCGGGCCACTGGCGGACGCCACGCTTCTGGCGCTTCGAAAGCAAGGCCTCCGCGCGCGGCACTTGCTTGCAAGGCATCTGCTCCGGGAGGCACGAGAGGATGCTCAGCCGCCTGCCGCGCCGGTCGTCGGAGCGGACTGTTTGCCGCGGCGCCCAGTAGCTGTCGGTGGCCTCGAACATCGCATCGCGGGCGCGCGAGGCGTCGAAAACGCCGGGCCGCGCTCCAAGTCTGCTTCACCCTCGCGAGGGGCGGGCTGGGCGCAGCTCGGCCCTGGGGGCGCTCTCAACCGGTGTCGATGCGTCGGCTCCGGCCCCTGGCGCGCCGCCGCCGCCGCCGCGGGCGCATCGGTCTGCCATCCGCCGCCGAGCGCCTTGTAGAGCTGGATCACGCTCTGCGACTCGTCGCGCCTGGCCTCGACCAGCCCGATCTCGGCGTCGAAGTACTGCCGTTCGGTGTCGAGCACTTCCAGGTAACTCGACACACCGCCCTCGTAGCGCAGCTTGGCGACCTGGCTCGCATCCGACAGCGTCTTGACGAGCAGCTCCTGCTGCTGCCGGAACTCCTGCCGCTTGCGGATCGCGACCAGCGCATCCGACACTTCGCGCAGCGCCTGGCGCAGCGTCTGCTGGTAGCGCAGCCCAGCCGCTTTGGCCTCGGCCTCGCTGAAGTCCACATTGGCCTGCAGGCGGCCCATGTTGAAGATCGGCACGCTGACCTGCGGCAACACGCTGAAGATCCAGTACGGGCCGAAATTCGAACCGCTGATCGTCGCCGTGCCCGCACCGCCGAATCCGGAGATCGTGACCTGCGGATACAGGTCGGCCTTGGCCACGCCGATGTCGGCGTTCGCCGCGATCAAGCGCTGCTCGGCCTGCCGGATGTCCGGCCGGCGCGTCAGCAGATCCAGCGGCAGGCCGGACGGCAGGCTCGGTGCGGCCACCTGCTGCTCGAGGGGCTGGCCGCGCGGGATCGGCCCGGGGTTGCGCCCGAGCAGGACGTTGATGAAGTTCTCGGTCTGCTCGATCTGGCGCTGGATCTCGGGGATCGTCTTCGTCGCGCTGTAGTACAGCGTCTCGGCCTGGCGCAGGTCGAGAACGCCGGCCACGCCACCGTCGAGCCGCGCCTGCACGAGGTCGACCGACTGCGTGCGCGAAGTTACCGTGCGTCTGGAGATCTCGAGCGTCAGGTCCAGCGCGCGCAAGCTCAGGTAGGCCTGGCCGATGTCGGACACCAGCGACGCCATGACGGCGTAGCGCGCGTCCTCGGCGGCGAGCAGGTCGGCCCACGCGGACTCCGAATTGCGCTTGAACTTGCCCCAGAAGTCGATCTCCCAGGCAACACCGAGCCCGACCTGCGGCACGAAGCTGCTGTCGGCGGCGCCGGGTGGCAGGTCCGACCCGCCGTAGCCCGAGTAGGGCGCGCTGAGCGCGCCGTCGACCGTCGGGTAGGGCAGCGAGCCGGCCACCGTGACCTGGCTCCTGGCCTGCAATATGCGCTGCACGGCGACCTGAAGGTCGTAGTTCTGCTCCAGCGCGGTACGGATCAGCGCCTGCAGTTCCGGATCCGGGAACAGGCTCCACCACTGCAGCGTGCCGAAGGTCTCGGCGCCCGTGGCGGCTGGCGGCGCGCCGTCGGCCCCGCGATAGACGGCGGGCAAGCCCGGATCGGGCCGGGCGTAGTCGGGTCCGACCGCCGTGCAGCCGGCGGCGATGCAGGCGACGGCGCCGAGCAGGAGCTTGTGTCGGCGGCGCACTTCAGTGCCGCCCGGCCGCCCGACGGCACCGAGCGCCCCCTCGGGGGGCAGCGAGCGAATGCGAGCTTGGGGGTTCACTTCAATCAGCTCCTTGCCCTGCGGGCGCGACCGGCGGCGGCGTTGCGGCCGCCTTCTTGCGCCGGCCGAGACCTTCGACGAAGGTGTAGTTGCCCGGAATGATGAAGACGCCCAGCGCGGTGGCGACCAGCATGCCCCAGAACACCCCCGTGCCCATCACGTTCTGCGCGCCGGCACCGGCGCCGGTGGCCAGCATCAGCGGCACGACGCCGAGGATGAAGGCGAACGCGGTCATCAGGATCGGGCGGAAGCGCAGCCGCGCCGACTCGAGCGCCGCCTCTTCGAGCGAGGAGCCTTCCTCATGCTTGGCCTTGGCGAACTCGACGATCAGGATCGCGTTCTTGGCCGCCAGGCCGATCAGCATCACGAGGCCGATCTGCACGTAGACGTTGTTGTCGAAGCCCGCCAGCCAGACGCCGAAGAAGGCGCCCAGCGCCACCAGCGGCGAGCCGAGCAGCACCGCCCAGGGCAGGCGCCAGCTCTCGTACAACGCCGCCAGCAGCAGGAACACACAGACGATCGCCATGATGAAGGTCGGCCCGGCGGGCGGGGCGATCTTTTCCTGGTACGACATCGACGAGTAGGCGAAGCCCATCTCGCTGGGCATCGTCTCGGCGAACACCTGCTCCAGCGCCGCGAGCGCCTGTCCCGACGTGAAGCCGGGCGCCGGCGAGCCCTGGACCTCGACCGAGCGCTGCAGGTTGAAGCGCGTCGTCAGTTCGGCGCCGGCGACATCGCGGACCGTGACCAGCGTCGACAGCGGCACCATCTCGTTCGTCGTCTTCGAGCGCACGTAGATCTTGCCGATGTCCTCGGCCTTCAGCCGGGTCTCGGCCTCGGCCTGCGCGTACACGCGATACAGGCGCCCGAAGCGGTTGAAGTCGTTGACGTAGGAGCCGCCGAGAGAGGTCGACAGGGCCTGGAAGACCTCGTTCACCGGCACGCCGAGCGTGCGCGCCTTCTCGCGGTCGAGCTCGACCCTGACCTGGGGGTAGTTCGGGTCGAAGGAGGTGAACACCGTGCCCAGCTCGGGACGCTGCCGGGCCGCAGCGAGGAACTTCTGCGTCTGCTCGCCGAGCTGATCGACCGACAGCGACCCGCTGCGGTCCTGGAGCAGGAAGTTGAAACCGGAGGCGGCGCCGAAGCCGGACAAGGTCGGGATATTGAACGGGAAGATCACCGCCTCGGGAATCGCCGCGACCTGCGGCCGCAGCCCGCCCATGATGCCGTTCACGTGCAGCGCAGCGGTCTGGCGATCCGCCCAGGGCTTCATGCGCACGAAGATCGTGCCGTAGTTCGGCTGGAATGTGTTGGTCACCGCCCCGTAACCACCGATGGTCTGGAAGGACTCGAGCCCGTCGGTCTTGGCCAGGATGTCCTCGACCTTCTTCAGCACGAGGCTGGTGCGCTCGAGCGACGCCCCCGCAGGAAGCTGGACGTTGACGCCGAAGATGCCCTGGTCCTCGTCCGGGATGAAGCCGGCCGGCAACACGCGCGCGAAGAGACTCGCGCCGAGCGCCACCGCGACGACGATGGCTATCGTCAACAGCGAACGGCGCACGAGCAAGCGCGACACGTTCACGTAACCCTTGGTGCCGACCTCGAACACCTTGTTGAAGCCCTTGAAGAAGCTGCCGAGCGGGCCGCGCATCGGCTTCGGGGCTTCAGCATCATCGCGCACAGCGCGGGCGTCAGCGACAGTGCGTTGAAGGCCGACAGCAGCACCGAAATGGCGATCGTCAGCGCGAACTGCTTGTACATGCTGCCGACCAGCCCGCCGAGCATGGCGACCGGGATGAACACCGCCGACAGGATGAGCGCGATGCCGATCACCGGCGCCGAGACCTCCTTCATCGCCTGGACCGTCGCCTCCTTCGGGCTCATGCCGTGCTCGAGGTGGTGGATCACCGCCTCGACGACGACGATCGCGTCGTCGACGACGATGCCGATCGCAAGCACGAGGCCGAACATCGACAGCGTGTTGACCGAGAACCCGAGCATCGGGAAGAAGATGAAGGTCCCGATCAGCGAGACGGGAATCGTGATCAACGGGATGATCGTCGCGCGGATGTTCTGCAGGAAGATGAAGACCACCAGCGTCACCAGGATCAGCGCCTCGACGAAGGTGTGCACGATGCTTTCGATCGATGCCTCCACCGCGGGCGTCGTGTCGTAGACGATCTTGTAGTCCATGCCGGGCGGCATCACCTCCTTGGACCGCTCCATCGTGGCGTAGATCGCCTCGGCCGCCTTGAGCTGGTTCGCGCCGGGCAGCAGGTAGACCGCCATCGCGCCGGCCGGCTTGCCGTTGAGCCGCCCGAAGGCGTTGTAGTCCTGCGAGCCGAGTTCGGCGCGGCCGATGTCCTTGATGCGCACCACCGCACCGGTGTCGCTCTGGCGCACGATGATGTTTTCGAACTCCGCCGGCGTGACCAGCCGGCCCGGCGCGTTGACCGTGTTCGTGAACTGCTGGTCCTTGGGCGTCGGCGCGGCGCCGACCTTGCCGGTGGGCGCCTGCAGGTTCTGCTCCTTGATCGCGTTGATCACGTCGGCCGGCGTCAGGCCCAGCTTGGCCAGCCGGTCGGGCCGGAACCAGATGCGCATGCCGTAGTCGGTGCCGCCGAACAGATCGACCTGGGCGATGCCCGGGATGCGCAGCAACTGGTCGCGCAGGTTGATGCCGGCGTAGTTGATCAGGAAGTTGGCGTCGTAGGCGTCCGACGGCGAGTAGATCGAGATCACCATCAGGATGCTCGGGCTCTGCTTCTTGACCGTGACGCCCTGCTGCGTCACTTCGACCGGCAGGCGCGCCTGGGCCGCGGAGACGCGGTTCTGCGTCAGCACGTTGGCGATGTCCTGGTCGGTCCCGACCTCGAAGTTGACGTCGAGCAGCATGCGGCCGTCGCTGGTGTTCGACGACTTCATGTAGATCAGCCGGTCGACGCCGTTGACCTCCTGCTCGACCGGCGTCGCCACCGACTGCTCCACTGCCTCGGCCGAGGCGCCCGGGTAGGTCGCCGTGACGCGGATGTTGGGCGGCGCGAGGAACGGATACTGCTCGACCGCGAGGCCGGCGATCGTGACCAGACCGAGCATCACGGTCAGGATCGCGATCACGATCGCGACGATCGGCCGGCGGATGAAGAATTGGGCCATGGCCTACTTTCCCTCGGCCTTCGCGGCGGGTTGCGAGGCTGGGGGCGCGGCCTTGCCCGCGGCGTCCGGCTTCGGCGCGGCAGCGGCAGCGGCCGTGGTCGGATTGACCTTCGAGCCCGGGCGGGCCTTCTGGATGCCGTCGACGATCACCCGTTCGCCGGGTTTCAGGCCCTCGCGCACGATCAGCAGGTCGCCGACCGGCTCGGAGGGCTGGATCGTGCGCAGCGCGACCATGTTGTCGGCGCCGACCACGAGCACGGTCTGCATGCCCTGGATCTCCTGCACCGCGCGCCTCGGAATCAGGATCGCGTCCTTGGCCGTCTCGACGACCGCGCGAATGCGACCGAACTGCCCGGGGCGCAGCCGGCCATCGGGGTTCGGGAACTCGGCCGAGAAGGTCAGCGTGCCGGTCTTCTGATCCACCGCGCGATCGACGATGACGAGCTTGCCCTTGTACGGATGGGCGCTGCCGTCGATCAGGATCAGCTCCAATTGCCCGGCACTCCTGCCTTGCTCCTTGGCCTGGGCGAAGAAGCGCAGGTACTCGGCCTCGCTGATGGTCGCGTTGACGCGGATCGGATCGATGCTCGACACGGTGTCGAGCAAGGTGGCGTCGCCCTTGCCGACGAGGTTGCCGGGCGCCACCAGACGCTTGCCGATCAGGCCCGCAAGCGGCGAGCGGATCGTGGTGTAGCTCAGGTCCAGTTCCGCCGCGACGACATCGGCGCGTGCGGCCTGCACGTTCGCCTTGGCGGCCAGCAGATTGGCCGCAGCGTTGTCGTAGTCCTGCTGCGGCACCGCCCTGCGCTCGGCGAGTGGCTTCAGGCGCCGCTCGTCGGTCTCGGCCTTGCCGAGCTGGGCCTGCGCGATCTCGAGCTGGGCCTTGGCCTGCTGCAGCTTGGCCTCGAACTCGCGCTTGTCGAGCGTGAACAGCAACTGGTCCTTCTTGACCATCGTGCCCTCGGTGAAGTGCTGCGCCTGCAGGAAGGCTTGCACCCGGGCGCGGATCTCCACCGTCTCCCGGGCGTCGGTCTGGGCCACGAATTCGCCATAGATCGGGACTGTCTTCTGCACGACGTCGGTGACCACCACCGCAGGCGGCGGCGGGGCGGCGGCCGCCGGCTTGGCCTTGTCGGCTTCCTTGCCGCCACCGCAGGCGGCCAGCGAGACGACCAACGACACCGCCCCGAGCATGCCCCCCACTCCGAGCCTGGACCGACCTGTCGGGAACCACGGCGAACCAGCCATCTCTTTCTCCTGTGGGAGGTACTGCAAATGATCAATCGACATGGACATCGCTCGCGCAGCGCCGCAGCGCATCGTCAGAACAGCTCGGGCACGATGCGCAGCGGGTGGTCGCTCTCGACGTAGTCCCCGCTCTTCTGGCGCTTGGGCAGCACGATCTTCTCGCGCGGGAGCTCTTCGTAGGGCACCTTCTCCAGCAGGTGGCTGATGATGTTCAGGCGCACGTTGCGCTTGCGGTCGGACTGGGCCACGAACCACGGCGCGTGTTCGGTGTCGCTCGCCGCGAACATCGAGTCGCGGGCGCGCGAGTAGTCGTACCAGCGGCTGTAGGACTTCAGGTCCATCGGCGAAAGCTTCCAGATCTTGCGTCCGTCCTCGAAGCGCGACTTCAGCCGTCGTGTCTGCTCGTCGGGATTCACCTCGAGCCAGTACTTGAGCAGGATCACGCCCGAGGCGACGATCGCGCGCTCGACCAGCGGTATCGCGCGCAGGAAGGCGTCGGCCTGCTCGTCGCTGCAAAAGCCCATCACCCGCTCGACGCCGGCGCGGTTGTACCAGCTGCGGTCGAAGATCACGACCTCGCCGCCGGCCGGAAGGTGCGAGAGGTAGCGCTGCATGTACATCTGGCTCTTCTCGCGCTCGGTCGGCGCCGGCAGCGCGACGACGCGGAACACGCGCGGGCTCACGCGCTCGGTGATGGCCTTGATCGTGCCGCCCTTGCCGGCGCCGTCGCGGCCCTCGAACAGGATGCACACCTTCAATCCCTTGTGCACCACCCACTCCTGCAGCTTGACCAGCTCGACGTGCAGCTTCTTCAGTGCGCGGTCGTAGTCCTTGCCGGACAGCTCGGACTTCCCGGTTTCGGTCGCCTTCGCAGCAACCGGATTCGCAGGTGCTTCGACCTTGTCGTTGCGCTTCTTGCCCATCGTCGATTTCTCCAGTGTCAGTGGTTCGTTTCAGCAGCGGCCCGGCATAGGTGGGGCCGCGTGATTATCGGGCCGCTTTGTTTCGTCTCATGCACTGCAGTGGCCAAGCGCGGCGTGCGTACCCGCGCGCGCGAACCCCCGCCCGCCGTGCACAATCGAACGGTGCCGGTGGCCTTCGTGCGCCGGCCGGTTCCGGGCTGGCGCCATGCCAGCGCTACATCCCGTTCGACCCTGGCCGGAAGTCCCATGACCGAACCCCTCGCAGAATCCCGCAGTGCCGCCGTGCTCGACCCGATCGAACGCATCTCCGAAGTGCTGTTCGGGCTCTTCATGGTGCTGACCTTCACCGGGACCTTGAGCGTGGCCGACAGCGGGCGCGACGAAGTCCGCGACATGCTGGTTGCCGCGATCGGCTGCAACATCGCCTGGGGCTTCGTCGATGGCGTGATGTACGTGCTGCGCAACCTCGTCACGCGCGCGCGCACGGCGACGATGATGCGCGCGGTGCGCGAGGCTGCCGACCCGGCGCGGGCGCACGCCATCATCAGCCAGGAGATCGGCAACGTTTCCCGCGTGCTCGGCGCGCCTGAGTTCGAGCGCATGCGGCGCTGGATCCTCGACCAGCCAGCGTCGGCGAACTCGACGCCACGCGTGACGCTTCGCGATCTGCAGGGGGCGGTTGCGGTATTCGCGCTGGTGTTCCTGTCGACCTTTCCCGTGGTGTTGCCCTTCGTCTTCATCGCCGACGCGGACGTGGCCAAGCGCGCGTCGGCCGCGGTCGCCATCGGGATGCTCTTCGCCTGCGGCTTCGCCTGGGGCCGCTATGCGGGGCTCAAGGCCTGGCGCACGGGCCTGGTCATGGTCCTGCTCGGGCTGGGCGTGGAGGCGATCGTCATCGCGCTCGGCGGCTGAGCGCCGGTCGCGGCGACCTGCCTTCATCCGGCGACCTGGCGCAGCATGGCGCCGAAGAAATCGATCGCGGTCTTGGTCTTGGGCTCCTGCTTCGCGCCCAGCGCGATGCCGCGGTCGGCCAGATAGGTCCTGAACGCGTGGCCGACGTTGAAGGTTTCCTCCGGCAGACACTTGGTCGAGACCTCGAGGATGCGCGTGTCATCGGGGTAGAACCACACCTCGATCGTGAGCGGGCGGTCGAAGTTCTTCGGCTGGTGCTTGGCCTTGAGCAGGAAGGTGGGCCCCAGCACGACGAGTTGGTCCAGCGTCACGCCGGACGGTGCGTGCTGCCTGAAGAAGGCACGTTGTTCCTTGGACAGGATCTTCGACAACGCGAGCGTTCCGTCGGCAACGTCCTGCACCTCGCGCCCGGTGCACAAGCCCTTGTACGACGCCGAGCACACGTAGCCGCCCGGCATCACGTCCACCTCGACCTTGAACGCCGCCGAACGGCGCAGTTCGGGGTCGATCGTGTCCGGCTCCACCGGCCTCAGCTTGACCACGGTGTCGGCGCGCCCGCCCTGGATGCGGCGCGCCCGCACGACGACACCGGCCCGGTTCAACGCCAGGTCGGGCGTGTCGAAGTAGAAGGCCTGGCGCGGCTGCGCCTCGACCGGGTCGAGCCCGATGCTCCTGACCGTCGCGCGGTGGCCGCCCATCGGTATCGACAGCTTGAGCTCGACACTGTTCGAGCCCTTGCCGAGCTGGATGATCCTCATGACATCCTCGCCGGACAGCGGCTTCGCGACTTCGGTCGTCGCGGCCTTGGCCGCCTTGCGCGCCGGGGCTGCCTTGGCAGCGGCCTTGCGCTTCACGGGCGCGGCGGTTCGGGGGGTCTCGGCGGGGGTTTCGGTGGCCATGTTGAAGTCTCCTGAGGCTATCGGTGTCGGGATTGTCCGCTGGCGCGGCCGCATCACTGGCTGCCGAACCGTTCGGCGAGCACACCATGGCGCAGCCCGCGGTCGCTGACCGTGAGTTGCGGCTTGCCGAGCTTTTCCATCACGGTGCGCACGATGCAGGCACCGGCGAGGATGACCTCCGCGCGCTTGGGTTGCAGGCCGACGATGCGCCGGCGCGCATCGGCGTCGCGCGTGCGGTACAGCTCGATCTGGCGGTCGATCTCGGCGCGGTCGAGCACGGTGCCCTGCACCACGTCGGGGTCGTAGTTCGCCAGGCCGTGGCGAACCGCGGCGAGGTTGGTCACCGCCCCGCCCATCGCCGCGAGCGCGTCGGGCGCCGCACGGCCGTCGAGGCGCGACAGGTCCGATGCGATCGCCGCCAGCGCCTCGCGCAGCGTCTGGTCCGACACCTCGCGGTCCAGCCGGAAGCGCTCGGTATAGCGCACCGCGCCGACATCGACGCTGAAGCGCTCGTCGATCACGGCGTCATGGCCGAAGGTGAACTGCGAGCTGCCGCCGCCGGTGTCGAAGATCACGAGCGAGCCCCGCTCGAGCCCGAGCCCGGCGCGGGCGGAGACGAAGGCCAGCCGGGCCTCCTCGTCGCCCGAGATGATCTCGATCGCCACGCCGCTCTTCGCGCGTACGGCGCCCGCGACCTGCGCGCCGTTGGATGCCATGCGCAGGCCGGCGGTGCCGACGGCGGCGATCGCGCGCACGCCGTGGCGGCGGGCCTCGTCGGCCATGTCGGCGACGCCCGCAACCGCACGGTCGCGCGCGCTGTCGATGATCGCGCCGCCGGGGCCCAGGCCTTCGCCGAGGCGCGTGATCTCCGCGCGGTCGACGAGCGTGCGCCAGGCGCCGCCCGCAGCCCGCTCGGCGACGATGAACTTGATCGAGTTGGTGCCGGCGTCGACCACCGCAAATCGCTCGGGCGTGCCGTCGACCATCGCCGCCAGCCCGCGCGGGTAGCTGGTATTGACCCAATCGCCCAGGCCGAGGCCGCGCACCGCGGCGATCACCGCCGCCGCATCTTCCGATTCCACCGCCAGCGTGCGCGTGGTCCGGCCAGCCGCCGTCACCTCCGACAACTCGGCAGTACAACCGCCGATGACGTAACGCACGCGCCGCTTGTGCACCGGCACGCCGCGCACCGGCCCGCCGCCAGCGGCGAAGCGGGACATGAAGTCGGCCTGCGTGAGCGCGTCGGGCACCGGATCGGGCAGCGGCAGCCCCAGCGCCTGCAGCACCTGCGCCAGCTCGGCGGCCGACATCGGGAAGCTGGCCTTCATCACCGGCGTCCACTGCTCCAGCCCGTCGGCATCGACCTCGCGCAGCACCTTGATGTCCATCAGCGCGTCGCGCACCTTGACGTTCGCGCCCGCGTCGGACAGCAGGTAGAGCTCGTCGCTCTCCTGCACCCCGGTCGGCGACAACGACGCGATGTGCGCCTCGGCCGGCCCGAAGCGCTCGCCGAACGAACGCCATTCCCAACGCGGCCTGATCTCGGCCATGCTTGCTCCCCTCTTCAGTCCGAATCCGATGGATGGCCCACGGACGCCTGCCCCTGATGATGCGCGATGGCCGCACGGGCGTTGAAGAACATGCGCTTGGCGCCGAGTTGCCGGTCGAACCCGGCGTGGCGCACGACCTCGAGCACGCTCGGGTTCAGCCCGGCCAGCCACAGCGTGACGCCGCGCTCGGCCAGCTTCTTCTCGCCCTCGATCAGCGCCTGCAGCGCCGAGTATTCGATGTCGGGCACGCGGCTCAGGTCGAGCACCAGCACGCGCGGCTGGTGCTGCCCGACGAGCGCCTCGATCTGCTCGCCGACGTTGCGCGCGTTGACGAAGAACAGCCGCCCCTCGGGACGCACGATCAGCAGGCCCTCGAAAGTCTCGTCGTCGGGGTGTTCGGCCGACAGCGGCCGCAGCACGTCGGCGCCGCGCTTGCGGCCGACGACCGAGATGCGCGGGTTCGCGGCCTGGCTCGCCAGCCCGATCATCGACACGATGATCGCGACGACGATGCCCTTCAAGGTGCCGAACACCAGCACGCCGGCGCACGCCACCAGCGCCCAGCGGAACTCCATCGTGCGCACGCTGCGGATGGCGCGGAACTCCGCCGGCTCGATCAGCCCGACCGAATAGACGATCACGATCGCCGCCAGCACCGCGTTCGGCAGCAGCCCGAGGGCAGGCGCGAGCAGCAGCATCGTCGCCAGCGCGGCCGCGGCGGTGACGAGCGAGGCCTTCTGCGAGCGCCCGCCGGCGGCGCTCACCACCGCCGATTGCGACGTGCCGCCGCCGGCCGGCATCGCGCCGAGCAGTGCGCCGCCGATATTGGCCGCGCCGGTGGCGACCAGTTCGCGGTTGGCGTTGATCGGCGGATCCGACGACTTCGCGAACGCGCGGCCGGCCGCGATCGTCTCGGTGAAGCTCATCAGCGCGATACCCAAGGCGCCGGGCGCCAGGTCGGCGATCAGCCCCAGGTCGGGCAGCGTCACTGCCGGCAGGCCCTGCGGGATCAGGCCGACAATGCCGACCCCCTGCGCCTGCAGGCCGAGCCACCACGACGCGGCAATGCCGCCCGCCACCGCCACCAGCGGCGCCGGCGAATGCGGCCACAGGCGCTCCATGCCGATCAGCACGGCGAAGGTGGCCAGCGCCAGCACGAGCGTCAGCCAGCGAGGTCTGGGGCAGGTGCTGCACGAGGCTGAGCAGATCGGCGAAGAAGCCCTGCTTGGTGATGTGCAGACCGAGGAGCTTGGGCACCTGGTCGAGCACGATCACGAGCCCGATGCCGGCCTTGAAGCCGGTGAGCACCGGCGTGGAGATGAAGTTGGCGACGAAGCCCAGGCGCAGCACCGCCGCCGCCATCAGCATCACGCCGACCAGCAGTGCCAGCGTGGCCGTGGCCGTGACGAGTTTCGCCGCGTCGCCGTCGGGCACGACCAAGCCGAGCTGCGTACCGGCGAGGATCGCGAGCGTCGTGGTCGAGCTGACGCTGAGCACGCGCGAGCTGCCGAGCAGCGCGTAGATCACCATCGGCACCAGCGCGGTGTACAGCCCCACCGCCACCGGCAGGCCGGCCACGGTGGCGTAGGCCATCGCCTTGGGCAGCACCACCGCGGCGGCGGTGAGGCCGGCGACCACGTCGAAGCGCAGTGTGGCAGCGCCCGTCCGGTCCGCTGGCGCACTCGCGGGCGGCATCGTCATGGGATCAATGCCGGGGCTCGACGGCTTAGGACCGTGCTTCCGGCGCGCCGGATCGCGTTCGACCACATCGGGCTTTCCTTTGATTCGATGCTACGCCACTGCCCGGACGCTGTCTCGCTTTCGAGCCACCCCGGCCCGCCGCGGCGCGGTCACTACTTCTTTGCCGCTGCCGGCGGCGCCGGCTCGAGGCTCAGCGCCAGCGCCTGCGTGTAGGTCACCTCGATCTGGTCGCCCTGCTTGACGACCTTGAACTGGTCCGGGTTCTGCACGTTGAGCGTGGTGACGTTGCCGGTCGGCCCCTTGATCGTGATCGTGCTCTTGGCCGGGTCGACGGCGACGACCTCGGCAATCGCGCTGACCTGGCGCGCCGCGCCCCCCGCCGGCTTCTCGCCCGGCTTGGACCGCGCCGCCCCCTCGCGTACCTTGACGTCGCCGGCCGCGACGGGGGCCTTCTTCAGCTCCAGCGTCAGCGACTCCAGATAGCGCGCGACGATCGAGTCGCCGACCTTGATCTCGTCGAAGCGCTTGACTTCGGCACTCGCGACGACGTCGACCACTTCGCCCTTCGCCCCCTTGAGCTTGAGCGTGCGCGTGGCCTTGTCGATGCCGACGACTTGTGCAGACACCTCCACCGTGCGCGCGGCAGTCGCCTTGCCCGGCTCGCTGACGATGGCTGCCGCGCCGGTCGAGCCGGATTGCTGCGCCAGCGCGGGTAGGGCAAGAACAGCCGCGATCAGCGGGAGTGCCAGTTTCGATCCGATAGCCATCAGGTCTGCTCCATGGTGAACAAAGGGGTTGCGGCAAGTCCGGACACGCGCGCAACCGTCAGCGCTTGCGGGCGCGGCCGCCGTGGGTCACGAGTATCTGTGCCCGGCAGCGACACCGCTCGCCATTTGCAGACGCTCGCTGGACATTTCAGGACACCTGACTGGCATCCCAACGCAAGCACAGCCCGGTCAGCGCAGCCGCCGCCTGCGGGCAAGGTGTTGGCTGTGCCAGCGTGCGGGCGTGGTGCCGCTCCAGCGCCGGAACGCGCGCGTGAAGGCGCTGGCGTCGGCATAGCCCAGCATGTCGGCGATGCGGCGCACCTCGAGCGCCGAATCCTCGAGCAACTGCCGGGCAATCTCGAAGCGGGTTTCGTCGACGAGTGCGCGAAAGCTGGTGCCGAAGGCGGTCAGATGACGATGCAGCGTGCGGCTGTGCATCGAGAACAGCGCCGCGACGCGGTCGGCGCTGGCGTCGCCCGTCACCAGCGCCGACTGCAGCACGCTGCGCACGTGCGCCGGAAAGTCGTCGCCGTGCCTGGCCTCGAGCGCGTCGATCTGCTGCTGCAACAGGCGGCGCAACTCGGGGTCGACGTCGGGCAGCGGACGGCCCAGCCAACGCGTGGCGAACGCGAGCCCGTACTGCTCGGCGTCGAAGCGCAGCGGGGCATTGAAGATGCGGCGATAGGGCTCGGCGTCCTCGGGCCGGCGGTGCGCGAAGAAGGCCTCGGTGGGTACCCAGCTGCGGCCGCACAGGTCGCGCATGATGTTGAGCAGCATCGCCGTGCCGCCGTCGCCGAGCTGTTCGGCGGCCAAGAAGTCCGGCAGACACAGAGTGAGGACCGTCCGCGTGCCTTCGACCGTCAGCTCCAGCCCCGCGCCGCGGCTGTGGAGATGAAGAAACCGGGTGACGCTTCGCAACGCTGTGTCCACATCCGGCGAGTACTTCGCGAGCAGACCGACGAGCCCGAGCGAGTTCAACCCGGCATGCCGGCCGACCAGCAGGCCGAAGTGCGGGCAGCCGGTCCAGGCCGCGCAATGAGCGAGCAGGCGGCTGCGCGCCGCCTGCGAGATGCGGTTGTCCGGGCTGTCGAACAGCGCGGGATCGAGCCCCAGCTCGGCGAGCACTGCGGCCGGATCGGCACCGAGGCGACGCAGAACTTCGGGAATCGCGAGCACTGAACTGATGCGGACGGTGGCCTTCCGAGTGGCGACGCCCGGTCTCGACCGTGGCCGCTCGGCTGTCGATGAGTCGATCGATCTCATGCTCATTCGGGAAGGGAGGATAGGCCCATTGTCCGCAAATGTTCAGCACTCGTCCGCAAATGCCGACCCGGGCAGTGGCGGGACGTCGATACTGCGGCACATCCCGCGCCGGCCGCAGGCGGGTGGCGGTCATGGGCGTGGCGTGCCGGGGGCATCGTTCAGGTTTCGTTGGACGCGTTGCGGCCGTTGACCATTGTCAATAGACTCTCGCGCTACGTTCATACGATGCGTTGCGGGCGGGTCGTAAAGTGCGCCGTTCCGATTGGGTCTCAGCGCCCCGCGATGGACGGCATCGTCACCACACGGAGGAGGAAGAAGCATGGGAGACATCGCTCGGGCCGACGCCAGCCACGCCGATGCAGCTGACGGCGCAACGTCTCTGCGACAGGGGTTGAGCGCGCACCCCTCGGTCTCCAGGGTGCCGGCACCGATGCAAGTGTCAGACGGCAGGTGGTCGATGCGCCACGCCGCGCTGGCCCCGCTGGTACTGCTCGCCTCGCTGTCCGGCGGCGCCCACGCGCAGACGAACGAAGAGCTCAGGCAGAAGCTCGACCAGGCGCTCAAGACGATCCAGGACCTGCAGGGCCGCGTGAATGCGCTCGAGCAGCACAAGGCCGCGACGGCCGCGGCCGCCGCGGCCGCGCCGGGCACCTGGGGCGCACCCGTGGTCTCGACCGGAGCGCGCGCGGAGGACGGCGCGCCTGAAGCGAACAAGGCGCGCGTCGAGTTCTACGGCCAGGCGATGGTCGACGCGATCTATGACGCGAAGCGCATGAATCCGGATTACGCCGCGACCCTGCGCCCCTCGCAGATCCCCGTCAATTGCCCGGGCGACGCCGGCTGCGGCGAGGACGGCGCGGCGACGTTCAGCGTGCGCCAGTCGAGCCTCGGTTTCCGGGCCTTCATCCCGACCGGCATCGGCGTCCTCAAGACCGACCTGAGTTTCGACCTGTTCGCCTCCGATGGGAGCACGAATATCCACTGGCTCAGCGCGTGGGCCGAGCTCGGCATGTTCGGCATCGGCCAGACCTACTCGAACTTCATGGACATCGACGTGTTTCCGAACACGATCGACTACTGGGGTCCGAGCGGCATGGTGTTCGTGCGCAACCCGCAGTTGCGCGTGACGCCGTGGGCCAAGGACGGCATGGCGCTGGCGCTCTCGCTCGAGGCACCCAACTCGGCGCTCGACACCGGCAAGATCAGCGAGATCTCGCCCGACTTCGGCGCCGGCTTCACCGGCTGGAACCGGCTGCCCGACCTGACCGCGTCGTGGCGCCTCGACCGCGACTGGGGCCACGTCAAGGCAGCGGGCATCCTGCGCCAGGTCGGCTACCAGAACACGCTCACGACCGACGGCACGCCGTCGGGCCACAAGACCGGCTACGGCCTCAATCTCGCCGGCGCGTTCAAGGTGTTCGGCAAGGACCAGATCAACCTGCAACTCGTCGTCGGCGAGGGCATCGCGAGCTACATGAACGACGGCGGCGTCGACCTGGCGCCGGGCCCGGGGCTGCGCGCCGAGACGGTGCCCACTCTGGGCTGGCTCGCCTACTACAACCACGCGTGGTCGGACAAGTGGACCAGCACCATCGGCTTCTCGCAGCACGAGCAGAACAACACCGACGGCCAGACCGGCACCGCGTTCAAGCGCGGCAGCTACGGCAACGCCAACCTGCTCTACACGCCGGCGAAGAACGTGCTCACCGGCCTCGAGTTCGTGTGGGGCGAGCTCGAACAGAAGAGCGGCGAGTCGGCCACCGACTACCGCCTGCAGTTCTCGACCAAGGTCACGTTCTGATCGCGGCAGCGCCGCGGACGGCACCGGACCGGCGCAGGACAACCCAGGAGCTTCGATGCAGTTCAAGACGCACTTCCCGATCCTGATCGCGCACCAGGACGCCGCCAAGCAGAGCGTCGCGGGCGCGCGCATCCGCCAGATCCAGCACGAGCTGGAGCTTGGCGGCTGGAAGACGATCGTCGTCGACAACGAGGCCGACGCCGGCATCGTGGCCGGCGCGCACCGCGGGCTGGCGGCCGTCGTCTTTCGCAGCGAGTTCGCGCAGGACCAGCCTGCCGCAGGCAAGCGCGCCCTCGAGCTGATGGACCGCGTGCACGAGCGCGCGCCGGGCCTGCCCATCATCGCGCTGGGCGGGACTGCCACGATGAAGGGCACGTCGCCGCAGGCGCTGCACGCGCTGCGCAACCTGCACAGCATCCTGTACCTGTACGAGGACACGGCCTCCTTCCTGGCGCGGCAGATCATGCGCGCCGCCGAGGACTACCTCGAGAACCTGCTGCCGCCCTTCTTCAAGGCGCTGACGCGGCATGCCGAGCGCTCGGCGTACTCGTGGCACACGCCGGGGCACGCCGGCGGCGTCGGGTTCCTCAAGTCGCCGGTGGGCTATGCGCTGCACGAGTTCTTCGGCGAGAACACGGTGCGCTCGGACCTGTCGATCTCGGTGCCCGAACTCGGCTCGCTGCTCGACCACACCGGCCCGGTGAAGGCGGCCGAGGCCTATGCGGCGAGCGTGTTCGGCGCCGACCACACCTACTTCGTGACCAACGGCACCTCGACCGCGAACAAGATCGTCTGGCATTCGATGGCCGGCCGCGGCGACCTCGTCATCGTCGACCGCAACTGCCACAAGAGCCTGCTGCACTCGCTGATCATGACCGGCGCAACGCCGATCTACTTCACGCCGGCGCGCAACGACTACGGCATCATCGGCCCGATCGGCCTGGACCAGTTCTCGCCGGAGGCGATCAAGAAGAAGATCGCCGCCAGCCCGATCGCGCGCAACGCCAAGGGCGGCGTGCGCATCGCGGTCGTCACCAACTCGACCTACGACGGCCTTTGCTACAACGCCGAGAAGATCAAGGACGTGGTCGCCAACCAGGTCGATGCGCTGCACTTCGACGAGGCCTGGTACGCCTATGCGGCCTTCCACGAGTTCTACGCCGGCCGGCATGCGATGGGCGTGCCGCGCGGCTATCCGCGCGCCGACCACACGCTCGTCTTCGCCACTCACTCGACGCACAAGCTGCTGGCGGCGTTTTCGCAGGCGTCGATGATCCACATCCAGGAGAGCGAGAAGCGCAAGATCGACACCACGCGCTTCAACGACGCCTTCATGATGCACGGCTCGACCTCGCCGCACTACGGCATCATCGCCTCGCTCGACGTCAGCTCGGCGATGATGGAAGGCACGAGCGGCCGCTCGATCGTGCAGGAAACGCACGACGAGGCGATGCACTTCCGCAGCGCGCTGGCGGCCATCGGCACCAACTTCAAGAAGGCGGACTGGTGGTTCAAGGTCTGGCAGCCCGACGGCCTGGACCTCGACAAGCCGCCGCAGACCGCCGACTGGGTGCTCGACCCGAAGGTTTCGTGGCACGGCTTCGGCAAGCTGGCCGACGACTACGTGATGCTCGACCCGATCAAGGTCACGCTGCTGACCCCGGGCCTGGGCAAGGGCGCCAAGCTGGGCAGGTCGGGCATCCCGGCGTCGGTGGTCAGCAAGTACCTGTGGGAGCGCGGCCTGGTGGTCGAGAAGACCGGGTTGTACAGCTTCCTGATCCTGTTCTCGCTCGGCATCACGCGCGGCAAGTGGAGTTCGATGGTCGATGCGCTGGCCGACTTCAAGACCGACTACGACCGCAACGCGCCGCTGGCCAGGACGCTGCCCAGCATCGCCGGCGCCCGTGCCTATGCCGGCTGGGGCCTGCGCGATCTGTGCGACGCGCTGCATGCCTGCTACCGCGACAACGACACCGCGGCGGCGATGAACGCGATGTACACCGACCTGCCCGAGCCGGCGATGACGCCGTCCGACGCTTATGACCACCTGGTGCATGGCCGGGTCGAGCCGGTGGGTATCGACGCGCTGAAGGGCCGCATCACGGCGGTGATGATCGTGCCCTACCCGCCCGGTATCCCATTGATCATGCCCGGCGAACGCTTCATGACCGACTCGATCATCGAGTACCTGAAGTTCGCGCGCGACACCGACGACCGCTTCCCCGGCTTCGAGGCCGACATCCACGGCCTGCGCTTCGATGTCGACGCGAAAGGTCACAAGACCTGGCTCGTCGACTGCGTGAAGGAGTGAGAGCGTGAGAGGCCATCCATGATTCCGCGTTCCGTCAAGGCCCCGACGATCCCGATCCCGTTCAACAAGCTGCTCAAGGTGGTGGCGGTCGTCGATCGCGACAACCTGCAGACGAAGCAACTGCTCGACCTGATCCGCGCCGAGGGTTACGAGGTCGAGGCCTGCGACCACTTCGATCGCGACCTCGCCGAGGACGCCTCGGTCGGCGCCTACATCGCGCTCGTCGACGGCGAGTATCGCGAGGCGGCCCGCGCGGCGGCCAAGGCGGTGCGGGCCCTGGGCTTCAAGACGCCGCTGTGGGCGCTGGCCGACGCGCACCGCATCGCCGACATGGCCGTGCTCGCGATGGTCGGCGAGGTCGACGGCTTCATCTACCTCGGCCAGCAGACGCCCGAGTTCTACGCCAAGCAGGTCGTCGCGAGCCTCGTCGACTACGGCCTGTCGCTGCTGCCGCCCTTCTTCGGCGGGCTGATGGCCTACGACGCGGCGGCCAACATCGCCTTCGACTGCCCGGGCCACCAGGGCGGGCAGTTCTACCGCAAGTCGCCCACCGGGCAGATGTTCTTCAAGTACTTCGGCGAGAGCATCTTCCGCAACGACCTGTGCAATGCCGACGTCGACCTCGGCGACCTGCTGATCCACGAAGGCGCGGCGGCGCAGGCGCAGAAGGAAGCGGCCAAGGTCTTCGGCGCCGACCGCACCTACTTCGTGCTCAACGGCACCAGCACGTCGAACAAGGTCGTCACCAACGCCGTGCTCAAGCGCGGCGACCTGGTGCTGTTCGACCGCAACAACCACAAGTCGCTGCACCAGGGCGCGCTCGTCGGCGCCGGCGCCATACCGATGTTCCTGCCCACGGCGCGCAACGCCTTCGGCATGATCGGCCCGGTCGACTGGGAGGCCTGGGACGAGGCCTCGCTGCGCGCGCAGATCCGCGCCAACCCGCTCGTCGCCGACAAGTCGCGCGCCGACGCGCCCAGGCCGTTCCGCCTCGCCTGCATCCAGCTCTGCACCTACGACGGCACGATCTACAACGTGCAGAAGGTGCTCGAGAAGATCGGCCACCTGTGCGACTACGTGCTGTGGGACGAGGCCTGGATCGGCTACAACGCCTTCCACCCGCTGTTCGACAACCACAGCCCGATGCGGCTGAAGGATCTCGGCCCCGAGATGGCGGGCCTGTTCTCGACGCAGAGCGTGCACAAGCAGGGCGCGGGCTTCTCGCAGGCGAGCCAGATCCACAAGCGCGACGAGCACATCAACGGCCAGAAGCGCTTCATCAACCACAAGCGCTTCAACGAGTCGTTCCTGATGCACGCCTCGACGTCGCCGTTCTACCCGCTGTTCGCGTCGCTCGACGTCAACGCGCGGCTGCACGCCGGCAAGGGCGGCGAGATGCTGTGGGACCGCTGCATCGAGCTCGGCATCGAGGCGCGCAAGAAGCTGCGCGAGTTCGTTCACCACTACGAGCAGGTCGGCCGCGGCCCGCAGGAGCAGTGGTTCTTCGACCCCTTCGTGCCCGACCGCGTGACGGTCAGCCGCTCGCGCTTCGCCGCCGACGCCGTCGACGTGCCGTGGGAGAGCCTGCCGACGGAACTGATCAAGCACGAGCAGCAGTGCTGGAACTTCCAGCCCGATGCGCCGTGGCACGGCTACCGCGGCATGGCGGCCGGCTACGCGATGGTCGACCCGAACAAGCTGATGCTGCTCACGCCGGGCATCGACCGCAAGACGGGCGACTACCTCGACTTCGGCGTGCCGGCCACCGTCGTCGCGAACTTCCTGCGCGAGCAGCGCGTCGTGCCCGAGAAGTGCGACCTGAACAGCATCCTCTTCCTGATGACGCCGGCCGAGGACGAGAGCAAGCTCAACACGCTGATCGCCAAGCTGGTCAAGTTCAAGAACCTGTGGGACGAGGACGCGCCGCTCGCCGAGGTGCTGCCGACGCTGTATGCCGCGCACGCCGAGCGCTACGCCGGCTACACGCTGCGCCAGGTGTGCAACGAGATGCACGCGTTCTACCGCGAGCGCAACGTCAAGGACCTGCAGCGGCGGAGCTTTCGCGCCGAGAGCTTTCCCGAGCTCGCGATGTCGCCCAAGGACGCCTACGAGCGGCTGGTCGACAACGAGGTCGACTACGTGCCGCTCGCCGAGGCGACGGGCCGCATCTCGGCCACGCTGGCGCTGATCTACCCGCCGGGCATCGGCGTCGTCGTGCCGGGCGAGCGCTGGGACGAGCGCGCGCAGCCGATGCTCGACTACTTTCTCGCGTTCGAGGAGTCGTTCAACCGCTTCCCCGGCTTCAACTACGAGGTGCAGGGCGTGTACCAGGAGCGCGTGGACGGGCGCATCGTCTTTCACACCTATGTGGTCCGCGAGTGACGACTACCTTCCCGGAATGAAGACTGCAAGGAGACACCCTGATGGCTGATACCCAGAAGAAGATGAACGTGGTGCAGCTGACGTTCATCGTCACCGTCAACATGATGGGCTCGGGCATCATCATGCTGCCCGCCAACATGGCGCAGGTGGGCGCGATCTCGCTCACGTCGTGGATCGTCACCGCGCTCGGTTCGCTCGCGATCGCCTACGGCTTCGCGCAGGCCGGCCTCTTCAGCAAGCGCTCGGGCGGCCTCGCCGGCTATGCCGAGGACGCCTATGGCAAGGACGGCTACTTCCAGGTCTTCTTCCTCTACTTCCTGTCGCTCGCGATCGCCAACGTCGCCGTCGCCAGTTCGGCGCTCGGCTACCTGGCGGCGTTCTTCCCGTGGATGTCGGCGACGCCGGTGGCAAGCTGCATCAGCATCATCGCCTTGCTGTGGCTGACCACGGTCGCCAACTTCGGCGGCCCGAGCCTGACCGGCAAGCTCGGCTCGGTCACCGTCTGGGGCGTGATCCTGCCGGTGGGCTTCATCTCGATCGCGGGCTGGATCTGGTTCAGCGGCGACACCTTCGCCGCGGCGTGGAACCCGAAGGGCATCAGCTTGTTCGAGGGCATGGGTTCCTCGATCTCGCTCACGCTGTGGGCCTTCCTCGGCATGGAGTCGGCGTCGCAGAACGCCTCGGCGGTCGAGAACCCGAAGCGCGACGTGCCGCTGGCCTGCATGTTCGGCACGCTCGGCGCGGCGGTGATCTACATCCTGTCGACGACCGTGATCCAGGGCATCGTGCCGAACGCCGAACTTGCCGAATCGAGCGGGCCCTTCGGCCTCGCCTTCGCCAAGATGTTCAACCCGATGGTCGGGCAGATCGTCATGGCGCTGGCGGCGATGGCCTGCGTCGGCTCCTTGCTCGGCTGGCAGTTCACGCTGTCCTCGACCGCCAAGGACGCGGCCGACGCCAACATGTTCCCGAAGATCTTCGGCAAGGTCACTGGCGCGGGCGCGCCGATCATGGGCATGGTCATCATGGGCATCGTGCAGTCGCTGATGGCGCTGTCGACGATTTCGCCCAATCTGAGCGAGCAGTTCGCCGCGCTCGTCAACCTGGCCGTGGTGACCAACGTCGTGCCCTACATCATCTCGCTGTCGGCGCTGTTCGTGATGATGCGCGACGCCAAGGTCGACCCCGGCGTGTTCAAGCGCAATGCCTTCGTCGCCGTGGTGGCGATGCTGTACTCGGTCTATGCGCTGTGGGCCTCGGGCAAGGACGCGGTGATGGGCGGCATGCTGGTGATGGGCATCGGCTACATCGTTTACGGCTTCATCGCGCCTCGCTTCGTCGCTCCTGCGCCCGAAGCCGCGCGGGCCGCCTGATGAACGCGGGAGGAATGCACATGGACACCCTGAAGATCTCCCTGCGCGCGGCGGCCCTACTGCTGGCAGCGGCCGGGCTCGCGCTGCCTGCAGCCGCTGCCGGGACGCTGGACAAGGTTCGCGACAGCGGCAAGCTCAGTCTCGGCTACCGCGCCGATACACGGCCGTTCGCCTACACCGCCGAGGAGGGCAAGGCGGGCGGCTTCTCGATCGCGCTGTGCCTCAAGGTTGCCGACGCGCTGAAGGCCGAGTTGAAGCTGCCGGCGCTGGCCGTCGAGTTCGTGCCGGTGACGGCGGCCAACCGCTTCGAGGCGCTGCAACAGGGCCGCATCGACCTGAGTTGCGGCACCGACACGCCGACGCTCGAGCGGCGCGCGCGCGTCGACTTCTCGATCCCGATCTTCGCGGCCGGCACCGGCGCCCTGCTGCGCAGCGACGTCGACCGGCGGCTGCGCGATGCGCTGGCCAACAAGCCCGACCCGGCGCAGCCGGTGTGGCGCGGCGCCCCGGGGCTGCTGACCGAGAAGGTGGTGTTCGCGGTGGTCGGCGGCACGACGATCGAGAAGTCGCTCATCGAAGGCCTGAAGGCGCGCCGCATCGAGGTCACGGTGGCGCCGGTGGCCGACTACGCGGCCGGCCTGCAGATGGTGCGCGAGCGTCGCGCCGCGGCACTGTTCGGCGACCGGCCGGTCCTGCTGGATGCCGCCAGGCGCGGCCCGGCGGGCGAACTGCAGGTCATCGAGCGCGCATTCACGCGCGAGCCACTGGCGCTCGCGCTGCGCCGCGGCGACGACGACTTCCGCCTGCTCGTCGACCGGTCCTTGAGCCGGCTGTTCCGCTCGAAGGACGTCGCCGCGCTGTACGCCGACCACTTCGGCGCCCCCGACGCGACCGCGCTGGAGTTCTTCCGCTTCGTCGCGCTGCCCGATTGACTCGAATCACGGAGGATCGACATGCAAGCACTGGGTGTTCATAGCGAAGTCGGCAAGCTGCGCACGGTGATGGTCTGCCGACCGGGGTTGGCGCATCAGCGCCTGACGCCGGGCAACGCCGCCGACCTGCTGTTCGACGACGTGCTCTGGGTGCAGGAGGCACAGAAGGACCACTACGACTTCGTGCTCAAGATGCGCGAGCGCGGCACCGAGGTCGTCGACCTGCACGAGATGCTGGCCGAGTCGCTCGCCGACAAGGCCGCGCGCGACTGGGTGCTCGACCGGCGCATCACCGCCAACAACGTCGGCATGGGCGTGGCTGCGGCGATCCGCCCCTGGCTCGACGAGATGCCGGCGGCCAAACTGGCCGAGCACCTGATCGGCGGCATCGCGGTGCTCGACCTGCCCAAGAGCGAGATGTCGACGATGCTGACCGAGGCCTTCGGCGACACCGACTTCATCACCCCGCCGGTGCCCAACACCCTCTTCCAGCGCGATCCGTCGTGCTGGATCTACAAGGGCGTGACCTGCAACCCGATGTTCTGGCCGGCGCGCCAGCCCGAGACGCTGCTGCAGCGCGCCGTCTACAAGTTCCACCCACGATTCAAAGACGCCGACTTCACGATCTGGTGGGGCGACTCGGACGAGCCCTTCGGCGCAGCATCGGTCGAGGGTGGCGACGTGATGCCGATCGGCAAGGGCGTGGTGCTGATCGGCATGGGCGAACGCACCACGCGCCAGGCGGTCTACCAACTCGCCGAGCAGTTGATCAAGCAGGGCGGCGCGACGCGCATCATCGGCTGCCTGATGCCCAAGAGCCGCGCCGCGATGCACCTGGATACGGTGTTCAGCTTCTGCGACCGAGACCTCGTCACCGCCTTCCGCGAAGTCGTGGACCAGATCCGCTGCTACAGCGCGCGCGCCGATGGCAAGGGAGGCATCGAAGTGCGCCCCGACCAGGGCCACCTGTTCGACGTCGTTCGCGACGCGCTGGGGCTCAAGGAACTGCGCGTCGTCGAGACCGGCGGCAATGCCTGGCAGGCCCAGCGCGAGCAGTGGGACGACGGCAACAACGTGGTCGCGCTCGAGCCCGGCGTCGTCGTCGCCTACGACCGCAACACCCACACCAACACGCTGCTGCGCAAGGCCGGCGTCGAGGTCATCACCGTGCGCGGCAGCGAACTCGGCCGCGGCCGAGGCGGCGGGCACTGCATGACCTGCCCGATCTCGCGCGACCCGGCCTATTGACGGACTGATGAACGTCGGCCAGGACATGCGACTCGGCCAATGGCCCTCACCCCAACCCTCTCCCGCAAGCGGGAGAGGGAGGACGCGAGGCTCCCTCGCCCCCGTACTCGGGGGAGAGGGTGGGGGTGAGGGGGCTGCCGCGTTCCCGGCCCAGCTTCGTTGCTGATCGAACTTAACTTTTGGAGAGACAGGCATGGGTTTCAACCTTCGCAACCGATCACTGCTGACGGTGCAGGACTTCACGCAGCGCGAGTTCCGCTACCTGCTTGACCTGGCGCGCGACTTGAAGCGCGCCAAGTACGCGCGCACCGAGCAGATGCACCTGCAGGGCAAGGAGATCTGCCTGATCTTCGAGAAGACCTCGACGCGCACGCGCTGCGCCTTCGAAGTCGCCTGCCACGACCAGGGCGCGAACGTCACCTATCTCGACCCGGCGGGCTCGCAGATCGGCCACAAGGAATCGTTCAAGGACACGGCGCGCGTGCTCGGCCGCATGTTCGACGCGCTGGAGTATCGCGGTGCCAGCCAGACGGGCGTCGAGACGCTCGCCAAGTACGCCGGCGTGCCGGTCTTCAACGGCCTGACCGACGAGTACCACCCGACGCAGATGCTCGCCGACGTGATGACGATGCGCGAGCACAGCGACAAGCCGATGTCGCAGATCAGCTACGCCTTCCTCGGCGACACGCGCAACAACATGGGCCACTCGCTGATGATCGTCGGCTGCCTGATGGGCATGGACGTGCGCATCTGCGGGCCCAAGAAGCTGTGGCCGGCGGACGAGTTCGTGACGATCGCGCGCGACCTCGAGAAGAAATACGGCGCCAAGCTGACGATCACCGACGACCCGAAGAAGGCGGTCAAGGACGTCGACTTCATCCACACCGACGTATGGGTGTCGATGGGCGAGCCCAAGGAAGTGTGGAAGGAGCGCATCAAGCTGCTGATGCCCTATCAGGTGAACACCAAGCTGATGAAGGCCGCCGGCAACCCGCAGGTCAAGTTCATGCACTGCCTGCCGGCCTTCCACGACACCGAGACGACGCTCGGCAAGCAGATCGCCGAGACCTACGGCATCAGCGACGGCCTCGAGGTCACCGACGAAGTCTTCGAGTCCGAATGGAACGTCGCCTTCGAGCAGGCCGAGAACCGGCTGCACACGATCAAGGCGATCCTCGTCGCCACGCTGGGGGATTGAAATGCTAGTTGTCGTGGCCCTGGGCGGCAACGCGCTGCTGCGGCGCGGGCAGCCGATGACGGCGCAGAACCAGCGCGAGAACGTGCGCGTCGCGGCGCAGGCGCTGGCGCCGGTAGCGGCCGAGCACGACCTCGTCGTCGGCCACGGCAACGGGCCGCAGGTCGGCTTGCTGGCACTGCAGGGTGCGGCCTACACGACGGTGGAGACCTATCCGCTGGACGTGCTCGACGCCGAGACCGAGGGCGCCATCGGCTACATGATCGAGCAGGAGCTCGGCAACCTGCTGCCCTTCGAGCGGCCCTTCGCGACCCTGCTGACGATGATCGAAGTCGACACGCAGGACCCGGCCTTCGCCAACCCCACCAAGTTCATCGGCCCGGTCTACGACAAGGCCGAAGCGGACCGCCTGGCCGCCGAAAAGGGCTGGGCCTTCAAGCCGGATGGCGACAAGTGGCGGCGCGTCGTCGCCTCGCCGGAGCCCAAGCGCATCTTCGAGCTGCGGCCGATGAAATGGCTGCTCGAGAAGCACACCATCGTCATCGCCGCGGGCGGCGGCGGCATCCCGACGGCCTATGACCCCGACTCCGAGCGCAGGCTGGTCGGCGTCGAGTGCGTGATCGACAAGGACCTGGCGACCGAGCTGCTGGCGCGCGAACTCGGCGCCGACCTGTACGTGATGCTGACCGACGCCGACGCCGTGTACGTGGACTGGAGCAAGCCGACGCAGCGCGCCATCCGCCGCGCGTCACCCGACGCCTTGTCAGCGATGAGCTTCGCCGCCGGCTCGATGGGGCCCAAGGTCGAGGCAGCCTGCCGCTTTGCCAGGTTGACCGGCAAGCGTGCGGCGATCGGTGCGCTCGACGACCTGAGCCGCATCATCGCCGGCGAGGCCGGGACGACGATCGCGGCCGACGCGCAAGGCATCGTGCACGCCTGAACACGTCCCTTCCGGTCCGGCGCACGGCCACTGCGCGATCGGGCCGCGGCGCTTTCGCCAGGAACCCAGTTTGCTGCGCGAATCCGGACCCCCCAATCCCCTGACCGCCGCCGCCCGAGGCCTGCTGGCCATCGTGCTGATCGTCGTGGGTGGACCGATCGCCGATGCACAGGCAGCTGCCGAGCCGCCCGCCGAAACACAGGCCATGCCGCCGCCATCCACCGCGGCGTCGTCGCCGACTTCGCCCACAGCGACGCGCAAGGGATGGGATCGCTTCATCGACCCCCAGGACGGCGACCTCGACCTCAGCTACTTCCTCGAGAACCCGCGCGGCTTCCTGCCCGTCCCGCTCGTGGTCACCGAACCGGCCGTCGGCTACGGCGGCGGGGCGGCTGGCCTCTTCCTGCGGCCGCGCAAGGAGGCGGGCGAGGAAGGCTGGTCGCGGCCGGACATCTCGGGCCTCGGTGGCCTGGCCACCCAGAACGGGACCTGGGCCGCCTTCGCCGGCGATGCGAGCCGCTGGCTCGACGGGCGCCTGCGCACGCTCGCCGGCGCCGGCGTCGGGCAGGCAAATCTCGACTTCTACGGCCTCGGGTTCGAGCGCGCGGACTTCGAGCGCGAGGTGGGCTATTCGCTGGCGTTCGGCGCCGTGGTCGCGCAGGCCAACTGGCAACTCGCGCCGGCCTCGCCCTGGGCGGCGGGCCTGCGCTATGTCTACGCCAGCGTGACGCCGAAGCTGCGCGACGAGCCGCTGTTTCCCGGCCTCGCCGACCGCGTCACGGTGCGCGTCTCGGCGCCGACGGCGATCGTCGAGTTCGACACGCGGGACAACGTCTTCACGCCCACCCGAGGCGTCTATGCCGAGGGCTCGCTGCTCGCCTCGCGCGAGGCGCTGGGCGCGAGCGATAACTTCGAGCGCTTCCAGCAGGTGCTGATGGGCTGGGTGCCGCTCACGCGCAGCCTCACGCTCGGGCTGCGCGGCGACTACGCCTGGTCGTCGGATGGCACGCCCTTCTTCCTGCGCCCGTTCGTGGCGATGCGCGGCGTGCCCGCGCTGCGCTACCAGGGCGACCAGATGGGCTCGCTGCAGGCCGAGCTGCGCTGGCAGTTCAGCGATCGCTGGAGCGCGGTCGCCTTCGGCGGAACCGGCAAGACGCGGACCGAGCGCAAAGCATTCGTCGCCACGCAGGATGTCGCGAGCGGCGGCGTCGGTTTTCGCTACGAACTGGCGCGCAAGTTCGGGCTGCACGCCGGCATGGACGTGGCGGCCAGCCCCGGCACCGCGGCGGTGTACTTCCAGGTCGGGAGCGCCTGGGTGCGGCCCTGATGGCGCGCCGGAGCGCAGCCTGCCGCTGCCCGGACCACCAGCGCCGCGGCTTCAGCCCGCCGTCTTGCTGCTCTCGTTCGGCGGCTGCTTCACGTCGGGGTTGGCCGCGACCCAGCCCATGAAGATCTGGTAGCCCAGCGCCAGCAGCACCGCACCGACGAACAGCCCGAGGATGCCGCCGGCCGCCATGCCGCCGAGCGCGCCGAGCAGGATGACCGGCATCGGCGCGTCGACGCCGCGGCCGAGCATCAGCGGCTTGAGCACGTTGTCGGCCATGCCGGCGACGAACAGCAGCACCGAGTTCACCGCCGCCGCGCCGGTGTCGTAGGCGCCGCTCATCCAGAGGTAGGCGATCGCCGGCAGCGTGACGATGAGTGCCGGCACCTGCGCGATGCCGAGCACGAGCACGATCACCGCCAGCACACCGGCCAGCGGCACGCCGGCCAAGAGCAGGACCAGGCCGACGAGGATGGCCTGGATGAAGGCAATGCCGATCACGCCCTGGGCGACGGCGCGGATCGTCGCCACCGACAGCGTGGTGAATTCATCGCCGCGTTCGGCACCGACGACGCGCGCGAAGATCGCGTGGCTGGCACGATCGCCGCCCGCGCCGAAGGCCATGATGATGCCGGCGATGATGAAGGCCGCGACGAACGCGAGGATGCCGCCGCCGATGCTGGCCACCATCGAAAGCGCCGCCTTGGCCAGGTCGCCGATTTTCGGCTGCAGGCTCTTGACGAGCGCCGGCAGGTCGTCGTGCGCCAGTTGCCAGGCGGCGTGGATCTCCGGGCCGACCAGCGGCAATCCGGCGACGCCCGGCCTGGGTGGCGGAATCTGCAGCGTGTTCTGCTGCACCTCTTGGACCAGGCCTTGCACCGAGTCGCCGATCGAGCTCAGCAGCACGGCCGTGGGCGCGACGATCAGCACGACGCCGAGCACGGTGATCGACGTCGCCGCCCAGCCCTGGCGCCCGCCCATCCCGGCGGCCAGCCACTGGTGCAGCGGATAAATCGTGACCGCCAGGATCAAGGCCCAGACCATCAGCACGAGGAAGGGCGAGAAGATCCGGTAGCACAACATCGCCAGCACCAGCACGAGGCCGGCGCGGATCAAGACGTCGAGCAAGCGGCCTTCGAATCGCTGGTCCTGGAGGGGGCGATCGCTGGGCTCGGGATCGGTCATGCGCGCTCTCCACGTGATGCCGGCGGCCGGCCGATGTCGTGCCCGTTGGTGCAGGGTGCGGCCTGCACCTCCACTGGAGCCCAGGTGTCAATACGGCGGATTGACGACGACGAACTGCGACCCCTGCGGCTGGTACCACGTGCTGCCGCACTGCTGGTAGACCATGCCGCCGTAGTTGATCGGGACGCAGTTCGCCGGCACGGTGCGCACCATCGAGCCGATCACCGCCACCGTGGCGGTGACCGCAACTGCAGTGGCTACCGGGTGGTAGTCGTTGTCCCAGCCGTTGTTGCAGCAGTTGTTGTTGTCGACGTTGACGTTGACGTTGGTGTTGCGGCTCGCGTTGACGTTCGTGTTGCGATTGCTGTTGACGCTGTTCGAACTCGTGCTGCGGACGTTGTTGCTGCGCGCATCGGCCTTGGTGTTGTTGACCTGGGCCGTTTGCCGGTTGGCGCCACCGCCTCCGGCCCTTGCTCCACCACCGCCGCCGCCGCCGCCGCCGCCGCCGCTGGCTCTGGCACCGCCGCCGCCATCGCGCGGCGCCGCGGCCGCCGGAGGCAGGGCAACAGCGGCCATGAGCAGCGCTGCCAGTGCCGCGTGAATCGTCTTGTGCATACGGGCTTGCATCGCTGGCTCCTCTACTTCGCAGTCTTCAACGGAACGATTTCGATGCGCGTCGCGCCCTTGGGCGGCGTGAACCTGAACGACGCCTCGCTGAACGCCGGCTGCAGGTTCCAGTCCAGCGTCGAGACCGACTGCGGCCGGGCCTCGTCACCGCGATTGACGATCACGAGCCTGCGCGGCAGCGGCTTGGCGCCGGCCGCGATCCAGATCTGCCAGTCGTAATTGCCCTGACGGAAGGCGTAGTGATCGCAGACCTCGCCGCCGATCAGGTCCTGGCCCGCATTCATCGCCGACTCGATCTTGTCGACCGGCGCGGCTGGCGTGCCCCAGGTGAACAGGTCGGCAAGCGGGATCTCGACGCCGAAGCGCTGCTCCAGGCGGCTCACCAGCCCGGCGTGCGAATCCGCGAATTCGACCGACGAGTAGTACTTCTGTGCCGGCATGTACATCGTGAACGTCTTGCCGTCGTAAAACAGCTCGCGATCCGAGCGCGCGCTCCAAAGATGGGCGCGCAACTTGTTCGGGCGCTCGGCATCGAGCGTTGCCGAGGCCATGTGCTGCAGCTTCTGGCCGTCGGTCAGCACGCGC
This sequence comes from Ideonella sp., assembly GCF_016702655.1. GTDB lineage: Bacteria > Pseudomonadota > Gammaproteobacteria > Burkholderiales > Burkholderiaceae_C > CAIKUF01. Next base: position 219,459 of record NZ_JADJDO010000039.1, read on the forward strand.
TCGCCGGATAGCGTGGTCGCGACGCGAAACCGATTGAGCGACTGCAGAAAGGCACCCATGTCCTTCAGCGCCTGGATCGACGCGGGGTCGACTGCGTTGGCGGCGGGTGCAGCGGCCGGCGCTGCCGCCGTCTGCGCGCCGGCCAAGGGCGCCGCGAGTGACAGGGCGAGCACGGCCGCCGCGAGCGTGGTGGATCTCAAGTCGTTCTCCTCGGAATGGGCAGCAGGTCACCGCCGGGACGCGGCAGTCCGTGCGACAGGTCGCCGCGCCGGATTTCAGTTCAGGTCGCTGTCCTTGTAGTACTTGGTTCCCTTGGCGGTCAGCTCCAACGCCAGGCCATCCGCGGTGACCTGATACAGCCACACGCCGGGCGCAATTGAGACCGCTCCCTGGTACGAAGCGCCCTTGTCGCCGGTCTTGGCCGCCGCCGTGGCCTGGGCGCCGATCTCCCACCCGGAGTTGACGAACTCGTTCAGCGCCTTGTCGGTTTCGAACACCCAGACGAGCTGGAACTTCTTTACGCCAAAGCCGATGCCGGCCTGGACCTCGGCCATCCTCATGTAGGTCGTCGCCTTGGTCTTGTTGTTGACCGCGACTCCCTTGCCCGAGCCCCCGCCGGCGACGAAGATCTTCATGCCGAAGTTGCTGAAGGCGGCGTAGCCCGCAGCCGACTCGACGGCAGCGCGCGCCGACGGCTGCGCCTTGTAGACCGCGCTCAACGCCGACTGCGCCGCACTGCGTACTTCGGCCTGCTGCTCGGACTTGCTCGCCGACCACGCGGCGCCGGGCAGCGCCAGCGCGAAGCATGCGGCCAGGATCAGATTGCGACGTTGCATTTGACACTCCTCGGTGGTTGCTATTGGCGCTCCAACCGAGCGTGCTCGGGGTGCAGCGTCGACCCATCATAGGCGCACGCTTGACGGCGAGCAATCCCATTGCGGGATCCCCAGTTGCCCGCAAACGTGCGCGTGCGGCGACCGCGCGATACTTGTGGTTCAACTGGCAAGGAGCCCATGATGAGCGAAAGATGCATTCGGACGACGGCGCGCGCAGTGGCGAGCATCCTGCTGAGCGCGGGCCTGCTCGCGGGGGCCGGACAGGCCCTGGCGACGGAGCAGGCACAGGAGCGCAGGGAAGGCCGCGACATCAAGCAGGACACGCGCAAGGATGCGCAGAAGACCAAGGTCGACTGTCGCCAGGAGAACAACAAGAGCAACGCCGAATGCCGCCAGGACAAGCGCGACACCAAGCAGGATGGACGCCAGCAGGCGCGCGACGTCAAGTATTGAGCGCGCGCGAGGGCGATGCTGCGTCGAGCCCGCTCGCGGGGCGGGGGCCGAGAGGCTTGGGGCGGCAACGGGTGTACTTCTCGTCTCGGCAAGCGAGAGGATCAGCGTCAGGAAGGGCATCGCCGACTCCCTCTCCCCGGTACCCGGGGGAGAGGGTTGGGGTGAGGGGGGCGCTGCGCTCGCAGCCGGGCATCGTTGCCGATCAGGTTGGGGGTTGGGTCTGGGTCTTGACAAGTCACCGCATGGTGACTAACCTCTCGACCACTACCAGATCACGTCCGGAACAAACCCCATGCACCGCAGAAATTTCATCCGCCTCGTCGGCGGCGGCGTCGTCATCGCCGCGGGCACCACGCTCGCCGGCTGCTCGCGCGCCTATCCGCCCGAGGCCATCGCGGCGTGGAACGGGCCCGGCACCGAGGCCGACGCGCGGCGCTGGATCCTCGGCTACGCGATCCTGGCGCCGCACTCGCACAACCTGCAGTCGTGGCAGGCCGACCTGCGCACGCCGGGCGAGATCACGCTCAGGTGCGACCCGACCCGGCTGCTGCCCGAGACCGACCCGTTCTCGCGCCAGATCATGATGAGCCACGGCACCTTCCTCGAGCTGCTCGACATCGCCGCGCGTGAGCGCGGGTTGCGCGCAGACATCGAGCTCTTTCCCGAAGGCGAGTACGGGCCCGAGCGCATCGACGGCCGGCCGGTGGCGCGCATCCGCCTCGTGCCCGATGCGGGCGTCGCGAAGGACCCCCTGTTCGCGCAGATCCTCGCCCGGCGCACCAACCGCGAGGCCTACGACCTGCAGCGCCCGGTGCCAGCGGCGGCCTGGCAGGCGATGTCCGCTGCCGCGGCGGGGCAGCCCGCGCTGCACTTCGGCCAGGTCGGCGCCGACGCGGCGCCGCTGATCGCGCGCCACCGCGCCATCGCCGCCGAGGCCTGGCGCATCGAGCTGACCACGCCGCGCACCATCATGGAGTCGTTCGAGGTGCTGCGCGTCGGCCCGGCCGAAGTGGCCCAGCACCGCGACGGCCTGACCCTGATGGATCCGATGGTCGTCGCGATGGCGCGCGTGGGCCTGTTCGACCGCAGCCAGGCGCCCGCGCCGGACGACTTTGCCGTCACGAGCCAGATCGAGGACTTCAACGCCAAGCTCGCCTCGACGCCCGGCTTCCTGTGGATCGTCAGCGACGGCAACGATCGCCGGACGCAGGTTGCCGCCGGCCGCGCCTACGCGCGCGTGCAACTCGCCGCAACCGTGCACGGCGTGGCCATGCAGCCGCTGCAGCAGGCGCTGCAGGAGTACCCCGAGCAGGCCGGGCCGTATGCGGCGATCCGCGCGTTGCTGGGCGCGCCGCCGCCGGCGCAGACGGTGCAGATGTGGGCCCGCGTCGGTTACGCGCCACCGGTGCAGCCGGCGCCGCGGCGCGGCGTCGACGCGATCGTCGTCGCCGGCTGAAGCCTCACGCTGGGCAGCGACAATCCGGCGACGATGCCGCCGCGCAGCACCAAACCCGCAAGCCAGCGCGCAGCCGCCGCCCCGCGCCCCGCGCGCGACCGCCCCGCCACCGAGGCGCGGCTGCTCGCAGCCGTCGGCACCGTGCTCGCGCGCGATGGCTTCGGCGCGCTCGGCATCAACGCCGTTGCGCGCGAGGCGGGCGTCGACAAGGTGCTGATCTACCGCTACTTCGGCGGCCTGCCCGAACTGCTCGCCGCCTGGGGCCGCAGCGGCCGCTTCTGGCCCAGCATCGACGAGCTGCTCGGGCCCGACCCCAAGGCTTTCCTCGCGCTGCCGCTGGCCGAGCGTTATGCGCTCTTCTTCGAGCACTTCGTCGACGGCCTGCGCCGGCGCCCGCTGACGCTCGAGATCATGGCCGCCGAGATCGTCGACCCGCGCAACGAGCTCACCGCCATCCTCGAATCCGAGCGCGAAGCGTGGGGCGAGCAGGCGAGCCGCGTCGTCGGCGGCAAGGAGTTCGCGCGCCGGCCCGAATTGCAGAGCCTGACGCTGCTGCTCGTCGCCGGCGTGCAGTACCTGCTCGTGCGCAGCCGGCGCATCCGCACCTTCGGCGGCATCGACATCCGCAGCGACGCCGGCTGGCGCGAGTTACTCGATGGGGTCAGGTCTTTAATCTGAACCCCCTTCAAATTAAAGACCTGACCCCAGCCTATGCTTTGATGCTAAAGTGCAAATATGCGCACCACCCTCGATCTACCCGATCCGCTGCTGCGGCAGTTGAAGTCACGCGCTGCGCTGGAGGGCACAACGCTCAAGCAACTGCTGCGCGATGCCATCGAGCGCGGCCTGAGCGCGCCGCCCGGGCCGGCCGGTGCGGCGCGCCAGCGCAGCACACCGCCCAGCCTCGCACTCGGGCGGCCGCTGCGCGCAAAGCGATTCAGCAACGCCGCGTTGTACGAATTGCTTGACGAATGACCGCCAGCCGCAAGGCGCCAACCCGGCACGAGGCCGGCGATTTGCCCGACCTGAACGTCTGGCTGGCGCTTGCGCTTGCGGAGCATCCGCATCACCGCGCCGCGCAGGCCTATTGGCAGGAGCAGGCCGCCGCGCGCGTGTGGTTCTGCCGCGTGACCATGCTCGGCCTGGTGCGGCTGCTATGCCAGCCCAGGCTGATGGGCGAGGCCGCGTTGGGCCTGCGCGGCGCATTCGACGTGTACTTGCGCTTCGCCGCACTGCCCGAAGTGGGCCAGTGCGCCGAGCCCGCCGATTGCGAGCAGTTGCTGTCGGGCTTGCTGGAGCCCGCCACCCCGGCGCGGCTCTGGACCGACGCTTATCTCGCCGCGTTTGCGCTCGCCGGGGGCTTGCGGCTGGTGACTTTCGACAGGGACTTCACGCGTTTCGGGGCCATCTCCAAGCTTCAACTCGGGAGCGGGGTCAGGTCTTGAATCTGAACCCCCGAGATCCCTTCAGTACCGCGCATGCCTTCAAACCAAAGGTCTGACCCCGGGCCCTCGGCCTCGCGGCGCCTGGCGATTGGCCACGGAGTGGCGTGGCACAGCCGCTCGACATGACGCAGGCATTCGAGCGCAGCCCTGCCGGCTCCAGGCTCACACTCTGATGTGACGAGTCTTGCGGTTGACAGCGAGTGCCCGTGTTGGCATCATGTACAACGTGAGGGCTCAACTCCTGCTGAGAGAGCGGGTGCCGTTTGATCAAGATTCCTTCGCGGAGTTGATCATCTGGCGCCTGCCTCAGCCAGCGCCGGGCTCAGCCCATCGGTACAAGTACCGCCTGGCGTTCATCCTGGATGATGAGTGCGTCTTGCGCTACGACAACGAGTCCGGGAAAGGCGACCATCGTCATACGCGAGGTCGAGAACTGACCTACGCGTTCGAGTCGCCCGAAAAGTTGGTTCATGACTTCCTACGTGAAGCAAGAAGGATCCACCGTGAAGACCGTAATTCTTGACGTTCGCTCGCCAGAGGACGCGATGCAAGACTTCGTGACTGTCTGGAAATCCGGCAAACCCCAGAAGGCGGCACGTATCTCGTTCGCAACCCCTGAACTCCTCTGGAAGGTTCTCACCGCCAAGCGCTGGGAACTGCTGAAAGCGCTTTGCGGCGCCGGCCCCGTGACCGTGAGAGAGGCAGCGCGCCGGGTCAATCGGGACATCAAGGCCGTTCACAACGACCTAACGGCTCTGCGCAAGGCCGGGGTCATCGACCGTACTGCCTCGGGCCAAGTGGAGTTTCCGTACGAGACCGTCAGGGTCGAGTTCATGCTCCAGGCAGCTTGATGGGCGGTGGGGTCAGGTCTTGAATATGAACCCCCGCGCGCAGCCGCCGCTTGTCAGTGGCCGCGCTTCGGATGTGTCGAGGCGAAACTCGAAGACACCATGAACGGGCTGCCGTTCGACGTCGGCTGCCTCGAGTTGCTTCCGCAGGATCGGCGTGAAAGGTGGTTGGAACATGCCCGCTCTGACCCACTCTTCCTGGACCTCAGGCTCGGCGCAGCGGGGTGAGGTCTCGCATCTGAACCGCCGAGGTCCTCCGGTACCGCGCAGGCCTTCAAACCAAAGACCTGACCCCGGACCCCGGGCGCCCCTTCAAATTCAAGACCTGACCCCCGGGCTCCGCCATGATCGACCTCTACACCGCCGCCACGCCCAACGGGCACAAGATCTCGATCGCGCTCGAGGAGCTCGAGCTGCCCTACGAGATGCACGTGCTGTCGCTCTCGGGCGGCGAGCAGAAGCGCCCCGAGTTCCTCGCCATCAGCCCCAACGGGCGCATCCCGGCGATCGTCGATCGCGGCGCGGGCGGCTTTGCGGTCTTCGAGTCGGGCGCGATCCTCGTTTACCTGGCCGAGAAGACTTCTCGCCTGATGCCCGCCGACGCCAAGGGCCGCTCGCGCGTGATGCAGTGGCTGATGTTCCAGATGGGCGGCATCGGGCCGATGATGGGCCAGGCCAACGTGTTCTTCCGCTACCTGCCAGAAAAGATCCCGCTCGCGATCGACCGTTACCAGGGCGAGTGCCGGCGGCTGTTTCGCGTGCTCGACCAACAGCTCGCTGATCACGAGTACCTGGCGAACGACGAATATTCGATCGCCGACATCGCCAATTGGGCCTGGGTGCGCACGCACCGCTGGTCGGGCGTCGAGGTCGACGACCTGCCGCACCTGAAGCGCTGGCTGGCGGCCGTCCGCGCGCGGCCGGCGGTGCAGCGCGGCATCGAGCGGCCGCCATCGCAGCGCGCGCTCGACACCGGCGCCGACGACGCCAAGGCGAAGGCGTTCGCCGCGAGCGCGCGCGTGATCGTCGAGACAGGGCAATCGAAGGAGGCCGGGGTATGAAACTCTTCGTCGCGCCGCGTGCGCCCAACCCTCGGCGCGTGCTGATGTTCATCGCCGAGAAGGGGATTGCGGACCGCTTCGAGCTCGTCGATGTCGACCTCAATGCCGGCGAGCACCGCGCCGAGGCGTTTCGCGCGCGCAGCCCCTTGTCCAAGGTGCCTGCGCTCGAGCTCGACGACGGCCGCGTGCTCACCGAGTCGCGCGCGATCTGCACCTGGCTGGAGGGCCTCGCGCCCGAGCCCAACCTGATGGGGCGCGACGCCGACGAGCGCGCCTTCATCGAGATGGCCGACCGGCGCGCCGAGCTCTACCTGATGTTCGGCTTTGCGCTCGCGATCCGGCACACGCATCCGGGGCTCGCGCCGCTCGAGCAGCCGCAGTTCCCCGACTTCGGCCGCTCGCAGGGCGAGAAGGTGCGCGCGGTCGCGCGCTGGTTCGACGACGAGCTCGCGCGCCACCCCTTCATCGCCGGTGAACGCTTCACGATCGCCGACATCACCGCCTTTTGCGCGATCGAGTTCGCGCGCGGGCTGTTGAAGTTCCGCCCCGCCGAAGAGGGCATGCCGCACCTGCAGGCCTGGCGCGACCGCATTGCCGAGCGACCGAGCGCACAGGCTTGAGCGCGCCCGGGGCCGCGGGCTCGAGGACCCCCTCACCCCCACCCTCTCCCCCGGGTACCGGGGGAGAGGGAGTAGAGAGGGTGTTGGGTTTACTCCCTCTCCCGCTTGCGGGAGAGGGCAGGGGTGAGGGCGCCGCGCGAGAATCGGGGTTCTGCATCCAACCGCAACAGGAGCACGCCATGGGCGCACCCCAAGCCTTTACCGCCACCGCCGAGGTCGGCCACTACATCAATGGCCGCGTCGTCGCGCCGGCCGGCGCGCGCCGCCAGCCGGTGTTCAACCCCGCCACCGGCGCCGTCGCGCGCGAGCTGGTGCTCGGCACGGCCGACGACGTCGGCGCCGCGGTGGCTGCCGCCAAGGCCGCCTTCCCGGCCTGGGCCGACACGCCGCCGATCCGGCGCGCGCGCGTGCTCAACGCCTTTCTCGGGCTGCTCAACGAACACCGCGACACGCTCGCCGCGATGATCACCGCCGAGCACGGCAAGGTGTTCACCGACGCTGTAGGCGAGGTCACGCGCGGGATCGAGATCGTCGAGTTCGCGTGCGGCATCCCGCAGTTGTTGAAGGGCGACTTCACCGACCAGGTGAGCACCGGCATCGACAACTGGACGCTGCGCCAGCCGCTCGGCGTCGTCGCCGGGATCACGCCGTTCAACTTTCCGTGCATGGTCCCGATGTGGATGTTCCCGGTCGCGCTGGCGTGCGGCAACGCCTTCGTGCTGAAGCCGAGCGAGCGCGACCCGTCGCCGTCGCTCTTCATGGCGGATCTGCTCAGGCAGGCCGGGCTGCCCGACGGCGTGTTCAACGTCGTGCAGGGCGACAAGGCGGCGGTCGACGCGCTGCTCGCGCACCCGGACGTGAAGGCGGTCTCCTTCGTCGGCTCGACGCCGATCGCGAACTACATCTACGAGACCGGCGCGCGCCACGGCAAGCGCGTGCAGGCGCTCGGCGGGGCGAAGAACCACATGGTCGTGATGCCCGACGCCGACATCGAGCAGACCGTCGATGCGCTCGTCGGCGCCGCCTACGGCTCGGCCGGCGAGCGCTGCATGGCGATCAGCGTCGCGGTGTTCGTCGGCGACATCGCCGACAAGGTGGTGCCGCTCGTCGCCGAGCGCGCCCGCCAGCTCAAGGTCAAGAACGGCATGGAGCTCGATGCCGAGATGGGCCCGATCGTGACCAAGCAGGCGCTCGATCGCATCGAGGGCTACATCGCGCTCGGCGTGCAGGAGGGCGCGAAGCTCGTCGTCGACGGCCGCGGCTTCAAGGTGGCGGGGCACGAGCAGGGCTTTTTCACCGGCGGCACGCTGTTCGACCGCGTCACGCCCGAGATGCGCCTGTACAAGGAGGAGATCTTCGGCCCGGTGCTCAGCTGCGTGCGCGTCAAGACCTTCGCCGAGGCGGTGGAGCTGGTCAACGCCCACGAGTTCGGCAACGGCGTGGCCTGCTACACCCGCGACGGCAACGTGGCGCGCGAGTTCGCCCGCCGCATCCAGGTCGGCATGGTCGGCATCAACGTGCCCATCCCGGTGCCGATGGCCTGGCACGGCTTCGGCGGCTGGAAGCGGTCGCTGTTCGGCGACATGCACGCCTACGGCGAAGAGGGCGTGCGCTTCTACACCAAGCAGAAGTCGATCATGCAGCGCTGGCCCGAGAGCACCGCCAAGGGGGCGGAGTTCGTGATGCCGACGGCGAAGTAGGCCGCCCGCGGGTCGATCCCGAGCGCTGCTCGGGCCTGCCGCAGGCGTTCGCTTCAAAGGCAGGGCGCGGATTCGGGCTGTAGGTCGCGGCGCAGCCTGAGGAACGCTATACTTGTATAGCATCCACTGGGATCGAGGATCCACCATGCTCGCGATTCGCCTCCCTGAAGCCATCGAAAAGCGCCTGTCGGCGCTGGCCGGCGAGACCGGCCGGACGAAGACGGCGCTCGCGCGCGAAGCCATCGTCGAGTACATCGACGACCTCGAGGACTACTATCTCGCCGAGGCGCGCGCCCGCCGCAACCGCAAGACCATTCCGCTGGAAGAAGTGGAGCGGCAGCTTGGCCTATAGGATCGAGTTCGATCCCGACGCGCTGAAGGATCTGAAGAAGCTCGACCGGCCGGTGCAGTCGAGGCTGCTCGGGTTCCTGAAGATGCGCGTCGGCCAACTGGCCGACCCGCGCGCCATCGGCGAGCCGCTTGCAGGCGCTCGGCTCGGCCAGTACTGGAAGTACCGCGTCGGCGACTGGCGGATCATCTGCGACATCCAGGACCAGCGCATCGTCGTGCGCGTGCTGCGGCTCGGCAATCGGCGCGAGGTCTATCGCTGAGGCGGCGTTGGGAGGCCGGTGCGGCCGGGGTGTCGGCTTCGCAGCCTGCGAACGCCATGCGCCGGGCGCGCCGCTGCCGCCGCGCGGCGCCCGCGTCGTCGCGCAGCAGCGCGTCGAGCACGCCGTTGCACAGCATCACGGCGCGGCTGTGCTCGACGGGGCCGAGTTGCATGGCGGGTGGCATCGCGGTTGGCCCGGAGACTGTAGCGCGCGCCCTATGATCGGTGCCCGAACCGCCGCCGCGAGTGCCTCATGTCGCAAAGCATCCACGACTTCCACGACGACGCGCGCAACGCGCGGATCGAGGTCTGGGTCAACGGCGCGTTGAAGCCGCGCGCCGAGGCGGTGGTGTCGGTGTTCGACAGCGGTTTCGTGCTCGGCGACGGCGTGTGGGAGGGGCTGCGCGTCGTCGGCGGGCATCCGGTCTTCCTCGACGCGCACCTCGACCGCCTGTTCGAGGGCGCGAAGGCGCTGATGCTCGACATCGGCATGAGTCGCGACGCGATCACGCGCGCGCTGTACGACACGCTCGCCGCCAACGGCATGACGGGCGAGGGCGTGCACGTGCGGCTGATGGTCACGCGTGGCGTCAAGCGCACGCCCTACCAGGATCCGCGCGTCACCGTCGGGCCGGCGACGATCGTCATCATCGCCGAGTGGAAGACGCCCAAGCCCGAGACGCTCGCCGCGGGGCTGACGCTGTTCACGGTGCATGTCCGGCGCGGCTACCCCGACGTGCAGGACCCCAAGCTCAACAGCCACAGCAAGCTCAACTGCATCACCGCCTGCATCCAGGCGACGGCGGCGGGCGCCGACGAGGCGCTGATGCTCGACCCGCACGGCTTCGTCGCGACCTGCAACTCGACGCACTTCTTCATCGTGCGCCGCGGCGAGGTCTGGACGTCGAGCGGCGACTACTGCCTCGGCGGCATCACGCGCAGCAACGTGCTGCAGGTCTGCCGCGAGGCGGGCATCCCGGCGCGCGAGAAGAACTTCAGCCTGACCGAGGTCTACGGCGCCGACGAGGCTTTCGTCACCGGCACCTACGCCGGTCTCGCGCCTGTGCGCTCGGTCGACGGGCGCACGATCGGCGACGGCGGCGCGCTGCCGGGCGCCATGGTCGCGCGGCTGCAGGGCCTGTACCGCGAGCTCGTCATGCGCGACGTGGCGGCGCGCAACTCGTCACTTGATCGGCAATGAATTTCAGCCGAGGCCTGCGGCGTCTCGCTTCGCCCTCACCCCGACCCTCTCCCGCAAGCGGGAGAGGGAGGAAACCCGGCTCCCTCTCCCCCGGTCTCGGGGGAGAGGGTCGGGGTGAGGGGGTCGTCGTGGTCTTGGCTGAGCATCATTACTAACCAGGACCCGTCATGACATTGCGCCTGGCGGTGTGGAGCGGACCGCGCAACATCAGCACGGCGCTGATGCGGGCCTGGGAGAACCGGCCCGACTGCACAGTGACCGACGAGCCGCTCTACGCGGCCTACTTAGCCACGACGGGCCTCGACCATCCGCTGCGCGACGAGGTCATCGCCGCCGGCGACACCGACTGGCGCCGCGTCGCGGAATTCCTCACCGGCCCGGTGCCGGGCGGCCGCGCGATCTGGTACCAGAAGCACATGGCGCAGCACCTGCTGCCCGGCATGGCGCTCGACTGGGTGCATGGGCTGACCAACGTGCTGCTGATCCGCGACCCGGCGCAGGTCGTCGAGTCGTACCTGAAGTCGCGCGCGAGCGTCGCGCCGGCCGACATCGGCCTGCTGCAGCAGGCGGCGCTGTACGACGAGCTGCTGCACGCCGGCAGCGGCGCCGCGCCGCTCGTGATCGACGCCGACGACTTCCTGCGCGACCCCGAGGCGCACCTGCGTGCGCTGTGCGCGCACCTGGGCGTTGCGTTCGACGCGCGCATGCTGCACTGGCCGGCCGGCCCGCGCGCGAGCGACGGCGTGTGGGCGCCGGCCTGGTACGACGCGGTGTGGCGCTCGACCGGCTTCGAGCCCTGGCGGGCGCGCGCGCCCAGGCTCGACGCCGCGGCGCGAACGGTTGCCGACGCATGCCGCCCGGCCTACGAGCGGCTGCGCGCGCTGCGCCTGGGCGCGTGATCGTGTGCCCGCGCGCCCGCGTCAGCCCTTGAGCCAGATCAGCAATTTCAGGAGCTTGTTCGCGAGCGCGCCGTAGGGCGGCTGGAACAGCATCTGCATGGACGAGAACGGCGCCTGGTAGAACACCGGGCGCATCTTCGAGAAGGTGACGAAGCCTTCGCGGCCGTGGTAGTGGCCCATGCCGCTCGCGCCGACGCCGCCGAACGGCAGGTCGTGCTGGCCGACATGCATCAGCCCTTCGTTGACCGACACGCCGCCCGACATCACGCGCGTGATGTACAGGTCCTGCAGCGCGCGGTCGTGGGTGAAGGGGTAGATCGCGAGCGGCCGGTCGCGGCCGTTGACGTAGGCGATGACCTCGTCGGCGCTGCGGTAGGTCTTGACCGGCAGCAGCGGGCCGAAGATCTCGCGCTGCATCACGATCATGTCGTCGGTCACGCCCAGCAACAGGTGGGGCGGGAACTTGCGCCGGCCCGGGTCGGGCCGCTGGCCGGGCGCCAGGTCGATCACGGTCGCGCCCTTGGCGCGCGCGTCCTCGAGCGTATCGACGAGGCGGTCGAACGAGCGCTGGTCGATGATCGAGGTGTAGTCGGGGCCGTTCAGATCGGGGTAGCGCTCGCCGATCAGGCGCTTGGCGTGGGTGGCGAACGCCTGCTCGCTGCCCTCGGGCAGGAAGAGATAGTCGACGTTGGTGCAGATCTGCCCCGCGTTGAGCATCTTGAGCCAGATCAGCCGCTCGGCGGCGGTCTCGATCGGGAAGTCGGGGCCGACGATGGCGGGCGACTTGCCGCCGAGCTCGAGCGTCACCGGCGTCAGGTTGCGCGCCGCGTTGGCCATGACCGCGCGCCCGGTCTGCCCCGAGCCGGTGAACATCAGGTGGTCGAAGGGCAGCGCGCTGAACGCCGGGCCGCGGCCGCCGCCGTCCTCGAAGAAGGCGAGCTTGTCGGCCGGAAAGTACTTCGGCGCGAGCTCGACCAGCAGGCGCGCGAGGTGGGCCGAGTTCTCCGACATCTTGACCATCGCGCGGTTGCCGGCCGCGAAGATCGCCGTGAGCGGCGCGAACGACAGGTTGAGCGGGAAGTTCCACGGCACGATCACGCCCACCACGCCCAGCGGCTGCGGGATCACGCGGTTGCGCGCCAGCGGGAACATCATCGGGTCGGCGTGGCGCTTGACCGGCTTCATCCAGCCCTTGAGGTGCCGGATCGCGTCGCGGATGCCGTCCAGCACGACGAAGTACTCGGTGAACAGGGTCTCGAAGCTCGAACGGCTGCCGTAGTCGCGGTTGATCGCCGCCACGAGCGCATCGCGGTTGTCCTTGAGCAACTGCGCCAGCGCGCGCAGGTCGGCGACGCGCTGCGCATGGCTCGGTACCGGGTCGGCGAGGTAGGCCGCGCGCTGGCGCGCAAGGCACTGCTCGAACTCGGCGGGGATCAGGGTCGCCTGTGGGAGGTCGTTCAGGTTCATGGCGTGGTCCGCAGCGGATGGCGTGAGCCGGGATTCTCGCGCCTAAACCGGTTTCGGCGCTGCGACTGGGCGCGTGGCATGCAGAGCGCGCGCGCCGTTCCGCTCGGGATTCACACCCCGGCCAGCGCGCGCGTCAGTTCGCCGGCCGGCCGTGCGCTGCAGCCGCTCGCATTCTGGCCGCACCACAGCGGCGAGAAGTCGCCGCTGCCGCGCGCCTCGGCCGCGGTGCGCAAGGGCGCGATCGCAGCCACCGCGAGCGGAAAGGCGGGTGCGACGGCATTCATGGTGCCGAGTTCGCGCATCAGCCGGTTCACGATCGCGCGCGCCGGGCGGCCGGTGAAGAGATTGGTGAGCGCGGTATGCCGCGCCGCATCGCTCGCCAGCGCAGCGCGGTGCACCTTGCTCGTCGTGGCTTCCGGACAGAGCAGGTAGGCCGTGCCGACCTGCACCGCCGCGGCGCCGAGTGCGAGCGCCGCCGCAACGCCGCGCGCGTCGGCGATGCCGCCGGCCGCGATCACCGGCACGCCCACCGCGCGCACGATTTGCGGCAGCAACGCAAACAGGCCGGGCTGGCGCGTCAGGTCGTCGGCGAGGAAGTGCCCGCGGTGCCCGCCTGCCTCGAGCCCCTGTGCGATCACGCCGTCGACGCCGTGTGCTTCGAGCCAGCGCGCCTCGTCGATCGTCGTCGCCGAGGCCAGCACGCGCGCGCCGGCGGCCTTGACGCGCGCCAGCAACGGCGCCGCCGGCAGACCGAAGTGAAAGCTCACCACGGCCGGGCGAACCGCCTCGACGAGCGCGGCTGCGTCGGCATCGAAGGGCTTGCGTCCCGGCCCGGCAGGGATCGCCGCCGGATCGAGGCCGGCCTCGGCGTACCAGGGCGCGAGCGCGGCGCGCCAGGCGGCCTCGCGCTGCGCGTCCGGCGCCGGTGGCACATGGCAGAAGAAGTTGATGTTGAACGGCCGGCCGGTCGCGGCCCGGATCGCCGCGACCTCGTCGCGCACCGCCGCCATGGAAAGCATCGCACACGGCAGCGAGCCGAGGCCGCCCGCGTCGCACACCGCGATCGCGAGCGCGCTGCCCTGCACGCCGGCCATCGGCGCCTGGATGATGGGCAGCTCGGTGCCGAGCAAGTTGCGAATCGGTATCGTCACGGGGGGTCGGTGTCCGGGGGCGGGTGGCCGGCACCCGCGTCAGCGCGACTGTAGCCGCTGCGCCCGCCGCGCGACAATGCCCGCATCGTGCCGGCCCCGCCCATCGTCCTCGTCACCGGCGCCAGCCGCGGCATCGGCGCGGCCACGGCGCTGGCCTGCGCGCGCGCCGGCTACGACGTGGCCGTCAACTATGTGCGCGACGCCGCCGCGGCGGATGCGGTCGTGGCGCAGGTGCGCGCGCTCGGCCGGCGCGCGATCGCGGTCGCGGCCGACGTGTCGCAGGAGGCCGAGGTGCTGCGCCTGTTTGCCGCCGTCGATGCCGACCTCGGGCCGCTCGCGGCGCTCGTCAACAACGCCGGCGTGGTCGACATCGCGGCGCGCGTCGATGCGATGAGCGCCGCGCGCCTGGCGCGCATGTTCGGCATCAACGTCATCGGCAGCATGCTGTGCGCGCGCGAGGCGGTGCGGCGCATGAGCACGCTGCAGGGCGGCGTCGGAGGGTCGATCGTCAACCTGTCGTCGGCCGCGGCGCGCATCGGGGGGCCGGGCCAGTACGTCGACTACGCGGCGGCCAAGGGCGCCATCGATACCTTCACCCTCGGCCTTGCGCGCGAGGTCGCCGCCGAGGGCATACGCGTCAACGCGGTGCGGCCGGGCATCATCGATACCGATATTCACGCCGCTGGCGGTGCGCCCGGGCGCGCCGCGCAGATGGCGCCGCAACTGCCGATGCGCCGGGCCGGCACGGCCGCCGAGGTGGCGCAGGCCATCGTGTGGCTGTTGTCCGACGCGGCGAGCTACACCACCGGCGCGGTGCTCGACGTCACCGGAGGCCGCTGACAGGCGGTCACCCCAGGCGGCGCGCCGATTGGCAGTGCGCCGCCGCAAAGATGCCTTGCCGACCCGCCGTTGTTCTGCGCTTTGCCTGCGCGCGGCGCGCCTAGCATGGTCGGCAACTTCGTCCCCTTCGCGAAAGCCCGCCATGTCCGTCGACGCCGAACTGCGAATGCTGGAAATCGACATCCCTGCCCAGCCCGAGGCGCTCGTCAAGCTCTCGCTGCTGCTGGCCGAGGAGGATGTCGACCTGAAGGCGCTGTCTGCGCTGGTCGAGTCCGACATGGCGCTCGCCGCGGCCGTGCTCAAGGCGGTCAACTCGTCGCTCTACGGCCTGTCGGGCCGGGTGCAGAGCGTGCAGCAGGCGATCACCTACCTCGGCACGCGCGAGGTTGCCGCGGTGACCTTCGAGATGGGGCTGCGCGCGGTGTTCCCGCCTGCGCCCGAGCTGGCGCCGATCTGGGACCGCGCCGCGCGGCGCGGCGTGCTGATGGGGCGCATCGCCGGGGCGCTCGGCGTCGATCCGTGGATCGCGCACTCGGCGGGGCTGTTCGAGGAGTGCGGCAAGGCGGTGCTGTTCCGCCATGCGAGCGCCCGCTACCGGCCGCTACTCGCGCAGGCCGACGGCGACGAGTTCGAGCTGCTGCGCCTGGAGCATGCCGAATTCGGCGTCAGCAACGACTATCTGGGCGCCGCGCTGTGCGAGAGCTGGGGCCTTGCCGCGCCGGCCGTGGCGAGCGTGCGCCACCACGTCGAGGTGCAGGCCTCGCGCGAGCTGCCGCCGCAGGTGCAGCGGCGTGCCGTGTGCGCGTTGTCGGCGATCGCGCACGCGCTGATGACGGCGCCCGATACGCTCGAGGAGGTGGCCAGGGCTGTCGCGCCTCAGGCCCAGCTCGACGAGACGCTGGTGCTGCGCGGCGCACGCAGGATCGAGGAGCGGCTGCAGGCGGCTGCCGAGCGCGCCGCGGCCTGACCTGGGCCCAAGCCGCGCCGCCTGCCCGCCGGGGCAGGAAACCCCGCTTTGCGCAGGGATGCGCTCTGGGCTAGTCTCCGGCCCTCGGTGCGGGCGGCCTGCCTGCGCCAGTGGCATCGACGACGGAGCCCGGCCATGAGCAAAGTTTCGCCCGACGCATTGGCGCTGCAGCGCCTGTATTACTGGGAGAAGACCGCGCCCAAGCGCGTCACGCTGACGCAGCCGATGGGTGGCGGCAAGGTTCGCGACTACACCTGGGGCGAGGTGGCCGACCAGGTGCGGCGCATGGCGGCGCACCTGCAGAGCCTCGGTTTCGCGCCCGGCGACCGGATCGCGCTGGTGTCGAAGAACACCGCCCACTGGCTGATGACGGACCTCGCGATCTGGATGGCGGGCTATGTGTCGGTGCCGCTGTACCCGACGCTAGCCGCCGACACGGTGCGCCAGATCCTCGAGCACAGCGAGTCGAAGTTGCTCTTCGTCGGCAAGCTCGACGACTGGGACCTGATGAAGCGCGGCGTCCCGGCCGGGTTGCCCTGCATCGCGTTGCCGCTCGCGCCGAAGAACGACTTCCCGCAGTGGGACGACATCGTCGCCCGCACCCGTCCGCTGGAGGGCAACCCGGTGCGCGACGGCGCCGAGCTGTGCACGCTGATGTACACCTCGGGCACGACCGGCAACCCGAAGGGCGTGATGCACAGCTTCGACAACTTCGCGTTCTCGGTCGCGTCGGGGCTCAAGCGCATCGAGCTCGGCAGCGAACCGCGCATGTTGTCGTACCTGCCGCTGTCGCACGTGGCCGAGCGCATGCTGGTCGAGCATGCCTGGCTCGCCAAGAGCATCCACGTGTTCTTCGCCGAGTCGCTCGACACCTTCGCGCAGGACTTGCAGCGCGCGCGCCCGACGGCCTTCTTCTCGGTGCCGCGCCTGTGGGTCAAGTTCCAGCAGGGCGTGCATGCCAAGATGGCGCCCGAAAAGCTGCAGCGCCTGCTCAGGCTGCCGATCATCGGCGGCCTCGTGCGCAGGAAGGTCCTGAAGGCGCTCGGGCTCGATGCCTGCACCTTCGCCGCCGGCGGCGCGGCGCCGATGCCGCCGGCGCTGCTGCAGTGGTATTCGAAGCTCGGCCTCGACATCGTCGAGGTCTACGGCATGACCGAGAACTGCGGCCTGTCGCATGCCACGCTGCCCGGCCGGCCGCGCCCGGGCACGGTCGGGTTGCCCTACGAGGGCGTCGAGTCGCGCATCGACCCGGCGACGGGCGAGATCCAGATGCGCGGCGACTGCGTGATGATGGGCTACTACAAGGAGCCCGAGCTGACACGCCAGACCCTCACCGACGACGGCTGGCTGAAGACCGGCGACAAGGGTCAGCTCGACGAGACCGGCGCGCTCAGGATCACCGGCCGCGTGAAGGACTTGTTCAAGACCAGCAAGGGCAAGTACGTCGCGCCGGCGCCGATCGAGGACCGGCTCGTGATCCACGCCGCGGTCGAGGCCTGCGTCGTGACCGGCGCCAACCTCGGCCAGCCGCTCGGGATCGTGATGCTCACGCCCGACGCTGCCAGGCGCGCCCAGGACGCCGGCCAGCGCAAGGAGATGGAGGCCTCGTTCGAGAAGCATCTGGGTGAGATCAACGCCCAGCTCGATCCGCACGAGCAGCTCGACTGCCTGGTCGCGGTGACGACGGCGTGGACGGTCGAGAACGGCTTCGTGACGCCGACGATGAAGGTCAAGCGCAACCGCATCGAGGAGGTCTACGCCTCGAACTACGAGCGGTGGGTGGCGCAGCGCAAGAAGGTCGTCTGGTCGCAGGTCTGACGCCGTCGGGCGCTGACCCCATGAGCGATCCGGCGGCCGCGCTGCCCGAAACGCGCTACGTCGAATCCGACGGGCTGAGCATCGCCTGGCAGGTGTTCGGCAGCGGCACGCAGGACCTCGTCGTCGTGCCGCCGATCATCTCGCATGTCGATGCGAACTGGCAGTACGAGGGCTACGCGCGCATGCTGCGCAGGCTCGGCGAGAGCTTTCGCGTCATCATCTTCGACAAGCGCGGCCAGGGGATGTCGGACCGCTTCGAGGGCGCGCCGACGCTCGAGGAACGCATGGACGACCTGCTAGCGGTGATGCAGGCTGCAGGCTCCGAGCGTGCGATCCTGTTCGCGTCGTCCGAGGGCGGCGCGATGGGGGCGTTGTTCGCCGCCACCCATCCGGCGCGGGTCGAGCGCCTCGTGCTGTACGCCGCGATGGCGCGCTTCACGCGTGCGCCGGACTACCCGATCCGGCCCAGCCTCGAGCGCATGCTGCAGGTCGTCGCCGAGACCTGGGGCACGCCCAGGTCCGGGCCGCTGTTCGCTCCCAGCCGTGCTGGCGACGCGGCGTTCTGCGAAACCATGGCGCACTACCAGCGCCTGAGCGCGTCGCCGAGCGCGGTCCGGCGCCTGCTGATCGCCAACGACCAGATCGACGTGCGCCAGGTGCTGCCGCAGATCCGCCGCCCGACGCTGATCATCCACCGGCGCGGCGATCGCACCGTGAGCTGCGCCAACGGCCGCTACCTCGCCGACCAGGTGCCCGATGCGGTCTACCTCGAGCTGCCGGGCGCGGATCACATGGCGGCGGAGGGCGATCCCGAGGCGATCATCGATGCGATCGTGCGCTTCGCCGCGGCGCGCCCGCTGCTCGCGCCCGAGCAGCATGCCGGGCGCTGGCTGGCGACCGTGCTCTTCGCCGACATCGTCGGCTCGACCGAGCTCGCCGCGCGCCTCGGCGACGCTGACTGGCGCGACCTGCTGGCGCGGCTGCACGATCTGGCGCGGGCGCAGGTCGAAGCCCATCGCGGCCGCATCGTCGACACCGCCGGCGACGGCTGGTTTGCGCTCTTCGACGGCCCGGCGCGCGCGATCCGCTGTGCCGCCGCGCTGCTGGCCGCGTTTGCCGCCCAGGGCGTGGCGCTGCGCGCCGGCCTGCACACCGGCGAGGTCGAGAGCGGCGGCGGCGACAAGGTCAGCGGCATGGCGGTGCACGTGGGCGCGCGCGTGATGGCGACGGCCGGTGCGGGCGAAGTGCATGTGTCCAACATGGTCAAGGACCTCGTCGCCGGGGCCGGGATCGCGTTCGACGACGCCGGCACGCATGCGCTCAAGGGTGTGCCGGGCGAGTGGCTGTTGTGGCGGGCGGCGATCGCGTAGCGCCGGCAATGCCTTCTTCCGGAAGCGGGCTGGAGTAAATTCAGCCGCCATCGACAAGCACCAAGGAGACCTTCATGCCGACATCCGCCCACGAAGCCGATGCGCGTTCCGAGAGGCTGGAGCAGGTCTTGAAGCTGCTGCGCGCCAAGGTCGCGGCGCCGCAGCAGGCGACGCTCGAGGCCTTCGTGCTGCGCTACTTCGGCCAGGTCGATCCGGAGGATCTGGCCGAGCGCGAGCCGGCCGACCTGTATGGCGCGGCGATGTCGCACTGGAACTTCGCGCACCGGCGCGAGCCAGGGCAGGTGCGCGTGCGCGCCTTCAACCCGAGCATCGCCGAGCATGGCTGGCAATCCACGCACACCGTGCTCGAGATCGTCAACGACGACATGCCCTTCCTCGTCGACTCGGTGACGATGGAGGTCAACCGGCATGGCCTGACGCTGCACCTGATCATCCACCCGCTGGTGGGTGTTGCACGCGCGGCCGACGGCACGCTGCAGGGCCTGGCCGACGGCGACGGCGCGGGGCGCGAGTCGTTCATCCATGTCGAGGTCGATCGCGTCCCCGAGCCGGCGCGGCTGGAGGCGCTGGCGGCCGACGTGGCGCGCGTGCTCGGCGACGTGCGCCTGGCGGTGGCCGACTGGGCGGCGATCCGCCAGCGCCTGCACGACATCGTCGCCGAGATCGACGCCAAGGCGCCGCCGATTCCGCCGGACGAGCTCGCCGAGGGCCGGGCCTTCCTGGCCTGGCTCGCCGACAACCACTTCACCTTCCTCGGCAGCCGGGCCCATGAGCTCGTCACCGAGGATGGGCAGGACCTGCTGCGCATCCTGCCCAGCACCGGCCACGGCATCCTGCGCGCGGCGGCGGACCGCGAGGCCGAGGCGCAGGTCGTCGCGTCGGGCTTTGCCGCGCTGCCGCCCGAGTTGCGCGCCCATGCGCGCCGGCCCGAGCTGCTGGTGGTCACGAAGTCGACGGCGCGTTCGACCGTGCACCGGCCGGGCTACCTCGACTACATCGCGGTCAAGCGTTTCGACGCCGCCGGCCAGGTCTGCGGCGAGGATCGCTTTCTCGGCCTGTTCACGTCGACCGCCTACAGCGCGAACCCGGCCGACATCCCGCTGCTGCGGCGCAAGGTGGCGAGCGTCATCGAGCGCGCCGGCCTCGCGCCGGGCAGCCACGCCGGCAAGGCGTTGGCCAACATCCTCGAGACCTACCCGCGCGACGAGCTGTTCCAGACCGACACCGACGAGCTGCTGCGCACCGCGACCGGCATCCTGCACCTCGGCGAGCGCCAGCGCTTCCGCCTGTTCGTGCGGCGCGACCCGTTCGAGCGCTTCGTGTCGTGCCTGATCTACGCGCCGCGCGAGAACTACACGACCGAGCTGCGCGAGAAATGGCAGGCGCTGCTGATCGAGGCCTTCGACGGCACGGGCGCCGAGTTCAACGTCCACCTGTCCGAGTCGGTGCTGGCGCGGATCCACATCACGGTGCGCACGCGGCCCGGCCAGATCCCGCAATTCGACGTGCGCGAGCTCGAGGAGTGGCTGATCGCGTCGGCGCGGCGCTGGGGCGACGACCTGAAGGACGAGCTGATCGCCGCCCTCGGCGAGGCGCGCGGCAACGAACTGCTGCGCCGCTTCGGCAACGCCTTCCCGGCGAGCTACCGGGCCGAGTTCGCGGCCCGCGCCGCAGTGCCCGACATCGAGCAGATGGCCGCGCTCACCGACGCGCAGCCGATCGCGATGAAGCTCTACCGCCCGCTCGAGGCCGCGCCGGGCACGCTGCGCTTCAAGCTGCTGCGCCTGGGCGAGCCGCTCACGCTTTCGGGCAGCCTGCCGATGCTCGAGCACATGGGCCTTGCGGTGCTCGACGAGCATCCGCACCGCATCACGCCGCCGGACGGGGCCACCGTCTGGATGCACGACTTCGGCCTGCAGTGCGACGCGGCCGAGCTCGACGTCGACGCGCTGCGCGCAGTGTTCGAGGATGCGTTTGGCGCGATCCTGCGCGGCGAGGTCGAGAACGACGACTTCAACCGCCTCGTCGTCGCGGCGCAGCTGCCGGCGCACCAGATCGTCGTGCTGCGCGCCTACGCCAAGTACATGCGCCAGATCGGCTTTGCGCTGTCGCAGGCCTTCATCGAGGCCACGCTCGCGGCGCACCCGGCGATCGCGCAGGCGCTGGTCGAGCTGTTCGTCGCGCGCTTCGACCCGGCGCGCGCCGACGGCCGCGAGGCGCGCTTGAGCGAGCGCGTGGGCGCGATCGAGGGTGCGCTCGAGGCGGTCGAGAACCTGTCCGAGGACCGCGTGCTGCGCCAGTACCTGGCGCTGGTGCTGGCCACGACGCGCACCAACTACTGGCGCCGCGACGCGCAGGGCGCGCGGCGCGGCTTCGTGTCGTTCAAGTTCGACTCGGCCAAGGTGCCGGGCCTGCCCGACCCGCGGCCGATGTTCGAGATCTTCGTCTACTCGACGCGCTTCGAGGGCGTGCACCTGCGCGGCGGGCGCGTCGCGCGCGGCGGGCTGCGCTGGTCGGACCGGCCGGAGGACTTCCGCACCGAGGTGCTCGGGCTCGTGAAGGCGCAGATGGTGAAGAACACGGTGATCGTCCCGGTGGGTTCGAAGGGCGGCTTCGTGCTCAAGAAGGCGCCGCCGGCGTCGGACCGCGAGGCCTTCATGGCCGAGGGCGTGGCCTGCTACCGCAACTACCTGCGCGGGCTGCTCGACATCACCGACAACCGCGTCGGCGACGCGATTGCCGCGCCGCCCGACGTGGTGCGCCACGACAACGACGACCCCTATCTGGTGGTGGCGGCCGACAAGGGCACCGCGACCTTTTCCGACTACGCCAACGGCATCAGCAAGGAGTACGGCTTCTGGCTGGGCGACGCCTTCGCGTCCGGCGGCTCGGTCGGCTACGACCACAAGGCGATGGGCATCACCGCGCGCGGCGCGTGGGTGTCGGTCAAGCGCCACTTCCGCGAGCTCGGCGTCGATACGCAGACCACCGACTTCAGCGTGGCCGGCATCGGCGACATGTCGGGCGACGTGTTCGGCAACGGCATGCTGCTGTCGCGCCACATCCGCCTCGTGGCGGCGTTCGATCACCGCCACATCTTTCTCGACCCGGCCCCCGATACGGGGCGCAGCTTCGCCGAGCGCGAACGCATGTTCGCGCTGCCGCGCTCGTCGTGGGCCGACTACGATGCGGCGCTGATCTCGGCCGGCGGCGGCATCCACGCGCGCTCGGCCAAGTCGATCGCGATCACGCCCGAGGTGAGGGCCGTGCTCGCCATCGCCGACGGCGTGGACGCGCTGACGCCGACCGAGCTCGTCAACGCGATCCTGAAGGCGCCGGTCGACCTGATCTACAACGGCGGCATCGGCACCTACGTCAAGGCATCGGGCGAGACGCACGCGCAGGTCGGCGACCGCGCCAACGACGCGCTGCGCGTGAACGGCCGCGAGCTGCGCTGCAAGGTGTTCGGCGAAGGCGGCAACCTCGGCTGCACGCAGCTCGGGCGGATCGAGTTCGCGCTCGCCGGCGGGCGCATCAACACCGACGCGATCGACAACTCGGCCGGCGTCGACACCTCGGACCACGAGGTCAACATCAAGATCCTGCTCGGCATCCCGATTGCCGAGGGCGAGATGACCGAGAAGCAGCGCAACGCGCTGCTGCCGACGATGACCGACGAGGTTGCCGCGCTCGTGCTGCGCGACAACGTGTTCCAGACCCAGGTGCTGTCGGTCACCAAGCGCATCGCGCCGCAACTGCTCGACGCGCAGACGCGCTTCATGCAGTTCCTCGAGAAGGCCGGGCGCTTGAACCGGGCGATCGAATACCTGCCGTCGGACGAGGCCCTTGCCGAGCGGCGCGGGCAGGGCCTGGGGCTGACGAGCCCCGAGCACGCGGTGCTGCTCGCCTACAGCAAGATCTGGCTCTACGACGAGCTGCTTGCCTCGCCGCTGCCCGACGACCCGTGGGTCGCGACAGCGCTCGTGCGCTACTTCCCGCAGGTGCTGCAGGACCGCTTCGCTTCGGTCATGCCGCGCCACCCGCTCAAGCGCGAGATCATCGCGACGCATGTGACGAACAGCATGCTCAACCGCGTCGGCAGCACCTTCGTGCACCGCCTCGTCGAGACCACCGGCGCGCGCGCGCACGAGGTCGTTCGCGCCTACCTGATGAGCCGCGAGATCTTCGGCCTCGTGCCGCTGTGGCAGGCGATCGAGGAACTCGACAACCAGGTGCCCGACGAAGTGCAGTCGCGGATGCTGATCCACACCAGCGCCCAGCTCGAGCGCAGCACGACCTGGTTCCTGCGCTCGCGCCGCCTCGCCGACGACATGGCGGCGACGATCGGGCATTTCCGGCCCGGGGTCGAGGCGCTGTCGGCGCGGCTTGCAGAGGTGCAGGACGCCGAAGAGCGCGCGCGCGTCGATGCAGCCGTGGCGCGCTACGTTGCCGATGGCGTGCCGG
This sequence comes from Ideonella sp., assembly GCF_016702655.1. Classification (GTDB taxonomy): domain Bacteria; phylum Pseudomonadota; class Gammaproteobacteria; order Burkholderiales; family Burkholderiaceae_C; genus CAIKUF01. The sequence goes on from NZ_JADJDO010000039.1 coordinate 242,686, forward strand.
CCGAGCTCGCGGCGCGGGTGGTGAACTTCGACACCCTGCACGCGACGCTCGACATCGCCGAAGTCGCGGCCGGCGCGAAGCAGCCGGTCGAACTCGTCGCCGCGGTCCACTTCGACATCGCCAACCGCCTCGGCATCGGCTGGCTGCGCGACCAGATTGCCGCGCTGCCGGGCAGCCAGCACTGGAGCATGCTCGCCAAGGGTGCGATGCAGGACGACCTGGCCGGGCTGCAGCGCGCGATCAGCGGCGCCGTGCTCGCGGGCGGCGCGGGGGGCGTCTCGGCGAGCACGCTCGTCGCCGCGTGGCAGCGCAGCAACGAGCGTGCGCTCGAGCGCGCGGCGCAGATGCTGACCGAACTGCGCGCCGTGCCCACGCCCGATGCGGCGATGCTCTCGGTTGCGCTGCGGGAGCTGCGCGCGCTGGGGTAGGGGTAATTGCACCGCCCCCGCCCTTGCGCTAGTCTGCGCGCTCCCATCACCGATGCGCAGGAGCCCGACTTGAAGACCCAAACCCTGATCCGCCGTGCCAGCTGGCTGGCCGTGCTTGCCCTCGGTGCCTGTGCGAGCATGGATGCGAATACGCCGCAGGCCAAGATGACCTTCTTCGTCACGAGCGTGAACCCGGGCAAGGGCGCCGACCTCGGCGGGCTGGCGGGTGCGGACGCCCACTGCCAGGCGCTCGCGACGACGGTCGGCGCCGGCAAGCGCACCTGGCGCGCCTACCTGGCGACGACGCGCAACGGCCAGCCCGATGTCAATGCGCGCGACCGCATCGGCAAGGGCCCCTGGCAGAACGTCAAGGGCGACGTGATCGCGGTGAGCGTCGACGACCTGCACAGCGCGAACAACAAGCTCAACAAGCAGACCGCGCTGACCGAGAAGGGCACGGTCGTCAACGGTCGCGGCGACACGCCCAACATGCACGACATCCTGACCGGCACCCAGCCGAGCGGGATCGGGATCGCCGGCAACGTCGACTCGACTTGCAGCAACTGGACCAGCAGCGGTGCCGGCGCAGCGATGGTGGGCCACAGCGACCGCATCGGCCTCGACGAGAGCGTGCCCGCCAAGTCGTGGAACTCGTCGCACCAGTCGCGCGGCTGCAGCATGGACGCGCTCAAGTCCACCGGCGGCGCCGGCCTGTTCTATTGCTTTGCGGTGAACTGACAGCCCCCAGCCGCCCCAGCGTCAAAGCCGCCGGTGCGCGAGCGCCGGTAGCTGGCGCCGCACTTCGGCGATGCGCTCGGGACGCAGTTCGGCGAGCGCGACGCCCTCGCCCGTCTCGATGCAGGCCAGCACCTCGCCCCAGGGATCGACGATCATGCTGTGGCCCCAGGTGCGGCGGCCGTTCTCGTGTTTGCCGCCCTGCGCCGGCGCGATCACGTAGGCCTGGTTCTCGATCGCGCGCGCGCGCAGCAGCAGCTCCCAATGCGCCTTGCCGGTGGTGTGGGTGAAGGCCGACGGCACGGCGATGAGGTCGGCCGCGAGCGCACGGTAGAGCTCCGGAAAGCGCAGGTCGTAGCACACGCTCAGGCCGAGGCGCAGGCCCGCCGGCGCCAGGTCGAGCGCCACAGGCTCGCTGCCGGCCTCGAGCACGAGCGACTCGTCGTAGCGCTCGGCGCCGTTGTCGAAGCCGAACAGGTGGATCTTGTCGTAGCGCGCCGCGAGGCTGCCGTCGGGGGCGAAGACGCAGCAGGCGTTGCGCACCCGGCCCGGATCGCCCGCTATGCGCAGCGGCAGGGTGCCGCCCACGACCCAGAGCGAGAACTCGCGCGCTGCGGCGGCGAGCAGGGCCTGGATCGGTCCGTCGCCCGGCAGTTCGGCGACGCCGAGCTTGTCGGCATCGCGCAGCCCCATCAGGCAGAAGTATTCGGGCAGCGCGACGAGCGCGGCGCCGCCATCGGCCGCCTGCGCGATCAGGCGCCGCGCCGCGGCGAGGTTGCGCGCGACCTCGGGTGTCGAGACCATCTGGATGGCGGCGATCTTCATCGGGCGACCTCGGCGGCTGCGGAGGGCGCCGAAGCGCCGGGAGCGGTGGAAGCTGGCACGCGCGGCAGCGCCTGGCCGGGCTGGCGCTCGACCGGCTCGATCTGCGGATCGGCCCACGAGCCATGGATGCGGAACTCGCGCGTGTTGGCCTGTGCGAGCGGCTCGCGCAGGAACAGCTGCGCGACGAAGGTCGACAGGCCGACCACCGGATTGATCACCGCATAGGCCAGCGAGGCCGCGCCGAGGTTGATCTCGGGCACGACGAAGACGCGCAGGTCCTGCGTCTCGCGCCCGGCGTCGGCGCTGCCCTCGAGCAGCACCGCGGCCTGCGCACCGCGCATCACGAGGTTGTTGGTGCTCGCCACGCCGCGCGCGATGGCCAGGTCGCCGGTCACGGTGTCGAAGGCGAAACCCTCCTGCGACAGATCGCGGAAATCGAGCGTGAGCCGCCGCATCAGGCCTTGCAGGCTCAGCACGCTCAGCAGCCGGGCCGCGGCGCCGGTCTCGGCATGCAGGAACTGGCCCTGCTCGATGGCGACATTGATCTGGCCGACCATGGTCGCAAAGTCGGGCTGCAACGGCGAGCCGAGCCAGGCTACGTCGCCCTTGAGCCGGCCCTTGCCGCCGCGGATCGCGTCCGGGTTGCCGAAACGGCGCAGCAACGCACCGCTGTCGGCGATGTCGAGTTCGAACTCGAACTGCGCCTGCCGCGCCGGCGCCGCGCTGGCGCGCGCTCCGGCCTGGGCAGCCACGACCCAGCGCCCGTGTGCAGCGAGCTGGGCCTCGGGAACGCTCAGGTTCAGGCGCAGCAGTTCCCACTGGCGCTCGGGGGCGGTCCGGTTCACGGCCTGCACTTCGAGCCTGCCCACGCGGCGCCCGCGCAGTTGCAGGTCTTCGACCACGACATCGAGCGCCGGCACGCTGGCTGGCTGGCGGTCGAGCAGTTGCGTCACCTCATCGGCGTCGTTGCGTTCCAGTGCCAGCCGGGCCAGGCGGGCGTGAATGCGCCCGGGCTGCGCGCCGCCGGCGCCCGCCGGCCGGTACTCGGCATAGCCCGAGAGCTGGTCGGCGTCGAGGTTGGCGCGCCACTGGCCGTCCAGCCGCGACAGCCCCGCGGAGACTGCGCTCAGGCGCTGGCCGGCGATCGCCAGCGTTTGCGCCCTGAGCCCGATCTGGCTCGGAAAGTAGCCGCCCTCGGGCGCTGCCGCGTCGGCGCTCGCGCCACTGCCGAACAGGCGCGTTGCCGCGGCGTCCCAGGCCTCGACGTCGAGATGGGCGAGCGTGACCGCAGCCGCGACGCCGCTCGCCGGCGTGGGCGCAGGCTCGTTGATGCCGATCCCGCCGCGCAGCACGCGCGGCGCGTCGTCGCCCGCCAGGTCGCGCACGAACGACGCGCGTAGCAAGTTGTTGCCGAGCTCGATCTGCAGGCTGTCCTGCTGACCCGCGCCAGGCTCGGTGTGCACGCGCAGCGGCAGCACCGTGTCGGCGCGCTTGGCCAGCGGCGCGGGCAGGTCGGACGCCAGGCCGGCGAGGTCGCTCGTCAGGTCGAACGCCGGCACGCCCTTGACGAAGCCGAGCACGAGCTTGTAGCTGGCCTGCCCGCTGAGCGCGCCGGCCGCGCGCGCCAAGGCCCCGAGCTCGGGCGTCTGGCGCAATGCCTCGGCGCTGGCGCGGCCCTGCAGCGTGAAGCGCAGCGAGGCGTCGGGCTGCGTTCCGCCGTCGATCGCCACTTCGCCGCCCAGCACGCTGGCGCGCGCCGCGGCAACGGCGAAGCCCTGGTCGGAGAAGTCGATCCGGCCGCGCGCCGCAGCCAGCGCCGGCAGGTCGGTGCGCAGGCGCAGGTCGTTGCCGGGCAGGGTCAGGCTGCCGGTCACGCTCGTCTGGCCGGGCTCGCGCAAGGGCAGGCGCAATGCGAGCTTGAGCTCGCCGTTGCCGCCGACCGTGGCCTCGCGCAGCGCCGCGCGCACGCCGTCGCCGGCCGGCGTGGTGTTGACGAAGCGCAGCATGTCGGCCACCGGGCCGGCCGCGACGGTGTCGAGCTTCAGCACCGGCTTGTCGCCCAGGTTGTCGATGCCGCCGCGCAACCCGGTCAGGTCGACGCCGAAGATGCGCGCGCGCGCGCCGCGGAACTCGAACGCCGCGCGGTCGAAGACGAGCTCGCCGCTGGCCTGCACGAGCGGCGGCCACGGCGAGTCGTAGGCCGGCTCGGCAGAGCCTTGCTCGCCGGCGGCAATGCTGGGCAGGTAGGCGAAGGTCACGTCGTCGACCTCGATCGCGACCCGGAACTCGCCCTGCGCGCCGGCGGCAAACTGCGGGAAGTCCCACAGGTCGCCGTTGACCCGAAAGCTCGCGCGCTTGATGGCCCCGCCCTGCACCGCGCGCTGCACGTAGCGCCGCGCGCCCTCGGGCATCCCGAGCGGCAGGTAGCGCGCGGCGCGCGCAGCGACGCCGCGCGTCAGCGTGCCGTCGAGCTCGAGCCGGCCCGGCAGGCGGCCGCCGCGCGCCAGGCCCTCGGCGCTGCCGGCGCCGGTGGACCAGCTTGCCTCGAGCTCGGCCTGCGCGTCGGCATTGGCGAGCTGCGCGCCACGCAGCTGTACCTGCACCGCCGGCAGGCCGCCGTCGACCGGCTCGATGCGCCAGCTCAGTTGCGCGCGCATCTCGTCGAGCGCGATCACGGGCTCGGCAAACACGCCCGGCAGGTCGATAGCGCCGTTCTTCATCGCGAGCCTGGCCTCGCCGCCCTTCTCGGTCGCGTCGAGTTCGATGTCGGCCCGCGCCAGGCCGGGGCGCCCGATGGTCGTGCCATCGGAGGCCGGGCGGGAGGCGATCGAGACCTCGCTCAAGCGGGCGCCGATGCTGTAGCGCTGCAGCGCATCGAGCGGCCCCGACCAGGACGCACGCACGGCGCCGGCAACGCCTTGCGGCCGGACTTCGGCCAGCAGCTTCCTCACCGGCGCGCCGAGCGGCAGGCGCGCTGCGGTGTCGGCAATCAGCGCCAGGTCGAGCCGGTCGGCGCCGAAGGTGCCGCCCTTGACGCTGCCGTCGGGGGCGAGCGTCCAGGCCAGGTCGATGTCGCCGGGCGGCCAGCGCACGCCCTCGCCGCTGACGAAGCCGAACCGGCGCAGCGCGATGCTGGCACCGCTGCCATCGGCGCGGCGCGCGGCCGACACGCGCCCTTCGAGCTGTTCGACCACGAGCGCCTCGAGATCGGGCGCCAGCCGCAGCTCGGCGGCGCGCAGCGCGACGTCGAGCGTCAGCGCCTCGAGCGTCCCGTCGCGCAGGTCGATCCAGCCCCGCAGCGCGCCCACGCCGCGGCTCAACTCGAACGGCAGGTCGAGGTACTGGCGCAACTGGATCGCATCGGCGCGCGGCGCATCGAAGAAGGCCTGCCCCGACCAGCGCCGCCAGTCGCTGGCGCGGCCGAGCAGCGGCTGCCTGAATTCGCCACGCAGGCTGAAGCGCTCGCCCCAGTCCGGCGGCGGCGTCGCGTCCAGGCGCAGTGCGTGCCGGCGCAGCGTGTTGCGCAGCACCAGGTCGACGGCGTCGAGCTCGAGCGGCGCCGCGCCGCGCTGCTCGTCGGTCCAGCGCAGCGTCGCGCCGCGGATCGCGATCTCGCCCTGGTGCAGGAGCCAGTCGGCAGCGCCCGGGCTGTCGCTCTCGCGCGCCGCCGGGCCGCCGAGCTCCAGGCCGGCGACGAAGATGCGACCCTCGGCGTCGCGCCGCACCTCCAGGCGCGCGCCTTCGATCAGCAATTGCGCCAGGCGCAGATCCAGGCTTGCCAGCGAAGCGGTCATCGAGCGCGCCGACACCGAGGCGACGACGCGCGCCAGCTGCAGCGCGGGGCGCTGCTGCGCATCGAGCAACTGCACGTCGCGCAGCTCGAGCGTCGGCACCCAACCACCGGAACGCACCTCGATGCTGCCGATGCGAACGATGACCCCGAGCGCAGCGCCGGTTTCGCGCTCGATCTCCGGACGCCAGTTTTCGATGTGCGGCAGAATCGCCCAGTGCAGGGCCAGCCAGGCCGCGAGCAACAGCGTGAACGCAAACACCGCCAGCCCTACCGACACGCGCACCAGCGCCCGCGCCACGCGCCAGACGCGGGCCACTGGCGCATCGGCAGGCGCATCGGCAAGGGAAATGGGCAGGGGTGTCGAGTCGGACATCAGAGCGCGTGGTTGCTGCCGCCGCCGGCCCGCGCGCGGATCGTTGCGTCGCGGGTCAATCTAGCACGTCGCCCGGCAGGCTGTGAGCGAGCCCATCGTGCCCGTGCCGGCAACGACCCAGGCCGAGCCCGCCGCGGCCAGCCACAGCCGTTTCGTGCAGCGTGTGCGGCGCCGCTACGGCGCCGAGCTTGCGCAACTGCCTGCCGGCATGCCCGGTGCCGAGTCGATTGGCGCGCTGCTCGACGCGCTGTGCGCCGGCGGCAGGCCGCTTGCCCAGGCGCTGCGCGTCGCGCGCCAGCTCGTGCTCGAGCGCGTCGCAGTGCTGGATGTCGAGCAGGGTGCGCCGCTCGCGGACGTGACGGGCGCGATGACGGCGCTCGCCGAAGTCGCGCTCGATCGCGCGTTCGTGCAGGCCAGCGCCGGCCTCGACGCGCGTTACGGTGCGCCGCTCGATGCCGAGGGCCGGCGCATCGAGTTCTGGATCGTCGGCATGGGCAAGCTCGGCGCGCGCGAACTCAACGTCTCGTCCGACATCGACCTCGTCTACGTGTACGAGGACGACGGATGCACCGCCGGGCCGCAGGTGGTTTCGGCGCACGAGTACTTCGCTCAGCTCGCGCGCAGCCTGTACGCGCTCGTCGGCGAGGCGACCGACGACGGCTTCGTGTTCCGCGTCGACCTGGCGCTGCGCCCGAACGGCAACTCGGGCCCGCCCGCGGTGAGCCTGGCGATGCTCGAAGAGTACTTCATGGTCCAGGGCCGCGAGTGGGAGCGCTTCGCGTGGATGAAGAGCCGTGTCGTCGCGCCGCGAGCGAGCGTCGCGAGCGGCCGCGCGCTCGCGCTGCGCAGCACGGTCACGTCGTTCGTCTACCGGCGCTACCTCGACTACGGCGTCTTCGAAGGCCTGCGCCAGTTGCACCGCAAGGTGCGCGACGAGGCGCAGCGCCGCGCCGCCGGCCGCCCGGAGCGCGCCAACGACGTCAAGCTCTCGCGCGGCGGCATCCGCGAGATCGAGTTCATCGTGCAACTGCTGCTCGTCGTGCGCGGTGGGCAGTTCCCGGAGATGCGCACGCGCTCGACGCTGAAGGCGCTCGCCAGGCTCGCCGCCGGCGGGCTGATGAAGCCGGCGAGCGCGGAGCGCCTGGCCGAGGCCTACCGCTTCCTGCGCCGCGTCGAGCACCGGGTGCAGGTCCTCGACGACCAGCAGACGCACCTGCTGCCCGCGGTCGACGCCGACCTGGCGTGGATCGCGGCCAGCCTTGGCCTCGCCGGGGCCTGCGAACTGCTCGCGCGCCTGGGCGAGACGCGCGAGTTCGTCGCGACCGAGTTCGATGCGCTGCTGCATGACGGCCGCGCGCCCGCGGCCGAGAACGGCTGCCGCGGCTGCGGCGCGACGCCGCTCGCGATCGACAGCGAAGCCTTCCTGGCCCAGTTGCCCGAGCTGCTTGCCGAGCGGGTGCGCCCGTGGTGCGTGCGGCCGCTGATCCAGGCCCTGCGCGACGAGAGCAAGCTGCGCCTGGCGCGGCTGATGGCCGGCGCGGCCCAGGCCATCAAGGACGAGGCCTGCACGCCCGACGCCGCGCTGCGCTTCGTCGACTGGCTCGAGCCGCTGCTGCGCCGCGAGAGCTACCTCGCGCTGCTCGTCGAGCGCCCCGAGGTGCTGCGCCGGCTGCTGCGCCTGCTCGGCCTCGCGCGCTGGCCGATGCGCTATCTGATGCGCCATCCGGGCGTGATCGACGAGCTTGCCGACGAGCGGCTGCTGCACGGCCGCTTCGACGGGCCAGACTACCTGGGCGAGCTCGAAGATCGCCACGCGGCCTGGGAGCGCTCGGGCGAGGCCGACGAGGAGATGCTGCTCGACACCTTGCGCCACGCCCACCATGCGGAGGTGTTTCGCACGCTGGTGCGCGACGTCGAGGGCCACATCACGGTCGAGCAGGTCGCCGACGACCTGTCGGCGCTCGCCGACGCAACGCTGCAGTGCGCGATTGCCTGGGCCTGGAAGCACCTGAAGCAGGCCCACCGGCCCCAGCCCCGGTTCGGCGTCATCGCCTACGGCAAGCTGGGCGGCAAGGAGCTCGGCTACGGCAGCGACCTCGACGTGGTGTTCGTCTACGACGACGCCGACGAGGCCGACCCCGACCGCGCGGCTGAGGTCTATGGCGCCTTCGTGCGCAAGCTCGTGCCCTGGCTCACGCTGCGCACCGCGGCCGGCGAGCTGTTCGACATCGACACCGCGCTGCGCCCGAACGGCAACTCGGGCCTGCTCGTGACGTCGATGAGCTCCTACGAGCACTACCAGATGGGCCGCGGCAGCAACACCGCGTGGACCTGGGAGCACCAGGCGTTGACGCGCGCGCGCTTCTGCGCGGGATGGGCCGGTCTGGCGCCGCGTTTCGACGCCGTGCGCCGCGCCGTGCTCGCCGCGCCGCGCGACGGCGCCGCATTGCGCACCGAGGTCGAGGCGATGCGCGACAAGGTGCGCGCCGCGCATCCGGTGCGCGGCGGGCGCTTCGACGTCAAGCACAGCCCGGGCGGCATGATGGACGCCGAGTTCGCCGTGCAGGCGCTCGTCCTCACGCACGGGGCGGCGCACGAGGAGCTGCTTGCGAACGCCGGCAACATTGCGCTGCTGCAACGTGCCGAGGGCGCGGGACTGCTGCCGCCCGGCGTCGGCACGGCGGCCGCAGACGCCTACCGCGATCTGCGCCGCGCCCAGCACCGCGCGCGCCTGGACGAGCAGCCGACGCAGCTCGAGCCCGAGGCGATGGCCGCGCAGCGCGACGCCGTGCTCGCGCTCTGGCGCGCGGTGTTCGGCAGCGACGGCGGCCGCCCCGCGCGGTGATCGCGTGGTGGCAGCGCCCCGGCCGCGCCTGGTGCGCGGTGGCGGCGCTGCTCGCCACCGGCAGTGCGCTGGTGCTGATCGGTGCCCCGCCATCGACGGCGCTCGACTGGCAGCCGCGGCTCGCGCTCGGCGAGCCCTGGCGGGCGTTGAGCGCGGCCTTCGTGCACTACAGCGCGCTGCACGTGATCGGCAACGCCGCCGGGCTGGCGATCGTCGCTGCCTACGGCGCAGCGGCGCGTGCGCCGGTGCGTCTGGCGCTGGCCTGGCTCGTGGCCTGGCCGCTGACGCAGTTCGGCCTGCTCGTGCAGCCCGCGCTCGCGCACTACGGTGGCGCGTCGGGCGTGGTGCATGCCGGCGTCGCGATCGCGACGCTGCACCTGCTCGACGTCGGCCCGCGCTGGGTGGGCGGCCTGGTGCTTGCCGGCCTCGTCGCCAAGATCGGCCTCGAGGCGCCCTGGGGCGAGCCGCTGCGCCATTTCGAGGGCTTCGACATCGCGATCGCGCCGCTGGCGCATGCGAGCGGTGCGCTTGCCGGGGCACTGTGCTATGCCGTTGCGCAGGTGGTGGCCGGCGATCGGCGGCGGGGGCGCTGACGCCGCCGGCGCAGGCCGCCGGGGGGCGCGGCGACGCCCAAGTAAAATCTTCGATTCCCTGCCCCGTTTCGTCCTCCTGACCCGCCTGGAGCCGTATGGCCTCGAACGACACCCCCCTGATGGCCAATGCGATCCGCGCGCTTGCGATGGACGCGGTGCAGCAGGCCAACTCCGGCCACCCCGGCGCGCCGATGGGCATGGCCGAGATGGCGGTTGCGCTCTGGGGTCGGCACCTGCGCCACAACCCGGGCCATCCGCGCTGGGCCAATCGCGACCGCTTCGTGCTCAGCAACGGCCACGGCTCGATGCTGCTCTACGCGCTGCTGCACCTGACCGGCTACGCGTTGCCGATGAGCGAACTGCGCAACTTCCGCCAGTTGCACAGCCTGACGCCGGGGCATCCCGAGACTGGCCCGACGCCGGGCGTCGAGACCACCACCGGGCCGCTCGGCCAGGGCATCGCCAACGCGGTCGGCATGGCGCTGGCCGAGAAGCTGCTCGCGGCCGAGTTCAACCGCGACGGGCACCAGGTCGTCGATCACCATACCTATGTCTTCCTCGGTGACGGCTGCATGATGGAAGGCGTGAGCCACGAGGCCTGCGCGCTGGCCGGTGCCTGGCGCCTCGCCAAGCTGATCGCGCTCTACGACGACAACGGAATCTCGATCGACGGCCCGGTCGCGCCCTGGTTCACCGACGACACGGCCAGGCGCTTCGAGGCCTATGGCTGGAACGTGATGCGCGGCGTCGACGGCCACGACGCCGATGCGGTCGATGCGGCGATCCGCGCTGCCAAGGCGTCGTCGGGCGGGCCGACGCTGATCCTGTGCAAGACAACGATCGGCAAGGGCAGCCCGAACCGCGCCGGCAGCGCCAAGGCGCACGGCGAGGCGCTGGGTGCCGACGAGGTTCGCCTCACGCGCGAGGCGCTGGCCTGGCCGCACGAGCCCTTCGTGATCCCCGAGAGCGTCTACAGCCTGTGGGACGCCCGCGAGCGCGGCCTTGCCGCCGAGGCGCAATGGGTCGATGCCTTCGAGGCCTACGCCAGGGCCTACCCCGAACTCGCGCTCGAGCTCGCGCGCCGCATGGACGGTGAGCTGCCCAAGGGCTGGGCGCAGTCGGTCGTCGATGCCGCGCTGGCTGCGCACATGAAGGCCGAGACGGTCGCAAGCCGCAAGGCGAGCCAGATCGCGCTCGAAGCCTTCGCGAAGACCTTGCCCGAACTGCTCGGCGGCAGCGCCGACCTGACCGGATCGAACCTGACGAACACGAGCTCGACGCCGCCGCTGCGCTTCGACGCCGCGACCGGCGCCGTGAAGCTCGTCGACGGCAGCGGCGGGCGCCACATCAACTACGGCGTGCGCGAGTTCGGCATGGCGGCGATCATGAACGGCGTCGCGCTGCACGGCGGCTTCATCCCCTACGGCGGCACCTTTCTCACCTTCAGCGACTACAGCCGCAACGCGATCCGGATGGCGGCGCTGATGCGTCAGCGCGTGATCCACGTCTTCACGCACGATTCAATCGGCCTCGGCGAAGACGGGCCGACGCACCAGAGCGTCGAGCACGCGGCGAGCCTGCGCCTGATCCCGGGCCTCGACGTCTGGCGCCCGGCCGACACCGCCGAGACGGTGGTCGCATGGGCCTGCGCAATCGAGAACAAGGCGCGTCCGACGGCGCTGCTGCTGTCGCGCCAGAACCTGCCGTACGCACCCAAGGCGGGGCTCGACGGCATCTCCAAGGGCGCCTACGTGCTCGCCGAGCCGGCCGAGGTCGGCCTGAAGCGCAAGGCGCAGGCGGTGATCGTCGCCACCGGCTCCGAGGTCCAGCTCGCGCTGCACGCGCAGCAACTGCTCGCCGCCGAGCACGGCATCGCGGTGCGCGTGGTCAGCATGCCCTCGACGAGCGTCTTCGATCGCCAGGACAGCGCCTACCAGCTCTCGGTGCTGCCGCGCGGCGTGCCGCGCGTCGCGGTCGAGATGGGCGCGACCGGCGGCTGGTGGAAGTACGGCTGCGCCGCCGTGATCGGCATCGACGCTTTCGGCGAGTCGGCACCCGCGCCGGCGTTGTTCAAGCATTTCGGCTTCACCGCGCAGAACGTGGCCGACACGGTGCGCAAGGTTCTCTCCGGGGGGGGCGGGGGGCGGGGGGGGGGGGGGGGGGGGGGGGGGGGGGGGGGGGGGGGGGGGCGGGGGGGGGGGGGGGGGGGGGGGGGGGGGGGGGGGGGGGGGGGGGGGGGGGGGGGGGGGTCCAAGTAACTCCTCGAAGGAACAGTCATCATGACCATCAAGATCGGCATCAACGGCTTCGGCCGCATCGGGCGCATGGTTTTCCGTGCCGCCTACAAGCATTTCGACGACATCCAGATCGTTGCCATCAACGACCTGCTCGAGCCCGACTACCTGGCCTACATGCTCCAGTACGACTCGGTGCATGGCCGCTTCAAGGGCGACATCGCGGTCGACGGCAACACGCTGATCGTCGACGGCAAGCGCATCCGCCTGACGGCCGTCAAGGACCCGGCGGAGCTGAAGTGGGGCGAGGTGGGCGCCGACATCGTGATCGAGTCGACGGGCCTGTTCCTGACCAAGGAGACAGCCGAGAAGCACCTTGCCGCGGGCGCGAAGAAGGTCATCATGTCGGCGCCGAGCAAGGACGAGACGCCGATGTTCGTCTACGGCGTCAACCACGCCAAGTACGCCGGCGAGGCGATCATCAGCAACGCGAGCTGCACCACCAACTGCCTGGCGCCGGTGGCCAAGGTCTTGCACGACACCTGGGGCATCAAGCGCGGCCTGATGACGACCGTGCACGCAGCGACGGCGACGCAAAAGACGGTCGACGGCCCGAGCAACAAGGACTGGCGCGGCGGCCGCGGCATCCTCGAGAACATCATCCCGAGCTCGACCGGCGCGGCCAAGGCGGTGGGCAAGGTGATCCCGGAGCTGAACAAGAAGCTCACCGGCATGTCGTTTCGCGTGCCCACGTCCGACGTGTCGGTCGTCGACCTGACCGTCGAGCTCGTCAAGGAGGCGAGCTACGAGGAGATCTGCGCCGCGATGAAGGCGGCCAGCGAAGGGGCCATGAAGGGCGTCCTCGGCTACACCGAGGACAAGGTCGTGGCGAGCGACTTCCGCGGCGAGAGCTGCACCAGCGTCTTCGACGCCGAGGCCGGCATCGCGCTCGACAAGACCTTCGTCAAGGTCGTGTCGTGGTACGACAACGAGTGGGGCTACTCCTGCAAGGTGCTGGAGATGGCGCGCGTGATTGCCTGAGCAGCGGTCGCGTTCATCCCGATCGAGGCCGGATGAGGGAAGTCGTCCATCGCGGGCACGGCGCGAGCCAAGGCCAGCGGGTGGCCGATGCTGCTCATGCCAGGGGGCAGAGCCCCTGGCGCGCGCCAGGCACAACCAGTCCTCAGGACTGTTTGTGTCCGGGCGCGCTCCCCCGGTCCGGGCTGACGCCCGGCCCTCCTCCTTTACTCGCTGCATCGGCCACCCGCCGTCCTTGGCTGGTGACCACCTCCGCACGCGACGGTGCGCTGCCAGATCAGGTCGGTGGGGTGCCCTGCGGAGTGAAGTAGAGGAGGAGCCGGCAGCCGCAGGCTGGCGGCGGGGGACATGAACGCAGCAGGGCACCCTGCCGGCCTGATCCCGCGCCAAGGCCCGCAAGACTGCCCGAACCTAAAGAACTGGCAACTTGCGGGCAAGGAAGATGGCTGCCCCACTTCTTGACGATTGAACGCGAAACGGTGTGACCCGGGGCGGCGTTTATCGCTGCCGGGCAGGATTGACAATATTCAACCCCGGCGCAAGGCCGGCCGATAAGATCAGCAGCTCCGCTGTCCGCGAGTTCTGGAGCCCCGATGCGCCTCCCCCTGCCGATCCTCGCCGCTGTTGCGGCAGCCCTGTCCTGGCCGCTTGCGGCACTGCCCGCCGCTGGCGCAACGCAAGCGCGCGTGATCGTCACCTTCAAGGCCGATGCACCGCTGGCGCGGCGCATGGCGCTTGACGCCGGCGGCACGCGCGAGACGCCCGACGCAGGCGCCGCAGTGGCGCAGGCGAGCGCCGAGCGGGTGAGCGCGCTCGGCCGCCGGGCCGGCGTTGCGCTGCGTGCCGGCGGCCATGTGTCGGAGCGCTCACAGGTCTTCTTCGCGCGCGGCGTCTCGGCGGCACGGCTCATCGCGCGCCTGGCGGCCGACAACGAGGTCGAGTCGGTCGTGATCGACCGCAAGCGATATCGCCTCGCCGCGCCCAACGACCCGCTCTACGCGGCCGGGCAGCCGGCCAATCCGGGGCCTGCCGTCGGCCAGTGGTATTTGCGCGCGCCTGCGGGGGCCGTCAAGTCGGCGATCAATGCCGAAGCCGCGTGGGACGTGACGCTGGGGAAATCGAACGTGATCGTCGCGGTGCTCGACACCGGCGTGCGCTTCGACCATGCCGATCTGGCAGGCAAGCTGCTGCCGGGCTACGACTTCGTCGCCGCGGACTCGGACGGCAGCTTCAGCACGGCCAACGACGGCAACGGCCGCGACGCCGACGCCAGCGACCCGGGCGACTGGGTGACCGCGGCCGACATCTCGGGCGACCCCGACAACTTCGGCACCTGCAGCGAGGAGTCTAGCTCCTGGCACGGCACGCAGACCGCGAGCATCGTCGCGGCCGCGACCGACAACGGCATCGGCATGGCCGGCGTCGGGCGCAACGTGCGCGTGCTGCCGCTGCGCGTGCTCGGCAAGTGCGGCGGCTACGACTCCGACATCCAGGCCGCGATGCGCTGGGCAGCGGGCCTGTCGGTGCCCGGCGTGGCCGCCAATGCGAACAAGGCGGCAGTCATCAACCTCAGCCTCGGCAGCGAGGGCGCCTGCGACGGCAACTACCCCGAAGTGATCGCCGACGTGCTCGCCGCCGGCACGGCCATCGTCGCCTCGGCCGGCAACAGTGCCGGGCATGCGGTGGGCACGCCAGCCAACTGCGCGGGCGTGATCGCCGTCGGCGCGCTGCGCCATATCGGCACCAAGGTCGGCTTTTCCGACGTCGGGCCGCAGATCGCGATCAGCGCGCCGGGCGGCAACTGCGTCAACATCGCGGTCAACGAGCCCTGCCTGTACCCGATCACGACCGCGCTCAACAGCGGCGTCACGACGCCGGTGGCAGGCAGTTCGATCTACAGCGACAGCTTCAGCAACGTCGCCGTCGGGACGAGCTTCTCGGCGCCGATGGTGGCCGGCGTGGCCGCGCTGATGCGTTCGGCGCGGCCGGCACTGTTGCCGGGCGATCTGCGCAGCCTGCTGCAGGCTACGGCGCGGCCTTTCCCGACCACCGGCGCGGAAGCCGGCACGTCGGCCTGCCAGGCTCCCAGCAGCGTCGAGCAACTGGAGTGCTATTGCACCACCAGCACCTGTGGCGCCGGCATGCTCGATGCGGCGGCTGCGGTGCAGGCCGCGCTGGCCCCGGTCGTGGCCCGGATCACGGTCTCGCCCGCCGATCCGCTCGCCGGCGACCCGGTCGCGCTCAGCGCCGCCGGGAGCGTGCTCCTGTCCGGCCGCACGATCGCCGCCGTGAAGTGGACGCTGACCAACGGCGGCGGCATCGTCGACGGATTCGTCGGTGGCATCGACAACGCGCTCGCCGCGAGCGTCGTGCCGACGGGCGATGGCAGCTTTGCCGTCAGCGTGACCGTGACCGACGACCAGGGGTCGAGCGCGAGCACGGCGCTCACGGTCACGGTCGGCAGCGCCGGCGGTGGCGGCGGGTCGAGCTCCGGCGGAGGTGGCGGCGCGATGGGCCTGGTCTGGCTCGCGCTGCTCGCCGCGGCGGCAGTGGCCGTCGCGCGATCGAACAGGCGCCGCTTCAGCCCGCGCAGGGCTTGAACGATTTCGCCAGCGGCTGACCGGCCACGCTGCCGGCGAGCCCCTGCAGTTGCGCCGCGAGCGCGGTGTCGGCGCGCTCGATGCGCAGCGTAACGCGCGATGAAGGCTCGGCGAGAGCCACGACGCGCGCCGCGCGCACGCCGCGCTGCGTCAGGCCGTCGAGCGCTTCGTCGGCCGCCGGGCGGCTATCGAAGCGGCCCAGCGACAGCCCCGGCGCGAGGTCGGGCGGGCTCGTGACCTCGTCGAAGGGTAGCTGCAGGCGGCGCAGTTCGTCGACGCGCTTTTGCATTGCGTCGGCGGCGATGAAGCGGCCCAGGTAGACCATCCACACCCCTGGCTGCTCGACCGTGCGCCGCGTCCAGCTGCCGGCCGGCAGCGCGGCCTGGAGCAGGGCCTCGGCGGCGGCAGCGTCGGCAGCAGCGTAGGGGCCCGCCTCGAGGCAGGACAGCCCGTTCGCCGTCGCCGCCGACGAGGCCGCTGGCGCCGACGCCGCGCCGGTGGGCACGACGCGCAGCAGATGGGGCTGGAACTGGCGCGCCACGCGCTCGGGCTCGCGCTCGGGTTGGGCGCGCAGGCCGGTCCAGGCATCGAGCCAGCCCTGGCTCCAGGCAAGAAAGCCCAGGTTGACGACGAGCAGCAGCAGCACCAGCCGCGCGCGCATCATGACGCTGCCGGCGCCGGCAGCGCGCGCCCGGCAGGTCGCACGCTGACCTCGCCGCTGTGGATCACGTGCATGCCGTCGGCGGTCTCGATGCGCAGGCCGCCCTGGCCGTCGACGCCGCGCGCGGTGCCCGCGGGGCAGCGCGCATCGCTCGTCACGACCGGCTCGCCCCGCAGCGCGTCGAGCGCGGCAAAGCGCTCGGCAAATGCCGCGAATCCTTCGCGCTCGAAGGTCTGCAAGGCCTGCACCAGCGGTGGCGCGATATGCGCCAGCGTGGCCGGTGCCGTGGCCTGCGGAGCGATCTCTTGCAGACAACCGGTCTGGCCCGCGAGATCGGCCGGGAACGGCGCCGCGAGCGGCGCGATGTTGATGCCGACGCCAATCACCGCGAGGCGCCGGGTGCCGGCAGCGAGGGTCTCGATCAGCACGCCGCCGATCTTGCGCCCGCTCGCGGCCGGCCCGGCCTGCAACCACAAGTCGTTGGGCCACTTGAGTGCGACGCGCGGCGAGGCCGCCGTGGCCAGCGCCTGCAGCGCCTCGGCCAGCGCTACGCCGACCGCCAGCGACAGCCCCGACCAATCGCGCGGCGCGAGCGGCAGCGCGAGCGAGAAGGTGAGCGACGCGCCGGGGGCCGACTTCCAGGCCCGGCCGAGTCGTCCGCGACCGGCGAGCTGATGCTCGGCGACGAGCAGGCAGGGCTGCGTGTCGGCCTGGCGCCGGCCCGCGATCGCGGCGTGGGCGCCACTCTCGGTGCCCCGCGCCGGAACGACGATGCGCGCGCGCGCGAGCAGATCGCTGTTGGTCGAGGCCGAGGTCCGGACGACCTCGACCGCAAGGCCGGGCAGCAAGGGCTGGAGTTGCGTCCAGAGAGCGCGCGCGCCCCACTGCAACTCGCTCTCGGGCGCGGCCGGCCTGCGCATCGCGGTCAACGGCGCTTGGGCGCGAGCATGGTGCCGCGGCAGCCGCGCGTGCCGCAACGGCACGCGAACTGCTTCTTGAGCTTCGCGGTATAGCGCTCGTCGATCACGAGGCCGTAGTCGTAGAACAGTTCCTCGCCCGGGGCGATGTCGCGCAGCGCCTTGATGAAGACGCGGCCGTCCTCTTCGTCGGCCTCGCAGTTGGGCGTGCAGGCGTGGTTGATCCAGCGCGCCGAGTTGCCGCCGACGTTGGCGTCGATGACGTGCTTGTCGTCGATGTGGAAGTAGAAGGTGTGGTCGGGATCGCTCGGGTCGTGCGGATGGCGGCGCAGCGCCTCGGGCCAAGTGATGACTTCGCCGGTGTACTCGATCAACTGCTCGCCGCGCGCGATCGGCGCCAGCGCGAACACGCCCTTGCCGTGCACGCCCGAGCGGCGCACCTGGATGCGGCGTCCTGCCGCGGCCCCGCTTTTCCTGCTGGCTTGCGTCGTCGTCATTCTTCGGTACATTGAAATCATGGGTGCGCGCGCGTGCGCACGCGAGAGGCCGGATTGTAAAGACGCCTTGGGGCGCCAACGAAAGAGACATGAGCAAATCACTGATCATTGCGGAGAAGCCTTCGGTTGCGCAGGACATCGTGCGCGCATTGACGCCCGTTGCCGGCAAGTTCGACAAGCACGAGGACCACTTCGAGAACGAACGCTACGTCGTCACGTCGGCGGTCGGCCACCTGGTGGAGATCAAGGCGCCCGAGGAGTTCGACGTCAAGCGCGGCAAGTGGAGCTTCGCGCACCTGCCGGTGATACCGCCGCACTTCGACCTGGCGCCCATCGACAAGGCCAAGTCGCGCCTGAATGCGGTCGTCAAGCAGATCCGGCGCAAGGACGTGACCGAGCTCATCAACGCCTGCGACGCCGGGCGCGAGGGCGAACTGATCTTCCGCCTGATCCACGACTACGCGCAGCCCGCCAAGGGAAAGCTCGACAAGCCGGTGCGGCGCCTGTGGCTGCAGAGCATGACGCCGGCGGCGATCCGCGACGGCTTCGAGCAGTTGCGCAACGACAAGCAGATGCTGCCGCTGGCCGACGCGGCGCGCTGCCGCAGCGAGGCCGACTGGCTCGTCGGCATCAACGGCACGCGCGCGATGACGGCCTTCAACTCGCGCGACGGCGGCTTCTTCCTCACCACCGTCGGCCGCGTGCAGACGCCCACGCTGTCGATCGTCGTCGAGCGCGAGGAGAAGATCCGCGCCCACGTCGCGCGCGACTACTGGGAGGTGCGCGCGACCTTCGACGCCGAGGCCGGGCAGTACGACGGCAAGTGGTTCGACCCGAAGTTCAGGAAGGACGACGATGCCGAGCGGCGCGCCGACCGCCTGTGGAACGAGCGCGAGGCGCAGGCCGTTGCCGACGCGGTGCGCGGCCAGCCCGCCATCGTCACCGAGGAGGCCAAGCCGAGCACGCAGGCGAGCCCGCTGCTGTACGACCTGACGACGCTGCAGCGCGAGGCCAATTCGCGCTTCGGCTTCTCGGCCAAGACGACGCTGTCGCTCGCCCAGGCGCTGTACGAGAAGCACAAGGTGCTGACCTACCCGCGCACCGACTCGCGCGCGCTGCCCGAGGACTATGTCGAGGTCGTCAAGCAGACGATGAAGATGATCGCGAGCGAAGACCTGCCGGGACCCTTGAAGGCGCTCGCGCCGCACGCGGCCAAGGCGCTCGCCGACGGCTACGTGAAGCCGGTCAAGCGCGTGTTCGACAACGCCAAGGTGTCGGACCACTTCGCGATCGTGCCCACGCTGCTCGCGCCCAAGCACCTGACCGAGATCGAGGCCAAGCTCTACGACATGGTCGTCAAGCGCTTCCTGGCGGTGTTCTACCCGTCGGCCGAGTTCATGGTCACGACGCGCATCAGCACGGTCGCGGTGGCCGGCGCCGAACATCTGTTCCAGACCAACGGCAAGGTGCTCGTCAAGCCGGGCTGGCTCGCGGTCTACGGCAAGGAGGCGCAGGAGGACGACGCGAACCTCGTGCCGGTGCAGCCCGGCGAGCAGGTGCGCACCGAGGACGTCGCCGTCGTCGCGCTGCGCACCAAGCCGCCGGCGCGCTACACCGAGGCCACGCTGCTCGGGGCGATGGAAGGCGCGGGCAAGCTGATCGACGATGACGAACTGCGCGAGGCAATGATCGAGAAGGGCCTCGGCACGCCCGCCACGCGCTCGGCGATCATCGAGGGCCTGATCAACGAGAAGTACATGCACCGCGAAGGGCGCGAGCTGGTGCCCGCCGCGAAGGCCTTCCAGTTGATGACGCTGCTGCGCGGCCTCGCGGTCGAGGAACTCACCAAGCCCGAGCTGACCGGCAACTGGGAGTACCAGCTCGCTGAGATGGAACACGGGCGCCTGTCGCGCGCGAGCTTCATGGCCGAGATCGCGGCGATGACCGAGCGCATCGTCAGGAAGGCCAAGGAGTACGACCGCGACACCATCCCCGGCAACTACGCGACGCTCAGCCACCCCTGCCCCAAGTGCGGTGGTGTCGTGAAGGAGAACTACCGCCGCTTCAGTTGTATCGGCAAGGTGGCAGGCGATGAAGGCTGCGGATTCTCGATCGGCAAGATCCCGGGCGGGCGGGCGTTCGAGATCGCCGAGGCCGAGGCCTTCCTGCGCGACCGCAAGATCGGGCCGCTGGAGGGCTTTCGCTCCAAGGCGGGCTGGCCGTTCACGGCCGAGCTGCGCCTGGTCTACGACGACGAGATCGCCAACTGGAAGCTCGAGTTCGACTTCGGCGACGAAGCGCGCAAGGAAGGCGAGAGCGGCGAGCCGATCGACTTCTCGGCCCAGCAGAGCCTCGGAGCCTGCCCCAAGTGCAAGGGGCATGTCTACGAGCATGGCACGTCGTATGTCTGCGAGCACAGCGTCGGCGCGCACGTGACCTGCGACTTCAAGAGCGGCAAGATCATCCTGCAGCAGCCGGTGCCGCGCGAGCAGATGACCAAACTCCTCGCCGAGGGCAAGACCGCGCTGCTCGAGGGTTTCGTCTCCAACAAGACGCGCCGCAAGTTCAAGGCCTACCTCGCGTGGGACGGCAAGCAAGGCAAGGTCGGGTTCGAGTTCGAGCCACGCGCGCCGCGCACGCCGGCCGCGAAGAAGGGCAAGCCGGCGGCGAAGAAGGGTGCCGCTGCGCAGGGCTGATGCCGTCACCTGAATCGAGCCGCTGGCCGTGCCTTGCCCGGCGCGGCGGCGAGCTCGTGCTGGATGTCGTGGTCTCGCCCAACGCGCGCCGCACGCGGGCCGACGGGCTGCACGACGGCGCGCTGCGCGTGCGCCTGGCCGCGCCGCCGGTCGACGGCAAGGCCAATGCGATGCTCATCGACTGGCTGGCCGGCGAACTCGGCCTGCCGCGGCGCTGTGTGCAGCTCCTGCGCGGCGAGTCGTCGCGGCGCAAGCAGATCGCGCTCGACGCCGGCTGCGAGCAGGATGTCGCGCGCTGGCTTGCGGCGACGCTCGGCTGAGAGGCCCGCGTAAGCCCCCAGAGCAGGCCCAATCAAGGCGCAAACCGGAGCTGGGTTCGGGACCCAGCGAGGATTTGCAACGCCGAGTGGTCCTGCTCTGGGGGGTGGTGGGGGGGGGGGGGGGGGGGGGGGGGGGGGGGGGGGGGGGGGGGGGGGGGGGGGGGGGGGGGGGGGGCGGGGGGGGCTGGGGCGGGCGCATTGGATGGCCTCTCAGCCTCTGAGGCCCGCAATGCGTCCTGCACAATCGCGCCCCATGTCTGCCTTCACCCGACTGCTTGCGCTGGTCTGCCTGCTGTGCCTGGGCGCGGGCGCAGGTGCGACGCAGCACGCAGTTGTGCTGTCGCAGGCGATCGCCGTGGCGAGCGATGACGACGGCTTTCCCAGTGACGCCGCCGCGACGGCGCAGTCCCTGCCCGATGACTGGTCGATCAGCCGCCCCGGCTACGAGGGCTCGGTGTGGTACCGCCTCGTCTTCGATGCGCCGGCGACTGCCGATCCGCGCCATGTGCTTGCGCTGTATGTCGAGCGTGTGTGCACCAATCTGGAGGTCCAGCTCAACGGCCGGCCCATCTACAACGCGGGCAGCATGAGCGAGCCGGTGACGCGCAACTGCTACCGGCCGCAGATCGCGCCGTTGCCGGCAGCCCTGTTGCGCGCGCAGGGCAACCGGCTCGACATCAAGGTGCGCGGCCATGCGCTCGAGCATGTGTCGTCGCGCCACCGAGCAGCGGGCCTGTCGGCGTTGAGAATCGGGCCGCTGGACGAGCTCTCGGCCACCTGGCGCGCGGCGCAGTTCCGCTCCATCACGGCGGTCGAGCTCGGTGCGGCGACGATGCTCGTGCTCGGCGTGTTCATGATCGGCGTCGGCTGGTTCAACCGGCGCGCGAGCTACCTGATGTACTTCGGCATGCTCGCCCTCGGCTGGGCCGTGCTGACGGCGCGCGTCTGGGCCGCCGAACTGCCGTTTGCGAATGCGGTTGGCGAGTACCTGGTGTGCCTGGGTTACGCGCCGGTGGCGGGGCTGCTGATCGTGTTCCTGCTGCGCTACGCAGGCGTCAAGCGCCGGCCGCTGGACCTGCTGCTGCTCGGCCAGTGCGTGCTGCTGCCGCTGACGGTTGCGCTGGCCGGGCCCGCGAACCTGTACGCCGCGTGCCGCGTCTGGTACGCGCTGCTGCTGCTCGAGATCCTGGCCGCGATGGCGGTCTACTTGCGCATCACCTACGCCGCCAGGCGCGCCGAGTTCTGGGTCATGAGCGGCATCCTCGCCTTGCTCGCGCTGCTGCTGGCGCTCGAATTCGCGCTGCAGCGCGGCGATGCGACCGCGATCTGGCGCGGCCATTCACTGCGATTCGCGCTGCCGGTGCTGGTGCTCGTGGTGAGCTTTCGCCTGGTGCAGCTCTTTGCCCACGCGTTGCGCAGCGCCGAATCGGGCCGTACCACGCTCGAAGCGCGCATCCAGGAGGCCGCGCTCGAGATCGAGCGCAACTTCGCCCAGCTTGCCGAGCTGCGCGTCGAGCAGGTGACCGAAAAGGAGCGCAAGCGCATCGCCGCCGACCTGCACGACGACCTCGGCGCCAAGCTGTTGACCATCGTCCACACCAGCGAGTCGGAGCGCATCTCGACCCTGGCGCGCGAGGCGCTCGAGGAGATGCGCCTGTCGGTGCGCGGCCTGACCGGCAAGCCGGTGCGCGCCGCCGACGCGCTCGCCGACTGGCGCGCCGAGTGCGTGTCGCGCCTCGGCCAGTCCGGCATCGAGGCCGACTGGCAGGGGCCGGCCGAGGAGATCGACCAGCAGATGTCGGCGCGTGCCTTCGTGCAGACGACGCGCATCCTGCGCGAGGCGGTGAGCAACATCATCAAGCACAGCGGCGCGTCGCACTGCAAGGTACGCTGCACGATCGATGCGCACGGAATCGGCCTCGTGGTGCAGGACAACGGACGCGGCATCCCGCTCGAGCTCGACGGCCGGCTCGACCGCGGCCATGGCATGTCGAGCATGAAGCACCGCGCCAAGCAGATGCACGGCCAGTGCCTGGTCGAGTCGGGCCCCGGCTACGGAACCGTGATCCGTCTCACGCTTCCGCTCTGAAGCGCCGCGTTGCGGCGCCTTCGCGCTGCTAGCATGACCCGGGCGGATTCAAGTCCGCAGTCGATCTGGCCGAAAGACCGAGTTCCGGAGAAGGCTGCCCGCGTGCGCGAGCCAGCCCCGCAACCAGAGTGCCGCAATGAACAACATCCTGCTCCTCGAAGACCTGCCGGAGATCCGGGCCTGGATCAAGGCACTGGTGCTGCAGGTCTTTCCGCAGGCCCAGATCTCCGAGGCAGCGCACGTGCACGACGCGCTGGCCCTCGTGAGCGCGGTGCGCTTCGAGCTCGCGCTGGTCGACCTCGGCCTGCCCGACGGCTCGGGCGTCGACGTCGTCGCGGCGCTGCGCGAATCGCAGCCCGAGGCGCAGTCGGTCGTGGTCACGATCCACGACGACGACGAGCATCTCTTCCCGGCGCTGCAGGCGGGCGCCTTCGGCTACGTGCTCAAGGAGCAGCCGCGTGAACACTTCATCGACCAGTTGAGCCGCATCAGCCAGGGCGAGCCGCCGCTGTCGCCGTCGATCGCGCGGCGCGTGATCGCCTACTTCGCGGCCCAGGCGCGGCCGCAGGCCAACGCGATGCCGCGCGTGCAGCTGACCGAGCGCGAGAGCGAAGTCCTGCTGCGGGTTGCCAAGGGCTACACGCTGCCCGAGATCGGCGTCCAGTTGAGCCTGTCGCGCCACACCATCGCCGACTACGTCAAGCAGATCTACCGCAAGCTCAACGTGAGTTCGCGCGCCGAGGCTGCGCTCGAGGCGCAGCGCCTGGGGCTGTTCGCCCGCGCGAGGTGATGACGGCCCCAATCTTGCGGCGTCGCCGCGGCGCGGCCCCAGGGTCCGACGGCGGGATAACGGCGGCGGGATAGCATAGGCGGCAATGATCGGCCGCCTCACAGGACTGCTCGCAGCCAAGAACCCGCCTCAACTGCTGATCGATGTCGGCGGTGTCGGCTACGAGCTCGACGTGCCGATGAGCACGTTCTACAACCTGCCTGCGCTCGGTGAGCGCGTCACGCTGCTGACGCACTTCGTCGTGCGCGAGGACGCGCAGGTGCTGTACGGCTTCCTGAGCGAGCCCGAGCGCGCCACGTTCCGCCAGCTCGTGAAGATCTCGGGCGTCGGCCCGCGCACGGCGCTGGCCATCCTGTCCGGGCTTTCGGTGGCCGAACTCGCGCAAGCGGTCACGCTGCAGGAGAGTGGCCGCCTCGTCAAGGTGCCCGGCATCGGCAAGAAGACCGCCGAACGCCTGCTGCTCGAACTCAAGGGCAAGCTCGGTGCCGAGCTCGCACTGCCGGCAACGCCCGCCGGCGAAGCGCAGGCCGACATCCTGCAGGCCCTGGTCGCGCTCGGCTACAGCGAGCGCGAGGCGGCGGCGGCATGCAAGCTGCTGCCGCCCGGCGTCGGCGTGGCCGAGGGCATACGGCTCGCGCTCAAGGCGCTCGCCCGGTAATGTCGCCCGGCGCGCTGCGCGGTCAGTGCTTGGTCATTGGAGGCGTGGGCGCGCGCACCGCGGCCTTGACCTCGATCGTCTCGCGCTTCTTGTCCTTGCCCTCGACGATGAGTGTCAGGGCTACGCTGTCGCCCGCGGCGAGCGGCTGCTTGAGGTCCATCAGCATCACGTGCAGGCCGCCCGGCTTCAACTCGACCGTCTTGCCCGCGGGCAGCTCGATGCCGGGGATGGCGCGCATCTTCATCGTCGAGCCCTCCATCGACATCTCGTGCAGCTCGACGACGCCGGCGACGCCGGATCGCGCCTCGACCAGACGGCCGCCGGCCGCGTCGGTGAGTTGCATGAAGGCGCCGGTAGCCTTCTGGCCGGCGACGGTGGCGCGCACCCAGGCGTCCTTGACCGCGACCTGCGCGAAGGCAGGTGCGGCGAGCAGGGCGGTCAGGGCTGCGGTGATGGCAAGACGTTGCATGATGAATCCTCGGTTGGTTGCAGGGCAGGATGAATCGGGGCCGGGCCGCGGGCCCGACCGGTGAAGCGCACGCGCTCGTCCGGCGGTTCAGCGCGGCTGCTGGACATGGACCAGAGCCTCGACGCGGCCGGCGCGTTCGAATTGCAGCGCCAGGGCAAAGCTGTCTCCGTCGCGCAGCGCGCGCTTGAGGCCGACCAGCAGCAGGCGGGCGCCCTTGCCCGGCAGCATGCGCAGGTCGGCGCCAGGCTCGACGTCGATCGCGGCGACGGCATCGAATCGCCGCAGCGTGCCGCCGCCGTCGCGGCCGGACTGGAGCTCGACGCGCTCGGCCACCGGCGTCGATGCGCCGAGCAGCCGTTCGGGCCGGCCGCCCAGGTTGCGCAACTGGGCTAGGTAGACCGAACCCGCGCCGCCGCTGGCCGGCGTGGCGTAGGGATGTTCGATCCGGATGTCGCCGGCGCTGATGCCGCGCCCGAGCAGCGCGGGCTGGGTCGGGGTCAGGCACAGCGGGAGCAGGATGCGCAGCGCACGCACATCGCCCGAGCGATAGCGCGTGCCGGCTGAGGCAGAAAAGTGTTGGTCGGGCATGGCCCACCTCCAAAGCAGTCGTCCTTCGAGTGCGGCGCTGGCGGCACGGCGGTCGATGCCGCCGCGCCATGCGCGCCACCAGCGGTCAGAGGGACGAGGTCGGAGGTGCGCGCGCCGGGGACGATGCCCAGGCCCGCCGCTGCGGCGGCAGCTGGGTGAAACCTGCGCCATGCGACGCCAGGACCGAGCTTGCAACGGCCCATCCCGCCTCGGAGGCAGGCAGGCCAAGTGGGCCGTCGAGCGCGTGCGCGCACAACGGGCAATGCCCTGGCGGCATGCCGTCGGGAGACCCCGACGGCAGCGAGCCCGGCGTGCTGCACACACCCAGCCCGGCGAAAGGCGCCAGCTGCAGCGCATGCGACAGCGACGGCACGAAGGCCAGCGCGAGCATCGCGAACAGCGCGAGCCCGGCGCAGCCTCTGAGTCGGGAACGGAGCCTCTCCACGAGGCCATTGTAGGAGCATCGGCGGCAGGTGGCGGGCGCGCGCCGACCATAATGGATGGCCGCCAGTGCGCGGTGCCAGAGGAGCCCGCTTGAGCATCCAGACCGACGACTTCGCCCCCGCCCGCCGCGTGCTGAGCTCAGGCGCGGCCTCGCCGGCCGAGGAGGCGATCGAGCGTGCGCTGCGCCCGAAGGGTCTCGCGGAATACGTCGGCCAGGCCAAGGCGCGCGAGCAGCTCGAGATCTTCATCGGCGCGGCGAAGAAGCGCGCCGAGGCGATGGACCATGTGCTGCTGTTCGGCCCGCCGGGCCTGGGCAAGACGACGCTCGCCCACATCGTCGCGCACGAACTCGGCGTCAACCTGCGCCAGACCTCGGGGCCGGTGCTCGAGAAGCCGCGCGACCTGGCCGCAATCCTGACCAACCTGGAGAAGAACGACGTCCTGTTCGTCGACGAGATCCACCGCCTGAGCCCGGTCGTCGAGGAAATCCTGTACCCGGCGCTCGAGGACTACCAGATCGACATCATGATCGGCGAGGGGCCCGCGGCGCGCTCGATCAAGCTCGACCTGCAGCCGTTCACGCTCATCGGCGCGACGACGCGCGCCGGCATGCTGACCAATCCGCTGCGCGATCGCTTCGGCATCGTCGCCCGGCTCGAGTTCTACACCCCCGAGGAGCTCGCGCGCATCGTGCACCGCTCGGCCGGGCTGCTCAAGGTGCCGACGGATGCCCAAGGCGCGTTCGAGATCGCGCGCCGCTCGCGCGGCACGCCGCGCATCGCCAATCGCCTGCTGCGCCGGGTGCGCGACTACGCCGACGTCAAGGGCGACGGCACGATCGTCAAGGCGCTCGCCGAGCGGGCCCTCGCGATGCTCGACGTCGATGCGCTAGGCTTCGACGTGATGGACCGCAAGCTCCTCGAGGCCGTGATCCACCGCTTCGACGGCGGGCCGGTCGGCCTGGACAACGTGGCGGCGGCGATCGGCGAGGAGGCGGGAACGATCGAGGATGTGATCGAGCCCTACCTGATCCAGCAGGGTTTCCTGCAGCGCACGCCGCGCGGCCGCATGGCGACCGCGGCCGCGTACCGGCACCTTGGCCTGCTGCCGCCGGCCGACCGCTCGGCGGCGGGGCTGTTCGACGCCTGATCGATCACGCGGCGAGCCGCGTGCCGGCGGCGCGCCCGGCCTCGCACAACGCGCCCACGGCCCACAGCGCGGCCACGATGCCCGCCGCGCTCGCGACCTGGACGGGCAACGCCAGCGCGTGCGCCGTCCAGAGGAAGACCGTGGTCGCGCCCAGCGCGGCGCAGAACAGCGCCACGGCAAGCGCCAGCCGAGGCGGGCTCACGGGCGGGTCGAAGCGCTGCCAGCCCCGCAGTTCGAAGGGCGGCCTGGCAAAGCGCGCCGCCACGTCGGCCGGCCGCCACCCCGGGGGCATGAGCCAGACGCGCAGCTTGTCGGCCCAGCGCCGCGTGTGCCACGAGTCGCGCACCAGGCCGGCATAGACCTGCAGATTGGCCCAGATCGGATTCCAGCTCCGCAACGGGCTGCGCGTGCCGTAGACGCAGGGCTCGGCGTCGGCCTCCTCGGCAAAGGTGCCGAAGATGCGGTCCCAGACGATCAGGATGCCGCCGTAGTTGCGGTCCAGGTAGCGCTCGTTGACGGCGTGGTGCGCGCGGTGGTTGCTCGGCGAGCAGAACCAGCGGTCGAACCAGCCGAGCTTGCCGACCTGCTGCGTATGGACCCAGAACTGGTAGAGCAGGTCGATCAGCGCGACCACCGCGAACACGAGCGGCGGCACGCCGAGCACGGCCAGCGGCAGGTAGAAGATCCAGCCCGCGATCCAGCCGCTGCCGGTCTGGCGCAGCGCGGTCGAGAGGTTGTAGTCCTCGCTCTGGTGGTGTACCACGTGCGCGGCCCACAGCAGCGCCACCCGGTGTCCAGCGCGGTGCAGCCAGTAGTAGGCGAGGTCGTAGCCGAGCAGCCCGAGCAGCCACACCCACCATGCGTCGGCAGGCAGTTGCCAGAGCGAGAAGTGGGCGAAGACGAGGCTGTAGATGCCGATCGTCGCCAGGCGCGTGAACACGCCCGCGACCTGGCTGATGATCCCCAGGCCGATGCTGTTCATGGCGTCGGCGAGGCGGTAGGTGTTGCGCGCGCGGGCCACGCCGACCAGCCACTCGACGGCGATCAGCAGCAGGAAGACGGGCGTGGCGAGGACGATGACCTGGGCGCCTTGCATGCGCAACTCCGATCGACGCGCCGGCGGCAGCGGCGTCTGGCCGCGCATTCTAGGAGCCTGTCGGGCTTTGGGTTGGGCCCGCCAAACCGTGACGGAGTTGGCGCCGCGCCGTCCGCGGGCCGACGAACGGCGCCTGGCCGGCAGGCGAACGGGCTTGGCCGTGGCGCGCCCGTTGGCGATAGTGGCGCAACGCAGCGCAGGTCGCTACAGAGCGCGGTCGCGGCGCCGATAACGTCAGATCGAAGTGCGCCCGCGCGGGCGCCGTCCGCAGCGAGCATGCAGCCCATGAGACCAGTCGCACCGAACCAACCCCCGCCGGCGTCGGCGGCGTTGCGCCGCCGCCAGCGCGGAATGACGATGATCGAAAGCCTGGTCGCGATCGTCGTGCTCTCGTTCGGCATGCTCGGCGTGGTCGGGCTGCAGGCGGCAGCGCTGCAGTCGAACAAGGAGGCGCGCTACCAGTCGTCGGCGGTGCGCCTCGCGCGCGAACTGGGCGAACTGCTGCGCGGCAACAAGGACGTCGCGATCGCCGCCTCCAGCGCCGACAACCCCTATCTGGTCGAATTCACCGGCAGCCTGCCATCGACGAGTGCCGACTGCTTTGCCGGCGCCTGCGCGACGACCCAAGACGTGGCGAGCTTCCAGATCGTCGAGTGGCTGACGCGCGTCGACGCCGAACTGCCCGGCGCGCGCGTGTCGGTCTGCATCGACGACGCATCGTTCGATGCCGGCGGCCTGCCGGTCTGGGATTGCAGCGGCACCGGCGGCACGGTGGTGGTCAAGATCGGCTGGACGCAAGCCACGACCGACCATGCCGCCGTCGGCTCGAGCGGCTACGGCAGCGCGACGCCCGGGCTGGCGCGCGCCACGCGTCCGGGCGTGGTCGTCGCGCTGATCGCCGGGAGTTCGGAATGACGGCCCTGCGCCCGCAAGCGGGCAGTCCGGTGCGCCGCCAGGCGGGCATGACGCTCGTCGAGCTGATGGTCGCGCTCGTGATCGGGCTCGTGATCACGGCTGCCGCGGTGGCGGCGTTGATCGCCGCGCGCAACGGCTTCGGCTCGGTCGACTCGACGACGCAGATGCGCGAGAACGCGCGCTTCGCGGCCGACCTGATCCACCGCCTGGTCGTGCAGGGCGGCTTCGAGGATGTCGCGAGCGGCCAGACCTCGGTCGTCCCGCCGCAGGGCAAGGATCCCGCAGTGCAGGGCTTCGACGACTCGCTCGCGGTCGTCACGGGGGGCGCGCTGGGCGCGCTGGCGAGCGGTAGCCGCTCGGCCGGCTGCGGCAGCTTTACCGACACCAGCTGCATGAACGGCAGCGACGTGCTGATGATCCAGTTCTACGGCACCTCGCGGGGCGGCGTGGCCGACGGGTCGATGATCAACTGCGCCGGCGTCGCCGAGCCCGAGAACCTGGCCCGCCGCGCGACGAGCATCTTTCACGTCGTGCGCAGCGCCGCCGGCGAGCCGACGCTGGCTTGCACTTACCAGAAGGCGGACGACACCTGGGAGACCGAGCCGCTGGTGCCCGGCGTCGAGGCGATGCAGGTCCTCTACGGTGTCGACGGCGTCGTTCCCAACACGGCGCCCTCGGGTGCCACCGATTCCGTTCCCGACCGCTACCTGCGCGCGTCGCAACTCGTCGTCGCCGGCGACGCGCTGGCGACGGCCGACAACTGGCGCCGCGTGCGCAGCCTGCGCATCGGCTTGATCTTTCGCAGCCCGGCGACGGACGCGATCGACCGGGCCGCGGTGGCGGCGACCTACAACGTGCTCGGCGACGACATGTCGGCGAGCGCCGACACCCTGTCGCAGCTGACCGTGCCTGCCGACGGCCGCATGCGCCAGACGATGGTCTTCAACGTGCACCTGCGCAACCCCTGAGCCTCGCCGCCGCCGCCCCATGCGCACCATTCGCCCCCTTGCAGTTCCCGCCCAGCGTGGCGTCACGCTGGTGATCGTGCTGATGCTGCTCGTCGTCGTCACGCTGCTCGGCGTGGGCGCCGCGCGCATGGCCATGCTCGCCGAGCGCTCGGCGCGCAACGACCGCGACTACCAGGTCGCGTGGCAGGCCGCAGAGGCGGCGCTGATGGACGCGCAGTTCGACATCCGGGGCCCCAACGCCTCGGCTTCGCAGCGCATGGATCTGTTCGACCAGAACAACACGAGCGTCTTCCAGCCCGGCTGCAACACGACAGCGCCCTACCTCGGCCTGTGCGAGCCCGCCGTCGAAGGCGCCAAGCCGGTCTGGGCGACGGTGGACTTCACCGACGACGACCGTACGACCGTCGAGTACGGCACCTACACCGGCCGCACCTTCGACGCCGGCAGCACCGGCGTGCGGCCGGCGCGCGCGCCGCGCTACATGATCGAGTGGGTGCCCGACACCACGCCTGGCGGCAATGCGGCCTCGGGCTCCAAGCCGATCATCTACCGCGTGACGGCAATGGGCTTCGGCACGCGCGAGGACGTGCAGGTCGTGATGCAGATGGCGTTCAAGAAGGAGTAGCGAGCATGACGACGACCATGAACCGCACCGCGCAGCGGGCCCGGGCGCTGGCAGGCGACCTGCGGGTCCGCCTGGGCGCGATCGGCCTGGTGGCAGTGGCCTTCATCGGCATTGCCGTCAGCGACACGCCGCCGCCGGCCATCCCCGCGATCCCGCTCGCTGCCGAGCCGCTGTATGCGCGCGGCGCGCGCGCCAAGCCGACGCTGACGCTCGCGCTGTCGGTCGAGTTCCCGACCGTGGGCGCACAGTACGTCAACGGCGCCGACTCCAGCAACGACAACACCTACGCCGCGGCGATCGAGTATGTCGGCTACTTCGACGCCGAGAGCTGCTACAGCTACAACAACGATGCCGACCCGGCGCTGCGCCGCTTCGACCGCATCGGCCCGGCTACGGCGCGCGAGTGCGGCGGCACGGGCTTCTCGGGCAACTTCATGAACTGGGCCACCAGTTCGGCGATCGACATCCTGCGCTATGGGCTCACGGGCGGCGACCGCGTCGTCGACACGAGCGCGCTCACGGTGCTGCAGCGTGCCTACCTGCCGACGCGCAGCGACAACAACCCGGGCAACTTCTACAACGGCTCGAACTTCCCGTCCAAGCGCATCACCAACGCCAAGCCGTTGGCCGCGCTGCCGAGCGCGATGCTGGGTAGCCACACCGGCGATGTCTACATCGCCAACTGCCAGAACCGGGTCCACTTCGGCACCGCCAAGACCGGCAGTTGCGCACGCCGCGCAGCAACTCCAACCTCGGCGTCGCGGTGGCCCGCAGGTCCGGTGCGGACCGGTCACCAACTACCCGGGAGCCTGCCGGCGGACTTCACCTGCCTGCGCGGCGAAGGCAGCACCTGCAGCTTCAGCGGCGTCCGGCAGGTGGCTTACGGGGAAGGTACGAAGTGGAAGTTCACTTCCTCGAACAATGGGGCCGAATGCAAGAACGCGGTCTTCGGCGACCCATCCCCGGCACCGCGAAGAAGTGCTTTGCGCGGCCGGACCCGCCGGCTGGACGCCGCCCAGCGGAGGCAGCCTACTAGTTCAGACCAATTCTTCTATACCCGCGTCTCGGTCTGCGGCACCGACAACACCGGCACCTTGACCGACCCGCGCGGCGCGCTGTGCCTGCGCTACCCGAACGGCAACTACAAGCCGGTCGGCAACCTGCAGAAGTACAGCGACCGCCTGCGCGTGGCCGCGTTCGGCTACCTGATCGACAACGTCGACCCCGCCCAGCGCAACGGCGGCGTGCTGCGCGCGCCGATGAAGTACGTCGGGGCCAAGCACTACGACGCCAATTTCTCGCTCGTCTCGGGCGCGAACCCGAACCAGGAGTGGGACACGAATACCGGCGTCTTCGTCGCCAACCCGGATGCCGCCGCGGAGGGCAAGAGCGGCGTCGCGAACTACCTGAACCAGTTCGGCCGCACCGGCGCTACCGCAGGCAATTACAAGCGCTACGACGCGGTCGGCGAGCTGTACTACGAGGCGCTGCGCTACGTGCAGGGCCTGCCGCCGACGGCGTCGGCGGTGAGCGGCGTGACCGACGCGATGAAGGATGGCTTTGCGACCTACACGAGCTGGTCCGACCCGCACCCGGCCGTCGCCGGCATGACCGACTACTCGTGCGTGCGCAACAACATCGTCGCGATCGGCGACGTCAACACCCACAACGACAAATACTTCCCCGGCAACACGCGCACCGACACCAACGACACGACGCGCACCGCGAGCGACGCCGCCAACGAGCCCGACTTCATGTGGTGGACCAAGGTCGTCGGTGCGTTCGAATCCAACCACACCGAGGTGAGCTACGTCGATGGCAAGGGCGTGACGCGTTCGGTCAGCAACTTCAACACGCCCAACACCGCGCGCTGGGGGATGGAGAACCAGGACATCAGTTCCGGCCGCAAGGACGCGTACTACATGGCCGGCGCTGCCTACTGGGCCAACACGCACGACATCCGCGGCGAGAACTGGGCCGAGGCCGACAAGCGCCGGCTCGGGATGCGCGTCACGACCTACGTGCTCGACGTGAACGAGTACGCGCAGCAGACGGCACATTCGGCGCACATGCAGAACAAGTTCTACCTCGCCGCGAAGTACGGCGGCTTCAAGGACGTGAGCGAGACCGGCAACCCGTTCAAGGCCAAGGACGGTTCGGACACCAACGACAACTGGTCGCGGCCGAGCGGCCATACCGATCTCGACGCGAAGAACTTCTACCTGTCGAGTTCCGCGCGCGGCGTGCTCGAAGCGCTGGACAGCATCTTCGAGAGCATCGCCAAGGAGGCCAACAGCATCGCCGGCGGCGCGATCTCGACCCAGCGCCTGACCTCGGTCGGCGGCTTCATCTTCCAGGCCCAGTTCGACCCGGCCGAATGGAGCGGCGACCTGATTCCCTACCCCGTGACGCTGGTCGGCAGCGACGACATTTCGATCGGCGACGTCGACTCGGCACCCTGGACGGCGGCGACCCAGCTCGACGCCAAGACGCCCTCGACGCGCAAGATCTACGTCGGCAAGTCCAACCCTGTTTCGGCGACGGCCAACGAGTTCGTCTGGGCCAGCCTCGACGACGACGCCAAGGAGGCGCTGCGCGCGCCGCCGGGGGCGCCGGAAGGTACGCCGCTCGACGCCGAGTCGGTGGGCGAGGCGCGGCTGGCCTTCCTGCGCGGCGACCGCTCGCAGGAAGCGCCCGCAGGAACGCTGCGCAAGCGCGGCCACGTGCTCGGCGACATCGTCAACTCGGGCGTTGCCTATTCCGGCGCGCCGAGCCTGCGGATCGCGGATGCCGACTACGTCTCGGGCTTCGCGACCACCTATGCGTCGCGCGTCAAGACGCTGTTCGTCGGCGCCAACGACGGCATGCTGCACGCCTTCGACTCGGACAACGGCAACGAACTCTTTGCCTACATCCCGAGCTGGCTGGTGCCGCGCCTGAACCATCTCACGTCGCCGAGCTACCAGCACCAGACGTACGTCGACGCGAGCCCGGTCGTCGCCGAGGCCAAGGTCGGCTCGGTCTGGAAGACCGTGCTCGTCGGCGGCACCGGCGGCGGCGGCCAGGGCGTGTACGCGCTCGACGTGAGCGATCCGGCGGCGTTCGGTGCCGACAAGGTGATGTGGGAGTTCACCGACAAGGACGACTCGACGCTCGGCAACGTGATCGGCCGGCCGGCGATCCTGAAGTTCAAGACCGGGGCCTCGACGAGCAAGTACTTCGCGGTCGTCGCGAGCGGCGTCAACAATTATGTCGACGACGGCCACTACAGCACCACCGGCAAGCCGGCGATCTTCCTGCTCGACCTCGCCAAGGCGGTCAGCGACGACTGGGAACTCGGCGTCAACTACTACAAGATCGAGCTGCCGATCGCGAGCACGAGCATCGCCTCGGGCATTGCCAACTTCACGACGCGCAGCAACCTCGCCGACGAGGTGACGCAGCTCTTCGCAGGCGACTTCCAGGGCAACCTGTGGAAGCTCGAGTTCACGAACAAGTATCCGGCCGAGTGGGACGCGGCGCACCTGTCGTACTACAAGAACGGCTCGGCGCCGATCCCGATGTACGTCGCCAAGGACGGCGCCGCCAACCTGCAGCCGATCACGATGCCGCCGTTCCTCGCCTACGGCCCGAACCGGACGCTGATCGTCGCCTTCGGCACCGGCAAGTATCTCGAGACGGACGACAACAGCGGGCCGTTCAGCACGCAGTCGGTCTACGCGCTGCTCGACAACAACTCCGCGACCGCCGACTCGGCGTCGCCGACGGCGGCGATCGCCGGCCGCGGCCGCCTGCAGACGGCCACCGCCAACAGCGACGGCACGATCACGAGCAGCGCCTTTGCCTGGGGCCGGCCGCTCGCCGACGACGACACGAGCAAACGTTCGGGCTGGTACTTCGACATGCTGTCGTCCTCGACGACCGGCGAGCGCCAGATCAGCGCGTTCACGGTCTTCGGCACCAAGGTCTACTCGGGCAGCGTGATCCCGCCGCAGACGAGTTGCGAGATCGGCAGCGGGCGCAGCTACGAGCTCGACCTCTACGCCGCGAGCGGCACCCACACCAGCTCCGACGTCGGCATCCTCGGCGAGCCGTTCGTGATCGCGGTCGGTGACGACTCGCTGACCACCAGCAACTCGGTCGACCAGGCCGTGCGCACGACGACCGGGCGCATCGTGCTGCAGGGCTCGGGCGCGCTCAAGAACTCGGCCGGGACGACCGCGGTGGCGACGGTGTTTCGCATGAGCTGGCGCCAGATCAACAACTACCAGGAACTCAAGGCCGCGCCATGATGCCGTCGTCGCACCTGCAGCCCGGCCGGCGCGAGCGCGGCTTCACGCTGATCGAGCTGATGATCACGGTGGCGATCATCGGCATCCTGGGCGCGATCGCCTACCCGGCCTACCTGGATTCGGTGCTCAAGGGCAAGCGCGCCGAGGGACGCACCGCGCTCACCGACCTCATGCAGCAACAGGAGCGCTACTTCACGCAGACTGGCACCTACCTGAGCTTCGCCGCTGGTGCGACCGGCATTGCGTTCAAGACCTTCTCGGGCGACAACGCTGCGAGCCCGGCCTACAAGCTTGGCGCCGAGGCCTGCGCGCTCGACGTGTCGCTGCGCGAGTGCGTGCGCGTGTTCGCGGTGCCGCAGTTCACCGACGACGATGGCGGCACGCTGCGCATTCGCTCCACCGGCCTCAGGGACTGCACCGGCGCCAAGCCCGCCGTGTGCTGGCGCTAGCGTGCAGACGACGATGAAGAGCCACCGGGGTGCGCGTTGCGCCGCGGGCTTCACGCTGATCGAGCTGATGGTCACGATCTCGCTCATCGTGGTCGTCATGGCGCTGGCGGCGCCGAGCTTCACGGCCTTCCAGCGCAATGCCCAGTTGACCTCGAGCGCCAACACGCTGCTGTCGTCACTCAGCGCGGCACGCGCCGAGGCCATGAAGCGCGGCCGCAACGTCACCGTCACCCCGTCGGCTGGCAGCAACTGGGGTTCGGGCTGGATCGTGTTCGTCGACGAGGATGCGTCGGGAACGATGAACGGCACCGAAGCGGCGCTGGCAACCGAACCCGCTCCCGAAAGCACGATCACGATCGCTACCGTGCCGACCGGCACGGCCTACGTGATGTTCAACGGTTCGGGCTATCCACGCCTGACGAGCGGCGCCTTCCAGGCCTCGTCGATCGACTTCACGCATACCCTGAGCGGTGAGCAGCGCCGCATCGTCTCGAGCCCGGCCGGGCGGCTGCGCATCTGCAAGCCCGACAGCACGACCTGCGCGGCGGGGGTGCTGTAGGGCCCCTTCGTTCTCAGGTGACGCAACCGCGCGCGGTCACCGGCCATACCGACTCGACCGTTCCCGCGTCCAGCCCGCCGCGCAGGCCGACGTAGTGGTCGTGCAGGTTGACGGTCGGGTCGCAGTGCCCCGGCACCAGCCACAGCCTCTCGCCCAGGCCCGGCAGCTTGCCGGAGGCGCCATGGCGCAGGCGCAGGATGCCGTGCTCGTCGCCGCCGTTGGCAAACTCGATGTCGTCGCGGCGCCAGACGCGCGGCAGTCCGGAGTCGATGGCGTGCGACTTGTGTCCGGCGTCGACAACCGCGTGCGCGGCCGAGCGGCTCAGCACCTGGGTCGCGACGAAGAGCGCATGTTCGAATGCCGGCGCGCCGGGCGCGGGCTCGTTGTCGGCATAGTCGCGGTCGAGAAAGACGTACGAGCCGGCCTGCAGTTCACCGTAGATGCCGCTCGCGGCCTCGAAGACGAAGCTGCCCGTCCCGGCGCCGGTGACGAGCGGGCAGGCGACACCCAGCGACGTCACGGCGGCGCGCGCTGCCGAAGCCGCGCCGACGGCGTGGCGGATCGCCGCCTCGCGCTCGGCTGCGCTGCGCAGGTGCTGCGCGCCGCCGTGATAGGCCTGCAGTCCGGCGAACGACAGGCCGGGGTGCGCGACGACCTGGCGCGCCAAGCGGCCGGCCTCGACCGGCGTGACGCCGCAGCGCCCCTGGCCGACTTCGACCTCGACGAAGACCTCGACCTCGCTGCCCGCGTGCGCGACGGCGCGCGCGAGGCGGTCGATGCCGAGCGCCGAGTCGACCGCCAGCGCCAACCGCACGCGCCGAGCCAGCGCCGCCACGCGCGCGAGCTTGCCCTCGGCGATGACCTCGTTGCTGAGGTACAGGTCGGCGACACCGCCGTCGGCCAGCGCCTCGGCTTCGGAAACCTTCTGCACGCACACGCCGACGGCCCCGGCGGCACATTGCAGGCGCGCGATGTCGGCGCTCTTGTGCGTCTTCGCGTGCGGCCGCAGCCGCAGGCCGCGCTCGCGCGCGAAGACCGCCATGCGCGCGATGTTGCGCTCCATCGCGTCGAGGTCGATCACGAGCGCGGGCGTGTCGATCGCGGCCGCCGCGTCGCCCACCTTTGCCTGCGCCCGAACGCTCATGAAACGCTGCCCTGCGCGCCCAGCGCTTCCGGCTCGAGGTGCAGCGCGTCGTTCCAGCCCACGAGCGTGAAGCCTTCGGGCGTGTAGAGCAGCCGGTTGATGCTCGCGTTGCCGAGCTGCCAGGTGCGCGGCGCCTGCAGGCCGACGCGCGTCGCGGCCCGGTACAGGCAGTCGAGCACGCCGCCGTGGGCGACGAGCGCGATCGTCTGGCCCGGGTGCGCTGCTGCGATGCGCCCGGCGCAGGCGACGGCGCGCGCGTAGAAGGCGGCCAGCGCCTCGCCGCCCTCGGGGCCGAAATCCGGGTCGCGCTGGCGCCAGCGCTGCGCCAGCTCGGGCCAGCGCGACGCAACGTCGGCATGGGTCATGCCTTCGAAGATGCCGAAGCCGCGTTCGCGCAGCCCGGCGTCGGCAGTGACGGCCAGGCCGGTCCGGTCGGCAACGGCCTGGGCGGTCTGCAACGCGCGCGCCATGTCGCTGGCGTAGATCGCGTCCAGCCCCGTATCGGCCAGCGCCGCGCCGAGCGCGCCCGCCTGGCGCAGCCCGGTAGCGTCGAGCCCGATGTCGGTGTTGCCCTGGATGCGCGACTGCGCGTTCCACGCCGTCTGGCCGTGGCGCACGGCGATCACGCGCGTCACGCGGTCG
The DNA here is from genome assembly GCF_016702655.1 of Ideonella sp. Taxonomy (GTDB): domain Bacteria; phylum Pseudomonadota; class Gammaproteobacteria; order Burkholderiales; family Burkholderiaceae_C; genus CAIKUF01. The sequence continues at coordinate 280,118 of NZ_JADJDO010000039.1, forward strand.
GACATGTCGACGCCGCGCCGGTTCACGGCCTCTCGGCCGCCGCCGGGCCGCCATCGGCCAGAGGCCGATGTCCTTCGGCAGGCACAGCCAGTCCGCAGGGACTGGCTGTGTCCGGCCTCAGCCCGCAAGGCGGCCGAGTCCCCTTGGGGGGCGACACCGAAGGTGTCTCGGGGCCGTCATCTATACGCCCCAAACGATGTCGGCCTTGGCCGCGTGCGAGCGCTTGATCATTTCGGCGAGCGGCCAGACGCGCTGGCGCAGCGTGACCGCCTCGCGCGCCGGCGGCGGCTTGCCCTCGGCCAACGCCGCGGCCTCGGCCTCGCGCCGCGCCTGCTCGCTCGCCTCGATCGCGGCCTGGATCGCGGCCAGCGCAGCCGGCATGTCGGCGACTTCGAGGATGCCCTTGGGGACAGGTTGGCGGCCGAGGATGCGCAGCACCTGATCGCCATTGGCGGCGAGCATGATCACGTCGCCGGCGGCCTTGGACTTGAATTTGTAGAGCATCGCGGGTCAGTCGAGCGCAGGACCGCCCCAAGCCGACTGAGGCCTTGCAGGCCGCGCTTGGCCGGGGGGCCCAGCCCCTCGCCAGGCACAAACAGTCCGCAGGACTGTTTGTGTCCGGGCTCGGCCCCTCGGGGGCAGCGAACGCAGTGAGCTTGGGGTGGACATCTCAGCGATACATGTAGCCGCGCTGGAAAGGATAGGCCGATTGTGCACCGCGCATCGCGTCGCCCTCGATGCGGCCGCTGGGCCGGGACGCGAGCATCTGGTAGAGCGAGATCCAGCCTTGCTCGAAACACATCGCGCTGCCGGCGAGGTAGAGCCGGTAGGCGCGCACGACGTTGGCCGGCGTCAGGCCGCGCGCCTCGTCGAGCCGGGCCTCGAGCGCGTCGCTCCAGCCCCACAGCGTGCGCGCGTAATGCGGTCGCAGGTTCTCGACGTCCAGCGCCTCGAGGCCGGCCTCGCTCAGCACCTCGAGCACGTGCGAGACGTGCAGCAATTCGCCGCCGGGGAAGATATAGCGTTCGATGAAGTCGCCCATGCCGGCGCCGAGCTGCTCGTTGCGCGTGCCGCCGGCGGTGATGCCGTGGTTGAGCAGCAGGCCGCCGGGTGCGAGCAGGCGCCAGATCTTGGCGAAGTAGGCCGGCAGCATCGCCTGGCCCACATGCTCGAACATGCCGATCGACGCGATCTTGTCCCAGGGTTCGCCTTCGGGCAGGTCGCGGTAGTCGCGCAGCTCCATCGTCACCCGGCCCGAGAGGCCGCGCTCGGCGATGAGCCGGTTCACGTGCGCATGCTGGTTCTTCGACAGCGTGATGCCGTGCGCGCGCACGCCGTAATGCTCGGCCGCCCACAGCAGCAGGCCGCCCCAGCCGGCGCCGATGTCGAGAAAACGTTCGCCCTCGCGCAGCATCAGCTTGCGGCACACATGGTCGAGCTTGGCCTGCTGCGCCGCGGCGAGCGTCATCCCGGACTCGCGGAAGTAGGCGCACGAATAGACGCGCAGCGGGTCCAGCCAGAGCGCGTAGAAGTCGTCCGAGACGTCGTAATGGAACTGCACCTGGCGCGCATCCGCGTCGGCGCGGTGCTGCACGCGCGAGCGGCTGCGGCGCGCGATGTCGCGCCACCAGGCGAGCGGCCCGCGGTCGGAGCGGACCTTGGTCGGGTCGTCGTCGATCATCTGCGCCGCCACCGCCATCAGGTCGCGCACGCTGCCGTCGAAGTCGATCCGGCCCTCGACATGGTCCTGCGCGACGCGCCCGACGGCGCCGGTCGCGATGTGCGCGAGCGCCGACGCCTGGTGCAGGCGCAGCGTGACGCGCGCCGCCGCGGCGCCGAAGCGCTGCCCGCCGGGCAGCACGACCGCGGTCGGGATGTCGAGCGACGAGAGCTTGGTTTCGAGCAGGGCGTGGATCGGGTTCATTGAGTCGGATCGGAAGCATCCCCCGAGGCAGCAAGGCTGCTGCCTGCTTGCGGGGCCGGCAAGGTCCGCACTTTACGGAGCGCCGCGGCACGGTGGCAAGAGAATTGTCAACGCAGGCGTGCAAGACACGCCGGGCCGGTGCGACACGGCCCGTGCTGCGTCGGCTGTAGAGTGCGGGCATGTCTGCCGACCCACCCCCTGCGGCGCCGCAGAGCGACCCGGCGCTGCGCCGTGCACTGGCGCAGACCGGCGTGGTCGCGGCGCTGATCGACGCGGCGGGATGCCTCGAGTGGTGCGCGCCGGCGTTCGCGCGCCTGCGCCTGGGCGATCCGGCATTGCCCGCGAACATTTTCAGGCAGCCACTGCAGCATGTCCTCGGGCCGCAGGCGGCACCCCTGCTCGACGGCAATCCGACGGTGGTGCTCAGGCTGCCAGCCCGGGCCGGGGCCGACACGCGCTGGCGCGCCAGGCTGGCCGCCATCGCGCCGGGCTGGCGGCTGCTCGTGCTGGAGCCGCTCGACGACGCCGACGCGCTGCGCGAGCGCGTCGCGCTGCTCGAGGAGCGGCTCGAACTCGTGCAGGAGCTGTGCAACGCCGGCTTCTTCGAGCGCGACCCGGCGACGCTCGCCGGGCACTGGGATCCGCAGATGTACCGCATCTTCGGCCTGCCCGTGCCGCCGCCCGGCACGCCTGCGCCGCACTACGACGAAACCACGCGCCTCGTCGTGCCCGAAGACGCCGCGCAAGGCGGACTGCCGTCGACGCTCGGCGTCGCGGGCAAGCATGGAGATCGGTTTCGCGTGCTGCGGCCCGACGGCAGCGTGCGCCAGGTCCGGTCGCGCTGGCGCGTCTACCACGACGCCCAGGGGCGCCCGACGCGCGTCCTGGGCGTGGACATCGACGATACCGAGGAGGTCGAGCTCGCCCAACGCGCCGTTCGCCTGCGCGAGGAGCTCGACGCCGTGCTGCGCCTGGGCAATATCGCGGTCTGGCGGCGCGACATCGCCAGCGGCCGCGTGCACTTCGACGAGCACGGCTACCGGCTGACCGGGCTGCAGCCGCGCCCTGAAGGGCTGACGCAGGACGAGGCGCGGTCCGCTATCCACCCCGACGACGTCGGCGAGGTCGATCGCTTGGCGGCCGAGACGCTGCGCACCGGCCAGCCGTCGGACATGACGATCCGCTACCGGCGCCCCGAGGGCGGCTGGCGTCACTTGCTGTCGCGGCGCGCGTTGCTGCGCGACGCGCAAGGCGTGCCGGTGGCCTATATCGGCGTGCTGCTCGACGAGAGCGAGCGCGTCGAGCAGGCGCGCCGGGCGCTGGAATTCGCGCAACGGCTCGAGGCTGCGGCCGAGGCGGCGCGCGTCGGGCTGTGGGCGCACAGCGACGGCGACCTGCGCCCGCTCTGGAATCGACGCATGTTCGAGCTCTTTGGGCTCGATCCGGCGCAGCCGCCGTTGACGATCGGACAATGTCTCGAGCGCTGCGTCCACCTCGACGATCGTGACCGCATCGCGGCGCGGATGGTGCCCTGGCTGCGCGACGGCGCGGGCGCGCTCGAGGTCGAGTTCCGCTGCCTGCACGGCACCGACGGCAGCCTGCGCTGGCTGGTCGTGCGCGGCGCGGTGGCGCACGATCCGACGCCAGGCGCGCGACGCGTCGAAGGCGTGCTGATCGACATCACCGAGCACAAGCAGGCGCTGCTGCGACTGCGCGAGGCCGCCGAGCGCGTCGAACTCGCGTCGACCGCGGTCGGCCTCGGCGTCTGGGAGATCCCGGCGCCGGGCCGGCCGGCGCGATGGGACACCAACATGTTCCGCCTGCGCGGCGTCGCATCGGGCGCGCGCGAAGTCTCGTCCGAGGAAGTGGCAGCATTCCTCGATCCGGCGGATCGCGTCGCGGTGATGGACGAGCAGCGCCAGTGGCTGGGCAGTGGCCTGCCATGGCGCAAGGAGATTCGCATCGTCCGGCCCGACGGCAAGGTGCGCTGGCTCGCGTCGTGGTCTTCGCCGATCCTCGACGCCGAGGGCCGCGAGCAGCGCCGCATCGGCCTGAACTGGGACATCACCGAGGTGCGCCAGGCCGAGCTGGCGTTGCGCGAGCGCGAACGCGCAGTGGCCGAGAGCCGCGCCAAGTCGCGCCTGCTGTCGCGCGTCAGCCATGAGCTGCGCACGCCGCTCAACGCGGTGCTCGGCTTCACGCAGCTGCTGCGCGACGGTTCCTCCGACGCCGACCCGGCGCGACGCGCTGCGTGGCTCGAGCATATCGACAGCGCGGGCCGCCACCTGCTCGAGCTGATCGACGACGTGCTCGACCTTTCGCGTGCCGATGCCGGCGAGCTGCGACTGCAACTGCAGCCGGTGCTGCTGGTCGATGCGGTGCGCTCGACGCTGCCGATGCTTGCCGCGGCGGCCGAGGAGCGCGCGGTGGCGCTGGTCGTGCCGCCCGAGCTGCCGGGCCGGGTGCTGGCCGATCCGGTGCGCCTGCGCCAGGTGCTGCTCAACCTGCTGTCCAATGCGATCAAGTACAACCGGCCCGGCGGCAGCGTCTGGGTCGAGTCGCACTGCCTGCAGGGCCGCGTCGAGTTCCGCGTCCGCGACGACGGCCCGGGCATTGCGCCGGCGCGGCTGGGCAGCGTGTTCGAACCCTTCAACCGCCTCGGCGCCGAGGGCAGCGCGGTCGAGGGGACGGGCATCGGCCTGGCGATCGTCAAGGCCATCGTCGAGGCGATGCAGGGCCGCGTGGCAGTGCGCAGCGAACCCGGCAGCGGCACCGTGTTCGAGGTCGAACTGCCCGAAGCTGCCGCGCAGTCACCCGCCACCGCACCCCGTGCTGACGGCGGTGCCGCGGCGGTCGCCGATGCCGGTGCGCCGCAGCCTTCCGGGCTCGGGCTGCCGCGCCTGCTCTATGTCGAAGACGACGCGGTCAACGCGCTGCTCGTGCGCGAACTGCTCGGGTCGCGCGGCACGCTGATCCTCGACGAGGCTGCGACGGGGAGCGAGGGCATTGCGAAGGCGCTCGCCCTGCGGCCCGACCTGATCCTGCTCGACATGCAGTTGCCCGACATGGACGGCCTGGCCGTGCTGCGCGCGCTGCGCGCCGATCGGGTCACGGCCGGCATCGCCTGCGTCGCGCTGTCGGCCAATGCGATGGCCGCGGACGTGCAGGCCGCGCACGATGCCGGCGTCGTCGCCTACTGGACCAAGCCGATCGACTTCGACGCCTTCCTGGCCGGGCTCGCGAGGGTTCTCGGCCGAGCGGTCTGAGCTGATTGCTTCAAGCCCGCTGCGTCGGCTGCGACCGGCGCTGCGCGCCCTCACATCGCGTCGCGATGCGAGTCCGCGCCGCATGCTTCGGTTGTCGCGGCCGCCGAGGGGCGTCCGGTCGGCTTGGGGCGGCCCGCCGCTCGACTGGATCAGCCGCTCACGAGCCGCATCGCGCGCCGGGCGCGCGCGCTTGCGAGGCGCTCGAAGTCCGGCGCGGGCAGCGCCGGCGCGAACAGGAAGCCCTGGTAGTGGTTGCAGCCGGCGCGCTGCAGGAAATGCCGCTGCGGCTCGGTCTCGACACCCTCGGCGATGACCTGCAGGCGCAGTGCGCGGCCCATGTCGACGATGGCGCGCACGATCGCCACGTCGCTCTCGTCGTCGGGGGTGCCGTCGATGAAGCTGCGGTCAATCTTGAGCTGATGGATGGGCACGCGCTTCAGATAGGCCAGGCTCGAATACCCGGTGCCGAAGTCGTCGATCGACAGCAGCACGCCGAGCTTGGCCAGTGCCTGCATGCGCTTCAGCGCCTCCTGGGCGTCCTGGATCAGGATGGACTCGGTCAGCTCGAGGTCGAGCTGGCCCGGCGGCAGGCCCGATACGCGCAGGACCGCCGCCACGCGGTCGACGAAATCGGGCTTGTGGAACTGCAGCGCCGAGACGTTGACCGCGGTCACGATGCGCAGCCCGCGCGCATGCCATTGCGCGGCGCGGGCGACGGCTTCGGTGAGCACCCAGTCGCCGATGGCGGCGATGAAGCCGCTCTCCTCGGCGATCGGGATGAAGTCGGCCGGCGCCATTTCGCCGAGCTCCGGGTCGCGCCAGCGCAGCAGCGCCTCGGCGCCGACGACGCGCCCGCTCGTGAGGCACACCTGCGGCTGGTAGTGGAGGCGAAATCGCCCGTCGGCGAGCGCCTGGCGCATCGCATGGTCGAGGCGCATGCGGCTGCGCAGGTCGACGTCCTTGTGCGGCTGGTGGAAGCGGTAGCCGGCCCGGCCGCCCTCCTTGGCGCTGTACATCGCCTTGTCGGCGTGGCGCAGCAGCTCGTCCATGGTCGCGCCATCCTGCGGGCACAACGCAATGCCGATGCTGCAGGTCACCGTGAAGTTCAAGCCCCCCTGCACGAACGGCCGCGACAGGGCCTCGATGACGCGCTGCGCCGTGGCCTCGGCGCCCGCGCCGTCGGTCTGGTGCAGCAGCATCACGAACTCGTCGCCGCCGAGGCGCGCCACGGTGTCGATCTGGCGCAGGCAGCCCTGGATGCGCCTGGCCACGTCGGCCAGCACCTGGTCGCCGAACAGGTGGCCGAGGCTGTCGTTGATGTGCTTGAAGCGGTCCAGGTCCACGAACAACACGGCGAACGGCGTGCCGTCTCGCTGCGCCATCGCGAGCGCGAATTCGACCCGATCGGCGAGCAGGCGCCGGTTGGGCAGGCCGGTGAGGGCGTCGGTGTGCGAGAGTTGCTCGATGCGCCGGTCGGCGGCGAGCTTGTCGGTGATGTCGCGAAACGAGTACACGCGGCCGATCGCCCGGCCGCGGCTGAGCTGGGGCAGCGTCACGCGCTCGAGCACGCGCCCCGAGCGCAGCGTGAACACGTCGCTGGTCTGGAGCAGCGTCGAGCCCTCGATCGCAGTCAGGCGCTCGGCATAGGCCTGCGGCTCGGCCACGCGGGCCAGCATCGCGTCGCGCAGCGCGGCATCGTCGCGCCGGGCGAGCAGTGCGGGGTCGATCTCCCACAACGCGGCAAAGCGCTGGTTGCAGGCGCCGATCCGGCCCGCGAGGTCGGTCACGAGGATGCCGTCGGCCGTCGACTCGAGCGTCGCCTGCAGCTCGGCGAGCAGCGTCTCGTGCGCCTGCTGCGTGCGGCGCTCGCTGCTGCAGTCGTGCAACGCGACCACGTACACCGACGGCGCCGCGCCGCCGTTCGGTGCATGGTCATCGAGGGCGACTCGACAAACGCTGCGCATCACCGGCAGCACCCCGCCATCGGCCCGCGTCATCAGCGTTTCCGACACGATGCCTTCGGACAGGCCCGCGGCGACCTCGGTCCAGAAGCACAGGTCCTGCGGGGTCGAGCTCATCTCGGCCATGCTGCGCCCGCGCAGCGATGCCGCCGGCACGGCGAGCAGTCGGCCGGCCGCGGCGTTGGCCGCCAGCACGCGCAGGTCGGCCGGATCGACGAGCCAGACGGCGTCGGGCAAGCCCTCGATCAGCGCCGTCACGGCGGCCAGCGCGGGCAGGCCTCGATCGAGTGCACGGGCCCCGGGCCGCGCCGCGGTGCGGCCGCCGGCGCAGGGGGCGGCGAGGGTCACTCGGCGGCCTCGGGCACGCTCTCGCGCGAAGGCTCGAAGAAGTAGGCCATGCGCGGTCGCGGCGAGAGGTAGTCGAGCGCCTCGCGCGGCAGCGCGAGCGGCTTGACGCTGCGGCGGATGCCGAGCTGCGGCTCGCGCTCGAGGTCGAGCAGCAGGGCCTCGTCGGGCGGGACCTGCGGATCGTGGACCAGCACGCGCGGCTTGAGCGGCCGGCTCGAGTTGACCGAGACCACGAGGGCATGGCGCTCATCGGTGAGCTGCACGGCCGATCCGGGTGGATAGACCCCCATCATCTTGACGAAGGCCCCCAGGATCGCGGCGTCGAACTTCGCCTTGCCCTGCGCGAACAGCAGCGAAAGCGCCTCGTGCGGCGTCAGCGCGCGCGACGGGATGTTGGGGTTGCACAGGTTGTCGTAGCGGTTGACGAGGGCGACGATCCGGGCCGCGAGCGTCATCCGGTCGCCGCCCATGCGCAGCGGGAACCCGCTGCCGTCTGCATGTTCGTGGTGCTGCTCGATGACCTTGCTCGCACCTTCGGACAGGCCCATCCGGCGCGCCGCCGCCACGCCGTGCGCCACATGCTCCTGGTAGACGAGCAGCTCGGAGGGTGAGTGGCGGTCGTCGCGGTGGCGCAGCCGCTCGGCGATGTCGTGCTTGCCGATGTCGTGCAGCACGGCGCCGACGCCGAGGTCCTGCATGTCGGCCTCGGGCAGGCCGAAGGTCTTGGCCAGCAACAGCGACAACACGGCCACGTTGACGGCGTGCATGGCCGCCTTGTCGCCGGCCACCTCGCCGAGCAGGCGGATGCAGACCTCCTCGTGCGTGAGCATCTTGTCGACGAAGGCTCGCGACAGCGCTTCCGACTCCTTGCGCGCCTGCTGGGGTTCGACCGTGACCAGATCGGCCACCCGCTTGGCGGCCCCGGCAGCTTCAGCGAATTGGCTGTGGCACTGCCGTACCGACTCGCGCTGCTCGGCCAGCGCCAGGCGACGCGTGCGTTCGGCCGCCAGCTCGGGTGTGTCAGGGGCCGCGCACACGGCTTCGAGCATCGCCGCGGCAGCCGTCGTCCGGGGCGCGCCGGCGCGGCCGGGCGCGTCGGGCGCCGGCGTGGCCGGCTCGAAACTGCCGGTGGCGAACTCGAGATCGCTCTTGCCCGGACTCCAGCGAACGCGCTGCAAGCCCAGCGAACGGATGGTCGCGATCTGCTGCGGCGAGCTGAGCTTGAAGTTGCTGAGCGGGAACGGGTGTGCGAGCCAGCCACCCTCGAGATGGATGAACATGCCCAACCGCAGCTCCTCCACGGTGGCGAAGTGATGGCTGGTGTCGTCTCTCATCGGCTGGGCTTGGCTGCGCGGCGGGCGCCCGGGTGCGGGCGGCCTCTTGTGCTCTTCGGCAGCGCGGCGCCGGGACTTGAGCTAGCGAGCCTCGGCGCCGGCGCGGGCGCGGGCGGCCTTGCGACACAATCCACGTCGAGCCAGACCCCGGAGCCAGCATGAACCACGCCTTTGTCTGCGACGCGATCCGCACCCCCTTCGGCCGCTACGGCGGCGCGCTGTCGGGCATCCGCACCGACGACCTCGCCGCGCTGCCGCTCAAGGCGCTGATCGCGCGCAATCCGGGTGTCGACTGGGCCGAAATCGGCGACGTGCTGTTGGGCTGTGCCAACCAGGCCGGCGAGGACAACCGCAACGTCGCCCGCATGGCGGCGTTGCTCGCCGGCCTGCCAATCGCCGTGCCTGGGGCGACGATCAACCGCCTGTGCGGATCCGGGCTCGACGCGGTGGGCAGCGCGGCGCGCGCGATCCGCTGCGGCGAGATGGGCCTCGCGATCGCCGGCGGCGTCGAGAGCATGAGTCGCGCGCCGTTCGTGATGCCGAAGGCCGACAGCGCGTTCAGCCGCAACAATGCGGTCTACGACACGACGATCGGCTGGCGTTTCGTCAACAAGCGCATGAAGGAGCTGCATGGCACCGACTCGATGCCCGAGACGGCCGAAAATCTGGCCGCAGAGTTCGGCATCTCGCGCGAGGCGCAGGACCGGATGGCGCTCGCGTCGCAGGGCAAGGCCGTCGCGGCGCAGCAGAGCGGCTTCTTCGACGCCGAGATCGTGCCGGTCAGCATCGAACAGCGCAAGGGCGAGCCGCTCGTCGTCGCCCGCGACGAGCATCCGCGCGAGACCAGCCTCGAGGCGCTGGCGCGGCTCAAGCCCATCGTGCGCCCCGACGGCACGGTCACGGCGGGCAACGCGTCGGGAGTCAACGATGGTGCCTGCGCGCTGCTGCTCGCGAGCGAGGAGGCCGCGGCGCGGCATGGCCTGACGCCGCGCGCGCGCGTCGTGGGCATGGCCGTCGCCGGCGTTGCGCCGCGCGTCATGGGTATCGGCCCGGCGCCGGCAACGCGCAAGCTGCTCGCGCTGACCGGCTTGTCGCTGGCGCAGTTCGACGCGATCGAGCTCAACGAGGCCTTCGCTGCCCAGGGCCTGGCGGTGCTGCGCGACCTCGGGCTCGCCGACGACGACCCGCGCGTCAACCCCAATGGTGGCGCGATCGCGCTCGGGCACCCGCTCGGCGCGAGCGGCGCGCGGCTTGTGACGACTGCGGTCAACCAGTTGCAGCGCACGGGTGGCCGCTACGCGCTATGCACGATGTGCATCGGCGTCGGCCAGGGCATTGCGCTCGCGCTCGAACGGGTCTGACCGCCGCGCGTGCGCGACCTCGGCCAGTGCGCGGGGTCAGTCTTCGGGCCGGTAGGCCGTGTCGAGCACGATGCCGCCGCCGGCGACGCGCGAGACGCAGGCGCACAGGCGCTCGTTGGCGCGCTTCTGCGCGGCGCTGAAGAACACGTCGCGGTGGTCGACGCTGCCGCTGACCGACACGATGTCGAGCGCGCACAGGCCGCATTCGCCGCGCCGGCAGTCGTTCAGCGTGGCGACGCCGGCCTCTTCGAGCACATCGAGCAGGCTGCGCTCGGCAGGCACCTCCAGGCGCAGGCCGTGGCGCGGCAACTCGACCCAGAACGGCTCGGCCGCGTGGGCGCCGCTGTTGCCGAAGGTCTCGAAGCGCAGGTCGGCCGCCGGGCGGCCGGCGCTATCCCAGGCCGCACGCGCAGCCTCGAGCAGCCGCAGCGGCCCGCAGGCATACAGGGTCGCGCCGGGCGCGAGCGCGTCGATCTCGGCGGCCAGGTCGAGGCGCTCGCCGGCCTCGCCGACGAAGGTCTGCATCCTCTCGCCCAGCACCGGCGCCAACAGGTCGGCGTAGACGAGTTCGGGCGCGCTGCGCGCCGCAAAACACAGGCGCAGGTCGGCGCGCCGCTCGGCGAGCTGGAGCGCCATGCCGACGATGGGCGTGATGCCGATCCCGCCCGCAACGAGCAGCACCTGCGGCGCGCCGAAGGCGAGCTCGAAGTGGTTGTTCGGCTCGCCGATCAGCAGTTCGTCGCCGGTCTCCAGCGCCCACATGAAGCGTGAGCCGCCGCGCCCCGGCTGCGCTCGCCGGACTGCGATCCGGTACGCGTCGCCATCAACGCCGGGATGGCCGACGAGCGAGTAGGAACGCGTCTCGGCGCGACCGGCGATCGTGACCCGCACGTCGAGATGGCTGCCTGCCGTCCACGGCCTGACGCCGCCTTCGGGGCGGAGTTCGAATTCGCGCACGCTCGGGCTCAGGTCGCGGTGGGCGCGCACTGCCGCCGGGTGCCACTGGAGGGTCTCGCGCATGGGTGTCCTCAGTCGAGCGCCGGGCCGCCCCAAGCCGGCCGCACGCCCCTCGAAGGCCGCGACAACCGAAGGTTGCGGCGCAGACTCACATCGCGAAGCGATGTGAAGGCGCGCAGCGCCGGTCGTAGCCAACACAGTGAGCTTGGGGCGGTCATTTCAGTTGTTCCACCGCGCTTCGCGCGACCCGCGACGCATGAAACATGTGCCTTCGTCCCCGGCAGGGGACCGGTCGCCGCCGGCGACCAGGGGAGCGCGGCGCCGCCGAAGCGGGCCGAACCCGATCCGGGTTTCCCGGTCGGGTTCGGAGCCCCCGCGGGGGGCGGCCGCTCGGCGGCCGGGGGTGGTCAGTTTCATTTCAGTTGCGCGCGCGCAGCCGGATCAGCCGCGCGCCGGGGAGGGCCTGCAGCGCCTGCTGGCTCTGCAGCGCCAGGCGCAGGTTGTGGTGCGCGATGCGGGCGTGTTCGCGCATCAGCGCCTCGGCGCGCGCGCCTTCGCGCTGTACGATGGCCTCGACCGCAGCCCGGTGCTGCGCCTGCGCGACGACGAGCATGTCGCGTGCCGCCGGCCCGGTGGCGCGCGCGAGCACGAAGCCGTTCGGCGACGCAAAGGGCAGCGCCGCCGCGCGCTCGATCTGGCGCTCGATGACCGCGCTGCCCGACATCGCCGCCAGCAGCGCGTGAAAGCGACCGTTGTGCGCCACATAGCCGCTGAACGAGGCTTCGGTGAGCGCCGGCGGCGCGAGCAGTGCGTCGATGCCGGCCAGGCAGTCGCGCGCGTCGGCGAGCAGCGTGGGATCGGCGCCGCGCTCGGCGGCGCGCCGCGCCGCGAGGCCTTCGAGCGTGCCGCGGATCTCGATCGCATCGCGGATGTCGGCTTCCGAGAAGTCCTTTACCGCGTAGCCGCCGCCGGGCAGCGTGGCCAGCAGGCCTTCGTCCTGCAGTCGCGCAAGCGCGGTGCGGATCGGCGTCCGGGACGCGCCGAGGCGCTCGACCAGTGCCAGCTCGGCGATCCGGGCGCCGGGCGCGAGTTCGCCGTCGAGGATCATCTCGCGCAGCCGCAACTGCGTGCGCACGGTCTGCGACAGCGCTGCGCCGTCGTCCGGATCTTCGCCGCGCGGGCTGGGCAGAGCGCTCACTTCACGCCGCCGGCCGGATGGCCACCACCCGCGAAGCCGGCGCCGCGCCGCTCTCGGACTCGATCATGCGGTCGATCAGGCGCCGCGCCCACATCGAGCCGGCGTCGATGTTGAGGTTGTAGAAGCGGTAGCCGGGGTGTTCGGCGATCGCCTGCTGCTGCGCCTCGAGGATCAGTTCGTCCTCGCGGAAGATCGTCGCCACGCCTTCGCGCAACTCGTGCGTCAGGCGCTGCTCGCCGAGACAGTAGTTGCGCGCGAAGGCCCAGAAGTAGTGGCAGGTCGATTCGGTTTCGGGCGTGATGGTGTTGAGCACGAAGCCGTTCACGCCCTGCGAGCGGTCGCCGGGCTGGCCGTCGCGCGGTACCGCGCCGCTGCCGGCGGGCGCGACGCCGACGTCGATCGCGATCGTCGCCGGTGCCTCGAAGCGGATGATCTGCCAGCGGTCGACCTTGCCCTCGTAGCCGCGCGCATGCCGGATCTGGCCGGCCCAGAACGGCGGCGGGGCTATGTCCTCCATCCAGCGCGTGACGGTCGCGGTGCGGTCGCCATGGGTGGCGACGAAAGGCGCTTCGGCGACCGCGCGCTGGCCGATGCTCGTGCCGTGGACGAAGGTCTCGTGCGTCAGGTCCATCAGGTTGTCGAGCACGAGCCGGTAATCGCACTTGACGGTGATGAGCTTGCCGTCGCCGGCCCAGGCGGGGTCGTCGTTCCAATGCAGATCCGGAACGCGCGCCGGGTCGGCGAGCGCCGGGTCGCCGGGCCAGACCCAGACGAAGCGATGGCGCAGGGCGACGGGAAAGCTGCGCACGCAGGCCGACGGGTTGATCGTCTCCTGCGACGGCATGTGCGTGCAGCGGCCGTCGCCGTCGAACACCAGCCCGTGGTAGCCGCAGGTGATCTGGTCGTTCTCCAGCCGGCCCTTGGACAGTGGCAACAGGCGGTGCCAGCAGGCATCCTCCAGCACCGCCACCGAGGCGTCGGCGCGACGGAAGAGGACGAGCTTGATGCCGCAGACGGTGCGTGCCAGCAACGACTTGCCGACCTCGACGTCGTAGGCGGCGGCATACCAGGCATTCAAAGGAAAGGTCTTCATCGATCCCGCGCTTGAAGCGAGTCTGTATACAGACCATCAGTATCTCAGCATGAAAGTGACATAAATATCGGGTAAACCCTGATTTAATGGCGTAAGCGGTATACAACAATCGGTCTCGAAACTGATCCTGCGTGCCCGTTCCGGGCGCGCTCGCCGACTGGAGACACCATGACTGCACGCACCACGCCCCCGTTCCGCGCCGACCATGTCGGCAGCTTCCTGCGTCCGAAGTTCCTGCTCGATGCGCGCGAGCGCAAGGCCAAGGGGGAGATCACGGCCGCCGAGTTGCGCGCCGTGGAGGATCGCGCGATCGCCGAGATCGTGAGGTTCCAGGAGGACGTGGGCCTGCAGTCGATCACCGACGGCGAGTTCCGCCGCACCTACTTCCATATCGACTTTCTCGACCAGTTGGGCGGCGTCAAGACCGACATCCCGGTCACGATCACCAAGCCCGACGGCACGCAGGAACTCGCGCCGCCGGTGATGCGTGTGGTGGACAAGGTGCGCCACGTGCAGGACATCCAGCGCGCCGACTTCGAGTACCTGAAGAGCCAGGTCTCTCCTGGGCACACGCCCAAGGTGACGATCCCGTCGCCGACGATGCTGCACTTTCGCGGCGGGCGCGCCGGCATCAGCCGCGAGGCCTACCCCGAGCTCGAGCCCGACTTCTACGACGACGTTGCCGCAGCCTACGGCGACGAACTGAAGTCGCTCGCCGCCGCCGGCTGCACCTATGTGCAGATGGACGACACCAACATGGCCTACCTGTGCGACGAGAAGATGCGCGAAGCGGCGCGCCAGCGCGGCGACGACCCGAACGAACTGCCGCACCGTTACGCCAGGTTCATCAACAAGGTTGTCGCCCACAAGCCGGCCGGGATGACGCTCGCGATGCACCTGTGCCGCGGCAACTTCAAGAGCACGCATGCCGCGGCTGGCAACTACGAGCCGGTCGCCGAGGCGCTCTTGAAGGAGATGGATCTCGACGCCTACTTCATGGAGTACGACGACGAGCGTTCGGGCGACTTCCGGCCGCTGCGCTACCTGCCCAAGGGCAAGATCGTCGTGCTCGGCCTCGTCACGACCAAGTTCGGCGCGCTCGAGAGCAAGGACGCGCTCAAGCGCCGCATCGCCGAGGCGGCGAAGTTCGCGCCGCTCGAGCAGCTGTGCCTGAGCCCGCAGTGCGGCTTCTCGAGCACCGTGCATGGCAACGACATCGCGGTCGAGGCGCAGCGGGCGAAGCTGAGACTGGTGGTCGAGGTCGCGCGCGAGGTCTGGAACTGATCAGCTTGCTGCGCCGCGCGCAGCGATCACGCGCTTGACCTTGCCGCTGTGGCCGTGCAGCAGCGGCAGGCCGGGCTCCTCGACGACGCGCAGACCCAGCAGTCCGTCGCGCTGGGCGAGCGCACGCAGCGTCTTGCTGCAGCGGGCGATGGCGCGCCCGGCCTCGTCCGGAGCTGCGCCGGTGCCCACGCGCACCGCGACGCTGTGCGCGTCGCGCTGCAGCAGCTGGAAGTCGAACACGCCGGCCTCCTCTTCGAGCAGCGTCGAGAGCGCCAGCGGCAGCCAGGTGACGCGGTGGCCGTGCGCGTCGCGCAACTGCAGCGGATCGTCGTGGCGGCCCTGGACCTCGATCACCGGCAGCGGCGAACCGCAGGCGCAGGGCTCGCCGCTCATGCGCAGGCTGTCGCCGAGGTCGTAGCGGATCAGCGGCTGCACGTGGTTGGCGAGGTTGGTCAGCAGCGTCGTGTGCGAGGCCTGGCCCGGCGGCACCGGGCGGTGCTGCGCGTCGACCGGCTCGAGCAGCACCCAGTCGGCATTGGCATGCATCCGGCCCTGGGCACACTCCCAGCCGATCGACAGGAACTCCGACGAACCGTAGCTGTTGCACACCGTGCAGCCGAAGGTCTGCTCGGCAAACCGACGCACGGCGTCGGTCAGCGTCTCGCCGCCGGTCCAGATCTCGGCCGGCCGGATCGTGAGCGCGCCGCTGCGCGCCTGCTCGGCGAGCAGCGCCACCGCGGTCGGGTAGCTGACGAGGATGGTCGGCGCCAGGGCGTTGAGTTCGGCCACGATCCCGGCCGTGGGTTGCAGGATCGAGACGCTGTGAAAGGCGACGCTCATCCACGGGTTGAGCCGGCGCAGCCGCTCGACCGAGACCACGCTCGCGAAGTGGCCGCCGGTCGCGCCGACGAAGGCGAGGCGTTCGCCCAGGTAGAGCGGGTCGAACATGCGCTGCAGCGGGCGCAGCGTGTGGCGGCGCAGCGCCTCGAGCGCATCGTAGACCGCCATCGCACGAGCGTCCTGGACGAACAGCCCCGGCTCGCCGCTCGTGCCCGAACTCTCCCAGACGATGTAGCGGCCGAGGTAGGCGCTCGCGATGCGCTGCGGGTCGGCCATGAACGCCTGCAGCGTCGGCTTGCGGATCTCGGGGTCGGCCACCCAGTCGTCGAAACGCCGCATCAGCAACGCCTTGTCGACGATCGGCAGGCGTTCGAGGTCGATCGTGCCGTCCTCGGCGCCCGCGGGCAGCAGTTCGCGGTACAGCGCCGAGCGCCGCCGCGCCGACTGCAGGAGTGCGCGCAGCCGGCTCTCCTGGCGCGCGCGGATACCCGCGGCGCCGAGGTGGCGCACCGCCTGCAGGTCCAGGCTCGTCGCGCTCAGCCGCAACGCGTCGAACACGGGGGTATCGAAGGCAGGTTGCGGCATCGTTGTCGTCCTGACCGGGCGGGCTGCCCTGCGAACAATTGTCTGCGCTAGCCGGGCGCAGGCTCGGCGTCGATCGCGGCCGCTTCGGCCAACTCGTCGGCCTCGGCCTCGGGCTCGGCGGGCGGCTTGACGATCAGCACCGGCACCCGCGCGGCGTGCAGAACCGATTGCGATACCGAGCCGACGATGGCCTGGCGCAGCACACCCATGCCACGCGCGCTCATCACGACCATGTCGCAGCCGAAGCGCTCGGCCATCTCGGCGAGCAGGTGCCCGGCATCGCCGCTGGCGACCTCGCTCTCGGTCTCGATGCCGGCCGCACGCAGCAGCGCCTCGGCAGGCGCGAGTGCATGCAGGCCGGCCGCGTCGCTGACCTTGTGCAGCACCTCGGCGTCGTGGGCGACGACCATCTCGTACAGCGTGGCCGGCTCCTGCACGTTGCCGAGCACGCACTGCAGCGGCAGGCCCTCGCGCGCGAGCCGGATCGCGAAGCGCACGGCGTCGAGCGCGGTGTCGGACCCATCGATGGGCAGCAGAATCTTCATCGCTTTTCTCCCTGTTCAGTCTGGTCCTGCGCGGCCCGAACAGGCTTGACAGCGCGCAACCCGGTTCGCATCTTGCCTGCGCGCAAGCGTAAGTCCAAGCGCTGCGGCGACAATCCGGTTCCGCCCCGTTCGCGGATGCCGCCGCCCTCGTGATCCTTCGCCACGCCTTCGAGCCGCCCGACAACGCCCGCCTGGCGCATTTGTGCGGCAGCCTGGACGAGCATCTGCGCGCGATCGAGCAGGCGCTCGACGTGCGCATCGGGCGCCGCAACGAGGCCTTTCGCATCGACGCCCCCAGCAAGGCCGGCGCCGAGCGTGCACTGCGCCTGCTGCAGACGCTCTACGAGCGCGCGCGCCGGCCGCTTGCAGCCCAGGCGCTGCAGTTGGCGATTGCGCAGGCAGTGGCCGAGGCACCGCCGGGCGCAAGGCGCAGTGGCGCCGTTGTGCAGCCGGGTTCGACCGCGGATGGCGCGATCACGCTGCGCACGCGCCACGCCGACCTGCAGGGCCGCACGCCGAACCAGTTGCGCTACCTGCGCAGCATCCTCGGCCATGACATCAGTTTCGGCATCGGTCCGGCGGGAACCGGCAAGACCTTCCTCGCCGTCGCCTGCGCCGTCGATGCGCTGGAACGCAGTGCGGTGCAGCGCATCGTCCTCACGCGGCCGGCGGTCGAGGCCGGCGAGCGCCTTGGTTTCCTGCCCGGCGATCTGGCGCAGAAGGTCGATCCCTACCTGCGGCCGCTGTACGACGCGCTCTACGACCTGATGGGGTTCGACCGCGTCGGCAAGGCGTTCGAGAAGGGGCAGATCGAGATCGCGCCGCTCGCCTTCATGCGCGGGCGCACGTTGAACCACGCGTTCGTGATCCTCGACGAGGCGCAGAACACGACGCGCGAGCAGATGAAGATGTTCCTGACCCGGATCGGTTTCGCATCGCGCGCGGTCGTGACCGGCGACGTGAGCCAGATCGACCTGCCGCGCGGCACCGAGAGCGGCCTCGTCGACGCCGAGCGCGTGCTGCGCCGCGTGCCGGGCATCGCGACGACCTACTTCACCGCCGCCGACGTGGTGCGCCATCCGCTCGTGGCGCGCATCGTCGAGGCCTACGACGCCGCCGACCGCAGCGGAGAGCGGGCGTGACGTTCGGCATCGCCCGCGACAGCCTTGCGCTCGCGCTGCAGTTCGCCGACCGGTCGCACCGCGCGCAACTGCCGCGCCACCGGGTTTCACGCTGGCTGCGGGCGGCGCTTGGCGCGCCGGCCAGCATCACGGTGCGCATCGTCGGCGAGGAGGAGGGCCGGGCGCTGAACCGTGAATTCCGCGGCAAGGATTACGCGACCAACGTGCTGACCTTCGACTACGAGCGCGAACCCGTCATCGTCGCCGACCTGGTGCTGTGCGCGCCGGTCGTCGAGCGCGAGGCCGTCGAGCAGGGCAAGCCGCTCGCCGCGCACTATGCGCACCTGCTGATCCACGGCGCGCTGCACGCCCAGGGCCACGATCACCAGCGTCGGCGCGATGCCGAGCGCATGGAGGCAATCGAACGCGAACGGATGTGCGCGCTCGGTTTCGACGATCCCTACCCGGGGGAGGGGGGGGGGGGGGGGGGGGTGCGGCGGGGGCGGCAGCGCCGGGGGTGGGCCGGCGGGAGGGGGTCGCGCGTGTCCCGTGGTCGGGGCGCGCGGGGGGGTGGGCGCTGTGCCTCGTTCGCGGGGTTTCCCCCCGACTCGCGGGGGGCGCTCAGCTGCTGCGGCGCAGATAGCGCTTGCGCCAGAAGAAGCTGGTCAGCCCGACGCCGAGCAGCAGCATCAGGCCCGCGACGAGCCAGAAGCCGCGCGCGCTGTGGATCAGCGGCAGGCCCTCGAAGTTCATGCCGAAGAAGCCGGTCACGAGGTTCAGCGGCAGGAAGATCGCGGTCAGCACGGTCAGCGTGCGCATGATGTCGTTGGTGCGGCTGCCCTGCAGCGAGAAATGCATCTGCACCGCGGTTTCGGCCGACGACTCGAGCCGGCGCACATGGCCAAGCACGCGCTCGACATGCTCGAGCACGTCGCGCGAGCGCAGGCGCAGCAGCTCGCGCTCGCGCCGCCGCGCGGCGTCGGTCTCGGCAGGCCACTCGTCGAGCGCGTCGATCCATTCCTGGATCGCGCTGCGCTGGTCTTCGCAGGTGTCTTCGAGCGTGTGCAGCGCGATGCGCGAGTCGAGCAGCAGCGGCCAGTCGGAGAAGCTGCTGCGCGACAGCAGCGTCTGCTGGAGAAAGCCGAGCTGGCGCGTCAGCAGCCGGCGCAGCGCCAGGTAGCTGTCGACCATGTGATTGACGATGCGCAGCATCAGGTCGGCCGGGCTCGCTGGCAGGCGCGGCGAATTGCCGCGCCGCTCTGCGCCCTGCGTCATCTGCGCCAGCCGGGTCGCAAAATGTTCGCGCACCTGGCAGTCGGCCGGGTGCACGCTGAGCAGCACGCGATCGAAGACCGCGAAGCCGACTGGGTTGGTGTCGATGTTGTCGAGCACGCGCTTGATCGAGGCAAGCGAAGGCTGCGCGTCGTCTGCGAGCAGGGACTCGCTGCCGGCGCCCGCTGCGAGGCGGCGAAACACGAGCAGCTCGTACCAGGACGTGGTGTCGAAGTTCGACGGCAGTTGCGGATTGAGCAGGTCCGAGACATGCAGGTCGACGAGCGGCCCGCCGGTCCAGCTGGAGAGCACGCCCTGCAGGGCCTCGGCGTTGGCCTCGAACTCGGCGCGCGTGCAGCCAATCCACAGGTAGCCGCTCGCGGGCAGGGCCTGCGGCAGCCCGTCAATCGCGGCAAAGCTGTCGCTGCCGACGTGGAAACAGCGCATGCCGTGCGCGCCGATCGCGTCGCGGTTCAGGTGGCGCGCAGCAGGCGCGCGGCGCGCAGCGCGAAGTAGCTCAGCACGCCGTCGGCGCCGGCGCGCTTGAAGGCGAGCAGCGACTCCATCATCGCGGCGTCGCCGTCGAGCCAGCCGTTGGCCGCTGCCGCCTCGAGCATCGCGTACTCGCCGCTGACCTGATAGGCGAAGGTCGGCATGCAAAAGGCCTCCTTCACGCGGCGCACGATGTCGAGATACGGCATGCCGGGCTTGACCATCACCATGTCGGCGCCTTCGGCGATGTCGAGTGCGACCTCGCGCAGCGCCTCGTCGCCGTTGGCCGGGTCCATCTGGTAGACCTTCTTGTTGCCCTTGCCGAGGTTGCCCGCCGACCCGACGGCGTCGCGAAACGGCCCGTAGAAGGCGCTCGCGTACTTGGCGCTGTAGGCCATGATCTTCGTGTGGATGAAGCCGCGCGCCTCGAGCGCGGAGCGGATCGCGCCGATCCTGCCGTCCATCATGTCGCTCGGCGCGACGATATCGACGCCGGCCTCGGCCTGCACCAGGGCTTGCTGCGTCAGCACGGCGACGGTCTCATCGTTGAGCACGTAGCCCGTCTCGTCGAGCAAGCCGTCCTGGCCATGCGACGTGAAGGGGTCGAGCGCGACGTCGGTCAGCAGCCCGAGCTCGGGAAACCGCCGCTTCAACTCGCGCACCGCGCGCGGCACCAGGCCGTCGGGGTTGAGGGCCTCGCGTCCGTCGGGCGTCTTCAAGTCGGTCGCGATGACCGGAAACAGCGCCATCACCGGGACGCCGAGCTTCAGGCACTCCTCGGCCCGCGCAACCAGCCGATCCAGGCTCAGGCGTTGCACGCCCGGCATCGATGCCACGTCCTCGGCGCGGCCGCTGCCGTCGAGCACGAACACGGGCAGGATCAGGTCGCTCGGATGAAGGCGGTTCTCGCGCACCAGGGCGCGGCTGAACTCGTCCTTGCGCAGGCGGCGCGGTCGGCTCGCCGGGTAGGGGGCGGGTGGCGTTTTCACCGAGGAGCGGCGCGGGCGCCGATGCTAGAGTTAGCGGCGAATGATAGCCGCAAGGCTGTCGTTCCCTGCTTTTCCTCCCTGAGCAGGTGCCCGCGTGCCCAACGGCTGCGAGGCATTGCAGGCCCTGACCACCAGGTCGGGGCCTTTCTTTATCCGATTGCGCGCTGATCACGATAATCGGGCGAATGCCAACCCCCAAGCTTGCCGCTTCGCGCCTGCGCTGCCCCCCGGGGGGGCGCAGTCCGGCTTCGGGCGGCCGGGCGCTGGACTGGAAGCCCCCACTCTCGCTCAGGCTCGCTGCCCCCCGGGGGGGCGGTCAGCGGCTTCGGGCGGCCGGGCACCGCTGACATGCTCTGGATCAAGGCCTTTCACATCGTCTTCGTCGCCGCCTGGTTTGCGGGCCTCTTCTACCTGCCGCGGATCCTGGTCAACCTGACCCAGGTTGCTGCCGACAGCCACGCCGAGCGCGAGCGCCTGCTGTTGATGGCCCGGCGCCTGTACCGCTTTGCCGGCATCCTGATGCTGCCCGCGGTCGGGCTCGGGCTGTGGTTGTGGCTGGGCTACGGCATCGGCGGCGGCTGGATGCACGCCAAGCTCGCCCTGGTCGTCGCCGTGCTCGGCTACCACTTCGGCTGCGGGCGGCTGCTGCGCGGATTCGAACGCACGGCCAATCGGCGCAGCGAGCGCTGGCTGCGCGTGTACAACGAATCGGCAGTGCTGCTGTTTGCCGCGATCGTGGTGCTGGCCGCCGTCAAGCCGTTCTGATGGCGACGTTCTGAGACGATGTCGACCCCCAAGCTCACGTCTTTCGCGCCCCTCCAAGGGGGAGCTCAGTCGGCTTGGGGACGGCCGGGCGCCTGAGACCTGGGCGTGACGCGCCAGGCGAGTTTCTCGGTGCCGCTGGCGGCTGCGTGGGCGGTACTGATCGCCTATGCGAGCCTGTACCCGCTTTCGGGCTGGCACCACCCGCAGGGTCTGTGGTCGCTGGCCTTCCTGAACCTGCCCTGGCCGCGCTCGTGGGTCCGCTTCGACGTGGCCGCCAACCTGGTCGGCTACCTGCCGCTGGGGGCGCTCGTGTTCGTCGCCGCGGTTCGCAGCGGCTGGCGCCGGCGCGTTGCGTTGCTGGCCGCGCTGCTGTTGTCGGCGCTGCTCTCGGTAACGCTCGAGATGGCGCAGAACTATCTGCCGCGGCGCGTGCCTTCGGCGCTCGACGTCGC
Organism: Ideonella sp.; assembly: GCF_016702655.1. Lineage (GTDB taxonomy): Bacteria > Pseudomonadota > Gammaproteobacteria > Burkholderiales > Burkholderiaceae_C > CAIKUF01. Next base: position 301,905 of record NZ_JADJDO010000039.1, read on the forward strand.
CCTCAACGCCGCCGGCGCGGGCATCGGCGCGTTGCTTGCGGCGCTGGCCGACGCCCTGGGGCTGACGCTGCGCTGGCAGAGCGTTCGCAGACGCTGGTTCCAGGGCCCCAGCGCAGCCGCGATGAGCCTCTTGCTGCTGTGGCCGATCGGGCTGCTGTTCCCGGCGCCAGTGCCGCTGGCGCTGGGCCAGGTCTGGCCGCAACTGAGCACCGCACTCGCTGGTCTGGCGGGCTGGATTGAAAGCGTGCCTTGGGCGGCGCAGTGGGCCGCGCCGCTGGCCGCGCTCGACGCGCCGTCGGTGCCGCTGTCGCCGCCGGCCGAGACGGCGCTCACGGCCTTCGGGCTGCTCGCCCCCTGCCTGCTTGCGTTCACGATCGCGCGGCCGGGCTGGCGCAGGTTGATCCTCGTGCTCGGCGCCGGCAGCGTGGGTCTGGCCGCGACGACCTTCTCGACCGCGCTGAACTTCGGCCCCGAGCATGCGCTGGCCTGGCTCACGCCGGCGACGCTGCCTGCCTTCGGCATCGCAATGGCGATTGCGGCGCTTGGTGCCGGCGTCCCGGCGCGCGCCGCGGCCGCATTGGCGCTGGTGGCGACCACCGGCCTAGTCGTGCTCTCGGCACAGGCGCCCGCCGATCCCTACTTTGCCGACAGCCTGCAGGCCTGGGAGCAGGGCCGCTTCATCCGCTTCCACGGCGTGGCGCAGTGGGTCGGCTGGTCGTGGCCGTTCGTGCTGCTCGCGCACCTGCTGCGCAGGGTCGGCGCGCGCGAGCAGGGGCTGTCATGACCGGTCACCGGTGCCGCGGTCCGTAAAATGCGCCAATGAACTACTACAAGCACCACATCTTCTTCTGCCTCAACGAGCGTGACAACGGCGAGAACGCCTGCATGCAGCACGGCGCGCAGGCCGGATTCGAGCACTGCAAGTCGCGCGTCAAGGCCTTGCGCCTGGTCGGGCCAGGCGGGGTGCGCGTCAACCGGGCCGGTTGCCTGGACCGTTGCTCGGGCGGGCCGGTGGCAGTGGTCTATCCGGAAGGCGTCTGGTACACCTTCGTCGACCAGACCGACATCGACGAGATCGTCGATTCGCACCTCTTGCAGGGCAAGGTCGTCGAGCGCCTGCTGCTCGCGCCCGACGTGGGGCGCTGAGGCCGTGAATCCGCGCACGCAACGGCTCAGCGTGGCCGGCCCGGCGGGCGCGCTCGAGTGTGCCGTCGACGCGCCGGCAGAGGGAGAGGGCAGCGCCGTGCGCGGCGTCGCGGTGATCTGCCATCCGCATCCGCAGCATGGCGGCACGATGGACAACAAGGTCGTGCAGACGCTCGCGCGCGCGCTGCTGCAGCTTGGCTATCGCAGCGTGCGCTTCAACTTCCGCGGCGTCGGCGCGTCGCAGGGCGGCTGGGACGAGGGGCGCGGCGAGGCCGACGATGCGCTCGCCGTGGTCGCGGCCGTGCGCGAGCCGGGCCGGCCGCTGGTGCTGGCCGGGTTCTCGTTTGGCGGCTACGTTGCCGCCGCCGCCGCGGCGCGGCTGGTGGGCGCCGATCGCGTCGAGCGATTGGTGCTCGTCGGCCCGTCAACGCAGAAGCACGTGCTCCCGACCGTGCCCGAGGACACCCTCGTCATTCACGGCGAACTCGACGACGTCGTGCCGCTCGCGGCCACGCTTGCCTGGGCGCGTCCGCAATCGCTGCCGGTGACGGTCGTCCCGGGCGGCGGGCATTTCTTCCACGGGCAGCTCGGGCTGCTCAAGAACATCGTGCTGCGCGCCTGGCATTGAGCCTGCGCGCCGCACGCACCGGAACCCCATGAAGCATCGAATCGTTTCCCTGCTGCTGTGCCTGTTCGGGTCGACCGCGGCCCTGGCGCAGGCGCCGCAGCCGCCCGAGGTCGCGGCCAGAAGCTACCTGCTGCTCGACCTGACGAGCCGCCAGGTGCTCGCCGAGCGCGACGCCGATGCGCCGGCCGACCCGGCCTCGCTGACCAAGCTGATGACGGCCTACATCGTGTTCTCGGCGCTCAGGGACAAGAAGATCACGCTCGAGCAGACCCTGCCGGTCTCGCTGCGCGCCTGGGCCGAGCGCAAGGGCGGCGGCTCGCTGATGTTCATCGAGCCGCGCAGCACGCCCAAGGTCGCCGATCTGCTGCGCGGCATGATCGTCAACTCCGGCAACGATGCGTCGGTCGCACTCGCCGAGGGCGTGGGCGGTACGCTCGAGAACTTCGTCGCGATGATGAACCGCCAGGCCCAGGCCTGGGGGCTCAAGAACACGGTCTTCAAGAACGCGACCGGCCTGACCGAGACCGGCCACAAGAGCACGGCGCGCGACCTGTCGGTGATCGCGTCGCACATCATCGAGGACTTTCCCGACCATTACACGCTGTACTCGATCCGCAAATACCGCTTCGAGGGCGCGCCGGCGTCGAACGAGAACAACCGCAACGTGCTGCTGTTGCGCGACCCGACGGTCGACGGCATGAAGACGGGCTATACCGAAGCCGCGGGCTATTGCCTGATCGCGTCGGCGGCGCGCGAGTTTCCGAACCTGGGCTCGGTCGGCGCCGGCCCGGGCAAGCGCCGGCTGCTCAGCGTGCTGCTGAACACGACGTCGATGAACGCGCGTGCCGATGAAAGCCAGAAGCTGCTCAACTGGGGCTTCACGGCCTTCGACGCGGTGCGGCTGTTCCAGGCCGGCCAAGTGATCGTTGCGGCGCCGGTGTGGAAGGGCAGCGCGCGCGAGGCCAAGCTTGGCGCCGGCGGTGCCGTGATCGTCAGCGTGCCGGCGGGCGAGGCGGCCAAGGTGCAGACGCGGGTTGAACGCACCGATCCGCTGATCGCGCCGCTCGACGCCGGGCAGCGCGTCGGCACGCTCAAGGTCAATCTCGCATCGGGCGCGACCGTGGCCGAGCGGCCGCTGCAGGTGCTCGACGCCGTGCCGCAGGCGGGCATTCTCGGTCGCGCCTGGGACGCGATCAGGCTCTGGATCAAATAAGCGACGGCGCGCCTGCAGCCGCCCTTGAGTCCGGCACCGAGCGCGCCAATAATCGGACCATGATGCCTGACCTGCCTGAGAGCCTGTGCTACCTGAACGGCGAGTTCGGGCCCCTGTCCGAAGCCAGAGTCAGCGTGCTCGACCGCGGCTTCATCTTCGGCGACGGCGTGTACGAGGTCGTGCCGGTCTATGCGCGGCGCCTGTTCCGCTTCGACGAGCACATGGCGCGCCTCGCGCGCAGCCTGGCCAAGCTGCGCATTGCCAACCCGCACACGAGCGCCGACTGGCTGGCGCTGTGCCGCAAGCTCGTCGCCGCGCAGGCGGTCGAAGACCAGCTCGTCTACATCCAGGTCACGCGTGGTGTCGCGCTGCGCGACCACGTGATGCCGGTCGGCCTTGCGCCAACCGTTTTCATGATGGCCAGCGCGATGAAGCCACCCACGGCCGAGCAGCGCCACCGCGGCGTGGCCTGCGTGACGGCGCGCGACTTCCGCTGGGAGCGCGGCGACATCAAGTCGATCTCGCTGCTCGGCAACGTGCTCGCGCGCCAGATCTCGGCCGACGCCGGTGCGGTGGAGACGATCATGTTCCGCGATGGCCACTTGACCGAGGCCGCGGCGTGCAACGTCTGGATCGTCCACGAAGGCGCGCTGCTCGGGCCGCCCAAGAGCGAGCATGTGCTCGAGGGCATACGCGTCGAACTGCTGCGCGAGCTGTGCGAGGAGACCGGCATCGCCTACAACCTGCGCCCGATCGCGGAGTCGGAGGTCGTCGCAGCGGACGAGATCCTGCTCAGTTCGGCCACCAAGGAGGTGCTGCCGGTGACGACGCTCGACCACGAGCCGGTCGGGCACGGCGCGCAGCGCGGCAAGCCGGGGCCGGTGTACGCGCGACTGCACGAGGCCTACCAGCGCGCCAAGCGGGCGCAGTCGATCTGAGGGGCGCATTGGCGAGCACCGAAGTACCGTCGCTGATCGACTACCCGAGCGCCTTCCCGGTCAAGGTGCTGGGCCTCAACGCCGAGGGCTTCGTCGAGGAAATGATCGCCGTCGCGCGCCGCTTCGACCCGGCGTTTGACGCTGCTGCGGTCGAACTGCGGCCGAGCCGGGCGGAGAAGTACCTGGGCGTGACGCTGACCGTCACCGCGACCAGCCGCGAGCAGCTCGACGCGCTGTACCGCGAACTGTCGGCCCACGAGATGGTCAAGGTCGTCCTCTGACGACCGCCATAGCCCCGTGGACGAACCCCTGGTGCGCATGCGCGGCCGTGTCGAGTGGCCGGTCACGGCGGCACAGATGCTGGAATTCACCGCGGCGCGCGGGCCGAGCGTGCGTGACGAGATCTGGCTCTGCGAGCACGAGCCCGTCTACACCCAGGGCGTGTCGGGCAAGGCAGCACATGTGCTCGATGCGCGCGGCATCCCGGTCGTGCAGGCCAACCGCGGCGGGCAGGTCACCTACCACGGGCCGGGCCAGGTGGTGGCCTATCCGCTGATCGACCTGCAGCGCCTGGGCATCTACGTCAAGGAATACGTCTTTCGCCTCGAACAGGCAGTGATCAAGACCCTTGCTGCCTTCGACGTCACCGGCCACCGCGTGCTCGGCGCCCCCGGAATTTACGTGCGCTTGGACGACCCCGGCGCGCATGCCCTGCTGGCGCCACCGCAGCCGGGGCAGGATCCGTTCGTCGGGCTGGCGAAGATCGCCGCGCTCGGGATCAAGGTCAGCCGTCACTGCACCTATCACGGCGTCGCGCTCAACGTGGCGATGGACCTGCGCCCCTTCGACGGCATCAACCCCTGCGGCTACGCCGGCTTGCGCACCGTGGACCTTTCTACAATCGGCGTCCAGGCGAGCTGGCAGGAGGTGGCCGACCTTCTCGGCCGCAAGCTCGCCGCCTACCTGAGCCCGTGACGGGCTTGCGTGCCGGAGCCGCCGCCATGACCACCCCCGATGCGACCACCGGGTCGCCGCCAGCCGCGTACGACCCCGGCGCCAAGCAGAAGCGTGAAGCCAAGACCTCGCGCATCCCGATCAAGGTCGTCGCCGCCGAAACGGTGCTCAAGAAGCCCGACTGGATCCGCGTCAAGGCGGGCTCGCCGACCTCGCGCTTCTACGAGATCAAGTCCATCCTGCGCGAGAACCGGCTGAACACGGTGTGCGAAGAGGCGTCGTGCCCGAACATCGGCGAGTGCTTCGGCAACGGCACGGCGACCTTCATGATCATGGGCGACAAGTGCACGCGGCGCTGCCCGTTCTGCGACGTAGGCCACGGCCGGCCCGACCCGCTCGACGCCGACGAGCCGGCCAATCTGGCCCGCACCATTGCCGCGCTGAAGCTGAAGTACGTCGTCATCACGAGCGTCGACCGCGACGACCTGCGCGACGGCGGCGCGGCGCATTTTGTCGACTGCATCCGACGCACACGCGAGCTCTCGCCGGCCACGCGCATCGAGATTCTCACGCCTGACTTCCGCGGCCGGCTCGACCGTGCGCTCGACATCCTCAAGGCGGCGCCGCCCGACGTGATGAACCACAACCTCGAGACCGTGCCGCGCCTGTACCGCGAGGCGCGGCCGGGGTCGGACTACGCGTTCTCGCTCGGACTGCTGCAGCGCTTCAAGGCCAGCGCGCCCGGCGTGCCGACCAAGAGCGGGCTGATGGTGGGCCTGGGCGAGACCGACGACGAGATCCTGCAGGTGATGCGCGACATGCGCGCGCACGGCATCGACATGCTGACGATCGGGCAGTACCTCGCGCCGAGCGGCCACCACCTGCCGGTGAAGCGCTACGTGCATCCGGACACCTTCAAGATGTTCGAGCGCGAGGCGGCGGCGATGGGCTTCACGCATGCCGCGGTCGGCGCGCTCGTGCGTTCGAGCTATCACGCCGACCAGCAGGCGCACCGCGCCGGCGTCACCGACGCGGTTTGAGCCCCTCGCGCGCGCCGCTGCAGGCAACGCTCTGCGCGCTGGGCGCAATCGCGCTCTGGGCCACGCTCGCGTCGCTGGGCGTTGCGCTCGCCCACGTGCCGCCGTTCCTGCTCACCAGCCTGGCGCTCGTCGTCGGCAGCGTGCCGGCTTGGCCGCTGGCGCGCCAGTGGCGGGTGCCGGCCTCGACGCTGGCGCTCGGCATCTATGGGCTGTTCGGGTTTCACTTCCTGCTTTTCGTCGCATTGCGTCACGCGCCGCCGCTCGAGGCCAACCTCGTCAACTACCTCTGGCCACTGTTGATCGTCGTGCTCGCGCCGCTCGTCCTGCCCGGTATCGCGCTGCGCCCGGTGCACGTGCTCGCGGCGGCGGCGGGCTTCGCCGGCGCGGTGCTCGCCATCGCCGGTGGACGCGAGTTGGCTGCAGGGCTGACCTGGGGCTATGCGCCGGCGCTCGGCTCGGCCTTCGTCTGGGCGAGCTATTCGCTCTACACGCGGCGCGTCGCGCCGTTCCCGACCGCCGCGGTCGGCCTGTTCGGGCTCGTCTCGGGGTTGCTCGCGCTGGCCTGCCATCTGTTGCTGGAGCCGGCCGCGGCACTGTCGCCGCGCGACATGGCGTTGATCGGTGCGATGGGCCTCGGACCGCTGGGTGCGGCGTTCTTCCTCTGGGATCGTGCGCTCAAGACCGGCGACCCGCGCCGCATCGGCATCCTGAGCTACCTGACGCCGCTCGCGTCGACGGGGCTGCTGTCGGTGGTGAGCGAGCGCCCGCTTACGATTTGGATCGCGGCAGCCGCAGCACTCATTGTCGGCGCTGCCGTTGTTGGCCTGACGGCGCGCTGATCCGGCGCGCGCTCGCGCGCAGGCACGCCAGCGCGTCCCGTTCAGGCTTCGGCGAGCAGTTTCTCGATCAACTGGTGCAGTGCCGCGAAGTCGGGCTCACCGACATAGCGCTTGACGATCTCGCCGCGCTTGTTGATCAGCACCGAGGTCGGCGTCAGCTTGACGTCGCCAAAGCTCCTGGCCACGGCACCGGTGCTGTCGATCGCGACCGGGAACGGTAGTTTGCGCGTCTCGACGAAATTGGCCACGTAGGCCGGCGGGTCGTAGCTCATCGCGACCGCGAGCGTGTCGTAGCCGCGCGCCCTGTATTTGTCGTAGGTCGCGACGATCTGAGGCATCTCGTGCACGCAGGTCGTGCAACTCGTGGCCCAGAAGTTGACGAAGACGACCTTGCCGCGGAAATGCTCGGTGCTGGACTGCTTGCCGTCGAGCAGCGTGTAGGCGACGACCGGCGCAATCGGCGATGCGCCCAAGCCCAGATAGGCAGCCGCGGCCAAGGCTGCCACGAGGATTGCCGCGCCGGCGTAGTGGAAGGGTTTCATCGCAGAACCTGTTGGCGAACGGTGATTCTAGGGCCCGCACATTGCCGGCGCCGGGCGCAGGGGGGAATGCTCAGCCGTCGCGCGAGAGCTCGAACAACAGCACCGAGGGCAGCGACTGGGCGAGCGCCTCGCGACCGACGCGAGCCATGCTGGCCGGGGTGAAGCCCGACATCTCGAACGCCCGGCTGTCCTCGATGACCTCGATGAAGACGAACTGCGGCACCTCGGCCGCGATCTCGTTGCGCAGGTCGTCGAAGCGCTCGCCGCACAACAGTGTCTCGATGACGATCGCGTGCGGCAGGCCGTCGCGGCAGAAGGCCGCAGCCTCGTCGACCGAATTCACGAAGTCGACGATCAGACCCATGTTGCGCAGCGCGTCGCGCACCTCGGCACGCACCTCGCGGCGCTGGGCCAGAACGAGCACATGGCTGCCGGCGAGCGGCTTGGAATTCATCGACGGGGCAAAGCCGTCGTCCATCTCGATCGCAGTCATGCCGGCCAGCGCATCGTTGACGGTGCGCGCAAAGACCAGAGCGAGTTCCGCTCCCGCTGTGTCGACCTGGCGCTCGACCGTCGCGCCGAGCGCCTCGGCCGTGTGCTCGAGCAGGCGCCAGTGCATCGAATCGAGGGCGCTGGCGTCGAGAGGCATCGCCGCACCGTCGGGCCGATCGGCGTGCCGGTGCTCGAACCTGCACATGAGCCGGGCCTGAGCCGGCCAGGGCTTGAGGTCGATCGCGAGATCGACCTTCGAATGAGCACAGTCCAGCGCCCACGACAGCACCGTGTTGAGCAGGCTGAAGAGCAGCGACGCGTCGGTCAACACCTCGACCGGCCGGGCCACCGGTTGCCTGATCTGAAGGCCACGCGCCTGGATCTCGCGTGCGCGGTGCACGAGCACGCCGTCGAGCATCTGCGCGAGTTCGACGCGTTCGTGCGACTGGCGCACGCGCCCGCCCGCCAGGCGCGCAAGCTGCTGGCTCTCGATGCCGACCTGGCGCGCGCGCTCGACATCCTCGCGCAGCGCGCGCAGGCCGAGGCGGTCGATGCGCCCGCTGGTGGCGAGCGTGACGATGCGTTCGAGCGCCGATGTCAGTGGCGCAGCAACCCCGGCGCCGACCTCGCCCACGAGCGAGCGCCAGCGCTCGAGTTCGCCGGCCTGGGTTGACACGCCGGCGTGTGCTTCGTCGCGCTGCTGGGCGTGGGCATCGGTCATTCTCATTGCACGTTGTCTCTCCGGCGCGGCGTCGCCGTCTTCGTTGTTGTTCATCGATCGCTTCCGACCCCTGGGCCAGCGGGTGCGAAGCTGGCCTCGCGGGCGCGGCACGGTTCGGCGCACCGCAAGTCTGCCCCGGCGCGCGTCGTCCGGGGGCCGGCGCGAAGCCGCAGCCGCGGCTAGCGTGCGGAATTCACGGGCGCGGTGCGCGGCTGCCTCAAGCCAGTTCGAGCAGGGCGCGCGCCAGGGCTTGCGGCGCGCTCGCCATCGGATCGTGGCCGGTCGCGATGCTGACCACGCTCCAACCGGGCTCGGTGCGCACGCGCTCGCGACTCGTGGCGATGGTCGCCAGTGCCGGTGCGTGGCAGTCGATGAAGATGCGGCGCAGGCTGGCGACGCGTGCGGCATCGAACTGCAGCGGCGCGTCGTAGACGCCGCCGGGCTGTGGCGTCAAGTGGCGTGCGACCCAGTCCCGCGCCTCGCCCACGAGGCCGAAGCTCGACAGGTCGGCCGGTGGCGCGATCACGCCAGCACGCGCGATCGCTGCCCGCCGGTCACGCTGCGTCTGGGCATCATGCGTGCTCGACCAGCTTTCGCCCGGGCGCGGCACGACGGCGTCGAGGTAGACCAGGCAGGCGAGAGGCCGCGACAGCGCGGCCGCCAGGCGGTCGGCAACGCCGGTGATCACCATGCCGGCGTAGCTGTGGCCGACGAGCACTGCGTCGCGCAGTTCCTCGGCTTCGATCACGGCAGCCACGTCCTGCACGTGCGTCGCGAGCGAAATGCCTTGCGGCCCGAGGTGGGCGCGCTCGCCCACGCCGCTCAAGGTCACCGCGAACACGCGGTGCCCGGCCGCGCAAAGCGACGCCTGCACGTGCTTCCAGCACCAGGCGCCGTGCCAGGCGCCGTGGACGAGTACGAAATCGGTCATGCCTGCCCCCGGTCGAACGCGACTGCGGCCATTGTGCGGTCGGCCGGATAATGCGCGCCATGCGCCGCCTGTTGTTGTGTGCGACCCTGCTCGGCGCGGCACTGCCGGCCTGTTCTCCGGCCCTGGACTGGCGCGAGGTGCGGCCCGACGGCAGTGCGGCGAGGGTTCTCTTTCCATGCCAGCCCAAGAGCCAGACGCGCCAGGCTGCGCTGGCCGGTGCGCGCATGCCAATGACGCTGCTGTCGTGCGAAGCCGATGGCCAGACCTTCGCCCTGGCGCATGCCGAGTTGGGCGATCCGGCGCGCGTTTCGCCCGCATTGGCCGAGATGGCAGCGGCGCTGGTGGCCAATCTGCAGGCTGGCCCGCCGCGCACCATGCCGCTCGCCGTGCCCGGCATGACGCCCAACGCCGACGCGCGCCGGCTCTGGCTCAGAGGCCGCCTTCCCGACGCGACGCCGGTTCAGGAGCAGGCCGCACTGTTCGCGTATGGCACGCGCGTGTACCAGGCGGCGGTGCTGGGCACGCAGCCAGGCGCCGCGGCAGATGCGTTCATCGACAGCTTGCGCATCGCTCCGTGATGCACGCCACTGCGACTGCGGAGCCTGAGCTGTCGCGTTCGGCGGCCGTAAAGATATTTGCCTGCTTCGCCTTTGCCTACTTCTTCTCCGCGCTCGTGCGCGCCGTCGTTGCGACACTGGCGCCGGTCTTCAGCGTCGAGCTCGGCCTGGGCGCGGCCGATCTCGGCCTGCTGGCGGGCGCCTACTTCGTCGGCTTTGCCAGCACGCAATTGCCGCTCGGCAGCGCGCTCGACCGCTTCGGCGCCAAGCGCGTGCTGCTCGGATTCCTGCTGCTCGCGGTGATCGGCTGTGCGCTGTTTGCGTTCGCGCGGTCGTTTGCCGGGCTGACGGCAGCGCGCGTGCTCATCGGCATGGGCGTGAGCGCCTGCCTGATGGCGCCGATGACGTTCTTCCGCTGGCGCTTCACGGCTCGGGCGCAGATGCGCGCTGCGTCGTGGATGCTGATGACGGGCTCGTTCGGCATGGTGGCGTCGACGCTGCCGGTGCAGTGGCTGCTCCCACTGCTGGGCTGGCGCGGCGTGTTCTGGGTCGTCGCCGCCTGCGTCGGCGTCGCGATGATGGCCATCGCCTGGTGGGTTCCGGCCGACAGCGTCCCGGCGCCGGCACACGGGCTCGGCGCGCGAGGCGGCTACCGCGAAGTGTTTGCCCACCGCGCCTTCATCCGGCTGTTGCCGATGGGCTTCTTCCACTATGGCGGCATGGTCGCGCTGCAGGCGCTGTGGATCGGCCCCTGGCTGTCCGACGTGTGCGGATGGACACCCAGGGAGGCTGCGCAGGGCCTGTTCGCGCTCAACGTCGCGATGCTGCTTGCCTTCCTGAGCTGGGGCACGGCCGTGCCGCGGCTCCATGCGCGCGGCTGGACGGCTCAGGCGCTGATCGGGCGTTGCCTTCCGGTGAGCCTCGTCGTGCTCGTGATCGCGGTCGCATCGGGCGCGCGTTCGACGGCATGGATGTGGACGCTGTTCTGCGTCAGCAGCAGCGTCATCACGCTGGCCCAGCCCGCGGTCGGCCAGGCCTTTGCTGCTCACCTGGCAGGGCGCGCGCTGTCGGCCTACAACCTCGTGATCTTTCTCGGCGTGTTCGCAATGCAGTGGATGATCGGCGGCCTCATCGACTTCTTGCGCGCCGCGGGGTGGGCAATGCAGGCCGCGTATCAGGGCGCATTCGCGTGGCTCGCTGTCGGCTGTGTCGGCTCCTACCTGTGGTTCCTGTGGTTCGACGACCGGGATATGCGATCTGCCGATAATGAGCGGCCATGCCCGTGATCCTGATCATCGCCCACGCACCCCTGGCCTCGGCGCTGAAGGCGGTCGCGGTGCACGCCTATCCGGATTGCGCCCTGCGCCTTGACGCGCTGGATGTCGCGCCGGATATGCCTGTCGAGGCGATCGATGCTCGTGCCCGGGAACTGCTGGCAGCGCGCGGCGACGCCGAGGCACTTGTCCTGACCGACGTTTTCGGCGCGACGCCGGCCAACGTGGCCCAGCGTCTGGCCGAAAGCCCCGGCGTGCGCGTGATCGCGGGGGTCAACGTGCCCATGCTCTGGCGCTGCCTGTGCTATGCGAGCGAACCGCTCGATGCGCTGGCCAGCCGTGCCGTCGCCGGCGCGACCCAGGGCGTGATGCAGGTGGCGAGCCTGCGTCCGCAGAATCAATCCCTCAAACCGGCAGCCCATGATCAGGACCAGCGTCACCATCAGCAATGAACTCGGGTTGCATGCACGCGCGTCCGCCAAGTTGACCAAGCTGGCGAGCGGGTTCGACAGCGAGATCTTCATGACGCGCAACGGCCGGCGGGTCAATGCCAAGAGCATCATGGGCGTGATGATGCTGGCCGCGGGCAAGGGCTCCGAGGTCGAGATCGAGGCCGAAGGCGCCGACGAGCAGGCGGCGCTGACGGCGCTGGTGGCGCTCGTCGACGACAAGTTCGGCGAGGGCCGATAAGTCATGCCGGCCGCGGCCTTCGGGGCCAGTGAGCCGTATCGCAGAGCAGGTGGGGCGATGGAGGCGCGTGCATGAGTTTCCAGGTCTTCGGTCTGCGGGTGTCGCGCGGCGTGGCGATCGGGCGCGCGGTGCTCGTTGCGTCGAGCCGAGTCGACGTGGCGCACTATTTCGTCGAGGAATCCCAGGTTGAGACCGAGATCGACCGCCTGCGCGCAGCACGCGACGCGGTCGCGACCGAACTCGGCACGCTGCAGCGCGACATGCCCGCCGAGGCGCCGCCCGAGCTCTCGGCGCTGCTCGACGTGCACCTGATGCTGCTCCACGACGAGACGCTGAGCGGCGCCACCAAGCACTGGATCCGCGAGCGTCGCTACAACGCCGAGTGGGCTCTGTCCGCGCAGCTCGAGGTGCTGGCGCGCCAGTTCGACGAGATGGAGGACGAGTACCTGCGCGAGCGCAAGGCCGACCTGGAGCAAGTCGTCGAGCGGCTGTTGCGCGCGATGGCGCGCGGGGGATCCCTCGTCCCTGCAGTGCGCGACTTCGCCGGCGAAGACCCGCTGGTGCTGGTGGCCAACGACATCGCGCCGGCCGACATGCTGCAGTTCAAGCGCAGCGTCTTCACCGGCTTCATCACCGACGTCGGCGGCACGACCTCGCATACCGCGATCGTCGCGCGCAGCCTGGACATTCCGGCCGTGGTCGGCGCGCGCGAGGCGAGCCGGCTCATCCGCCAGGATGATTGGCTGGTGATCGACGGCGATGCGGGAATCGTGGTCGTCAATCCGTCGGCGATCGTGCTCGAGGAGTATCGATTCCGGCAGCGCCAGAACGAACTCGAACGCGAGCGCCTGTCGCGGCTGCGGCACACGCCGGCGGTCACGCTCGACGGCGAGCGCGTCGAGCTGCTTGTCAACATCGAGCAGCCGGCGGATGCCGCGGCCGCGCTCGAAGCAGGTGCGGTCGGCGTAGGGCTGTTCCGCACCGAGTTCATGTTCATGAATCGTGTTGGCGAACTGCCGGGCGAGGACGAGCAGTTCGAGGCCTACCGCGCAGTGATCGAGGCCATGAAGGGCCTGCCGGTCACGATACGCACGGTAGACGTGGGTGCCGACAAGCCGCTCGACCGGATGTCGGTCAACGAACTGCGCCACGAACATGCACTCAACCCTGCGATGGGACTGCGCGCCATCCGCTGGAGCCTGTCGGAGCCGGCGATGTTTCGGCAGCAGTTGCGCGCCATCCTGCGCGCAAGCGCCTTTGGCAAGGTGCGCCTGCTCGTGCCCATGCTCGCCCACCTGAGCGAGATCAGGCTCATGCGCGAGGCGCTCGCGCGCGCCAAGCAGCAACTCGTCGAAGCACACCGGCCTTTCACCGAGATCGAGATTGGCGCCATGATCGAGGTGCCAGCGGCAGCGCTGATCCTGCCGACCTTCCTGCGCCACTTCGACTTCATATCGATCGGAACCAATGATCTGATTCAGTACACGCTCGCCATCGATCGCGCCGACGAGTCGGTGGCGCATCTCTACGATCCGTGGCATCCGGCGGTTCTTCAATTGATTGCCAGGACCATCGGCCAGGCGCGCGCGATGGGCAAGGACGTCAGCGTATGCGGCGAAATGGCGGGCGACATCGAGTTCACCGAACTGCTGCTCGCGATGGGTCTGCGCTGCTTCTCGATGCATCCGTCGCAGATCGCCTCGGTGAAGCAGCGCGTGCTGCGCGCCGACACGCGTCGGCTCGCGCAAGGCCTGCCGGGCGTGCTCAGCAGCGAGGAACCCGCAGCAGCGAGCGTGATCGCTTTCTGCCCTTCGCTCGAAGGTAACGCTGTAGCACGCTAGCCTTGCTCGCGCGATGCGAGCCGCCGCTGAAAGGCGTGGTATATTCATCTTCCGCATGCTGAAGCGTGCCCCCCAGAGTGCCTTCCAGGCCGGGCGAGGCACGCGGCGGAAGCGAAAGACACAGTGCTTGACATGGGTTTTGAAAGCATGCAAGAATCGCTGTCTTGGCTGATGTTGCGTGGCAACTGAAGTCAGCGCCGCAAGGCAATGTTCTTTAAAAACTAACAGCCGATAAGTGTGGGCGTTTGAAGGCGAGTGCCAACGAGTCGCAAGACTCGCAGGCCCTCGGGTCTGCAAACGCTCACGGTAAAGAAGTGAAGTTCACTTCGATTCCGTTGAGCTAAATTTCAAGATCGAACTGAAGAGTTTGATCCTGGCTCAGATTGAACGCTGGCGGCATGCCTTACACATGCAAGTCGAACGGCAGCACGGGAGCAATCCTGGTGGCGAGTGGCGAACGGGTGAGTAACATATCGGAACGTGCCCAGTGATGGGGGATAGCCCGGCGAAAGCCGGATTAATACCGCATACGACCTACGGGTGAAAGCAGGGGATCGCAAGACCTTGCGTCATTGGAGCGGCCGATATCAGATTAGCTAGTTGGTGGGGTAAAAGCCTACCAAGGCGACGATCTGTAGCTGGTCTGAGAGGACGACCAGCCACACTGGGACTGAGACACGGCCCAGACTCCTACGGGAGGCAGCAGTGGGGAATTTTGGACAATGGGCGCAAGCCTGATCCAGCCATGCCGCGTGCGGGAAGAAGGCCTTCGGGTTGTAAACCGCTTTTGTCAGGGAAGAAACGGTTCGGGCTAATACCTCGAACTAATGACGGTACCTGAAGAATAAGCACCGGCTAACTACGTGCCAGCAGCCGCGGTAATACGTAGGGTGCAAGCGTTAATCGGAATTACTGGGCGTAAAGCGTGCGCAGGCGGTTATGCAAGACAGATGTGAAATCCCCGGGCTCAACCTGGGAACTGCATTTGTGACTGCATGACTTGAGTACGGTAGAGGGGGATGGAATTCCGCGTGTAGCAGTGAAATGCGTAGATATGCGGAGGAACACCGATGGCGAAGGCAATCCCCTGGACCTGTACTGACGCTCATGCACGAAAGCGTGGGGAGCAAACAGGATTAGATACCCTGGTAGTCCACGCCCTAAACGATGTCAACTGGTTGTTGGGAGGGTTTCTTCTCAGTAACGAAGCTAACGCGTGAAGTTGACCGCCTGGGGAGTACGGCCGCAAGGTTGAAACTCAAAGGAATTGACGGGGACCCGCACAAGCGGTGGATGATGTGGTTTAATTCGATGCAACGCGAAAAACCTTACCTACCCTTGACATGCCAGGAACTTGCCAGAGATGGCTTGGTGCTCGAAAGAGAACCTGGACACAGGTGCTGCATGGCCGTCGTCAGCTCGTGTCGTGAGATGTTGGGTTAAGTCCCGCAACGAGCGCAACCCTTATCATTAGTTGCTACGCAAGGGCACTCTAATGAGACTGCCGGTGACAAACCGGAGGAAGGTGGGGATGACGTCAGGTCATCATGGCCCTTATGGGTAGGGCTACACACGTCATACAATGGCCGGTACAGAGGGCTGCCAACCCGCGAGGGGGAGCTAATCTCAGAAAACCGGTCGTAGTCCGGATCGCAGTCTGCAACTCGACTGCGTGAAGTCGGAATCGCTAGTAATCGCGGATCAGCTTGCCGCGGTGAATACGTTCCCGGGTCTTGTACACACCGCCCGTCACACCATGGGAGCGGGTTCTGCCAGAAGTAGTTAGCCTAACCGCAAGGGGGGCGATTACCACGGCAGGGTTCGTGACTGGGGTGAAGTCGTAACAAGGTAGCCGTATCGGAAGGTGCGGCTGGATCACCTCCTTTCTGGAAATAGCACTCAAATTCTTGCGCCCACTCTTATCGGCTGTCGTTGAACACAGTGTGTGAAACGTGGCCTGGCTGATTCAGCATTCGTTAGCTCGCAACTTGCGGGTCCGAACCCAGTGGCTGACGGCCCTTTGCGAATCACCGTCATGAGTGAAGGGTCTGTAGCTCAGTTGGTTAGAGCACCGTCTTGATAAGGCGGGGGTCGTTGGTTCGAGACCAACCAGACCCACCATCTCTGCCGGGGGGGATTAGCTCAGCTGGGAGAGCACCTGCTTTGCAAGCAGGGGGTCGTCGGTTCGATCCCGTCATCCTCCACCAATCACAATTGAGCATCCGACACCCAAGTGATCATTTCGATCCCTTGGGTGTCTGATCGTGAGATCGGCTGTTGTTCTTTAACAAT
This sequence comes from Ideonella sp., assembly GCF_016702655.1. GTDB lineage: Bacteria > Pseudomonadota > Gammaproteobacteria > Burkholderiales > Burkholderiaceae_C > CAIKUF01. The sequence continues at coordinate 318,003 of NZ_JADJDO010000039.1, forward strand.
TCGTAGAGTCAAAGATCAGAACTGCCGGCGTTAGCGCCTAGCGGCGCACCGTCGCGTCGGCAGTATTCTTGATTGCGTCAACAGACTTCAATTCGCAAGAGTTGATGATCGGCATAACGCGTAATACTCAGATATGTTCATTGACCGATCCCACGAAGCGCACGCGCAGCGAGGGGTCAAAGTTATAGGGTCAAGTGAATAAGTGCATGTGGTGGATGCCTTGGCGATTACAGGCGACGAAGGACGTGATAGCCTGCGATAAGCTTCGGGGAGCTGGCAAATTAGCTTTGATCCGGAGATTTCCGAATGGGGAAACCCACCCTTAGGGGTATCGCATACTGAATACATAGGTATGCGAGGCGAACCGGGTGAACTGAAACATCTCAGTAGCTCGAGGAATAGACATCAACCGAGATTCCGAAAGTAGTGGCGAGCGAAATCGGACCAGCCTGCACGTTTTAGCCACCGATCTATCAGAACAGTCTGGAAAGACTGGCCGTAGCGGGTGATAGCCCCGTATGAAAAAGATTGGCGGTAGAACTAGGCGTGCGACAAGTAGGGCGGGACACGTGAAATCCTGTCTGAATATGGGGGGACCATCCTCCAAGGCTAAATACTCGTAATCGACCGATAGTGAACTAGTACCGTGAGGGAAAGGCGAAAAGAACCCCGGGAGGGGAGTGAAATAGATCCTGAAACCGCATGCATACAAAAAGTCGGAGCCTGGAAACGGGTGACGGCGTACCTTTTGTATAATGGGTCAGCGACTTACATTCAGTGGCAAGGTTAACCGAATAGGGAAGCCGTAGAGAAATCGAGTCCGAATAGGGCGTTCAGTCGCTGGGTGTAGACCCGAAACCAAGTGATCTATTCATGGCCAGGATGAAGGTGAGGTAACACTTACTGGAGGTCCGAACCGACTAGTGTTGCAAAACTAGCGGATGAGCTGTGGATAGGGGTGAAAGGCTAAACAAACTTGGAAATAGCTGGTTCTCTCCGAAAACTATTTAGGTAGTGCCTCAAGTATTACCATCGGGGGTAGAGCACTGTTATGGCTAGGGGGTCATGGCGACTTACCAAACCATTGCAAACTCCGAATACCGATGAGTACAGCTTGGGAGACAGTGCACCGGGTGCTAACGTCCGGACACAAGAGGGAAACAACCCAGACCGCCAGCTAAGGTCCCCAAAATTGGCTAAGTGGGAAACGAAGTGGGAAGGCTAAAACAGTCAGGATGTTGGCTTAGAAGCAGCCATCATTTAAAGAAAGCGTAATAGCTCACTGATCGAGTCGTCCTGCGCGGAAGATGTAACGGGGCTAAGCCAGTTACCGAAGCTGCGGATGTGCGCGCAAGCGTACGTGGTAGGAGAGCGTTCTGTAAGCCTGTGAAGGTGGGTTGTGAAGCCTGCTGGAGGTATCAGAAGTGCGAATGCTGACATGAGTAGCGTTAAAGGGGGTGAAAAGCCCCCTCGCCGAAAGCGCAAGGTTTCCTACGCAACGTTCATCGGCGTAGGGTGAGTCGGCCCCTAAGGCGAGGCAGAGATGCGTAGCTGATGGGAAACAGGTCAATATTCCTGTACCGATGTGTAGTGCGATGTGGGGACGGAGAAGGTTAGCTCAGCCGGCTGTTGGAGTCCGGTTCAAGCCTGTAGTCGTGCCTGGTAGGCAAATCCGCCGGGTTTAGATGAGGGGTGATAACGAGGAAGCTTGCTTCCGAAGTGAGTGATACCCTGCTTCCAGGAAAAGCCACTAAGCTTCAGCTGCACACGACCGTACCGCAAACCGACACTGGTGCGCGAGATGAGTATTCTAAGGCGCTTGAGAGAACTCTGGAGAAGGAACTCGGCAAATTGACACCGTAACTTCGGAAGAAGGTGTGCCTTTAGTAGGTGAAGTCGTACAGACGGAGCCCAATGAGGCCGCAGAGAATCGGTGGCTGCGACTGTTTATAAAAACACAGCACTCTGCAAAGACGAAAGTCGACGTATAGGGTGTGACGCCTGCCCGGTGCTGGAAGATTAAATGATGGGGTGCAAGCTCTTGACTGAAGTCCCAGTAAACGGCGGCCGTAACTATAACGGTCCTAAGGTAGCGAAATTCCTTGTCGGGTAAGTTCCGACCTGCACGAATGGCGTAACGATGGCCACACTGTCTCCTCCAGAGACTCAGCGAAGTTGAAATGTTTGTGATGATGCAATCTCCCCGCGGAAAGACGGAAAGACCCCATGAACCTTTACTGTAGCTTTACATTGGACTTTGAACAGATCTGTGTAGGATAGGTGGGAGGCTTTGAAGCGGTGCCGCTAGGTGTCGTGGAGCCAACGTTGAAATACCACCCTGGTGTGTTTGAGGTTCTAACCTTGGCCCGTTATCCGGGTTGGGGACAGTGTATGGTAGGCAGTTTGACTGGGGCGGTCTCCTCCCAAAGCGTAACGGAGGAGTTCGAAGGTACGCTAGGCACGGTCGGAAATCGTGCTGATAGTGCATAGGCATAAGCGTGCTTGACTGCGAGACTGACAAGTCGAGCAGGTACGAAAGTAGGACTAAGTGATCCGGTGGTTCTGTATGGAAGGGCCATCGCTCAACGGATAAAAGGTACTCTGGGGATAACAGGCTGATACCGCCCAAGAGTTCATATCGACGGCGGTGTTTGGCACCTCGATGTCGGCTCATCTCATCCTGGGGCTGTAGCCGGTCCCAAGGGTATGGCTGTTCGCCATTTAAAGAGGTACGTGAGCTGGGTTTAAAACGTCGTGAGACAGTTTGGTCCCTATCTTCCGTGGGCGCTGCAAGATTGAGAGAGCCTGCTCCTAGTACGAGAGGACCGGAGTGGACGCACCTCTGGTGTATCGGTTGTCACGCCAGTGGCATTGCCGAGTAGCTAAGTGCGGAAGAGATAACCGCTGAAAGCATCTAAGCGGGAAACTCGTCTCAAGATTATTCTTGCCGGGGCCTTGAGCCCCCTGAAGAGTCGTTCGAGACCAGGACGTTGATAGGCCGGGTGTGGAAGCGCAGTAATGTGTTAAGCTAACCGGTACTAATTGCTCGTGAGGCTTGACCCTATAACTTTGATTTGGGTCGAATGATCCGGGTCTGAGAGTGTTATGCCGATGTGCGGCGCAATCAAGAATCTGATGGTAGGCAACCGAGCGTTGCTACCGACTCTACGAATTGGCTGTCTGGCGCGATGCGCTCGACGGTGACCGGTTAAGCCTGATGACCATAGCGAGGTGGTCCCACTCCTTCCCATCCCGAACAGGACAGTGAAACGCCTCTGCGCCGATGATAGTGCGGATTCCCGTGTGAAAGTAGGACATCGTCAGGCTATTAATTGAAAAGCCCCTGCCGAACCCGGCAGGGGCTTTTCGCATTCTCCGCCAGGTATTCTCCGTCAGGCGGGTATCACGCGGTGCAATTGCGGCGTGGCGGGTGCGGGCCAGCCGGCTTCGGTGCAGACCCGGACAATTGCCTCGTTGGTGTCGAAATACACTTGCCAGTAGTGATCGGTGTGCGTGTAGGGTCGCACAGCGATAACCGGTCCCTCGAGCTTCATGTCGAGCAGGTTGACCTCGGGCGGAAGTGCCTTGGAAATGTTGGGGATCTGTGCCACGGCTTCCTTGAGCCGGGCGATCGCCTCGATAGGATTGACGCTTGCAGCCAGTTGGGCCACACGCTCGACGCGCCGGGCTGGCAAGGTCGTGAAGTTCTGTATCGTGTCGCCGAAGATTTTGCCGTTGCCGACCAGCGTGTGGACGTTGTCGGGCGTGACGATGGTCGTACCGAAGAGACCCAATTCGTGTACGGTGCCGACTTGGCCGCCGATCGAAACGAAGTCGCCCACCTTGAACGGCCGCAGGATTAGCATGAAGGCGCCGGCAGCGAAATTGCCCAGCAGCCCGCTCCAGGCGGCCCCGATGGCGACGCCGGCGCCCGCGAGCATCGCCGCGAACGATGTGGTCTGGATCCCGAAGTAGCCGAGGATGCCGAGTACCAGGGCGATGTTCAGCGCCACCGCGACGATCGACCCCATGTACTTGGTCAGTGTCGGGTCGACATGATTGCGGTTCATTGCCGCCTGCATCACGGCGATCACGCGGCCGATCAACCAACGACCGACGATCCAGAACGCAATCGCCGCCAGTACCTTGATGACGAGTTCGGTCAATGTCGTGCTGACGAACTGCTGCAGCCCCTGTATCTCCATGGGTGGACTCTCCTGATTTGATGATGATCGAGCTGCGGCTTGCAGCGGGCCGATCTTAGCGGCAACGCCGGCTCGTTGCCCAGGCCGCGGCTTGCCATGCGCCGACGCCGCGGGTATGAGCCCGTCAAACCCTTCGTGCCTTCACCTCGGCGGAGATGCCTACGCTCCGATGTCGAAGATGAGCTGGCGCGCCGCCGGTGGCGAGAGATTGAGCAGGGTGGCGGCGTCGGAGAAGTCGTCTTCCAGCGCCGCGTTGTCCCAGCCGTGGGTCGAATGTCGTGCAACCCGCACTGCAAGCGTTACGGTCTTGACGCTCGGATGCTCCGCATGACGTTCGTCCGCGGTCTTCACGAGCAGATCGTGCAGATGCCATGCGCTCATCAACGCGAATTGCAGGCCGGCAAGCTCGATACCGAGCACGATGCGCTGCGCAGCTGCCGATCGCATCCCCGCTTGGCAGTGCTGCAATTGGCGCAGTTCGAGCGCGAGTGACGGTGCGTGGCACCAGAGCAGCAATTCGGCGAAGTCGTGCAGCAGTGCAGCCTGGTGGATCAGCGGAGTATCCGGATCCATGCGGTGTACGGCAAAAGCAAGCGCAAACATAGCTGCGCGATGCGAGCGGCGCAAGACATCTTGCATGCCTTGCACTGCCCCCGGCAGCCCCTGCAATCGGTCCTCGACCGTCGGCAAGGCCGAGAAGGCGCGAAAGAATGGGCCGATCCCCATCATCACGATCGCGGCGGTGACGGTTCCGGTATCGGTGACCATGCGCGCCGGCCGGTTGGCCGCGGCATGCGAGAGTACCCGCAGCGTCATCAGCGGGTCGCCCGCTACCATCTCGCCAATCAAGTTGGCATCGACATCATCCTCGCGCAGGCGCATCGCCTCGACTGCTTCGGCGGTGGTCGTCAGCACCGGGATCGGAGTGGCCAGGAAGTGCGCGGCCCATGCAGCGAGATCGGGCAGTGGCCTGACCATTGTCAGCGGCGTGTCGGCGACTGGGCAATCCATGGCGTGCGCGATGGCGGAGTTCGTCCATGGGTATCGGCTGATCGCTGCACAGCTTGAACCGCGCGTCCGGATATCCCTTCAGCCCAACAGGTACATCGCAGTGCACACAACACGCCGCGCGCCACGAACCAAGTGCGCGCAGGCAAGGCCATGCCACTGCGGCGCGCGCTGGCGGACCGCGCGAGATTCCGGCCCGCTCGGCAGACGCCGTGGCGTGTGGGCGACCACCCGCGCAGCAGGCAAGCACCCACCTGAAAGAGTCAGGGCCTTGCACGAAGGCGCAAGCGCCGCACGACGGCAGTCCGCAATCGCCGCTACCCTTGCGCCTGCCCTGGCTCCCGTGCTCGGAAGGCCGATTCCTACTGGATCTCGATGCGCTTGGTCTTTGGCGCGTCCTTCTTGGGCAGCGTCAGCGTGAGCACGCCATTCTCGAACTTCGCGACCACGGCCGCCGCATCCACTGCCTGCGGCAGCTCGAACGCGCGCGCGTAAGACTCGCTGGTTCGCTCGCTGTAGAGAACCTTGTCGCCTTCCTTCTTCTCCGATTGCACGTTTGTCTTCGCGCTGATCGAGACGCGCGCGCCCTCGATCTCGACGTTGATGTCTTCGCGCGTGGCACCCGGCAGTTCGGCGCGAACCTCGTAGTTTGCATCGCGCTCGCTGACGTCGATGCGCGCGTTGGCCACCAGCGACGAAGTCGGCCTTGCCGACAGCCAATCAGAGAAGAGCGAGTCCATCAGGCTGAACGGATCGCGCGCGGTGGACAGCGATCCAGAGGCCGGACGTGAGGTCAGTGAAAACATGTCTTGGCTCCTTGGGCAATGGCGGCCCCACGGCCGCCCAGGACTCTGAAATAGGTGCGGCCGGTCCTGGTTCAAGAGTACTGGTGCCGCGCGGCTGACACGGGTCAGCGTCGGCAATGCTGTGGCATCCGGCAGCGCTAGACGGAAGTTCCCCGCCGCTCGTAGCCACTGCCGTGCCCGCAAGAGCCCGCAGTTCCTCATGATTTTGACCTGCAAGGGGTTTGGTCCGGCTTGATTGTGTAGTCACTAAATGTCCTTGTACTGTGGATCATTGTGATCTATAGTCCATCTTATGGCCACACGCACCGGGACTGCCCATGTCGTCACCACAACGCGCAAGTACAAGGACGAGGTCTATCGCACGCATCTGCTGCGGCGCAGCTACCGCGAGGGGGGCAAGGTCAAGAACGAGACCCTGGGCAACCTCTCTCACCTGCCCGAAGCGCTGATCGAGATCATTCGCCGCTCGCTGCGGGGCGAGACCTTCGTGCCGGTCGCGCAGGCCTTCGAGATCTTGCGCTCGCGACCTCACGGGCATGTGCAGGCGGTGTCCTTGGCTATGCAGCGCCTGGGCTTGGCTTGGCTGCTCGCCTCCAAGCCCTGCCGCGACGCGACCGGGTGCTGGCGATGGTGGCCGCGCGCATCATCGAGCCGGCACCCAAGCTGGCGACCACGCGCTCGTGGCACGCCACGACGCTGGCTGAGGAGTTCGGCGTCGGCCAAGCCAACGAGGACGATCTGTACGCTGCGATGGACTGGCTGCTCGCGCGTCAAGACGCGATCCAGAAGAAGCTGGCCGCACGCCACCTGCGCGAAGGCGGCCTGGTGCTCTACGACCTGTCGTCGAGCTACTTCGAGGGCGCGACTTGCCCGCTGGCCAAGCGGGGCTACAGCCGCGATGGCAAGCCCGGCACGTTGCAGGTGAACTACGGGCTGCTCACCGACCCGCGGGGCTGCCCGGTGGCGGTCTCGGTGCATGAAGGCAATACGGCGGACAGTCGCACCTTCATGCCCGCGGTGCAAAAGCTGCGCGAGGTCTTCGGCATCGAGCGCATGGTGATGGTCGGCGATCGCGGCATGGTGTCCCAGAAGGCCATCGAGGAGATGCGCGAGATGGAGGGTATGGGCTGGATCACGGCGCTCAAGAGTGCTTCGATCCGCGCATTGGTCGAACACGGGCACCTGCAGATGGATCTCTTTGACGAACGCAATCTGCTGGAGATCAGTTCGCCGGACTACCCGGGCGAGCGGCTGGTGGCCTGCCGCAACGGGGCGCTGGCCAAGTTGCGCGCACACAAGCGCGAAGACCTTCTGGCTGCGACCGAGCGCAACCTCGACAAGATCAAGGCCCGCGTCGAGGCGGGCAAACTCAGCGGACGCGACGCGATCGGCGTGCGGGTGGGCAAGGTCGTCAACCAGTACAAGGTCGCCAAGCACTTCGAACTGAGCATCACCGATGCGGTCCTGTCCTGGGCGCGCAAGCCCGACAGCATTGCCAGCGAGGCAGCACTCGACGGCGTCTACATCGTTCGAACTTCGGTGCCCGCAGCGCAGATGGATGCGCCCGAGTGCGTGCGCAGCTACAAGTCGCTGGCCAATGTTGAGCGGGCCTTCAGGTCGATGAAGACGATCGATCTGAAGGTGCGCCCGATCCATCATCGCTTAGCCGACCGGGTGCGCGCGCACATCTTGCTGTGCATGCTGGCCTACTACGTCGAGTGGCACATGCGCGAGGCCTGGCGCGAGTTGATGTTCGCCGATATCGAGCAGCAGGCCAAAGCAACGCGCGACCCCGTGGCGCCCGCCGAGCGATCATCCTCGGCGCAGGACAAGGCCGCAACGCACTGCCTCGTCGACGGCACCGGCTCACAGCTTCTCGACCTTGATGGCCGAGCTCGCCACCATCGTGCGCAACACCTGCCGAACGCCCAACGCCGAGTCCGACGCGCCTACCTTCGAGGTCACCACCACAGCCGCAGCCAAGCAACAACGTGCGATGGCTCTCGTCCACGCGATCACGCTGTAGACAGAAAGTCGACCCCCGAATTCAACCCAAGTGCTTGAATCACAAGGGAAACTCGCTCTTCGAATGGCGGAACTTCAGCCTAGAATCACCGTTCGCCAACAGGTTCTGCGATGAAACCCTTCCACTACGCCGGCGCGGCAATCCTCGTGGCAGCCTTGGCCGCGGCTGCCTATCTGGGCTTGGGCGCATCGCCGATTGCGCCGGTCGTCGCCTACACGCTGCTCGACGGCAAGCAGTCCAGCACCGAGCATTTCCGCGGCAAGGTCGTCTTCGTCAACTTCTGGGCCACGAGTTGCACGACCTGCGCACGAGATGCCTCAGATCGTCGCGACCTACGACAAATACAGGGCGCGCGGCTACGACACGCTCGCGGTCGCGATGAGCTACGACCCGCCGGCCTACGTGGCCAATTTCGTCGAGACGCGCAAACTACCGTTCCCGGTCGCGATCGACAGCACCGGTGCCGTGGCCAGGAGCTTTGGCGACGTCAAGCTGACGCCGACCTCGGTGCTGATCAACAAGCGCGGCGAGATCGTCAAGCGCTATGTCGGTGAGCCCGACTTCGCGGCACTGCACCAGTTGATCGAGAAACTGCTCGCCGAAGCCTGAACGGGACGCGCTGGCGTGCCTGCGCGAGCGCGCGCCGGATCAGCGCCGTCAGGCCAACAACGGCAGCGCCGACAATGAGTGCTGCGGCTGCCGCGATCCAAATCGTAAGCGGGCGCTCGCTCACCACCGACAGCAGCCCCGTCGACGCGAGCGGCGTCAGGTAGCTCAGGATGCCGATGCGGCGCGGGTCGCCGGTCTTGAGCGCACGATCCCAGAGGAAGAACGCCGCACCCAGCGGTCCGAGGCCCATCGCACCGATCAACGCCATGTCGCGCGGCGACAGTGCCGCGGCCGGCTCCAGCAACAGATGGCAGGCCAGCGCGAGCAACCCCGAGACGAGCCCGAACAGGCCGACCGCGGCAGTCGGGAACGGCGCGACGCGCCGCGTGCAGAGCGAGTAGCTCGCCCAGACGAACGCCGAGCCGAGCGCCGGCACATAGCCCCAGGTCAGCCCTGCAGCCAACTCGCGGCCGCCGGCGATGGCGAGCACCGCGCCGGCGAAGCCCGCCGCCGCCGCGAGCACGTGCACCGGGCGCAGCGCGATGCCGGGCAGGACGAGCGGCGCGAGCACGACGATCAAGAGTGGCCAGAGGTAGTTGACGAGGTTGGCCTCGAGCGGCGGCGCGTGACGCAGTGCGACGAAAAGCAGGAAGTGAAACCCGAACAGCCCGTAGACGCCGAGCGCGAGCGTCGAGGCCGGCACCCGCCACTGGCGCGCCAGCGGCCAGGCCGGCACGCTGCCGACGACGAGCGCCAGCCCGGTGAGCAGGAAAGGCGGGACATGAGCGAGCGCAACGCCCAGCGACGCGAGCGTGGCCCAGAGCGCGATTGCGCCGAGCGCGCAGAGCGTGGACTCTAGTGCAGTGTTCGACACTGCACTAGCGGCTGGCGACCCGGGATCAAACCGCGTCGGCCACGCCGGCGCGATGCGCCTGCTGGTCGGCGTGATAGCTCGAACGCACGAGCGCGCCAACCGCGGCATGCGTGAAGCCCATCGCCGCCGCCTCGCGCTCGAACATCTTGAACGTGTCCGGATGCACGTAGCGCTTCACCGGCAGGTGGTGGCCGCTCGGCGCGAGGTACTGCCCGATCGTCAGCATGTCGATGCCGTGCGCGCGCATGTCGCGCATCGTCGCCAAGATCTCGTCGTCGGTTTCGCCCAAGCCCACCATCAGCCCCGACTTGGTCGGCACGCCGGGCGCGCTGGCCTTGAAGCGCTGCAGCAGTCCGAGCGAGAACGCGTAGTCCGACCCCGGCCGCGCCTCGTGGTACAGGCGCGGCACGGTCCGAGGTTGTGGTTCATCACGTCGGGCGGCGCCGCCTGGGGATCTCGAGCGCGCGCTCGAGCCGGCCGCGAAAGTCGGGCGTCAGGATCTCGATGCGCGTCGCCGGCGAGAGCTCGCGTGTGCGTCGGATGCAGTCGACAAAATGCGCCGCGCCGCCGTCGCGCAGGTCGTCGCGGTCGACGCTCGTGATGACGACGTACTTCAGCTTCAGCGCGGCAATGGTGCGGGCCAGATTGGCCGGCTCGTCGGCGTCCAGCGGGTCGGGCCGGCCGTGGCCTACATCGCAGAATGGGCAGCGCCGCGTGCACTTGTCGCCCATGATCATGAAGGTCGCCGTGCCGTTGCCGAAGCACTCGCCGATGTTCGGGCACGACGCCTCTTCGCACACCGTGTTCAGCCGGTTCTCGCGCAGGATGGACTTGATCTCGTAGAAGCGCGAGGTCGGCGAGCCGCCTTGACGCGGATCCAGTCGGGCTTGAGAGCACCGTTTCGGCGGCGACGACCTTGATCGGGATGCGCGAGGTCTTGGCTTCACGCTTCTGCTTGGCGCCGGGGTCGTACGCGGCTGGCGGCGACCCGGTGGTCGCATCGGGGGTGGTCATGGCGGCGGCTCCGGCACGCAAGCCCGTCACGGGCTCAGGTAGGCGGCGAGCTTGCGGCCGAGAAGGTCGGCCACCTCCTGCCAGCTCGCCTGGACGCCGATTGTAGAAAGGTCCACGGTGCGCAAGCCGGCGTAGCCGCAAGGGTTGATGCCCTCGAAGGGGCGCAGGTCCATCGCCACGTTCAGCGCGACGCCGTGGTAGGCGCAGTGACGGCTGACCTTGATCCCGAGCGCAGCGATCTTGGCCAGCCCGGCAAACGGATCCTGCCCCGGCTGCGGCGGCGCCAGCAGGGCATGCGCGCCGGGGTCGTCCAAGCGCACGTAAATTCCGGGGGCGCCGAGCACGCGGTGGCCGGTGACGTCGAAGGCAGCAAGGGTCTTGATCACTGCCTGTTCGAGGCGAAAGACGTATTCCTTGACATAGATGCCCAGGCGCTGCAGGGTCGATCAGCGGATAGGCCACCACCTGGCCCGGCCCGTGGTAGGTGACCTGCCCGCCGCGGTTGGCCTGCACGACCGGGATGCCGCGCGCATCGAGCACATGTGCTGCCTTGCCCGACACGCCCTGGGTGTAGACGGGCTCGTGCTCGCAGAGCCAGATCGTCACGCACGCTCGGCCCGCGCGCCGCGGTGAAGGCCTGCATCTCGACAGCGGTAGAACTCCAGGCGACCCGGCCGCGCTGGCGAAGCAGGGGCGACGCTGGCTCCGACTCATTTGCCATGTGCACAACCCTGTTGATAAGCTCTGGGTCGAAGACTAGAATTTGCCTGTTCGGGGACAAAATTCGGCTCCACGCCGTGTGTGTTTCGAGCCTTGCGCTTGGCACCTATATCCCCGACCCTTCTCTTCTCAGGCCATGGGTTCACACCAGTGGCCTTTTCTTTGTGTAGTACACGCCGTAGGGGGCGGCATCGGTCTCATCGACCGCATGAACCAGGCTGACCTGGTGGCCAGACGAGTTCGAGGAAACGACTTTCGCCGCGCTCATATCGCCGCTGCAGCGCCCACAGGAAGTAGTCCGCCGCCTGCAGCGCAGGCGCTCGAGCCGGGGTGGTCTCACGGACCGAAAGCCGGGACTCAACCGGCTTTCTCCACTTGACCTCGAACCGCTCACGCGCCCGGCGCAGCGCCAGGGTCAAAGCCGCGGAACGATCCGAACTGCCACGCGAGGCGAAACAGACCTCGACTTCAGGGCTCAGGTGCAACCGGTCTTTGAATAGCCGCGCCACGAGCGAGTCATAGAGCTCGTTCGGGCTGTACCGATATGCGGCATCCATGTGATTGCGTTGCTGCACGTATGCCAGCACGCGCTGCTTGTCGCGCACCACAGCGAAGAACTTCAGTTCATGCCGCATCAATTCGCGAAACACTTCGCGCCGCACTTCGGCCATGTCGTCCTTGGCGTGAAAGGCTAGCGCCGTCTTGCGCCGCTCGGGCTGCATCGAAGGCACTCCGTGGAAGTACGGGTCGGCAAGTAGCGACTGGCGCAGCGCCTCCAGCGCCGCGCCCAGGGCAGGCGGGTCGGCCACCTCCACCACGCCGAGCAGGAAGTAGCGCGAACAACCTGCGCCGCCGACGATCACCTTCCCACGAGCGTCAAACAGCGTGGCGTCGCCTGCCTCATCGACAAAGTACCGCCGGCGAGGGGGCACAACGGTACTCACCTTCGCGCCACCTTCATGGCCTCGACGATGCGCACCGTCTCCACGCTCACCGTCGCCACGCGCATCAGCAGGTCGATCACCCTTTCCTTGTGGTCGGCAAAGCGGTAGGTGTCGAACTTCTCGCGGATGGTCGGGTCCTTGGGCTTCTTTTCCTTGTACTGGTCGAGCACCCATTCCAGCGCGCAGCGGTTGCCGAGCTGGTAGGCCCAGGCGGCGGGCGGGATGCCAGCGAGCGTGGTCTCGCTGTCGAGCGCGATGGTGCCCGCGCTCTTGTCGGCCTTCAGCAGGCACTTCGGCGGCTGGCCGGCGGCGCGGGCCTTGGCGTCGGGCACGTCGGCGCGTAGCAGCGCGAGCGGCGCGGCCTGTTCGTAGCCGATGTGCAGCGCCATCAGCGCCTCGCCCCACGCGGCCCATTGCCAGAAGGTGGTTTCGCTCGCTTCGCCGTGCCGGCCGTAGAGCGGAATGCGTGGGAATTCACGCTTCAGGTTCTGCGCGTACTTTTCGCGGTACTGCGGGTCGTGCAGGACGGCGTACACGTAGTGGAAGATGGCTTGCTTAGTGATCGGGCGCGGCTTCTTGCCGCGGCCGGCTGGTAGTGCTTCGTGAACTCGGCGAGGGCCCAGTCGGTGATGTTGTCGATGCGGTTGCCGGCTTCGTCGTAGCGATACAAGGCCAAGCCGGTGGAGATGGCCGCTGCGCCGACAAAGTGATAGTCGAACAGTCCGTCTACTCCGCACACCATGAACGGCTTCTGCGAACCAGGATAGGTGACCGCGATGACCTCGTTGGCGCGCGGCGGTGGCTCGCCGAACATGGCTTGTGCCTGACCTCGCTCGTCGATCAACAGCGGTGAAAAATAGAGCGGGCGTCGAGCAAACGGGCGATACGAAGCGCGAATGATTCGCTCGGCCTCGAATGGCTCACGTTTGCCTTGCTCCAGTCGGCGCTTCAAATTCCGCGACCACTTGATCACGGTCCCGCCGAAAGCGCCATTGCTTGCCCAAGTCTCGTATTCGACCAGGAAAAACTTCGCCTTCTCGGCCAGATCTATGCCCGCTTCTCCGTACAGCCACTCATCGCGGCCAGAGAACAGGCCTTGCCCGTAGAGCCGAAGATTGCCCTCTCGCGCGACGCCGTCTTGCTCGCCTTCGCGTCCTTGGAAGCCAACAGGCATCAACTCATCGAAGTCGTTGCTCGTCAGGTTCAACCAGTTCTGCTTCGCATCCGGCCGAAGCTCCTCCAACGTCAGCCGGCTCAACGCCGCGCTGCCCAGGAACGCCAGCTTCTCCTCGGCCGTTTCCATCTCCGGCCGCCGCGCGTAGAACACCCGGCCCCTGCCCTCACCCAACCCTCTCCCAGAGGGAGAGGGCTTTCCTTTCTTCACGAAGAAGCTGATCGCCACACCGGTCTGGATGCCGAACACGTTGTGCTTCGTGCCGCTCAGCGTCGGGTTCGCGCGCACGTCGCCGCCCAGATCGACCACATAGATTTCGGCAAACTCCTGGGCCACCACCTTGCGAAAGCCGTCGAAGGTGCGGCTCTCGATGAAGCTGCGGTTGGTCACGAACACCAGCACGCCGTTCGCGTCGAGCCGGTCGCTGGCCCAGCGGAAGAAGCGCGCGTACATGTCGTACAGCTTGGTCTTCTGCGCCGAACTGGCGTGGATGTAGGTCTGCTTGATGCGCGCATCCACCGCCGGGTACTCGCGGTTCTTGTTGTTGTCGTTCTCGTTGGCCTGGTTGGCGTTGTAGGGCGGGTTGCCGATCACCACGCAAATGCGGCGTCCGTTCTGGCGCTTGATGCGGGCCACGTTTTCCTGGCTGACGCTGCCGAACAAGTCGACCGTGACACCATGCGCCTGGGTGTGCAGACCCACGTTGTCGAGCGTGTCGACGAAGCACAGATTCTTGAACTCTTCGTAGTCACCGGTGATGGCCGCATACGTGGCCTCGATGTTCAGGTTCGCCACGTAGTAGGGCAGGATCGCCACTTCGTTGGCGTGCAGTTCTTCCGGTATTTGTGCGCCAGCTTTGCGGGCTGGCCGCGAAAGTGTTCCAGCAACTCGCAAACGAACGTGCCCGTACCGGTGGCAATGTCGAGCAGTTCCACGCGTCGCGGTCGATCAGGCCCTTGCCGAAGTGCTTCTGGCACAGCCAGTCGGCGCCCTCGATCATGAAGCGCACGATCTCGTTCGGCGTGTAGACCACGCCAAGCCTGTCGGCCGCCTTGGGGTTATAGGCCTTGTAGAAATTCTCGTAGACGACCTTCAGGAAGGTCTGCTTCTCGTGGTGGTTGGCGATCTGCGCCGCCGCGGCGCGGATAGCGGCGTAGTAGGCCTCCAGGCCCTTCAGCGTGCTCTTCTTCAGGCTGCCGGTGAAGAAGGTTTCTTCCAGCTTGTACAGCTCGCGTGCGACGTTGTTATCGCGGTGGAATTCGCTGTCGAATACCTTCGAGAAGATTTCCTCGGTCAGGATGTGCTGGATCAGCATCTCGCGCACGTCGGCCGCGGTGAGGCCGGGGTTGATGGCTTCCTGCGCGTGCTGAAGAAACCTGGCAGACGCTTCGGCGAAGGCGGTGTTGCCGGTGTGTTCGCGCTCGATCATCGAGCGCAGCGCGTCGAGCACGGCGGGCAGGTCGGCCTTGAACTGCTCGACGGCCTTGCGGAAGCCGGCGATCTCGGGGCGCTCTAAGGCGAAGAAGAGTTTGAGCAGCTTCTCGAGCCGTGCGGTATCCGTGACCGCGCACTCCATCACGGGCTGTGCGCCGCCCTGCCAGAGCACGGCCGTCACGTCGTCTGTGAACAGGATGTTGTCGCGCGGATAGCCCTGCCTGAACTTCTTCTGGATCTCGACCGCCAGGTCGTCGTCGGCGTCCTTGGCCTCCCAGTAGCCCAGCGGCGTGCGGATGCTGTGCAGCAGCGCGCCGTCGACCGCAATGCCGTCGCGCGCGGCAGTCTTCATCGGGTACTCGGCCACGAACACCAGGTCCTGCGCCTTGCCCCAGCCCTTGAGCAAGTCCTTGAATGCCTCGCGCACGACGGTTTCGCGGCGTGTGCCGCTCACTTTCTTCAGCCGGTCAAGTTCGGCTAGGTACTGGTTGATGAGAGCCTGGCTCATCGCGTCCGGCGTTCGGCGGGTGCGGCGTGGCGCACGCCTACAACACCACCTTGACCATCGCATGCGCCGACAGTTCGCGGTACAGCGCGTCGAGTTGCTCGCGGCTGGTCGCGGTGACGGTCAGCGTCACGCCCAGGTACTTCTCCGCCCGGCTCGGCCGCAGTTAGACCGCAGCAGCGTCAAACGCCGGGTCGAAGCGGCGCGCGACGGCGATCATTCCTCGACGAAGCCCTCGGCGTTGAGGCCCAGCACCTTGACCGGGAAGGCGCTCGGGTAGTCGATCAGCGACGGTACTTCGGTGCTCGCCAATGCGCCCCCTCAGATCGACTGCGCCCGCTTGGCGCGCTGGTAGGCCTCGTGCAGTCCGCGCGTACACCGGCCCCGGCTTGCCGCGCTGCGCACCGTGCCCGACCGGCTCGTGGTCGAGCGTCGTCACCGGCAGCACCTCCTTGGTGGCCGAACTGAGCAGGATCTCGTCCGCTCCAACGACCTCCGACTCCGCGATCGGGCGCAGGTTGTGGCGATGCCGGTCTCCTCGCACAGCTCGCGCAGCAGTTCGACGCGTATGCCCTCGAGCACATGCTCGCTCTTGGGCGGCCCGAGCAGCGCGCCTTCGTGGACGATCCAGACGTTGCACGCCGCGGCCTCGGTCAAGTGGCCATCGCGGAACATGATCGTCTCCACCGCACCGGCGTCGGCCAGAGATCTGGCGCGCGCGAGCACGTTGCCGAGCAGCGAGATCGACTTGATGTCGCCGCGCTCCCAGCGGAAGTCGCGCGCCGTCACGCAGGCCACGCCACGATGGCGCTGCTCGGCCGTGGGTGGCTTCATCGCGCTGGCCATCATGAAAACGGTTGGCGCAAGGCCGACCGGCATCACGTGGTCGCGCAGCGCGACACCACGCGTGACCTGGATGTAGACGAGCTGGTCTTCGACCGCCTGCGCGGCGACGAGCTTGCGGCACAGCGCCAGCCAGTCGGCGCTCGTGTGCGGGTTGGCAATGCGCAGCTGGCCAGGCTGCGCGCGAGGCGCGCCATGTGCTCGTCGAAGCGGAACAGGCGCCGCGCATAGACCGGCACGACCTCGTACACGCCGTCGCCGAAGATGAAGCCGCGGTCGAGCACGCTGACTCTGGCTTCGGACAAGGCCCGAACTCGCCGTTCAGGTAGCACAGGCTCTCAGGCAGGTCAGGCATCATGGTCCGATTATTGGCGCGCTCGGTGCCGGACTCAAGGGCGGCTGCAGGCGCGCCGTCGCTTATTTGATCCAGAGCCTGATCGCGTCCCAGGCGCGACCCAGAATGCCCGCCTGCGGCACGGCGTCGAGCACCTGCAGCGGCCGCTCGGCCACGGTCGCGCCTGATGCGAGATTGACCTTGAGCGTGCCGACGCGCTGCCCTGCGTCGAGCGGCGCGATCAGCGGATCGGTGCGTTCAACCCGCGTCTGCACCCTTGGCCGCCTCGCCCGCCGGCACGTCGACGATCACGGCACCGCCGGCGCCAAGCTTGGCCTCGCGCGCGCTGCCCTTCCACACCGGCGCCGCAACGATCACCGGCCGGCCTGGAACAGCCGCACCGCGTCGAAGGCCGTGAAGCCCCAGTTGAGCAGCTTCTGGCTTTCATCGGCACGCGCGTTCATCGACGTTGTGTTTAGCAGCACGCTGAGCAGCCGGCGCTTGTTTGGGCCGGCGCCGACCGAGCCCAGGTTCGGAAACTCGCGCGCCGCCGACGCGATCAGGCAATAGCCCGCGGCTTCGGTATAGCCCGTCTTCATGCCGTCGACCGTCGGGTCGCGCAACAGCAGCACGTTGCGGTTGTTCTCGTTCGACG
>NZ_JADJDO010000040.1 GCF_016702655.1 Ideonella sp.
GTCTCGGAATCCGGGTTCGTGGCTGCAGTGAATCGTGCAGCACGTGAGCAAGCATTCGGTCTCGATGGGCATGGTTCGCCTTTCATTGCGGGACACTTCGAGCTGTCTGTTCGCGTTCATAAACAAGACGCTACAGACTCCGAGGAAGCGTTGCAATGGGCCTCCGGCCGACGTATCAAGGCGACACGAACTGACCGAGAGTGACGACAACCGAGCGAGCCGAACTCGCGCCAAATTGCGTTGATCCTGCTCGCTGCTTCCGATCGAGAAAATAGTTTGAAAGTGGCGCGGTCGAACAACGCGCAGTCTGCTCGTTGACGGACCGGTTGCCGCGAGCAGCTACCTCAGACTGCGAATGCTGCGTGCGGGACGCCCGACGAGCCTGCTGGCCCCTGCGGCATCGGGATGTAACATGTACAGAATTCGCGCCTTAGCCTCGACCGCCATGCCCATCACTACGACTGACGTGATCCCGTTGACCCAGGCCCGAGCCAACCTGTCCGAGCTGGCTGACGAAGTCAAAGCCGGTGCGGAGAAGATCATCACGAAAAACGGCGAGAGCTACGTTGCGCTGATCGACGCAGATCGCCTCGACTATTACCACCGGCTTGAGCGGGAGCGGGTGCACCTCGTGCTGCTCGACGACATCGAGAAGGGCCTGGCGGACATCGATGCTGGCCGGACCCACGATGCGCGTGAGGTTCTGTTGGAACTGCGACGCATCGAGAGGGCCAGAGCCCCGAGCCGAGTGGCCAACCGTCCGGCAAGACCCAAGTCCGCCGGACGCTGACCAGTGCAAACGAATACGTCAACCACCTTGGCCACTCAATTTTCGAGCGCCGACTGCAAAGGCGCTGCGTGACTCGGCGCCTTCTCACCCCGCACCAAAGCCAGTACGTGGCATGGCTGCTGACCCGGCGTGCGCCGAGTGACAGCGTTGAGTCGCTGGCGTCCACGCTCGTCGATTCCCAGGTTGACCTCAACCCGCACCAGGTCGATGCCGCGCTCTTCGCTTGCCAGAACCCGCTTTCGCGCGGCGTGATCCTGGCCGATGAGGTGGGCCTGGGCAAGACGATCGAGGCTGGCCTCGTCATCTCGCAGCGCTGGGCCGAGCGCAGGCGCCGCATTCTCATCATCGTGCCGGCCAACTTGCGCAAGCAATGGCACCAGGAACTACAAGACAAGTTCAACCTGCACGGCCTGATCCTGGAGGCCAAGAACTACAACGCGCTTCGCAAGCAAGACAAGGCGAATCCCTTCGTCCTAGCGGGCGCGGCGTTGACCGGCCCGGTGATCTGTTCCTATCAGTTCGCCAAGGCCAAGGCTGACGACATCAAGGCCGTTGACTGGGACCTCGTGGTGCTTGATGAAGCGCACCGCCTGCGCAACGTCTACAAGACCAGCAATGTCATCGCCAAGACGCTCAAGGACGCTCTGGCTCACGTGCACTCCAAGGTGCTGCTGACCGCCACGCCCCTTCAGAACTCGCTGCTGGAGCTGTACGGCCTGGTCAGCATGATCGATGACCGTGTCTTCGGCGACGTGGACAGCTTCCGCTCGCAGTTCACTTCGCAGCCGAAAGAGCAGGCCTTTGCCAACCTCCGCCTGCGAATCGCGCCCATATGCAAGCGCACGCTGCGTCGCCAGGTGCAGCAATACGTGCCGTACACCGCCCGCCGGGCCATCGTCCAAGAGTTCACACCGTCAGATCAGGAGCGCGAGCTTTCGGCCCTGGTGGGCGACTACCTGCGCCGCCCCAACCTGAATGCATTGCCAGACGGCCAGCGCCAGCTCATCTCACTGGTGTTGTGGAAGCTGCTCGCATCGTCAGCCACGCCATTGCGGGTGCCCTGGAAACCATGGCGAAGCGATTGCAAGGTGTGTTGGACCAGCCCGGCCCGCCCGCCGACCTCGCCGAGGCTCTCGACGAAGACTACGGGCGCTCGACGAAACCGCCGAGGAATACGACGGCAGCGGCAAGGATGCCAGCGAGCCTCCGCATGATGTACGCGGCGGGCGCGATGCCGTCGCCGCCGAGATCGCTGAGCTGCGTCGCTTCAAAGCACTGGCCACCAGCATTCGAGATGATGCCAAGGGCCGCTCCCTGCTCACCGCGCTGACGCGCGCGTTCGCTGAGCTTGAACGCCTGGGTGCTGAGAAGAAGGCCATCATCTTTACAGAGTCACGGCGCACGCAAGACTACTTGCTGACCTTGCTCGCCGAGACGCCTTACGGCGCCGGCATCGTGCTCTTCAATGGCACCAACAGCGACGCGCGAGCCCAGGCTGTGTACGCCGACTGGATCAAGCGTCACGCCGGTACCGACCGCATCAGCGGTTCAAAGACCGCCGACACCCGCGCCGCCTTGGTAGAGCACTTCAAAGAGCGTGGCACCGTCATGATCGCCACCGAGGCCGGCGCCGAGGGCATCAACCTGCAGTTCTGCTCGCTGGTCATCAACTACGACCTGCCGTGGAACCCGCAACGCATCGAGCAGCGCATCGGGCGCTGCCACCGCTATGGCCAGAAGCACGATGTAGTCGTCGTCAACTTTGTGGACCGAAGCAACGAAGCCGACGCGCGCGTGTACGAGCTGCTCGCCGAGAAGTTCCACCTCTTCGAGGGCGTCTTCGGCGCCAGCGACGAAGTGCTGGGCGCCATCGGTTCCGGCATCGACTTCGAGCGCCGCATTGCCGACATCTACCAGCACTGTCGCAACCCCAACGAAATCCGCTCCAGCTTCGAACAACTGCGGCTGGAGCTGTCGGGCGAAATCGACGAGGCCATGATAAAGACCCGGCAGCTGCTGCTGGAGAACTTCGACGAAGAGGTGCAGGACAAGCTGCGAATGCGTGCCGAAGACAGCCGTTCAGCAAGGTCACGCCACGAGCGGCTGTTGATGGACCTCTCTGCCACCGAGCTGGCCGACTGCGCGACCTTTGACGACGATGGCTTCCTGCTGCAACGAAACCCGGCCGGCACTGCCGACGCAGATGCCGAGCTGATGCCTCTCGGCCGCTACGAACTGCCCCGGCGCAGCGGTGATGCGCATCTTTATCGGCTCGGTCACCCGTTGGCGGAGTGGGTGAGCAGTCAGGCCAAGACGCGTCCTCTGTCGCCCGCTCGCATCGTGTTCGACTACGGCGGCTACGGCGCGCAAATCAGCACCCTCAAAGGCTATCGAGGCCAAAGCGGCTGGCTGAGCGTCAAGCTCATCAGCGTCGCGGCGCTTGGCCAACAAGAGCAGCACCTCATCGTTTCCGCATGCACAGCAGCGGGCGCCGTTCTCGCCGAGGACGATCCCGAAAAGCTTCTTCGCCTACCGGCGCGGCAGCAGGCCGAGGGTCTGTTCGCGGCTGGCCCCGATACGCTTCAAACCGACGCAGAGGCGCGTGGCCTGGCTGTGTTGCGCGCGGTGAATCAGCGGAACCTGGGCTACTTCGGACAAGAGGTCAGCAAGCTCGACTCGTGGGCTGACGACCTCAAGCTGGGTCTGGAACAGGAAATCAAGGCCATCGATAGCGAGATCAAGGATGTGCGCCGCACGGCCGCTGTATCGCCCACGCTCGAAGAAAAGCTGGCGCTGCAAAAGCGGCAGCGTGAACTGGAAGGCAGGCGCAACAAGCTGCGTCGAGAGTTGTTTGATCGGCAGGATCAAGTCGAAGCGCAGCGGAACGAACTGATCGCGCAGCTTGAAATTCAACTCCAACAAGAAGTCGAGGAAACCACCTTGTTCACGATCGAATGGAAGCTTGCCTAATGGCGGCGCTCGACCCGCAGACCATGACCGTTCTGAAGAAGGTACTGGACACGCGCTTCGTACCTCACCTGCCGTCGCTCCTTGGGCCAGCCAACGCGGCGATATCTGCTGCCAAAAACATCGACCGTGCGTTCAGCGGGTTCGCTCTCCACAAGCGCCTCGACCTCGCGCCGCTGACCGCTGCTGCCACCGTGGTCGATGACTTCAACGACAACGGGATCGACGCCATCCACTACGTCGCGAAGACAGAAACGCTGTATCTGGTGCAGGCCAAGCTCAAGGCAACCGAGAACTTTCAGCAGGAAGAGGCACAGGCCTTCTGCGCGGGCATTCGCCTGCTGTTGAAGCAAGAATTCACGGCGTTCAACGCGAACGTGCAGAAGCGCCAGGCCGAGATAGAACACGCGCTGGATGTTTGCAGCCACATCCAACTTGTTGTCGCCTACACGGGCGGCGCAGTATCCAAGATGGCGGCCGACGCGATGCAGGCGCTGCTCGATGACGAAGACCTCGATGACACCCGCTTGGCGAAGCAGATCGACTATTACACCGCTGACGATGTTGTTCGTGATCTTCGGGCCGAGAACGAATACAAGCCGGTCAACGCCCACATTCATCTTCATAAGTTCGAGAAGATCGACACGCCTCGATCCACGTTCTACGGGGTCGCCAAAGTGGTCGATCTCGTCGCGTTGCATGAGGCGTGCGGCAAGGCTCTGTACGAGCGGAACATCCGGTACTACCTCGGAAGCACAAAGTCCGATGTCAACAAGTCGATCAAGGCCACGCTGCACGACAGCCCGGCAGAGTTCTTCTACCTCAACAACGGCGTGACGGCGGTTTGCGACCACGTCAGTCCGAGATCGACCAAGCTCGGTGTCAAGAAGCTCGACGTGCTTGGTCTGTCCATCATTAACGGGGCGCAGACGGTCGCCTCTGCGGCAGAGTTTGTTCGACAGCACCCTGGCCACAACATCGATGATGCCAAAGTCATGTTTACGTTGATCACTGCATCGTCCGCTGGGGACTTTGGGCGCAAGGTCACCAAGGCGCGCAATCACCAGAATCCCGTTCAGATTGCCAACTTTGCCTCTCTCGACGAAAACCAGGATCGACTGCGGCAGGAGATCGCGCAACTCGACTACGCGTACCACTATCGGCCGGAGGACCTGCCCCGAGCCTCCGCACTGATCACGAGCAAGGCGATCACGCTCGACGAAGCCCTGCGTGCATTGGCGTTGCGGCACAACGACCCGCGCTACCCGGTCCTTCTGAAAAGCGAATCGGCCCGTTTGGCCGATCCGGACTCAACCGACTACAAGCTCTTGTTCACGCCGACGCTGAGCGGTATGACGCTCGTCAATTCCGTTGTTTGCTACCGGGTCGTGCGAGCCATGACCTTGGACAACGAACAGAAGGCGAGCGGCCAAGAGCGGCTCATCTATCGGAACGGTGGCCATACCATCGCAGCTGTCATGCTCAAGCGATTGCGCAACCTGATCGAAGGGTCCACCGTTCTTGATGCTGCAGCAATCAAGACCCGGATCAGCCGCCTCTGGACCAAACCCGCCAGGAAGCATTCGATCTTGCGCGCCAGCGCTGATTCTTGTCGGGCCACTCGCATTCTTCCGAAATCAGGGGAACGTGATTTCGTTCGTTGCCGACCTGATGGAGAAGTCGTACGCGTTGAGTGCCGACCCAGCAGTGCTGGCGTTGCGGAGCGTTGCTGGACCACCGGCTGAGTACCCCCGAAGGCGTTTGATGGACTACTTGGCGAGCCACGCGCCGCAGCTATGAGAACCGCGCAATGAGCAAACAGAAACTTGAACTCACGTGGATTGGCAAGGAAAAGCGTCCTCGCCTTGAGCCGCGAATCCTTCTTGAGGACCCAAGCAAGTCTTATCACGCAAAAGCACGGATCGGAGAAGAAGATAGCTTCGATAACAGATTGATCTTTGGCGACAACCTCTTGGCTTTGAAGGCGCTAGAACAAGAGTTCACCGGTAAAGTGAAGTGTGTCTTCATTGATCCGCCGTACAACACCGGCAGCGCGTTCGCCCAATACGATGACGGATTGGAGCACTCCATCTGGCTCGGACTGATGAGGGATCGCCTGGAGATTCTGCGACGGCTTCTCTCAGATGACGGATCGCTTTGGATCACGATCGACGACAACGAAGCTCACTACCTCAAAGTTCTCTGCGACGAAGTCTTTGGCCGAGCCAACTACATAGCCTCTGCCATTTGGCAGAAGACGATGTCGGTCAAGAATTCGACAAGACACTTTTCCATCGATCACGACTATGTCCTTGTCTACGCACGTGATGCGCAGCAATGGGAGCCGAATCAAGTGGCGGCGTCGGCCAAACAGCGCGCGTCATACAAGAACCCTGATGACGATCCGAGAGGAGCCTGGCAGTCAATCTCACTGTCTGCGCGGAACCCGTATAGCAAAGGTCTCTACGCGATCCGCACACCCGGCGGCCGGTTGATCGACGGGCCCCCAGCGGGATCGTACTGGCGAGTTTCAGAGGACAAGTTTTGGGACTTGCACAAGAAGGGAGAGATCTGGTGGGGCAAAGACCAGAACGGAATGCCGCGTCGAAAAATGTACTTGTCTGAACAGGGTGAGCTGACCAAAGCCCCACAGACAATTTGGTTCTTCGATGAAGTTGGTCACACGCAGGACGCTAAGAAGGAGGCACTCGCATTCAACTCTAAGGATGTTTTCGCAACGCCGAAGCCCGAGAGGCTAATGGCCCGAATCGTCGAGATAGCCAGCAACCCCGGCGATCTGATATTAGATTCGTTCGCTGGCTCCGGTACTACCGGCGCGGTCGCGCACAAAATGGCAAGGCGCTGGATCATGATCGAGCTTGGCGAGCATTGCCATACCCACATCATTCCTCGCTTGAATAAAGTTATAGATGGGGATGACAGCGGCGGAGTTTCCGAGAGCCAGGAGTGGGAAGGTGGTGGCGGGTTTCGCTACTACAGGCTTGCTCCGAGCCTTATCGTTGATGACCGATGGGGAAATCCTGTCGTCAATCCGGCGTACAACGCCGCCCAACTGGCTGAGGCACTCTGCAAACTTGAAGGATTCGAGTACGCGCCGTCCGAAGAGCAATGGTGGGCGCACGGGCGGTCCAGCGAGCGTGATTTCATTTTCGTCACGACGCAGACGCTTTCGGCCGATCAATTGCAGTCAGTCTCTGAGGAAGTTGGTGAGGACCGTAGCCTGATGGTCTGCTGTGCGGCCTTTCACGGCGTCAACGCAGCGCGCGCATCGGAGCGCTGGCCGAACATCACACTCAAAAAGATTCCGAAAATGGTTCTCAGCCGGTGCGAATGGGGGCACGACGACTACAGCCTCAATGTCGCCAACCTTCCGATGGCCAAGCCCGATGCGGTCAAGTCAGTCACGGGTGATATGGACACGAAGCCGCTGAGAGTCGGTCGCGTCGATCCAAGTCAGGGCGGGCTTTTCGCAGGAGAAGAGGCATGAGTGCGCGGGTCTTCAATCACGTTGCTGGCCGCCTCTCGCTGCGTCCTCCACAGTCCGATTCGCTGCTCAAGCTGATGCGCGCGATTGAGGCGGCGCCGGAGCTGTTGGGCCAAGACCGGGACAACGATGCCGTGCTTGCCACCCTCAAGGCTGAGTTCCCGACGCTGGAGGATTTCGAGCGGGACTTTCCGTCGCTTTGTTTCGCGCTGGCGACGGGCGTCGGCAAGACTAGGCTGATGGGCGCCTTCGTCACGTACTTGCACTTGGCGCATGGCATCAACAACTTCTTTGTGCTGGCGCCCAACCTCACCATCTACAACAAGCTGATCACCGACTTCACACGCAACACGCCCAAGTACGTTTTCAAGGGCATCGCCGAGTTCGCGACGCAGACGCCGCTGATCATCACCGGCGACAACTACGACGAGTCTGGTGCCGTAGTGCAAGACCAGCCGTCGGGCTTCGCCCACGACGTGCGCATCAACATCTTCAACATCTCAAAACTCAATTCCGAGGTGCGCGGCGGCAAGGAACCGCGCATCAAGCGCATGAAGGAGGTCTTGGGCACAAGCTACTTCAACCATCTGGCGAACTTGCCCGACCTGGTGTTGTTGATGGACGAGTCGCACCGCTACCGCGCCAGCGCTGGCGTGCGGGCCATCAATGATCTGAAGCCTTTGTTTGGCCTGGAGGTCACCGCGACGCCATTCGTCGAAGGCACGGGCGGCAAGGTCGTGGCGTTCAAGAACGTCGTGATGGACTATCCGCTGGCCAGGGCGATGGAAGATGGTTTCGTGAAGTAGCCGGCGGTCGTTACGCAGCGCAACTTCAACGCCAAGGCCCACACGCCGGAAGAGATAGAAAAGATCAAGCTTGAAGACGGCGTGCGCTTGCACGAGACGACTAAGGTCGAGTTGCTGACCTACGCGCGCGAGAACGGTGTGCAGGTAGTCAAGCCGTTCATCCTCGTGATCGCACGAGACACGACGCATGCCGGGCAGCTGCTGGCGTTGTTGGAATCGCCGCAGTTCTACGAGGGCCGGTACGCTGGCAAGGTGATCCAAGTCGATTCCAGCCGGACGGGCGCCGAAGAAGAGGAAATGATTGCCCGCTTGCTTGCCGTGGAAAGTGTTGACGAGCCAACCGAGATCGTCATCCACGTCAACATGCTCAAAGAGGGCTGGGACGTGACCAACCTCTACACCATCGTTCCATTGCGGGCGGCGAGCGCCCGCACGTTGGTGGAGCAATCGATCGGCCGGGGCCTGCGCTTGCCCTACGGCAAGCGCACGGGCACTGCCGCGGTGGACCGCTTGAACATCGTGGCCCATGACCGCTTTCAGGAGATCGTGGACGACGCCAACCGTGCCGACTCACCCATTCGCTTGAAGCAGGTGATCCTGGACGCGCCCAGTGCCGACGACAAAAAGGTCAGCGTGCAAGTGGGTTCCGGCGCCATGACGCGTTTGGGCCTGTCCGTTGCGCCCGACATCGCGCCTGCGCCTGGCGGCACCGGCGCGGCGCCAACGCCACCAGGTGCGCCAATGTTCGCCACCGAGGCAGAACTGAACGCCGCACGCGTGGTGATGGACGTGATCGGCAAGTACGAGGTCAAGCGCGACCTGGTGCCCACGAGCAGCGCACTGTTGACGCCCGAGGTGCGCAGGCAAATCTTGGCTGAGGTCACTGAACGTCTGAAACCACTTCAAGGTGACCTGTTGGCGGGGACGGACACGGCGCAACCTGTTATTGATTTGGCAGCGGTGGTGGCGAAGACCACCGACATCGTGGTGCAGCAGACCATCGACATCCCGCGCATCTCGGTGGTGCCGACGGGTGAGGTCACCACCGGCTTTAACGCGTTCACACTGGATGTGAGCCAACTGCACTTGCAGCCCGGCGCACGCGAGATCGTCGGCCAGATGCTGCGCACGAACGAGCAGTTCACGTTGGCATCGGCGGCCGGGCTGAAGGAAGCGCGGCTTGAGGACTACATCGTCCACGCGCTGGTGGACTTCGATGACATCGACTACTTCACCCACGCCGAGCTTCTCTACGAGGTGGCCGGGCAGATGGTTCGTCACCTTCAGACCTACCTGTCTGAAGCCGAGGTCATCAGCGTGCTCGACCGCGACCGCCGGCTGATCGCGCGCGAAATTCACGCGCAAATGCTCGCTCACTTCTGGGAGAAGGCCACTAGCTACGAGGTGCAGGTCAGCCGTGGCTTCACCGAACTCAGGCCGTGCAACTACACGGTGGTGGCTGGCCAGACATCGCACCACTTTCGCGAGACGGTGGTCGAGATCGGCCGCATCAAGCAGATGCTTTTCGGCGGTTTCACAAAGTGCCTGTATCCGCTCCAGCGGTTTGACTCTGACACCGAGCGGCGCTTCGCTGTCATCCTGGAACGTGACGCGCAGAAGTGGTTCAAGCCCGCCAAGGGGCAGTTCCTCATTTACTACAAGCTGGGCACCGAGCAGCCAGAGTACATCCCTGACTTCGTGGCGGAGACGGCCACACATATTTTCATGGTCGAGACCAAAGCGAGAACCGATGTCGAGACCCAGGAGGTGGCTGCCAAGGCATCGGCAGCGGCGCAGTGGTGTCGGCATGCGTCGGACCACGCCAAAGCCGTTGGTGGGAAGCCTTGGGTCTACGTGCTGCTGCCGCACGATGAGGTGAAAGAATCGTCACGGCTGGTGGACTACATACGGTTCCAGGCAAAGCCATAAGGGGTCAGCATCCGTGAGTCGCTTCAACCCCCACTTTCCAAACGCAGCCAGCGTCTTCGACGCGGCGGCGAAGTTCAAGCAGCGCTGCCTTCTGGACCAGCAGTCTCTGCTGCTCGACGGGCAAACGCTCTGGACGACCGAGCACTTTCAGGCGTTGATCGACAACTACGTCAAACAGCCCGATGTGGGCCAGGGTGGGTTCTACGAGAAGCTGGCTGGCCAGCTGGCCACCTGCGAGGCGCTGGACGTGGCGCTGATGACCGAAGTGTTCTGGATCGTCAACCTCGGCCCGACCAACCTGCTGCCGCACACCAAGCTCGCGAAGCTGAAGCTCATCTGGGACATGAAGCCGGCGACGACGTTCCCGGAAGCATCGCCGTTCGTGGCTTCGACCGTGCTATCGGGGCTCGGCAGCGGCGGCCCAGGCTACAACCAGTACCTCTGGATGGAGATGGTATTCGCGGTCGAGGCCTTTGCCGCTTTCCTGGGGAAGCCAAGGCCTGAACGCGAGGCACTTCTGAGCAGTGGAACCGACTTCGCGACCTGGCTCGAAACGGTCCCATCGGGTAAGGGCCGGCAGTTCTATCACGCGCTGTGCCATCTGCTGTTCCCGGCAGATTTCGAGCGGATCTTCAGCCAGGGCCACAAGAACAAGGTGGCGCGGGCGCACGATGTTTGGTCACCAGGCTTGGCAGACAACAGGCCAACCTTGGACGCCGTCTTGCTGAAACTGCGCAAGCGGCTGGAGACGGAACACGGTCAGGAAATCGACTACTACATGCCGCCGGTTGGCACGCTGATCAAGCAAGACGCGGTCGAGCCGCAGAAGCATGTGCAACAAGGTGCTGGGGCGGCTGCAGCGGCCGTCGGTGGCTCGAACATAATTGTCGCGAGCGAACCCGAGGCGGTATACGCGCCAGAATCGGCGCCGACGTTGCGTATCGCAGAAAACTTGATCCTGTTCGGGCCGCCAGGCACCGGCAAGACCTTCGAGATGCAGGCCCGAATGAAGGCTGCGTTCGACAACGGGGAGGACTATGCGTTCGTTGCCTTTCACCCGAGCTACTCGTACGAGGATTTCGTCGGTGGCTTGAGGCCGGTGGCGGCGAAAGATGGGGCTGGGGTTGCCGTCGTCTTCCAGAAAGGGCCACTGCTTACCCTCTGCGAGAAGGCCCACGCCAATCCAACGCAACAATTCACGCTGTTCATCGACGAGATCAACCGCGCCAACGTGGCCAAGGTCTTCGGTGAGCTGATCACCCTGGTCGAGCCTAGCAAGCGTGTGATCGCAGGCAGCAAACCCAATGAGACCGGCGCCTGGGTCACGCTGCCGGGCACGAACGAGCGGTTCGGTGTGCCCGACAACCTGAATCTGGTGGCGACGATGAACACGGCCGACCGCTCCATCGCGATGATGGACCTGGCGCTGCGGCGGCGCTTTCGGTTTCAGGAATGCCCACCAGAGCCGCACCGCATCGAGCCGAAGATGGTGGGCGCAATCGACCTGCCGAAGTTACTTCAACGCATCAATGACCGGCTTGAGTACCTGCTCGACCGAGATCATGCGATCGGGCACGCGCTGTTCATGGGCATCACGTCACTGGCTGATCTGCAGCGGATGTTCGCCTTGCAGGTCATCCCTTTGTTGCAGGAGTACTTTTTCGAAGACCTCGACAAGGTGCGCCTGGTACTGACGGGCAGCGGCAAGGAGAGTGTGTTCTTTAAGTCGCGCTCGCTGTCACCCGCCGAACTCTTCCCGGGTGCCAAGCAGGCCGTAGGTACTGACGCTCGGCCGACGTTCACCGTCGGAAAACCGGTCGATTGACTGAGGCGCACATCATGGCGATGTATGGCGCGTCGCCGCTGAACGAAGCGCCTCCGGCCGAGGCTTCTACCGCGACGCCGCCGGACGCTGGGCCGGATCAGAGCACGACATAGCGATGGACAGCTTTCGCACGGTCACCGTGCTTGAGCACGAGGTCGTTCCGGTGGTCGATGTTGGGCCTGATGTCGATGGCATCGGGTCGTTTGGTGGCCGGCGACACCTGGCTGACCGAGGCCGATGCTCAGTCGCTCGTTCGGATCAATGACCTCCGTCGCGGCTTCTGTCAGCGCGTGTCCGGGGGCGTGAAGCTCGCGCAGCATTGCGGCATCGTCCGCCTGCCGACCTGCGTTCTTGAAGTCTTGCCCAAAGTCGGAATGTCCGATGCGCGGGAGCCCGAGGAGATTGCGCGGGCCCGTAGCGCACTCTTGACCATGCTCCATGATGCGCGTCGGGTGATCGTGACCAATGTCGGCGCTGTGCCACAGAAGGCCGTGCGCGCGCCGCTGCTGGATGTCTTCGTCGAAGCGTTCTTGTTGTCGGCTGTGGAACAGGCGAGGCGAGGCCTGCTGAGCCGATATGTCGGGCATGTTGACGATCTTCCAGTGGTGAAGGGCCGCTTCAACGTGCACGGCCAGGTGAAGCGAAACTTGGGCAGGCCGCACGTCTTGCACTGTGAGTTCGACGAATTCACGGGAGACAACTCATACAACCGCGCGATCCGAGCCGCGCTGGATGCCTGCAAGGGCTGGGCGGTGCGGCCGGCTACTCAGCGCCTTTGGTTTGAAACGCAAACTCGCTTTGCTGGTGTATCTGCCCAGTCGATGTCGGCGTCCGACGTGGCGAAACTTCCGCGCGATCGAACCACGCGACGTTATGACCAGGTGCTCACTTGGTGCGAATGGCTGCTGTCCCTCACCAGTCCAGCCCTGAGCACCGGCATGGCACGAGCACCGGGCTTGCTGTTCGACATGAACAAGTTGTTCGAAGCCTACGTCAGCGGCATGGTGGAACGCGAATCGGGTGACAATTTCGTTGTCCACCGGCAGGGGCCAGCACGGGCGCTGTCGACGCAGGGTGCAGTCGATGCGTTCATTTTGCGGCCGGACATCACGGTGTGGGAGACCGATTCCGATGGTGGTGCCGGCGACATCCACTGCGTTCTGGATGCGAAGTGGAAGCGCCTGGACCCACACGATGTCCAGTGGGGAGTCGACCAGGCCGACATCTATCAGCTGTTGGCCTACGCGGTTCGCTACCGGTGCACGACGTTGGAATTGGTCTACCCGCAGCCCAGCACCGAACTGGGTGCCTCGGAAGCCTTGCCCAGGTTCGAGATCGCCGAGAGCGGGCTGGGTACCATCAAGATTCAAGTCAAGACGGTACCCCTTTGGACGGGCTATGAGTGATGTGGGCCGTCAGCCGTTGGCTTTGGGCCGAAGACCCCACCGGTCAATCATCGCCTGAATTCTTGCGTTACCGTCGGGCACCAGCCTGTAGAGGTCCGACACGGCCCAACGCAGACAGTCGAGGCAAATCAGAATCTTGTCGCTGATTGCGACGTCCAAGACTCTCAGATCCAGCAGGTCGAACTTGAAGCCCTCGCTGTTGTACGAGGCGGCGATGAACTCGGCGATCCGCCTGATCTGGCCGGAGTCTCGGGTTTCGGCGAGGTGCAGCAGATCAGCAAAGGCCGAGGTTGCGGCGACAAGCGATTCCTCTGCGCGAATGTGGTGCTGCAGCATCTGCTCTTCATATTCTCGATCTGTCATGGTCATCTCCGTTCCTGAAAGGTTGTTGGCGGCTCACTGAACCCACGGCCATCTAAAGATGGCCCGGGGATTTCGGGCCCGAGGGTCCCGAAAACTCTGGATTTCGGGGAAAGCGGTGGAGGCTTGTCAGGGCAGCCATAGCCAACCGCTGTCGTGGGCAAGCGCACCTTTCCCAACGAGTCCAGTGATGGCCTGGCCCGCGCGTTCGGTGCGGCGGCCGACATCGCAAACCAGGCGCGGTCCGACGGCGGCGATTGCCGCCTTCAGTTCGATGCACGCCCGGCCGGGTGGTGCGCTGGCCATACCGCTGTCCATGGCCTCGCGGAACATCGGCCGCAGCACATCTAAGGCGACGCGCTGGTGCGTTCCGCCTCCGAGTTGCAGCCTTGGTGGTGAAGTGCCGACCGTGCCGGCGTGAACAACTGCGCAGGAGGACCACGGCTCTCCTTCATCGTCAGGTCCGAGGTCGATCGGCTTCAGCTCAAAGCGGCCGGATAGGCCGTCCGCGCTGTCTTTGGCCTTCGCAAGGCGCCACTGTCGAGCATCTGATTCCCGGGTGACTTCGATGCTCGCGTCCAGTGCGGCAACCAAGGAGCTGTGCCCCCGGAGGCCGCGGGCGACCTCCTTCCCCGAGTGATGGACGAGCAAAACCAAGCCGTCACACCGCAATTGCAAGTCTTTCGCAGCCTGCAGCACCACGCCCATGCCTGCGGATGCGTTCTCATCAATGGTTGGCGCAGCGGCGTTCAGCGTATCGAGGACAACAACGGACTGGCGACTGGCTGTGTTCACCGACTGCACGAGGTCTGACACGTCGGAGCCGTTGGTCAGGTCGAATGCCTGAAGCACAAAGCGCACGCCATCAGGAAGACTGCGTTGGTTGTGCTTGACCCATGCGCGCGCGCGAAGCTGGAACCCACTTTGACCTTCAAGGGCGACGTACACGACCGGCGTCTTGCGGACACTTCTGCCACACCATGCGGTACCTTCGGCGATCGCGGCGGCCAAGTCGAGGATCAGAAAGGACTTTCCCGCCCCGCTCGGGCCAAACATCGCTGCTATGCCGGTAGCTGGCAGCACGTCACGGACGCACCAGCGCGGCGACGGCAACGCGAGGAGATCGTTGCCGCTCAGCAGCTTGTACCGAAGCGGCAGTGTTCGCGGGCTGCTGAGAAGTGCCTTGAGGGCATCATCGCCGTCCTTCTTCCAAAGATCATTCACGTCGCTGTTCGAAGGCCAGTCGTTTGGCATGCATATGAAGTTGATGTTCGTTGCGCGTGCAACGTCCTCTGCCAGGTCTTCTTTTCCTCTGTCAGCAACCAGGACCGGAAGTGACTTTGGATAGAGGCGTTGAAGGTCCCGGATGATTGAAACGAACTTGTCCCGGTTCGAGCCAAACGCTACGACAGATGCATGGCCGGTCGTGTTTGAGCATGCCCAGCCTTGCCCAACGCCTTCCACGATGTAGACAGCAGTCGACTGGCTGTTCAAGTTGCCGACAACGAACGTGCCTTGCATGGATGCCCTGGGCAAGGTTTACCTTCTTTCCGAAACCAGGGGGCGGGATGAACTGGATCGAGCTTGGCGTTGTCGAACCAAGCAGGCTCACTGGTACCGCGAGGTAGCCGATGAGCGGCTGGCCGGCAACGACCTTCTTGCAGGTCTCCGGCACTACTCGTAGGCCTGCGGGCGAACCACGTTTCGATGCGATGTATGGATGGTCGGCCTGCTGCTGGAAAGGACTCCCATAGCTCTCTGGCTGAGCTGGAAACCTGGACTGCTTGAGACTCTGTGTTTCTGAAGTCACTTCTTGGTGGCCGCGGCGCCAACGTGGGCTCTGCAGCAGTCCAGCCTACTTCTCGTGCAAGGTAGTACAGCGTGCCCGCACGAATGCCGCCGTCCGCCTTGATCGACTTCCAGACGGCCTTGACAGTGCTCGCCCCCTCAAAGTTGGCGGCGGGGCTGCTCCAGTCGATCGCCTCGTCGAGTGAAATGCCTGCCGCTTTCGCGGCCGTGAGGATGCGTATCCATGCCTCTCGGTGGACGCCCGGATCAAGCGCACGAAGTGCGCTGCTGGCATCGAACCCGGAGTGGCTTCTTTGGCTTTGGTGTTGCATGGCGGATGTGCCTGACTGCGTGCGCGGGTCAGCTAGACACTGCGGGGCCGGCCAGTGCGCTTGACGGCATTCGCAGTTGCGCCGCAGCCGGCGTTGCATGGTCGTGAAGCCACTTCCGGACGGTACCCAGGTGCCAACGAAGTTGCCGTCCCCCGACACCGGCCGTCGGTGGAAGACGTTCAGGTGCTTCACCCGCAACTGGTGAATCGAGCCGACCGTCGTCCCGGCCATGGCTGCAAGCTCGCGGGGACCGACCAACGTGTCTGCGTGCAGTCTGCTGATGAGCGCGACGAGTCGCATCCTGCGGTCTGGAGATTCCTGTGACATTGATAGCCCCGTTGATTACGATCGAACCAAGTTGAAATCAATTGACGGGGTTACGCGATGCCAGGAAAGTCTCAATCTCGCGACGCACGATCGCAGTCGATCCACGGGAGGGCGGAACGGGTGCCGGCAGAGAAGTGGGTTATGCGTTCACGCCGCTATCAGGGGACAGCGGAGTCAATGCTCGAAGACCTCAGAAGTGGAGTACCGTGCCCCGAGCAATCGCATCGATTTCATACGATGTCCTTGCGGCAGGCCATCGAGGCTTTCGAAGACGGCCGGCCACCGTTGTCAGAACAGCAGGTCTACTGGCGCACCGCAGCGGCACGATTTCTACGTGCCGATTCCTCACAGGCATCCCGGCTGGGTGACCCTGAGCTAGAAATCAAGCTCGCCATCGCAAACGCAGATGGCCGCGATTCTGAAGAAGTACGTTGCCGACTTCGACGGCGATCCCGTCATGACACCGCAGATGTTGAGTCGATCGTCGCGACGCGCATATCTGAATGGCTGGCTTCCCAACTTCGAGGATGGATGGCTCTACGACGATGGTGCGCTGGTGGTTGCGCTGACCGTCGGCGACATGGTGCCTACCCCCTGCAGCGATATGTCAGAGGTTGCGCGAGCCTCCGATGCCGCGCATGCAAAGTGGAGCGGCAGATATCGTGATCGCGTCAACGCTGCCACGAAGGAGTTGCACTCGTTTTGTGCGCACGCACGAGCTGCCTACAAGAGCGTCTTGGCGCTCCATCAACTGGACTGCGACGTTTCAGATGCAGAGTTGGCGGGTGCGACTCGCAACTCCTCCTCCTGTTCGACAGTTGCGCTGCGCGCGCTCAAGAAGCTGGAGTGTGACCTCACACGAAAACGCTGGGCGTGCAGTCCTTGGTTCGCTGGAGCGCACTGGACCCATCGCAGACCGATCAGATCGAGGTATGCGGCGACTTGCTGTCGGAACCGGATTTGGTGTTTCTGCGCGATGTGCGCCGAGCGATCAAGTGCTTGTCGCGTCGACCGCGTCAGGAAATCACGATGGAGGCGGCTACGGCGCTCGCGAGGTCGATCTGGTATCTCCAAGTCGGCATCGCGTGGGTGGATGCCTCTATGACGGTGAACTGAACAAGTTGCTTGTTGGGCTGCGGCCGAGCCGCTGGAGATCAACCGACAGTACAAAGTGGGTTTCGCCGTGCCTGGGTGCTTTGCCGGTCGCGCAAAATTGTTCATCAGCGTAGCTTGACCGGGTGGAGGCGAAGGCTCACATCTTCGACTTCGCGCCTTCAGATGGGGTGCTCTTCCGGGCGCCTCAGGCACGGTCGGGCGCGGAAACCCCCCAGCACCTGGGTGCGGGGGGTTTGGGGGTGGGTCCATGCACCGAAGTGCACGTTCGTTGCGATGCAACGAATCTCCACATGGCGGAGCAAACGCTCCTTCGCGGGGAATTGATTTCATCAGCTCAGATACTGCTCTGAGCGAAAACACCTTCCTGGCCGACTTTGTTCAAGTCGCCAGACACCTTGCTATCAGTGCGGTGAGCCTTGCCTTTCTGCTTGGCTGGCCATGGTTGAAAAACATCCTATGCGGACGACGATATTCGGTTCTCTGCACAAGTGCAGCCAACCGATCAAAGAACATGTCCGAGGTACCACCCTCGGAGGGTCGATCAGGCGCCAACCTGATCGACCCGATTCTGCTTTCGCGGCTTTCAATCTCACCCACTGGTCTTCAACCAGCGCCATTTCGCACGGTTTCGGCTTTCAATACTCCCTCGGACCACATCGGTTCAGCCCTTGGTTTCAAACTCTACTCGCCAAATCTCCTTGACTTGCGCCTCGATGGTGCCACCCATCTCAATCGGCCGTCAGTCATTCCCACGTTATCCACTTGCTACTGCGCGCCAACACGCCGCCACTCTCCAGATCGAGTCATCGCTACGCTTACCCATTAGTCGGCCATGCCGGTTTATCTGGTTTCAGTACCGCGAGATTCCAAAGCCGGTTACTTACCCGACCCGATCCATCCTCAAGTTACCGATTATGTTCCTGCGGAACACAACGGCTTGCTGACACTCCAAACAGCATCCTCTGAGGGATGCCGTTAGACGGTTAAGCTATCACCGACCCCGCATTTCTGCAGGTGCCGCTACCGGTTTCCCGGTCAGGTTCAAACGCACAAAACAACTGTGCTCCCTCGTGCTCACACTTCTGCACGGCTGATACCATTTCTGGATATCCTGAGCCTCGTCTTTGGTACACGTCACCCTGTTGCCATAGGTGCCGTGAGCAGGCCTTA
Organism: Ideonella sp.; assembly: GCF_016702655.1. Taxonomy (GTDB): domain Bacteria; phylum Pseudomonadota; class Gammaproteobacteria; order Burkholderiales; family Burkholderiaceae_C; genus CAIKUF01. The sequence goes on from NZ_JADJDO010000040.1 coordinate 18,322, forward strand.
AATCCTGCTTTCACAATGTGGCAGGCCGACATCGACATTTCCTTCGATGCGCCGTCTCCGTGTCGCCCAAACTCAGCCCGGTATACCGGGAATCAATTGAGTCGAAGAAGGCATTTCAGCCTTCAGCGCTCAGCGTAGCGGACCGAGCTTAATTACAAGCAGTCCGCTTCACCGTGCTAACTCCTGACTGGCGGTCAGAAGCTTTGGTGCGTCCGCACCTGGCGCTTGAGTGAGGGCTTGGCGGCCCGACACTCGATTGAGTGAGAGGCTTGGCCGGCCCGATGCCAGTGTGTGGTGTTCGTGTTTGCGTGTCAATTCAAAGCTGGAATCTCTTTCTATCCGGTATCAACCTGTCTGGTCGGACCTTTTATGTTTGGTATCAATGAACAGTCGATCCAGTACGAATAAAACAACATAACTAGCGGGGTCGTGCATGACCGGACCGCGTCGGACGTGTGCCGCGCGGCGGAGGGACTGAAAAAATGTTGTCCTGCGCCGAGTGTTATAGCGCCTGGCTCGTTAGGATGCCCCACATGACAGGCGCACGCACTCCTTTCGCGGACCATTTCGTCTTCACCAAGAAGGCTGTCTACATGCAGCGAATCGGCGACCTTGTCCGATCGGGGCACTCATCGTATGTGCAAGGCCGGGTCAATATCGACAAGGCCGGTTTCCTAGTCGGGAAGTTTGAAGGGCGATATTCGATATCGAGAACCAAGCTTGAGGCGTCCCGGGCGCGGCGAGCTGGAAAGTCTTCGACACGATTGCTTTTGCTACTTCAGGAAGGTCAGGACGACTTGGATTGGGTACTTCTGCATGTTCATGGAGTAAAGCTCGATTCGAGCGAGAAGTGGCGTGATGCAATCTCCGATCGAGTCACTGTAACCGGGTATGAACTGGTACGGCTGACGAAACCGGATGAACCGCGGCCTGTTTGGACTTGGCGATATACAAAATCACGGCATGACGAGCTTCGGAACGAAATCATTGCATGCATTCGGCAACGGAAGGATCGGGATCTTGCACGCCTGATCGAGACGACGTGGCGAACGCCCGGGTTCTACGGCGCCAGGGAACAAGTAAAAGTTCAGGAACTCATTCATTCGGAATGGAGGCGGGCCGCGGCGCCACGGAAGAGCTACCAGAGATTCCTGTTCGGATCGGATATCTTCGACGGTTGTCGGACGTGGGACTGAAACTCAGTACTCTGCGACGGCAAACCTTGACCGAGAAAAGGGCGGTTCTCATTCCGACGCCGGGACGTCAAATTCCTGTACGCACGCAGTCCACAGTCGACGAGGATGGGGAGATGAATTGGTTCGCCTTCCTTGGCCGCGACATCAGAGTCGAAGACTTGAACGTCGAAGTGGTTGCCCTGCTCGAAGAGATCGTCGCGCGACGCATGCGTAACTCAACCTCCGCGGCGGATATTCAAGTTGCTGCGCACGAGTGGCTCACCAGCTTTCTGGGATGGCCGCAGCCTCGATTCATGTATAGCCGGCCTGCCGATATTGTTTGTCGACCCGCGAGGTCTGGTCGAGGTGATCCGCACGCTGGGCGATTTGCCGGCTGAAACCTCAGTAACTGCGCCGTCACCGGGCGCATTTCCTCGGACTCCTGTGTAGGCCACATCGAAAGCAGAACCCGCATTCACTGAACGCAGAATGGACGTGACGCTGTTCGGACCTGCGCACGACAAGAACTCACGCACTTCATGGCCGGCGGTTGTGTAGACCACAAGTAAGTTGCTCGGTACATCGCCAACGGTCTCGCCGTACTTGTTGACGGCGGCGCCCCAGTCACTGAAAGAGATCAGCTCGTCGGATTTCGGTGTCGGCAACCCTTGGCGTTGAATTTCCTTCCAGTTCTCATCCGCGTGACGGGCCTCATTCGCGACCACAACCGCGATACTTTCGTCGAACCACCGAGGAATCTTGCCGGGCATACCACCAGCCTCCGGCGCAGCGGTAGAACTCGGCGTGAGTACCCACCTGAGCGGTGACCTCCGCTGATACCGCTGGGGAAGGTCACCCGTGGCGCTGCTAAAAAAGTGACGGCATGCGTCATTTTGGCTCGGTGATCCGAATGGAGTTCGATGGCCTTGTCGACCCCATAGGCGATCACCTGGTCGGGTGCAACCGTTTCGCTGATAGCCTTCGACAGGACGCGGACCTCCTTCTGTCCGGCCGCCCTCGAATCCATGGTCACCCACAGGTACACCGTCTGGTTGACCTTGTTCCAATCCTCGCATCTGCTCAGGCAGATGCCGCGTGGATCGCCGGCAACGGCCGTGTTGAACCAACCGCTCAGGCCTGTCGCGTCGCCCAGCACGTTCGCCATGCCGCTGATGGCCAGGCCTCGGGTGAAGTTGTTCAGACTGGCGTTGTACGCCGCAGCGTTCAGCGCTATGCCGGCCGTCGTCTGCACCACGTCGGCCACCGTCACCTGGCCGTTCTCCCTGGCCAGCTTCAACGCCTTCTCGGCCGCATCGCCGATCGGCGCCTTCACACCCTTGAAAAACTTCGGGCCGCCCATCAGCGCGATGTCGCCCCGAAACTGGAGAGCGGCCTTCGAGGAACCGGCATCCGGCGCCAGTTCGAAGCCCCGGGCTTGGAGTGATTCGCGAAGCCGCTGCGTCAAGGCTGGGCTGCCTTGGAATTCGGCATAGATGGGTGAGTCGCGGGCGACGACCAGCTCGATCTGACCGTTTGCCTTCGTCGTGATGTCGACCGGCTCCAACGTCGTCTTTTTGACCGGCACCGGCATCGCCGACTGGCCCGACGCTGCCTGCCCGGCAGGCTCGGTCTGCTGCGCTTGTACGACAGCGGGCGCGTGCAGCAGGGCCGCAACCATGACGACGATGTTGGATGTCGTCTTCATCAGTCGTCGCCCCACATGAATCGATGGGCAGCCTCGGTAGCCTCCTCGTCTTCATCGCGGCGACGACGGCGGCGTTGGCGGTCCTCTTCTTCTTCGTCAATCTCGGCCGCTGCTAAGGCAGCGGAGATTGCGCCGGGTGGCGCTGTGACTAGCAGCACCAGGATGCCCCAGGCCAGATAGCCAAAGTAGCCAACAACGGCAAGAACTAGGAGCGCGTGGAGCTGGGCCATCGTCGTTTCTTCGGGCGAGTTGGGCTCAGAAGGCAAACATCAGGGAGGAATTGATGCTCGTCAGGTAGGCGAGCTTGGTCGTCGCCATCACCTGCATGCCGAGGGCTGGAAACCGCATCACTCGTCGGTACGCAGCCTCGACAGCATCGTCCACCACCGGGCAAATCGCTCCCCATTGCGGGTTCAAACGCCGATCCTGTGCCAGCTTCACCAGCGTGCTCATGCCGCTGAGCAGGGCGTTTTGGCTTTCCACCTGCTGTTCGTACCCAGCGGCTGCAGCCACCGCGCACCGCGTCTTGAACTCGAACACCACGTTGGCCTTCGTTGGCGAAACGGGGGATGCCACCAGCACAAGGACATCGAACTAAAGAGCGTCGGCGTTTGCCTTCTTCACGCGCGCCGGCATTTCATCGGCCATTCGCTGCACGTTGGGAGGCACCTCGATCACGCCGTTCGTTTGCAGCACAAGGAACAAAGGCATGGGTTGGGCGGCCAGCAGTTGTTCCAGCCGCGTCCCGAAGTCGATCGCAAAGGCCACAGGCGTCGCCGCCATGAGCGCTATCGCTGACGCTACGCGCTTCAGCCGACGCAGGCTCCTAGTCGGGTGACCCCTCAAGAAGCCGAGAGCGACAAGGAAAACGAGATTCATGTTCGGTATGAGTTAAAGATAACGTGGTTTTTATTGTGCTGCGCCGCGACCCTTTTGTCGATGCAAAAGCGCGAGATTCAGGCTGGGCGCCCTAAAGGCGCGACTACCTCAGACCCTGTAGTAGCTCAGGCATTTGGTGTCGCAGTTCGTGCCATGAGAACGAGCCAGGGGGTAGCGCAGGAGGCCCTCGCTCACCGGGCCAAAGTGGAGCGGTCGCATATGGGGAAAATCGAGAGAGGTGAGCACATGCCGACCCTGGCGCTGGTTCTCAAGATCGCCAAGGCGCTGGGCGTGAGCGCTGGCGACTTGATGTATTGCACGGAGGCTTTGTTGCCGCCGGACTACTTGGCTGCGGAGAGCTGAATCGGGAGTGCGCGCGGGATGGCCCCGACTGAAGGACTTCTGTCATGACCCGCTGGGATGACGCAATGCCGTACGCGGTCTTCAGTGTTCGCGGATGCTGTTCTCGACAGGTCCCGTGCGCAAACGTCGGCGCATCGCTTTCAATTCACCGGCCACCCGTGAACACCGGACATCAGCTCGCTGAGTTCCTCGGCTTCGCCCCGTGGCACGCCCATGCGCGCATTCCGACGAGCCGATATGACCAACTGTTGTACTCGGTCCACGGGCCAAGAAGCCCGCTTGCCGGCCGTGACCAGCAGCTTCAGCGTGCTGCAGAAGGTGATATTCGGATAGGCCCGCGCGACTACGGTACGAGCCTTGTTTTCGTCTAGAACGACAGGGTGGCCCCGGCTCGTCAAAGCGATGGCTGCGCTTTCGCCGCTGTCGAGCCGCGAAGTGATGGACCCCTGAACCAACGACAGGTAGGTCTCATACTCGCCGCCGGTCATGCGCTCTATGCTGAGCATGCCAAGTTGGCGGAGTTCGTCCAGAACAGGCCCGTGGTTTTGGCCAGGCACAGGGTGGCGTTGCACCTCATTCAGCGTTCTCTGCTCCACGAGACATACGCAGCCGAGGGCTCGTACAACTCCTTGAATGTCACCGCATCCAAGTAGGTTGATGATCGCGCTTGCGTCGACAACAATCGGGCCGTGCGGTAAGTGGTCAAAGAGCAAGCTCAAGCGCTTCCTCCTTGACATCGCCGAGCCCACCCTCCAATGCCTTTCGCACGGTCACCAAGTCCAATTCCAACATCGATGCGAGTTGCTGCTCAGAAAGTAGTTCACGCTGATAGGCGATGCTGGCCAGCAGCAAGGTTCGCGGCGTGAAGGGTGGCGCTTCTTCTGCGGTTTGCATTTCATCGACCACGCGTTCGCGGTGCTTCAGCCCCACACGATTGGCGCGCAGTTGCTCGTACGTTCCCTGCTTCAATATCCCGAGTCGTACCATGCGCCGCGTCATCGCCTCGATGGACACGTTGAAGAAGACGGCCATCATCAGCAGTTGACGCACTGAGAACCCGCCGAACATCCGCTGCAGTTCGTCCGCCTTCTTGCGCACGGCGGATGCGGGCGTGAGTAGGGCGATACCGAACAGATCGAAGAATCGCTCTTCGCGGTCAACTGGCTCATCTTCTGCGAACAAGATGGACAACCCGAGTTTGCGGACGAGCAGGTGGCCGATCTCATGGCCTGCCGTAAGTCGCCTTCGATACAGTGGGTGAAGTGAGTTCAAGAGAACAAAGCCGCCGACGGCGGCGTCGAAAGCAACAGCTCCGCTGACTTTGGAAGGCAACGGCCGCTCGAACACTCGCAGGCCGAGTTCAAACTCCATCAATGCGGTCAGGTCTTGGATAGGGCCAAGTCCGATACCCAGCCTCGTCCTCAGAGCAAGTGCCGCGTCCTCAGCTTGTTGTTCGATGGAACCCGTCTTGGAAATGCTTACGTCTGGAAGGTCGAGTTTTTGGGGACGCTGACCAACCAGAGTCTCGAGTTGGATAGCCGAGGCAGCCAGTCGATGAAGCTTCGCAGCAACCTCTACTTCATCGCTCGCGAGATTGCTTTGCGCGCTCATGCGAAAGTCAACTTCCATCTGCAGCTCGGGGCGCTCTTGATCGAGCAGTTCGCTCTCGGGGCAGTCGTACAGCTCGGCCAACGCCCTGAGTTCGTCGGCCCCGACTGCACGCTTGCCGGCTTCGATTGCCACGATGGTGGTGCGGGCAAAGCCCAACGCCGTAGCCGCGGCTTCCTGCGTCAGGCGTTTGAGCGTGCGAGCAGCTTTAAGGCGACCTCCTAGTATTTCGGGTCTGATGGTGATGGCCATTTCATCCCCTCGCCAGTTGAGTGACCCACGAGGACTGTCCGCATTGCTGGAGAAATGCGTTCCATTCGGATCGGTGCTGCTTTAGTAGCGCAAACATGTCGTCCTTGACCTCTTGAGTTGAGCGTGCCTGATAGCGTGCCAACCCATCAATTTCCGCCCAAACGCGCGCAGCTGCCGGGGTATCTGCCAAGTCTGCAAGGCGCTGCATGCTTCTGGCGCTGTTGAGTGCCACATCGCGGTAAGCCGCAATTTCTCGTGGCAAGTCGCCATCTCCGAAAGTACCGTCGATAGTCGACGCCTTGAGGTCGGCAGCGCGGTAGCGAGTGCTGTCCGTCAGCCCGGCGGCGTGCACCGAAAGTCGTCTAAGAAGGCAGTTGCCGCATACGCCACAGTGAACTTTTCGGCCACCATCGTGCGCGTGTCGGGAGTCGTAGGAACAGGAAGGGTGAGCTAGCAACCATTCATTGCTGTTGGGCCGCACCTTTGCAAGGCGAGCGAGCACCTGGCCTTTCGTCAAGAAGAGACCGGGGTGTTCGAAGTTGACTTCGCGTCCGGTCAGTGCATGCACAAACCTCGCGAGCCGACACGTGAAGCCAGGATGGCAGCTGCGGTGCGGCGCTTCGTTGCCCAGGGGAACCAGTGACCCGCCAAGGCTGCCCTGGCCGTTTTCCGGTACCAAGACGCGGCTCGTGTCGGACATGGCTGCACCGTAGGCAGCCATCATGTCGTAGATGAATGGGCGAGTCCGAAAGCTCGGTTCGGCATGATGGGGCTCATCGACCTGCGACGAGACCGGAACGGCCCGCGCGCGACCTCGTCGCCCAAGCGATCGCCAGCTAGCAGACCGCCGATTCGCGTTGATGTTTACATGAACAATCTCCAGCTTCTCGCTCCGACTGGCAGTCAAGAGTTCGCTTTGCGCGTACGAGTCGAGGCCGTGACTGAAAGGTACAAAGACTCGTGGTACATCAGGTGACGAGACAACATGGACCTGGCCTGCCGCCGCTGGTTTGCGCCTTCGTTTGACGAATCGAAACGACCATTGATCTCCCGTCAAATACTGCAGGCAATCCTCCAAGCTGTTGGTGACCGCTTGCGTTCGCCAAGTGTTCAACTCGTAGACCGGCAGCTCGATCTCAAGGGTGCGTTCCCACGTGCGACTGTGGTGCCGAACGAATCCTCGGTCGGCAAGCCGGACCGCGCCCAAGAGGGACGCGATGTCATGGGAAATTCCGGTCGGTGCGCTGAAGCAAAACTCGTGGAGATGCTTGGTTTCGAAGGAAGTGCGCGCGTCGAGTCTTCGAACAAGGATTCCGGGCTCCGAGCAAGGCTCGCTGCTCTCCGACAGGACCAAGGTGCCGGCCACAACGGGTTTTTCTGCTGCGGTCATCACAGTGATACCGACAATGGAAGATCGAGTGCGGCGTCAACCGAGAGTTTGACTTTTCGCCCGCGTCGCGGTGGGTCGCGAAGGAGGTCGCAACTTGGAAGCTCGCCGTGCAATCGGCGTCGTACCAGGGCCGACTGGTGCGCATCGAACTGGCTGGCCACGCGTGACGAAACCAGCTCTACGCAGTCCTCTCCGAAGACACGCAACGCCGTTCCGACCACAAGATTCCGGAAATCGGATGGCACGCGATCATCCCGCGCCAGGAGTCCCAAAGCGATTTCGCACGTAGAGCGCGCCTGGGGGTTGGGGCAGGTCGCCATAAGCGCCTTCAACTCTTCTCGCACTTTGTCTTGGGCGAAGAAATCGCAGCTACCCAAATCCAGCGCTCGCTCGAAAGCTTGGCCCCAAGGCGACATGAGCCAGCCAGCATCCCTGCGAACGGCAAGCGTGAGTGCGTCTCGAAGGTCTTCCTGGCTCGCTTCGGCGCGCGCCAGACGCAGCACTCTTGCCCAAAGGGTACGGGGTGGAACCGATTTGTGCAGGTCATCGCGCATTTGGAAGCCTCTTGACGATGTCAGAGATGGTGCCTCAAATGCTATGACATTGTCAAACAATTAGTGCAACCTCCTCTGACACTGTCATCGCGGGTCAACCGACAGGTTGCGAATCGCTGCAAATAAAGCGACAATCGACGCCGAATATGCATCAATCCTTGCCCTCCCTGCTGTTCCCGGAGTACCGGCGCCGTGTGCTTGGGCTACTGCTGCTCCGCCCAGATGAGGCTCTGCATGGACGCGAAATTGCGCGTCGGACTGGCCTGGCCCCCGGCACCATCACTCGCGAGCTGACGAGGCTCGCGGAAGTCGGCTTGCTCAAACGCGAGAAGCGCGGAAACCAGCAGCTGTACAGCGCCGACACCGGCGGGCCAATCTTCGCGGAACTGGCCAGCATCCTGCGCAAGACCTCCGGCATGGCCGACGTGCTCGTTCAAGCGCTCGCGCCGGCAGCTCCGAAGCTTCGTCTTGCATTCGTGTTCGGCTCGGTAGCACAGGGACGCGAAACCGCTGGTAGCGACATTGACCTCATGCTGATTGGCGACATCAGCTTCCGAGAGGTTGTGGAGCTTCTCTTTCCGGTTCAAACGACCCTTGGCCGCGAGGTGAATCCGAAGGTGTACTCGGCCGTCGAGTTTTCCGAGAAGGCGCCGGTGGAGCCGTTTCTCGCCGACGTGCTGGCGAAGCCAAAGATATTCGTGATCGGGAACGCTCATGACCTTGAAGAACTTGCTGGGCATCAGCCTTGACGCCGTTGCTGCCGACAAGGTGTCGGTAGGAATGCTCATCGCTGCCGCCGAGCGCAACATTGCCGATGCACAGCTCCAAGGTCTGAGCAGCGAAAACCGGTTCGACGCTGCCTACAAAGCGATCATGCAAATGGCGATGGTGGCCTTGAACGCGAATGGCTACCGGACGCTGAAGAGCAAGCCCGGACATCACCAGACGGCGATCCAGACGCTGCCGTTGAGCGTTGGTCTTCCGCAGCCGAAGGTCATCGTTCTTGATGCGCTCCGCAAGCAACGCAATCTTTCGGACTACTCTGGTGACTTGGTGCCCGACGCGGCGGCAGCAGAGTGCGTTATGAGCGCGAAGGAGCTGCTGGCCCATGTCAGGACATGGCTCAAGGCGAACAGGCCCGATCTACTTTGATGGTGGTCCTGCGCGTTGACAAGGCCTCAGCGTAATGAGTTCGCGCGTCCTTACATTGACAAACACGAGAAGCGAGTCGCCGTTACTCAAACGAGGACTGAACCAAGCCAGCCCGGTCCTTCTTTGCCGGTAGGTGCCTCCCTCCACCCCAGTTGGAGGAACCGCTGCAGCCATTGTTCGCCGTTAATTCGGTCGCGCCGTCGAAGCGCTGAACGACGTGCTGCTTGCGGAGGGTGGCGTGACGGATTTGATTTTCGGTGCGCAAGTGTTCGTGAAGTCACTTTGGGGTTGCCACCGTCGACTCTCGCCGGTGCCGCAGAGGACGTTTGGCCGCGCCTCCATCGAATCGGGCCGTGAGATGCGCGGTCCGTCGAGTGTTGCGTCGCTCGCCGGGGCAAATAGCTGGCCCTGGTCTGGAGCGTCAGGAAGCCCGGCGCCGCCCCAGTCGACGACAGGAAGCGGGCGGCTTTTGTATCGGCCCAGGACGTGCCAAGACTGCACCTCGATCCAGCAGAGGCCACCTTCCGAAAATGCGCGTCGCTTACGGTCGCTGACGGCATGCGTGTGCCAGACCTCGATCAGCAGAAGCAAGCGGCCCGAACTGGCGGATCGCACGGTGAGATCAGGGATGTAACGGCGGCCGGCGATGCGTATCGGCTTTTCGCGGTCAACAACGACAGGCGTCCTCGGGGTAGTAGCGGTTGGACGCTTCTCCAGGTCACGCCGCCGTGGAAGTTGCAGAGCAGGCCTTCTTCGGCTTGCAGCTCCAGGCTGAGGCGCCGTATGGCCAGCGCGTGTGGTGACGCACCTACGGCGCTTTTCCGTCTGCGCTGCACGCGCTGATGACAGCGGCGGGCCCGGTTTCGGGTCCGAGCGTTGCTGTGAAGTGGCTTTAGCATGTGGTGGCTCCCGATGTCGATGAGCCCACGGTATTGAACATGCACCCCCTTTCCCAGTCCGAAACCCTCCATCGACCCTCCGCGGAGGGCCTGCTTGCACCGCCTGGGCAGGCCGCTCAGGTCATGCGCGCGTTTCTGGAGACGACGAGGCTAGAGCGAAAGAGCCAAGCCTACGAAGTGCTGTCTGAGCTGGCACTCCGTACGCTGGAGCGGGTGAACCAAGCGCAGTCAACCGAATTCACGGCGCAGAACCTCAAGGCCGGGGTAGCGCCCGATGTAACCAAGGACCCGAGTGGATGGCTGAGCCCACTGTGGGCCAAGCTGTTGGCGTTGGAGCCGCAGTGGCAGGAGGGCTTGGCGGAAACGGCCCGAACACTCGGCGTGGAATTCATCCCGAAGCTTGGCAAGCATCCGGGTTCCCCGGCGCTCTACTACCTGGAAGCGGTGAGTGTTCCGGCCGATGCCGCCCCCCTGTCGGTCACCCCTGCGCCTGCTGGTGGCGTCCACTACACGCCGGAAGCTGTTGCCGCTCCGGCGGCCTGGCTGAGCGGCGCCTTGAAATCTGGTGTCGTTCGATGGACCACAGGCCTGCGCTGGACACTGTTGGGAGGCATCGTCGTCGTCACCCTCGTCGCGCTGGTCTTCGTTTGGCTCATGCTCTACCTTGGCGTCCGCACCACACGACCGCTGAGCCTGGCCGATGTCCTCGGGATTGCTCTGGGCATTGCCGTGATCGCTGGTTTAGCCAGCCCCTACCGGTTCTTGAATGAGCTATTCGATCTGCGGATCGTGTTGGCGCCCAGTGTGTTGACGCCGATCTCGCTGGACAACGTCACCCTGGAAATGCGTCGACGGGACGCCGACGATGAGGTCGGAGAGCTGGCGTTTGTCAGATACACCGCCGTGTGTCCGATCTGTGATGGCCAAGTCTTGGTTGATTCTGGTCGAAGTGAATTTCCAGGTCGGCTGATTGGCCGCTGCCGGCGTTCAGCCCGCGAACATGTCTTCAGCTTTGACCATGTTTCCCGCATCGGCGTGCCGCTGCGTGATGCAATGAAAGGCGCGCGAGCATGATGCTCAGCAAGGCAGTGGCCATGCAATCCCACTTCGCGCCGGCAACGCAGGGCGATACCCACGAGTTCTTCTCGTCGTTCACAAAAGGTCTGCGAGATAGCAGGGCGGCGACACATCGCGACCCGTACACCGGCAAACCGCTACCTGGAGCCGAACACGATTCCTGGGTGGGCGCGTTGGGCTACTTTGCGCTGCTCGACCAAATTGGCACGTCCTTCGTGTGTAAGGGGCGACGTGACCAGGACTCGTCGGTGACCAATCCGCTTGTCTTAGCACTGCGCCAGTTTACGGAAATGGCTGACGATGAGGTTGCCGCGATCTATGCCCTTCGCTGTGCGTTCGCGCATGACTTCTCTCTGTTCAATGTGCACCCAAGCCGGCCGGAGTTGACGCACTGCTTCCACCTCTTTGGCGAGCCCGACGGCGCTTTGGTGACGCTGCCAAAGAGCAGGTGGAATGGCGACTATTCGCACCGGCCATCGGAATGCAGAACCTCCATCGGCCTGACGTTGTTGGGGGATATGGTCGAGGGCATCTGTGCCCGTTTGCCGAACATGGCGAGGTCAGGAGAACTCTTGATCAGACTGGTCGGCGGCCCGGACGAGCTGAATCACCGGTACGGACTCATGAAGGTGCGGAGTCGTCAAACTGAATCGTAGGCATGTCGACCTGTCGACCTCACCTCGAAGAGGTCACTGGCCTGCGCCGGCGATTCAGGCTACGAGCACCTATTGATCGAGTGTCGTCGTCTGAACGATCGCGGTGAATTGTTCCAGTACTTCCGGTTGCCGCTGCTTGATGTACTTCGCCACCTTGCTGTTTTCTAGAAGTTTGGTGAGGTACCCGCGCGCTAGCACGAGATTGAGTACGTCCTGCCCATAGGAATGTTCGACCAGCCGGTACTGGCCTTGCAGGTTGGCCATCTCGCGTTCCATGCGTGCCATCTGATCAGGGGTGACTCCAGCGATCTTCCGGGGCCGAACGCCTTCGACGAGTGACATGCCGGGTGTGGCGACAAGCAGGGCTTCGGCATACGCCACCGTCATGTTGTTGGCCGCGACCATCAACTCGGCGCACTCCACTTGGCGAGTCGGCTTCATCTTCCGGATCACACGGCCGAGTTCGACTGAAAATTGGCGGTCTTTGAATAGGTCAATCGCTTCAGGACATATTCCGTCGAGGAGGTTGACCTTCTTGATGATTTGGCTCACGTCTACGCTCAGCGCCTTTGCCAGTCGCTCGGTGGGCACACCGCGCTCCACGGCGCGGCGAATCATGATGTGCTCCTGGATCGTCGAAAGTCTGTTGATGCGGTTGTTGTACGTGTAGGTTTCGTCGTCGGTGGCGATCAGGCAGGGCGCGGCCTGGTGGCCGAGATCGCGCAACGCCACCAGGCGGACATGCCCGTCAAGCCGCAGGTGCTGCCCTGAGCTGGCGTCAACCGCAGCCACCGACAGTGGCTCGATCAAACCGACTTCTTCGATTGACGCGCGAATCTGGTTGTATTTTCGTGACGTTGCCAGGCCCACCGGGACCTTTCTCGATGGCAGGATCATGTCCATCGCCAACAGGAGCGGCTCCGGTATGAAGCCAAGCGCAACGCCTGTCATGCGCGGCGTCCGTCTGGCCAAACCCGCTCGGCGAGATACTTCGGAAGCGTCTCCAAGCCCTCCGCTCGAAGGAGGTTGGTGAAGTTCTCGTCCAGGAACAGTTGCTGAAGCGCACTCACGACGAACAGCAGCCTCTGCTGCGTGAAGGCCGCCTTGCGTACCACCACCTTCTGCCGTTCGACTTCTCGTTGGTAGGTCCGCACCAAGCTCGACGTTGTAACGTCCGGCACCTTTCGAGCGGCGCCTTTGTCCATTGATCGGCCAAGGCTCGCGCGACGTTCGAGTACGCGCCGTGCATCGATGAGGCGCCGGCCCCGGAGGGTGCCGGATTCGTAGGCGTCCTGCAGCGCAGCCTGCACCGCCTGTTCGTCCTTGCCAGCACCGACGATGGCCAGGGCCGCATTGAGAGGGATGGCGCCTTTCTCGACGGCGATCAGCAGGCGTTGTTCTCCTTGCTGCAGCAAGATCAGGATTCCCTGGACGTAGCCTGAATGCCAACCCCGTCTTGGCGGCGACTTGCTTCGCTGTGTACCCCGCATCCCGGAGTTGCTCGATGCCCGCCAGCAGTTCGAGAGGCCGCCACTGGCGGCGCGCAATGTTCTCGGTCAAGCTCGTGATGAAGGCGTCTTCATCCGTTGCGTTCACGACAAGCGCGGGAATCGCTGTCTCACCCAGTGTCTTTGAACGCCTTCAGGCGGCCTTCGCCGCAGATCAACAGGAAGCGCTCGCCACCATCTTCCAGTGTCCGAGGCGTAACCACGATCGGCTTCTTCAAACCGATGGCCTTGATGTTGGCGACGACTTCACTGAAGGCCCTGCTGTTCCTCTCCCGAGGATTGAGCACCTCGATCTTATGAATGGGCACTGAGCGCACCTCCCCGACCGACAGCTCCACCGTCATGCGGCGATCCTCAGTCGGGCTCTGGCGGCCATGCCGTAGAGGTAGTCCAGCGATTCAAAGTGATAGCTCTCGAACTCGATCGGGTTCTGCTCTGCCAGACTGATACGCGAGGGCCCGAAATCGATGCGCGGCAGCAGGTAGTAGTCGAGCTGGGCCTTGTTAGTGGTGTCAAGACGCGCGGCCACGGAGATGTCGGGCGACAGGCTGCTGTCGAGCCTGATCTTCCAGCGGTTGTGTCCGCACGGCGATGTCTGGCATCGCGCCAGCACGACCGATACCGAGAACTCACGGTTGACCCACAACAGGTCGGTCGCGGGATCGCGCACGACCGACCCGCCAAGACTGGCAATCTGCTTTTCGATTTGCTCGATGATCTGCGGATGGGTGCGACGCAGGAAGCGATTGATCTCCAGAAACCGGTAATCGCGGTCAGGCGTGAATCCAACCATCTGGTATGCGCGAATCAGGCTGCCGAAGCGATGCACGTAGACCGAAGCGGAGGGCATGCCTTCAGACTCGTCGATCACTAGACCCGAAAGGAACCCTCTGTTGCGAAACAGGCCTCGCAGGCGATCGATGAGTTCTTCGTCGGAGTAGCGGCGGGCGCGGGCCTTGATGATCCCCTGCGGGGTGTAGAACACCTCCGGCGACACGATCCCGGTGAATGCGCCCTCCCGGCGTATCCACATGTCCGGCGTGTTGACCACGCGCAGCTTCTTCAGTTTGAACGACACTCGGTTGTAGACGTTGTGGCCGACGTACTTCTCATTGGTCAACACCTCGTGAACGGTGGCGCGCGTCCAGTCCCGGCAAAGATCGGTCTGCACGCGCATGCCGTTGAGACGGCCGGCAATTTCCGACTCGACCAGGCCGTCGTCTATGAACCAGCGGTAGATGTCGTTCACAACGCGGACTTCGTCATCGGGTCCTGGCATCAGGATCACGCGGTCGGTCTGTAGGCTCTTGTGCTCGCCACGAGCCAGTTCGGTTTTGATGGAGCCTTGCACATCGACCAGCGTGCGCCGCAGCCCGTAGCCTGCTGGCCCACCTTGCCTGAACCCCAGTTCGATCAGGCGACACTGGCCAGCGAACACCTTGGCGGAAAGCTCTCTGCTGTACTCACCAGCCATCGCGCGCTTGACACCTTTGACGATGGTCGACACCGGCGAGCCATCGTTCTCAAACTGCTCGGCGCAGTAGGCGACCTGGATGCCCGCACGTCGGCAGATGTACTCGTAGTAGGCGCTCTCGTCGGCGTCCTGGAAGCGGCCCCATCTGCTTACGTCGTAGACCAAGATGATCTGGAAGTCGGCTCGTCCATCCTGCACGTCTGAGATCAAGCGCTGAAGGGCTTGGCGTCCGTCGATACGCAAGCCGCTCTTTCCCTCGTCCGCATAGGTCTGAACGATTTCGAGGCCACGATGTGCCGCGTATTCGCGAATCCGGTCTCCCTGGTTCTCGGTCGAATACTGTTGGTGCTCAGTTGACATGCGCACGTACTCGGCAGCGCGTATTCGCGACTGCGGGGGGCCAACTTCAGTGCTGTTGTCGATGTCCGAGTCCATAACGACCTCATCGCATAGGAATGCTGGATCGGCCGGAAGTCAGCGGATGACACCCGCGCGCGGGCGAGCGCGTTGCCTTCCAGTACCAAGTGGCGCAGCGCGTCGCGCACACGCAGCTACGGTAACAGTGCCTTCAGAAAAAGCCCAACGAGTCGTCTCTTTGCAAACTCGCTGAGGCGGGCTCAAGTACTTGTCAATACGGTGATTTCTACGATCCACGCGTCCATCTTTGCAACGCCCGGCGGACGGATTGCGCTGAGCCTGTAGGTGCCGGATGCCAACGCCACCAAGGGCTTTGACGCGTCCATCTTTGCAAGCAAGCCAGCGCGCTTGCCCGCGCTTCGAGCGCGTTGGTTCTCGCGGTTGCGCTTGGTGTACTCCGGATGGTTGGCGCGGTATCGCCGCCAGTAGTCAGGCTGACCATCGAGCCACTTCTTCTGCGCGCGCGCCTGGTTCTGCCGATAGTCGTCGTCTGTTTGTCGCTTTTCTCGCTGCCAGAGCTTGCGGCGCTGCCGCTGGCACGCTGAGGCGGAGCAGTAGCTCTGTTCAGGCGACTGCGCCCGAAGTGGAAACGGATCACCGCACGCAAGGCAACGCTTGACACCCATGAATTCCCCCTGTGAAACCACCGCGGATTGCGGAGAATCAAGGGAAGATTTGCAAAGGTACCTTCGGCAGTGAACTCGTTCAGTTGATGGGCGGCACGCGAACCGCAGAGCAACGCCGACCGCGTGTCATGATGGCCGGCAACTGTGACTCGACAAACCTCCGCTGATCGCGTCGCAGCGCAGAACACGGGGTCTGAGGCCGAGTTGGAACCGCTGGTGCGAAGTACTTCAAAGTGTTTAGCCGAGACTGGCACAAATTTGGCACACAGCGCCAAAGCGAAAGACAAACGTCCCCCCACTTGCAGTCAACAAGGAAATAGCTAGTAAATTCAAAAGCTTACGAATCATCGCCAGTCCACCGCAGGGGCGCTGATTTTCGACGCCTAATCCGTTGGTCGAAGGTTCGAATCCTTCAGGGCCCACCATAGGTAGGTAGGGGGTCCGGCAGCGTTGCCGGACCCCTTTGCATTTGGGCGTGCAGGCGCCAGTGATGGCGGCCCGTATCGGGTCGGGCGCGAGGTGTTCGAGGCATCACCGCGCACAGGTTGAGGTCTCGAATGTCGGCGCTCGCTCGTGGCGACCAAGCCATGACCTGGCTGCCGTAAGCCCCAGGCCTGCAGGCCCGACGATTGCGGCACCATCGGGGCATGAACCACGTCCGACCTGCCCTCGTTCTCGTGCATGGCGCCTGGGGCGGCGCCTGGGTCTGGCGCCGCGTGCTGGCGCCACTGCGTGCCGCCGGGCACGAGGTACATGCGGTCACGCTGACCGGCGACGGCGAGCGTGCGCACCTGCGCCGGCCAGACGTTTCTCTGCAGACGCATATCGATGACGTCGTCGGCCTGGTCGAGGCCGAGGAACTGCGGGACATGGTGCTGGTGGGCCACAGCTATGGCGGCATGGTGATCACCGGCGCCGCGGCGGCGCTGCAGGCGCGCGCGACGCGGCGCGTGCGCGGGCTGGTCTACGTCGATGCAATGGTGCCGCTGCCCGGCGAAGGCTGGGGCGACGCGCACGCGCCCGAGATCGTGGCCGCGCGCCGTGCTGCCGCTGCCGCGCACGGCAACGCGCTGCCGCCGCCGGACCCGGCCGACTTCGGTCTGTCGGGCTTTGACCGCGACTGGCTGCTGCGCCGCCAGGTGCCGCACCCCTTCGGCATGTACCGCGTGCCGCTGCACTACGACGGCGCGCTGCTCGCCGCGCTGCCGCGCCTGTTTGTCGACTGCACGCAGCCGGCCTATCCGACCATCGGCGCGATGCGCAAGCGCGTGCGCGAGTTGCCCGGCTGGCAGGTGGTGGAATTGGCTACCGGGCACTTTCCGATGGTCACGCAGCCTGAACTGCTGGCGCGCTACCTGCTCGCCTTTGCGCAAACCTGATGTCGCGCGTTGCCGGGTGCGGCTGGCACGAGCGTCACGATGCTTCGGATGCCGGCAACGTCCCTGCGCGGCGAGGCACGAAGGCCCAGCCTTTGCCCTGAGGCCAAGCAAGCTGCTGGCGTCCGGCCCCCGGCTCGTTCGCACGGCTGCGGTGCGTCGCGGACGTCGATCACCTGAGCCACCCGACATGGGGATTGCGATGCGCATGGCGTAGCCTACGATGGGGCTCGGCAGATGGGGTTCGCACCGGCGAGGAGGGCGCTATGCCAACCAACTTCCTTTCGACTTTGTGCGGCGTGTTGTTCGCGGCATGCGGTGCCGGCGCGGTGGCCGGTCCGGGCGTGACCGTGCTGCGCAGCTTCAACAACGTCGATGGCCAGTATCCCATCGGCCGCCTGCTCTACGGCAGCGACGGCCGCATCTACGGCACGACATACGGGGGCGGTGCGGCGGGCCTGGGCACGGCGTTTGCGGTGAGCAAGGACCGTAGCTTCGCGCTGTTGCACTCGTTCAACGGGCTGGATGGCAATTCGCTCAATAGCGGCTTGATCCAGCTGGCAAATGGCGATCTGCTCGGCTCGACGCCGCAGGGCTCGTACTGCGTCGGCTCCGTGTGTAGCAATTTCGGTGGTTCGGTGTTCACGATGGCGAGCGACGGTGGTGGCTTCGCGACGCTGCGCCGCTTCTTTAACGGCACGGCCGAAGGCTGGGTGCCGGGCACGATGGTCGACGGCGGCGATGGCTTCTTCTACGGGACCACCAACAGCGGCGGCGCACTGAACCTGGGCACGGTGTTCAGGATCGCCCCCGACGGCTCGCTGGGCACGCTGCACAGCTTCAACGGCGTCGACGGTTCCTATCCCGGAGCGCTTCTCACGCGCGGCAGCGACGGCAACTTCTACGGCAGCTTGCGCTACGGTGCCAATTCGAACGAGGCGGGTGGGATCTTCCGCATCGCGCCGGGCGGAGCCCTCACGCTGCTGCACACGTTCGATCCCAATACCGAGGGCAGCGGCCCGTCGGGCGGCCTGGTCGAACTCGATGGGGCCTTCTACGGCGTTGCCGGCAGCCGTGGCATCGGTATCGGAGGCGCCGGCACCGTCTTTCGCATGTACCCCAACGGTGCGGTCACCACGCTCAAGGCTTTCAACGGTACCGATGGCTCGGGCCCGGTCGGTCCGCTTGCGCTCGGCCCCGACGGCAACCTCTTTGGGTTGACCTCTGGTGGCGGCCTGGACAACGGCGGCACGATCTTTCGCATCGCACCCGGCGGCACGTTCATGACCCTGCATCGCCTGGTGTTCGCCGACGGCACCGGCCCGTCCGCAGGCCCGATCATCGGGCCAGACGGCTTGCTGTACGGCGCCGGCACCTACGGGGGCGGCGCCACCGGCGCGGTCGGTTCGGTGTTTCAGTTCGATCCGCTGGCGGCGCAGCCGGCCGGGCTTTCGATGAGCAAGTACTGCTACAACGAATTCAACACCTGCTTCAGGCCGATCAATACCTGGGTGGGACATCCCTACGACGTCATCTGGAGCTCGGCCAATCTCGGCGAGTGCGTCGCCAGTGGCGCGTGGGTTGGCCGCAAACCCCCCGCCGGGCGGCTGCAATTCGTGCCCACCGAGCCCGGCGTCTTCACCTACCGTCTGCGCTGCACCGGGCCGGAGGGCGCGGTGAAGAACGCCAAGATCACCGTCACCGTCGGTTGACGGGCACTTGCATCGCGGCAGGCGCTGCCGATTGGATGGCTTTGCCGTGATTGCCGTCTGCGCAGCGCCGAATGCGCGTCGATCGGCACCAACCGGACGGGGCGTGATAATCCACGCCAGCCCTGCGCACCCCGTGCGCGCCCAGTGACCCCGATTGCATGGCGACCCCCTTCACACGTGCCGACCTCGAACGCTCCGAGCGCGAACTGCTGCGCGACGGGCGCTGGGCGAATGCGCGCGTCGAGAAGGTCACGCTGGGCAGCGTCGAGTGGACGTTCAAGGACTTCTCTTCGCGCTCGTTTCTCGTGCGCAACACGATCGGGCGCTTCCTGTCGCGGCGTGAACTGCTGGCGCTGCAACGCCTGGCGGGCATCCCCGGTGTGCCGGGGCAGGCGTTTCGCGTCGATGCACATGCAATCGCGGCGCGCTACCTGCGCGGCACCTTGCTTGCCAAGCTGCCTGCCGAGCGGGTCAGCACGGCCTTCCTCGAGGCCTTCGAGGCCTTCCTCAAGACCGTGCACGCGCGCGGCATCGTTCACCTGGATACCGGCGGCGGCAGCAACATGCTGATGCGGGACGACGGCCGGCCCGGAATGATCGACTTCCAGGCGGCGGTGTTCACTGCGCGGCTGCCCGGCAGCGTGCGGCGATTGCTCGAGGCCATCGACTTGGCCGGCATCTACAAGAAGTGGGCTGTCTGGCAGCCGCAGACACTCGGCGCGCAGCGGCGCGAAGTGCTCGAGCGCATGCAGCACTGGCGCCGGTTCTGGGTGCTGCGCGGCTATTTCGGCATGAAGAAGAAGTATCGCCCCGGCAGCCACGGCGCGGGGAGTTGAGGCCGAAGCGACGATGAAGGCAACCTCCAGCGGCCTGTTCCAGCATCCCGGCTTGCGGCGATTCATGGTGCGCATGCGTGCGCCGATTGTCGTCGTCGTGCTGCTGCTGCTCATGCCCTTTGTCCAGGCGCAGTGGCTGGCAGCGGGCTTTGCTGTTTCGATGCTCGGCGAGGCGATCCAGATCTGGTGCTTTGCGTCGCTCGACAAGAACGCCACGCTCACCGTGCGCGGGCCCTACACGATGGTGCGCAACCCGATGTACCTCGGGCGCTTCTTCATCCTGCTCGGTTTCCTGATGCTGCTCGGCAACGGCTGGCTGATCCTCGCCTACACGCTCTTCTACTGGGGCTACATGCAGGCCCGCGTGCAACGCGAGGAGGCGCACCTGCGGCCGATCTTCGGCGCGGCGTACGAAGAATATTGCGCCCAGGTGCGGCGCTTCGTCCCCGGCTGGCCCCTCGCCCGGCGCCCGGTCGCTTTCTGGGACTGGCGGCTGTTTAGCCAGAACAATGCCGGGCGCAACCTTGCGGTCACGCTCGCGGTCTGGGCGGCAATCGCGGCCTGGGCGCTGACCCGCAGTTCATGACGACTCCCCGCTCGCCGGGTGCGTCAAGCGACCCTCCGCGAGGGTAGAGGTTTGGGCGGCCCGGCGCGGCGGCCCTAGGCGCGTGCCCGCCGCCGCCGCGCTGCCTGCGCAAGCTGGTCGAGCAGCGGCGCCGTCTGATCGATGCCGATGCAGGCATCCGTGACCGACACGCCGTACTGCGGTGCCCGGCCGTCCTCGATGTCCTGCCGGCCCTCGTGCAGGTGGCTCTCGATCATGACGCCGATGATGCGCCGGTCGCCGGCGGCGATGCGCGTCGCGACATCGGCGCCGACCTCGATCTGGCGCCGGTGCTGCTTGCCGCTGTTGGCGTGCGACAGGTCGACCATCACCTGCTCGCGCAGGCCCGCGGCCGCGAGCAGCGCGCACGCCGCGTCGACGTCGGCGGCGCGGTAGTTGGGGTGCCGGCCGCCGCGCAGGATGACGTGGCAGTCGTCATTGCCGCGCGTCTCGAAGATCGCGCCCTGACCCATCTTGGTCATGCCGATGAAGGCGTGGCGCGCCTGCGCCGCGAGCACTGCATCGGCGGCGACCTTGACGCTGCCGTCGGTGCCGTTCTTGAAGCCGACCGGGCACGACAGGCCGCTCGCGAGCTGGCGGTGGCTCTGGCTCTCGGTCGTGCGCGCGCCGATCGCGCCCAGCTCACGAGGTCGCTGATGAACTGCGAGCTCAACAGGTCGAGGAATTCGGTGCCCACCGGCAGGCCGAGGGCGAGGATGTCGAGCAACAGCTTGCGCGCCATCTGCAGGCCCTCATTGATCGCGAAGCTGCCGTCGAGGTGCGGATCGTTGATGTAGCCCTTCCAGCCCACCGTGGTACGCGGCTTCTCGAAGTAGACCCGCATCACGACGAGCAGGTCGGCGGCGTGCGCCGCGGCGAGCGGCTGCAGCCGGCGCGCGTAATCGAGCGCCTGATCGTGGTCGTGGATCGAGCACGGACCGACGATCGCGAGCAGCCGGTCGTCGCGGCCATGCAACAGGCACGAGATCGCCGAGCGGCTGTCCTCGACGAGGCGCTCGTTCGCGTCCGAAACGGGTAGCCATTCCTGGAGCAGCGCCGGCGTGATCAGCGGGCGCACCGCGGCGATGCGCGTATCGTCGATTCGAGTCGTGTCGTGCGTGGGCAGTGCGGTCGGTGGCTGCATGGCGGGGCAGGGGCGGGTGGGCCTGCGATGCTACGCTGAGCCCGTTGCGCCGGCCCCCTCTGGTGTTGCGGCGCATCCCGGGGCAAACTGGGGCCCTGTGCGCTGAGCGCCGCTTTCCGACCCGAAAGGAGCAGTCCGATGACCACCGTCGCCGAAGTCCTGAAATCGAAGTCCGATCTCGCGGTGCAGACGATAGCCCCGGACGCGACCGTGTTCGAGGCGGTTTCGCTGATGGCGCAGAAGAACATCGGCGCGCTGCTCGTCGTCGAGCAGGGGCAGGTGGTGGGCATCGTCAGCGAGCGCGACTACGCGCGCAAGGTGGCGCTGATGGCGCGTTCGTCGCGCGACACGCCGTTGCGCGACATCATGTCGAGCCCGGTGATGTTCGTGCATCCGCACCAGACCAGCGACGAGTGCATGGCGCTGATGACGGAGAACCGCCTGCGCCACCTGCCGGTGATGAAAGACGGCAAGCTGATCGGGCTGATCTCGATCGGCGACCTGGTCAAGAACATCATCAGCGAGCAGAAGTTCATCATCGAACAGCTCGAGCACTACATCGCCGGGCAGCACGCCTGAGCCTCGGCGGGCGCCGGCTGGCCTACCTGGCGCCGAACGGCCCGCCCTGCAGTTTCGAGCCGGGCTTGATGCCGCGCTTGGCAAACCAGCCCTGGTTCACCTCCAGCGCATAGTGCACCGGTCTGGCCGCGCAGTGGTTCGCCGTCGAGCGCGGCTGCATGTCGGCCAGGCTGACGACCGTGCCGTCGTCGGCGATGAAGGCGATCGACAGCGGGAGCAGCGTGTTGCTCATCCAGAAGCAGTGCGTGGCTTCCTGGTCGAACACGAACAGCATGCCCGCGTTGACCGGCATCTCGGTGCGAAACATCATGCCCGTCGCCCGCTCCTGGGGCGAGCGCGCCACTTCGGCCTGAATCACGTGCATGCCGCCCGCGGTGAGGCGCACGGTGGGCAGCGGCGGCTGCGGCCCGGTCTGCGCAACGGCGACGGGCGCCGCCAGGGCAGCAAGCGTGAGAGCGGCGGCTGCTGCGGCCTGTGCTGGCTTGATTTTCATCAGGATTGAGTGGTGATGGATGGCTTAGAGTAACGCATGACTCCGGATGCAGCCCTTGCTGCTTGGCCCGCGGGCGAATTGCGTCCGTCCTTGCCGCCGCTCGCCCCCGGCGTGGCGGCCGCCCTCGACGACGAGGAATCGCTGGCCGGCTGCACGCGCTGGCAACAGACGGCCGACGGCTCGCGCGAAGCGCTGACGACCTTTGCCGTGCAGGGCATGTATTGCGCTGCCTGCGCCGGATTGATCGAGTCGGCCGTGAGCGCCGTGCCGGGCGTGCGCGGGGCCGAGGTCAATGCGGCGAGCCGGCGCCTGCAGGTGCGCTGGGATCCGCGGCGCGCACGCGCGTCGGCGCTGGTCGATGCCGTTGCCCGCGCCGGCTACCGCGCGCTGCCGGCACAACGCGCCGACGCCCAGGCGGCGCTCAAGCAGGAGTCGCGCAACGCGCTGTGGCGGCTGTTCGTCGCGGGCTTTTGCATGATGCAGGTGATGATGCTCACGCTGCCGGTCTACCTGGCCGAGCCCGGCGAGATCGCGCCCGACCTGCTCGCACTGCTGCGCTGGGCGGCCTGGGTGCTCAGCCTGCCGGTGCTGCTGTTCTCGGCCGGGCCTTTCTTCGGCGGCGCATGGCGCGCGCTGCGCCAGCGCCGCATCGGCATGGACGTGCCGGTGGCGCTCGGGATCGCGATCACCTTCATCGCCGGAACCGGCGCCACCTTCGATCCGGGCGGGCGCTTTGGCGCCGAACCCTATCTCGACTCGATGACGATGTTCGTCGCCTTCCTGCTCGGCGGGCGCTGGCTCGAGATGCGCGCCCGCGCGCGCAGCACCGAGGCGCTCGATGCGCTGCTGCAGCGCCTGCCCGACAGCGTCGAACGCATCGCGGCCGACGGTAGCGTGGAACGGGTGCCGATGGCGCGGCTGCGCGCCGGCGACCGGGTGCGCGTTGCCGCCGGTCAGGCCTTTCCGGGCGACGGGACGCTGCAGGACGGCCACACCGAGGTCGACGAGGCACTGGTAAGCGGCGAGTCGCGTCCGGTGCTGCGCCGCGCGGGCGATGGCGTGATCGGCGCCAGCATCAACCTCTCCGCGCCGGTGGTGGTTCGGCTCGACCGCGTCGGCGAGGGCACGCGCTACCAGCAGATCGTCGACCTGGTGCAGCGCGCGCTGACCGAACGGCCGGCGCTGGTGCGCGCAGCCGATCGGCTCGCCGGCCCCTTCCTGTGGACGGTGCTCGCGCTGGCGGCGGCTTCGGGCGCGGCTTGGAGCGTGATCGATCCGCCGCGCGCGCTGTGGATTGCGGTGTCGGTGCTGATCGTCACCTGCCCTTGTGCCCTCGCGCTGGCCGCGCCGGCGGCGCTGATCAGCGCTGCCGGTGCGCTGGCGCGGCGCGGCGTGCTCGTGCAGCGGCTCGACGCTTTCGAGGCTCTCGCGCGCAGCGACCTGGTGTGCTTCGACAAGACCGGCACGCTGACGCAGGACCGCCTGCGGCTCGTCGAGACGCGCCTCGCGCCGGACGCCGACGCCGAGGGGCTGCGCGTGCGCGCAGCGTCGCTGGCCGCTCTGTCGCGCCACCCGCTGTCGGTGGCACTGGCCGAGGCCTTGGGTCCGGGACAGCTCGACTGGGCCGAGGTGCGAGAGGTTGCCGGCCGCGGCGTCGAGGCGCTCGATCCGACCGGCCGAACCTGGCGTCTGGGCGCGCCCGATTGGGTCGGCGCAACAGGCCGCTCCGAGGGTGCGCGGCCCGTGGTCGCGTGCGCGCCGCGGGATGCGTCACCCAGCGAACAGGTGGCCTATTTCTTCGACGAGGCGCTGCGGCCGGAAGCTGCCGACGCGCTGCAGGCTCTACGTCGGCAGGGGGTGGAAGTGCGCCTGCTCTCCGGTGACGCGCCGGCGAGCGTGCAAGCCGCGGCCGCGAGCCTCTCCATTGCCCAGGCCGAAGGCAGTGCGACGCCCGAGCGCAAGCTCGAGGCGCTCGCCGCCTGGCAGCGCGAGGGGCGCTGCGTGGCAATGGTCGGCGACGGGCTCAACGACGGCCCGGTGCTCGCGCGCGCTGACGTGTCGTTCGCGCTCGGCCACGGCAGCGCACTGGCGCAGCAACGATCGGACTTCATCATCCTCGGCAGCCGCCTCGGCGAGGTGCCTGCCGCGCGCCTGCTGGCGCAGCGGACGCGCCGTGTGATGCGCCAGAATCTGACCTGGGCGGTGTTCTACAACGCCGCCTGCGTGCCGCTGGCGATGGCGGGCTGGCTGCCCGCCTGGGCGGCCGGTGCGGGCATGGCCTTGAGTTCGCTGGCGGTCGTCCTCAATGCCCTGCGCCTGTCGAGCTGAAAAGTCAGGACCCGCCGAGAACCGCGATCGATGGACAGTCTGTACCTGCTATTGCCGCTGTCGGTGCTGCTCGTGCTGGCGCTGATCGCGCTGTTCGGCTGGGCGTTGCACAGCGGGCAGTTCGACGACCTCGAGCGCGAAGGCTGGCGCGTGCTGGAGGCGGAGGGCCTTCAAGCCGGTGCATCGTTGCCTTTGCCGGAAGGCGACGGCGAGACTTCGCATAATCTTGACGGTGGTCAACCCACCGCATCAGACCCTACTGACAATAGGGTAATTGCCGAAAGAAGGAGGAGGTTTCCATGAGTGACAAGCCGCCGGTCGCGCCGGTGTACAACGACCGCGTCGTCAAGCAGTTCGCGCTTGCCGCCGTGCTGTGGGGAGTGGTCGGCATGCTGGTGGGCGTGATCATCGCCTCCCAGCTCGCCTGGCCCGAACTGAACTTCGGCATCCCCTGGCTCAGCTACGGGCGCCTGCGGCCGCTGCACACCAACGCGGTGATCTTCGCCTTCGGCGGCTGCGCGCTGTTCGCGACCTCGTACCACGTGGTGCAGCGCACCTGCCAGGTCCGGCTGATTTCGGACAAGCTCGCCGAGTTCACGTTCTGGGGCTGGCAACTCGTGATCGTCGCCGCGGCGGTCTCGCTGCCGCTCGGCTACACGCAGGCCAAGGAATACGCCGAGCTCGAGTGGCCGATCGACCTCCTGATCACGCTCGTCTGGGTGGCCTACGCGATCGTGTTCTTCGGCACCATCGGCATCCGCAAGGTGCGCCACATCTACGTGGCGAACTGGTTCTTCGGCGCCTTCATCCTGACCGTCGCGCTGCTGCACGTGGTCAACAGCGCCGCGCTGCCGGTCACGCTGACCAAGAGCTACTCGGCCTACGCCGGCGTGCAGGACGCGATGGTGCAGTGGTGGTACGGCCACAACGCGGTGGGCTTCTTCCTCACCGCGGGCTTCCTCGGGATGATGTACTACTACATCCCGAAGCAGGCCGAGCGGCCGGTGTACTCGTACCGGCTGTCGATCGTGCACTTCTGGGCCCTGATCTTCACCTACATGTGGGCCGGCCCGCACCACCTGCACTACACCGCGCTGCCCGACTGGACGCAAAGCGTCGGCATGGTGTTCTCGCTGGTGCTGCTCGCGCCGAGCTGGGGCGGGATGATCAACGGCATCATGACGCTCAGCGGTGCCTGGCACAAGCTGCGCGACGACCCGATCCTGAAGTTCCTCATCGTCTCGCTGTCGTTCTACGGCATGAGTACCTTCGAGGGCCCGATGATGTCGATCAAGACCGTCAACGCGCTGTCGCACTACACCGACTGGACGGTCGGCCACGTGCACTCGGGCGCCCTCGGCTGGGTCGGCTTCATCTCGATGGGTGCGCTGTACTACCTGATACCGCGCATGTTCGGCCGCACCCAGATGTACAGCGTGCGCGCGATCGAACTGCACTTCTGGATCGCCACCATCGGCGTCGTGCTCTACATCGCGGCGATGTGGATCGCCGGCGTGATGCAGGGCCTGATGTGGCGCGCCATCAACCCCGACGGGACGCTGGTCTACAGCTTCGTCGAGAGCGTCAAGGCGACCTATCCCTTCTACGTCGTGCGCCTGGTCGGCGGCCTGCTGTACCTGTCGGGCATGCTGCTGATGGCCTGGAACGTGGTGATGACGGTGCGCGGCCCTGGCACCTCGCCCGCGGCGCACCCAGTGGCGGCGACGGCCTGAAGGAGCATTCATGAGCAACGAACCCGTCAAGACCTTCAGCCACGAGCGCATCGAGACCAGCAACTTCCTGCTGATCGTGCTGATCCTCGTCACCGTCGCCATCGGCGGCCTGGTCGAGATCGTGCCGCTGTACTTCCAGCGCAGCACCACCGAGCCGGTGCCGGGCCTCAAGCCCTACACCGCACTGCAGGTGGCCGGGCGCGACATCTACGTGCGCGAGGGCTGCTACAACTGCCACTCGCAGATGATCAGGCCGTTCCGCGCCGAGACGATGCGCTACGGCCACTACTCGATGGCCGGCGAGTTCGTCTACGACCACCCGTTCCAGTGGGGCAGCAAGCGCACCGGGCCGGACCTGGCCCGCGTCGGCGGCCGCTACAGCGACGAGTGGCATCGCCTGCACCTGAACAACCCGCGCGACCTGGTGCCCGAGTCGAACATGCCGTCCTATCCCTGGCTGATGACGGCCGCGGTCGACGCCGCCGGACTGCCGGCACGCATGCGGACCTTGCGCACGCTGGGCGCGCCCTACACCGACGCCGAGATCGCCGACGCGACGAAGGAAGCCCAGGGCAAGACCGAAGTCGAGGCATTGATCGCCTACCTGCAGGTGCTCGGCACCGCAGTGAAGTAGAGGAGCCGACATGGATATCAACGATCTGAGGGCGATGGTGACGCTGCTGTCGTTCGCCGCTTTCGCCGGCATCGTCGTCTGGGCCTGGTCCGGGCGCAACCGCAAGGCCTTCGACGAGGCCGCCCAGTTGCCCTTCGCCGACGCCGCGAACGAGGGGAAGCGCCATGAGTGACTTCGTGCACGACGGCTGGTCGATCTTCATCGCCGTGGCGACGGCGGTGTCGCTCCTCGCCTGCCTGGCGCTCCTCATCATCGCCAGCCAGCGCAAGGTCATGGCGGGCGACAACACGACCGGCCACGTGTGGGACGGTGACCTGCGCGAGCTGAACAATCCGCTGCCGCGCTGGTGGATGATCCTGTTCATCGTCACGGTGCTGTTCGCGGGCGCCTATCTCGCGCTGTATCCCGGCCTCGGCGCGTTTGCCGGGAAGCTGGGCTGGAGCGAGCAGGGGCAATACCAGAGCGAAGTGAAGAAGGCAGACGCCGAACTGGCCCCGCTTTACAACAGCTTCGCCGGCATGCCCTTCCCGGCGCTGGCGGCCGACCCGAAGGCGCGCGCGATCGGCGAGCGCCTGTTCGTCAACAACTGTGCTGCCTGCCACGGGTCGGACGCGCGCGGCAGCACGGGCTTCCCCAACCTGACCGACGGCGACTGGCTGTGGGGCGGCAAGCCGGAGGACATCGTCGCGACGATCACCAACGGGCGCGAAGGCAACATGCCGCCGATGGCGGCCGCCGTGGGTACGTCGGAGGACGTGCGCAACGTCGCCAACTACGTGCTCAGCCTTTCCGGCAGCCCGCACAACAACGTCGCGGCGCAACTCGGCAAGGCCAAGTTCGTCGCCTGCGCTGCCTGCCACGGCCCCGACGGCAAGGGCAATACCGCACTCGGGGCGCCGAACCTGACCGACAAGGTCTGGCTGCACGGCTGGGGCGAGGCGGCCATCGTGCGCACCGTCACGCAGGGCCGGCAGAACGTGATGCCGGCGCAGGCAAGCCGCCTCAGCCCGGAGCAGATCCGCGTGCTCGCGGCCTACGTGTGGGGCCTGTCGCAGCCTTCCGCGGCCGCCGCGGTCACCCAGTGAGCGCAAGGCGCCGGTGACCGAGAAGCCGCGCGTCATCCCCATCGCCGCCGAGCCGGCGATGGTGTCGATGTATGCGTCCGAGGCGACGATCCATGCGCGCTCGGTGCACGGCTGGTTCGCGGCCTGGCGCTGGGCGCTGGTCTGGGCAACGCAGCTCGTCTTCTACGGCCTGCCGTGGCTGACCTGGAACGCGCGTCCGGCGGTACTGTTCGACCTCGAGACCCGGCGCTTCTACATCTTCAGCCTGATCCTGTACCCGCAGGACTTCATCTACCTCACGGCGCTGCTGATCATCAGCGCCTACGGGCTGTTCCTGTTCACTGCGGTCGCCGGACGGCTGTGGTGCGGCTACGCCTGCCCGCAGACGGTCTACACCGAGATCTTCATGTGGGTCGAGCACCACCTCGAAGGCGACCGCACGGCGCGCATCAGGCTCGACAGGAGCCCGTGGAATGCCAACAAGCTGCTGCGCCGCGGCGGCAAGCATCTCGTCTGGATCGCGATCGGCCTCTGGACGGGATTCACTTTCGTCGGCTACTTCACGCCGATCCGCACCCTGGCTGCCGAGGTGCTGAGCTTGGGCCTCGGGCCGTGGGAGCTGTTCTGGGTGCTGTTCTACGGCTTCGCGACCTACGGCAATGCGGGTTTCATGCGCGAGCAGGTCTGCAAGTACATGTGCCCGTACGCGCGCTTCCAGAGCGCGATGTTCGACCCCGACACGCTGATCATCAGCTACGACGAGCGGCGTGGTGAGCCGCGCGGCGGCCGCGCGCGCACGGCAGACAAGAAGTCGCTCGGCCTCGGCGACTGCGTCGATTGCACGCTGTGCGTGCAGGTCTGCCCGACCGGGATCGACATCCGCAAGGGGCTGCAATACGAATGCATCGGCTGCGCGGCCTGCATCGACGTCTGCAACGGCGTGATGGACAAGCTCGACTACCCGCGCGGCCTGATCCGCTACGCCACGCAGCGCAGCCTGGAGCAGGGTGGCGAAGCGCTCACGTTGGCGCGCATCTTGCGGCCGCGCGTGCTCGTCTACGGCCGTGCTGCTGCTGATCAGCGTCGCCTTCGTCGTCAGCCTGGCGCTGCGCTCGCCGCTGCGGGTCGACGTGGTGCGCGACCGCGGCAGCCTGGCCCGGCTGGTCGAGGACGGCAGGGTCGAAAACGTCTACCGCCTGCAGGTGATGAACACGACCGAGTCCACGCAGCGTTACCGGGTTTCGGTCAGCGGCATCCCCGGCGCGCAGGCCAGCACGCGCGGCGAGGCGGTGCTGACTGCGGCCGAGTCGCGCTGGATTCCGGTTTCCGTGCAGATCGGCCCGGAGGCGGCGCAGTCGCTGGGGCCGGGGCCGCACCCGATCCTGTTCCATATCGCCCGCGAGGCCTCGGCCACCGAGCGCGAAGTGTCGGTGGACGAGAAGTCGACCTTCATCGTGCCGCGCTGAACACAGGGAGTCCGAGACATGATCCGACCTGATCGCAAGCCGTCGGCGTGGTGGCACCATCCGATGATGTGGCTCGTCATTGGCGGGCCGCTTGCCGTGGTGGTTGCGGCAGCCGTCACCGCGGTGATCGCGGTCAAGGGCGCCGATCCGGTGCTGCCCACGAAGGACGTGCAGCAGTCGCGCAGCGCCGCGCCGGCGATGCAGGCGCGCAACCATGCGGCGACGCCGGCACCGGCCAAACCATGAAGCGAGCGGAGCACTGCGCATGAAGCGACGCCATCTGCTGCTGATCGTCTGGCCGTCGTTCGTGATCGCCGGCGTGCTCGAGATGCTGGTCTTCAGCGCCGCTCACCCTGAAGACATGAAGGGCCTCGGCGGGCTGCTGACCGAGATGTCGACGACCGCTGTCTACACGCTCGCGTTCTTCTGTTTCTGGGCCATCAGCGCCCTCGGCACGGCGCTGACGCTGATGCTGGCCGCGCCGACGAGCGACGAGCAGCAGGGCGGGCGCGCTGGTTGACGCGGTCGCTCAGCAGGGCGCCTCGTTTAGCAGGCTGCGCAACCCGCCCTCGTCGAGAACGCGGATGTCGCGCTGCTTGACCTCCAGCAACCCGTCGTCCTGGAAGCGCGAAAACGCGCGGCTGACAGTCTCGAGCTTGAGGCCGAGGTAGCTGCCGATCTCCTCGCGCGTCATGCGCAGCACGAGCGAGGTGCCGGAGAACCCGCGCGCCTGCAGGCGCTGGGTCAGGTTGAGCAGGAAGGCCGCGAGCCGTGCCTCGGCGCGCATGCTGCCAAGGAGCAGCATCACGCCGTGATCGCGCACGATCTCGCGGCTCATCACCTTGTGGAACTGCCGCTGCAGCTCCGGCACCTGGTGCGAAAAGTCCTCGAGCCGTGCGTAAGGGATCTGGCAGACCTGTGAATCTTCGAGCGCGACCGCGTCGCACGAGTGGCGGTCGGTGCTGATGCCGTCCAGCCCGAGGAGCTCGCCCGCCATCTGGAACCCCGTCACCTGGTCGCGCCCGTCCTCGGCCGAGACGCGCGTCTTGAAGAAACCGGTACGCACGGCAAACAGCGCCTCGAAACGGTCGCCGGCCCGGAACAGCACCTCGGCGCGCTTGAGCGCGCGCCGCGTGCCGACGAGTTGATCGATGCGCTGCATGTCACCCTCGGACAGGCCGACCGGCAGGCACAGCTCGCGCAGGTTGCAGTTGGAGCAGGCGACCTTCATCGCTTCGAATTTCATGGCGTACCTTTGAACTTGGGCCGCAGCCCATCGGCCCAGCCCAGAGTATCGCTCAGCATGACCGACCTCAAGATGGCGCGGCGCCGACACCGTGCCATTGTCGGTTGACTCAAGTCAAGACGAAAGCCCCCCTGATTGGGCACAGTGCAGCCATGGATGGACATGCACGGGCGGGGGCGGCGGGAGCTGCAGGAGGAGCGGTCTGGTCACCGAGCGACGAGTTGCTGCGCCGGTTCGACCTCGCCGGGCCGCGCTACACCTCGTACCCGACCGCTGACCGCTTCAACGAGGCCTTCGGCGCTGAGCAGTACCGGCAGGCACTCGCCCAGCGCGCGCACGTCGGCGGCGCCGGCGGGCAACTGCCGCTGTCGGTGTATGTGCACATCCCGTTCTGCGAGTCGGTGTGCTACTACTGCGCCTGCAACAAGGTCATCACGCGCCATCACGAACGCGCGACGGCCTACCTCGACATCCTGGAGCGCGAGCTCGACTTGCAACTCGGGGCGCTCGGCCGGCGCCAGGCGGCAAGCCAGGTGCACCTCGGCGGCGGGACGCCCACCTTCCTCTCCGATGCCGAGCTCGACCGGTTGATGCAGATGCTGCGCCGCGGCTTCGAGTTCGCGCCCGGCGCCGAATGCTCGATCGAGATCGACCCGCGCACCGTGACCGCGCAGCGCCTCGCGCACTTGAAGGCGTTGGGCTTCAACCGCCTGAGTTTCGGCGTGCAGGACTTCGACCCCGACGTGCAGAAGGCCGTGCACCGGATCCAGCCCCAGGAGCAGGTCGAAGCGCTGATGCGCGAGGCGCGCGCGCTCGATTTCGAGTCGATCAATGTCGACCTGATTCACGGCCTGCCCAGGCAGACGCCGGCCTCGCTCGCACGCACCGTGGCGCAGGTGGCGGCGTTGCGGCCGGACCGCATCGCGCTGTATGCCTACGCGCACCTGCCGCAGCGCTTCAAGCCGCAGCGGCGCATCGTCGCCGCAGAACTGCCCGGCGCAGCGGACCGCGTGCACATGCTCTCGCAGGCGATCGCGGGTTTTCTCGCGCACGGCTATGTCTACATCGGCATGGACCACTTCGCGTTGCCAGACGACGCGCTCGCAGTCGCCAAGCGCCAGGGCCGGCTGCATCGCAACTTCCAGGGCTACAGCACGCAGCCCGACTGCGACCTGATCGGCCTTGGCGTCTCTTCGATCAGCAAGGTCGGCGCGACCTATGCCCAGAACGCGAAGACATTGCCCGAGTACATCGACAGCGTGACGCGCGGCGAGCTGCCGGTCGTACGCGGCTTCGCACTCAGCCGCGAGGACCTGCTCAGGCGCACCGTGATCATGGGTCTGATGTGCCAGGGCCGGCTCGACTTCGAGGCCGTCGAGCTCGCGCATCTGATCGACTTCAGGCAGCACTTCGCGCCCGAGCTCGAACGCCTGGCCGAACTCGAGGCCAAGGGGCTCGTCAAGCTCGGCCCGGACGGCGTCGAGCTGACCGACATCGGCTGGTACTTCGTCCGCGCGGTGGCGATGGTCTTCGACCTGCCGCTGCAGACCGACCGAGCCCGGGAGCGATACTCGCGCGTGATTTGATATCTGCCCCAAGCTCACTGCGTTCGCTGCCCCCGGGGGCGCACAGTCCTCTTGGGAACGGCCCGGCGAGGACTGAATGCCGGCGCGCTGTATCGAGGGTCGAGCTTGAACGGATCGCTGATCGCTGCCGGACTGCTGATGGGCCTGGCGAGCAGCCCGCACTGCGCGCTGATGTGCAGCGCGCCCTGTGCAGCTGTTGCGCGCAGCTGCAGCGGCGGCGCGAGCGCGAGGCCCTTTCACGCGCTGCTGGCGTGGCACGCCGGCCGCGCGCTGGCGTACACCGCGGCCGGCGCCCTGGCCGCTTCCGCGGTTGGCCTGATCGCGACTTGGGCCGCAGGCAGCGCCGTCGTGCGCCCGCTGTGGACGATGCTGCAGGCAGCCGTGCTGGTGCTCGGGTTGGCGTTGCTGTGGAGCGGCCGCATGCCGAGCTGGGTCGACGGCGCTGCGCAGACCCTCGGTCGGGCGGTGCCCATGGTCGGCCCGGGCGCGCAGCCGTCGCGCGGCGTCGGCCCACGCCGCGCGGCGCTGATCGGCCTGGGCTGGTTCGCGATGCCCTGCGCGGTGCTCTACGGCGCCCTGGCCGTTGCCGCGCTCGGCGCGGGGCCGCTCGAAGGTGCCGCGGTGATGGCGGCTTTTGCACTGGGTTCGGCGCCCGGCCTGATCGGGTTGCCGTTCGTGTGGCAGCGATTGGCGCGCGTGCCACAGGCAGCCGCGCTCAGGCTCGCGGGCGCCATGCTCGCCGCAGGCAGCCTGTGGGCGCTCTGGCACGGCATCGAGGGCGCGTCGGGTGCCTGGTGCCTGCCGACCTGACTTCGAACCAGGCGCTTCAAGAGCGAACGCCCGGCCATGGCCGGGCGTTCGTTCGATCAGCACTGCTCGCGCGGCAGCTGGTCGGAGTGGGCAGGCGAACTGCCCTGAAGCAGACGGTTTACTTCTTCGCAGCGGCCGAAGCGGGCGCGGCTGCGGGCTTGGCAGCTTCCTTCTTTTCGTCCTTCTTCTCGGCCTTGGCGGCCGGGGCGGCCGAAGCGGCGGCAGCAGCCGGCTTGGCGTCGGCGGCATAGATGCCAGCGGCGAAGAATGTGGCGATGAGTGCGGCGAGGAGCTTGTTCATGTTCAAGTACTTGATTGAGTTTGAGGATGGATGGAACCAGCCGTACCGGACGGCACGACCGCCCGCTAACGCAGCCGGGTGCCGGTCGGTTGACAGACAGACCGAACTAGAATTGCAGGCTGCCTCGCGCATGCCCCCCGCCCCCATCTCCCAGGGCCCTCTTCCTACAGGAGCCATCACTCATGTACCAGCACATCAAGGTGCCCACAGGCGGGCAGAAGATCACCGTCAACACGGACTTCTCCCTCAATGTGCCCGATCAGCCGATCATCCCCTACATCGAAGGCGACGGCACCGGCTTCGACATCACGCCGGTGATGATCAAGGTGGTCGACGCAGCGGTGGCCAAGGCCTACGGCGGCCAGAAGAAGATCCACTGGATGGAGATCTACGCCGGCGAGAAGGCGACCCGGATCTATGGCCCCGACGTCTGGCTGCCGGAAGAGACGCTGCAGGTGCTGCGCGAGTACGTGGTGTCGATCAAGGGGCCGCTGACGACGCCGGTCGGCGGCGGCATCCGCTCGCTCAACGTCGCGCTGCGCCAGGAACTCGACCTGTACGTCTGCCTGCGCCCCGTGCAGTACTTCAAGGGCGTGCCCTCGCCTGTGAAGGAGCCGCACAAGACCAACATGGTGATCTTCCGCGAGAACTCCGAGGACATCTACGCCGGCATCGAGTACGAGGCGCAGTCCGACAAGGCCAGGAAGCTGATCAAGTTCCTGATCGAGGAGATGGGCGTCAGGAAGATCCGCTTCCCCGACACCTCGGGCATCGGTATCAAGCCGGTCTCGAGCGAAGGCACCGAGCGCCTGATGCGAAAGGCGATCCAGTACGCGATCGACAACGACAAGCCGAGCGTGACCATCGTCCACAAGGGCAACATCATGAAGTACACCGAGGGTGGCTTCCGTGACTGGGCCTACGCGCTCGCGCAAAAGGAGTTCGGTGCCGAGCTGATCGACGGCGGCCCGTGGTGCCAGTTCAAGAACCCCAAATCGGGCAAGGACATCGTCATCAAGGACGTGATCGCCGACGCCTTCCTGCAGCAGATCCTGCTGCGCCCCGCCGAGTACTCGGTGGTCGCGACGCTGAACCTGAACGGCGACTACATCTCCGATGCGCTGGCGGCGCAGGTCGGCGGCATCGGCATCGCCCCGGGCGCCAACCTGTCGGACTCGGTGGCCTGCTTCGAAGCCACGCACGGCACCGCGCCCAAGTACGCCGGCAAGGACTACGTGAACCCGGGCTCGGAAATCCTCTCGGCCGAGATGATGCTGCGCCACATGGGCTGGCTGGCGGCCGCCGACCTGATCATCAGCTCGCTCGAGAAGTCGATCGCGTCGAAGAAAGTGACCTACGACTTCGCGCGCCTGATGGAAGGCGCAACGCAGGTGTCGTGCTCAGGGTTCGGGCAGGTGATGATCGAGCACATGTAGCCGACCCGGGCTGGTCCAACGCAACGAGGCCCGCGTGCCGCCGAGTGCGGTCGCGGGCCTTCTCTTCGTGCGGCGGGCGCCGCGTCAGGGGCGAGGAGCGCCGACTCGTTGACGAAGATGTCGTCGAACCTCGCGTCCATGAAGCCCGTCGTCCGGCCCGCCAGGCAGTTGGCGAGCGGTCGTTGCGTGCCGATGGCGCGGAACGCAACGCCCGGGGCGAGCGCGTCGGAGACGGCGTAGTTCACCCGCTTGACCGACTCGGTGCCGCGGCGGAAATTGAAGCGCTTATTCGGCTGGTCCCACTCCATCTGCAGCGTCACCGCCTCGCCGACGAGCGCCGTGCCGAGGTCCACGTCGCCGAGGCTGATCGAACCGTAGTTGCAGTCGGAGGTCGTGCACTGGTAGACCGTCCCCTGCACCCGCAACACGTTGGGCGCATCGCCCGAGTTGCTCTCTCGGCGCAGGCGGACCGTTGCGCCGACGTCGTTGGTGCGGTTGCCCGACGACGGGACGCCGGGGCCGGCGTTGAAGAACTGGGCGACGAAGCGGGCCTGGACGCCGCTCGGCTCGGCGTTGGCTGCGCAGTGCGTGGTCTCGAACGCGTTGACCGTGATGACGCCCTTGATCTGCGTGATCAGTGTCGGATTGGTCATGTTCGTGCTGTTCGAGCTCGAGAAGACGCCCGAGTTGCCAGTCTGGCTGCCGAGTTCGCGCTGGATCATGCGCAACGCCTTGCCTTCGATCATGCGGTGGCGTTCGGGGGCGAGCCAGCGCTTCATGTCGATCGCCGTCGCGCCGTCGAAGTTGTCGAAATTGGTGTAGCCCTCGAGGGCCTGCACGGGCGTTGCTGCCGCGGCGAGCAGCAGCAGCGCGCCGGCGCCGGCGCGCGCGCGCTTGATCGATTCGAGCTGGATGGTCATGATGGTCGTTGTCCTGTGCATCGGTGCTGCCTTGCGCGCGTTCACGGCTTGGCCCCCGCGTTGACCTGCACCTTGTCGAAGCGCGCGTCGATGTAGCCGTAGGCTCGTGGGCCGCTGGCGCAGTTGGCCACGACGGT
The DNA here is from genome assembly GCF_016702655.1 of Ideonella sp. Classification (GTDB taxonomy): domain Bacteria; phylum Pseudomonadota; class Gammaproteobacteria; order Burkholderiales; family Burkholderiaceae_C; genus CAIKUF01. Next base: position 54,462 of record NZ_JADJDO010000040.1, read on the forward strand.
GCGCGTGCTGACGTTCTTGAAGACCGCGCCGGGGTCGGCGCTGTCGTCGATGCCGGCGTACGAGACGGCCGTGGCGGCACCCTCGTCGCGCGAGAACAGGAACTGCTTGTTCTCGCGGTCCCAGTCGACCTGCAGCACGACATTGGTGTTGACGTTGACCGTTCCCAGCGCGACGGTCGAGCCGATCTGCGTCGACGTAGAGCAGTCCGACGACGTGCAGATGCCCAGCCAGCCCTCGACGCGCAGCACGCCCGGCGCGTCGGCCGAGTTCGACGCGCGCGTGGCCCAGACCTGCGCGAGCACGTCCCCGACACTGCTTCCGGCGCTGCGGTTGCCCGAGTTGAAGAAGGACCCGAGCACGCGGCCGCGAACGTTCGAGGACGTGGGATTCGCGGCACAGCCCGTCACGTCGACGGCGGCCACTTTCAGCGTCGCGCGCAGCTGCGTGACCGGACCGCCCCGCGCGATCGTCTCGGACCAGCTGATGCCGGGGGCGGCGCCGCTGTCGCTCGTCGTCGCACCCCAGTCGCGCTGCACGAGGCGCAGGTTGGCACCGCCATTGATCATGCGCGAACGTTCGGCGTCCTGCCAGCGCGCCGGGTCCAGCGGGCCAACCTGGAAGTTGTCGTATGGCGTGTACTTCTCCACTGCCGCCGCCGAGCCGGCCGCGGCGCATGCCGCGAGCGCGAGCGCGGTGGCGCGAATCGTTACCTTCATGCTTGCTCCATCGTGTTGAGGTGGCGGCCCCGATAAGGGGCGGGCGAGAGACCGACCGTCCACCTTAGAGACCCACCGAGTCTGTCATGGCCAGCTAGCGTATCGCAACGCGTGGAAACGCGCAGCGGCTCGTGCATACGCGGAATCCGAAATGGGCAATACTGACGCCGCGACGCTGGGATCCGAGGTTCGGCGATCGGCCCGATCAGGCCCGAGCACGGTTGCGCACTGCACTTTTTAAGCGAGGATGCCGATGACCACGACGACGCGCAAGACCAGATCCCCGCGGGCGCCGCAGGGAAAGAAGCCGGCTCGTGCCTCGGCTGCACCGCCGTTGCCTGGCCCGGTGCCGCTGGTCGCGCCGGGCCTGCCCACCGAGTCTTCGCTGAAGGCGCTCGCACGCCAACTGCAGACGCTGACCACCTCGGTGCTCAACATGGCCGGGACGGCCACGGATCTGGGCGTCACGCTCGCGAAGTCGCGCCTGAAGAAGCCCTCGCACAAGGCGGCGGTCGACAAGGCAGGTTCGCTGCTGCAGGACCTGCGCCAGACCGCCGGCCTGACGGCGCAAGACCTGGGGCGCGCGCTCGGCCTCTCCGACGCATCGGAGCTCGAGCGCATCGAGAGCGGAAAGGTCGCGATGCCGTTCGAGCTCATCCTGCGCGCGGCGTCGGTGCTCGGCCGCAAGGACCCGATCACCTTCATCATGCAGGCCACTCGCGCCTACAACCCCGAGCTGTGGCGTACGCTCGAAAACCTGGGCGTGGGCAAGCTCGTCGTGCAGGGCGCGCGCGAACGCGAATTTGCCAACCTCTATCGAGCGCGCGATGCGGCACGCCAGCTCGACGATGCGCAGTTCGCGTCGCTGCTCGCGTTCGTCGGCGCGGCGTTCGATCTTGCGCTCGACCTCGCGACCCGGCCCGACAAGCCGGGCCAGCCAGGCAAGCCGCTGAGGCGGGGAGAGGTCTGAAGTCCGGAGCCCCTGAACAGACTTGGGGCGCGCAGGCGAGTGGCGCCCGCAGGTGCGGCTCAGGCCTGCAGCGATCCGCCGCGCGACGACGCGCGTTCGGCAGCGCCTTGCGCCGAGTAGACGCCGCTCGCCTCGCGCGGGAGCAAGACGTCGATGGCACGGTCGAGCGCGGCGGTGGCGCGCGCGAACGATTCGCGCTGCGCCGCCACCTGGCTGCTGGCGCGCATCAGCCGCTGGCGCAACGGCGCCGGCAGTTCGCCGTGGCGAGCGGCGAGCGAGAAGTGATCGACCGCGCGCGCAAGCGCACGATGCAGCTCACCGGAGTGAAGCTCGATGTCGCCGACATTGCGCTCGAGCAGTGCCACGCCAAGCGCGTGGAGACGGATCTCGACTGCCGCCAGCGTGGCTTCGAGGTCGGCACCTGCGGCGGCGGCCTTGGCGGGGGCAGAGGGTGTGAACATGAGCCAGCCTCGAGGATCAGCGTTTGACGCTGCCGAGGACTTCCTGTGCATTCGCGATCAGCTTGTCGGCAATCGCCTCGGCATCGATTTTGAAACTCCCGTCGGCGATCGCCTGCGAGATGCGCGCCACCTTGGCGGTGTCGATCTCGGCCGGGGCACCCTTGATGCCCGAGATCAGCGCGGCCGCGGTATTCGACAGCTCGACCTTGGCGCTGCTGCCGGTGCCGGCAGCGATCGTCCCGGCGGCTTGCTCCTGCGACGCCGCGCGTCCACTGGCGGTGGTCGCGGAGGACGCCTGCTCCTGGATTGCGGGGGCGGGTTGGCCGATCTTCATGGCTTGTTCCACGTTTGCCCAGCGCGCCTGGGCGGCTCGCTCACGCGGCTTTGCGCGCTGCTTTCGGAATCGCGCTTCGCGGCTGGAGCAGCCTGGCGACGCAGGGCCGGCTGGGCGGCGAGTGGGGCATTCGACAAGGGCGACATGCGCACTCTATCGGTAGCCACCAGCGCGACTTTAGGCCTTTCGGCATCGCGCCGCCGCGGGCCGGCCAGGTTCACAGCCGCAACTCCATGCGGCGCTCGGCGACCGGTTGTCCGGTGACGACACGCCCGCTGCCGATGCGTACCCTTGCTGGCTGCCCTTCGAGGCCTGGGCCGAGTGCCTGGCCTTCGCCGCTGATCCTGAATCCGGTGCCGATGGCGTCGATCTGCACCGAGTCGCCGGCAGCAAACCACTGCCGCGCGCGCAGATCGGCAGCGCGCAAGGGTTGACCGGCGGCGAGCGGGCGCGCCAGCGTGCGGCCCAGCGCCGAGGCCGGCGTCATCAAGGGCATGGTGCCGGCGGCCAGATCGACTTCGGCAGTCTGCAGGTCGGCCGAGGTCAGCACCGCGCCGGCGGGTAGCGCGGCGGCGGCGGCCAGCGCGCGGCCATACACCTTGACGATGACGGGCAGGTAGACGTTCCACGGCGTTCGGCCCTGCGCGCAGCGCAGGCCGATTCGGCTGCGCCCCCAGAGCCGCGTGCCGGCCGGAACATAGGGCTCGACGCGCTCGCAGGGTGCCAGGCGCAGCCGTGGGTCGAGCGCGCCGACCTCGACTTGCACCCGCGCACCGGCCGTCGCCGCGGCATCTAGCGCGAACTGCCGGGCCTGCTGCTCGATCTCGCTCGCGGCAGCGGCGCCAAAGCCGAGCGCGACCGCCACGGCAAGCAGGATGCTCCACCGGGGTTGCGAGGGCATCGGATTCACGTTGCAACTCTAGACGCTCGCGCGAGGCCGGCATGGCGTGAACAGGCAGTCAAAGCGCCCGCTGTTCGTGCCACCGCGCGCCGGGCCGACTTCCACAATGCGCCCACACTCCCGACGCTGCAACGGCACCGACATGCTCAACCGCCTCAATGCCACGCTGGACTTCCACGGCCAGGCGCTGACGCTGCGCTCGGAGCGCCAGCGCCTGCTGGCGAGCAACATCGCCAACGCCGACACGCCGGGCTACGTGGCGCGCGACATGAACTTCGCCCAGGCGCTCCAGCAGGCCACGGGTGCCTTGACCGCCGCGCCCGGGCTCGCCGTGAGCCAGCCCGGCCACATCGGCGCGGGTTCGATGCCCGGTGGCCCGGGCGGCGCGCTGCAGTATGCAACGACGAGCCAGAGCAACCTGGACCGCAATACCGTGGACATGGACCGCGAGCGCGCCAACTTCGCCGACAACTCGGTGCGCTACGAAGCCACGCTGCGCTTCATCAACGGCCACGTGCGCACGCTCACGAGCGCGATCACCGGCCAGTAGACCGACCAGGGCACAGGAGGTCGCCATGTCGATGTTCTCCATCTTCAACGTCTCGGGCAGCGCGGTCAGCGCGCAGGCCCAGCGTCTCAACGTCGTGGCCAGCAACCTGGCCAACGTCGACACCGTGGCCGGGCCCGACGGCCAGGCCTACAAGGCGCGCCAGGTCGTGTTCCAGACCCTGCTCATGGGCGCGCCCGGGCAGCCCGAGGGCGCGGCAGGCGTCGCCGTGACGCAGATCACCGAAGACGAGACGCCGGGGCGGCGCGTGCACGACCCCAAGCATCCGCAGGCAGATGGCGACGGCTACGTGACCTACAGCAACGTCAACGCGGTCGAGGAGATGGTCAACATGATCTCGGCATCGCGCTCGTACCAGAACAACGTCGAGGTGATGACGACCGCCAAGACGCTGCTGCAGAAGACGCTGCAGATGGGCCAGTCGTGATCCGCGGCCAACGGCAGGGACAGACATGACACCGATGAGCAACAGCGTCAGCCTGGAGACCACCGGCAGCAGCTCGTCGAGCACGTTGCCGGTGACGGCCAACGATGCGGCGAGCGCAGACCGGTTCCTGAAGCTGCTCGTCGCGCAGATGCAGAACCAGGACCCGATGAACCCGATGGACAACGCCGAGATCACGTCGCAGATGGCGCAGATAGCCACCGTGGACGGAATCGCGCAATTGAACGACTCGGTACAGGACCTGTCGTCCCAGTTCGTGCAGATGCAGGCGTTGCAGGGGGCGAGCCTCGTCGGCCACGACGTGATCGTTCCCGGCAGCCTGCTCACCGTCACCGATGGTCTGGGGCAGGGTGGATTCGAGCTACCGGGTGCCGCCGACAGCGTCAAGGTCGAGATCCTGTCGGCCGCCAGCGTCGTCATCGACACGATCGACATGGGCGCGCAGGCGAGCGGCCTGCACAGCTTCAGCTGGCCGACCGAGACCGCCAATGACACGAGCGAGCTGCGCTTTCGCGTCACCGCGCTGAGCGGGGCAACCAAGCTCAACACGACAACGCTGATGCGCGACCGCGTCGAAGCGGTACTGACCGGCGGCGACAGCCTGATGCTCGAGCTGAGCCGCGCCGGCAGCGTCCCCTACACCTCGGTCCAGGCGATCAACTGACCGCGGCTGCCCTCCCACACGCCAAGGAATCATCATGAGCTTTCAGCAAGGCCTCTCCGGATTCAACGCCGCCAGCAAGAACCTGGAGGTGATCGGCAACAACGTCGCCAATGCCAGTACCTTCGGCGCCAAGTCCTCGCGTGCAGAGTTCTCCGACATGTACGCCGCCGCGCTCAATGGCGGCTCGGTCAACAACATCGGCATCGGCGTCAACCTGGCGGCCGTGGCCCAGCAGTTCACGCAGGGCAGCATCACGTCGACGTCCAACCCGATGGACATCGCGATCAACGGCGCCGGCTTCTTCCAGCTGACCGACGGCATCAACCCGCCGGTCTACTCGCGCAACGGCCAGTTCAAGATCGACAAGGACGGCTATGTCGTCAACAACCAGAAGCTGCGCCTGATCGGCTACCCGGCCGACGCGATGGGCGCGATCCAGGCCGGCAGTGCCGGCCCGCTGCAGCTGCCCACCGCGGGCGTCGCGCCGAACGCGACCTCGCGCATGGTGATGGAGATGAACCTCGACTCGCGCGAGGGCGTCAAGCTGCCTTCGAGCGGGCCGGCGATCGACTTCAACGACAAATCGACCTACAACAACGCGACCTCGCTGACCGTCTACGACGCCAAGGGCCAGGACATCGCGCTCACCTACTATTTCCAGAAGGCGGGCACCGACACCTGGAACGTGTATGCGAGCGCCAACGGCACGCCGGTGCTCGACGACGGCGGCACGCCACCGGTGGCGGTCCCGGTCACGACGCTGCAGTTCCCGGCCAACGGCGGCGCGCCGACCGCCCCCGTCGGGCTGGTCAACTTCGACATTCCGGCGACCACCAACAGCGTTGGCGCGCTGACCGTGCCGATCGCCGGCGTAGACCTCGACATCGGCGGCGCGACCCAGTTCGGCGCGGGCTTCGGCGTTACCAACCTGTCGCAGGACGGTTACGCGCCGGGGCAGCTCAGCAGCATCGCCATCGAGTCCGACGGCATGCTCACCGCACGCTATTCCAATGGCCAGTCGCGGCCCGCCGGTCAGTTGCAGCTCGCGAACTTCCGCAACCCGCAAGGGCTGGTGTCGATGGGCGGAAACGCCTGGGCGGCCTCGTACGCGTCGGGGACGCCCGTCACGGGCATGGCCGGCGATGGCAACATCGGCGTGCTGCAGTCCGGCTCGCTCGAGGAGAGCAATGTCGACCTGACCGGCGAGCTGGTGAGCATGATCACCGCGCAGCGGGTCTACCAGGCCAATGCGCAGACCATCAAGACGCAGGACCAGGCGATGCAGACCCTGGTCAACATGCGCTGAACCAGCGTGACGCTGCCGCTCGACTGATGCCGGAGCTGCCATGGACCGCATGATCTACCTGTCGATGGGCGGGGCCAAGGCCTCGATGCAGCGCCAGGATACGCTTGCGCACAACCTGGCGAATGCCTCGACGACGGGTTTCCGCGCCGAATTGCAGGCGTTTCGCGCCGTGCCGGTGCAGGGCAGCGGCGCGAGCACGCGCGTCTATGCGCTCGAGACGACGATCGGCCACGACGATTCTCCCGGGCCGGTGGCGGCCACCGGGCGCGCGCTCGACGTGGCGGTGCGCGGCGCAAGCTGGCTCGCCGTGCAGGCACTCGACGGCACCGAGGCCTACACGCGCGCCGGATCGCTCGACGTGAGCGCCGACGGCACGCTCGTCACGCGCGCTGGGCTGCAGGTGCTCGGCGACGGCGGACCGATCCAGCTGCCCGCGAACAGCGAACCCAGCATCGCCAGCGACGGCACGGTGAACGCACGCCTGGCCAGCGGCGCGAACAGCGTTGCCGGCCGACTCAAGCTCGTCACGCCCGAGGAACGGCTCGTGCGCGGCGACGACGGGCTGTTTCGCGCCGCGGGCGGCGACCCGCTGGACGCCGACAGCGCGGCGCGGCTGCAGGACGGTGCACTCGAGGGCTCGAACGTGAGCCCGGTCGAGAACATGGTCGCAATGATCGCCGCGGCGCGCCAGTTCGAGGCGCAGATGAAGCTGATGCAGACCGCCGAGGCGGACGTGCGCGCTCTTGCTCGCGGCGGCACTGGCAGGTGCGGCCTGCGCGGCGACAGCCGTCCCGGAGCCGATCAAGAAGCTCACTGGCTCGTCGGACGAGACGGCCAAGTCGGTGATGGCGCAACACGGCTACGCCTTTCGCAGCGAGAAGAGCAGTTGGGGCCGCAAGTACACGTACTGGTGGAGCGACAAGGTGCGCCAGTGCGTGCAGCTCATGAGCCTGGCCGGGCGCGTCTACGGGGTCGAGGCCAAGGGTGAGTCCGACTGCCGGTACGCTGGCGGCGGCACGGCAGGCGGCGGGACCATCGATCCGCTCGAGCTCGTCGGCCAGCCGCGTGCCGCCGTCCAGGCGCGCCTGGAGCGGGCGGGTTTTCGCGCCATCGAGACCGACATGAGCAAGGGTGACATGATCTACATCTGGTGGTTCGACGGCCACCAGTGCCTGGCCGGCAACATCGCCAACGATCGCTACGAAATGCTGCAGACCATGCCGCTGAACCAGTGCAAGCGTTGAACCGCGACTGGCGCGGCACAGAGTAGGGCGCGATCCACCGCGCTATTCCGGCTTTGGCGGGCGTGCCCCGCGGGGCACCATCGGCGGCATAGACCGAAAGGCCCCGCCATGATGCGTTCGCTGTGGATATCGAAGACCGGCATGGAGGCCCAGCAGACCCAGCTGGACACCATTTCGCACAACCTGGCCAACGCCTCGACGAACGGCTTCAAGCGTGCGCACGCCGTGTTCGAGGACCTGATGTACCAGAACCTGCGCCAGGCCGGCGCCAACAGCTCGGAGCAGACGACGCTGCCGGTCGGGCTGCAGGCCGGCCTCGGGACGCGGGCCGTCGCCACCGCGCGCAGCTTCAGCCAGGGCAACCTGCAGCAGAGCACGAACCCGCTCGACCTCGCGGTGCGCGGCAGCGGCTTCTTCCAGGTCCAGATGCCCGACGGCACGACCGGCTACACGCGCGACGGCTCGTTCCAGGTCGACGCCCAGGGAGCGCTGGTCACGAACAACGGCTTCGCGCTGGAGCCCGGGATCACGATCCCGGCCAATGCGTCGAGCATCACGATCGCCAATGACGGCACGGTCAGCGTGACCGTGCCCGGCCAGGCGCAGGCGCAGACGGTCGGCCAGATCCAGCTCGTGAGCTTCGTCAACCCGGCCGGCCTCGAGCCCAAGGGGCAGAATCTCTTCGGCGAGACGACCGCGTCGGGCGCGCCGGCCGCGGGCGCACCGGGGAGCAACGGACTCGGGGCCTTGCAGCAGGGCTTCGTCGAGACCTCCAACGTCAACGTGGTCGAGGAGCTGGTGTCGATGATCCAGACCCAGCGCGCCTACGAGCTCAACTCCAAGGCGATCCAGACCTCGGACCAGATGCTGCAGAAGCTGGCCCAGCTATGACGCTGCTGCAATGGGTCGGTGCGGCCCTCGGCGCGGCGACGCTTGCCGGTTGCCAGGTGCTCAACGCGCCGCCGCCGGTGGACGTGGCGCAGCCGACCTCGGTGCGGCCGCTGCCCGTGGCGGCGCCGACGGTCAACAACGGCGCGATCTTCCAGACCGGCCAGTACCGGCCGCTGTTCGAGGACTACCGCGCGCGCCTCGTCGGCGACACGCTCACGGTGCAGATCGTCGAGCGCGTCAGCGCGAGCCAGAAGTCCAACAGCTCGGTCGACAAGAACGGCAAGATCGACGCCAGCATCACCGCGTTCCCGTACCTCAAGGCGGGCGCACTGTCGCGCGCGCAGGTCGCGGCCACGTCGGCCAACGGCTTCGAGGGCAAGGGCAGCACCGACACCGCCAACGACTTCAGTGGCGTCATCAACGTCACCGTGACCGAGGTGCTGCCCAACGGCCACCTGATCATCGGCGGCGAGAAACAGATCGGCGTCAACTTCAACACCGACGTGCTGCGCTTCTCGGGCCAGGTCGATCCGTTGATGATCCGCCCCGGCAACGTGATCGCGTCGGCGCAGATCGCCAACGTGCGCATCGAGCATCGCGGCCGCGGGCAGCAGGCCGAGGCGCAGGGAATTGGCTGGCTGTCGCGCGTCTTCTTGAACGTTGTGCCGTTCTAGCGCCACCCAGAATCGAAGCTACCGCCCGAGTCGCTCTCGCCAACCCATGGACCATCACGCCACCGACCGCCTGCTGCGCTGGATGGTCGGCCTCGCCGCCGTCGCCGCGAGCGCCGCCCTCTGGTGGCCGCTGCCATCGCAGGCCGCGCGCATCAAGGAAGTCGCGTCGGTGCAGGGCGTGCGCAGCAACGCGCTGGTCGGCTACGGCCTCGTGATGGCGCTCGACGGCACGGGCGACTCGAGCGCCGCCGCGCCGTTCGTGCCGCAAAGCGTCATCGCGATGCTGCAGCAGAACGGCATCACGGTGCCGCAGGGCACCAACATGGCGTTGAAGAACGTCGCTGCGGTGATGGTCACCGCGCAGCTGCCGCCATTCGCCCAGCCGGGGCAGACGATCGACGTCACCGTCTCGTCGATGGGCAACGCCAAGTCGCTGCGCGGCGGCACGCTGATCGCCACGCCGCTGCGCGGCGCCGACGGCCAGATCTACGCGATGGCGCAGGGCAACCTCGTCGTCGGCGGCGCGGGCGCGAGTTCGGCCGGCTCCAAGGTCCAGGTCAACAGCCTGAACGCCGGGCGCGTGCCCGATGGCGCGACGGTCGAACGCAGCGTCCCGACGCCGCTCAACCAGGGCGACTCGCTGCAGCTCGACCTCAACGCCAACGACTTCAATACCGCGCGCGAAGTGGCGCGCGCCATCAACCGCAAGATGGGCGAGGGCACGGCGCAGGCGCTCGACGGGCGCGCGGTGCGCGTGCGCATGCCGGCGTCGCCGCAGGAGCGCGTCGCGTTTCTCGCCGACGTCGAGAACCTGCCCGTCGAGCTCGCCATGCCGGCGGCCAAGATCGTGCTCAATGCGCGCACCGGGTCGGTGGTGATGAACCAGGCGGTGACGCTCGCCGCGTGCGCGGTCGCGCACGGCAACCTCGCCGTCGTCATCAACTCGACGCCCGTCATCAGCCAGCCCGGGCCGTTCGCGCAGGGCCGAACGGTCCAGGCGGAGCAGTCCGACATCACGATCCGCGCCCAGCCTGGCATGCTGGTCGAGATGCAGGCCGGCGCAAAGCTCGCCGACGTGGTCAAGGCGCTGAACTCGCTAGGCGCGACGCCGCAGGACTTGCTCGCGATCCTGCAGGCGATGAAGTCGTCGGGCGCGCTCAACGCCGAGATCGAGGTGATATGAGGCCCCCACGCTCCCTGGCGGTCGCTGCCCCCCGAGGGGGCGTCGGCTACGGACCGGCGGAGCCGGATCCGTGCCGAAGCTTGATCGACTCCGTTCGGCGTCGCGGATCGCGCGACGCGCGGCGGAGCCACTAGGATGAAACGACCCCAAGCTCACTTCGTTCGCGGCCCCCGAGGGGCGCGTCAGTGCCTTCGGGCGGCCGGGCGGCACTGAGATGGCGGTCCAGATCGCGGCCGGGTCGAGCGCCGACGCGCTGCGCGCGCGTGCCGCCGCCGACCCGCGCGCGGCGATCAAGGAGGCCGCGAAGCAGTTCGAGGCGATGTTCATGCAGGAGGTGATGAAGAGCATGCGCCAGGCGACGCTCGCCAGCGGGATGCTCGACAACGCCGGCTCGCAGCTCGGCACCGAGATGCTCGACACCCAGTTCGCTACGCAGCTGTCGGGCCAGCGCGGCGGCCTGGGCGACCTGATCGCGCGCCAGCTCGAGCGCCAGATGGGCGCTGCGGCGAGCCCGGGGCAGGCAGCCGCGCCGGCGACCCAGGCGCCGCGCGAAGCCGGCTTCAGTCAATTCAACGGGCGCCAGCGCCAGATCGACTTCGTGCGCACGCACGGCGCCGCTGCGCGTGCGGCCGAGGCCGAGACCGGGCTGCCGGCAGCCTTCGTGCTCGCCCAGGCCGCGCACGAGAGCGGCTGGGGCCGGCGCGAAATCCGCAACGCCGACGGCAGCAGCGCCAACAACCTGTTCGGCATCAAGGCCGGCGCGGGCTGGAAGGGTGCGGTGGCCGAGGTCACGACGACCGAGTTCATGGACGGCCAGCCGCGCAAGCTGAGCCAGCGCTTTCGCGCCTATGCGTCACCCGAGGAGTCGTTCCGCGACTTCGCGCGCCTGATGAAGGACAACGCACGCTACAGCGGCGTGCTTGCCAGCGGCCACAGTGCAGAGCGCTACGCCCAAGGCCTGCAATCCGCCGGCTACGCTACCGACCCGGACTACGCAGGCAAGCTCGGCCGCGTCATCAACACAACGCTGCGCCTGCAGCGCGCGCTCGGCTGAGAGGCTGAGCCGGGCCCGATTCGGGAGAGCACCTATGTCTGCATCGGCCCTGTTCTCGCTCGGCACGCGCGCCATGACGGCGAGCTATGCCGCGCTGCAGACAACCGGCAACAACATCGCCAACGCGAGCACCCGTGGCTATTCGCGCCAGCAGGTCGCGCTCGAGACCGCGGGGGGGCAGTTCAGCGGCAACGGCTTCTTCGGCAGCGGCGTCAACGTGACCACCGTCTCGCGCTCGCACAACGAGTTCCTGACGCGCGAGGTGGCGCTCACGCGCTCGCTCGCCGAGGCCGACGGCTCGCGCCTGTCGCAACTGCAGCTGCTCGAGCAGGTGTTCGGCACCGGCGCAGCGGGCCTGGGCTACCTCAGCGGCGAACTGCTCAACGCGTTTGCCGATGTCGCGAGCCGCCCCGGCGACACGGCCGCGCGCCAGGTCGTGCTGGCGCGCGCGCAGGACGTCGCGAGCGCGTTTCAGGCCGCGGGCGATCAGATCGAGCGCCTGCAGACCGGTGTCGCGCAGGACCTGCGCACGTCGATCGCGACCGTCAACGCGCTGGCGCAAACGGTGGCCGATCTGAACCGCCAGATCGCCGCAGCCAAGGCGAGCGGCCACGAGCCCAATGACCTGCTCGACCAGCGCGACAGCGCGGTGGCCGAGATCTCGGGCTATCTGCAGGTGACGACGCTCGAGGCCGACGACGGGTCGCTGAGTCTGTTCATCGGCGGCGGCCAGAACCTGGTGCTCGGCAGCATCGCGTCCAAGCTCGCGCCCGTGACCGACCCCTTCGATCCCGCGCGGGTACGGCTCGGCATGAGCAACGGCGGCGGGCCGGTGCGCGCGCTGCCCGACGGACTGGTCAGCGCCGGCTCGATCGCGGGCCTGCTGCGCTTCCAGGACGTGGATCTGCGCGACGCGCGCAACGCCATCGGCCAGCTTGCGGCGGCTGTCGGCGGTGCCATCAACGCGCAGCAGCACCTGGGTCTGGACCTCTCTACCGCGACCGGCCGGCCGGGCGCAGACCTGTTCGTGATCGGCGCGCCGCGCGTGTTGAACGCGAGCACGAACGCGGGCACGGCAAGCATCTCGCTGGTGACGAGCGACGCAGGGCAGTTGTTGGCGAGCGAATACGAGCTGCGCTTCGACGGTGCCAACTACACGCTCAACCGCCTGGGCAGCAGCGACGCAGCGCAGACCTTCTCGCCGGCAGCGTTGGCTGCGGGCGTCGACGTCGACGGCATGACGCTGCGGCTGGCCAGCGGGACAGCGAGTGCGGGCGACCGGTTCCTGCTGCAACCGGTTGCCGCCGCGGCGAGCGGCATGGCGCGTGCACTCGACGATCCGCGCGGCATCGCCGCCGCGTCGCCGGTCACGGCGACGCTGGCGGGCGCGAACACCGGCACGCTCTCGATCGCGTCGCTCCAGGTGCGCGCGACGATGGCGGCACCGGACAACGTCGTCGTCCGTTTCGACGAGGATGCATCCACCGGCGAGCCGACCTACCAGATCAGCACCGACGGCGGCTCGAGCTTCGGCGCTGCCCAGGCCCTGGTCGCGGGCGAGGCCATCACGCTCACCGACAGTGGCGGCAAGGTGCTGTGGGAGATGTCGATCGCCGGCACGCCGGCCGTGGGCGACGAGATCCACGTCGATCCGACGCTGCTGCCCGGGGCGAACAACGGCAACGCGCTGGCAATGGTCGCGCAGCGCGACGCTGCCGTCGTCGGCGGCGAGACGATCACCGACGCCTGGGCCGGCGCGCTGGCGGAGATTGGCGTGCGCGTCCAGAGCGCGCAGGGCGCAGCCGAACTCTCGGCGTCGGTCGCTTCCGAGGCCGAGGCGCGCAACACCGCGGCCTCGGGCGTCAACCTCGACGAAGAGGCCGCGCGCCTGATCCAGTACCAGCAGAGCTACCAGGCCGCGGCCCAGATGCTGCAGGTGGCGCAAGCGGTGTTCGATTCACTGCTGCAGGCGACCAACGCCTGAGGCCAGCACGAGCGCAGGCAGTAACCTTCGGATCCCGGCTTCATGACACGCATCAGCACCGCCCACGCCTACGACCTGACGATCACGCGCCTGTCGCAGCGCCAGCGCGAGCTCGTCGACACCCAGTCGCACATCAGCAGCAACAAGCGCGTGCTGCGCGCGAGCGACGATCCGGTCGCTGCGGCGCGTGCCGAGCGCGCACTGGCCACGATCGCACGCTCCGAGGCCGGGCTGCGCTCGGTCGATGCGAGCCGAAACGCGATGACGCAGGCCGAGAGTGCGCTCGGCGAGGCGGTCGAGCTGCTGCAGCGAGCGCGCGAGGCCCTGGTCGCGGGCGGCGATGCGAGCTATGACGAACCCCAGCGCAAGGCGCTCGCGGGCCAGATTCGTGACCTGCGGGCGCAACTGCTCGGCGTGGCCAATCGCAGCGACGGCGCGGGCGGCTGGCTCTTCTCGGGCCAGGGATCGAGCACGCCGCCGTTTGTCGATGCGGCCGGTGGCGTGCGCTACAACGGCACGCCGGGCTCGGCGCTGGCCGGTGCGGGCCTGCCGATGACGCTAGACGGCGCGGCCGCCTGGCTCACGGCGCCGTCTGGCAACGGCGTCTTCGAGACCCGCGCCGTGGGCGCGACGGCGAGCGCCTGGATCGACGCCGGCCAGGTGACCGACCCGGCCGCGCTGACCGGGTCGAGCTACCGGATCGAGTTCGAGGTTGCCGGCAGCGTCACGACCTACAGCGTGTTCGAGAATGGCGCGCCGACGCCTCTCGCGGGCGTTGCCTACGTCGCCGGCCAGGCGATCGAGTTCGACGGGCTCGCAGTCACCGTCAAGGGTGCGCCGGCGGCGGGCGATGCGTTCGAGATCGTGCCCTCGACGCCGACGCTCGGCGTCTTCGACATGCTCGACCGTGCCGCAGATGAACTCGAGACGCCACTGCGCAGCCCCGGGCAGATGGCCCAAGCCACCGCGACCGGCCTGCGCGACATCGACGCGCTGCTGGCGCGCATCGGCGCGACGCGCTCCGGCGCCGGCGAGGCGCTGCATGCGATCGATGCGGCAGAGGGCCGCCTGGCCGAGGCCGGCTACCAGGGTGAAGTCGAGCGCTCCGCAGCCGAGGATCTCGATCTGGTTTCCGCGCTGTCGGACCTGCAGTCGCAGCAGACCGCCTACGAGACCGCGCTCCAGGCCTATGCTTCGGTGCAGCGACTCTCGCTTTTCGACTACATCCGGTGACGACCAGGCCTGCCCGGCACGGTCGGCTCGGCGCGCACACTGACGCATGAACGACGCTTCCATACTCGGCCAGGTGGCGATGTGCTACTCGGCCTTCATCGACCGCAACCGGGCTGTCACGGCGACGCGCCTGACGGTGTTTCCGCTGCGGCCGGACGCACCGCCCGACGTGCGCCTGTTGCTCGAGGCACTCGCGCAAGTCTGGCCGCCCGACGGCGGCCGGGTCTCGCTCAACATCGCCAGCGAGCGTCTGCTTGCCGACCTGCTGCGCGCGCCCCCGAGCGTCAACCTGATGATCGAGGTTCCCTCGTTCATGGCCGGCGATCCGGCGCACCGCGACGCATTGCAGACCCTCCATGCAGCCGGCAACGTGCTGCTGCTCAAGGGCCGGCCGGCCTCGGAACTTCCACGCGAGGTGCTGCCCTGGTTCGCCTACTCGATCATCGACCTGTCGGAAGACCGGCGCATCAACGAAGGCGCGCCCCGGCCGGCGAACGTGGCCAGCCGCAGCATTGCCCATGTGCAGTCGGGCATCCGCACGATTGCCGACATGCAGGCGAGCTTCGAGCGCGGCGCGGCCGCGGTGCTGGGCTGGCCGATCGACGACGCGATTGCGACCACGCACCGCAGTGCGCGCAGCGTCGGCCAGGCCGACTTGCAGGTCATCGTCGAACTGATCCACCGCGTCGACCGCGAGGAGTCCGTCGCGCGGCTCGAGCAGACGCTGCGCCGCGACCCGACGCTCGCATTCAAGCTGCTGCGCTACATCAACTCGCCGGCACTCGGCCTGCGGGTGGAGATCTCGTCGTTCGCGCACGCGATCATGATGCTCGGCCACCGCAAGCTCAAGCGCTGGCTGGCGGTGCTGCTCGCCACGGCGAGCAAGGATGCGAACCTCAAGCCGGTGATGTTCGCCGCCGTCAGGCGCGGCCTGCTGCTCGAGGAACTCGCACGCTCGGTGGGCGACGAGGAGATGCGCAACGAGATGTTCATCTGCGGCGTGTTCTCGCTCATCGACCGCATCTTCAACCAGCCCTTCGCCGAACTGCTGAAGACGATCCCTGTCCCCGAGCGTGTCTCGCAGGCGCTGATCGACGCGAGCGGCCCCTACCAGCCTTACGTGGAGCTGGTGCATGCCGTCGAGGGCCAGTCGCTGCACGACATCCGGGCTGCCGCCGAGGGCCTGTTGATGGGCATCGCCGAGATCAATCGCGCGCAACTGCGAGCCCTGGCCGCCGCGGCGCAGCTCGAGTAGGCCTCGAGCAGGCCTCGAACGGGCCGGCACGGCGCGCGCCGGGGCCTGCGTACACTGCAGGTCACCGCCAGATGACTATCACCCCGACGACACTCGCGCGATGAAACCGCTGCCACCCGCGTCTGCAGTGCCGGCCCTGCATCCCTTGCTCGACCTTGCGACGGACGCCATGATCGTTCTCGACCGCGCAGGGGAGGTTTCGTTTGCCAACGCTGCGGCGCTTCGACAGTTCGGCTGCGAGGCCGGCTGGTCCTCGGACCGGCTTGCACCGCTGCTCGGGGCCGAGGCGCTGCACTGGCTGCGCGAATGGCGGGATGGCGCATCCGACGTTGCCGGCCCTCTCGATGTCGTGTTGCCCGGCGGCTTGGTCGCGAGTCTCGCCGTGCATCGACTCGACGCCTGGCACTGGGTACTGCGCCTGGCCACCGACGCCGGGCCGGGTTCCCGCCAGGTCTCGGCGGCCACCGGTTTGCAGGTCTTGCCCGCCGCCACGGCGCAGGCGTTGCTGCTGGCCTGGGATTCACCTTTCCCGGCTGCGCTGCAGGCAGCGGATTTCCGGCTGCTCGACGTGAACCCGGCCTTCGTCGAGTTCAGCGGCTACGCCCGCGACGAGCTGATCGGCCTGGATCCGATCGAGCTCCAGCCCGAGGAGGATCGCGCCGAACAAGGCGATATCCGCGAGCGCCTGCGGGCGAACTTCGACCGCCCGGACCTGCCGCCCGTGCTCGAGCGGCGGCTGATCGACGCGCGGGGTCGCGAGCGCTGGCTGCGCGAAGCGCGGCGGGCACTGCACGACGAGCAGGGTCGCACGGTGATCCTGACGATGATGCAGGACTGCACCGCCGAGCATGTGGCGCGCGAACGGGCCGACCGCTCGGCACGCGAGCTCGACGACTGGTTCAACCTGAGCCCGGTCGGCATGGTGCTGTTCGACGACTCGGGCCTGCTCGTGCGCACCAACCGCGCCTTCGACGCGCTCGTGGGTGCGCTGCCGGTGCTGCTGTCGGAGGCGCCGGCCAGCCTGCAGCAGTTGCTCGCCTTCAGCGAGGGCAAGCCGCTGGCGCAGTTGCAGCCCGGCGCGAGCACCCTCGAAAGCCAGGCCTGGCTGCCGCAGCGCGACGGTGCGGCGCGCCGCCTGCGTGCCGTCGTGCGCTGCTACGAGACGCCGGGCGGACAGCGGCGCTACATGGCGGTGGTCGAGGACCGCAGCATGGAGGAGGAGCGCGACCTGGCGCAGATGCAGATCGGCGCCATGATGGATACCGCCGGCGTCGGCCTGGCGACCTTCCAGGAGTCCACCGGCTGGTTGCACCAGGGCAAGGGTGCTGCGGCCGGGGGCGGCGAGAGCGTGCCCTCGGCGGCGCTGCAGGCGGTCAGCCGCGACATCGTCGTTCCCGACTCGCTGCCCGAGTTCGAGAAGGTCCAGCACGCGCTGCGCCACACGCTGCGCACCGAGGCGCGCTACGCGATCCGCCATCCCGAGCTCGGGCTGCGCTGGCTGCTGACGCGCGTCGAGCCGGCAACGCTTGCCTCGGGCAAGCGCACGACCTCGGTCGTCACGCTCGACATCACCGAGCAGCACCGCTCGCAGCAGCGCAACGAGCAGTTGCTGCACGAGCTGACGACCATCCTTGAAAGCACGAGCACCGGCATCGCCTATGTGCGAGCCGATGCGCTGGTGCGTTGCAACCAGCGTTTCGAGCGCATGCTCGGCCTCACGGCCGGGCGCGCGGCGGGCAGCAGCATCCGCGAGCTCTTCGGCGGACGGCCGCAGGCGCGCCGCGTCGTCGAGCAGACGCTCGCCGCGCTCGACCAGGGCGTGCACTTCGAGACCGAGTTCCAGGTCGATGACGCGCAGAACCCGGGGCAGGGCCAGCGCTGGTACGCGCTGTCGGTGCGCCGCACCAGCCCGGCCTCGCAGGCGGTCGAGGCGATTGCGGTGCTGTCCGACATCACGCGTCTGAAGGCGCAGCAGCGCGAGCTCGAGGCACTGGCGCGCGATCGCGAACTGATGTTCAGCCTGTCCGAGGTCGGCATTGCCTTCCTGCGCGACGGCAGGGTGCAACGCGCGAACGAGGCCTTCGCCACGCTCACCGGCTACCCTGCCCAGGATCTGGCCGAGCTCGCGTTCGAGGCCCTGTTCCCGGACCAGGCCGAGTACGACCGGCTGTGGGCGCGCGCCGACGAGCAGCTGCGCCGGCGCGGCCGCTGGAGCGGTGAGCGGCAGCTGCGCCGCCGCGACGGGCAACTGCTGTGGGTACAGGTGAGCAAGAAGCTCGTCGTCGAGGACGACCCCGCCGGCGGCATGATCGCCTCCTATGTCAATGTCGACGCGCGCCACCGTGCCGAGCAGGCGGTGGCGCTGCAGGCCGAGCGCACGCGCGCGATCCTCGATTCGGTGCTGGTCGGGATCGTCACCGTCGGCGCGCGCGGCATCGAGTGGATGAACCGTTCGGCGCGGCGCATGTTCGGCGGCGACCTGGCGGACTTCGTCAACCAGCCGATCAGCACCGTGGCGACGCCCGAGCCCGAGCACCCTTTCCGGCAGACCCGCTATCTCGCCGAGCTCTTCGAAGGCCAGGCCGAAACCTTCGAGTGCCGCGTCAAGGCGCGCGACGGGCGCGAGTTCTGGATTGTCGGCAACGTCGTCGCGACCGGTCTGGAGCGCACCGGGCGCCAGCTCACGTATGCACTGCTCGACATCGAACGCCGCCGCCAGGCCGAGGCGCGCAGCGCGGAGTCGCAGGCTTCGCTGCAGCGCGTGATCGAGATGGCGCCGCTGGCGATTGCGCTGCACGACGCGCACACGCTGCGCGTGCTGCAGCTCAACCAGACTGCGGCCGGCCTCGCGGGCCTGTCGGTGGCCGAAGCCGTCGGCCGTGCGCCCGGGGAGATGCTGCCGCCCGAGCTCGCCGAGGCGATGCGCTCCGACATGCAGGCCGCACTCGCCGCCGCGACCGTGACCAAGCGCGAATACAACATCGCCGTGGCCGGTGAGCCGCGCCTGTGGGACGCGCGCTACCTTCCGCTCGGCGCCGGCGGCGAGGCGCCCGACCAACTGCTGCTCGTCGCCACCGACGTCACCGAGCAGCGCGCCGCGCAGGAGGCGCGCCTCGAGGCCGCGATCGCGCAGCGCGAGATGCTCGTCAAGGAGGTTCATCACCGGATCAAGAACAACCTGCAGGGCGTGGCCGGACTGCTGCAGCAGATCGCAGCGCGCAAGCCCGAAGTCGAGGCGGTGATCTCCGAGGTCGTCGGCCAGGTGCAGGCGATCGCGCAGGTCTATGGGCTGCAGGTCGGCGCGTCGGGGCCGCTGCGCCTGGCGAGCGTGGTCGAGGCGATCACGAGCTCGGTCCAGCGCACCTTCGGGCGCAATATCGTGCTCGAGATCGAGGCCCCCGATGCAGCCGCGGCATGGGCCTTGCCGGAAGCCGAGTCGATACCGATCGCGCTCACGATCAACGAACTGCTGACCAATGCCATCAAGCACAGCCAGGGCGCTGCATCGGAGGTGCGCTGCACGCTGGCATGCGACGACGCAGGCGTCAGCGTCGCGATCGGCAACCCGGGCTTTCTGGCCGCCGACTTCAAGCTCGCGCACATCCCGGGCGGCGTGTCGGGCCTGGGGCTGGTGCGCGCGCTGATGCCGCGCCGCAGCGCGACGCTCGCCATCGTCCAGGACGGTCCGAATGTCGTGGCGACGGTGCGCCTGGTCCCGCCCGGGGTCACGCGCCTGGAGGAGGCTTGAACCGACGCTGCGGCCAGGATGGTCCACAATCGACGCCAGACCTGCGAAGAACCTCATGAGCGACAAAGGCAAGATCCTGGTGGTGGACGACGACCGGCTCGTGCTGGCGACCTTGACCCATGGATTGCTCCAGGCCGGCTATGAAGTGATCGACACCGACAACGGCGATGATGCGATCCTGCTCGCGCGCGAGCACCGGCCCGACCTGGCGCTGCTCGACATCCGCATGGAGGGCAAGAGCGGATTCGACGTCGCCGCAGTGCTGCGCCAGTCGCTGCAGACGCCGTTCATGTTCCTGTCGGCCTTTGCCGACGACGACACGGTGGCCCAGGTCAAGGCGTTGGGCGCGGTCGACTATCTCGTCAAGCCGCTCGAGGTCAGGCAAATCCTGCCCGCTGTCGAAGCGGCGCTCGCCAAGCTGCGCAGCCAGCCGGCGCCGCAATCGGCACCTGCCGGCGAAGCCGCTGCCCATGGGGCAGCCGATGTCGCGACCGCTGTCGGCCTGCTGATGGAGCGGCACGGTCTCACCCGTGGCGATGCCTCGACGCGCTTGCAGCGTCTGGCGCGCGAGGACGGGCAGGGCGTCGAGCGCGTTGCCGCGCGCTTGCTCGACGCGGCCGAACTGCTGGCGCGGCCGGGCCGCGCCTGATCTGGACGCAGGCGCGCCCTCGCGCGCCGCGACGGCGCGCATTCAGCCGGCCTGGCGCGGGCTTGGCGGCAGCGTGAAGTGAAAGCTGCTGCCCTGGTCCACCACCGACTCGGCCCAGATCTCGCCGCCATGGCGCACGACGATGCGGCGCACGGTCGCCAGTCCGATGCCGGTGCCGGGAAAGTCGCTCGCACTGTGCAGGCGCTGGAAGACGCCGAACAGCCGGTCGGCAAAGCGCATGTCGAAGCCGGCGCCGTTGTCGCGCACCGTAAACACCGCCTGCCCGGCGTGCTCGCCGCGCTCGAGCCAGATCTGGGCGTTGCGAGCGCGCACGCTGTACTTCCACGCATTGCCGATCAGGTTCTCGAGCAGCACGCGCAGCAGGGTCGGATCGCCCTGGGCGAGCAGCCCGCCCTCGACATGGATCGCGACCCGGCGCTCCGGTGCCTGGCGGCGCAGGTCCTCGACCACGTAGGCCGCGAGCTGCGACAGGTTGACCGGCTGGCGCGACAGCGGCCGCGACGACAGCTGCGCCAGCGCGAGCAAGGCGTCGATCATGCTGTTCATGCGCGCCGCCGCGCCGAGCACGCGGTCGAGGTGATCGTTGCCGATGCGGTCGAGCTGGCGGCCGTAGTCCTCCTTGAGGATCTTCGTGAAGCCTTCGACGACCCGAACCGGCGCGCGCAGGTCGTGCGACACGGTGTAGCTGAACGACTCCGAGTCCGCCCCACCGTCAGCCGCTAGCGCGGCCGGGTCGATCCGTGCGATGGGCATCAGCACGAGCACCCAATGCCGCAAGCCCTCGATGCTGTCTTCGTCCGCCAGATTGCGCAAGTGCACCTGCCAGCCGGCGCTGGCCGGCAGGTCGGTGGCGGCCTGTGGCTCGCCCATTGCCTGTGCAACCGCTGCGCGCAGATCTGGTGGCAGGCGCGAGAGGAGGTCGGCGACGGCCATGCCGGCGGCCTCGATCGACCTCACGCCCAGCCAATGCAGGGCCGCAGAATTTGCTCGCTGCACCCGCTGCGGGCCCCGGGCGTCGCCGGCAAGTTCGAACACCGGCATCGGCAGCGCGGGCAGCAGGGCGTGCAGCACGCGCTGCTCATGCTCGCGTTCCTGCGCTGCATCAACGGGGCGCGCGCTGCCGATCCAGCGCAGCACGCGGCCGGACTCGTCGGTCATCGCAACGGCGTCGAGTTCGAAGTGCAGCGGATGGCCCGCGTGCCCATCGCGGCCTCTCAGCGCGACGCCGTGCGCACGCAGCGGCAGGCTGCTCTCGAGCCGTGCGCGCAGGCTCGCGGCCGCCCTGGGTTCGGCGTCGAAGACGTCCCAGACCGGGCGACCCAGCGCCTCGTCTGTCAAGACGTCGGCCGGCGCGCCGCTCGTGGGCGGACGCACGCGAACCAGGCGGTGCAACGCATCGGCCTCCCAAGTCCACGCATTGCTGAACTCGAGCCAGGCAAGCGTCTCGGCGCGCGCCTGTCGCAGCGCCGAAGACAGCTCGCGCTGGCGCCACAAGGACCAGGCGACGGCCGCCGCGACGCAAGCCATGCCGAGCGCGAGCAGCCAGGCCTCGACCGGACCAGGCGCCGCACTGCCCGAGCGAACGAGGGCGAGTCCGCTGAGCGCAAAGACAGCCAAGGTCGCCGCGACCGCGACGGCGAGGGTCAGGCGCACAGTCGGCGTCGACGATCTCTCGGCCGGTTCGGCCGGATCGGCGGGGCGCGACATGTCAGTTGCTCCACCCCGCATCGCGCGACCCGCGAAGCATGAAACGCGTGCCTTCGTCCCCGGCAGGGGACCGATCGCCGTAGGTGACCAGGGGAGCGCGGCGGAGCCGGAGCGGGCCGAACCCGATCCGGGTTTCCCGGTCGGGTTCGGAGCCCCCGCGGGGGGCGGCCGCTCGGCGGCCGGGGGTGGTCAGTTTCACTTCAGCGGCGCCCGGCCGCCCGAAGCCGCTGACTGCCCGCCGTGGGGGCAGCGCGCAAGAGCGAGCGCGGGGGTTTCATTGCGAGGATTGTACGAAGCAGCCGCCGGCACGCCCGCACCGCGAAGGTCGGGACTGCCGGGCGCAGGTCGCGGCACGCTACGGCAGTACTGGCGCGCGCGGTGCAGCCGAGATCTGCGCACTGCAAACGGTCCTTTTCCACGCTTCGCGGTGCGCCGCGAAGCGCGCTGAAAGTGCGATCATCGCTGCCTGCGGCGGGTTGGCTGACAATCGGGGCCGCGCAGACTCGAATCACTTCGACAACGTAGACACAGACATGCCGCCTGCGGCCACCTCGCTCGATCCGGCAGCCCTGCAGCGCCTGCACGACCTCGACCCGTCGGGCGCGAGCCGGCTCGTGGAGCGCGTGTTCAGTGCGTTCGAGGATTCGATCGCCCGGATGCGACCGCAACTGCTGGCTGCGCATGCCGGCGGCGACAAGCCAGGGTTGCGCCATGTCGCCCACACCCTGAAATCTTCGTCGGCAAGTCTCGGTGCCATCAAGTTGTCCACCCTGTGCGCCGAAATCGAGTCGATGGCCCGACAAGACCAGTTCGATGGCATGAGCGACCGAATCCGTGAGCTGTGCGTCGAGATCGACGCAGTCCTGGCGGCATTGAAGCTGCCGATGACCGACGGCCGCGCTGCATGAGCCCGCCGGGCCGCCATGGGCCACAAGGGGGCCCCTCCGGGTCCCTTGGCGAAAACCGCAGTGCACCGCACGAAGGTACTCCAGTGACCATGCGTACCGGCCCGGTGGAAGACGAGGTACCCGGCCAGCCCCGCGTGCTGCTTGTCGACGACGACGAGGTGAACCTGCTGCTGACCGGGCATGCGCTGCGCGAGCGCGGCTTCGAGGTCATCGAGGCACGCGACGGCGAGCAGGCGCTCGCATTGCTCGCCGCGCGGGCGCCCGACATCGTCGTCCTCGACGCCTTGATGCCCGGGCTGGACGGCTTCCAGACCTGCCGCCTGCTGCGCAGGCGCCCTGGCCACGAGGCCTTGCCGGTGCTGATGCTCACCGGGCTCGAGGACGACGCGTCGATCACACGCGCCTACGAGGCCGGTGCGACCGACTTCTTCGTCAAGTCCACGCAATGGAGCCTGCTCGGCGGGCGCCTGCTGCACCTGCTGCGGGCGTCACGAACGCGTATCGAACTGGAGCGCAGCAAGGCCAAGCTTGCCCGCGCCCAGGACCTTGCGCGCATGGGGAGTTTCGACTGGCGTCTGGGTGGCGCGGGGCCCTTGATCTCGGAAGAGGGCCGGCGCGTGCTCGGCCTGAACTCGCAGGCGCCGGTCAACCTGCGCAGGGCGCTTCGACTCGTGCCCACCGATGCCCGCGGCGAACTGCTGGAGATGCTGCGCGAGCGGTTGCGCCAGGCATCGCCACTGGCAGCCGACATGCCGGTCAACCTGAACGACAACAAGCAGCGCATCGTCCACCTCGAGGCCGAGCCGGAGTTCAACGAACTGGGGCAGTTGGCGGGGTATTCCGGCTTCGTGCAGGACGTCACCGACCGGCGCCTGGCCGAGGATCGCATCCGCCACCTTGCGCACTTCGACACCCTGACCGGCCTGCCCAACCGCACCCAGCTCAACCTGCGCGCGGAGTGCGCGCTCGAGCACGCTCGGCGCATGGGCCACGACGTGGCGGTGCTGCTGATCGACCTGGATCGCTTCAAGGTCATCAACGACACCCTCGGTCACGCTGCCGGCGACGAGTTGCTGATGGAGGTGGCGCGCCGGTTGCGAACGAGCGTGCGCCACTCGGACAAGGAGATCGAGCTCTCGCTGGACTCGATGGGGTCGCGTTCGCATCGGCTGCTCGAAGCCATCGGCCGCTATGGCGGCGACGAGTTCGTGGCGCTGCTGCCCGAGGTCGCCGACGAGCGTGACGCCGAGTGTGTCGCGCAGCGCATCCTCGAGTTGATGAAGGCGCCGATCTTCGTCGGCGGGCAGGAATGCTTTGTCACGGCGAGCATCGGGATCGCGCTCTTCCCGCGCGACGGGGCATCGGTGACGGACCTGATGCGCGCTGCCGATGTCGCGATGTATTCAGCCAAGTCCCATGGGCCGAACACGCACGCGCTGTACACGCCGATGCTCGCAGGCAAGGGGCGCGAGAAGATCGAGCTCGAGAGCGCGCTGCACAAGGCCATCGAGCGCGACGAACTGGTGTTGCACTACCAGCCCAAGGTCGACGCGCGCAGCGTGCGCATGGTCGGCGTCGAGGCGCTGATGCGCTGGCGACGCAACGGCGTGCTGGTGCCGCCGATGGAGTTCATCCCGCTGGCCGAGGAGACCGGCCTGATTGTTCCGCTCAGCGAGTGGGCGCTGAGCGAGGCGGCACGCCAGGCCCGCCTCTGGCGAGACAGCTTCGGCTTTGCCGAGTCGATCGCGGTGAACCTGCCGAATCGCATGTTCGAGCGTGTCGATCTGGTCGAACTCATTCATCAGATCGTCACCGGACATGGCGTGCCGCACAACGCGATCGAGCTCGAGATCACCGAGAGCGGCGTGATGAAGGATGCGGGCAGCGTCAACATGACCTTGCACCGGCTGCACGAGATGGGCGTCGAGATCTCGATCGACGACTTCGGCACCGGCTACTCGTCGCTGTCGTATCTGGCCAAGATGCGCATCAGCGAACTCAAGATCGATCGCTCGTTCGTACATGAGCTCGGCCTGACGCCAAAGAGTTCCGACATCGTGACCGCCATCATCGCGCTCGGCCGTTCGCTCGGCCTGCGCGTGGTTGCCGAGGGCGTCGAGACGCTGCGTCAGCTCGAGGTGCTGCAGCGCCTGGGGTGCAGGCTGATGCAGGGTTTCCTGTTCAGCCGTCCGTTGCCGGCGTCGGAGATCGAAGCCTGGCGCGAGCAGACCATCCTCGCTCGCCAGGGCGCGTGGATCGATGAGCGCGCCGGTGATGACGGCGACGACGCACCGCGTGGCAGGCATTTGCGTGCTGCCGGCGTACGCTCCCTGACCTGAACGCGGCGAGGCGCGCGCCAGCAGGTCGGGCATGGACACCAAGACGATTTCGCCCGCGCCGGCCACGGCCTCGTCGGCCGACCTGGCCAAGGCGGCGCTGCGCCGTCTCGTGCTGTCCAGGCTCGAGCCAACGCCCGAGAACTTCGCGCGCGCCTACCGTGCCGAGGCTGGATTGGCCGGTCCGCGCGCCCAGCGTGGCGCACGCGCGCTGGCGATGCTGGAGGGTATCGTCGGCGCCAGCGCGCCGCAGGCCGAGCCCGGCCGCTGCCGTGCGCTCGCACAGGCCCTGTTCGACGGCCACTGGGATTTGGCCGAGCGCGAGCTCGAGAGCATGTTGCAGGGTGACCCGCCGGGTGGCGCGCTGGCCGGCCTGATCGAGCGCCTGGTGCGAGGGCTGGAGCGCGGCGGGCGCCAGTGGACGAGCGCACGGCGCAAGGAGAGCCTGCAGCGCGTGCTCGCCGGCAGCCGCATCGACGCGCAGTTGCTGCAGCGCCGGCTGACGCAACTCGTCGCCAGTTGGGAGAGCGACTGCGCCGAAGGCTTCGAGCCGCAGAAGCAGGATGCGCTGGTCTCGCTCGGGATCGCCGAAGCGCCGATCGTGTCGGACCCGGGCTGGGCTGGCGTCGTCGCGCGCCTCGCCTCGAGTCTGCAGGGCACCCTGGCCCCGACCGATGGCGCCGATTCTGCGGCCGCCCGGGTCTCGCTGCTCGTGGCGGCTAATCCGACCGTGGCGACTCCGGAACTCGTTGCTGCCGCGGGGCAACTCGCCGAGATGGTCGAGCGTGAGCTCGCGCGGCGCGAGCGCCTCGTGGGCCAGCTCTCCGGGCTGTGCGTGGAGTTGACCGAAGGCCTGTCCGATCTGGCCGAGGACGACAGCTGGGCACAGGGTCAGCTCATCGCAATGCGCGCGACGCTGGCCGGCGGCGTCACGTCGCGCGGCGTGCGCTCGGCGGGCGAGCTGCTGCGCAAGACGCGCGAACAGCAGGGGCGCTTGCGCGACGAGCGATCGCAGGCGCGCGACGCGCTCAAGGGCTTGATCAACCAGATGCTCGGGGAGCTCGGCGATCTGGGTTCTCACACCGGGCGCTTCCAGGAGAAGGTCGGCCGCTATGCCGAGGTGATCGACAAGGCCGAGTCGCTGGAGAGCCTGACCAGTGTCGTCGGCGACATGCTGTCGGAAACGCGCAGCGTGCAGGAACTCGTCGGCCACACCCAGGCGCGCCTGCAGAATGAACACGCGCGCGCCACCGCATTGTCGGACCGCGTGACCGAACTGGAGTCCGAGCTGCGGCGCCTGTCCGACGAGGTCTCGACCGACCAGCTGACCCAGGTCGCGAACCGGCGCGGGCTGATGCAGGCCTTCGAGACCGCCCGCGCCCAGGCCGCGCGCGACGGACAGCCATTGGCGATCGGCCTGCTCGACGTCGACAACTTCAAGCGCTTGAACGACGAGCTCGGCCACAGCGCCGGCGATGTCGCGCTGCGCTCGCTTGCCGGCGTGATCAGCAAATCGTTGCGCCCGGCGGATGCGGTGGCGCGTTTCGGTGGCGAGGAATTCGTCGTTCTGCTGCCAGCGACACCGATCGACGAAGGCCAGCAGATCCTGACTAGGCTGCAGCGCGCGTTGTCGGTCGGATTGTTCATGCACGAGCACAAGACCGTGTTCGTGACCTTCTCTGCAGGCGTCACGACCTATCGACCTGGGGAGACGCTCGAGCAGGCGCTTGAACGCGCCGACGCAGGCCTCTACGAAGCCAAGCGCACCGGCAAGAACCGGACCTGCACCGGGTGAACCGCGCGCGTCCGGGCCGGCAATGCAAAAGGGCGACGCAGGCCTTCACCTTGCGTCGCCCTGCGGTCCAGCCGGCCCCGCAAGGCCGGCCGTCGGCCGGGGGAGGTTACTTCTTCTGGACCGGCGGGCCCTTGTCCTGACCCGCAGCCACGGTACCTTCGACCGTCGTGCCGGCCTTGTTGGCTGCGGCGGCTTCGGCCTTGACATCCGGACGCGCGGCTTGGGTCGTCGGCTTCTTGGGCATGTCCTGCTTGACCACGGCCTCTTGACCGTGCGGAATGGCGCCAGCCTTGTTGGCGGCGGCGGTATCCGACTTGACTGCGGCGCGCTGGGTGCTGGTCGGGGCGGGCTTCTTGGGCATGTCCTGGCCCTTGGACGCCGTACCTTTCTCCGTCGTGCCAGCCTTGTTGGCGGCAGCAGCCTCGGCCTTGACTTCGGCGCGAGTGGGCGAGGAGGCAGCGGTCTGGGCCGAGGCCGAGACGGCGAACGCCGAGATGAGGGCGACGGTGAAGAGGGAAGGAGCGAATTTCATGCGAATCTCCAGAGGGAAAGGTTGTCGTTAAGGACTGGCGCCATCAGCTCACTACCGACTCATCGTCGCGCTTTCGGCGCTGCGGATGGCCGCCGTGATGCCTAGCGCCGACTCAACGCATGGCGTCACGAGTCGGTTTACAAGGGACGCCGAATTCTACATGTCGGCCCTCCGACGCGGCCGGGGTGTTGTCGCGAAGCAACCATTGTGGCGCAAGCCAGATCACTTGTCCTCGCGGGCGCGCGGCTCGGCGGAGACGGTGAGATTCGAACTCACGGAGGAGTTGCCCCCTCGGCAGTTTTCAAGACTGCAGCCTTAAGCCACTCGGCCACGTCTCCCCGCTGCTCGGATTCTATTCGCCGCGCTCAGCGCTGCGGGCCCAGGGCTGCGGCGCCTGGGCCTGGGCGCAGCGCACCTGGAAGATCTCGCGCCGGCCGGCGTCGATGCGCGCGGCGCTCAATGCGCCGCCCCAGACGCAGCCGCTATCGAGTGCGAGCAGGTTCGGCCTGTCGAGTGCGCCGAGCGTCGACCAGTGGCCGAACGCGACCCGGGTGTCGGCCGTGCGGCGTCCGGGTACCTCATACCAAGGCATGAAACCGGGCGGTGCGCTGCCAGCGCTGTCCTTGGTGTCGAATTCGAGCTGTCCCTCGGCGGTGCAGAAGCGGATACGCGTCAACGCGTTGACGATGAAGCGCAGGCGGTCGTGCCCGGCGAGACCCGCCTTCCAGCGCGCCGGCCGGTCGCCATACAGCACGTGCATGAAACCCGCCCGGCCCGGCCCGCGCAGCGCGGCCTCGACTTCGGCGGCCAGCGCCAGCGTCTGGTCGCGATCCCACTGCGGGGCGACGCCGGCGTGGACGAGCAGCCAGCCGTCGTCGAAAGCCGCCATGCGTTGCCCGCGCAGCCAGTCGAGGAGTTGGTCGCGGTCGGGTGCGGCGAGGATTTCGGTCAATGTGTCCTGGCGCTTCATGCGTTGCGCGCCTTCGGCCACGACCAGCAGGTGCAGGTCGTGGTTGCCGAGCAGGCAGTCGGCCGCCGCGCCGAGCGCAACCAGCCGGCGCAGCGTGGCGAGCGACTGCGGGCCGCGGTTGACGAGGTCGCCCATCAACCACAGGTGGTCGCGTGATGGCGAGAAGCCGATCTCCGCGAGCAGCCGGTCGAGCGCGTCGCAGCAGCCCTGCACATCGCCAATGAGGAAGTTCATCTTCAGTCCGGTGCCGGGCCGCCCCAAGCCGGACTGCGCCCCCTCGGGGGGCAGCGCAGGCGCGAAGCGACCAGCGTGGGGGTTGTCATTCAGTCCGGTGCCGGGCCGCCCCAAGCCGGACTGCGCCCCCTCGGGGGGCAGCGCAGGCGCGAAGCGACCAGCGTGGGGGTTGTCATTCGCCCAATTCTGCTACGCTGCGCGCACCTGGCTTCGCACGGGGGAGATGGCGCAGCGGACGACGGCCCGCGGTGCGCCTTGCATGGACCTTGCCCTTCTCGCATTCCTGATCCTGCTCAACGGCGGCTTCGCCATGTCGGAGATGGCGCTCACCGCGAGCCGCAGGACGCGGCTGACGGTGATGGTCGAGGCTGGCGACCGCCGTGCCCAGGCGGCACTCGACCTGCACGAGAACCCGACCAAGTTCCTGTCCGTGGTCCAGATCGGCATCACGTCGATCGGGATCCTGAACGGCATTGTCGGCGAGGCGGCTTTCTCGGAGCCGCTCGCGACCTGGGCCGCGTCGACCTTCCACATCGGCGGCAAGGCGGCAGCGCTCAGTGCCACGGCGCTGGTGGTGGTGATCATCACCATGTTGACGATCGTGTTCGGCGAACTCGTGCCCAAGCGCCTCGGGCAGATGTATCCCGAGGCGGTGGCGCGCATCGTGGCCCAGCCGATGGAGTGGATGTCGTGGATCGCGCGGCCGCTGGTCAAGCTGCTGTCTTGGAGCACCGAAGGCACCTTGCGCCTGTTCGGCGTGCGCGGCGGACCGTCGCGCAGCGTGACCGAGGAGGAAATCGCAGCGAGCCTGGAAGAGGGCGTCGATGCCGGCGTCATCGAGGCCCAGGAGCACCAGATGGTGCGCAACGTGTTCCGTCTCGACGACCGGCCGGTGGGCTCGATGATGATTCCGCGCAACGAGATCGTCTGGCTCGACGCGGCGGCGCCGCGCGAGGAGGTGCTGCACGTGATCGCCGAGGCCGAGCATTCGCGCTACCCGGTCTGCCGCGGGGGTCTCGACGACGTTCTGGGCATCGTCAGCGCGCAGAGCCTGCTGCAGCAGGCGCTGCGCGGCGACGCGCTGGCTCTGGGCGAGCATCTTCAGCCGGCGGTCTTCGTCCCCGAGACGCTGTCGGGCATGGAACTGCTCGAGCAGTTCCGCGCCAGCAGCGTGCAGCTCGTCTTCGTCGTCGACGAATACGGCGAAGTGCAGGGCGTGGTCACGGTGCGCGACGTGCTGGAGGCGATCACCGGCGAATTCACGAATCCGACCGATGCCGACACCTGGGCCGTGCGCCGTGCCGACGGCAGCTGGCTGTTCGACGGCCTGATCCCGGTGCCGGAGCTCAAGGACCGGCTCGCCATCAAGGAGCTGCCCGAGGAAGACCGCGGCCGCTACAACACGCTCGCCGGCATGGTGATGCTGCTCCTCGGCCGCCTGCCGCAGACAGCGGATGCAGTGGAGTGGGAAGGATGGCGTTTCGAGGTCGTCGATCTCGACGGCAAGCGTGTCGACAAGGTGCTCGTGAGCCCGCTGCCGCCCGACCAGGGCGGCAACGTCGCTGGAAGCTGAGGACTTTGCCGCGCGCCGGGTGCTCGTCAGGCAGCGAGTTCGGGCAACACGACGAGCTTGCCCATCGCCTGCCGGCTGGCCAGGCGTTGGATCGCGGCCGCAGTGTCGGCGAGCGCGACGCGTTCGCTGATCACAGGCCGTACCTTGCCCTGCGCAAACCATTGCGCGAGTTGACCCATGTTGGCCTGATGCGCCGCCGGGTCGCGGCGCACTGCCGAGCCCCAGAACACGCCGAGGATGGCGCGTTCCATCAGCAACGCGAGATTGAGCGGGATCTTCGGGATCTCGCCCGAGGCGAAGCCGATCACGAGGAAGCGTCCGCGCCAGGCGGTTGCGCGCAGCGCCGTCTCGGCGAGGCTGCCGCCGACCGGGTCGTAGACCACGTCGGCGCCCTTGCCGCCGGTGAGCGCGTCGACGCGCTTGCGCAGGTCCTCGTCGCTGTAGTTGATGGTCTCGTCGGCGCCGACCTTGCGCGCGAGCGCGAGCTTGTTGGCGCTCGACGCGGCGGCGATCACGCGCGCGCCCAGCGCCTTGCCGATCTCGATCGCCGCCAGCCCCACGCCGCCGGCCGCACCGAGCACGAGCAGCGTCTCGCCGGCCTTCAACGCGCCGATGCTCTGCAGCGCATGCAGCGAGGTGCCGTAGGTCAGCACGAAGGCGGCGCCGAGCTCGAAATCCATGCCCGGCGGCAGCGGCATCACTTGCGCCGCGTCGGCGATGCATTCCTCGGCAAAGGCGCCGTGGCCGACCGCGGCGATGACGCGGTCGCCTGCGTGCAAGTGGCGCACACCCTCGCCGACTGCGCTCACGACGCCGGCGAGCTCGGCCCCGGGCGCGAACGGCAACGGCGGCTTGGCCTGGTACAGCCCCTGGACGATCAGCGCGTCGGGGAAGTTGATCGCCGCGGCCTTGACATCGATCAGCACCTGGCCCGCGCCGGGAACGGGCGTGGGAACGTCTTCGACGCGCAGCGTGTCGATGGGGCCGAACGCGTGGCACATCAATGCCTTCATGGGCAGGGTCTCCTGGGGTGGGGGTCGATCGTCAATCGAACATGATCACGCCGCGCGCATTGCGCCCGCTGGCGAGGTCGGCGAAGGCTTCGGCCGCCTCGTCGATGCGATAGCGGCGCGTGATCAGTTCATCCAGCTTCAACCGACCCGCCTTGTACAGCGACAGCAGGCGCGGAAAGTCCTCGCGCGGCCGCGCCGAGCCGAAGTAGCTGCCGGTGAGCGTCTTCTCTTCGAAGGTGAGGGTGCTGGTGCGGATCGTCGTCTGGTCCTTCGGGCCGGCGACACCCACCATCACCGCCGTGCCGCCCTTGCGCAGGCAGCCGTAGGCCTGTGCAAGCACCGCGCCGAGGCCGACGCACTCGAAGGCGAAATCGGCGCCGCCATCGGTGAGCTGGCGCAGCCTGCGCACCACGTTCTCCTCGGTGGCCGCGTTGACGACGTGCGTTGCGCCGAACAGGCGCGCCATCTCGAGCTTGGCATCGCTGGTGTCGACGGCGACGACGATCGCCGCGCCGCTCACCGCGCAGCCCTGGATCGCGTTCAGCCCGACGCCGCCGGCGCCGAACACGACCGCCACCGCCCCCGGCCAGACATTGGCCGTGTTGCAGGCAGCGCCGAAACCCGTCATCACGCCACAGCCGACGAGCGCGCAGCGGTCGAGCGCCACGTCGTGCGGCGCCTTGACGAGGTTGTCGACATGCAGCGTCGCATACTCGGCCATCACGCCGCAGCCGCTGAAGACGTTGAGCGGCTGCCCTGCGGCGTCGCGCGTCCTCACGCTGCCGTCGGGCAGCGTCGTCAAGGCCTTGGCCGCCTGGTCGCACAACTGCGGCCGGCCGGTCGCGCAGTAGCGGCACTTGCCGCACATGCTGACAAAGGAGCTGATCGCCGCATCGCCGACGGCGAACTCGGTCACGCCCTCGCCGACCTCGATCACCGTTCCCGCACCCTCGTGGCCAAGCACGAGCGGCGGCGGGAACGGGATCGTGCCGTTGGTGGCCGACAGGTCGCTGTGGCACACGCCGCAGGCGGCAAGCTTGATCGTGACCTCGTTGCGGCGCGGGCCCTCGACGACGATGTCCTCGACGACGACGGGTTCGTTGAGCGCTCGGCAGACGACGGCGCGGGCGGGGCGGTCCATGGCAACTCCGGGACAGGTTGGTTCAGTAGGCGTTCAGGGTCGCAAACCGATCGGTGTGGAAGTGCACGTCGCCGAACAGCTCCTGCAGCGTGCGGGCGCGCTTCATGAACAGGCCGAGGTCGAAGGCATCGGTCATTCCCATGCCGCCGTGCAGTTGCACGCCCTCACGCACCGCAAGGTCGGCCGTCGCGCACGCGTGGGCCTTGGCGGCGGCGACGAGGCTTGCGGCAGCTGCAGGATCGGCGTCGAAGGCCTGCTGGGCGCGCAGCAGCAGTGCGCGCGTCAGCTCGATCTCGCAGTAGAGCTGAGCCATGCGGTGCTGCAGGGCCTGGAACTCGCCGATGATGCGGTCGAACTGCTTGCGCTCCTTCAGGTAGGCGAGGGTGCGCGTGAAGACCTCGTCGGCAATGCCCAGCAGCTGTGCGGCGACGACGGTGCGGCCGAGGTCGAGGACTTGCGCAACGGCCGCGGCGCCCGCTGCGCCGCTGCTCATGCGGGCGTCGGGGTCTAG
Source organism: Ideonella sp. (assembly GCF_016702655.1). Classification (GTDB taxonomy): domain Bacteria; phylum Pseudomonadota; class Gammaproteobacteria; order Burkholderiales; family Burkholderiaceae_C; genus CAIKUF01. The sequence continues at coordinate 87,484 of NZ_JADJDO010000040.1, forward strand.
CCGCACGCCGTCGAAGCGCACGCGCGCCGCGTTGTGCGCGTCGACCATTGCCGTGCGCTCGACCGTGACGCCCGGGGCGCGCGGGTCGACCAGCACGAGGCCGATCGCATCGTCCGGCTGGCGCGCGGCGACGATCAGCCGCTCGGCCGCATGGCCATCGACGACGAAAGTCTTGGCGCCCCGCAGCACCAGGCCGTCCGCGTCGATGCGGACATGCGTGGCGATGCACTGCGGGTCGTGGCGCGAGGCTTCGTCGACGGCGAATGCGATCACGGTCTCGGCGCCGGCGATGCGCGGCAGCCATTGCGCCTGCTGTGCCGGCGAGCCGGCCAGGGCCAGCGCGCGCGCCGCGAGCACGGCGGTGGACAGGAAAGGCGAGGGCGCGAGCGTGCTGCCGAGCGCCTCGCCGATCGCGCCGGCCTCGACCGCGCCGAGCGCGAGGCCACCCTGCGCCTCGGGGACGAGCGTGGCCGAGAAGCCGAGCTCGCCGAAGCGCCGCCACAGGTCGGCGCTGAAGCCGGTTGCGTCGCGGCTGTCGCGCAGCGTGCGCAAATGGGCCACGGGCGCGTTCTCGCCGATGAAGGCGAATGCGCTGTCGCGCAGCATCTGCTGCTCCTGGTTCAGGACAAGGCTCATGGCAGTTTCACGCTCCAGGAAGGCCGAGGATGCGCTTGGCGACGATGTTGAGCTGCACCTCGCTCGTGCCGCCCTCGATCGAGTTGCCCTTGCTGCGCAGCCAGGTGCGCGCAACGGTGCCGTCGCGCGAGCGCTCGCCTTCCCACTCGAGTCCGTCGGCGCCGGCCGCAGAAACCGTCAGCTCATGGCGGCGCTTGTTGAGTTCGGCGCCGTAGTACTTGAGCGCCGACGAGAACGCCGGGTCACCCTCGCCGCGGCGCGCGCGGTCGGCAGTGCGCTCGAGCAACGCGCCGAAGGCGAGCTCGTCGATCTCGAAGCGCGCGATCGCTGCGCGCAAGCCCCCGTCGCGCAACCTGCCCACGCCATCGGTGCCCGCGGCCGCGGCGGCGAATCGCCCCAGCGACTGCGCCGCCGAGCGCTGCTCGAGCATGCCGCCGATCATCTCGCGCTCGTGCGTCAGCAGGTATTTGGCGATCGTCCAGCCGCCGTTGATTTCGCCGACGAGGTTGGCGCGCGGCACCCTCACGTCGTCGAAGAAGGTCTCGCAGAACGGCGACTTGCCCGAGATCAGCAGGATGGGGCGTGTCGTCACGCCGGGGCTTGCCATGTCGAAGAGCAGGAAGCTGATGCCGGTGTGCTTCTTCGCGCCGAAGTCGGTCCGCACGAGGCAGAAGATCCAGTCGGCCTGGTCGGCGTACGAGGTCCAGATCTTCTGCCCGTTGACGACGAAGTGATCGTCGCGCAACTCGGCGCGCGTCTGCAGCGACGCGAGGTCCGATCCCGCGCCGGGCTCGGAGTAGCCCTGGCACCAGCGAATCTCGCCACGCGCGATTCGGGGCAGGTGCTCGAGCTTCTGGGCCTCGGAGCCGAACTTCAGCAGTGCCGGGCCGAGCATCCAGATGCCGAAGCTGTCGAGCGGCGAGCGGCAGCCGAGCGCGCGCATCTCCTCGCGCAGCACCTTTGCTTCGGCCTTGGTGAGTCCGCCGCCGCCGACCGCGCGCGGCCACTCGGGCACCGTCCAGCCGCGCTCGGCCATGCGCTGCATCCAGGCCTGCTGCGCGTCGCTCTTGAACTTGAAGTTCCGCCCGCCCCAGCAGATGTCGTCCTCGCTCTGGATGGGGCGGCGCATCTCGGTCGGGCAGTTGGCTTCCAGCCAGGCGCGGGTTTGTTCGCGAAAGGCGGCATCGGCGTCGGTCGTTGCGGTGTTCATGGCGCGAGCTTCTATCATGCGGTCCGGCACCGATTCTTCCACGAACGATGCCTCGCCCCCACAACAGGAAACCCTCGATGAGCATCGACTTCAAGGGCCGTGTCGCCATCGTGACAGGCGCCGGCGGCGGCCTCGGCCGACTGCATGCATTGGCGCTTGCCGCGCGCGGCGCGAAAGTCGTCGTCAACGACCTCGGCGGCGCTCGCGACGGCTCGGGCGCATCGCTGTCCGCCGCCGAGTCGGTCGTGCGCGAGATCGTCGCCGCCGGCGGCGAGGCGATGGCCAGCGGCGCCTCGGTGACCGACTTCGACGCCGCGCAGGCGATGGCCGCGCAGGCGGTGCAGGCCTGGGGCCGCATCGACATCCTCGTCAACAACGCCGGCATCCTGCGCGACAAGAGCTTCGCCAAGATGGACGTGGCCGACTTCCGGCTCGTCGTCGAGGTCCACCTGATGGGGGCGGTGCATTGCACCAAGGCGGTGTGGCCGGTCATGACGGCGCAGAAGTACGGCCGCATCGTGATGACGACCTCGTCGACCGGCCTGTACGGCAATTTCGGCCAGAGCAACTACGGCGCCGCCAAGCTGGCGCAGGTCGGCCTGATGCAGACGCTCGCCCTCGAGGGCGCGAAGCACGACATCCGCGTCAACGCACTCGCGCCGACCGCGGCAACGCGCATGACCGAGGACCTGCTGCCGCCGGCGATGCTCGACGCGCTCAAGCCCGAGGCGGTCGTGCCGGCAATGCTCGTGCTCGCGAGCGAGGCTGCACCGACGCGCACCATCCTGTGCGCAGGCGCCGGCAGCGTCGAGGCGGCGCACATCACGCTCACGCAAGGGCGCTGGATCGGCGTTGGCGCCGACGCGCCGGAGATGCTGGCTGCGCAACTCGCCGAGGTCACTGCACGGGATGGCGAAAGCGTGCCCAGGGACGGCTCGGCGCAGGGCCGGCAGGAGATCGAGCGCGCAATGGCGCGCCTGGTCAGGGCATAGGCCGCCAGCACGCGAGATGGGGTCGGAGAACATGGCTTCGGCGCCGCCCTTCCAGGCGCTCGCCGACCTCGTCCGCGCGCATGCCGGCGACCGGCCCGCGCAGCCTGCGTTGCGCGAAGGCGGGCGCAGCCTGAGCTACGGCGAGCTCGATGCGCTGATGGATCGCGTCGCGGCTGCGCTGCAACGCGACGGTGCAGCGCCCGGCGATGCGATCGCGATCTGTGCCGCAACCTCGATCGAGTATGTTGTCGCGTTCCTCGGCGCGCTGCGCGCCGGCGTCGCCGTGGCACCCCTCGCGCCGGGCTCGACGCCGGCGCAACTCGCGGCGATGGTCGCCGACGCGGGGGCACGGCAGGTGTTCCTCGATGCGACGACGGCGCGCGCGTTCGGCGAGCCCGAACTGAAGCCTGCGCACGTTGTGCCCATCGCGCTCGACGGGTCGGCCGGCGCCGGAGGGCCGCTCGCAGACTGGCTCGCGCCAGCCGGAGCGCGACCGGAGCCGATCGCCATCGACCCGCAGGCGGCGTTCAACATCATCTACTCGTCGGGAACGACCGGCACGCCCAAGGGCATCGTGCAGTCGCATGCGATGCGCTGGGCGCATGTCCAGCGCTCCGATCGCTTCGGCTATTCGCCGCGCGCGGTGACGCTGCTCGCGACGCCGCTGTACTCGAACACGACACTCGTCGTCCTGTTCCCGACGCTGGCGGCCGGCGGCTGCGCAGTGCTGAGCGCCAGGTTCGATGCCGCGGCCTACCTCGAACTCGCCGAGCGCTGGCGCGTCACGCACACGATGCTGGTGCCGGTGCAGTACGAGCGCATCCTGGCGTGCGCCGAGTTCGACGCGCACGACCTGTCGTCGTTCGAATTCAAGTTCTGCACCAGCGCGCCGTTTCGTGCCGAACTCAAGGCCGAGGTCCTGCGCCGCTGGCCGGGCGGCCTGATCGAGTTCTACGGCATGACCGAAGGCGGCGGCACCTGCATCCTCGCCGCCCACCTGCACCCGGACAAGCTGCACACCGTCGGCCAGCCCGCCGAGGGCCACGACATCCGGCTCATCGACGACGACGGCCGCGAACTGCCGCGCGGCGCCACCGGCGAAGTCGTCGGCCGCTCGGGCGCGATGATGAACGGCTACCGCAACCAGCCCGCGCTCAGCGCCGCGGCAGAGTGGCATGACGGCGAGGGCCGGCGCTACATCCGCACCGGCGACATCGGACGCTTCGACGAAGACGGCTTCCTGACGCTGCTCGACCGCAAGAAGGACATGATCATCAGCGGCGGCTTCAACGTCTACCCGAGCGACCTCGAGGCCGTGCTGCGCGGCCACGCCGCCGTGGCCGACGTCGCCGTCGTCGGCGTCGCGTCGGCGCAGTGGGGCGAGACACCGGTGGCCTTCGTCGTGCTTGCCGAGGACGCGGCCGTCAGCGCTGACGAGTTGCGGGCCTGGGCCAATGCGCTCGTCGGCAAGACGCAGCGCCTCGCTGCGCTGCGCTTCGTCGACGCGCTGCCGCGCAGCGCGATCGGCAAGGTGCTCAAGCGCGAGTTGCGCGAGCGCCGGGATGGATGAGGCCGCCTGCGGTGCTCAGCCGATCAATTCGGTGGCCCGCAACTGCAGCGTGGTCGGAATCACGAGGCCGAGGGCGCGGGCGGCAGCCAGGTTGATGACCATCTCGAATGCGCGCGGCTGCTCGATCGCCATCTCGCCGGGCCTGGCGCCCTTGAAGATCCGGTCGACGTAGGACGCGGCGCGGTGATACATCTCGGTCAGGTCGGGGCCATAGCAGATCAGGCCGCCGTCGTCGACGAAGCTGCGCACCTCGTACATCGCGGGAAGCCGATGCTGCATCGCGAGCGCCACGATGCGTGGCCGGTTCTGCAGCGATAGCGGATTGACCTGGACGAACAGCGCCTGCACGTGATCGTGAAGGAACTGCGCAAAGGCATCGGGTAGTTCGGCCGCGTCGCCGACCGCTCGCGCAACGAGGCTGACGCCCATCTGCCGCGCCGCCACCTCGGCCTCGACCAGCATCAGGTTGCCCGCCAGCACCGGGGCGCCGAGCTTCGCGTCGGGGTCACGCAGCGTGAGCACCGCGATGCGGGTGGCACCAGGGACGAGTTCGCGCATCAGTTGGAGCCGCTTGCGGGCCAGATCGGTCGACTGCAGTGTCATGCCGGTCACGTTGCCTCCAGGCCTTGCGAGGCTCGCCGCGAGGCCGGTGCCCACCGGGTCGGCGGTTGCCTGCACGACGATCGGGATGCTGCTCGTCGCGCGCATCGCTGCGCGGATGGCGGGTGTCGTCGCAGTCACGATGACATCGACTTCGAGTCGCACCAGTTCCTCGGCATAGACCTGCAACTGCTCCATCCGGTTGTTGGTCCAGCGGTACTCGATGACGAGGTTGCGCCCGACCACGTAGCCGAGTTCGGCCATGCCACGGACGAACGCGGCGTCGAGCGCGGACGACCCCGCACGCGGATTGAGGTAGCCGATGCGCCAGACCCGCCCCGCCGCCTGGGCGAGGGTGGAGTCGAGGGCACCGGTAGCGAGGACGGCCGTCACGCCGCGCAGCCAGTGGCGGCGCGAGTTCAAGTGCTCGCTCCTGCAGGGCCGGTCTGGCGTTGCTTGGCGGCTGGGCTTCCCATGCGGACCTTCTCCGAGCCGGTATCGAAGCCGATTCTAGGGAGTCGATGCGCGGTGCCCGGATGGGGCTGCGCCTTCCAGGCGCAGCAGCGCGCGCTTGCGCGGCAGGCCGCCCGCATAGCCCGTCAGGCTGCCGTCGCCGCCGAGCACGCGGTGGCAGGGCACGATCACCGACAGCGGATTGCGCCCGACGGCGGCGCCGACGGCGCGCACCGCCTGCGGCGCGCCGATGCTGCGCGCGAGCGCGCCGTAGCTCGTTGTCGCGCCGCGCGCGATACCCTGCAGCGCGCGCCAGACGGTGCATTGGAAACCGGTGCCATGGGCGAGATCGAGCGCGATGTCGAAGCGCTCGCGGCCGCCGGCGAGGTAGTCCTGCAACTGCGCAGCCGCCTCGCGCAGCAGCGGGTCGTCGTCGCGCCGCGGCGCGGCGAGCGGGCCGGGGTGCGCCTTCTGGCCCTCGAACCAGGCGCCGGCGAGCCCGCGTTCGGTGCGCGCGAGCAGCACCGGCCCGAGCGGCGTCGCGACGAGGGTCTGCGCGGTGCACGCCGCGGCGAGGGATTGCAGGCTCATGATCGTTTCTCCAGGCTGTTCCAGAGGGCGAGCACGGCGTACGACCGCCAGGGGCGCCATGCCTGCGCCCGGAGCTCGGCCTCGCGCTCGGCGCGCGCGCCGCGGGCGAGACCGAGCGCATTGAGCACGGCGACATCGCCGGGCGGGAAGGCATCGGTCCAGCCGAGCGTGCGCATCGCGACATAGTGCGCCGTCCACGCGCCGATGCCGGGCACGGATTGCAGGCGCTCGACGAGCGGCGCTGCCTGCGCGCCCGGCTGCAGCAGCACCTCGATGTCTTGCCACGCGGCGGCCAGCGCAGCAATTGCCGCGGCGCGGCTGCGGATGATGCCGAGCTCGGCAAGCGCCGCGACACCTGCACCAGCCAGCGCGTCGGGGGCCGGAAAGCAGCGGTCGAGATTGCTCCACGGCGTCGCGAGCGGTGTCCCGAAGCGCTCGACGACGCGCCCTGCGAGCGTGCGCGCCGCGGCGACCGTGACCTGCTGGCCCAGCACGGCGCGCACGCCGAGTTCGAAGGCGTCGACGCCGCCGGGCAGGCGCAGCCCCGCGTCGGCCTGCGCCAGTTCGCCCAGCGCTGCGTCGATCGCGAGCGGCTCGGCATCGAGATCCAGCCAGCGCCGCACGGCCGCAAGCAACCGGCCCGTCGCGCCGGCGAGCGAGTCCGACGCCTGCAGGCGCAATCGGGCCCGGCCGGGGACAAACGCGATCTCGATCCAGCCCGCGGCATGGGCCCCGCCAAGCACCCCGCTGCGCAACGTGCGCCGCATGCGCAGCGCGTCGGCATCGACGGTCTCGATGCCGGGAATCGCGCGCCGTGCGACGAAGCGCAGCAGTGCGTCGCGCGCAAGCGGTTCGCGAAAGGTGAGCGTCGCGCGCAATGCACTGGCGGCGGGTTCGTTCGCGGGTGGCACGGCGTTGCAGCGCAGGCGGCTCGGGCTCAGGTGGTAGCTTTCGGCGAACGCTGCGTTGAAACGGCGCAGGCTGCGAAAGCCGCTCGCGTGCGCGACCTGCGCCACCGGCAGTTCGGTGTCGGTCAGCATCTGCTTGGCGAGCAGGAGGCGGCGCGTGCGCAGGTATTGCAGTGGCGAGACGCCATGTTCGGTGGCAAAGATGCGCCGCAGGTGGCGCTCGCTGATGCCGAGGTGGCGCGCCAGAGCGGCCGGGCTCGCGGCGCCGGTCGCTCGATCCGCATCGGCGTCGTCGAAGGCGTGCGCGGCAAGCCACTGCGCTGCCTGGCGCGCGAGCGTGCGCGGGCCATCCATCACCGACCAGGGCAGGCCCGGCCCCGGGGCGAGTTCGGGCCGGCACTTCAGGCAGGGGCGGAAGGCCGCGGCCTCGGCCTGGGCCGGTGTCTCGAAGAAGCGGCAGTTCTCGCGCCGCGGCGTGCGCACGCGGCAGATCGGCCGGCAATAGATGCCGGTGGACGTGACGCCGACGAACCAGTGGCCGTCGAAGCGCGCGTCGCGCGCCGTGAGGGCGCGGTAGGCGGTGTCGGGATCGACGACCGACGCTGCGGTGGGGCGGGGCTCCATGGCAGCGATTATGGGCAGCGGCAGTGTGAAGTCTCGCCGTTTCCGGACATCTCGTCCGGCCTGTCGTTCAGTCTGGAACGGGGGCCAGCTGGACGCGGACGTGGCACTCGACGCCACCCGTCTCGGCGACCTGCCAACGCACCTCGCCGCCGAGCTGCTTGACGCGCTTCCTGACGCCGCCCAGGCCGAGGCCGTGCGACCAGGTCTGTGGGTCGGTCCCGATACCGTTGTCGGCGACGCTGAGCACGATCGCATTGCCGGAGAGCTCCATCGCGACGTCGACGCGCGATGCGCGCGCGTGGGCGATCGCGTTGCTGACGAGCTCGCGCATGATGCGCGTCAGCGCCGACCACTGCACGACGCCGAGCACGAGATCGCGGTCGGCGCTGAAGCTCCAGCCGAGCACGATGTCGGCCGCCGTCAGGCGCTGCGTCAGGTCGGCCTTCCATTCCGCCGCTGCGTCGCCGAGCCGGTGGCCCGAGGCGGCGAGGCCGCGCGTGAGCGTCTTCAGGTCCTTGAGCGTGTGCCGGACATACTCTTCGATCTCGGGCGAGGGCGCCTTGTACATCAGCGTCAGCAGGCGCGCGCCGATGTCGTCGTGCAGGTCCTGCGCGAGGCGCAGCCGCTCCTCGCGACGCCCTTGTTCGACCGCATGGTCGAAGGCGACGGCGCGCCGCAACTGCTCGACGATGCGGTCGGCAAGGCGCGCGTCCTCGCGCGTGAAGACGCGCCGCCCGAGCTGGGCGAAGCGCAGCCGCAGCAGGTCGGGCGTGGCAGCCGGCTCGCCGGCGAGTCCCGCGATCGGCACGACGAGCGCCGTGCCGTCTTCCTCGACGCGCGTGCGCGCCGGTGCCGGGCCGTCCGCCGGTTCGGCGTGGAGTGGCTCGAAGAGATCGCGCAGCAGCTGCAGCAGCAGTGCCGGCACGCGGCGCGGATGCGCCTCGACTTCGCGCGCAATGCGGTAGAGCTGCTCGAACATGCGTTCGGTCGTCAGGCGGCTCGTGCCGAGCAACTGGTCGAGGATCCATTGGCGTGCGCCCGCGTACAGCGCGAGCGCGACGAACAGCGACAGCGCGAGTGCGGAAAACTGGCCGAGCGCGAACAGCGCCATGAAGAGCAGGTCGAGCGACAGCGCGATCGTGCTGATCGCGGCCAGCAGCGCGAACTCGCGCACCACCTGCCGTGCGCGCAGGAAGTACGGCACGAGCAGCAGCAGCGACGACAGGAACACGTACCAGATCGTCGCCAGCACGTCGGCAACCTGGTGCGGTGCGGCTGGCATGCGTTGTGATGTGGCGAGCGCGAACGTGAGCAGCAGCCAGGTGCCCAGGACGACCGTGCCGATGCGCCGCAACTGGGTTGCCTGCGGGCGCGGCTCGCTGCCTTCGGCGCGGTGCAGCAGCCCGATGGCCAGGCCGCACAGCGCGGCGACCCCGCCTTGCGCCCACCACCACGCGTTGCCGAGATGCCCGCCGGCCGCGAGCCCGACGAGCAGGGCGACCACAGCCCAGGTGGCGCCGACGACGCGTCGTGCAGCAGCGGCGTGAGCGCGCGGGTAGAGCAGGCTCGCCGCATGGACAGCCGCCGCGGCGGTGACGAGGTCCAGGCCCAGCCGCGCCGGCAGATCCCACGCCAGCAGCAGCGGTGGCAGGCCGAACCCATGCGCCGACTCGGCCGCGCTGAGCGCGAGGTTGCCGAGCTGGCACGACGACATCAGCGCGAACAGCAGGTTGCCCATCGACCAGCGCGTGAGCAGCATCACGACGACCGCCAGGTAGAACACCAGGCCGAAGCCGCTCAAGAGCCAGAACGGGGCGCCCAGGCCGCCGATGCCGCGCGGCTGTACCGGTGCCGCAACCTCCGAGCCGTCGGCGAACACGAGCGCGACATGCGGCTGCGCAAGTGCGCCGTGGGCCGCGGCGTGCTGTTCGCCGTGGCGGGCGCGCGCTGCGTCGTCGACGAGCCAGCGCGGCGAGCGGTGCAGCAACAAGCCGTCGACGCCTGCGACCTCGCCGTCGGCCCTGCGCAAGCCAACGAGGGCCCTCCCGCGATGCGCGGCGAGTGCCTGCGTGTCGGCAGCCGCGAGTTCGACCTCGCCGCGCACGCCGGACTGCCACTGCGCACTCAGGTGCGGCTGGCTGCCGAGCAGCCACGCGCCGGCGACGATCGCCGCTGCGCCGCACAGGGCTGCCAGTCCCAGCGCAAGCAGCCGGATGACCGCACCCTTGGGCACGGTGGACGAATCGATTGCCTGCTCCATGGCCCCGCCCGCGCCCGGTGCAGGTTTGCCCCGCAGGGCCTAGACCAGGCCCTGCTTGCTCGCGAGCACGGCCGCTTCGGCGCGGCTCGACACATTGAGCTTCTTGTAGATCGACTTGATGTGGTCGTTGACCGTGAACCACTTGATGCCCATCAGGTTCGCGATCTCCTTGATCGTGAAACCCTTGCTGAGGTAGGTCAGGACCTCGCTCTCGCGCGGCGTCAGGCGTTCGTGGTCGAGCGGCGCGCCGCGGCCGAGTGGCATCGGGCGGCTGCTCTGCAGGCCCGACAGCGGCGCGACGCGGTTGTCGGCCTCGCCGGACTGCGCCGCGCCCGCGCCGCCGGGCCCATGGCGGAAATGCGTCAGCAGGCGGCGCGCGATCGCCGGCGACAGCGGCGGCTGGCCGCGCACGATCTTCTGCAACTCCTCGACCAGGACTTCGAAGCGGTCTTCCTTGAGCAGATAGCCGTCGGCGCCGCACTGCAGCGCCGGGAAGAGATGGTCGTCGTCGGAGTACAGCGTCGTGACGATCTTGGTTGCCGGGTAGCGCGCGAGCTCGGCGAGGAGCTCCATGCCGTTGCCGTCGGGCAGCTCGAGGTCGACGAGGATGAGCTTGAACGGATCGAGCGGCACCTGGCCCTCGCGCTGCGGGCCGACATGGCGCCGCGCCGTCTCGAGGTCACCGGCCTCGGTGATCAGGATCGCGTCGCTGAAGCTCTCGCGCACGACCCGGCACAGGAAGCTGCGCGCCACCGGGTTGTCCTCGAGGATCAAGACCTTGACTGCCATGTCAGCCCCACCTCCGTGTCTGCGCGGGCGCTGCATGCTAACGCAGAGTGCGAGACGCAGGTGTTACCGCTGTTGGCGCGTGCCGCACTGCCTACAATCCCGCTCATGCGCATCCTCATCGCCAACGACGACGGTTATCTCGCCCCCGGCCTGCAGGCGCTCGTCGATGCTTGCCGCGGGCTGGGCGAGATCGACGTCGTCGCGCCGGAGCAGAACGCGAGCGGCACCTCCAACTCGCTCACGCTGAGTCGCCCGCTGTCGGCTTTCACCGCCGCCAACGGCTACCGCTACCTGAACGGCACGCCGTCGGACTGCGTCCACGTCGCGCTCACCGGCCTCTTGCCGCAGCGGCCCGATCTCGTGATCTCGGGCATCAACAACGGCGCCAACATGGGCGACGACACGCTCTACTCGGGCACGGTCGCGGCAGCGATGGAAGGCTTTCTGTTCGGCATCCGCGCGATCGCGTTCTCGCTCGTCGACAAGGGCTGGCAGCACCTCGACGTGGCGGCGCGTGTCGCGCGCGGCATCGTCGAGCAGGCCCTGCGCGCCCCGGCGTCGGGCGCGCCCTGGCTGCTCAACGTCAATATCCCGAATCGCGCCGATGCCGACCGTGCGCCGGTGGTCGTCACCCGCCTCGGCCGTCGCCACGCGAGCGAGCCGGTGATCGTGCAGCAGAGCCCGCGCGGCGAGCCGATCTACTGGATAGGCCCCGCGGGCGATGCGCGCGAGGCCGGCGCGGGCACCGATTTCCACGCCACCGCCGAGGGCAGCGTATCGGTCACGCCGCTGCAGGTCGATCTGACGGATCACGCCACGCTGGATGCCTGGCGCGCTTCGATCGCGCGCCGTCCATGACGGGATCGGCGCGGGGTGACCGGCCCCGATTTCCACTCAGCCTCGAGCGCCTCGGCCAGCCGTCGCAGCGCGACCCGCAGCCGGCGGCGCGCAAGCTGCTGCGTCCGCAGGCGCCGCTCGAGCAGGCGGCGGCCGATGCGTCGCGGCGCGTCGTGCCGTCCGGCCTCGGGCTCGACTCGGCCGAGGTGCGCCGGCGCATGACGAGCCGGTTGCAGGCCGCCGGGCTGCGCGACGAGCGCGTGCTCGCGGCGCTAGCCGAGGTGCCGCGCCATCTGTTCGTCGACGCCGCGCTCGTCAACCAGGCCTACGAGGACACGAGCCTGCCCATCGGCCACGGCCAGACGATCTCCAAACCGTCGATCGTGGCGCGCATGATCGAGCTGTTGCTGCAGGGGCAGCAGGCGCGCGCATCGGGCGCGCTCGGGCGCGTGCTCGAGATCGGCAGCGGCTGCGGCTACCAGGCCGCTTTGCTGGCGCGGCTCTCACGCGAGGTGTGGTCGATCGAGCGCCTGCGGCCGCTGCACGACAAGGCGCGCGCTCATCTATTGCAGTTGCGCGAGACGCGCGTGCGGCTGCTGCATGGCGACGGCATGCTGGGCCATCCGGGTGGGGCGCCCTTCGACGCCATCATCGCCGCGGCCGGCGGCGAAGCTTTGCCGCAGGCCTGGCTCGACCAGCTCGCCATCGGTGGCCGTATCGTCGCGCCGGTGCAGGCGCCGGGCCGGCATGGAGAGCAGGCGCTCGTGATCGTCGATCGGACCGACAATGGCTACCTGCGCAGCGAGCATGAGTCGGTGCACTTCGTTCCATTGATGGCAGGGCGGGCGTGATGAGGCAATCGTGGTCAGGAAGGCCCCCAGGCCGACGCCTTGCGTCGTCCGCCCCCCGAGGGGGTGTAGGCAACCTGGGGTGGCCCGGCGTTTCCTTGAGAGGCTGGCGGGGAGCGCTCGTCGGGCGTCCCGCGTCGGCGCTGGCCACTGCCTGCATCGTCGCGATTCTTGCCTCGGGCTGCGCGTCGAAGAAGGCCCCGGCGCCGGTCGAGACACGCAGCCCGGCGCCTGGCGCCCAGGCCGCCGCTGCGCCAGCGCCGGCCCTTTCTGGGGAGGCCTTGCCCGCGCTGCCGGGGGTCGAGAACGCAGGCAAGCCCGGCTTCTACACCGTCAAGCGCGGCGACAGCCTGATCCGGATCGCGCTCGAGAACGGCCAGAACTGGCGCGACCTCGTCGCGTGGAACAAGCTCGACAATCCGAACCTGATCGAGGTCGGCCAGGTCTTGCGTGTCGTTCCACCGGGCGTCGACCCGACGGCAGCAGCGCCTCGCCCCGTGGCCGCCGCAGGCCGCGTCGAACCGCGTCCGATCGAGAAGCCTGCAGCGCCGGCGGCACCGGCATCGACAACGGGCCCTGCGATTGCGACGGCGAGTGCTACGCCGGCGCCCGCGGCGGCGAGCGCCGTGCCTGCGACTACCCCGGCGCCGGCCCGGGAAGGCGACGACGACGTGGCGTGGATCTGGCCCGCGAGCGGGCCCGTGATCGCGGTCTTCGACGAGCAGCGCAGCAAGGGCCTGGCGATCACCGGCAAGGCCGGCGACCCGGTGCTTGCAGCTGCCGACGGGCGCGTGGTCTATGCCGGCTCGGGCCTGCGCGGCTACGGCAACTTGCTCATCGTCAAGCACAACAACACCTACCTCACCGCCTATGCGCACAACCAGACCCTGCTCGTCAAGGAAGACCAGGTCGTGCGGCGCGGGCAGAAGATCGCCGAGATGGGCGCCACCGATGCCGAGCGCGTGCAACTGCACTTCGAGATCCGGCGCCAGGGCAAGCCGGTCGATCCGGCCAAGTTGCTCCCGCCTCGATGACTGCCGATTCAGCAGGCGCCTGCACGGGAGGTTTCGACTTGTGCCCGGACCGGGCCGCGATCGCGATGCGCGGCAGTGAATTGACAACCCGAGACGCGCCCTGTTCGCCGCCTGCCGGGGGCGCTCAACGTGCCGCGGGTGGCCGGGCCGGCACCGGTGCCGTGCGCCGCCTGTTCGCGGCCGGTCTCGCCGGGCTGACCTGCGCTGCCGCGGCACAGGCGCCGCCGGTGCCTCCGACGGCCGCCGGCGAGGCGCCGCGGGCCCGCGTCGGCCTCGTGCTGGGCGGTGGCGGCGCGCGCGGCGCGGCGCACATCGGCGTGCTCGAGGTGCTCGAGCGCCTTCGCGTGCCAGTCGACTGCGTGGCCGGCACGAGCATGGGCGGGCTGGTCGCTGGCGCCTTCGCCGCGGGCGTGACGCCCGCCGAGATGCGCAAGGCGATGGCCGAGGCCAACTGGGTCGACATGTTCCAGGACAACCCCGAGTTCTTCGACATGAGCTACCGCAACAAGCGCTTGTCGCAGAGCTTCCTTCCCGGCACCGAGCTCGGCGTCACGCCCGAGGGCCTGACCTATGCGCCCGGCGTCGTGACTGGGCAGAAGATCAAGGCCTTCTTCAATCAGCTCGTGCACGACGACCGCGGCGAGCGCCTGATCGAGCAGCTGCCGCTGCCGCTGTCGATCATCGCCACCGACATCGTCAGCGGCAGCCGCGTCGCGATCCGCGGCGGCAGCCTGACCCAGGCCATGCGGGCCAGCATGTCGGTCCCCGGGCTGATGGCCCCGGTCGAGCGCGAAGGGCACAAGCTCGTCGATGGCGGCCTCGTCGACAACGTGCCGATCCGCGAGGTGCGGGAGCGCTGCAACCCCGACGTCGTGATTGCCGTCAACGTCGGCTCACCCTTGCTGCAGGCGAACGAGATCGGCTCGCTGTTCAGCGTCACGGCGCAGATGGTCAACATCCTGACCGAGCAGAACGTGACGCAGTCGCTCGCGACCTTGAAGCCGACCGACATCTACATCAAGCCCGACCTCGAAGGAATTTCGGCGGGGGCCTTCGAGCGCAACGCCGAGACCGCCGACCGCGGTCGCAGCGCGGCGGCCGGCGTGAGCGACCGCCTGGCGAGCCTGTCCTTGAGCGAGGCGCAGTACGCGCAGTGGCTGCGCCGCGTCGACGTGCCCGAAGTGCCGGTGCAACGGGTCGACGCCATCGAGATCGGGCCGCTCGCCCGCGTCAACCCGGCGGACGTGCAGCGCTCGGTCACGCAGAAGGTCGGCGAGCCGCTCGACACCGACCGCCTCGACCGTGACCTGCTGCGCATCTTCGGCGAGGGCTACTACGAGCGGGTCGACTACGCGCTCCTGCGCGAGGGTGATCGCAATACGCTGCGCGTGCTGCCGGTCGAGAAGTCGTGGGGGCCGAACTACTTCCGGTTGGGCCTCAGCCTGGAGAGCAACCTGGCGACCGGTTCCAGCTTCACCGTGCGTGGCGCCTACCAGCGCACCTGGCTCAATGCGCTCGGCGCGGAGCTGCTCGCCGTCGCCGAGATCGGCAACCGCACGCGCCTGCGCGCGGACTATTTCCAGCCGCTCGACGGCGCGCAGCGCTACTTCGTCGGCGCCAACGTCGGCTACGAGCGGGAGAGCGTCTACATCTTCCAGGACGACGCCAAGCTCGCCGAACTCGACGTCTACAAGCTCGGCGGCCAGCTGCTTGCCGGAGCGCGCGTGGGCAACCTGGGCCAGGTCAGGTTCGGGTGGGAAGAGGTCGCCAAGCACGGTGGCATCAGCATCGGCCCACCCAAGCTGGGGGATTTCGACGTGCACTACGGCGGTTGGTTCGCCGAGATGGACCTCGACCACATGGACCGCATCTACCTGCCGCGGACGGGTTGGGCATTCGCGGCGCGCTACTTCGATACGCCGTCCGGCGGATTCAGCAAGCTCGACGCCAACCTGCGCGGCGCCTATTCAAGCGGAGACTGGATCGTGTTCGGGCGGGTGGCCTTCACCGGTTCCCCGGTCGGCAGCTTGCCCGAGTGGGACACGGCCAAGCTCGGCGGCTTCCTCAACCTGACGGCCTTCGCGCGCGATCAGCTGATCGGCGACAACGCGAGCTACGCGGGGCTGCGCGTGGAACGCATCATCGGCAAGATGCCGCTCGGCATTCGCGGCGACATCCGGATGGGCGGCACGGTCGAGGCCGGCCGAATCGGGACGCCCTACACCGAGACCAACCTGCGCGGCTGGCAGAACTCGTTGGGCCTGTACATCGGAGGCGAAACACCGCTCGGCGCGATCATGTTTGGCGCGGGCTACTCGCCGTCGAGCGGTTACTCCAACGTCTACTTCGTCCTCGGCACGCCCTGACGGCGGGCGCCGCCGGTGCGCTGTCTACCAGCGCGGATTCCCGACCCAGTGGATGCTGCCGACGCCGGTGTCCACCGCTTCGGCGCCGGTATTGGTGAAGATCGATGGCAGCGTTGTCGATGCACCGACTCCGCCGATCTCGCCCCCTTCGTCGCACCCGCCGACGAGCAGCAACCCCGCTGCCGCTGCAAGCGCCAGCACGAGCCGCAGCCATGATTGAGCGGACCGGACCGTCTTCATGAAGGCCACCTCTGCAAGGCCAGCAGCGCGCCGCCGGGATCGACGATCAGCGCCACGGAGCCGTTTCTCACGTCCATGCGCGGTGCGACGAGCACGCGCCCGCCGAGCCTGCCGGCGCGCTCGGCGCTGGCCGCCGGGTCGGCCACCATCACCGAGGGCAGCCAGATCGGCTGGACGTTCGCGAGCGGCATGCGCATGATGCCTGCGCGCTCGCGACCCGCCAGCTTGAGCACGCGAAACGGCTTGTCGCCCTGGTCGTGAACCAGGACTTCGTAGCCGACGAGGTCGGCATAGAACCTGGCCGCAGCGACCGGGTCGCGCATCAGCGCCTCCGTCCACAGGAAGCGGTTCAGTACCGGTGCCTGCGTGTCGGCCGGGTCGCCGAACGAGGCCCGCAGCAGGCCGAGCGGCGCGCCCTGCGGGTCGGTCACGACGGCGGCGCGTCCGATCTTGGGCACGTCGAACGGCGCAAGCAGCACCGCGCCGCCTGCAGCGGCGGTTGCCTGCGCGGCTCGGTCCACGTCAGCTACCGACACGAAGCTCAGCCATTGCGCGTTCGATTCTTGCGCGATGCGGCGCTGGCCCCTGCCGATGCCGGCGATGAACTGCCCGCCCGATCTGACGAGCGTGTAGGGCCGACCGAGCGACTGCGTCTCGACGAACTCCCACCCGAACAGCCCGGCATAAAAGGGCTTGGCGGCCGCCGGATCGTCCGTCATCAGGTCGCGCCAGACGAACTTGCCGACGAGCGGTGTGCGGGATATCGCCATGCCCTGCGTCGGCGTGGCAGCGGGCGGCGTCGTGCAGCCCGCGCCGAGCAGGGCAGCCGCGGCGGCGAGGCCGAGCAGTTCGCGCCGCCGCGGCCCGCGATCGGTGGCCATCGGGTCGGGTGCCACGGGTTGCCTCACTTGGTCTGGGTCCAGGCCGGATCGGGGTCGCAGGAGTTGAGGGATGTCGCCGGGTGCGCGACCAGCGCCGCGCCGCCGGGCGCGCGCTTGCCCTGTGCGGTCGGCACGCGGTTCAACTTCATCATCGGGCGGTCTCCGTTTGCGAGGCGCATTGTAGGTCGTGTGCCCTGATGGTGTCAGGGTTCTCGACGGAAACGCCGGGCCGGCCGTCGTCGTGCCGAATCCACTGTTGGTGCAGCACGATGCAGACAGGCGCCATTCGTTTCAAGCCGGCGAAAACGGAATTGCGGCCCCAGCCGGGGCGACAGGGCGCGCTCACGAAAGACCCAGCAGCGCCGGATCGCCGCGTCCGCGGCGCACCAGCAGCGGCGCGTCGTCGGCGGTCAGGTCGACGATGGTCGTCGGCTGGCGCGGGCAGGCACCGGCATCGACGACCGCCTGCACCTGTTTCTGCAGCCGGTCGCGGATGTCTTCGGGATCGTTGAGCGGCTCGGTGTCGCCGGGCGCGATCAGCGTCGTCGCGAGCAGCGGCTGGCCAAGCTGTTCGAGCAGGGCCTGGGTGACGCGGTGGTCGGGCACGCGCAGGCCAATCGTGCGCCGCGACGGGTGCGAGACGCGGCGCGGCACTTCCTTGGTCGCCACGAGGATGAAGGTGAACGGCCCCGGCGTGCCGAGCTTCAGGAGCCGGAACTGCCGGTTGTCGACGCGCGCGTAGCTCGCGAGCTCCGACAGGTCGCGGCACAGCAGCGTCAGGTGATGCTTTTCGTCGACGCCGCGGATGCGGCGCAGCGCCTCGGCCGCGGCCTTGTCGTCGAGGTGGCAGACGAGCGCATAGCTCGAGTCGGTGGGCACCGCGGCGATGCCGCCGGCGTGCAGGATCTGCGCAGCCTGCTTGATCAGCCGCGGCTGCGGGTTGTCGGGGTGGACTTCGAAGTACTGCGACATGGGTGGACGCGATTGTCGCGTGGCTTTCAGCGCGGGCCCGGCTCCTGGCGCGCGGCCTCGAGCAACCAGGCGACGAAGGCGCGCACTTCGGCGCGCTGCCGCCCGCGCGCCGAGGTCGCGAGGTAGTAGCCGCGCGGCGACGCGAAGCGTTGCTCGAAGAGCGCGACCAGCCGGCCCTGGCGCAGGTGGCGCCGCACCAGCGGCCCGATCGCGAGCGCGACGCCCTGGCCCTCGACCGCGGCCTGTATGACCTGGTCGTACTGGCTGAAGCGCAGCGATCCTGCGGGCTTCAGGTGGGGCAGGCCCATGGCCTCGGTCCACACCGTCCATGATGCCGACGGCAGGTCGCTGTCATCGGCGCCGAAGTGCAGCAGCACGTGGTGTGCCAGGTCCTGAGGCGTCGCGAGCGGCTTGCGCGGCAGCGACAGCAGGGCCGGCGCGCAGACCGGGAACACCTCCTCGCCGAACAGGCGCGTCGCGCCGGCCGGTGCGAGCTCCGGCGGGCAGTAGCGCACCGCAAGCTCGATGCCTTCACGATCGATGTCGAGCAGGCGGTTGTTGGCATCGATGCGCAGGTCGATCTCGGGATGCTTCTGGCGGAACTCGAGCAAGCGCGGCACCAGCCACAGCGACGCGAACCCGACCGAGCAGGAGACCGTGACCGGGCGTCGGCCCTTTCCCTCTCGCAGTTCCGCCGCTGCCTCGGCGACCAGGCGCAGCGCCTGGCCGGTGGCCCGGTACAGCGTCTGCCCGGCGGGCGTGAGCCGGATCGCGCGGTGATGGCGCTCGAACAGCGCGACGCCGAGGTCGGCCTCGAGCGCCTTGACCTGGCGGCTGACGGCCGACTGGGTCACGAACAGCTCCTGCGCGGCGAGCGTGAAGCTCAGCCGGCGCGCCGCGGCCTCGAAGCCGCGCAGCAGGTCGAGCGACGGAGCCCGGGCTTGCATACGCATTCCTCAAGCGCATGCAAGGCATTCGAAATCGTCGTTTGCATCCTGCCACGCTGGCACTGAATATACAGGTGCGGCGGGAGAGGCTGTGTCTGCCTGTCGCAAGAGGATGAATGCCTCCAACGAATGCAAGGAGCGAACATGAACATCAAGTTGTCGCAATCCGAGATCTGCCTGGCGCAGCGTCAGACCTTCAGCATCGCCCACGCGGCGGGCGTGCGCATCACGGCCCGCAGCGGCGTCCTGTGGCTGACCCAGGACAGCGACCCGCGCGACGTCGTGCTGCAAGCCGGCGAGTCGGTCCGCTTCGAGGCCGCGCAGCGCGTGATCGTCCAGGCGCTCGCGCCGTCGCGCGTCGGGCTGGAACAGGCGCAATCGGCGCCGCGGCGGAGCGCGGCAGGCTGGGCGCAGGTGCTGGCCGCTGCCGTCAGGCGCCTGCGCCCGCCGCAACTGGCATGGTCGTGATCAGCGCGTGTTGCTGTCGGCGGGCGGCGCCCCGGGCTGCGGCGGCCGCGCCGCCGGGTCGAGGGCGAGCGCGGCCTTGACGAGCACCAGCGCCGAGACCGGCGCGGTGAGCATGAGAAAAAGCGTGATCAGCAATTCGTGCAGGCTCGCCGTGCCGCGCCAGGCGAACCACAGCGCCGATGCGATCAGCGCGCAGCCGACGCCGAGCGTCACGGTCTTGGTCGGACCGTGCAGGCGCTTGTAGAAGTCCGACAGCCGCGCCAGACCCCACGAGCCGACGAGCGCGAAAGCCGCGCCGACAAGCAGCAGCGCGCTCAGCAGCACGTCGGCCCACAGCGGCAGGGCGGCGAAGTGCGGGTTCATGGTGGTGTCGTCCTCCCTATTCGACGATGTTGCCGCGCGCCACGAACTTGGCGAGCGCCACGGTGCTGACGAAGCCCAGCAACGCGATCAGCAACGCGACTTCGAAGTACAAGGTGGTGTCCTGCCAGATGCCGATCAGCACCAGCACCGCGAGCGCGTTGATGGCGAGCGTGTCGAGCGCCAGGATGCGGTCGGGCAGGGTCGGCCCGGCGATGAGCCGCCAGGCGTTGAGCAGCGCGCCGAGCGCGAACAGCGCGGCGATCCAGGGCAGCAGGGTCTGCAGGATCATGGCTTGCCGGCGGCCTCGAAGATCACGCGCAGCGGCGCCTCGTAGCGCTTCTTGATGTCGGCGATCAGCGCTGCCTCGTCGTCGACGTCGAAAGCGTGGATCAGCAGGTGGCGCCGGTCGTCGGCGAGTTCGGCCGACAAGGTGCCGGGCGTCATCGTGATGATGCCGGCCAGCGCGACGATGCCGTGCGCGTCGCGGATGTCGAGCGGGATCCAGACGAAGCGCGGCCGGATCGCCGCCTCGGGGCCGAGGATGCGCCGCCCGACCGCGATGCTCGAGAGCACGATGTCACCCGCCACGACGAGTGCCAGCCGTAGCGCGACCTGCCCTTGGCGCAGCGTCGGCCGCTCGGGGCGCAGGCGGCGCAGCATGCGCGGGATGGCCAACGCGAGCAGGGCGCCGAGCGCGACCTGCCCCGCCGACAGCGACGCGTTGAGCATCAGCCAGGCCGCGAGCAGCAGCCCGCTGATCCAGGGCGCGGGCAGCAGGCGGCGCAGCAGCTTCACCGCGGCAACTCCCCGCGCTCGCGCATCTCGCGCCGCACGTCGAAGGCCGGTGCAACCGGCGTCCGGCCGAGCACCGCGGCGATGTAGGCGCGGCGATCGAACAACTGGTCTGCGGTCGCCGCGGCATAGGCGGTCATCGGGCCGGCACCGACCGCGACGCCGATCACGGCGGCGAGTGCGAGCGCGATCGCCAGCGCCTGCACCGGCCGCGCAGGCGCCGTGGTCGATGTCGGCGCGGCGACGCCACCCTCCCACAGCAGCAGCGCGCCGGCGCGCGCGAGCGCGACCAGCAATGCCAGGCTGGAGAAGAGCACGACCACGACCACCGACGTTGCCCATTCGGTTGCGCCGGCCGCCTGCAGCAGCATGGCCTTGGCGAGGAAGCCCGACAGCGGCGGCAGGCCGACCATCGCGATCGCGGCGGTGAAGAACGCCGCGCCGAGCGCGCGCGAGTCGCCGCGCAGCGGCGCCGGCCGCAGCGCGTCGCCGAGCGCGCGCGCTGCGGCGATGCGATCGGCAATCAGGAACCAGGCCGCCGCGGCCAGCGTGCTGTTGACGAGGTAGACCAGGCCCGCCGCGACCGTGTCGTGCCGGTGCAGGCCGACTGCGAGCAGCAGCGTCCCGGCCGAGCCGACGACGAGGTAGCCGACGAGGCCGCGCAACCGCGTCGCGGCGAGTGCGCCGATGGCACCGAGCGCGAGCGTGGCCAGCGCGAGCAGTGGCAGCGCCGGCATCGCGACCAGCGCCACCGCGCCGCCGTCGGCGCCGAAGACGAGCGTCGTCGTGCGCAAGATCGCATACACGCCAACCTTGGTCAGGAGCGCGAACAGCGCCGCGACCGGCGCGGTCGCCGCGGCATAGGCTTCGGGAAGCCAGAAGTACAGCGGCAGCAGCGCGGCCTTGATCGCGAATACCGTCAGCAGCAGCAGCGCCGCGGCCTGCGCCAGTGCTGCATCTGCGGCGCCGAGCAGCGGCAGCTCGCGCGCGAGGTCGGCCAGGTTGAGCGTGCCGGTGAGGCCGTAGAGCAGCGCGACCGCGATCAGGAACAGTGCCGAGCCGGCGAGGTTGAAGCTCACGTAGTGGATCGCAGCCTTGAGCCGCGCACGCCTGCCGGTGGCGTCGCCGTGCAGCAGCAGCGCGTACGAGGCGGCGAGCAGGACCTCGAAGAAGACGAACAGGTTGAACAGGTCGGCGGTCAGGAAGGCGCCGTTCAGGCCCATGAGCTGAAGCTGGAACAGCGCGTGGAAGTGCAGCCCGCGCGCCGCGTCGCCCGCCAGCGCGTAGACGCAGCTCGCCAGCGCGACGAGCGCGGTCAGCAGCAGCATCAGTGCGCTCAGGCGATCGAGCGCGAGCGCGATGCCGTAGGGCGCGCGCCAGTTGCCGACCAGATAGGCCTCGACGGGCGCGCCGCCGGCCTGCTGCTGCCAGACGAAACGCAGCGCGATCGCCAGCAGCGCCAGCGTGGACAGCAGCGACAGCGCAGGCACCCAGCGCGGGCGCAGGCGTTCGAGCGGCAGCATCAGCGCCGCAGCGAACAGTGGCAGCATGACCGGCAGCGCGATCCAGTGCGGCCAGTCAGTCACGCGTAGGCTCCTCGCCATCGACATGGTCGCTGCCGGTTTCGGCGCGCGCACGCAGCGCGATCGCGAGCAGCAGCGCCGTCATCGCGAAGCCGATCACGATCGCGGTCAGCACCAGCGCCTGCGGCAGCGGATCGGCGTGCGTCGCGAGCGTGGCCGCCGCACCCGGCTCGACGAAGGGTGCGGCGTCGGGGCGCAGGCGGCCCATCGAGAAGATGAACAGGTTGACGCCGTAGCCGAGCAGCGCCAGGCCGAGGACGAGCTCGAAGGTCCGCGCGCGCAGCATCAGCCACAGGCCGCAGCCGACGAGGATGCCGATGGCGGTGGCGAGCAGCAATGCCATGGGCTTCAGCGCCTGACCGATGTGAGGCGCGCGATCGCGTCGAGCATGACCAGCGTCGCGCCGACGACGACGAGGTACACGCCGAGGTCGAAGACGGCTGCGCTCGCGAGCGGCACCGCGCCGACGAGCGGCCAGAGCGGGTAGTCGTAGCTGCTCGTCAGCAGCGGTGCGCCGAAGGCCCAGCTGCCCATGCCGGCCAGCGCGGCGATCAGCAGCCCGAGCGCGAGCAGCAGCCGGTGGTGGTTGCGCTGGCGCGCATCGACCCAGGCCTGGCCGTGGGCGACGGATTGCAGGAAGAACGCGATCGCGAGCACGAGGCCGGCGATGAAGCCGCCGCCGGGCTGGTTGTGGCCGCGCAGGAACAGGAACAGCGAGCACAGCACCGCGAACGGCAGGAGAAACTGCGACACGATCTGCAGCATCAGCGGGTGGCGCGACTCGGGCGAACCCGGATGCGGCTGCGGCATCGGCAGCGGCGCAAAGCCGCGCAGCAACGCATGGACGGCGAGCGCGGCGATCGCGAGCACGGTGATCTCGCCCAGCGTGTCGAAGGCACGGAAGTCGACCAGGATCACGTTCACGACATTCGCTCCGCCGCCCTCGGGCAGGGTGCGTTCGAGGAAGTAGCCCGAGATCGAATCTGCAGGCCGCGCGAGCACCCGCCAGACGATGGCCGCGACGCCTGTGCCGGCAGCGCCGCACAGCAGCGCGTCGCGCAGGTCGCGCGAGCGCGAGCGGCGCTGCGGCGGGCTCTGCGCGGGCAGCCAGTGCAGCGCGAGCATCGCCAGCAACACCGTCGCGACCTCGACCAGGAGCTGGGTCAGCGCCAGGTCGGGCGCCGAGAGCAATGTGAAGACCATGCACACTACGAGCCCGACCGCGCCCAGCAGCAGCAATGCGAGCAGGCGTTGCCGGTAGGCGAGCACGACGCCGACGGCGCCAGCGACGCCGATCAGCCACAGCGTCGCGACGCCGGGATTCAGGCCGTCGAGGTGCAGCGGCGGCAGCGTCGCCGGGCCGGACACGAACGGCCAGGCCCCGGCAGCCACGGCGACCGCGACCAGCAGGACCAGGTAGCGCTGCAGGCTCGCGCTCTGCAAAGCACCGGTGAGGCTGCGCGCTCCGGCGACGCCGGCATCGAACGTGGCGCGATAGATCGCCTGTCCGCCCGGCCCGAGCCAGCCCGGCAGGCGCGCAACGGAGTGCAGGCCGACGAAGCCGTGCAGGCCGAAGTAGAGCGCGAGCCCACCGGCTACGGCGATCGCGCTCATCAGCAGCGGCAGGTTCAGGCCGTGCCACAGCGCGAGGGTGTAGGGCGGCAGCGGGGTCGGCTGCAGCACCGCCTGCGCAGCGACGGCAAGCAGCGGCCCGACCGTCGCGCCCGGCGCCAGCCCGACGGCGACGCACAGCAGCGCCAGCAGCAGCACCGGCAGGCGCATGAAGAACGGCGGTTCGTGCGGCGTGCGCGGCAGGTTGACCGGCGCGCCGTTGAAGAACACGTCGTGCACGAAGCGCACGCTGTAGGCGACGCTGAAGATGCCCGCGGTGACCGCGCCCAGCGGCAGCAGCCACTGCATCAGCGCATGGGTCTGCTTGGCGGCGGCTTCGGCGAAGAACATTTCCTTGGACAGGAAGCCGTTCAAGAGCGGCACGCCGGCCATCGCCGCGGCCGCGATCATGCCCAGCGTCGCAGTGATCGGCATGTAATGCCAAAGGCCGTTGATGCGCCGCATGTCACGCGTGCCGCACTCGTGGTCGATGATGCCGGCCGACATGAACAGGCCCGCCTTGAACGTCGCGTGGTTGAGGATGTGGAACACGCCCGCGACCACGGCGAGCGGCTCATCGAGCCCGAACAGCAGCGTGATCAGGCCGAGGTGGCTGATCGTCGAGTAGGCGAGCAGGCCCTTCAAATCGTGCTGGAAGATCGCCATCGCCGCGCCGAAGATCAGCGTCGCCAGGCCGGCCAGGCTGACGATCCAGAACCAGGATTCGGTGCCGGCGAGCGCCGGGTACAGCCGCGCGAGCAGGAACACGCCCGCCTTGACCATCGTTGCCGAGTGCAGGTAGGCCGAGACCGGCGTCGGCGCCGCCATCGCGTGCGGCAGCCAGAAGTGGAATGGGAACTGCGCGCTCTTCGTGAACGCGCCCAGCAGCACCAGCACGAGCGCCGTCTCGTAGAGCGGATGGGCGCGGATCGTGTCGCCTGAGGCGAGGACGACGTCGAGCGACGCGCTGCCGGCGATGTGCGCGACGAGCAGCACGCCGGCGAGCAGGCAAAGACCCCCCGCGCCGGTGACGGCGAGCGCCATGCGCGCACCGTCGCGCGCGTCGACGCGATCGGTCCAGTAGCCGATCAGCAGGAACGACGCCAGGCTCGTCAGCTCCCAGAAGACGACGAGCAGGATCAGGTTGTCGGCGAGCACCAGGCCGAGCATCGCGCCCATGAAGAGCAGCAAGAAGCTGTAGAAGCGCGGTGCCGGGTCGCGCGCGTCGAGGTACCAGGCGGCGTAGAGCACGACCAGCGCGCCGATCGCGGTGACGAGCAGCGCGAACAGCCATGCCAGGCCGTCGAGGCGAAACCCCAAGGACAAGCCCAGCGCCGGCACCCAGGGCGCCGACCAGCGCAGCACTTCGCCGCCGAACACCGCCGGCGCGGCGGCGAGCACCAGTGCCGCGGCGGCAAGGGCGGTGGCGCCGGCGAGCCAGGCCGCGGTGCGGCGCGCATCCGGGCGCAGGCAGGCCGTCAGCGCGGCGCCGAGCCAGGGGAGCGAAGCGAGCGCGATGAGCGCCGTCATCGTTCGGCGGCGCTGTGACCGAAGACCAGCACGACCAGCGTGACCACGGTGATCGGCACGACGAAGCTCATCATCGCCGCCGAGAACGCCGGCAGTGCATCGTGCTGCTGCGCGGCAAGCACCAGGTAGGTGGCGTAGGCGACGTAGTAGAGGAGGAAGACCGCGCCCTCCCAGCGCGCGATCTCGCGCCCGGTGACGAACACCGGCAGGCAGGCCAGCGCCACGGCGAGCATGACCCAGATGTCGAACGCGAGCAGCGAGGGCGCGACCGCCAGCCCCTGTGCGCCCGAGACCAGGGCCGACAGGCCGAGGCAGCCGAGGATGTTGAAGATGTTGCTGCCGATCACGTTGCCGACGGCGATGTCGCGCTCGCCCTTGAGCGCCGCGGCAACCGAGGCTGCGACCTCGGGCATCGAGGTGCCGGCGGCGACGAGGGTCAGGCCGATCACGACGTCGCTCACGCCGAGCGTGCGGGCGAAGGCGACCGCGGCCGAGAGCAGCCAGTCCGATCCGAGCACGAGGCCCGCGAGGCCGGCGACGACGAGCCCGATCTGGGCCGGCAGCGAGGCATCCCAGGAGCGCCCGGCGGGCGGGGGCGACGCGGCCGCGGTGGCCTGCGTGGAACGGGTCTCGCGCCGCGACTGCACGAGTAGGAAAGCGGTGTAGGCGATCAGCAGCGCGAAGAGCAGCGCGCCGTCGGCCATGCCGATGCGGCCGTCCGCGCCCAACGTCAGCAGCAGCAGCGAGGCGCCGATCACGATCGGCACCTCCTGGCGGATCAGCTGCCGCTGCACGCGCAGCGGCACGATGAGCGCGCTCAGGCCCAGGATCGCGAGCACGTTGAAGATGTTGCTGCCGACGACGTTGCCGGTGGCGATGTCGGTGCGGCCGCCGAGCGCCGCGCCGACCGAGACCGCGAGCTCGGGCGCGCTCGTGCCGAAGGCGACCACGGTCAGGCCCACGGCCAGCGGCGAGATGCCCAGCGCCAGCGCGAGCCCGGAGGCGCCGCGCACGAGCAGGCTGGCCCCCAGTACCAGCAGTGCAAGCCCGGCGACGAAGAGCAGCAGCGTCACGTGGCGGTCCGCGGAGCGCCGGGGCGGCAGGACATGCTCAGGCCGTGACGACCGGAATCTTGCCGATCCGCGCCTGCCACTCCTTGGGCCCCGTCTCGTGCACGCTCGTGCCGTCGGAGCTGACGGCGACCGTGACCGGCATGTCCCTGACGTCGAATTCGTAGATCGCCTCCATGCCGAGGTCGGCAAAGCCGACGACCTTGGCGGCCTTGATGGCCTTCGCGACGAGATAGGCCGCGCCGCCGACGGCCATCAGGTAGGCGCTCTTGTGCTTCCTGATCGCCTCGATGCCGGCCGGGCCGCGCTCGGCCTTGCCGATCATGCCGATCAGGCCCGTTTCGGCGAGCATCATCTCGGTGAACTTGTCCATCCGCGTCGCCGTGGTCGGGCCGGCCGGGCCGACGACCTCATCGCGCACCGGATCGACCGGGCCGACGTAGTAGATGACGCGGTTGGTGAAGTCCACCGGGAGCTTCTCGCCCTTGGCCAGCATGTCCTGGATGCGCTTGTGCGCAGCGTCGCGTCCGGTCAGCATCTTGCCGTTGAGCAGCAGCGTGTCGCCCGGCTTCCAGCTCGCGACCTGCTCCTTGGTCAGCGTGTCGAGGTCGACCCTGCGGCTCTTGTTGTAGTCGGGCGCCCAGTGCACGTCGGGCCAGAGGGCTAGGCTGGGCGGGTCGATGTAGGCGGGGCCGCTGCCGTCGAGCACGAAGTGCGCATGGCGCGTCGCGGCGCAGTTGGGGATCATCGCCACCGGCTTGCTCGCCGCGTGCGTGGGGTACATCGCGACCTTCACGTCGAGCACCGTCGTCAGGCCGCCCAGCCCCTGCGCGCCGATGCCCAGCGCGTTGATCTTGTCGCACAGCTCGATGCGCAACTCCTCGGTCTTGTCGCGCGGCCCGCGTGCCTTCAGCTCGAACATGTCGATCGGCTCCATCAGCGATTCCTTGGCCATCAGCATCGCCTTCTCGGCCGTGCCGCCGATGCCGATCCCGAGCATCCCGGGCGGGCACCAGCCGGCGCCCATCGTCGGCACCGTCTTCATGACCCAGTCGACGAGGCTGTCGCTCGGATTGAGCATCACGAACTTGCTCTTGTTCTCCGATCCGCCGCCCTTGGCCGCGACCTGCACGTCGACCGTGTGGCCGGGGACGACGCTCATGTGCACCACCGCGGGTGTGTTGTCCTTCGTGTTCTTGCGCTCGAACAGCGGGTCGGCGACGATCGAAGCGCGCAGCGTGTTGGACGGTTCGAGGTAGCCGCGCCGCACGCCCTCGTTGACGGCGTCCTCGATCGAGCCGGCGAAGCCCTCGAAGCGCACGTCCATGCCGATCTTCAGGAACACGTTGACGATGCCCGTGTCCTGGCAGATCGGGCGCCGGCCCTCGGCGCTCATCTTCGAGTTGGTCAGGATCTGCGCGATGGCGTCCTTCGCCGCCGGGCTCTGCTCGCCCTCGTAGGCGCGCGCGAGGTGCGCGATGTAGTCGGCCGGGTGGTAGTAGCTGATGTACTGCAGCGCAGCGGCGATACTCTCGACGAGATCGGCGTGCTTGACGATGGTGGGCATGGCGGGACTCGCAGGCAGGTTCAGGGCAGGTACCGAGTTTACCGATCGCGACGGAGGCGACACGCCATGCAGGACGCGGCCAACCCGACGAACGCGGCGCACAGCCCCACGGCGGCCCTGCGCGCGCTGTGGCTCGCGGCGGGTGGCGCGGCCGACGCGCTCGGCGCGGTCACGCTCACCGGCGCCGAGCCGGCGCTGCCGTCGTCGTTTGCCGTCGGTACCGCGGCGCAGGTGTCGATTGCCGCATCGGTGCTCGCGAGCGCCGAGATCGGCCGCCTGCGCAGCGGCGTGCGCCAGCACGTCACGGTCGACATGCGCCATGCGGCGATCGAGTTTCGCAGCGAGCGCTACCTGCGCGTGGACGGCGCGCCGCTGCCCGACCCCTGGGACCGCATCGCCGGCCTGTATCGCTGTGGCGACGGTGGCTGGGTGCGCATCCACACCAACTTCGCGCACCACCGCGACGGCGTGCTCGCGCTGCTCGGCTGCGCGCACGAGCGCGACGCGGTGCAGCGCGCGCTCGGCGCGTGGTCGGCGCTGGCGTTCGAGGCCGCCGCCTCCGAAGCCGGCCTCGTGGTCGCCGCGCTACGCAGCTTCGAAGAATGGGACGCGCACCCGCAGGGCCGGGCCGACGCCGCGCTGGCCGCGCTGACGATCGAACGCATCGATGTCGGCGGCCAGGATGCACCGCCGCAGCCGCTGCGCGCGATCGCAACCGACGCGCCGGCTCTGGCCGGCCTGCGCGTGCTCGACCTCACGCGCATCATCGCCGGCCCGGTGGCGGGCCGCGCGCTCGCCGCGCAGGGCGCCGAGGTGCTGATGATCACGGCCGCGCATTTGCCGGCGATAGCGACGACCGTGATCGACACCGGTCGCGGCAAACGATCGGCCCATCTCGATCTGCGCCGTACCGAGGATCGCTCGACGCTCGTGGCGTTGCTGCGCGATGCCGATGTCTTCGTGCAGGGCTACCGGCCGGGTGCGATCGCCGGTTTCGGCTTCGCGCCCGAGGCCGTCGCCGCGCTGCGGCCCGGCATCGTCGTCGGCTCGGTCTCGGCCTACGGCCACACCGGCCCCTGGGCCGGGCGGCGCGGCTTCGACTCGTTGGTCCAGACCGCGACCGGCCTCAACCACGCCGAGGCTGCGGCTGCCGGTTGCCCGGACGAGCCACGCGCGCTGCCGGCGCAGGCGCTCGACCATGCCACCGGCTACCTGCTCGCGCTCGGGTTGCAACTCGCGCTCGGCCGGCGCGAGGCCGTTGGCGGCAGTTGGCAGGTGCGCGTCGCGCTGTCGCGCACGGCGCGCTGGCTGCGCGGTCTGGGGCGTGTCACGGACGGCCTGGCCGCGCCCGACCCCGGCTTGGCCGACGTCGCCGATCTGGTCGAAGGCGCCGACTCCGGGTTCGGCCGCCTGACGGCAGTGCGCCACGCGGGCCGCCTGTCGGCGACGCCGCCGCGCTGGGCCCTGCCGGCGATGCCGCTGGGCAGCCATGCGCCCCGCTGGGCGTCGGGTGGGGGCGCGACGTGAAGGCCGGCCACCGCGCGCCCGGGCTCGCCGCCGCGCTCGCGCGGCGCCGGCGCGCCGGCGTGCCCGGCGGCCGACGGCGCCACGCTCGCGGCCGAGGTACACCGCCTGATCGGCGACGCCCGCTGCAGCGCCGACGCCCAGTGCCGCACGATCGCCTTCGGCGCCAAGGCCTGCGGAGGCCCGCAGGCCTATCTCGCCTGGTCGACGCTGGTCACCGATACGGCCACGCTCGAGGCCGCTGCCGGGCGCCACGCCGCATGGCAGCGCGCAGAGATCGGGCGCAGCGGCAGGGCATCGGACTGCGCACTCGTCGCCGATCCGGGCGCGAGCTGCCTGCCTGCCGGTGCGTCGGGCGATCGCGCCTGCCACCTGCTGAGCGACACGGCAGGACGAGGACGCAACGCGCGCTGACCGGGTCGCACGCCGCGCTACGCCGACGCAGCGGCCTCCACCTGCCGCCGCACCAGCGTCGCGACTTGCGCAGCGTGCGTGCTCGGGAGGAAGTGACCCCCGCCGTCGATCGTCACGAAGCGCGATCCCGGCATCGAGGCGTGCAAGAGTTCGGCGATCTGGCTCATCGCCGGGTGCGTGCTGCCTCCGCGAACGACGGTCGTCGGAACCCCGATCGCCCGCAGCGCCTGCGGGCTGGGTTCGAACGGCGTGCCGGATGACCAGTCACGCACGTTGACCGGCGTCGTCGCGACGACGTAGGCGCGAACCTTGGGCGGCATCGCATCGAAGCTTCCCGCGCCGCCGTAGAAGTCGATGACGCCGCGCGCCGCCTCGACATCGCCCCGCTCGAAGGCTGCGAAGTAGGGCGCTGTCACGGCCTCGAACATCGCGTAGTGCCGCAGGTCCCCGGCCGCGCGCAGCAGCCCCAGAGGGTTCGCTTCGACCAGCAAGGCTCCCGGGCGTGCGGCCGCGAGCGCATGCGCGGTGCGGTCCGCAACGGTGCCCAGCATGCGGGGGCGGCCGTGCGGTCGATGTCGGTCGTCAGTCGTCTGCGTCGTGGCGTTGCCGTCGGGCCGCGTGTCGGGCGTCGATCCGTAGCCGAGCAGGCTGGTCGTGATCGCGCGGCAGGCGCCGCCGAGTTGCGCCAGGCGCTCGGAGGTGCCAGCTCCGGGAGGAACAATGAGCCACTGCGCGAAATCGAATGCAAGGGACTGCTCGTTCACGGTGTCCTCCCGACGAATGCCGGCACTGCCGCCCTGGTCCGCGCCGCATCGCTGTCGCGCCGGCCCCCGGCGAGCCGCTGCGGCACGAGCGGGGCGCCGGGCTGCCCGGGATTGCGTCGCAGCGAAGCGGCGCTCAGTGCCCCCCGCGCCCCGGCGGCTGCATCAGCCGGTCGGTGTAGGCGATCGCGAGCGCCGAGAACAGGAAGGTGATGTGGATCGCCGTCTGCGCGACCAGCACCTTGGTGTCGTAGGCCTCGGCATTGATGAAGGTCTTGAGAAGGTGGATGGAGCTGATGCCGATGATCGCCGTCGCCAGCTTGACCTTGAGCACCGACGCGTTGACGTGGCTCAGCCATTCGGGCTGGTCGGGATGGCCTTCGAGGTTCATGCGCGCGACGAAGGTCTCGTAGCCACCGACGATGACCATCACGAGCAGGTTGGAGATCATCACGACGTCGATCAGGCCGAGCACGACGAGCATGATGATGGTCTCGCTCAGGCCGCCCGCGCCGCCGTCGTAGCCCACTGCCGCGACGAGCATGTCGATCGCCTTCTGGTCGCCGAAGGCAGCCTCGATCAGGTGCGTGAGTTCGACCCAGAAGTGGAACACGTAGACGCACTGCGCCAGCACCAGCCCCAGGTACAGCGGCACCTGCAGCCAGCGCGACATGAAGATCAGGCGCGGCAGGGGCCGCATCGGGCCAGGAGCGTTGACGGTGGCCGGGGGCTTGGTGCTCAGCGACATGACGGGTGGCGGACTCTGTGGGGGGGCGACGGCGCCGCGCATTGTAGAGGCCGCTCGTTTAGAGTAAGGCGTTCGTAAGAGCGCCGGCCTAAGGTCGCGCCCTGATCAAAGCCCTTCACCGGAGACAAGCATGGCCGACACCTCCCACGTCCCCTTCGAACTCAAGCTCTACCCGCCGCCGGCTTCTGCCGTGCAGGGGGCCCATGTCTCGGGCATGGCCGCCTACGAAAAGCTGTGCGCCGAGGCCGCGGCCGACTACGACGGCTACTGGGCCCGGCTGGCGCGCGAGTTCGTGACCTGGAAGACGCCGTTCACGAAGGTTCTCGACGAGAGCAAGGCGCCGTTCTTCAAGTGGTTCGAGGACGGCACGCTCAACGTCTCGTACAACTGCCTCGACAAGCAGGTCGAGGCCGGCCTCGGCGACAAGGTCGCGATCATCTTCGAGGCCGATGACGGCAAGGTCACGCGCGTCACCTACAGCGACTTGCTGGCGCGCACCTGCCGCCTTGCCAATGCGCTCAAGGCGCGCGGCGTCAAGAAGGGCGATCGCGTCGTCATCTACATGTCGATGTCGGTCGAGGGCGTGGTCGCGATGCAGGCCTGCGCGCGCATCGGCGCCACGCACTCGGTCGTCTTCGGCGGCTTCTCGGCGCAGAGCCTGCGCGACCGCATCGCCGACGCCGGCGCGGTGATGGTCATCACCGCCGACGAGCAACTGCGCGGCGGCAAGCAACTGCCCTTGAAGGCCATCGTCGACGAGGCGCTTGCGCTCGATGGCTGCGACAGCGTCAAGGACGTGATCGTCTACCAGCGCACCGGCGGCAAGATCGAGTGGAACGCGCCACGCGACCAGTGGCTGCACGAAGTCACCTACGACCTGCCTTCGACCTGCGAACCGGAGTGGGTCGGCGCCGAGCACCCGCTGTTCCTGCTCTACACCTCGGGCTCGACCGGCAAGCCCAAGGGCGTACAGCACAGCACCGGCGGCTACCTGCTGTTCGCGGCGCTGACGACGAAGTGGACCTTCGACCTCAAGCCCAACGACGTGTTCTGGTGCACGGCCGACATCGGCTGGGTCACCGGCCACACCTACATCGCCTACGGGCCGCTCGCACTCGGCGGGACCGAGATCGTCTTCGAAGGCGTGCCGACCTACCCGGATGCCGGCCGCTTCTGGAAGATGATCCAGGACCACAAGGTCAACATCTTCTACACGGCGCCGACCGCCATCCGTTCGCTGATCAAGGCTGCCGAAGGCACCGCGAGCGCCCATCCGCGCAACTACGACCTGTCGAGCCTGCGCATCCTGGGCACGGTCGGCGAGCCGATCAACCCGGCCGCCTGGGAGTGGTACCACCAGAACATCGGCGGCGGCCGCTGCCCGATCGTCGACACCTTTTGGCAGACCGAGACCGGCGGCCACATGATCACGCCGCTGCCGGGCGCGACGCCGCTCATCCCCGGCTCGTGCACGCTGCCGTTCCCGGGCATCCAGGCCGCGGTGGTCGACGAGACCGGCAAGGAAGTGCCGTGGGGGCAGGGCGGCATCCTCGTCGTCAAGCGCCCCTGGCCGGCGATGATCCGCACCATCTGGGGCGACCCGGAGCGCTACCAGAAGAGCTACTACCCGGAAGACTTCAAGGGCAAGTACTACCTGGCCGGCGACGGTGCGATTCGCGACGCCAAGACCGGCTACTTCACGATCACGGGCCGCATCGACGACGTGCTCAACGTGTCGGGCCACCGCATGGGGACGATGGAGATCGAGAGCGCGCTCGTCGCGAACCCGATCGTCGCCGAGGCGGCGGTCGTGGGACGTCCCGACGACACGACCGGCGAGGCGATCTGCGCCTTCGTCGTCCTGAAGCGCAGCCGCCCGGTCGGCGACGAGGCCAAGGCGATTGCCAAGGAATTGCGCGACTGGGTCGGCAAGGAGATAGGCCCGATCGCCAAGCCCAAGGACATCCGCTTCGGCGACAACCTCCCGAAGACGCGCAGCGGCAAGATCATGCGCCGCCTGCTGCGCTCGGTGGCCAAGGGCGAGGCGGTGACGCAGGACACCTCGACGCTGGAGAACCCCGCAATCCTCGATCAGTTGGCGCAGGCCAACTGATCGAGGCGGCGCAGCCGCGGCGCCGGAACGGCGCGTGCGGGGTTCCGGCGCAGGCTAACTTGCGCGCCAGCGCGAGTTAAGGCGCGAAGCGCCGGCCGAAGCCACAATCCGGCGATCCTGGAGCAGTTGGCCCAGGCCAACTGAGCGAGGGCGCGGCGCCGGGCATTGGGTGGCGCGGCAAGGGCGCGCCCGGGCAGGCTGCGGCGCTTCGGTTCGGCGGTCGGCGCGTTGCGCCGACTCCCCGCGATGCTCGGTCTCGCGGCCCCGCCGCGAAACTCGCTGCGCTCACTGCGTTCGCTACGCTCAAACATCGCGGCGAGTCAGTTTACGAAGCGCGCTTGCGCGCGCGGGCCGCGAGCCCTCCGCTCGCGGCGCCTCACAAGGCGCGCCGCAGCCTGCCCGGGCGCGCCCTTGCGGAGACGTTGGCGTTTCGCGAAGAGAACACCCTCGGCCTCATCGCGCATCACCACGCTTCCCAGAGGTCGCGGGCGGGTCGCCGGCAGGGCGCCTGATGCAACGCCGAGGAGCGGAGATCTCGCGGCCGCGCGCGCAGCGCGCATCGTGATTCTCACTCGGCGCGCTTGTCCGAGCGCAGTGAACGCAGTGAACAAAGCGAGTTGCGCGCCGGGCCGCGAGATCGAGCACCACAGGGGACCCCGCCCGCAGGGCGGGGCGTTGCGTCCGTTGCCCTGCCGGCGGCCCGCCCGCGGCCGAGCGCACTCGAACCTCGCCCGCGCGAGTGTCGATCACTCCGCCTCAAGTGTCCCGTGCCGCCCCGCACCCAGAGCGAATCGCGTCGCGCCTGCGACGGCCTCGCCCGAAGCAAGTGTCTGCAGGCCGAGCGCGAACTCGGAGGCCATCGCCTCGCGCATCGGCAGGCCCGCCTGGCCGAGCGCGCTCGCGCGGTCGTTGCGCAGGCATTGCTGCGGGAAGGCAGCAATCTGGCGCGCCAGATCGTGCGCCGCGGCCAGCGCCTGCCCCGCCGGCACCTTGCGGTTGGCGAGACCGATGTGCAGCGCTTCGTCGGCCTTCACCGCGCGGCCGGTGAGGATTAGGTCGAGCGCGCGGCTCTGGCCGATCAGGCGCGGCAGGCGGGCCGTGCCACCGTCGATCAGCGGCACGCCCCAGCGCCGGCAGAAGATGCCGAAGACGGCCGTCTCGTCGATGACGCGCAGGTCGCACCAGAGCGCGAGCTCCATGCCGCCGGCAACGGCCGGGCCCGCGATGGCGGCAATGACGGGCTTGGACAGGCGCAGCCTCGACGGGCCCATCGGCGCGTCGGCCTCCAGATCGGGGTTCAGCGGCAGCGCGCTGGATGGATCGTCCAGGCCGGCCGCGACGACCTTCAGGTCCGCGCCCGCGCAGAAGCACGCTCCGGCGCCGGTCAGTACCGCGACGCTGGCATCGGGCCGGGCATCGAACTCGCGAAAGACCTCGGACAGTCGGCGCGCCGCAGGGCCGTCGACCGCATTGCGCACCTGCGGACGATTGATCGTGACGGTCCAGACCGGGCCGTCCACGTCGACGAGCACGCTGTCGATGGTCATCGCTCCTCCTGTCGGCTGCCAGCGCGGCATTGAAACACGGCCTCGCGCTGCGGGTTTACGCGCGCGCCGCAGCGGGGCCCGGTTTGGTACAAAGCGCCTGCGCCGTTGCCGGTCTCCACGGGCCGCCTGGCAGTACGCGCAAGGCATCGACTCCACCGCACGACCAGGCCAGGGCCAGGATTGCAGCTCCTCCAGATCATCATCAGCGGTGTCGCGCAGGGTTGCATCTACGGCCTGATCGCGCTCGGCTTCGTGTTGATCTACAAGGCCACCGAGACGGTGAGCTTCGCGCAGGGTGACCTGATGATGGTCGGCGCCTTCATCGGGCTGGCCTGCATGACCTTCCTCGGTTTTCCCTACTGGCTCGCCGTGCCGGCGGCGATCGCGGCGATGGCGCTGCTCGGTTTCGCGACCGAGCGCCTCGTGATCCGACCGATCCTCGGCGAGCCGGCGTTCTCGATCGTGATGCTGACCGTGGGCATCGGCTACGTGGCGCGCGGCCTGATCACGATGATCCCAGGCATCGGCACCGAGACGCATGCGCTGCCGGTGCCCTACAAGGACGCGACGCTGCACGCCG
This sequence comes from Ideonella sp., assembly GCF_016702655.1. Lineage (GTDB taxonomy): Bacteria > Pseudomonadota > Gammaproteobacteria > Burkholderiales > Burkholderiaceae_C > CAIKUF01. The sequence continues at coordinate 122,913 of NZ_JADJDO010000040.1, forward strand.
CAGGCCTGGTGATGGCGGCCGAGCAACTCGTCGTGATCGGCGCGACGGCGTTGCTGTGCGCCGCGCTGTTCGTGCTGTTCCGGTACACGCGCGTCGGCGTTGCGATGCAGGCGGCGTCGCAGAACCAGATCGCGGCCTACTACATGGGGATTCCGGTCAAGCGCCTGAACGCGCTCGTCTGGGCGCTCGCGGCAATGGTGGCCGCGCTCGCCGGGCTGCTGCTGGCGCCGATCACCTTCGTGCACGCCAACATGGGCTTCGTCGGCCTGAAGGCGTTTCCGGCGGCGGTGGTCGGCGGTTTCGGCAGCCTGCCGGGCGCGATCGTCGGCGGGCTCGTGATCGGGATCGTCGAATCGAGCGCCGGCTTCTACCTGCCCGAGGGTTTCAAGGACGTTGCGGCCTATGTCGTCGTGCTGATCATGCTCGCGCTGCGGCCGAACGGGCTGTTCGGCGAGAAGCTGCGCAAGAAGGTATAGCCCGGGCAGCAGCGTATGCGCTTCATCTTCAAGACCAGCTACGACCAGGACATCGCCCTGGCCAAGCACGCCGGGCATCGCTTCTGGTACGGCGCTCTGCTCGTCGCGCTCGTCGCGGCACCCTGGATCGTCTCGGAATACGCGCTGTCGCAACTGACCTTCATCCTGATCTACGGCATCGTCGGCCTGGGGCTGATGCTGCTGGCCGGCTTCACCGGGCTGTTCTCGATCGGCCACGCGGCCTTTCTCGGCGTCGGCGCCTACACCGAGGCGGTGCTCGCGGCCAAGGGCTGGCCGTTCCCGCTGTCGATGGCGATGGCCTGTGTGTTGTCGGCGGCGGTCGGCGTCGTCGTCGGCCTGCCGGCGCTGCGCGTCAAGGGCATCTACCTCGGCATCGCGACGCTCGCGTTCGGCTTCATCGTCGAGGAGGTGCTGGCGCGCTGGGAGTCGGTGACGGGCGGCAATGGCGGGCTCTCGGTCAAGGGCATGGCGCTCGCCGGCTGGCAGGTCGGCTCGGGCGCGGAGTTCTACCTCGTCTGCCTGGTCCTGGCGGTGCTCTCCACGCTCGCGGTGCTCAACCTGCTGCGCTCGCCCACCGGGCGCGCCTTCGTCGCGATCCGCGACTCGGAGATCTCGGCGCAGAGCATGGGCATCCACCTCGCGCGCACCAAGTCGCTCTCGTTCGCGATCTCGGCCGCGCTGGCCGGGCTCGGCGGCGCGTTGTATGCGCACAAGATCAGCTTCCTGTCGCCGGAGCAGTTCAACATCATCCAGTCGATCGACCTGCTGCTGCTGGTCGTGATCGGTGGTCTCGGCTCGGTGCATGGCGCTTTCCTGGGCGCGATCTTCCTGATCGCGATGCCGCAGCTCATCGCCCTCGGCAAGGATGCGCTGCCGCCGGCCATCGGCCAGGCGGCCGGCCTGCAGGGTGTGGTCTACGGCACGGTGCTGATCCTGTTCGTGCTCTTCGAGCCGATGGGCCTGTACGGGCGCTGGCTCAAGGTGCGGACCTGGTTCCAGCTCGCGCCCTTCTACCGCAAGGGCCTGTTCAAGCGCCAGAAGTCGTTCCAGAAGAGCGACCGGGTGAGATGACGACCCCCACGCTCACTGCGTTCGCTGCCCCCCGAGGGGGCGCGCGCCCCCTTGGGGCGGCCCGGCGGAGGCGCGAGCGATGACTGTCGAGCTTGCGCTGCTCTCGGCGCGCCACCTGAGCGTGCGCTTCGGCGGTGTGCTTGCCGTCAGCGACGTGAGCTTCGACGTGCGCCAAGGCGAGGTCTTCACGCTCATCGGCCCCAACGGCGCCGGCAAGACGACGGTCTTCAACCTGATCAGCCGCATCTACACGCCGACCCAGGGCGAGATCGCCTTCGACGGGCGGCCGCTGACGCGCATCGCGCCGCACGAGATCGCCGCGCTGGGCATTGCGCGCACCTTCCAGAACATCGAGCTCTTCGAGCATGCGAGCGTGCTGCAGAACCTGCTGATCGGGCGCCACCGGCATCGCAGCAACCCGCTCTGGCGCGAGATCCTGTTCACCGGCAGCGTGCGCGCCGCCGAGCGTGCGACGCGCGAGGCCGTCGAGCAGGTGATCGACTTCCTCGACCTGCAGCATTACCGCGATTCGATCGTTGCCGGGCTTCCCTATGGCGTGCGCAAGGTGGTCGAGCTCGCGCGTGCGCTCGCGACCGAGCCCAGGCTGTTGCTGCTGGATGAACCCTCGTCGGGCCTGAACGTCGAGGAAACCGGCGACATGGCGTTCTGGATTCAGGACATCCAGTCCGACCTCGGCATCACGGTGCTGATGGTCGAGCACGACATGTCGCTCGTCTCCAAGGTGTCGGACCGCGTGCTCGCGATGAGCCAGGGCCAGGTGCTCGCGCTCGGCACGCCGGCCGAGGTGCAGGCGCACCCTGGCGTGATCGAGGCCTATCTCGGCACGGCCGGCGACGCGGCTTCGCTGCGGCGCGACAAGGCGGGCGTGCGATGAGCGAAGCCGGATCCGTTCTCACGCTGACCAACGTCGAGAGCGCCTACGGGCCGATCCGCGCGATCCGCGGCGTGAGCCTGCGCGTGCGTGCGGGCGAGATCGCGACCGTGCTCGGCGCCAACGGCGCGGGCAAGTCGACGATCCTGAAGACGATCTCCGGCATCATCGATCCGCGCAAGGGCACGATCGAGTTCGGCGGCGAGGACATCACGGCGCAGGACCCGGCGCATATCGTGCAGCGCGGCGTCTCGCATGTGCCCGAGGGGCGCGAGGTGTTCCCGCTGCTGTCGGTGCGCGACAACCTGATGATGGGCGCCTACACGCGCCGCGACCGCGACGCGGTGGCGCGCGACCTCGAGCTCGTCTACGGCTACTTTCCGATCCTCAAGGAGCGCCATCGGCAGGATGCCGGGCTGCTCTCGGGCGGGCAGCAGCAGATGCTCGCGATCTCGCGCGCGATCATGGCCGCGCCGCAACTGATCCTGCTCGACGAGCCGAGCCTCGGCTTGTCGCCGCTGCTGACCCACGAGATCTTCCACATCGTCGTGCGCATCAACCGCGAGCGCGGGACGACGATGCTGCTCGTCGAGCAGAACGCCAACATGGCGCTCAACGTCGCCGACTACGGCTACGTGCTCGAGAACGGCCGCATCGTGATGGAAGACCGTTGCGAGCGCCTGCGCGAGAAGGACGACATCAAGGAGTTCTATCTCGGCATGAAGCAAGCCGGCGCGCGCGGCGAGCGGCGCTGGAAGAAGAAGAAAACCTGGAGGTAGGCACCGCATGACGGTCTTGTGGGACTCGAGCCGCATCCAGCCCAGGCTGGAGGTCGTGGTGCCTGGGGAAACGCTGCCCGAGGTCTGGGCGAGCGCGGTGCGCTTGCGCGGCGACAAGCCCTTCATGCGCGAGAAGAGGCTCGGCATCTGGCGTGCCTGGAGCTGGAACGAGTCGGCGGTCGCGGTGCGCGAGATCGCGATGGGCCTGGCCTCGCTCGGCTTCGAGCCGGGGCAGTGCGCGAGCATCCTCGCCAATACCGTCGTCGAGTGGGTGCTGGCCGACGTGGCGGTGCTGTGTGCCGGTGGCGTTTCGAGCGGCATCTATCCGACCGATGCGCCGCCGCAGGTGCACTACCTGTGCGAAGACTCGGGCACGCGCGTGCTCTTCGTCGAGGACGAGGAGCAGCTCGACAAGGCGCTCGAGGTGCGCGAGCGGCTGCCGCTGCTGGACTGGATCGTCGTCTTCGACATGGAAGGGCTGGCGCGATTCTCGGACCCGAGGGTGCTCGGCCTTGCGCGCCTGCGCGAGCTCGGCCGCGCGCACGACGCGGCGCATCCGGGCGAGTACGAGCGCCGCTGCTCGGCGCGCGGGCCCGACGACCTGGCGATCCTGATCTACACCTCGGGCACCACCGGCCGCCCCAAGGGCGCGATGCACTCGCACCGCGGCATCGTCTACACGGTGCGCGGCTACAACACGCTGATCGCGCAGGACGAGCGCGACGAGCGCATGTGCTTCCTGCCGCTGTGCCATGTGGCCGAGCGCCTGGGCGGCGAGTATTTCGCGCTCTATGCCGGCGCGGTGCTGAACTTCGTCGAGAACCCCGACACCGTGCCCGAGAACGTGCGCGAGATCGCGCCCACCGTGATGACGGCTGTTCCGCGGGTGTGGGAGAAGTTCTATTCGGCCGTGATGATCGCGATCGCCGAGGCCGGCGCGGTGCAGCAGGCGCTGTACCGCTGGGCGATAGGCATCGGCGAGCGCGTCGCGGCCAAGGTGCTGGCGGGCGCGGAGGTGACGGGTGCGCTGAAGCTGCAGTTCATGCTCGCCCGCTGGCTCGCGCTCGACAACGTGCGCCGGCTGATCGGCATCCACCGCGCGCGCTTTCTCGTCACCGGCGCGGCGCCGATCGCACCCGACCTGGTGCGCTGGTACATGGCGCTCGGCGTGCCGATGCTCGAGGTCTGGGGCCAGACCGAGTCCGGCGGCGCCTCGACCGGCATGCCGGCGGCACGCATCAAGCCGGGCTCGATCGGGCCCGCCTGCGCCTACAACGAGGTCAAGGTGGACCCGGCCAGCGGTGAACTGCTGGTGCGCGGGCCGAACGTGTTCATGGGCTACCTGAACCAGCCCGAGAAGACCGCCGAGACCATCGACGGCGAAGGCTGGCTGCACACCGGCGACGTCGGCAGCGTCGACGAGGACGGGTATTTCCGCATCACGGATCGGATGCGCGACATCATCATCACGGCTGGCGGCAAGAACATCACGCCGAGCGAGATCGAGAACGAGCTCAAGTTTTCGCCCTACATCACGGATGCCGTGGTGATCGGCGACAAGCGGCCCTATCTGACGGTGTTGATCATGATCGACCAGGAAAACGTCGAGAAATTCGCCCAGGATCACGATGTGCCCTTCTCGAACTACGCCAGCCTGACTCGAGCACCCGCGGTGCAGGAACTGATCCAGCGCGAGATCGACGCCGTGAACCGCAAGTTCGCACGGGTCGAGGGCATCAAGGCCTTCCGCCTGCTCGAGACCCAGCTTTCGGCCGAGGACGAGGAACTCACGCCGACGATGAAGCTCAAGCGCAACCTGGTGCAGAAGAAGTACGCTGAACTGATCGACTCGATGTACCGTTGACCGATGCCATGCAACCCAAGGAGCCCACGATGGACCCGACCCGCAGAACGCCCAAGCTCAAGCTCGCCCTCATTGCCGCCGCGCTCGCGAGCGCGGCAACGCTCGCGCTCGCGCAGACGCAGGGCGTGACCAAGGATCAGATCCTGCTCGGTTCGATCCAGGATCTGTCGGGCCCGATCTCGGGCTACGGCAAGCCGACGCGCCAGGGCATGCTGCTGCGCGTGGACGAGATCAACGAGCAAGGCGGCATCAACGGCCGCAAGTTGAAGCTCCTCGTCGAGGACTCGGCCTACGACCCGAAGAAGGCCGTGCTCGCGGCGCAGAAACTCGTCAACCAGGACAAGGTCTTCATGATGGTCGGCACGCTGGGCACGCCGGTCAACATGGCGGCGATGCCGGTGCAGTTCGAGAAGAACGTTCCCAACTGGTACCCGGTGGCAGCGGCGCGCGAGATGTACGAACCGCTGAACCGGATCAAGTTCTCGTCCGCGGCCACCTACTACGACCAGTTGCGCAGCTACCTGCCCAAGCTCGTCAAGGACAAGGGTGCGAAGAAAGTCTGCACCATCTACCAGGACGACGACTTCGGCAAGGAAGTGCTGCGCGGCGCCGAGGTGGCGCTCAAGACCATCGGCATGGAACTCGTCGAGAAGACCTCGTACAAGCGCGGCGCGACCGACTTCTCGTCGCAGGTCGCACGCATGAAGGGGGCCGGCTGCGACTTCGTCGTTCTCGGCACCATCATCCGCGAGACGATCGGCACCATCGCCGAGGCGCGCAAGACGGGCTTCTCGCCGACCTTCATGGGGGTTAGCGCCCTGTACACCGACCTCATCCACAAGCTCGGCGGCAAGGCGATGGACGGCCTGTACGCGACGATGACCGTGCAGACCCCCTACCTCGACGACGCGTCGCAGCCGATCCGCTTCTGGGCCAACAAGTACAAGACCAAGTTCAACGAGGATCCGAACGTGTTCTCGGTCTACGGTTATCTCGTCGTCGACTCGTTCGCCGCCGCGGCCGCCAAGGCGGGCACCAACCTGAGCACCGACAGCTTCGTCAAGACCGTCGACTCGTTCAGCACGACCGGCGACATCTTCGGCAGCGCACCGTCGAGTTTTTCACCGACCAAGCGCCTGGGCAGCGACGCATCGCGGCTGAGCCAGATCGTCGACGGCAGGTGGAAGGTCGTTGCCGACTACGTGCGCCCGCCGGCCAACTGATGCGCACCGAGCGATCGGGCCGTTCGAACCGGCCCGGTCGTCAACTGACGATGTAGGCCCCGGCGCCGGTGGCGAGAAGTTCGCCCTGGGCGCCGTGGAACTCCATCCGCGTCGAGGCCACGCGGCTGCCCAGGCGCATCGTCTCGGCGCGCGCGGTGAAATGCGCTCCGATGGCCTGGCGCAGGTAGTCGATGCGCAGGTCGATCGTGCCCAGGCGCCCGAAGCGCGCCATGCGCGCGGCAATGGGCTCGTCCATGTGGCGGGCGCCGATCGCAGCCATCACCGCCAGGCCGCCCAGCGCGTCGAGCGTCGAACTGATCACGCCGCCGTGCAGCCGCTGGTGGCCGTAGTGCCCGATCAGCGTCGGACGCATCGCGAGTTGCGCCCGCGCGCCGCCCGGCGTGATCTCGGTGATTTGCAGGCCGAGCGTCTGGTTGAAGACGATCAGTTCCTCGAACAGGTGTTTCAGGGTCGCGACAAACTCGGGCTCGAAGTCGACGGGGGGAGGCGTGCTGCGATTCATGCTTTGGACTTCTTCGATTTGCGTGTTGCCTTGCGCCGGCCCGCGATGTCGGCCGACCAGCGTGAGCGGGCATCGCGCTGCGCGGGCGCGGCCATGAATTCGTCGCCCAGGCTGCCCGGTGCCGGCTCGGGCAGCGGCCGGCCCGAGTCGCGCCATTCGGCCGCGGCCTGGAAGCCGTAGGTCTCGGCATAGCGCTTGAACCACAGGCCCTCGGGCGAGTGGCGCGTGATGCCGTCGAACAGCGTCGCGAACATCTGCGTCTGCGGCAGGCCCATGGCGTCGATGGCCTGGTTGATCGTGAGCTTCATCATCATCAACTGGTTCCTGGGCACGCCGGCGATGCGATTGGCGAGCGTCGCGACCGCGGCGTCGAGCCCGGCCGCAGGCACCGACTGCAGCGCCAGGCCCCAGTTGGCGGCAGTGCGGCCGTCGATCAGGTCGCCGGTAAAGAGCATGCGCTTGGCGCGCTGTGCGCCGAGCCGGTAGACCCACATGGCTGTCGTCGGGCAGCCCCAGACGCGCGCCGGCATGTAGCCGATCCTGGCGTCGTCGGCGATCACGATCAGGTCGCAGCACAGCGCGATGTCGCTGCCACCGGCAGCGGCATAGCCGTGGATCTTGCAGATCGTCGGCTTGTGGCTGCGCCACAGGCTCATGAAGTCGTCGGTGTTGCGCTTCATGAAGGCGTAATCGCGCATCGGGTCCCACGGCATCGCCTGCGTGTAGCGGTTCGTCGCGTCGCCCTCGGCGTAGTGCTTGAGGTCGTAGCCGGCGCAGAACGCGGCGCCCGCGCCCTGCAGCACGATCACGTGCACGCGCTCATCGGCATTCGCCGCCTCGACCGCGGCGCGAATCTCGCCCGGCATCGCGTCGTCGATCGCGTTCAGGCGCTCGGGGCGGTTTAGCGTGATCGTCGCCACACGCCCGTCGATGCGCAGCTCGAGCGTGGCGTGGGCGATCTTGGTCTTGCCCTTGGCCATGGTCGTCAGACTCCGAGTTGTCTTGCGGCGAGCTCCTTCATGATCTCCTCGGCGCCGCCGCCGATCATCATCACCTTGACCTCGCGGTAGATGCGCTCGCTCCTGGTGCCGCGCATGAAGCCCATCGCGCCCAGGATCTGCACCGCCTGGTCGGCGCAGAACTGCATCGCCTGCGTCGCGTGGTTCTTCAGCAGGCAGACCTCGGCCACCCAGTCGGCGCCTGTGTCGCCGCCTTCCTGGCGTTCGACGAGCGCGTAAAGCCAGGCGCGCGTGCTCGCGATGCGCATGTGCATGTCCATCAACTTGTGGCGGATCGCCTGGTGCGCGACGAGCGGCTGGCCGAAGGTCTGGCGCTGGCGCGCCCAGGCGAGCGCCTCGTCGTGGCAGACCTGCGCGAAGGTGCAGGCACCGGCCGACATCGCGAGTCGCTCGCCGTTGAAGTTGCTCATGATCATGCGAAAGCCCGCGTCCGCCTCGCCGATCAGGTGATCCGCCGGAACGCGGCAGGCGTCGAAGCGCAGTTGCGCCGTGTCGCTGCACCACCAGCCCATCTTGGCGAGCGCCGTGCGCGTGAGCCCCGGCGCGTCGCCCGGCACGGCGATGAGCGAGATGCCGGCGGCGCCCTTGCCACCGGTGCGCACCGCGACTGTGATCCAGTCGGCGCGCATCCCGGAGGTGATGAACACCTTCTCGCCGTCGATCACCCAATGCCCGTCCTCCAACCGCGCGGTCGTGCGCAGGCGTGCGACGTCCGATCCACCCGAGGGCTCGGTGATCGCGAGCGCGGCGATCTTCTCGCCGCGCAGCACGCCGGGGATGATGCGCTGCTTCAAGGCCTCGCTGCCGTGCGCGAGGATCGGCGGCAGGCCGATGTTGTGCGACAGCAGGCTCGCCATCAACCCGCCGCTGCCGGCGCGCGCGATCTCCTCGATCGCGATCAGCCGGTACCAGCCGTCGGCGAGCGTTCCGCCGTAGGCTTCGGGGTAGCCGATGCCGAGCAGGCCCAACTGCGCCGCCCTGGTGTAGAGATCGCGCGGAAAGCCCTCCGATTCGTCCCAGGCGTGGACATGGGGTGCGATCTCGCGCTCGACGAAGGCGCGCAGGCTGTCGCGGAAGGCTTCGTGTTCGGGAAGGAGTCTCACGGCGGCTCTTCAGCGATCCAATGTATCGGGCCTTGCCGAGCGAGATGGCGCTTCGCGGCAGGCCCATCTTTGAGACGGCAGCGCGGCAAAGCCGGGCCCGGGCAGGTCGGGGCGCATCACGGAGGCGGCCGGCGCTGCGCGCCGACTTCCCTGCGCTGCTCGGTCTCGTGGCCCGGCGCAAAACTCACTGCATTCGCTGCGCTCACTCCGTTCAGACAGTTGCGCCGAGTCAGTCAACGATGCGCGCTGCGCGCGCGGCCACGAGCCCAGGCCTTGCAGGCCGCGCCGGGCCAGGAGGCCCGGCCGTTCGCAAGGCACAAGCGGTCCCCCGGACCGCTTGTGTCCCTGCTCACCTGCTCGGCGCCTCCCAGGCGCGCCCCAGCCTGCCCGGACCCGCCTTTGCTGAACCGCTGGTGGCATGCGGGGCAACAAGCACCGCCGCCGCATCGCGCCAGGCGCTGCCCGCCGGGGGCGATTTGTGGGGCGGCGAGAAGCGCAGACCCGGGGTCGGCGCGCGTAGCGCGCTTCGTAGACTGACTCGTCGCGACTGTCTGAACGGAGTGAGCGCAGCGAACGCAGTGAGTTTCGCGACGCGACCCCGGGGCGAGCATCGGAGCGCAGTCGGCGCGCAGCGCCGACCGACCCAGCATGAGCCCCCGGCGGGCAGCGCCTGGCGCGACGCATCGTGGTCTGAAGCACAGGCATCGAACCCCACGCGGCAAGAAGCCGTCGACATGTTCCCATCACGATCGCCCCGGAAGAATGTGCATGTGCTTCGCGATGATCCCGAGCATCACCTCGTCGGCCCCACCGCCGATCGACGCCAGGCGGCCGTCGCGGTACAGGCGCGAGACCGGGTTGTCCCAGGTGTAGCCCATGCCGCCCCAGAACTGCAGGCAGGCGTCGGGGACCTCGCGCAGCAGGCGGCCGGCCTTCAACTTGGCCATCGAGGCCCACTCCGTCACGTCCTTGCCGGCGAGGTACTGCTCGAGCGCCATGTGCGTGAGCCCGCGCAGTGCCTCGACCTCGGTCTTGAGCTCCGCGAGGCGCAGGTGCACGACCTGGTTGTCGAGGATGGACTGGCCGAAGGCCTTGCGCTCGCGCGTGTACTCGGCAGTCTGCGCGATGCAGTTGGTGAGCGACCCGAGCGCATTGGCGGCCGCCCACAGCCGCTCCTCCTGGAACTGCATCATCTGGTAGGTGAAGCCCATGCCCTCCTCGCCGACGCGGTGGTGCTGCGGCACGCGCACGTCGTCGAAGTGGATCAGCCCGGTGTCGGACGACATCATGCCGATCTTGCGGATCTTCTTCGCCTTGGTGATGCCGGGTGTGTCCATCGGCACCACGATCAGCGTCTTGTTCTTGTGCGCCGGGCCGTCGGAGGTGTTGGCGAGCAGGCACATCCAGTCCGCCTGCAGGCTGTTCGTGATCCACATCTTGGCGCCGTTGATGATGTAGTCGCCGCCGTCCTTGCGCGCCGTGGTCCGGATCGCCGCGACGTCCGATCCCGCGCCCGGCTCCGAGACGCCGATGCAGGCCACGTGCTCGCCGGCGATCGCCGGGGCGAGGAATTCGCGTCGCAACGCGTCCGAGCCGAAGCGTGCGACGGCGGGCGTGGCCATGTCGGTCTGCACGCCGATCGCCATCGGCACGCCGCCGCAGCGGATGTCGCCGAGCGCCTCGGCCATCGCGACCGAATACGAGTAGTCGAGCCCCGATCCACCGTAGGCCTCGGGCTTGGTCAGGCCGAGCAGACCGAGCTTGCCGAGCTTGCCGAACACCTCGTGCGCCGGGAAGATCTCGGCCGCCTCCCAGGCCTCGACCTGCGGGTTGATCTCGTCGTCGATGAAGCGCTTGAGCGTGCGCCGGATCTCGTCGTGTTCGTGCGTGAACTGCATCCGTACTCCTCTCGATCCTCTCAATCGCCTTGCAGCACCTTGGGCGTCGCGGCAAGGTGGAATCCATCGAAGGCGTCGGGTGACTTGCCGCTGCCGACCTCGGGCCAGTGGCGGCGTGCGTTCGGCGCAGCACCGTCGACGCGCAGGCAGGCGCCGGAGATGAAGGCCGCCGCGGGCGAGAGCAGGAACACGATCGCCGCGGCGACCTCGCTCTCGGTACCGAGGCGCCGCGCCGGGACCGCCCCCGCCAGGCGCCGGATCAGCGGCCGCATTTCGGGCGGATACTGGTCCATGCCGCTGCTCGCGATCCAGCCCGGCGCGACGGCGTTCGATCGGACCGGCGCCCATTCGAGCGCCGCCGTCTCGGTCAGGTTGAGCATGCCCGCGCGCGCCGCGCCGCTGTGGCCCATGCCCGGCATGCCCATCCACATGTCGGCAACGATGTTGACGATCGCGCCGCCGTGGGCCTGCATCCATTGCGTGTAGCACTCGCGCGCCATCAAAAAGCCACCGGTCAGATTGTTGCGCACGACCGTCTCGAAGCCCTTGGCCTTGATGAATGCCAACGGGGAGGGGTACTGACCGCCGGCATTGTTGACGAGGCCGTCGATGCGGCCGTGCGCGGCAAGCACGGCGGCAACGGTCGCGGTGACGGTCTCCTCCTCGCGGATGTCGCAGGCATGGGCCGACGCGCGGCCGCCCGCGGATTCGATCTCGGCCTTGACGGCGGCGAGCTTGTCGAGCTTGCGTCCGACGAGCGCCACCGTCGCGCCGAGCGCAGCGAGCTCGTGCGCGGTGCAGCGGCCAATGCCCGAGCCGCCGCCGGTGACGACGACGACCTGACCGTCGAACAGGCCGGGCTTGAAGATGGAGCGGTAGCTCATGCGGAAGTTTCCTTGGCATCGTGGAGGAAGAGGGCCATCGCGGCGTCGGTCACCTCATCGAGGCTGGCGCGCTTCTTCGCGTCGAACCACTGCACCGACCAGTTGAGTGCGCCCAGGATCAGCAGCCGCGCGAGGCCGGCATCGGCGCGCAGCCGCCCGCTCGCGGCCAGCGCCTCGAGCACCGGCTCCCAGGCCGACTCGTAGTCGCGTTGCAGCGTGGCGATCGCTGCGCGCTGGCGCCTGCCGAGCGCGCGCGCCTCGTAGAGCATGACCGGAATGAAGTCGCGCCCGGGGCCGTGCAGCGTGTCGAAATGGGCGCGGATCAGGCGCCGCAGCGTCGCGGCAGGGTCGGCACCGGGCTCGATGGCCGCCGCCTGCCGAGCAAGCGCAGCGCGCATGCCCGCGTCCATGACCGCATGCAGCAGCGCGCCCTTGCTTTCGAAGTGATAGAAGGGCGAGCCGGCAGTCATGCCGGCGGCAGCGGCGATGTCGCGCGTCGTCGTCGCATCGAACCCCTTGCGCCGGAACAGCCGTGCCGCGGCCTTCAGCAACTGCTGGCGCCGGTTGCCGTCGTCGCGCTCGTCGGGCGTCTTGCGCGGCCGGCCACGCGGGCGGCGCGCAAGGGTGGCAACGGCGGCGGGCGCGGGGTGCATGGTGGTGGTCGAATTATGCAAAGCGCTTGCTTTGTGTAAAGTCTATACTGATTGGCAGCGATTCTGGAGGGTGAGATGACCGACGCATACATCTTCGACGCGGTGCGCACGCCGCGCGGCAAGGGCAAGAAGGACGGCAGCCTGTACGAGGTCAAGCCGGTCGACCTGCTTGCCGGGCTGCTCGTCAAGCTGCAGCGCCGGCACGGTTTCGATCCCGCCGCGCTCGACGACGTGGTGATGGGTGTCGTCTCGCCGGTCGGCGAACAGGGGGCGGTGATCGCCAAGACGGCGCTGCTCAAGGCGGGCTGGGACTACACCGTTAGCGGGATGCAGATCAACCGCTTCTGCGCGTCGGGGCTGGAGGCGGTGAACCTCGCGGCGCAGAAGGTCGCGAGCGGCTGGGAGGACCTGGTCATCGCCGGCGGCGTCGAGAGCATGTCGCGCGTGCCGCTGGGTTCGGACGGCGGCGCCTGGGCGCAGGACCCCGAGACCAACGCGATGACTGGTTTCGTGCCGCAGGGCATAGGCGCCGACCTGATCGCGACGCTCGCCGGCTGGGGGCGCGATGACGTCGACGCTTTCGCCCTCGCGTCGCAGCAGCGCGCCGCGGCGGCGCAGGCGGCCGGGCACTTCGATCGCTCGGTGCTCGCTGTCGAGGATGCGATCGGCCTGCCGGTGCTCGAGCGCGACGAGTTCATCAAGCCGCGTACGACGCTGGAAGGTCTGGCGTCGCTGAAAGTCGCCTTCGCCGATCTGGGCGCGATGGGCTTCGATGCCGTCGCGCTGCAGCGCTACCCCGAGGTCGAGCGCATCGAGCATGTGCACACCGCGGGCAACTCGTCGGGCATCGTCGACGGCGCGGCCGCGGTGTTGATCGGAAGCCTCGCCAAGGGCAGGGCGCTCGGGCTGGCGCCGCGCGCGCGCATTGTCGCGACGGCGCTCTCGGGCGCCGACCCGACGATCATGCTCACCGGGCCGATGCCGGCTACGCGCAAGGCGCTCGCCAAGGCGGGGCTCGCGATTGGCGACATCGACCTGTTCGAGGTCAACGAGGCGTTTGCCGCGGTGCCGATGCGTTTCATGCGCGAGATGGGCGTGCCGCACGAGTTGGTCAACGTCAACGGCGGCGCGATCGCGATGGGGCACCCGCTTGGCGCCACCGGCGCGATGCTCGTCGGCACGCTGCTCGACGAACTGGAACGGCGCAATCTCAAGCGCGGTCTCGTGACGCTGTGCGTCGGCGGCGGCATGGGCATCGCGACCATCATCGAACGAACCTGAGAACTTGCATGCAGACGATCCGCTACGAGATTGGGACCGAGGGCGCTGCCGGCGGCATCGCCACGATCACCTTCGACGCGCCGGGCGCGCCGGTCAACACGATGACGCTGGAGTGGCAGGAGGACTTTGCCGCCGCCGTCGCGCAGGTGCTCGCCGACAAGGACAAGATCAGAGGCGTGCTGCTCGCGTCGGCCAAGACGACCTTCTTTGCCGGTGCCGAGCTCAAGGGCGTGCTCAAGTTGTCCGCGGCCGATGCGGCCGAGGGATTCAAGCGCATCGAGGCGCTGAAGAAGGGCTTTCGCCAGCTCGAGACGATGGGCCGTCCTGTCGTCGCGCTGCTGAACGGCACCGCGCTCGGCGGCGGGTGGGAGGTGGCGCTCGCGGCGCACGCGCGCTTCGCGATCGATGACCGCAAGATCCAGTTCGGGACGCCCGAGGTGTCGCTCGGCCTGATCCCCGGCGCGACCGGGATCACGAAGACCGTGCGCCTGCTCGGGCTGATGGGCGCGAACCCCTACCTGGTCGAGGGCAAGCTCTTCAACCCGCGCCAGGCGGTCGATCTGGGCCTGGTGCAGGGCCTCGCGGCCAACGCCGACGAACTGCGCGCGCTGGCACTCGAATGGATCGCTGCCAACCCGGCGCCGGTCCAGCCCTGGGACCGCAAGGACTACAAGATGCCCGGCGGCACGCCGGCGAGCCCGAAGATCGCGATGGGCCTGGCCGTCGCGCCGGCGATGCTCAACGCGAAGACGCGCGGCCTGTACCCGGCCGCGCAGGCCATCCTCGAGACCATGGTCGAAGGCGCGCTCGTGGACTACGACACCGCGACGCGCATCGAGAGCCGCAAGCTCGCGAAGATCATGGTCGGGCAGAACGCGAAGAACATGATCACCGCGTTCTTCTTCAACCTGAACGCGATCCGCGCTGGCAAGTCACGCCCGCAAGGGTTCGCGCCGTGGAAGCCGGCGCGCGTGGGCATCCTCGGCGCAGGGATGATGGGGGCGGGCATCGCGCACGCCAATGCGTCACGCGGCATCGCCTGCATGTTGAAGGACGTGAGCCTCGAGAAGGCTGCCGCGGGCAAGGCCTACAGCGACAAGCTCGCCGCGAAGGCCGTCTCGCGCGGCCGCCTCGACGAGGCGCGCAAGGCGCAACTCCTGTCGCTCATCACCCCGACCGCCGACGCCGCGGACCTGAAGGGCTGCGACCTGATCATCGAGGCCGTCTTCGAGAAGCGCGAGCTGAAGGCAAAGGTGACGCAGGAAGCCGAGCCGATGCTCGCGCCGGGCGGCGTGTTCGCGTCCAACACCTCGACGCTGCCGATCACGGGCCTCGCCACCGCCAGCAGCGCGCCCGAGCGCTTCGTCGGCCTGCACTTCTTCTCGCCGGTCGACAAGATGAAGCTCGTCGAGATCATCCGCGGCAAGCAGACGAACGACGAGACGATCGCGCGCGCCTACGACTACGTGCTCGGGATCGGCAAGACGCCGATCGTCGTCAACGACTCGCGCGGCTTCTTCACGAGCCGCGTCTTCGGCACCTTCGTGATGGAGGGCGTGGCGATGCTCGCCGAGGGCCTGCCGGCGCCGCTGATCGAGCACGCCGGCCTCGCCGCGGGCATGCCGGTCGGGCCGCTCGCGGTGCTCGACGAAACCTCGCTGTCGCTATCGGTGCACGTGATGGAGCAGACGCGCGCCGACCTCGCCGCCGAGGGCAAGGCGCTCGAGAGCGACGCCGCGCAGCGCCTCGTCGAGCAGATGGTCAAGGAGTTCAAGCGCCCCGGCCGCGCCGGCGGCGGCGGCTTCTACGACTATCCCGCGGGCCAGCCGAAGTCGCTCTGGCCCGGTCTGAAGACGCACTTCGAGAAGCCGGGCGCACACGCCGGCCTCGCCGAGCTGTCGCAGCGCCTGCTCTACCGCCAGGCGATCGAGACAGCACGCTGCCTCGCCGAAGGCGTGCTGACGAGCACGCACGACGCCAACATCGGCTCGATCTTCGGCATCGGCTTTCCACCCTGGACCGGCGGCGCGATGCAGTACATCTACAGCGAAGGCGTGGCTGCCTTCGAGGCCAATGCCGCGCAACTCGCGGCGAAGCACGGCGAGCGATTCGCGCTGAGCGCGGCGGTGCGCGACTGCATTGCCCGCCATGCGCCCTGAGCCGTAAGCCCAGGTGGCCGCGGACGTCGCCTTACTTCTGCGTCAGCACCCAGGCCGCGAGCTGCTTGGCCTCGGCCTCGCTGACCTGCGGGTTGGCCGGCATCGGCACCGGGCCCCAGACGCCCGAGCCACCCTTCATGATCTTGCCGGCAAGCTTGCCCGCAGCATCCTTGTCGCCCGCGTACTTGGCCGCAACGTCCTTGTAGGCCGGGCCGACGACCTTCTTGGCGACCTGGTGACAGGCCATGCAATTCTTCTTCTGCGCAAGCGCGGCATCGGCGCGCGCCGGGCTGCTGAACAGCAGGCCGGCCGCGGCAACAGCGGCGGCGGCGGTGAAAACCGGCAGGATTCGGGTCTTGTTCATGGATTGGGTCCTCGAGAGCAGGCGGATCATCGACTACAGTGCACTCAACGCATTCTAGGAGGGCCGGTTGACCGGCCCGCGTCAAGAGGCTCCAACAAGACCATGTACTTCGTCGCGATCGGCGTGCTGCTGCTGGCGCTCAAGTGGGCCGACTATGGCCCGGTGGGGGCATGGTCTTGGTGGATCGTGCTCGCGCCCTTTGCCTGCGCCGCCGCGTGGTGGGCCTGGGCTGACGCGAGCGGGTATTCGAAGCGCCGCGCGATGGACAAGATGCAGGACAAGAAGGACGAACGCCGGCGCCGCAACATGGAAGCCCTGGGCACCGGCCCGAAGCGAAGGCGCTGATTCCGCGCGCGTTGCCGCAAGTTGGGCAGCTGCCGTCCCCGATCGCCATGCCGGCAGCGGGCCAGCGCGGGCCCGAGCCGTGCGACGACAGTCGCGGCATGTCGCAAGCTGCGCGCAGCAAGCCTGCCGCACAGGCCTCGGCCAGCGATCGCTCCAGCGCGCGACGTCTGCAGCGGCACCCGGCACAACTGCGCCTTGTGTGGGGTCTCGAGGCCGTTGCGCAGCCGCGCGGAGACGCAAGCCAGGTCGTCGCGGTTTACCAGCAGATTGTTCATCCCCGCCGGCGCTGCCCCTTCACCGCAGGCGCGATGCACATGGCGCTCGATGCCGGCGGGCGCTGCGCCGCGCTGGCCGGTGAGCGTGGGATTGCAGGGCTGGCGCCAGCTCGTGCTGCGCAAGCGCGCCGACCCGGGCTGAGGCGCGCGATGCCGCTGCGGGCAAGACCTCGGAGCGAAGCCTTGCCCGCACTGTGCGATCAGTGCGCAATCAGAGGTTGGCGCACTGATCCTCCTTGCTGGCAGCGCGGTTGCCGGAGCCGGTCGGCGGGGGCGAATTCTCCTTGCACTGCAGATTGCCCTGGATGACGTTGTCGACGACCCGGGCCCCGCCCGAGTTCTGGAACAACTGCAGGTCGCCATTGATGCGGTTGCGGTTCGCGAGCACGGGACCGTTGTTCTCGTCGATCAGCACGCTGCCGGTGATCGTCGCGCCCTTGACCGAGACGCTGTAGCCCTGGACGGCCTGCACCGAGCCGCCGATCATCGAACGGCCCTCGACGGTCACGTTCAGGGCACCTTCGGCCTGCACGTTGCCATTCACCGAGACGCTGCGCGCGGTCAAGCTGGCGCGGTTGCCGACGACGATGCTGCCGTTCAAGCGCGTCGATTTGAGCAGGCAGCTCGCGCCGTCGGGGACGAAGACGTTGTCGAGCGCGATCGCGCCGATCGTGCCAGTGCAGATGCGCTCTTCGGCAAAGGCAGGTGCAGCCGCGAGTGCGCTCATGGCAATGGCGATGGCGGCGGGGACGGTGTGGCGGAGCATGGATCTTCCTTCGGTGTGGGTTTGGCGAATCACGGCGACATGCCGTACTTCACAGAGGGCGCGCGTACCGGCTTCGTACAAGCGCGTAGAAAATTCCTTGCGACCGCCGCGCGCTCAATTGCAGGTCGGGCCGGGAAGATCCTCGTCGAAGACCGCGCCGCGTGCGTCGACGCGGCGCAGTGCGGTGTTGCACAAGGCCACGCTGCGATCGGTCAGGCGCTTGGTCACGTCGACCGGTTTCCAGTCGGGATTGCGCGCCTTGGCCAGTGCCGCGATCCCGGCCACCAGCGGCGTGGCCATAGACGTACCGCTCCAGATGCCATAGCCGCCGCCGGGAACCGTGCTCGTGATCCCCGCGCCCGGCGCGGCAATCTGGATCCAACTCCCCCGGTTGCTGAAGTCGGCGATCTTCGAATCCTCGGTGCTGGCCGCCACCGAGAGCGCACCTTCGGCTCGCTCGCCGGCCGGGTACTGCACCTCACGCGCACTGCCGCCGTTGCCGGCGGCCGCGACCACGACCGAGCCATGCTGCAGGTTGCAGCGTTCGCGATCGCCATTGAAGCCCGGGTCGGAATTGTCATCGTCGTCTTCGTCGTCATCGTCGTCGCTGCAGGTGACGAGTTCGACGACCGTATCGAGCAGCCGGGTGGGCGATGTCGTGCCCAGGCTCAGGTTGATCACCTGCGCCTGGTCAGGCGTGGCGGGGTCGAGGTCGGGATCGGCGGCGTAGAGCAGCGCCTCCGCGACTGCCCAGATGTTGCCCTGGCCCTTGGGGTCGAGCACGCGCAGCGGCAGCAACTTCGCTGCCGGTGCCGAGAGCGCCACGAGGCCTGCGACATGCGTGCCATGGCCGAAGGCAAGGTCGGCGGTCGTTCCACGCTCCGACGGATCGTTGTCCTTGTCGACATAGTCGATGCCCGGCAGCAGGCGGCCCGCAAGCGCAGGATGGCCGTAGTCGACGCCGGTGTCGATGACCGCCACCTTGATGCCCGCGCCCTGGGTCGCGGCGTGCGCTTCGACCAGCCCGAGCTGGGCCGGGGCCCACTGCTCGGCATAGTCGGACGCACTGCCGATCGCCCACACACTGCGTTTGCGCGCCTCGGGGCCGCGCGTCCGGAAGTTGGGCTCGGCGAACGCGACGCGCGCGTCGGCACGCAGCGCGGCGACCGTGGCGTTCACGTCCTCGGGATTGACGGTGCGCACGAGGAACATCGGGCGCGGGCCGAGGCGCTTTTGCAGCGTCAGCGCATAGGCCGAGAGGATGCCGGGCAGGCTGTCGCCCGAACGCAGCTTGAGTGCGATCTGGCGGGGAACGCCGGCATCTGCCGCCATCGCGTTGCCGGCGACGGCAAGCGCCGCTACCAGGGCCACGGGCCATCCCCGCAGCCGGGCGCCGCACGTCTTGGTGTCTGGTTTCATGGTGTGTGCAATCGAGTGGTCCCGATCGTACAGAGGGTGAGTTGCGCGACCTGATACCGGACCAGGAGTCCCCGCGGTTTGCGAGGGCTTCAGGCGTCGCCGTGCAAGACGAATGCCGCCCAGGCGAAGGGCGGGGCACCTTGCGCAATGAAGCGGCGCTGGATCTCCCCCAGCGCGCGCGCCGGCGTCGCGCCGCTCGCGAGTTGGCGATGGAACGCCGCCATCCAGTTCGCCGTCGCGGCATCCTCGATCGCCCACAGTCCGCCGAGCACGCGGCGCGCGCCGGCGATCTGGAATGCCCGCGCGAGCCCCAGCGCCTCGTCGTCGCGGGCGGCGTCGGACAGCGCCGTCTCGCAACCGCTGAGGACGACGAGCTCGGCCGCCAGCGGCAGGCGCTCGGCATCGAGCGCGGTCAGCGTGCCGCCCTGCAAGTGCAGCGCCGAGAACAGCGGGCTGTCGGCGCGAAACTCCCCGTGGCAGGCCAGATGCAGCAGGTCAGCGCCTGCGGCCGCGCCGACCAGGGCCGCGCGGGTGGCGTCGGCCCCCGGTGCGAAGGATCGCCCCAGGCCAGCAGTGGCTCACTGCAGTTGCCTCTGCCGACGCGCCGGGCAGTCGCAGCGTGTCGGCGACCGCGACCACGTTCGCGATCGGTCGCGAGGGGCGCGAACGCAGGGCCGGCTCGACACTCGCTGCGAGCACGGTGTCCAGGCTTTCGACAAGATGGGAACGGCCGTCCCACAGAGCCGCAAACGGCATTGCCGCCAGCGCGCCGCAAGGCACGATCCGCACCGTCGTGACACCGCTCAACGTGGCCGCCAAGGGCTGCCAGACGAGGGCGTGCAGCCGCTCGAGGCAGCGGCGCGCGCGCTCGGCAAGCAAGCCCGCGTGGCGGCCAAGCCGCTCGCTGCCGATCTGCTGCGTCGCAAGCTGGCCGCGCCAATCGCGCAGCGCGGCCTGAACCGACGGCCATCGGGCGATGCGCCGGTGGAGCTGCACGCGCCCGTGCGCCAGCGTCACGGCGAAGAGTTCGTCGTCGAGCTCGGCGTAGGCGACGAGCGAGGTCTGCGATCCGAGGGTTTCACGCACCCTGCGGAGGTCGCTCATGGCGTCGATCGGGCCGGCCTGCGGCGCCGGCAAGTCCTGCGCGATCCGCGCGCGCCGATCGTGTTCGAGCAGCCATTGCTCGAGCTGCGATCGTTCCGCATGCAGGGTGGCCGGCAGGTCGTGCGCATCGCCGTCGCGAAGGAAGCGGTTGAGCCGTCGATAAAGCCAGTCGAGGCGCTCGCGCTTCGCGCGCACCGGTCCAGGCTCGGGTTCGCGCTCGCGCGCGACCGCGGCCAGGCCGAGCCGGTCGCGCAGGGTGCGCGCGCGGCGCCGTTCGACCGACACCAGGACAGCCTCGGCGGAGGCCTCGCCGGGCTCCGCGTCGTGCGCCTCGAGCGCAAGGCGCAGCAGTTCCTCGTAGGCACCCGCCCGCCGGTCGAGGTAAGCGCGCCTGAAATCGTCGCCGGGCAGACCGTGACGCGTTGCCTCGGCAAGCGCGACCGCCTGCTCGAAGGCATGGCGCGCCGCATCGGGACGGCCGGTGCGGCGCAGCAACCGGCCACGGCCAAGCCAGGCCCGCTCGCACAGCGGCGACGCCGTCTCGGGCATCGCCAGCAGCGCATCGAAGCCGGCCTTCGCTTCGAGATCATTGCCCGCCGCGGCATCGGCCTCGGCCAGCGCGAGTTGCGCGTTCAGCAGCGGCAGGCCGATCGCGGCGAAGTGATCCCTGGCGGCGGTCGCCGCCGCGCGAGCCGCGTCGGCGGCGCCGGCAGCGAGCGACAGCTCGGAGCGCGCAAGCTGCGCTGCAGCCTGCCCCGCGGGACTGTCCATCTCGGCGAACAGCCGATCGGCCTGCGCCAGCGCTTCGAGTGCCGGACCCAGCTCATTGCGCGCCGCCCGCAGGCGTGCCCGGTGCAGCCAGACCCAGGCCCGGGTCGCCGCTGCCTCATGCGCGTCGAGCCTGGCGAGGACGTCCGCGTACAGCGCGTCGGCCTCGGGCAGCAGGCGCAATTCGACGTAGGCGTCGGCAAGCGCCTTGTCGGCCTCGATCTGCAGCAGGGGCAGGCCGAGCCGCGCGAAGTCGCGCGACGCCTGCTCGAGCCCGGCGAGCGCCTCGCGGTAGCTTCCGCGCGCGAGCGCGATTTCGGCAATGGCCTGCACGACGGCCGACTCGATCACCGGCAACCGGTGCGTGCGCGCACGCGCGAGCGCGCGCCGGTAGAGCGCCTCGGCCTCCTGCGTGGCGCCGAGATAGGCCAGTGCGTCGGCTTGCCCGACGTCGGCGAGCACGGAATGCTCGCGGTCGCCGATGCGCGCGAACAGCGCGGCCGCCGCGCGGTAGTGACCCGCCGCATCGCGGTAGCGGTCGCGCTGCATGCACAGGCTGCCGGTATTGAGCATGACCTTGGCTGCCGAGCGCCGGTCGCCCTGCGCCAGCAGCGCACGGCGCGCCCCGGCGGCGCATTCGATGGCCGCGTCGAAGCGGCCGAGCAGCGCCAGCGCCATGATTCGCGGCACCCGTGTCTGCGCAGCATCGGCCGCGCATCCGATCGCGGCAAAGGTGTCGTGCGCCAGCTCGAGGCGCTCGAGGGCGCTCGAAAGCCTGGCCTCGACGAGATCGGCGATCGCGGCCGTCCACTGCGCCAGCGCGCGCACCTCCTCGCCTGCCGCGCCGTCGGGCGCCCCGGCCGCCAGGTCGCCCAGCGCCGCGGCGCAGCGCAGCACTTCGGCCGGGTCGGTGTGCCAGACGGCGTAGCAGCGCTCCTTGAGCGCGCGCGCGGCCGCCAGGCGGTCAGCCATCCCGCACGTTTGCGCCGAGCTGCAACGCCGGCAACTCGATGCGCACCGACGCAAGGATCAGCACGACGCGAACCGTTCCAGGGGCAAGGCCG
The DNA here is from genome assembly GCF_016702655.1 of Ideonella sp. GTDB lineage: Bacteria > Pseudomonadota > Gammaproteobacteria > Burkholderiales > Burkholderiaceae_C > CAIKUF01. Next base: position 144,864 of record NZ_JADJDO010000040.1, read on the forward strand.
CTGCAGCGGAATGCCCCGAGTTCGTCGAGCGGCGTGACCTGGGGCCGAGCATCGCCCTCGCGCCCGATCTCGACCTTCCCGGACGCGTCGGGTCCCAGCACCTGGCCTTCGATCGTCCATGCGCCATCGGCTGACGCCAGGCGCAAGTCGATGTCGTGGTCCGCGGCGGCAAACAGCAGTTGGCGCGAGTCCTTCGCCGGCGCGCCACGCAGCGCCGGCGCCGGCGAAACCCAGCTGTCGAAGCTCAGCACGGCAAGCACCCTGGCGAGCAGCGGCGCCGCCTGCGCGGGCAGCGGGCGCCAGATCGCCTCGGCTTGCAGCACGCGCCACTCGGGAGCGTCGGGGAGTTCGCGCAGCGCGCGGCGGCCGGCGTGGATCAGCGCCGCATCGTCTGCAGGGAGTTCGTCGGTCATCGTCGCGTCCTTACCCGGCCCAGGGGCCGAACACCAGACAGAGGGGCGAAAGCGCTGCCGGATACATCGTGAGATCGACTCCCGGCTCGTCAGGCCATCAGCGCGCGCAACTTGGCCAGGCAGCGCTGGCGCGTCGGCCCGAGGCTGCCGCTGGGAACGCCGAGTCGGTCGGCCAGCGCCGCATAGGGCAGCCGCTCATCGTCGGGGGCGAACAGCGCGAGCAGCAACTGCCGGCAGCGCTCGTCGAGGCGGTCGAGCGCGCTGCGAAGGCGATGATGCTGCTGGAGTTCGTCGAGCAAGGCCTCGGGCAGCGGGTCTTCGCTGGGCGGGTCCCATCCTGGGCTGGCCTCGTCACCATCGTTGTCGACGCTGCGCAGATCGTCGAGCGAGACATGGCGGCTCGCCTGGCGCAGTGCGAGCAAGGCTTCGCGCTTGGCCGTGGTCACGATCCAGGCGTGCAGGCGCTCGGGATCGCGGATGCGGGCCAGGTTCTCGTGCAGGCGCAGGAACACCGTCTGCAGCACGTCGCCGGCGCTGTGCTCGTCGAGCCTGGCACGCCGGCCCACCGCGTAGACCAGACTCTGGTAGCGGCGCACGAGGGCGCGCCAGGCCGCAGCCTCGCCTGCAAGACAGCCCCGGACCAGCGCTGCATCGTCCTGGTCTTGCGGATTCATCGCGCTCGAAGCGCCGCCGGGGCGCATGCGGCGACGCGATGGCGAGCCGGCACGAGGTCGATCAATCGAACCGGTCCAGCACCGCGCCCAGCGACGCGCTCGACGCGTTGAATGCGAACTTGGCCAGCACGCCGCGCTTGTAGCGCGGCTGCGGGACCTTCCACGCGGCACGACGGCGCGCGATCTCGGCCTCGTCGACGTTCAGCTGCAGCAGCAACCGGTGCGCGTCGATCGTGATCGAGTCGCCCTCCTCGACGAGGGCGATGTTGCCGCCCGCATAGGCCTCGGGCGCGACATGGCCGACGACCATGCCCCAGGTGCCGCCCGAGAAGCGCCCGTCGGTGATCAGGCCGACCGATTCGCCGAGCCCCTGGCCGATCAGCGCGCCGGTGGGCGCGAGCATCTCGGGCATGCCGGGCGCGCCCTTGGGGCCGAGGTAGCGCAGCACCATCACGTCGCCGGCAACGATCTTCTTGGCCATGATCGCGGCGAGCGCCGACTGCTCGTCGTCGAAGACCCGCGCCGGGCCGGTGATGACGGGGTTCTTCAGGCCGGTGATCTTGGCCACGCAGCCCTCGGGCGAGAGGTTGCCCTTGAGGATCGCCAAGTGGCCGTGCGCGTACATCGGGTTCGCGATCGGCCGGATCACCTGCTGATCGGCGCGCAGCGCAGCGGGGATCGCGGCCAGGTTCTCGGCCACCGTCTTGCCGGTGATCGTGATGCAGTCGCCGTGCAGCAGGCCGGCTTCGAGCAACATCTTCATGACCTGCGGAATGCCGCCCGCCTGGTGCAGGTCGACGGCGAGGTACTGGCCCGAGGGCTTCAAGTCGCACAGCACCGGCACGCGCTGGCGCACGCGCTCGAAGTCGTCGATCGTCCACTCGACCCCGGCCGCGTGCGCGATGGCCAGGAAGTGCAGCACCGCATTCGTCGAGCCGCCGATGGCCATGATCACCGCGACGGCGTTCTCGATGCTCTTGCGCGTGACGATGTCGCGCGGCTTCAGATCCGCCTTGACGGCCTCGACGAGCACGCGCGCCGCCTCAGCGGCGGCAGCGACGATCTCGTCGTGCGGGTTGGCCATCGTGCTCGACCAGGGCAGGCTCATGCCGAGCGCCTCGAAGGCCGAGCTCATCGTGTTGGCGGTGTACATGCCGCCGCAGGAGCCCGTGCCGGGGATCGCGAGGCGCTCGATCTGGCAGAAGTCTGCTTCGCCCATGTTGCCGGCGCTGAACTGGCCCACCGCCTCGAAGACGCTGACGATGTTCAGGTCCTGGCCCTTGTAGCGCCCGGGCAGGATGGTGCCGCCATAGACGAAGATGCCGGGCACGTTGGCGCGCAGCATGCCCATCATCGCGCCCGGCATGTTCTTGTCGCAGCCGCCGACGGTGACCACGCCGTCCATCCACTGGCCGCTCACGCAGGTCTCGATGCAGTCGGCGATCACCTCGCGCGAGACGAGGCTGTACTTCATGCCCTCGGTGCCCATCGCCATGCCGTCGCTGATCGTCGGCGTGCCGAAGATCTGCGCGTTGCCGCCCGCGGCCTCGATGCCTTGCACCGCCGCGTCGGCGAGCCGCTGCAGGCCGGAGTTGCAGGGCGTGATCGTCGAGTGGCCGTTGGCGACGCCGATCATCGGCTTCTTGAAGTCACCCTCCTCGTAGCCGAGCGCGTAGTACATCGAGCGATTCGGCGCCCGGGCCACGCCCTCGGTGATGTTGGCCGAGCGGCGGTTGATCTTGCTCATGGAGGTAAGTCTCTGGATGATGAGTGCGCACGGTCCGTCCGCGCGAAGGAAAGACTATAGCCGTGCCGTAGCGCCTCGGCCGTCGCCGGGCCGTCCCAAGGCGGCCGAGATCCCCTCGGGGGGCGACGCCGCAGGCGTCTTGGGGCCGTATGATCCCCCGACCGATTCTGCCCACGCTCTCGCATGCTGATCCACCCGCAGTTCGACGCCGTCGCCGTGCAGATCGGCCCGGTTGCGATCCACTGGTACGGCCTGACCTACCTGGTCGCGTTCGGCCTGTTCCTGTGGCTCGCGTCGCGCCGGGTGGGCCTGGCGCCGTTCGCGAAGGTCGGCTGGACGCGCCGCGAGGTGGAGGACATGCTGTTCTACGGCGTGCTCGGGGTCGTGGTCGGTGGCCGGCTGGGCTACGCCCTGTTCTACAAGCCCGGCTACTACGCGGAACACCCACTCGAGATCCTTGCGGTGTGGAAGGGCGGCATGTCCTTTCACGGCGGGATGCTCGGGGTGCTGGCGGCGATGGCCTTGTTCGCGCGCCGGCGCGGGCGCAGCTTCTTCGAAGTCACCGATCTGATCGCACCCTGCGTGCCGATCGGCCTCGCATCGGGGCGGGTCGGCAACTTCGTCAACGGCGAACTCTGGGGCCGTGCCGCCGACGCGAGCCTGCCCTGGGCGATGGTGTTCCCGCAGTCGGGCACGGCGACGCCGCGCCACCCGTCGCAGATCTACCAGTTCCTGCTCGAGGGGTTGCTGCTGTTCGCGCTGCTGTGGTGGTATGCGCGCCGGCCGGCGGCCTACATCGGCGCGCAGGGCAAGCCGGTCTGGGGCAAGGTGTCGGGCGCGTTCCTCGTCGGCTACGGCGTGCTGCGCTTCACGGCCGAATACTTTCGCGAGCCCGACAGCTTTCTCGGCCTGCTCGCACTCGGCCTGTCGATGGGGCAGTGGCTGTGCGTGCCGATGGTCATCGCCGGCGCGATGATCTGGGCCGCCGCCGAGCGGCGCCAGGTTCGATAGCCCCATGCGGCAGATCTTCCTCGACACCGAAACCACGGGCCTTTCCCCTGACGCGGGCGACCGCGTGATCGAGGTCGGCTGCGTCGAGATGCTCAATCGCCGCCTCTCCGGCAACGACCTGCACTTCTACCTGAACCCGGAGCGACCGAGCAGCGAGGACGCAGCACGCATCCATGGCCTATCGGACGAATTCCTCGCCGACAAGCCGCTCTTCGCGAGCATCGCCGACGAACTGCTCGCCTACCTCGCCGGCGCCGAGATCGTGATCCACAACGCGGCCTTCGACCTCGGTTTCCTGAACGCCGAGCTGCGCCGCGTCGGCAAGGGCAGGGTCGAGGCCGCCGCGGCGCGCGTGACCGACAGCCTGCAGATGGCGCGCGAGATGTTCCCGGGCAAGTCGAATTCGCTCGACGCGCTGTGCAAGCGCCTCGAGGTCGACAACACCGGCCGCAGCCTGCACGGCGCGCTGCTCGACGCCGGGCTGCTGGCCGAGGTCTACATCCGCATGACGCGCGGCCAGGAGTCGCTCGTGATCGACGACCTGCACGGCAACGACGAGCGGACGAGCGTCGTGGCGGTGGATCTGGGCGCGTTTTCGCTCCCGGTCATCGCGCCCGACGCCGACGAGATCGCAGCCCACGAGGCAGTGCTCATGGCCCTCGACAAGGCCAGCGGCGGCAAGACGGTCTGGCGCAGGGCCATGGCATAATGCCGCGCTTCGCGAGAGCGCGCAGCGACGGCAATCCAGGGCGGTTAGCTCAGGGGTAGAGCACAGCATTCACACTGCTGGGGTCGCAGGTTCGAAGCCTGCACCGCCCACCAGACTAGACAGGCCCGCATCGCTGCGGGCCTTTTCACTTGGAAGTGCGAGAACTGGCCCCCGAAGCTGCTCCGCGCTGGGGCTTGCGCGGAGCACTCGCCAAGCCCGACCGCGTGGCCCGCGGCAGGCTGCGCAGCGGCACCTCATCACCCCGGAAATCTCATGCACAAACTCGCCTGCCTTGCACTCGTGTCCCTGCTGATCGGCTGCTCGGGAACGGTGCCGCAACGCAGCTCCGCCTGCATCCCAGGTGATCCGAGTGGCAGCTTGGCGTGCCAGGCCTTCACCTATGCAAAAGCGCCTTGAGCCGAGGCGCGTCCGCGGGTGACTCCCCATGCGGCGGGGCACTGTGCTGGGATATGCTGCACGGCACTTGCCCTGAACAGAAGGTGACCCCCGCATGCACGCCATGATTCAACGAAGCTTTCTCGCCCTGGCCGCCAGCGCCGCGTTCTGCGCCGCCGCGCCGGCCCGCGCCGACCTGCACATCGGCGTGATCCTTTCGCTCACCGGCCCGGCCGCTTCGCTCGGCATCCCGGCCGAGAACTCGGTCAAGCTGTGGCCGGCGGAGATTGGTGGGCAGAAGGTGAAGGTCACGGTCTTGAACGACAACTCAGACCCGACCCTCGCCGCCAAGAACGCGACCAAGCTGATCACCGAAGACAAGGTCGATGTGATCGTCGGCCCGTCGATCACGCCGACCTCGCTGACGGTGGTGGAAGTGGTGGCGCAGAACAAGGTGCCGATGATCTCGTTGGCCGGTGGCGGCGCCATCGTCCTGCCGCAGGATGGGCCGCGCAAGTGGGCGTTCAAGCTCTCGCCGACCGAGCCGATCTCGGTCAACATGGTGCTCGACCACATGCTGGCGAACAAGGCCAAGACGCTCGCGACCATCGGCCTGGCCAACAGCTACGGCGAGGGCTTCCTGAAGGCGACACAGGCAGCCGCGGCAGCCAGGGGCGTCACGATCGTCGCGACCGAGAAGTACGGCCAGGCCGACTCCAGCGTGACGGCGCAGATGCTCAAGATCACGTCGGCCAACCCGGACGCGGTGTACATCTTCAGCGCCGGCACGCCGGGCGCGCTGCCGCAGATCGAACTCGCCAATCGCGGCTACAAGGGCCTCGTGTACCAGACACAGGGCGTGGCGAACGCCGACTTCCTGCGCGTCGGCGGCAAGTCGCTCGACGGTGCCTACATGACGGTCGCGCCGGTGCTGGTGGCCGAACAACTGCCTGACAGCAATGCCAGCAAGAAGGCGGCAATGACGTACGTGAAGACCTACGAGGACAGGTACGGCGCCGGCACGCGTTCGTTGTTCGGCGCCACGGCCTGGTCGGCGATGACCTTGCTGAACCTGGCCGTGCCCTCGGCGGCCAAGTCGGCGCAGCCGGGCACGCCCGAGTTTCGCTCCGCGCTGCGCGACGCGCTGGAAGGGTTGAAGGAAACCGTAACACCGGAGGCCGTGCTCAGCATGAGCGCGACCGACCACAACGGTGTCGATGCACGCAGCCAGGTGATGGTGAAGATCGACGCCGGACAGTGGAAGCTCGTCAAGTGAGCTTGGGCGCGCTGCCGGCGCCGGGTCTGCTGCACTTCGCCGACCTGTGGGTGGAAGTCGGCGCGCCGCTCGAGATCGGCGATGTCGGACATGGCGTGAGGCGCCTGATCCCGATCACCGGCGGGCGCTGCCAGGCACGCGACTGGAGCGCACGCGTGCTGCCGGGTGGTACGGACTTCCAGCTGCTGACAAGCGACCGCAGCGCGCGCCTGGAGGCGCGCTACGTGCTGGAGACCGACGCCGGCGATCGCATCTATGTCGACAACCAGGCCATCCGCAGCGCCGCGCCGGAGGTGATGGCCCGGCTCGTGCGCGGCGAGCCGGTGGACCCGTCACAGGTCTACTTCTGCTGCGTGCCGCGCTTCGAAGTGAGCGCGCCAGCGCTGGTCTGGATGCGTGAGCGCTTGTTCCTGGGGACAGGGGTGCGTACGCCGCAGGCGGTGCAGTTGAGCTTCTACGAGGTCGGCTGAGGGCCGGTGAAAACTCGCGCGGCGAACCTTGACGCGCTGTCTCAGGCCAGCGACTTCAAAGGTATGGCCGGATCACAAGCCTGAGCCGCAGGCGGATTGCGGCCCGACTCGAGCAGCTTGCGCGCGGCCATGTGGTCCATCGGCGCATTGACCGACTCGACGCAGTGCAGTCGGCCCTGGTGATAGTGCAACACAGAGAAGCTGCCCGCACCGGCACCTGCCCGGCGATGGCGTTCGCCGTCCGGGGGCATCAGGCCTGCCATCTGCAATCGCAGCGGCCCCTGTTCAGACCAGAACCAGGGCAGCGCGCGATACGGTTGCGGATGACCGGTCAGCGTCGCGACCGCAGCGCGCGCCTGGTCGGCTGCGTTTTGCACCGACTCGAGCCTCGTGCGCCGCCCGGTCGTCGGCTCGGGGAAACTCGTGCAGTCGCCGATCGCCAGAATCGCAGGATCCGAAGTGCGCATCTGCTCATCGACGACGATGCCGTTCTCGCAGGCCAGATCGGCGGCGGTTGCCAGCGCGTGCTCCGGCACCGCACCGATGCCGAGCACCAGCGATTCGACCGGCTCCCGGTTGCCGCCGACGGTCAGCGACAGCAGGCGGTTGGCGCTGGTTTCGAAGCCGCCGACCGCGACGCCGAGCCGGATCTCGATGCCGCTCGCAGCGTGGGTCGCGCGTACATGCTCCGCGACCTCAGGCGAGAGCGCACGCATCAGCAGCCGCGGCGCCGATTCGAGCACCTGCACTTCCAATCCGAGGGCACGCGCGGTCGCGGCAATCTCCAGGCCGATGAAGCCGCCGCCGAGCACCGTCAGCCTCGAGGTCGATGCGAGCATCCGACGCATCCGCTGCGCATCGGCGGCGCTGCGCAGCACGGCGACGTTCTCGAGGCCTTGAGGCAGTTGCGGTAGCCGGCGCGCGCGCGCGCCGGTCGCGAGCACGAGGTGCTCATATGGCAAGGCCAGGCCCGAGCGCAGTGTGACCTTGCGCGCCGCGCGGTCGATTGCCACGGCCTGGTCGCCGCGGTGCAGCGTGATGCCTGAGGCGGCGAACCACGCGGCGTCGCGGTGCCACTGCAGCGCCTCTTGAGCGTTCTTCAGGAACGACTTCGAAAGTGGCGGCCGCTGATACGGCAACTCGGCTTCCTCGCACACCAGTTGCACGCGCGCCCCGAGGCCGGCCGCCGCCAGCCCGGCGCAGGTTGCCACGCCGGCATGCCCGCCGCCGATGACGACGATCGAACCGTCAGTTGCCATCGTCCGGCTCTGCCGGGGCACTGCGACGGCGCCTGACTGCGCGTGGGAAGCGCTCGGCAAGATAGCGCTCGGTCGCGACCTCGACCTGCGGCAGGTTTTCGTGCAGCCGCTTGAGCAGGCCGATCAGCGTCTCGCGCTCGTCGTCGCGCAACACGGACAGGAAAGTCCGTTCGCGCTCGAGCGCGACGCCGAGGATGCGGTCGTGCAGCGCGCGCCCCTTCCTTGTCAGCGTCGCGATCCGCACCCGGCCGTCGCCGGCATCGAGGCCGACCGTGATCAGTCCTTTGGCCTGCATTCCCTTGAAGCAGCGGCTGACCGACCCCTTGTCCATGCCGATGATGCGCGAGACCTGCTGGGCCGAGATCGACCCTTCGATGGCGAGCAGCACGAGGCAACGCCAGGTCTCGATGCCGACGTCGAAGATGCTCAGATAGTGCTGCGAGGCGCCGCGAGACAGCTTGTTCGCAATCCATGTCAGGAAGGCTGGTACGTAGCGCTCGAGGTCGACGACGTTCGGCGCAGCGTCGGAACCGGGCGCGGGCGTGGGGGACGCAGGGGGGTTGCGCATTGCGGCCGGCATTGTCGCCGAACGCCGCAGCGGCGCGTTCACTGCTGCCGCTCCGGGATGCGCACGACCAGGCCTTGCAGCGCCGAGCTCATCTTGATCTGGCACGATAGCCGGCTCGCTGGCGTGCGCTCGGCCGCCGTGCACTCGAGCATCTCGAGTTCGTTGGCGAGCGGCGGCGGCAGCTTGCCGAGCCAGGCGTCGTCGACGTAGACGTGACAGGTAGCGCACATTGCGGAGCCGCCGCACTCGGCGACGATTCCGGGAACGCCGGCAGACATTGCGGCCTGCATCACGCTAGTGCCATCGGCGGCCTGCACGGTGCGCTCGGCACCGTCGGGCGTGAGGTAGTGGATCTCAGGCAAGAAGGGGTTCCTCCAGTGGGTTTCAGGGATGCGCGACTCAGGCTGCGATGAGGCGCAGCGGCAGCGTGTCCAGGGCGCGCAGCGTGTTGTTGAGCCGCCGCGTGTGCGGCCCGGCGACTTCGATGCGCTTGACGCGACGCGCCAGCGCTCCGAGCACCAGCTCGCCCTCGAGCCGCGCGATGGCCTGGCCGACGCAGCCATGGATGCCCGAGCCGAAGGCCATGTGACCGCTCGGCCGGCGCTCGATGTCGAAGCGGTCGGGGTCGGGCCACTTGCGCGGGTCGCGATTCGCCGCGGCAAGCATGCACAGCACCTTGGTGTCGCGCTCGATCGGCAGGCCGGCAATGTCGCAGTCGCGCGCCGCGGTGCGGAAGAAGGTCTGCGCGGTCGACTCCCAGCGCAGGGCCTCCTCGAATGCCGGCCGTGCAAGCGTCGGGTCGGCGTGCAGCCTTGCGTACTGCTCCGGATGGTGCGCGAGGCTGTACAGCGCGTTGCCCAGGCCGTTGATCGTCGTGTCGACGCCGGCCGACAGGAAGGACCGCACCAGCAGCGGTGCCTGCTCGTGCGTGATCTCGCCGGCGTCGGCCGCCTGGTAGATCTGGTCACCGAAACCACCGGGGCGCAGGTGCTCGCGCCGGCAGTGGGCCATGATCCATTCCGTCACCGGTGCCATACGCTCGGCCGACTTGGCGAGCAGGGCGTTGCGCGGCCCCATCGAATTGAACACCAGGTCGCCGTAGAGCAGCAGGTTGGAGCGGTCGCCATCCTCGACGCCGACCGCATCCGGGAACACCTTCAGCGGGTAGGGCTGCGCGAGGTCGTGGATGCCGTCGATTTGGCCGTCGGCGGCGGACCGGGCGATGCAGGTTTCGACCATTGTTTCGGCGACCGCGGCGAAGCTGGCGCGGATCTGCAACACCGCCTTCGGGCTCAGGATCCGCGACAGCACCGCACGGGTCTGCGTATGAAGTGGGGGGTCGGCCTCCAGGATCAGACTCTTCGGTCGGAACGGCGCCTCGCGGTTGAAATTCGCGAGTCCAACGCCGGCGCTGGAAATGAATGTCGCCGCGTCGTTCAGTACCGCAAAGACCTCTGCATGGCGCGCGCACGCGACGACGCCGTCGTAGCGCTTCAGCCGGACGACCGGGCCGGCCTCGCGCATGCGCTGGTGCATCGGATACGGATCGACCAGGTTCTCCGCCGAGTACGGGTCGGTATCGAGTTCGGGGATGTGGGCTACCTCGTTCATTCGTGCTCCTGGTCAGTGAACGGCCATGCCCACCAGGCGTTCGAGCGTCGCGTCGTCGGCGCGCAAGGCCTGGGCTGGGGCTTCGTGGACCACCGCGCCGCGCGCCATCACCAGCGCGCGGTCGGCAAAGGCAAGCGCCTCCTGCACCTGCTGTTCGACGATGACGACAGTCAGCCCGTGGCTGTCGGCCATCTGCACGAAAGCGGCGAGCAGTTCGTGCCGGATCAGCGGCGCCAGCCCCTCGAGGGGTTCGTCAAGCAGCAGCAGCCGCGGCTGCCCGAGCAGCGCGCGCGCCACGGCAAGCATCTGCTGCTCGCCGCCGGACAACTGCGCGCCGCCATTGGCACGCCGCTCGTGCAGGCGCGGAAAGAGCGCGTAGGCCTCGTCGATGCAGCGGCGTGGCCGGCGCTTGCATCCGGCGAGCAGGTTCTCCTCGACGGTCAGGCTCGGGAAGATGTCGCGCGTCTGCGGAACGAAGCCCAGGCCACGCAGCGCGCGCTGGTGCGCGCCCAGGCCGGCGAGGTCCTCGCCGTCGAAGATGATCCGGCCGCGCTGCAGTTGCGCAAGCCCCATCACCGCGCGCAGCGCGGTCGTCTTGCCAACGCCGTTGCGGCCTATCACCGCCAGCCGTTCGTTGGGCGCTACGCTGAACGCCAGGCCATTGAGCACCGTCACCGGCCCGTAGCCGGCGACGACGTCGAACAGTTCCAGCAGCGGCCGGCGCGTCGTGTCCATTGGGTGCTCAGTCGGCGCCGGGCCGTTCCCAAGCCGACTGAGCGACCCCATGGGGGGCCGCGACAACAGCCGCAAGGCCGTTGCGGCGAGGCTGACTTCGCGCAGCGAAGTCAAGGCGCGAAGCGCCGGCCGGAGCCAACGAAGTGAGCTTGGGGGTCGTCATCTCAGTTTCCGAGGTACGCCGCCCGCACTCGCGGGTCGCGGCGAATCGCCTCGGGCGCGCCGTCGGCGAGCACTGCACCTTCGCAGAGCACGACGATGCGCCGCGCGAAGCGGAACACGAGGTCCATGTCGTGCTCGATGATGAGCACCGCAAGTTCCGCCGGCAGCGAATCGAGCGCACCGAGCAGCCGCTCGCCATCGCCCTGCGGCACGCCGGCCATCGGCTCGTCGAGCAGCAGCACGCGCGGCTTGAGCGCGAGCGCCAGCGCGATCTCGACGAGCCGCTGCTCGCCGTACGCGAGCCGCTCCGTCGGCAGCCCGGCGTGCTCGCCGAGGCCGAGGCGAGCGAGCAGGGCGCGCGCCTCGGCGGTGATCGGTGGGTAAGCGTCGATCGATCGCCATGCGCGGCCGGTCAGCCCTTCGCGTTCGAAGAGTGCGAGCTCGACCTGCCGCTGCACCGGCAGGTGTGGCGCCAGCGTCGTGATCTGGAACGTGCGCGCCAATCCGAGCCGCACGCGAGCCGCCTGCGAGCGGCGCGTCACGTCTTCGCCGTTCACAAGCACCTGGCCGGAGGTCGATGGCAGGACGCCGCTGATCTGGTGCACCAGCGTCGTCTTGCCGGCGCCGTTGGGGCCGATGAGCGCGACGCGGTCGCCCGCTTGCAGAGCCAGCGATACCGAGCGCGTCACGTGCAGGCCGCCGAAGTGCTTGTCGAGCGCGCGCGTCTCGAGCAAGGCTGTCATGTCCGCCACCCCAGGCGGCGGCGCAGCCACGCCAGCGCCTGCGCAGGCGGCATCAGCACGACCGCCATCAGCACGCCGCCCACGACGAACAGCCAGTGGTAGGGGTTGATCGACGCGGCGGTGTGGTGCAGCAGCGTGAATATGGCAGCGCCGACAAGCGCGCCGTGCAGCCGTCCGGCGCCACCGAGGATCAGCATCACCAGCGCCTCGGCCGACAACGCGAACGACAGGCTGTCGAGGCCGACGATGGCGTTGGTCTGCGCGGTCAGCGCGCCGGCCGCGCCTGCCAGCGCGCCTGCCAGCGCGTACATCGCCAGCAGCCGTCGTTGCACCGGCGTTCCCAGCGCGGCCATGCGCGCACGGTTCTCGTGGATGCCGCGGACCGCGAGGCCGAATGGCGAGTCGACGACGCGCCGCGCCAGGTACAGCGCCACCGCGAGCGTGACGATCGCATACAGCGCAGCGGTCTTGCCCTCCAGGTCGAACGCGAAGACGCCTAGCAGCGGTGCCATCGTAAAGCCCGTCAGACCATCGTCGCCGCCGGTCCAGTCGCGCGCCCGCTGCGCCAGGCTGGCGACGATCTGCGCGACCGCGACCGTCAGCATCAGGAACGTGAAACCCTGGTAGCGCAACAGGAACAGGCCCGACAGCGACGCCAGCAGCGCGCCAGCGCCGGTGCCGATCGCCAGGCCGAGCAGCGGATCGGCGTGCGCGCGCAGCGCGAAGATCGCCGCCGCATAGGCGCCCGCGCCGAACAGCGCTGCATGGCCGAGCGTCGCCAGCCCGGCGACACCGACGACGAGATCGAGCGACAGCACGAACAGCGCGCTCGCGGCGATGCGCGTCAGCAACCCGAGCTGCTCCGGCAATGCCCACCACGCGACGAGGCCGATCGCCAGCACGACGAGGGGCGAACGCCACGGCGGCGCACAGGGCGGCGCGGCGGCGTCGCCGGGCTCGGCGCGGTCTGACGCCGGCTCGTGCGCGGCCATGCGCGAATCGCTCATCGTGTCTGCCTCACCGCCGCATCAAGCCCTGCGGCCGCCAAGCGAGCAGCAGCGCCATGGCAAGGAAGAAGAACAGGCTGCCCCAGTCCGAAGCGAAGTACTTGCTCGCGGTCTCGACGGTGCCCAGCGCAACCGCGGCGACCAGTGAGCCGAGCAGGCTGCCCATGCCACCGACCGCGACCACGACGAGCACGAGAACGAGGTACTTCAGCGCATAGTACGGCTCGAGCGGCATCAGCTCGGCGCCGAGCACGCCGCCAAGTGCGGCGAGTGCGGCTCCCGCCGCGAAGCTCGCGCATTGCACGGTGCGGATCGGGATGCCGAGCGCGGCCGCGGTGTCCGGGCTGTCGACCGCGGCACGCAGCCAGATGCCGAATCGCGTGCGTGCGACGGTCCAGGCAGTTGCCGCAGCGACGAGCAGGCCGGCGCCGATGACCAGCAGCCGCTGGGCCGGCAGCGTTCGCACCCCGAGGTCGACCGGCTGCAGCAGCAGTGGCGGCAGCACGATCAGCTGCACCTGCGGGCCGGCGAGCGCGTTGATCGCGGCGATCAGGAAGAACGCGAGGCCGATCGTGAACAGCACCTGCTCGAGCTCGCTGCGCCGGTACAGGTGGCGCAGCACGCCGGCCTCGAGCAGCGCGCCAACGGCCGCCGTGACCGCCAGCGCCGCCGGCAGCGCCAGCCAGAAACTCCACTGCACCTCGCGCGTCAGCAGTGCCGCAACGTAGCCGCCGATCATTGCGAACGCGCCGTGCGCGAGGTTGACGAAGCGCATCAGCCCCAGCGTGACCGTCATCCCGACTGCGATGATGAACAGCACCATCCCGTAGGCCAGGCCGTCGATCAGAACATTGAACAGCGTCAGCATGGCGTAGCGTCTGCCCGGAGGTCACGCAGGCGCGCGACTTCGGCACCCTACTTGTCGAGACCGAAGTCGATTTGCGGACCGAAGTTCTGCACTTCCTTGTTGACGAGTTCGCCACCGGCGCGCTCGACCTTGCGCAAGTAGACGTTCTGCACGATATGGCGTGTCTTCGGGTCAATGCGCACCGGGCCGCGCGGGCTCTCCCATTGCAGCGCACGCGCCGCGGCAATCGCCTTCAGTCCGTCCTTCTGGCCGCCCGTGGCCTCGATCATCCTGTGGATCACGTGCATGCCGTCCCACGCACCGACCGACGCGTAGTTGGCGACTGCGTTCGGGCCGCGCTTCTTCAGTGCCTCGATGAACTTCTTGTTGGCCGGCGACTCGTGCGCGGCCGAGTAGTGGAACGCGGTCGTCAGCCCGAGCGCGGCGTCGCCGAACTTCTGCAGATCGAACTCGTCGGTCTCGGCGGTACCGAGAAACTGAATGCCGGCCTTGGCCAGCCCGTTCTCGTTGTAGGCCTTGACGAAGCCGAGATTCGGCGGCCCGCCGGGCAGGAAGGTGTAAACGGCCTGCGCCCCGCTGGCGCGGACGCGCTGCACGAACGGCGAGAAGTCGGTCGTCGCGATCGGCATCCGGATGCTCTCGACGACGGTGCCGCCCTGCTTTGTGAACTCGCTCTTGAACGCGGTCTCGGCGTCGATGCCGGGGCCATAGTCGGTGACCGCGGTCACCACCCTCTTCAGGTTCTGCTTGGCCGCCCATTGCGCGAGCGGCACGCTGACCTGCCACAGCGTGTAAGAGGTGCGGATGAAGAACTCCGACTTCTCGGTGATCGCAGACGTCGCGGCGTTGAAGATCACGGTGGGCGTCTGCGACTGCTGAATCAACGGCGCGACGGCGAACGCGTTGGGCGTGAAGACGAATCCGCCGAGGTAGTCGACCTTGTCCTTGACGATCAGCTCCTGCGCCAGGTTCTTCGTCTGGCCCGGATTCGGGCCGCCAGTGTCACGGTAGATCAACTCGACGTCCTTGCCGGCGAGCTTGCCTCCCTGCGACGCGATGTACGCCTCGGCGCCGTTCTTGAACAGCGTGCCGTAGTGCGCAAAGGGCCCCGAGAACGGGCCGAGGATGCCGATCTTGACCGTCTGCGCGAAGGCGCCGAGAGGCGCCAGCGCAAGCATCGCCACGAGTGCGGCCGCGGCGGTCGGATGCCTGCTTGTGAACTTCATCGTGCGTTCTCCACGACGGCCGGCGGCCGCCTGTGTGGCTAATATAGTTGATATACCAACGCGTTGGTTTGGCATCTTGTCAGTGATTTCCCGCATCCGTCCGCGGTCAGGCCGAAGCGAGGGGCGGCAGGCCGATGTTGGCGACAAATGACCGCTGGAAGTCGCTGCGCGTGCTGAGCTCGAGCGGGCGGCAAGCTTGGGCGAGCTCGGCAGCTTGGCGGCGCGCCGCGCGCGACGCGAGCATCAACCGCACGCCCTGCCCGGCGGCGTTGCCGACCTGCGCGTAACGCGCGATCGGCAAGGGTGGCAGCATGCCGATGGCGATCGCGCTGCCGATGTCGATGTAGGCGCCGAACGAGCCGGCGATCAGAAAGCGCTCGATCGACGCGGCGTCGATGCCGGCCTCGTCGAGCAGCAGGTCGAGCGCGGTGCGGATCGCCGCCTTGGCCAGTTGCACCGCGCGCACGTCGGCCTGCGTGAAGACGACGCCCGGGGCGAGCTGCGCAGCGCGCTTGCCTTCATGCGGGACGATCGCCGGGTGGGCATGCGCGAGCCGGCCCCTGGCGTCGACGAGGCCGGCGCGGTGCATCGTGGCCAGCGCGTCGAGCACGCCCGATCCGCACAGGCCGACCGCCGGCTCGTCACCGATGGTCCGCACGACCAGGCGCCCTTGATCGTCGAGCGTGACGCGCTCGATCGCACCGTCGGCGGCGCGCATGCCGCAGCCGATGTGACCCCCCTCGAGCGCCGGTCCGGACGGGCTCGACGCACTGCGGATGACGCCGTCGTGGATGAGCGAGATCTCGGTGTTGGTACCGATGTCCATCACGACGCTGGTGCGCCGCGAACGCCACTCGCTCTCGGTGGCCAGCAGCGCAGTCACGTGATCGCCGCCGATGAAGCCGCCGATGTTCGGTACGACATGCACCCAGGAGCCGGCGGCAACCGCGATTCCGAGGTCGGGCGCCTTCGCATCGATGCCCTCGCGCGCCGCGGCGACGAAAGGTGAGCGGCCGAGCTGGCGCACCGGCAGGCCGAGCAGCAGGTGGTGCATCGCGGTATTGCCGCAGATCACGACGTCGACGATGTCGGTGCAGCGCGCGCCGACCGCGTGCGTCAGATCGTGCGCGAGGGCGTTGATCGCAATCCGCGCGGCGTCGCGCAGCTCGGCCGCCTGCGCATCGCCCTGGATTGCGTGGTTGAGACGGCTGATCAGGTCTGCGCCCCACGTGGCTTGCGGGTTCTCGATGCCCAGCCCCGCCACGCGCACGCCGCTGTCGAGGTCGAGCAGGAAGCCGGCGACGTTGGTCGTGCCCAGGTCGATCGCCAGCCCCAACGCCGGTCGCCCGCGTGCGGTGACGTCCACGACTTCGTCGCCGCGCAGCCGCACGCGCAACGCCCACTGTTGCTCGCGCAACATGCGCGGCAGCGCGCGCAGCGTCGTCAGGTCGAACACGGCATGCGGCAGCGCGAGTGCGCGCCGCACGCGCTCGGCGTCGCTGAGCGGATCGGCGAGCGTCGGAGGCGCCAGCGCGAGGTCGCGGCTCGTCACGGCCGGATCGTTGGGCAGCCTCTCGTCGTCGGCTCCGGTATCGATCTCGGCGCGGGCGACGGGTGCCAGCGAACGCGGCGCGATCTCGAGGCTGACGTCGCCGCGCGGACGCACCTGGCAGGCGCGCATCCAGCGCTTGCCGCCGTAGCGTTCGTCGGACGCATCGCCGACTTGTGCGCCAATGCGCTCGACCGCGCCCGAGCTGACCTGCACGATGCAACTGCCGCAGGTGCCACGGCCGCCACAGGCGCCGACGATGCGCACGCCGTGTCGCCGCGCGCTCTGGAACACACTCTCGTCGGCCCGGGCCGGGATGCGCCGGTCGAGCTGCGGGAAGTGCAAGCTCGTCCCCGCGGCATTCGCATCGTCCCTGCTCATCGGCGGCTCGTGTGTACTCTCTCAGCCCGCCCCGGCATCGGCCTTGTGCGAAACCGCAGACTGCCCGGCCGCGACGCGCGCAACGGCGCGACAGGTCGCGCGCCTGGGACATTCGTCGCAGCGCGACCACTGCGCCGGCGGCAACCCGATGCCCACGCCAAGCACCATCGAGGTCGACTTGTGCGGGTGCATCAGCAGCCCGGCGCCCACCGTGACGCCAATCGTTTCCGCCTGCGCCAGGCGCAGTACGGCCGGCTGCGCCTCGAGCGCGAGGCCCGGGTCCCCGGCGCGCAACTCGCCGGCCATCGTCAGCCCGCGCCGTGTGACGTCGGCGTGTATCCGGTCCTGCGCTCGCCGCGAGACCGCGAACAGCAGTTCGTTGGCAAGTTCGTCGATCGCCATCGCGAGCGACGCGCGGCGTTCGACGAACAACGCACGCACACGCTGCTCGACGCGCGGGCCGAGCGTGCAGACCGCGCACGCCAACGCTGTGAGCTGGCCCGATGGCGGCAGCAGCCTCGGCGCATGCAGTGTTTCGCGACCGACCTGCAAGGTCGCCGAGGCGGGCGCGTCCAGCGCCACGATGCAATAGCAATACGCCGGGTCCAGCAGCGCCTCGTCGCGCACCAGCTGCAGTGCGTTGGCGCGCAGCCGCTGACGCGCCGAAGACGGTCGCCGCGCACCACGCAGCGCCGGGGCCTCGGCAGCCTCGCGCAGCACATCGAATCCGCGAGCCACTCGCATGGCGTGCCGGCCGCTCAGCCCGCGTACTTGCGCGCCGCACCGAACATGGCGCGCACGTTGTCGACCGGTGCTTCGTCGGGGACGCTGAACGCCGTGTCGAGGATCAGGCAGCCGCCGCGGTTCCAGATCGATTCGACCAGGCGCTTGACTGCGGCGTCGACCTCGTCGGGCGTGCCGGTGGTCATCATCGACGGCGAAAGGTTGCCGCGCAGCGCGACCGTGTCGCCGAGCACTTCGTAGGCCTTGACGATGTCGGTGCGCTCGAACCAGTAGATGCACTTGCCGGGCGGAATGTCCTTGATGATCTCGAGCCGCTTGGTGCAGTCGGATTCCCATAGCGGCATCGGCACCAGGCCCGCGTCGATCAGCTCGATCATCATCTGGCGGAACGACGGCCACCAGAACTCGCGGAACTGGCGCTCCGACATGAAGGCATCCGGTGCCCAGTGGATCGGGATGAAGACGATCGGGTTGCCCGACGCCTTCGCGTTCGCGATCGTGATGCGCACCAGGTTCTCGCGCATCACGTCGACCGCGCGGTGCAGCAATTCCTTGTGACGGAACAGGTCCTTCATCATCCCGGTCGCGCCGCGGAAGTAATCGGCCAGCACGTCGTACGGTGCGCCCGATGCGCTGCCGTGGATCTGCGGGAAGCCGAGTGCCGCGAGGCGCTGGCTCGAGCGGCCGGCACGCAGCGCGAACTCGTCGACCACCTCGGCGGCTTCGATCACGCGCTGCAGCGCCTCCCGCAGCGGCGCTCTGGCGAAAGGCCGCACCGCGGTCATCGCGCGGAAGTAGAAGGAACCCGCGAAGTGCGGGAACTGTTCGAAGCCCTCGAACGCGCCGAAGATCCGGGGCAGGTAGGTGCGCAGATAGAAGCCGGTCGGGTCGCGGATGAACTCGGCCAGTTCCTCGGCTTTCACGTACTCGCGGTCGAGGTACTGGTAGGGCTGGTCATCGCCGACGCCGTGTCCGGGCCATTGCAGTTGCTTGTAGTCGAGCGCCTCGAGGATCCGGCCCGACGCCGACCCGGCGAAAAGCGTCGATACCGCGTCGGGTTCGAATTCGAGCACGACGCGCTCGACGATGGCGTCGACCTTGTCGTAGTCGAACATCAGCTCCTTCTTCGTGATGCCGCCGTACTTTGCGAGCCAGAAGGTCGCGTACAGCGCGACCGGCATCCGGTCGGGCCGGCGCAGCGCGACGCAATCCATGACGCGCTGCCAGCGCGCGTCGTACGCGGTGCGGGCGTTGGCATCGGCTTCCACTGTCATCGACTTGTCTCCCGTGTCGTGGTGCGGCCGGTTGCGACGCTACGCGCGCCGCCGCCCCGGAGCGCGTTCAGCCCGCGTACTTGCGCGCCGCGGCGAACATGGCACGCACATTGTGGACCGGCGTCTCGTCCGGGATGCCGAAGGCGGTGTCGAGTATCAGGCTGCCGCCCCGGTTCCAGACCCTGTCGACCAGGTGCTTGACGGCGGCGTCGACATCGTCGGGCGTGCCGGTGGTCATCATCGACGGCGAGAGGTTGCCGCGCAGCGCGACTGTATCGCCGAGCACCTCGAACGCCTTGACCATGTCGGTGCGCTCGAACCAGTAGATGCACTTGCCGGCCGGAACGTCCTTGATGATCTCCAGGCGCTTCGTGCAGTCCGACTCCCACAGCGGCATCGGAATCAGGCCCGCATCGATCATCCCGATCATCATCTGGCGGAACGACGGCCACCAGAACTCGCGGAACTGACGCTCCGACATGAATGCGTCGGGCGCCCAGTGGATCGGGATGAAGACGATCGGGTGCTGCGCCGCCTTGGCCGACTCGATCGTCTGCGAGAGCAGGAATTTCGTCGCCTTGTCCAGCAGCTCGTGGAGCTTGTCCTTGTGCCGGTACATGTCCTTCATCATGCCGGTCGCGCCGCGGAAGTAGTCCGCGATCACGTCGTAGGGCGCGGCCGAGGTGCTGCCGTTGATCAGCGGGTAGCCGTGCGCCGTGGCGTGCTTCACGAACGAGACATGCGTCTGGAAGAAGCGTTCTGCCTCTTCGGCGGCCTTGACCAGCCGCTCGAACGACTGGCGCACTTCAGGCCTCGCGAACGGCCGGATGCCGTTGACGAGACGGAAGTAGTGCAGGCCCGGAAACGACGGCAACTGGTCGAAGCCCTCGAACGCGCCGGCGACGCGCGGCAGATACTTGCGCAAGTAGTAGCCGGTGGGGTCGAACGAGAACTCGTCGTACTCCTCGGGCCGCATGTACTCACGGTCGAGGTACTGGTACGGCTTGTCGTCGGCCACACCATGGCCAGGCCACTGCACCTGCTTGAAGTCGAGCGCTTCGAGTGAGCGGCCCATCGCGGTGATCAGCACCAGCGGGCCGGTGACATCCGGATCGAAGTCGAGCAGCACACGTTGGCAGACCTCGAGATTGCGCTCGTAATCGTGCATCAACTCGCGGTAGGTCAGACCACCGTATCTCGCGAGCCAGAACATGCCGTAGAGCACGACCGGCATGCGCGCCGGCTGCTTGAGCGCGACGCAATCGAGGATGCGCTGCCAGCGCTCGTCGTACGCCACCTTTGCGGTGGCCGGCTGCATGGCTGTCACGCAGCGACCCCCGCCCAGCCTTTGCAGAGATTCACCGCCTCGACGGCGTTGACGCCGAAGGCATCGGCTCCGGTATAGGCGCGCACCGTCTCGTCGATCTGGCCGCCGCCGATCATGATCTTGAGCCCACCGCGCTGGCCGGCGCCGTCGATCGCGGCGATCGTCTCCTTCATCGAGTCGAAGGCGAGCGTCAGGAAGCCCGACAGGCCGACCACGTCGGGCTGGTAGGCGCCGATCTCGTCGATGAAGGTCTGCACCGGCACGTCGATGCCGATGTCACGCACCTCGAAGCCGTTGATGTCGAGCATGAAGCAGACGATGTTCTTGCCGATGTCGTGCAGGTCGCCGTGCACGGTGCCGATCAGCACCTTGCCGAGCTTCCTGGCCTCTTCGCCAGGGGCGCTCTTGATGAGCGGCTTGGCGATCGCGCCGATCGTCTCGAGCATCTCGCCGGCGAGCACGAGCTCGGGCAGGAAGTACTCGCCCTCCTCGAAGCGCTTGCCGACGATGTCCATCGCGTTGCGGCACAGCTCGAGCACGCGCAGCGGGTCCTTGCCGTCCTCGAGCAGCATGCGCCTGGCGAGCGCGAGCGCATCGTCCTCGTTCATGTCGGCCAGCCACTCGACCAGTTGCTGCTCGTCGTCGGTCACGTCATTCATGGGTTCGTCTCCACACAGTTTTCGCGGGCCGTTGCGCGAATGCGCGCCGCTTGGCAGGAATACTAGTAGCGACCCAGTTGCAAGTCAACTGCTTGGTATTGCAACTAAATAGTGGTTAACCCCTGTCCGCCGCGGGACTGCGGGTTCAAATGATCGACCTTGCGCGACGAAGGCATTCGTGTGTCGCCCGATCGACGCAGGCCATACGACCCGCAATGCGCATGCGGCAACAGGACGCCAGGGCAGTCAGGCTCCGCAGTGAGCTCGGCTCCAAACGAGCCGGCTCGCCGCCGTCAACCTTCGCTTCACTGCGCGGCGCGCCAGTTGCCGTCTTTGACCGTGAGCACGAATCGCGCCCTGCCGTCGTAGCCGAAGTGGTCCCTGGCGCTGTAGCGAAGCACGCCTTGTGGAACGACCACCTCGCCCATGGTTTCGAGTGCCTCTCTCAAGGCCAGGCGAAACTCGCGCGTCCCTGGCTTTGCCTGCTTCAGTGCAATCGGGACCGCCTTGTCGAGCAAGAGTTTCGCACCCCAGATGTTGGCGGCGAACTGGTTGTAGCTGCCGGCACCGTACTTCGCCTCGTACAGCTGGATGAAGTCGAGCGCGACCTTCTTCGATGGATGCGTGTCGGGCAACTGATCGGCCGCGACCGCCGGCCCGGAGAGCCCGATCGTCCCTTCCACGTCCTTGCCACCCATGCGAAGGAGGTCAGGGGCAACTGCGCTGTAGGTCTGAAACATGCGGCCCTTGTAGTTACGCTCCAACAGGGCCTTCTGGGGCATCACCGCGCCGCTGCCGGAAGCGACGATGAGCACTGCATCGGGGTTGGAGGCGACGACCTTGAGCGCCTGGGCTGTCACGCTGGTGTCGTTGCGCGCGAATCGTTCGGCCGCGCTGAGCTTGATGCCCGCGGCGCCAGCAAAGCGTGTCATCTCCTGCAGCCAGCTTTCGCCATAGGAATCTGAGTAGCCAATGAAGGCGAAGCTCTTGGTGCCCGTCTTCTTCATGTACTCGACAGTGCCCTCGGCCATCAGCGATATGCCCTGCGGCAGGCGGAACGTGAAGCTGTCCTTGCCGTCCGGCAGATTGATCGGCGCGGCCGCGAGTTGCACGGTTTCCGCCTCGCGGGCGATTTCGGCGATTGCAATCGCCGGCGGGCTGGCGGTCGAGCCGATGATCAGATCGACCTTGTCTTCACTGACGAAGCGACGCGCATTCTTCGCGGCGCTGGTGGAGTCGGTGGCGTCATCGAGCGCGACGAAGCGCAGCTTCTCGCCGGCGATCTGATCAGGGAACAGTGCCAAGGTGTTGCGCGGTGCGATCCCGAGCGCCGCTGCCGGACCGGTCTGGCTGAAGCTCACCCCGATCACGATGTCTGCTTGCGCCGCGCTGCTGGCGGCGAAGGCGAAGGCGAAGGCGAAGAGTGTGGCGAGCGCCGCGCGGGCTGGAAATCTGACCATGGTGTTGTCTCGATGAGCCAAGGGATGAAGGGGGTGCCGCCCGCAAGAGGCGGCGGCCGGCGGTTGCCAGTCCGTCAGGTGGGCAATGCATTGGGCGCGCCGGATGGCGCGGGCCGCGGCTGCGGGCCGCGCATCACGTGCTCGCTCTCTGCATCGAGCAGTTCCTGCAGCACGCGCCGGTACTGCGCCAGTGCCAGGTCGGCGGCGATCGGATGCATAGGCGCGGGCGGAGAGTTGTCGATCAATTGCTGCTGCGCCTCGATCATCCGGCGGTCCTCCTCGAACGCGGTGCACAGGCTCTGGTAGATCGACTCGGTGACGGTCACGTCGTCGAGACGGAAGTTGTGCGCCTGCATGAAGAAGTAGTGCGTGGACGTGTCGCTCTCGGGCGTCAAGGCCTGGCAACTGTGGAACTGGAGCGCGCCGGTCATGTCGTCGTCGTCGCGCTCGGCCGGCTTCACGTGTGTCTTCATCAGCAGCACGCCCGGCACCAGGAAGTCGTAGCTGAAGCGCCGGTTCACCTTGCCGGTGAAGCTGCCGAGGCGGGCGTGGTAGGGCGCCGGCACGGTGTTGCGCACGTCGCGCGTCACGCGGACGCCTCGGGCGACGCGGGTCACGTCGGGGCGCGACTGCGCGATGTTCGGCGAACCGCCCAGCGTCTTCTCGTGGACGTACGACAAGTGCGAGAAGTCCAGCAGGTTGTCGCAGATCAGCAGGTAGTCGGTGGCGTAGTGCAGATACCCGGGCTTGTAGCGCCAGCCATCGTCCTTCAGGGAGAAGGTCTGCGGAATCAAGGCTTCGTCCGCCCGCGTGGCGTCGCCCATCCAGATCCACAGCCAACGCTCTCTGACTACGATCGGGTACGCACGAACGCACAGCTTGGCCGGGATCGTGTCCTGCCCCGGGATCTCGACGCACCTGCCCTGGCTGTCGTACTTGAGCCCGTGGTACGCACAGCGCACCGTGTCGCCCTCGCGGCGGCCCATCGAGAGCGGAGCATGACGGTGGGCGCACCGATTGTCGAGCGCGACCGGCGAGCCATCCGCCATTCGGTAGATGAGGATGGGCTCCCCGAGGATCGTGCGGGCGAGCAAGGTGTCGGCGAGGATCTCGTGATCCCACGCGGCCACGTACCAGCAGTTCTTCACAAACATGAGCGTCTCCGGTACCGGCGCGTCTTGGTCGCGCTTGATGGGCCGGACTCTAGGGGACACTCCGCTTGCGCATCAATACGCGCGATCGGAGACTCTGTATCTGTGGAACCGATAGACACCGCGTTCGACCTCAATCTTCTGCGCGTGCTGGTGGCCCTCGACCGGACTCGCAACGTGTCGCGCGCTGCCGAGACGCTCGACATGAGCCAGTCCGGTTTCAGCACCGCCCTTGCGCGGCTGCGCGAGCGCTTCGGCGATGCCCTCTTCGTGCGCACGGCAACCGGGATGGAGCCCACGCCGCGCGCGCGCCAGATGATCGAGACGGCGCGCAGTGTGCTCGGTCAAGTCCAGGACGGAATCATCGCGCCACCGGTGTTCGAACCCGCGACGACGCGCACTGAGTTCCGCCTCGCCATGGCCGACGTTGCCGAGATCGTTTTCATGCCGCGGCTCTTGCACCACTTTCAGGAACACGCACCGCATGCCCGCGTCAGTTGCGGCCCCCTTGTCTCGGAAGATCTGACGCTCGCTCTCGAGACTGGCGCCATCGACCTGGCGCTCGGGTACTTTCCGGATCTGGGCGCACAGGCGTTCTTCCATCAACGGCTGTACACGCATACCTACGCTTGCATGATGCGCCGTGGTCATCCGCTGGGCGCCTCGCGACTGAGCGAGAAGAGCTACGCATCCGCGGGCCATGCCGTCGTGAGATCACCCGCGCGAAGCAACATCTTGTTCGAGCAGTTCCTGCAACGCCGAGGCGTCGAGCGGCGCGTGGTGCTCAGTACGCCGCATCATCTGAGCCTGCCGGCGATCGTGAGCAAATCGGACCTGATTGCGACAGTCCCGCTCGCCACCGGCGCGCTGTTTGCCGAGTTCGGAGCGATTCAGCTTGTGCCGCTGCCGTTCAGACCGCCGAGCTTCCCGGTCCAGCAGCATTGGCATCGGCTGTACAACCGCGATCCGCGCAATGCCTGGCTTCGCGGACAGGTCGCCAACCTCTTCAACGATGCCACCGACGAGTGGGTTGAGATGGAAGCGAGGCTCTACGGAAAGTCAGTGCGCCGATAGCCACTGTCGCGGCACGGTCGTCGGGCTCGCAATCCTGCCCCTCCACAGCTTGGCCAAGTCGATGGTGCTTCTTCATTCACCCTGCATGCATCGTCAGCGCCAGTTGGTGCGCCTGCCGTCGTGCCGCGGCAGGCGGGCTGGCGTCGTTGACGGCAACGCGCGCAGGTGTGGCAGAGCGGACGCCGCGGGGCGCCGCATAGCCGGCGTGCTCTAGCGCCCAGCCTTGCGTCGCCTGGCGCAAGTCGTCGAACGCCTGCGCCGAGCCTGGCAAGAGGCGCAGTGCCGCGGCGCGTAGCACGATCTGCTCGCACGTCGTGGGGTCGAGCTGGCGCGCGACGCGTGTCCAGCAGCGCAGCACGAGCGGGTTGCGCCAGGCGTCCTCGAGCGCCCAGGTGCGCGCCGCGTCGTCGAGGTCGCGTCCCGCCTCGAGCACGCGCGGCAGCATGGCGTGGACGAAGCGCTGGAAGTCATGCCGCAGTGGCTTGCCCGACAGCAGGGCCTCGATACGGGCGATGCGCGCACTCCACCCGGTGCGGCCGAACTGGCGCGTGACGAGCGCCTGCAGCGCCTGCGCCGGGTTGAACAGGCGCAGCCGATTGGGCGGCAGCACGAGCAGCGGCAGGCCGGCCGCCTGCGCATGCGGCAAGAGCGTGACGAAGGAGCACAGCACCGCGACGCGCGCCCATTGCGCCGCATCCAGATCGCCCGGCGCGGCATCGTTCGCGCCGCCCTCGGCGCGGCGCATCGCGGCCAGGGCGGCGTCGAAGTCGCAGTCGTTCTTGGCCGCGTTGGCGCGCACGCTCATCACGGCAAGATTGCCGGCCGCGTAGCCGGCATCGTTGCGCACGCGGTCGATCGACGCGTCGCTCGGCGCGCCGATGCCATGCGTCAGCGCCTCGCGCGTGATCGGGCAGCAGCGAGCGTCGATCTGGCGCAGGTAGTTCGGCGTCACCTGCACGCCCTCGAAGGCGCGCCCGCGGCGCCAGGCGTTCAGGCGCAACTGCAGCCACTTGCGCACAGCGCGCGTCGGCGCCAGCGTGCGCGCGCCGAAGCAGGCGCGCCCGGCGTCCCAGCCGTGGCGCAGCGGCGAGCCGATGGCCAGCCACTCGACCGGCGGCGTGAGAGCGTGGTGGGCGAAGTCCCATCCGATCTCGAAGCCGGTTTCGCGGTCGGTCGGGAAGCTGTCGAAGGCGAAGATTGCCTGGGCCATGAAGTTCTCCATCGGTAGGGGTTCCCGGACACCGCGCCCGGGTTGGAGGCAGTGTCGAGCCGTACAGGCTCACTGCGTGAGCCTGCGTCACCGATCGACGGCAGGCGTGCCAGAATGCGTTCAATCCGCATGGACCGCACCGAACGCTTCTACAAGATCGAGTTGCTGATCCGCAACCGCGGCGGCGTGAGCTTCAAGACCCTGAGCGACGAGCTCGAGGTGTCGCGCGCCACGCTCAAGCGCGATCTGCAGTACCTGCGCGACCGCATGGACGCGCCCATCGTCTACGACCGCGGCGACGACGTCTATCGCTTCGCTGCCGGCGGCGGCGCGTCCGCGGCGAGCCACCAGCTGCCCGGCCTGTGGTTCAGCGAAGCCGAGATCCACGCGCTGCTGAGCATGCATCGGCTGATCCAGGGGCTGGCCCCCGACGGCGTGCTGAGCCGCCACCTGCAGCCGATGCTGGAGAAGTTGAACGGCATGCTCGGCGCGAACGCCGACGAGTCGCGCCAGATGATGAGGCGCGTGCGCATCGTCGGCAGCGCGGCGCGTACCGTGGCGAGCCGCCAGTTCGAGCTCGTCGGCAGTGCGCTGCAGAAGCGCCGCCGCCTGCAGCTGCGCTACTTCACGCGCAGCCGCAGCGAGCGCACCGAGCGTGTCGTCTCGCCGCAGCGCCTGGTGCACTACCGCAGCACCTGGTATCTCGACGCCTGGTGCCACCGCAGCGAGGCGCTGCGCCGATTTGCCCTCGACGCGATCGAGCACGCGCAACTTCTCGAGCAGCGCGCGAAGGAGGTGCCGATGAAGGCGGTCGAATCCGAGTTCGACGCCGGCTACGGCATCTTCGGCGGCAAGCCGGCCGGTACGGCGACCCTCGTCTTCGATGCCGAGCCCGCACAATGGGTCGCGCACGAGGCTTGGCACCCCGACCAGCGCGGCAGGCGCCTCGCCGACGGGCGCTACGAGCTGCGCCTGCCCTATGCCGACGCGACCGAGCTGCTGATGGACGTGCTGCGCTTCGCAGGCCAGGTCGAGGTGCGCGGCGACGCTGCGCTGAAGCGGGCGTTCGAGGCCCGCGTCGCAACCGCCGCCACCAGGATGGCTTGACGATGGAAGGCGTCGAAGCGGTCGTGATCGGCGCCGGCGTCGTCGGCCTGGCCGTCGCGCGGGCGCTGGCCGGGCAGGGGCGCGAGACGCTGCTCATCGAGCGCGAGACAGCGATCGGCACCGGCACCAGTTCGCGCAATAGCGAGGTCATCCACGCCGGGCTGTACTACGCGCAGGGATCGTTCAAGGCGCGGCTGTGCGTGCGCGGGCGCGAGCAGCTCTATGCCTACTGCGCGTCGCGCGGCGTCGCCCACCGCCGCTGCGGCAAGCTCGTCGTCGCCACCGCGCCGGACCAGCTGGCGGGCCTGGCGCAGATTGCCGAGCGCGCGCGCGCCAACGGCGTTGCCGACCTGCGCCTGCTCGATGGCACGCAAGCCCGTGCCCTCGAGCCGGCGCTGGCCTGCGCGGGCGCGATGCTGTCGCCGCATACCGGCATCGTCGACAGCCATGGCCTGATGCTCGCGCTGCAGGGCGACTTCGAGCGCGCTGGCGGCATGCTCGCGCTGTGCTCGCCGGTGCTCGCGCTGCGCTGCGGCGGCGACGGCCACGAGATCGACGTCGGCGGCGCCGAGCCGATGACGCTGCGCGCGCGCATCGTCGTCAACGCCGCCGGGTTGCACGCGCCGGCGCTGGCGCGCGCGACGCAGGGTCTCGATGCGCGGCTCGTGCCACCGGCGCGCTTCAGCAAGGGCAGCTACTTTGCGCTCGCCACCGGCCGCGCGCCGTTTTCGCACCTCGTCTATCCGCTGCCGCAGGGCGGCGGCCTGGGCGTGCACCTGACGCTGGACCTCGCCGGCCAGGCCCGTTTCGGCCCCGACACGCAGTGGCTGGAGGGCATCGTCGATGCCGACACCCTCGACTACCGCGTCGACCCCGCGCGCGGTGACGCCTTCTACGCCGCGGTACGGCGCTACTGGCCGGACTTGCCCGACGGCGCGCTCGCGCCGGCCTACAGCGGTGTGCGGCCCAAGCTGCACGGCCCGGGGGAGCCGGCGGCCGATTTCGGCGTCCAGGGGCCGCGCGAGCACGGCATCGCCGGCCTCGTCAACCTGTTCGGAATCGAGTCGCCGGGATTGACGAGTTGCCTTGCGCTGGCGGAGGAAGTGGTGGCCAGGCTGCAGCGCTGAAGACCCTCAACGCGTCGGCGTCGCTGCTTCCCAGTGTCCGTCGCGCAGCACCTCGTGCGGTCTGAACTGGGCCTTGTACGCCATCTTCGGGCTGCCCTCGATCCAGTAGCCGAGGTAGACATGGGGCAGCTTCAGCAGCCGCGTCTGCTCGATCTGCCACAGCACGTTGTAGGTGCCGTAGCTCGCTCCCGGATCGGGTTCGTAGAAGGTGTAGACCGCCGACAATCCGTCGTTGAGGATGTCGAGGATCGACACCATCTTCAGCGCACCGGGGCCGTCCGCTGTCGCCGGCTCGCGGAACTCGACCAGGCGCGAGTTGACGCGGCTCTGGAGCAGGAACTGCGTGTACTGGTCGACGCTGTCGTTGTCCATGCCGCCGCCGCTGTGACGGCCGGCCTGGTAGCGCAGGTAGAGCTGGTAGTGCTCGGGCACGAAGCACAGGCGCAGCACGCGCGACTGCAACCCGGCGTGGGCGCGCCAGGCGCGGCGCTGGCTGCGAGTGGCGGCAAACGCAGCCACCGGGATGCGCAACGGCACGCAGGCGCGGCAGCCGTCGCAGTAGGGCCGGTAGGTGAACATGCCGCTGCGCCGGAAGCCCCGGCGACGAGGCCGGAATAGATGTCGGCGTGGATCAGGTGGCTGGGCGTGGCCACCTGCGAGCGCGCCAGCCGCTGCGCCAGGTAGCTGCACGGGTAGGGCGCCGTGGCGTAGAACTGCAGCGACGAGAGCGGGAGTTCCTTCGGGTGCGTCATCATCGCGGGTCGGCAATCTCGGGCCGGG
The DNA here is from genome assembly GCF_016702655.1 of Ideonella sp. Lineage (GTDB taxonomy): Bacteria > Pseudomonadota > Gammaproteobacteria > Burkholderiales > Burkholderiaceae_C > CAIKUF01. Next base: position 173,582 of record NZ_JADJDO010000040.1, read on the forward strand.
AGGCGCGGCCTGTGCCGCGATCGTCGTCGTCGAGCAATGCCCATGTCGAGGGATCATGGGTCCAGTCGGTGACCGGGGGCGCGCCGACCGCGGTGGCGAGGTGGGCCTCGAAGGCGCTGCGGGCGATCTCGCGCGCACCGAACGAGGCCAGGTGCTCGGTGCGCTGCTGGCAGTCGATCATCGCGATCGCGTTGCCACGGCAGAAGGCGACGAGTGCGGCGAGCGCGATCTTGGACGCGTCGGTGCGGTGCGAGAACATCGACTCGCCGAAGAACATGCGCCCCAGGCTCACGCCGTACAGGCCGCCGGCGAGCTCATCGTCGATCCAGGTCTCGAAGCTGTGTACCGCCGGCCAGGCGCAATAGGTGTCGATCATCTCGGGCATGATCCAGGTGCCCTGCTGGCCGTGGCGCGGTGTCGCGGCGCAGGACTGCATCACCTGGCGCGTCGCGCTGTCGATGCGCAACTCGCAGCCGGGCGAGCGCGCGAAGCGGCGCAGCGTCTTGCGCAGCGAACGGCTGAGGCCGAACTCGGCCACTGGCAGCACCATGCGCGGGTCGGGCGACCACCACAGCACCGGCTGTCCGTGGCTGTACCAGGGAAACACGCCGCGCGAGTAGGCCTCCACGAGGCGCTCGCGCGTGATCTCGCCGCCGGCAGCGAGCAGGCCCGGCGCCTCGCTGCGCGGGCCCAGCGCGCGGGACGTGGGCGGCAGCGGCTGGTCGCGATCGGCCAGCCAGGGGATCACGATGCGCAGGCGGCGCCACTGGCGCCCTGGGCGGCCGCGAGCGGCGGCTTCTTCTGCGTGAGCTGCACGCCGTTGCGCACGGCGACGATCTCGGCCAGGATCGCGACCGCGATCTCGGCCGGCGTGCGGCTGCCCAGGTTCAGGCCGATCGGGCCGTGCAGGCGGTCGATCTCGTCATCCGACAGGTCGAAGAGCTTCAATCGCTCGCGGCGCTTGGCCGTGTTGCCGCGCGAGCCGAGCGCGCCGACGTAGAACGCCGGCGACTTGAGCGCCTCGAGCAGCGCCATGTCGTCGAGCTTGGGGTCGTGCGTGACGGCGACCACGGCGCAATGCGGGTCGAGCCCCATCTCGACGGCCAGGTCGTCGGGCATCGAGCGGCTGAAGATCGTTCCCGGGATGTCCCAGGTGCGGTGGTACTCCTCGCGCGGGTCGCAGCAGGTGACCTCGAAGTCGAGCGCCTGCGCCATCGACGCGAGCACGCGCGAGAGCTGCCCGGCACCGATCACGAGCATGCGCCAGCGCGGGCCGTAGAGCGCGCGCAGCGTGTGGCCATCGAACGCGAAGTGCTCGCCGCGCGCGGCGGGTTCGACCGCCACCGCGCCCGAGGCGATGTCGAGCCGGCGCGCGACAAGCTCGTGGCGGGCGGTGCGCGCGAGCACTTCGTCTATCCAGCCCGCATCGCGCAAGGGTTCCTGCAGCAGGCGCAGGTTGCCGCCGCAGGGCAGGCCGAAGCGGGCCGCTTCTTCCTTGGTCACGCCGTAGGCAACGATGGCGGGCGTGTCGACACGCTCGCCGTCGCGAACGCGCGCTATCAGGTCGTCCTCGACGCAGCCGCCCGAGACCGAGCCAACGACCAGGCCGTCGCCGCGCAGCGCAAGCAGCGCGCCCGGCGGGCGCGGCGCCGAGCCCCAGGTCTCGATGACCGTGACCAGCCACACCGCGTGGCCCGCGCCGTGCCAGTCGCGCGCCTGCGCGAGAACCTGCAGATCGAGGCTGTCCATGATGTCGAACCCGACGCCGATTCAGGCCGCAGGCTTGCGGCCGGGAGCCTTCCTGGCCGCCGCCGGCGCGGCGGTGGATTGCGGCTGCAACCCCTCTGACATGCCGATCAGCACGCCGCTGACGAGCGCGGAGTAGCCCTGCAGCATCGCCTGCGCCGCCTTCAGGCCCGTCGAGCGGCTGGCGCGCAGGGCCGACTGCGCCTGGGCGAGCATCTGCTCGACCGACTGGTTGGCGAGCACGCCGCTGCTCGTGCCCTTGACCTTCATCGTTTCGAGCACCTTGTCCCAGGGCCCCTGGAGCGGCGCACCAGCACCGTGCGCGGCCTTGCCGACGGCGGCAAAGAACATGTCTTCCATCTGCTCGAGGTTGGCGAGCGCGCCCTTCAACTGCTTCTCCTGCAGGTCGACACCCTGGCCGACGAACTGCTCGAGCGCGCGTCGATGCGCTTCGACGGCCTTGAGCAGTGCCGCGTCCATGCCTGCCAGCGCCTGGCCGAGCACCGCTTCGACATCGGGCATCGGCAGGCCGCTGCGCGCCGCGCCGGTCGAGGCGGCTTCGGTCACGGTCTTGAGCACGCCGCGGATGTTCTTCAGCGTCAGCTCGCGCCCCTGCAGGGCCTTGAGCGTGGCCTCGCTGACCGCCTTGCGAAGTGCTTCGCCCTGCTGGGTCGTGGCCTGGGAGAACATGTCGATCATTGCGTCCTGGTCGATGCCTGACTTGATCATGGGGAGTTCCTCGCTGCTTGGGGTTGCTGGGGGGATGGGGGCAAGAGCGACGCCATCGCGTGCCATTGTGCGCCTCATGGCAGCGTCCCGGCCTGTATCCGGTGCAAGCCGGGCGCAAGCTGCCGCCCGGCTCCTTCGTTGCCTGGCGCGCTGCCGGTCAATGCGGCAGCGCGCCTGGAGCGCGCTGTACGGCGGCGCCAGCGCGCGCGCCCTCGACCGGCTTGATGTTCTGCGCAAGCTGGCCCTTGGGGCCCTGGATGAGTTCGAAGTCGACCCGCTCGCCCTGGCGCAGCGTGCGAAAACCGTCCATCTGAATCGCCGAGAAATGCGCGAAGACGTCTTGTCCGCCTTGCTCGGGCTCGATGAAGCCGAAGCCCTTCGCATCGTTGAACCACTTGACCGTTCCCAGCGCCATGCCGCCCTCCTGCCTGCCCCACCGCGAGCGGGCATTCTCGGCAGCGCCTTGCGCACTGTCAAGGAAGGCAAGCCCCTCCCGCAGGCCGCGCCCGGTGTGACGCATTGCCGCGGCTCGCACACAGGGCGTAGGCCCTTGCGCTACCACCCCGCCACGGTCGCGTCAACTCTATAGAATGATTCCATGCCCACCCGCAAACCCAGGACTCCGCAGACGCGACCGCCGGTCTCGCTGCCCGACGAAGGGCAGGGCAGCGTGGTCGTCGAACGCCAGGTCGCGCGAACCGAACCTCCACGCCTTTATCAGGTCGTACTGCTCAACGATGATTACACTCCGATGGAGTTCGTGGTCATGGTGCTGCAGGAACACTTCGGCCACGATCTGGAGACGGCAACCTTGATCATGCTGAAAATCCATCACGAGGGTCGCGGGGTGTGCGGCGTGTTCACGAAGGACGTGGCCGCCACCAAGGTCGAAACGGTGTCGGTCGCTGCGCGCCGCAGCGGGCACCCTCTGCAATGCATTCTGGAGGCGGCATGATTGCCCAAGAACTGGAAGTCAGCCTGCACATGGCCTTTGTCGAGGCGCGCCAGCAGCGGCACGAGTTCATCACCGTCGAGCACCTGCTGCTCGCGCTGCTCGACAACCCGTCGGCAGCCGAGGTGCTGCGTGCATGCTCGGCCAACATCGAGGAGCTGCGCAAGAGCCTGGTCCAGTTCGTCAAGGAGAACACGCCCACCGTCGGCGGCGCCGACGAGGTCGACACCCAACCGACGCTCGGCTTCCAGCGCGTGATCCAGCGCGCGATCATGCACGTGCAGTCCACCGGTAGCGGCAAGAAGGAGGTGACCGGCGCCAACGTGCTGGTCGCGATCTTCGGCGAGAAGGACTCGCACGCCGTGTACTACCTGCACCAGCAGGGGGTGACGCGCCTGGACGTGGTCAATTTCATCGCCCACGGCATCAAGAAGTCCGATCCGCCGGAACCCACCAAGTCCAACGACGGCGCCGGCGCCGAGGGCGAGAAGGAAGAGTCCGACGGCAAGGCCTCGCCGCTCGACCAGTTCACGCAGAACCTGAACCAGCTCGCCCGCGACGGCAAGATCGATCCGCTGATCGGCCGCGAGCACGAGGTCGAGCGCGTGATCCAGATCCTGTGCCGGCGGCGCAAGAACAACCCGCTGCTCGTCGGCGAGGCCGGCGTCGGCAAGACCGCGATCGCCGAGGGCCTGGCGTGGCGCATCACGCAGTCCGACGTGCCCGAGATCCTCGCCAACGCCACGGTCTATTCGCTCGACATGGGCGCGCTGCTCGCCGGCACCAAGTACCGCGGCGACTTCGAGCAGCGGCTGAAGGGTGTCCTGAAGAGCCTGAAGGACATGCCGAGCGCGATCCTCTTCATCGACGAGATCCACACCTTGATCGGCGCCGGCGCGGCCTCGGGCGGCACGCTCGACGCGAGCAACCTCCTGAAGCCGGCGCTGTCGACCGGTGCGATGAAGTGCATCGGCGCGACGACCTTCGCCGAGTACCGCGGCATCTTCGAGAAGGACGCTGCGCTCTCGCGGCGCTTCCAGAAGGTCGACGTGGTCGAACCGTCGGTCGAGCAGACGGTGGAGATCCTCAAAGGGCTGAAGTCGCGTTTCGAGGAACACCACAGCGTCAAGTACGCGCTCGGCGCGCTGCAGGCGGCAGCCGAACTGTCGGCCAAGTTCATCAACGATCGCCACCTACCCGACAAGGCGATCGACGTCATCGACGAGGCCGGCGCGGCGCAGCGCATCCTGCCCAAGAACAAGCAGAAGAAGACGATCACCCGCTCCGAGGTCGAGGACATCGTCGCCAAGATCGCGCGCATCCCGCCGGCGTCGGTATCGAGCGACGACCGCGGCAAGTTGAAGAGCCTCGATCGCGACCTGAAGAGCGTCGTCTTCGGCCAGGACCCTGCGCTCGACGCGCTCGCGTCGGCGATCAAGATGGCCCGCTCGGGGCTCGGAAAGCCCGACAAGCCGATCGGCTCGTTCCTGTTCAGCGGCCCGACCGGCGTCGGCAAGACCGAGGCGGCACGCCAGCTCGCCTACATCCTCGGCATCGAGCTGATCCGCTTCGACATGAGCGAGTACATGGAGCGCCATGCGGTGAGCCGCCTGATCGGCGCGCCGCCGGGCTACGTCGGCTTCGACCAGGGCGGGCTCCTGACCGAGGCGATCAGCAAGAAGCCGCACGCCGTGCTGCTGCTCGACGAGATCGAGAAGGCGCACCCGGACGTCTTCAACGTGCTGCTGCAGGTGATGGACCACGGCACGCTGACCGACAACAACGGGCGCAAGGCGGACTTTCGCAACGTCATCATCATCATGACGACGAATGCCGGCGCCGAGACGATGAACAAGGCGACGATAGGCTTCACCACGAAGCGCGAGCAGGGCGACGAGATGGCCGACATCAAGCGCCTGTTCACGCCCGAGTTCCGCAACCGGCTCGACGCCACGGTGAGCTTCAAGGCGCTCGACGAGGAGATCATCCTGCGCGTGGTCGACAAGTTCCTGCTCCAGCTCGAAGGCCAGCTCGCCGAGAAGAAGGTCGAGGTTGCCTTCACCGACGCGCTGCGCAAGCACCTGGCGAAGAAGGGCTTCGACCCGCTGATGGGCGCGCGGCCGATGCAGCGCCTGATCCAGGACACGATCCGGCGCGCGCTTGCCGACGAGCTGCTCTTCGGCGCCCTCGTCGACGGTGGGCGGCTGACGGTGGATGTGGATGACGCGGGCGAGGTGCTGCTCGACATCCAGCCCACGCGCAGGAGCGACAAGCCCAAGGCCGAGCCGGCCACGGCGGCCTGATCCCGGCGCCGGCCGCGCTGGGGCTTTCAGGTCTCTGCGGCCGGGTCCTGGCGATAAAAGCCCGCAAGCAGTTCGTACAGCGCGGGGTGCTCGGCGCGCAGATCGCCCGGCGCGACGAAGAAGGCCTCGCTCGCGACGGCGAAGAACTCGTCGAGCGCCTCGGCGCCATAGGGGTCGAGCAGGGTCTCGATACCATCATCGACGTCGGCGCAGTGCGCATCGTAGTGCGCCTGCAGCGTCGCCGCCCAGCGCTCGCGCGCGGCGCGATCGGGCAGCGGCGGGATGCCGTCGGCGACGCCGTCGCGCATGTCGATGACGTGCGCGAACTCGTGGATCACGACGTTGTAGCCCCACTCGGCCGACTCGCCGGCATCGGCCACGTCGCGCCACGACAGCATCAGCGGGCCGCCTTCCATCGCCTCGCCCGAGAGCGTGTCTTCATACTCGTGCACGACACCGATCTCGTCGGTATGTTCGCGCCGCACCTGCACCGCATCCGGATGCATGAAGATGCCGACGAAGCCGTCGTACCACGACAGACCCAGGCGCAGCACCGGCAGGCAGGCCTGCGCGGCGACGGCGACGGCCATCTCGTCGCTGACCTCCAAGCCCTCGGGCGCGGCGAACTCCTTGGCGGCCAGAAAGAGCGTCGCGAGCTCGCGCAACTTCTGCTGGTCCGCGGCCGGGCGCCGGGTCAGGAACGGGAAGCGCGCCAGCGTCAGCGCCCACAACTCGTCGGGAATCGCGCGCCGCGCCAGCGTGCGCTCGGTCTGGCGGCGCCGCAGCGCACCCCACCAGCGCGAGATCACGCCCCCGGCACCGGCAGCCGCTCGACGCCCCGCTGCGTCAAGCTGAGCACTTCGGCGCGCGCCGTGGCGGCGGCGTCGCAATCCCAGTCCGACAGCACATGGCGTGTACGGCCCGGCGCGAAGGCCGCGCTGGCCGGCTTGTGCGTGTGGCCGTGGATCAACAGTGACGCGCGCGCGGCATCCATCCACGCGGCGGCAGTGCCGAAGTCGATATCGGTTGCAGCGGGGGCGAGAGCGGCGCCCGCCTGATATTGCTCGCTCGCATGGCGCATCTGCGCGGCACGGCGGCGGCGCTCGGCAAGCGGCAGCGCAAGGACCATCGCCTGCCAGGCCGGGCTGCGCACCTGCGCGCGGTAGCGCTGGTACTCGCCGTCGGCAAGGCACAGCGCATCGCCATGCGTCAGCAGCACGCGCTGGCCGAAGGCGACAAGCAGCGTCGGGTCGGCAAGCGCCGACATGCCGCAGGCCCCTCAGCCAGTCTCTGCCGGCGAGGAAGTCGCGGTTGCCGACCATGAAGGCGAGCGGCCTGCGCCGTGCAGCGTCGGCGAGCACAGCCGTGCACTGCGCCTCGAAACCTTCGTGGCGGGCGTCGTCGCCGACCCAGGCATCGAACAGGTCGCCGAGAATGAAGACTGCATCGGCGGGCGTCGCGCCCAGCCATGCTGCCCAGGCGTCGAAGGTGCGCGGCCTGCCCGGCGCGAGATGCAGGTCGCTGATGAAGTCGATGCGCGACCAGCCCGCCGGCGCGATGAACTCCGCCGCTGCAGGCAGCGCCAACGCAGCGGTCGCTTCGCCCACGCGCGGCTAGACCCGGGTTGCAGTCACGATCTGCACGTCCTCGAGCGGCACATCGCCATGGCCGCCGCGGCTGCCGGTGGCTACGCCCTCGATCGCGTCGACGACCTCGGTCCCCGCGACGACCTTGCCGAACACCGCATAGCCCCAGCCCTGCGGCGTCGGCGACTTGTGGTCGAGAAAGGCGTTGTCGCTGGTGTTGATGAAGAACTGCGCCGTCGCCGAGTGCGGGTCGGAGGTGCGCGCCATCGCGAGCGTGTAGCGGCGGTTCTTCAAACCATTGGCGGCCTCGTTGGCGATCGGCGCGCCGACGCTCTTTTGCTTCATGCCGGGCGCGAAGCCGCCGCCCTGGATCATGAAGCCCTTGATCACGCGGTGGAACAGCGTGCCGTCGTAGTGGCCCTTCGCGACGTAGTCGGCGAAGTTGCGCGCCGAGTCGGGCGCATTCGTGTCGTCGAGTTCGACGCGGATCGTGCCGTGGGTGGTGACGAGGTCGATTTGCTGGGCCATGGTGTTCATTTCTCCAGGGTTGCGGTCTTGATCGTGACCGGCTGCAGCGGCACGTCGCCAGGGCCGGTGGGCACGGCGCGGATCTTGTCGACCACGTCCATGCCGGCGACGACCCTGCCGAAGACGGCGTAGCCGTTGCCGTCGGGGGAATTGGCAGCGTCGAGGAAGGCGTTGTCCTTGACGTTGATGAAGAACTGCGCCGCCGCCGAGTTGGGGTCGGAGGTGCGCGCCATCGCGACGCTGCCGCGCACGTTGTTCAAGCCGTTGCGGCTCTCGAGCGGGATCGGGGCGCGAGTCGGCTTGGGCCGCATGTCGGCCGTCATGCCACCGCCCTGGATCATGAAGTTGCCGATCACGCGGTGGAAAATGGTGCCGTCGTAGTGGCCCGACTTGACGTACTGGACGAAGTTGTCGGTCGACTTCGGCGCCTTGGTCGCGTCGAGTTCGATCACGATCTCGCCCAGCGTCGTTCCGAGCCTGACCTTCTGTGCGGATGCCGCCAGCGGCAGCGCCAGCGCGACGGCGAGCAGGGCGCCGAGCAGGGCGGGGCGGGTGGATCGGGAGGTCATGCGCAAGCTTCCTTTCGTATGCGATGCGGTTCAGGGTGCCTTGCCACCGGGCTCGGCGGGACGGTCGGGGACGATCGCCTTCAGCTGCGCGACCTTGGGTGCCAGGGCGCCACTGCCGGCGTCCAGCGCCAGGGCCCGGCCGTACGCGCGCGCCGCGAGGCGGATGTAGACATCGCCCAGGTTCTCGTGCGCCGTTGCATAGGCCGGATTGCTGCGCACCGCGGCCTCGAGCGCGACGCGCGCCTTGTCGTACTCGCCCTGGCCGGCGTAGAGAACGGCCAGGTTGTTGTAGGGCTCGGGCAGCTCAGGATAGTCCTCGTTGAGCAATGTGAAGACGGCGATCGCCTCGGCGTTGCGCCCGGCTTCGGTGAGCAGCACGCCCTTCATGAAGCGCAGTTGCGGGTCCTTGGGCTTGACGGCGAGGGCCTGGTCGAGCCTGGCCATCGCCTCGGCCGGCTGGCCCGCCTTGATCAGGCGGTCAACGTCCGCCCTCTCGTCGGCAGCGGCCGGCGTTGCGACGGCGATCAGCCATGCGGTGCAGAGCAGGAAGGCCGGCTGTCTGATCCAGTTCATGCAGTCGTTGCGGGGGGCTGCGCAGCAGCCATTCGGGAAGACGCGCAACGCCCCACCCGGGTGCCGCCGCTATACTGAATCGATTGTAGTTCAGCCCCTGGTGTGGCCGTTTCGAGCGGCGGCTGTGGCGATGTCTGCAGGGCCCTCGCGAACCGCGCCGCATTGGCCCGCCGACCGCCGCCTGCCGCGCGCGCAACGACGCTCCAGGCCGGTCCGGGCCCCCGATGAATCTGCGCATCCACAACACGCTCACGCGAACGGTCGAGCCGTTCGCACCGATCGTGCCCGGCCACGTTCGCATGTACGTGTGCGGCATCACGATCTACGACTATTGCCACGTCGGGCACGCACGCTTCCTGATGGCCTTCGATGTCGTCAGCCGCTGGCTGCGCACGCTCGGCTATCGCGTGACCTACGTGCGCAACATCACCGACATCGACGACAAGATCATCCGCCGCGCGCTCGAACGCGGGATCGCGATCCGCCAGCTCACGGCCGAGATGACGCAGGCCATGCACGAGGACGTGGCGGCGCTCGGCATCGAGGCGCCGACCTTCGAGCCACGCGCGACCGAGCATGTGGGCGGGATGCTGTCGATGATCGCGACCCTCGAGGCCAAGGGCCTCGCCTACCGCAGCGCCGACGGCGACGTGAACTTCGCCGTACGCAAGTTCCCCGGCTACGGCAAGCTCTCCGGCAAGTCGCTCGACCAGTTGCGCGCCGGCGAGCGCGTTGCGGTGCTCGGCGCGAAGCAGGACCCGCTCGACTTCGTGCTGTGGAAGGCAGCCAAGGCGTCCGAGCCCGAGGATGCCAAGTGGGACAGCCCCTTCGGCCGCGGCCGCCCGGGCTGGCACATCGAATGCTCGGCGATGTGCAAGGCGCTGCTCGGCGAGGAGTTCGACATCCACGGCGGCGGCGCCGACCTGACCTTCCCGCACCACGAGAACGAGATTGCGCAGAGCGAGGGCGCGAACGAGAGCGGGCGCTTTGCGCGGGTGTGGATGCACAACGGCCTGCTCAACCTCGACAACGAGAAGATGTCGAAGTCGCTCGGCAACTTCTTCACCATCCGCGACGTGCTCGAGCGCTACGACGGCGAGACGCTGCGCTTCTTCTTCCTGCGCGCGCACTACCGCAGCGCGCTTGCCTATTCCGACGCGAGCCTCGCCGATGCGCGCGGTGCACTGCGGCGCCTGTACACGGCGCTCGACGGCACGCCGGCGCCGGAGGGCTTCGTGCTCGACTGGGCCGAGCCGCGCGCCGCGGCGTTTCGGGACGCGATGAACGACGACTTCGGTACGCCCGAAGCGGTGGCGGTGCTGTTCGAGTTGGCGACCGAGCTCAACCGCACGCGTTCCGGATCGACCGCCGGCCTGCTCAAGGCACTCGGCGCCACGCTCGGCCTGCTGCAACAGCCGCCGCGTGCGTTCCTGCAAGGCGGGGCAGCGACGGGCGGGCTCGACGAGCAGGCGATTGCCGAGCGCATCGCGGCGCGCGCCGCCGCCAAGCAGGCGCGCGACTTCAAGCTCGCCGACGCGATCCGCGACGAACTCGCTGCGCAGGGCATCGCGCTCAAGGACTCGGCGCAAGGTACGGTCTGGGTCAAATCATAGGATGGCGAAAACCGTCAGCCCCGACTACTGGGACGAGGCCTGCAAGCACCTCGCCCGGCGCGACCGCGTGATGAAGAAGCTCATTCCACGCTTCGCCGACGGGCGGCTGCACAGCCGCGGCGACGCCTTCACGACGCTGGCGCGCTCGGTCGTCGGGCAGCAGATCTCGGTCAAGGCGGCGCAGACGGTGTGGGAGCGACTCGTCGCCCTGGTCGACGGCGGCGCCGCGGCGCTCAAGCCGGCAGCGGTGCTGGCGCTCGATGCGCAGCAACTGCGCGGCGCAGGCCTGTCGGCGCGCAAGGTCGAGTATCTCGCCGACCTGGCGCGCCACTTCGAGGCGGGTTCGGTCCACGTTCGACAGTGGCAGCACATGGACGACGCGGCGATCATCGACGAACTCGTCGCGATCCGCGGCATCGGCCGCTGGACGGCCGAGATGTTCCTGATCTTCCACCTGATGCGGCCCAACGTGCTGCCGCTCGACGATGTCGGCCTGCTCAAGGGCATCAGCCTGAACTACTTCAGCGGCGAGCCCGTTTCGCGCGCCGAGGCCCGCGAGGTGGGCGACGCCTGGGCCCCGTTCTGCTCGGTGGCCACATGGTACATTTGGCGCAGCCTGGACCCCTTGCCAGTGGCCTACTGACGGCCCGCAGGGCCGGAGTTGCGCCCCGGCCCGCCCCCGCGGAGGTCAAGGAAACTCGGGGCGGCCCGGCGTTTCCTTGAGCGCCCCTCGCAACGGACGTGAACCAAGGATGAGCAAGCGACACTTCCTCGAATTCGAACAGCCGATCGCCGACCTCGAGACCAAGATCGAGGAATTGCGCTACGTGCAGACCGAGTCCGCGGTCGACATCTCCGAGGAGATCGAGCGCCTGGGCAAGAAGAGTCTGCAACTCACCAAGGACATCTATTCGAGCCTGTCGCCGTGGCAGGTGACGCAGATCGCGCGCCACCCGCAGCGGCCCTACACGCTCGACTACGTGAGCGAAATCTTCACCGATTTCCAGGAACTGCACGGCGACCGGCACTACGCCGACGACCAGTCCATCGTCGGCGGCCTGGCGCGATTCAACGGCCAGCCCTGCATGGTGCTCGGCCACCAGAAGGGGCGCGACACCAAGGAGCGCGGCGCGCGCAACTTCGGCATGTCGCGGCCCGAGGGCTATCGCAAGGCGCTGCGGCTGATGAAGCTGGCCGAGAAGTTCGGCCTGCCGCTGTTCACCTTCGTCGACACGCCGGGCGCCTACCCGGGCATCGGCGCCGAGGAGCGAAACCAGTCCGAAGCCATCGGGCGCAACATCTTCGAGATGGCGCAGCTCGAGATCCCGATCATCGTCACCATCATCGGCGAGGGCGGATCGGGCGGAGCCCTCGCGATCAGCGTCGGCGACCAGGTGCTGATGCTGCAGCACTCGGTGTATGCGGTGATCTCGCCCGAGGGCTGCGCGTCGATCCTGTGGAAGACCTCCGAGCGTGCGTCCGACGCCGCCGAGGCGCTCGGCATCACCGCACACCGCCTGAAGGCGCTCGGCCTCGTCGACAAGATCGTCAATGAGCCCGTCGGCGGTGCGCACCGCGACGCGAAGCAAATGGCGGCCTACCTCAAGCGCGCGCTTGGCGATGCACTGCGCCAGGTGACCGATCTGAGCGTCAAGGAACTGCTGCAGCGCCGCTACGAGCGCCTGCAGTCCTACGGCCGCTTCAACGACACCAAGGAGCGGTGAGCCCGACACCGCCGGCGCCCTGCGTCGCGGTGGCCTACAGCGGCGGGCGCGATTCGACGGCGCTGCTGCATGCGACGCTGGCGGTCGCCGGCGGGCTGGGCGTGCAGGTTGTCGCGCTCCACGTCCACCACGGTCTGAATGCGCGCGCCGATGACTGGCTTGCGCATGCCGAGCAGCAGTGCGCGCGCTGGGCGGGGCAGGGCAAGGCACTGAGCTTCGCGTCGCGCCGCCTCTCGGGCCGGCCCGCGCGCGGCGAAAGCGTCGAGGCCTGGGCCCGGCGCGAGCGCTACGCCGCGCTGCGCGAGATGGCGCTCGCGCACGGTTCGCGCGTCGTGCTGCTGGCCCACCACCGGCAGGATCAGGCCGAGACCTTCCTGCTGCAGGCGCTGCGCAGTGCCGGCGTGGCCGGGCTCGCGGCGATGCCGCCGACTGTGGAGCGCGAGGGCGTCACGTGGGCGCGGCCCTGGCTGCATTGCGATGCCGGGCGCATCGCTGCCTACGCGCGCCGGCACCGCCTGCGCCATGTCGAGGACGACAGCAACGCCGATCCGCGCTTTGCGCGCAACCGGCTGCGGCTCGCGGTCTGGCCGGCATTGATGCGCGAATTTCCGCACGCCGAGGCTGCCCTTGCTGCCGCAGCCGCCTGGGCGCAGGAGGCACACGAATGCACTCACGCGCTGGCGGCGATCGATCTTTCGCGGGTCGCATCGAAGCGCGGCCTGGACATCGCCGCCTGGATGCAACTGGCGCCGGCGCGGCGCAGCAATGCGCTGCGCACCTGGCTGCGCAACGAGATCGGGCGTGCGCCCGAGGCTGCGCTGACGCAACGACTCCTCATCGAGCTGCCTGCCGCCAGCGCGCCGGCGCAATGGACGGCCGCGCGCCTCACGCTGCGCCGCTACCGTGGCTGGTTGTCCTGCCTGCCCGCGGCCGCGCCGATCGGCGCCCCGGAGCGCGTCGAGACGCTGGCTGTTGCGCGCGCAGGGACCTACGCGCTCGCCGGCTGGGGTGGCCGCTTGCGCATCCTGGGCGTGCGCAAAAACGGCGTCGCACGCAGCAGCCTTGCACAGTTGCGTCTGGCAGAGCGCAGCGGCGGCGAGGACTTTCAGCTCGCTCCCGGCCGTCCGGCGCGCAGCCTGAAGAAGCAGTTCCAGGCCCGCGCCGTGCCGGCCTGGCAGCGCACCGGCCCGCTCGTCTATGCCGGCGAGCGCCTGCTCTTTGTACCCGGCCTCGGTGTCGATGCGCGCGCGCTTGCCGCCGACGGAGAAGCACAGATCGCCTTCGAGTGGCTGAACGACGCGCGCTGACCACGGCCGCAAATCGTTTGCTGCAGCGCAGCATGTAAAATGACCGACTCGCGCGGCCTGCAGCGCGCACTCTGCAGCGACGACCTCATCGCATCATGGCACTCATCGTTCACAAGTACGGCGGCACGTCGATGGGCTCGACCGAGCGCATCCGCAATGTCGCCAAGCGCGTCGCCAAGTGGGCGCGCGCCGGGCACCAGATGGTCGTCGTGCCATCGGCGATGAGCGGCGAGACCAATCGCCTGCTTGCGCTCGCCAAGGAACTCTCGCCCGAGAAGAGCACGCCCGAACTCGCGCGCGAACTCGACATGATCGCCGCCACCGGCGAGCAGGTCTCGGTCGGCCTGCTCGCGATCGCGCTCCAGGCCGAGGGCATGGCGGCGGTGAGCTATGCCGGCTGGCAGGTGCCGATCACGACCGACTCGGCCTACACCAAGGCGCGCATCGCGAGCATCGACGATGCGCGCGTGCGCGCCGACCTCGCAGCCGGCAAGGTCGTGATCATCACCGGCTTTCAGGGCATCGACGGCGAGGGCCACATCACGACCCTCGGCCGCGGCGGATCGGACACCTCGGCGGTCGCGGTCGCGGCGGCGATGAAGGCCGACGAATGCCTGATCTACACCGACGTCGATGGCGTCTACACCACCGACCCGCGCATCGTCCCCGAGGCGCGCCGCCTGCACACCGTGAGCTTCGAAGAGATGCTCGAGATGGCGAGCCTCGGCTCCAAGGTGCTGCAGATCCGCTCGGTCGAGTTTGCCGGCAAGTACCGCGTGCCGCTGCGCGTGCTGTCGAGCTTCACGCCTTGGGACATCCCGATCGACGAAGAAGCGCGCTCGGGCACCCTGATCACTTTCGAGGAAGACGCCAAGATGGAACAAGCCGTCGTTTCGGGCATCGCGTTCAACCGCGACGAAGCCAAGATCAGCCTGCTCGGCGTGCCCGACCGGCCGGGCATCGCCTACCAGATCCTGGGCCCGGTGGCCGAGGCCAACATCGACATCGACGTCATCATCCAGAACGTGTCGCACGACGGCCGGACCGACTTCAGCTTCACGGTCCACCGCAACGACTACGCGCGCACGATCGACCTGCTCAAGACCAGGATCCTGCCCGCCACCGGCGCCACCGAGGTCGCAGGCGACCCCAAGATCTGCAAGGTCAGCATCGTCGGCATCGGCATGCGTTCGCACGTGGGCGTGGCGAGCAAGATGTTTCGCACGCTCTCCGAAGAGGGCATCAACATCCAGATGATCACGACGAGCGAGATCAAGACCAGCGTCGTGATCGACGAGAAGTACATGGAGCTTGCCGTGCGCGCACTGCACAAGGCCTTCGAGCTCGAGCAGGACGCGGGCTGAAGCAGACCGAAGCGGCTAGAATCGCCGCTCGTGCTGGAGTCGTGACCGAGAGGCCGAAGGTGCTCCCCTGCTAAGGGAGTAAGCGGGCAAAACCTGCTTCGAGGGTTCGAATCCCTCCGACTCCGCCAGATCGCCATAAGACACGGGCCTTCGCGGCCCGTTGATCTTTGTGCCCAGCATTGAACCCACCAGCAGAGAAGTGCCTGGCGGCAACTTGCGGCGGTGGCTGTCCGGCGAGGGCCCACCGCATGAACAGGTTGGCGCCCCGCTCACAGGCGCCTGACCATGCTCAACGCAATCGTCAGAACCGAAGAACGGCGCACCGGCGGGCACCGAGCCTGCCCGCTTCCATGGTCAAGGAGGCAACGCGGTCGACAAGGTCGAGCTGGTTTCGCAGAACAGCGGTGGCGAAATCGAAAGCTCGATCGACGGCGAGGGAGTTGCCCAAACGGTGGCCAGCGGGGCCCATCCGGTCACGGCGAGGGCCGGCCCAGGGCTCGTCGCAGCCGTCGCGCACGAGAGCGTGTCCAGCTCTCGCGCGCGGTGGGGCCGAGGACACGATCGAACAGTTGCAGGCACTCGGTCATGACGGCCGCATCGATGGTGTCGAGATGCGGCAGCAGCGCGGCCGTGACTGCCGCGTCGGCCGTGCCGGGGCGGTGGCTGTTGGCCCACAGGGCGAGCAGCAGCAAGGCCTCGCCGGCCCCGAGCCCGAGGACCGCGGCCTGGTCGAGCGCGAGGCGGACGTCGGCATTCAGTGCCAACGCCTCGCAGCGCGCGGCCAGCCCTCGCACGCTGCCGCCGTGCGACAGGTGCTCAAAGGCTGCCTCCACGATGGCGTCGAGAGACGCTCGCGGCTGCTCCTCGAGCGGCGCGCTCGCGAACGACAGCGCCTCGAAGGGGTCTTCACTCGCCAGCGAGCAGACGTCCATGTCCGCGGGAGCGCTCCCAGCGCACAACGTCGACAGACCGGCAAGCGACCCCAGGCTCATCGGCGGCGACATCATCAGGCTCGCGGTTGCCCCCCAGCCTGCGGCGAGCATCGAGCTGACCCGGTGCAATTCGGCCTCCTCGGTGACCTTGTCGGCCGCGGCCCGCTCGTGCACCAGGATGCAGTTCGTGTGCCTGCTCATCAGCTGGTAGGCGACGGCCAACTCCAGCGCTTGCCCTTCGTCGGCCGTTGCGATGCGCCTCGCGGCGGCCATCCTCGGCAGCGTGTCGCCGGGGCAGGGCGCATCGGCCTCGCCGCGGGCGACCTCGGTTGCAGCACCTTGCGCGCCGACGGCCAGCAAGCGAACAGTCGATGCCGCTGCCAGCGCAGGCACGCCTGCAAAGGCGATCACCGTGTCGCCCCCGAACACGCTGGCCGGCAGCGCGGTTTGCCAGAGGGTCTCGCATCCCCAATCGACACGCGCATCGCGCCAGGGCTGCTGACGGATGCGCACGAGCATGCGGCCCGCCGCCGCTTCGAGCGCCTCGCCCGGCGTGGCGAACTCGCATGCGCCGCCGGTCGCCTCGGCCAGCGACCGAAGCACATCTTCGGCGGGCGACGAGCCGACGCCGATCGCGAACACCCGGTGCCCACTCGAGCGCGCGGCGGCGATCATCTCCTCCGCCTGCCAGATCTCCCCGTCGGTCACCATCAGCACGTCAGCGCCTGCGCAATCCCTGGGGACCCGCAGCCCGAACACGGCCTTCAGCGCGGCTTCCATCTCCGTGCCGCCGAGGTCGGCGTCGATCGCATCGATGGCGGCGTTCAGGCGCCGCAGCGTCTTCGGCGTGCAGGCCGTGAGCGTGAGCACATGCTCGACCGTGGAGCCAAAGCGGCTGATGCTCACATGGTCGTGCTCGGTCAGCCCGGCCAGCGCACCGTGCAGCGCGGCCCGGGCCGAGGCGATGCTGTCGCCGCCCATCGAACCCGAGCAGTCCACCAGCAGCTTGACCGCGATGCTCTTGCGTGGCGTCGAAGGCGGCGGCTGCAAGGCCGCCATCAACACGACCGGGGCCGCACCGGCAACGGTGTCTCGCGCCTGAATCACGAGCGACGGCAAGGGCTCGCGCGGCTTCACCACGATCACCACGTCGCGGTCCAGCCATGCCCCGGGCGCCAGGTCGAGGCGCAGACCGCCGTCGATCGCCTCGCGGATGAACCGGTGCGTCGGGCACTCGACGATGCCGCCGGCCAGAGCGCCCGCGATAGTCACTGAGAGTGCCAGGGGTACTCCGCCAGCAACGACGCCTGCGGCACCTGCTGGGGTGCAGCCGCCGGCTGCCTCGCATTCCCGTACCGCGGCGCGATCGTGGTCGGAATCGCCAGGCGCAGGCGCCCCTGCTCGAAGGCCAGCGCTTGAGCGAACCGGACCTCGAGCACCAACTCGTCGCCGGGCTTGAGGTTGCCGATGTTGGCCGTATGCAGGCCGCCGGGGAGTGTTTCGACCATCACCGGTGCATCGCCCTCGGCCAAGGCCTCTTCATACTGGCGTTCGGCCGCGGGCTTGGCGACCACGGTCCCGACCTTGCGTTCGCCGTTGAGCTCGCAGGCGAACGCCAGCAGCACGGCCTGCGCCGGCAAGGGGAAGGTGTAGACCACCTCCAGCACACGGTCGCCGGTGTTGCGGTAGGTCTGGCGCAGCGTCAGATCGAACAGCACGCCGTCCAGGCGGCCGTTGGCCCGCACGCCGCAAAGGACCGGTGCCGGGGCACCCGCTTCGCGGCTCGCCAGACCAAACGCCTTCGTCTCATCGTTCATCTTCGTTCTCCCTGAGCAAATGGTTGGGCATCACGCGTCGTCGCGTGGGGTGCCGGGATGCTGTTCGGCTCGCGTCTGCCGGTAGAGCGCCGTCACGCCGCGGATGAAGGCGCGCACCTGTTCGGGCGTCAGCCCGGCGCGGCCGGGCTCCAGCTGCACTTCCAGCCCGTCGGCGACCGTCACCCGGCTCCAGACCTCGACCGATCCCGGCGGCGCGGCGCGCCGGGGCGGGTCTTCCGGCGCGCCGGCGATCAGTTCGCGCACGCGCTCCAGGCTCAGCCCGGCTTCGGTCCACCGGCGAATGAGCAGCAGTTGTTCGAGGTGGCGGCGCAGGTAGTACGCGCCGCGCTTCTCACCCTCGGGGCGGTCGACCAGGCCCTGGGCGATGTAGTAGCGCACCGTGCGCGGCGTCACCGCGGCGAGCGTGGACAGCTCGTCGATCGAGTAGCGCTCGGCGCTGGGCTGTGGGTCCGGCAAGTCGGTGGGTTCGGACATGCGCCAGTATAAGACAGTACTAACAAACAGTCAACTGTCCGTAACGCAAGCTGAGGCAGAGGCGGAGCCGATGTCGACTGGAATCCCGTCGGTGCAGGCGGCGAAGCCGGAATGCACATCACAGCCCCCATGACAAGACCTCTCGTGGGCCCGCGGCAACACCGTGCATTGACTACCCGCGCCCAGCCTGCGATCTTGCTGATGTCGATCGCACTCTCCGTGTCGTGGCGCGCCAGCGCCTGCGGCACGCGGTGCGATCTTTTTCTTGGTCAACGCAATGGAGGTCTGCATGGTGATCGAGCAACTGGAGGCGCAGGTGCGCGTAGAGCTTCCCGATAACGCGCGCGCCGGTGCCCGGGTTCGCGTCGCAGCTGTCCATGAAGGGCAGGAGATCGAAGTCGTCTACCGCGTCGACCGGAACGGCAAGCGCGTCTTCAACTACTACTGCGCCGGCGTGCGCATGGAGCGCCGAACCCTGCTGATGCTGTTGTGCAGCGAGGGCGCCTGCCCGAAGGCCCAAGAGGTGCAGCAGCGCTGGCGCGCCTTCAACGGTCATGCTGATCGACCGGCGAGATCGCGCGTCGCGCCGCTGCGCGTTCTGCCACTCATGGAAGAAGTGCCGGTGGAAGCAGCCGGCCACCGCTGCGTGGCGCGCCCGGCCTCGTTCGAGTGTCTCACCTCCGTGCCCGGTTGGCGCACATGCGCCAGAACTGCTGCGCAAGCCCGGCTGGGACCTGTTCGAGGATGGGGTCTGGATCGCGGGCGGCCTGTGCACCGACGCCGCGACCGGTGCATCGTGGCCGCGCTTTCGCACACCAGATGATGCACGGCAGTGGCTGGATGCACAGCAGGCGAAGACCCAACATGTGCTCGAAAGGGTGCGCTGAACCTGGCACAGCCGTGCTCGGCTGATGGAAGAGGAGATCACCAAGCGCCTGGTCGGACTGGACACCCAGCTCGGCCGCCTGCGGGCTGTCACTGCAGAGAGCCCGGCCTGATCGCTGATGCGGCGTCGCGACGACGCCGTCCTGTTCTCGGCGACCGATCTGGTCGCCTACCTCGAATGCGAGCACCATACCGTGCTCGACTTCCAGGCTCTGGGTGACGGCGACATGCGCGCCGGCAGTTCGGTGCTGGACGAGTCGGCCGAGCTGATCGCGCGCAAGGGCAAATGTTCAGCGTGATCCGCGACATCAACCGCGCCGGCATGGCCGTGCTGCTGGTCGAGCAGAACGTCGCGATGGCGCTCGAGCTGGCGACGCGCGCCTATGTGCTGGAGGAAGGTCGCGTCGCGGCCGAAGGCACGCCTGCCGACCTGCTCGCCTCGCCGCACATCCGGCGCGCCTATCTCGGCGAAGCGTAGCGTGCCGACCGGTGCAAGCGGCGAGGGCGGCGAGCTTGACTGCGCGCAACCAACGGCGGGCCTGCCGTGCAATGATCGCGCAGTGGCGTTACCACCTGCGCTCGAGTGTTGCGCGCCGGCCGCGCCGCTTGGAAGCTGCTCCCATGACCTTGCACCGTACCGAGAACCCGCTTCCCGCACTGGATCGCCAGCTGTCGCCATCCGGCCCCGCGCTGTCGCTCGACGAGACGCAGGACGAGGCCGAGACCAGCCCGGGCGAGATCGTCGCGCGGCCCGACGGCTATCACTGGATCGCGCCCGACGGGCGGCAGGAGTTCGGGCCGTTCGAAACCCTTGAACTCGCCCAGGCGGCGCGCGATGGCGGCGACGACACGACGCCGGCGCCGGGCGAGACGCTGCAGGAGGCCGAGGCCGAGATCGGCGTCGCCGACTGGATCGACCCCGAAACCGGCGCGCCGGCCGAGGGCGCCTGCCCGCCGCACCTGACCGAAGACTGATCGCCCGCGTCGCCCAGGCCTGCGTGGCGTGGCCGATGGCACAGCCTGCGCGCCGAGCCATTCAGCGCCACGGCGCGAGCAGCGCAAGAGGGCGAGCCAGGCACGAGCACCGGCCGCGAGCCAATGACGTTATCCTCGCCCGGCCGAGCCGACGCGGCGGTCCGCGTTGCCGCGCCGCGCGGACGCCCGAGCCGAACAACACGATGCCTCCATGCCCAAGCCCCCGAGCCGAATCCTCCTCATCGTCGCGGCGAGCCTGCTCGCCGCCTGCAGCCCGCAGGGCGGGGGAGGGGGCGGCGCGCCGCAGGCACCGCCGCCCCCCGAGGTCGGCGTGGTCGTGGTCGCGCCGCGCGCCGTCAGCCTCGTGGTGGAGCTTCCCGGCCGGCTCGAAGCCTCGCGTGTGGCCCAGGTCAGGGCGCGCGCGGCCGGCATCGTGCAGAAGATCTCGTTCCGCGAGGGCAGCGACGTCAAGGCCGGGCAGCGCCTGTTCGAGATCGACGCCGCGCCCTACCGGGCCGCGCACGACAGTGCCAAGGCGGTGCTCGCGCGCGCCCAGGCCAACCTGATCCAGGCCACCGCGCTGGCCGAACGCTACCAGCCGCTGCTCGAGGCAAACGCGGTCAGCAAGCAGGATGTCGTCAACGCCACCGTTGCGCAAAAGCTCGCCGAGGCCGATGTGGAGGCTGCCAAGGCGCAGGTGCAGAGCGCGAAGATCAACCTCGACCAGGCCTCGGTCACGGCGCCCATCGCCGGGCGCATCGGGCGCGCGCTCGTCACTGAGGGCGCGCTCGTGGGGCAGGGCGAGCCGACGCCGCTGGCGACGATCCAGCAGATCGATCCGCTGTACGTCAACATCATGCAGCCGGCCAATGACGTGCTGCGCCTGCGCGAGGCCATCGCCAGCGGGCGATTCAAGCGCGCACCGGGCGGCGAGGCGATACGCGTCGCGCTGTCGGTGGACGATTCGAGCCTGCCCATCCCCGGCCGGCTGCTGTTCTCCGATCTGTCGGTCGATCCGGGGACGGGCCAGATCATGCTGCGCGCCGAGGTGCCCAACCCGCAGGGCAGGCTGCTGCCCGGGCTGTACGTTCGCGTCAAGCTCGAGCAGGCGGTCGCCGCCGACGCCATCTTGCTGCCGCAGCAGGCAGTGGCGCGATCGAACGACGGCGACACGGTCAAGGTCGTCGGGGCCGACGGCAAGGTGGTGACGCGACCGGTCAAGATCGGCAGCGCCCAGGGCCAGGAGTGGCTGATCCTCGACGGACTGAAGGCGGGTGAGCAGGTGATGGTCGACGGCTTCCAGAAACTGCGCGGCCCGGGGCCGGTGAAGGCGGTGCCGTGGCGTGCCGCGGCGCCGGCAGCCGCCGTGGCGGCCTCCGCACCCGCCTCGGCCGCGTCGTCGCGCTGAAGAAGCGACGCATGGCGCAGTTCTTCATCGACCGGCCGGTCTTTGCGTGGGTCATCGCGCTCTTCATCATCGTCTTCGGCGCGGTTGCGGTGACGCAGTTGCCGATCGCGCAATACCCCCCGGTCGCGCCGCCGTCGATCGTCGTCAGCACGGCCTATCCGGGCGCCTCGGCCAAGACGCTCGAGAGTGCCGTGCTGAGCGTGATCGAACGCGAAATGAACGGCTCGCCGGGGCTGATCTACATGGAGTCGGTCGCGCAGGCCGACGGCACCGGGTCGATCACGCTCAGCTTCGCCCCGGGCACCAACCCCGACCTGGCGCAGGTCGACGTGCAGAACCGCCTGAGCCGCGCCGCGCCTCGCCTGCCGCTGGCGGTCACGCAGCAGGGCGTGCGCGTCGACAAGGCGCGCTCGAACTTCCTGCTCGTCACGATCCTGTCGTCCGAGAACCCGCAGTTCGATCCGATCGCGCTCGGCGACTACGCGGCGCGCAACGTGCTGCCCGAGCTGCAGCGCGTCGCCGGCGTCGGGCAGGCGCAGCTGTTCGGCACCGAGCGCGCGATGCGCGTCTGGATCGACCCGGCGCGGCTCGTCGGCCTGAACCTGGCGCCGACGCAGGTCGCGCAGGCGATCCAGGCGCAGAACGCCCAGGTCGCGTCGGGCACCATCGGCGACCTGCCCAACCTGCCCGGGCAGGCCATCTTCGCGACCGTCGTCGTCAAGGGCCAGCTCGAGACGGTCGAGCAGTTCGGCAACATCGTGCTGCGCGCCAACGCCGACGGCTCGACGGTGCGCCTGCGCGACGTTGCCCGCATCGAGCTCGGCGGCCAGAACTACGCCACCTCGGCGCGCCTGAACGGCCGGCCCTCGACCGGCATCGGCGTGCAGCTCTCGCCCACCGGCAACGCCTTGGCCACGGCGACGGCGGTGCGTGCGCGCATGGACGAACTGGCCGCCTACTTCCCGCCGGGGGTCAAGTACACGATCCCCTACGACAGCTCGCGCTTCGTCAAGATCTCCATCGCCCAGGTGGCCGAGACGCTGGTCGAGGCGGTGGTACTCGTGTTCCTGGTGATGCTGCTCTTCCTGCAGAACATCCGCTACACGCTGATTCCGACCATCGTCGTGCCGGTCGCGCTGCTCGGCGCCTTCGGCGTGCTCTACGCGCTCGGCTTCTCGATCAACGTGCTGACGATGTTCGGTATGGTGCTGGTGATCGGGATCGTCGTGGACGACGCGATCGTCGTCGTCGAAAACGTCGAGCGGATCATGAGCGAGGAGGGCCTGGCGCCGCGCGAGGCGACGAAGAAGGCCATGGGCCAGATCTACGGCGCCATCGTCGGCGTGACCGTGGTGCTGATCTCCGTGTTCGTGCCGTTGGCGTTCTTCAGCGGCGCGGTGGGCAATATCTACCGCCAGTTCGCGGCCGTGATGCTGTCCTCGATCGCGCTGTCGGCCTTCATGGCGCTGTCGCTCACGCCGGCGCTGTGCGCGACGCTGCTCAAGCCGGTGCCGGCCGGGCACCACCTCGCCAAGGGCGGCTTCAGCGGATGGTTCAACCGCGGCGTGAAGGCGACGACCCGGCGCACCGTCGGGCTGGTCGAGGGCGCGCTGCGCCGCAGCGGCCGCATGCTGCTCGTCTACGCGGCACTCGTCGTCGCGGTGGGCGTGCTGTTCGTGCGCCTGCCCACGTCCTTCCTGCCCAACGAGGACCAGGGCTACATCATCGCCAACGTGCAGCTTCCGCCCGGCGCGACGCAGCGCCGCACGCTCGAGGCGATGAAGCAGGCCGAGGACTTCTTCCTCGCCCAGCCCGAGACGGCCAACATGGTCAGCGTGCTCGGCTTCAGCTTCTCGGGCACGGGCCAGAACGCTGCGCTGGCCTTCGTCCCGCTGAAGGACTGGAGTGAGCGCAAGGGCCCGGAGCGCTCGGCGCAGGCGCTCGCCGGGCGCGGCTTCGGCGCGCTGATGGGGGTGCGCGACGCGTTCATCTTCGCCCTGTCGCCGCCGCCGATCCCCGAGCTCGGCTCGGCCACCGGCTTCTCGCTGCGCCTGCAGGACCGTGGCGGCAACGGCCACGAGGCACTGCTCGCGGCGCGCAACCAGCTGCTCGGCCTGGCGGCGCAGAGCAAGATGCTCGCCGGCGTCCGGCCCGACGGGCTGGAAGACGCGCCGCAGCTGCAGCTCGACATCGACCGCGACAAGGCGAATGCGCTGGGCGTGGGCTTCGACGCCGTCAACGCGGCCATCTCGACCACGTTCGGCGCCGCCTACGTCAACGACTTCCCGAGCGCCGGCCGGCTGCAGCGCGTCGTCGTGCAGGCCGACGCGTCCGGCCGCATGCAGCCCGACGACCTGCTGGCCATCAACGCCCTGAACAACAAGGGCCAGCCGGTGCCGCTGTCGGCATTCGCGGCGACGCGCTGGATCACCGGGCCGATCCAGAGCGTGCGCTTCAACGGCCACCCGACGATGCGCATCTCGGGCGACGCCGCGCCCGGCTCTTCCACCGGCCAGGCGATGGCCGAGATGGAGCGCCTGGTCGCGCAGCTGCCGCCGGGTTTTGCCTACGAGTGGACCGGCCTGTCGCGCGAGGAGCGGCTTGCCGGCGCGCAGGCCTACTGGCTCTATGCCTTCGCCGTGCTGTCGGTGTTCCTGTGCCTGGCTGCGCTGTACGAGAGCTGGGCCATTCCAATCGCGGTGCTGCTCGTCGTGCCGCTCGGGCTGCTGGGCGTCGTGCTCGCGACCCTCGGGCGCGGCTATGCCAACGACATCTACTTCCAGGTCGGGCTGGTGACGATCATCGGCCTGGCGGCGAAGAACGCGATCCTGATCGTCGAGTTCGCCAAGGATCTGCAGGCTCAGGGCCGCAGCGCGGTCGATGCCGCGCTCGAGGCGGTGCGATTGCGCTTGCGGCCGATCGTCATGACGTCGCTCGCCTTCATTCTGGGCACCTTGCCGCTGGCGATCGCGAGCGGCGCCGGCTCGGCGAGCCAGCGCGCGATCGGCACCGGGGTCATCGGCGGCATGTTCGCGGCCACGCTGCTGGGCGTGTTCTTCATCCCGGTCTTCTACGTCGTGGTGCGGCGCTTGTTCAAGGGCAGCGAACGTCAGCGCCGCCTCTATGCGCACGAGGTCGATGCGCCGGCCGAGGGTGGGCGATGAGGCGCGCGCGGGCCTGGTGCGCCGCGTTCGCCGGGCTGGTAGCCGGCTGCGGCTCGCTTGCACCGTCGTTCGAGCGCCCGCCGGCACCGGTGGCGGCAAGCTTCCCGGCGAGTACGGGCGAGGCCGCTGACGTCCCCGCGGCGAGCATCGCCTGGCGGGACTTCTATGCCCATGACCCGGTGCTCGAGGGACTGGTCGGCCAGGCGCTGCAAGGCAACCGTGACCTGCGCCTGGCCGTGCTCGCGATCGAGCAGGCGCGCGCGCAGTGGCAGATCCAGCGCGCCAGCCAGGTGCCGACGGTCAACGCCTCGGGCATCGCGACGCGCCAGACCGACTCCTCGGGCGGCATCACCGACGCCTTCCTCGCGGGCTTCACCGTGCCGAGCTTCGAGCTCGACTTCTTCGGTCGCGTCGCCAACCTGTCGGACGCCGCGCGCGCGCAATATCTGGCGACCGAGGAGGCGCGCAAGACGGTGCAGATCGCGCTCGTCGCGTCGGTTGCGAACGGCTATCTTGCGCTGCGCGCCGACGAGGAGGCGCTCGCGCTCACCCAGCGCACGCTTGCGTCGCGCCAGGCCTCGCTGCAACTGACGAAACTGCGCTTCGACAATGGCGTCGCCTCGGCGATCGACGTCGCGCAGGCGACGACGCTGGTCGAAGGCGCGCGCGTCGCGCACGCCGCGCTCAAGCGCCAGAAGGCGCAGGACGAGAGCCTGCTCGTGCTGCTTGTCGGCGCGCCGATCGCGTTTCCGCTGCCGGCGGCGCGCACCCTCGCCACCTCGTTCGTCGGCGGCGACGTGCCGGCCGGCCTTCCGTCGGAGCTGCTCGCGAACCGGCCCGACATCCGCCAGGCCGAACAGCAGCTGCGCGCCGCCACCGCGAACATCGGCGCCGCGCGCGCGGCCTTCTTCCCGCGCATCACGCTGACCGCGAGCGCCGGCGTCGCCAGCGGCGACTTGTTCGACCTGTTCAAGCCCGGGACGCTGGCCTGGGCTTTCTCGCCGCAGATCGTGCTGCCGATCTTCGACGGCGGACGCAACCAGGCCAACCTGGAAGTCGCGCAGGCGCAGCAGGCGATCGCGATCGCGCAGTACGAGCGCGCGATCCAGACGGCGTTTCGCGAGGTCGCCGACGCGCTCGCCGGCCGCGCCACGCTGGGCGAGCAGTTCGAGGCCCAGCTCGCGCTCGTGCAGGCCGAGTCGGCACGCATGACGCTCGCCGAGCTGCGCTACAAGAGCGGAATCGCAAACTACCTCGATCTGCTCGATGCGCAACGATCGCTGTTCGTTGCCCAGCTCGGCGCGGTGCAGGTTCGGCTGGCGCAGCTGCAGAACCGCGTCACCTTGTACAAGGTGCTGGGCGGTGGATGGTCCGAAGCGGATGGCCGCTGATCCGCCCCGGGCGACAATCGGCGGGCAGGATGGGCCCGATTGACGGCACGGCCGGGCCCATGCAAGCTCGCCGCCGAACCCGGGGGCCATTGCCTCAACTCACCGCCGAGGACCGATGAAAACCGCCGCACTGCGTCCGGCCGATCGCCGCAAGCAAGCTCGGGGGCCGGCATGAGCCCGGCGCCGAGCCGCCTCAAGCCGGGCGAGCGCCCCCTCGGGGGGCAGGGAGCGAAGCGACCGTGGGGGCTGGCATGAGCACCGCGACGCGCCGCCTGCTCGTCGGGCTGGGCCTAGCCGATCGCGGCGCGGACGCGACCGTGAGCGCGCGGCCCGCATTGCTCGCCTGCGAGGAGTGCGACGCGCTGTATCAGCGCCGCCGCCTCGCGCCGGGCGATGTCGCGCGCTGCACGCGCTGCGGCGCCACGCTCGGCCGCGGCCACTGGCTCGCCGTGAACGGCCAGCTCGCGCTCGCATCGGGCGCGCTGCTCGTGTTCGTGCTCGGCAACGTGCGTGACATCGTCACCCTCGACCTGCGCGGCGCCGAGACCCCGGTCACGCTCTACGAATCCATCATCGCCACCTGGGTGGCGGGCGAGCACGTGGTCGCGCTGCTCGCCTTCGCGACCGCGTTCGCCTTCCCGCTGGCCGTGATCCTGTTGCGCCTGTACGTGCTGTGGCCGCTGACGATGGGCCGCGTCGCGCGCGGTTTCGTGCCGTCGATGCGCGCGCTGCGCTGGGTCTCGCGCTGGAGCATGGTCGAGGTGTTCATGGTCGGCACGCTGGTGGCGATCGTCAAGCTCGCCGGCCTGGCAAGCGTGATCCCCGGCGTGGGCATCGTGTCCTATGCCGTGCTGACGCTGCTGCTCGCGGCCAATCACGCCGCCGGCCTGCACGGCCTGTGGTGGCACGCCGAGGACCTGCGGCGATGAGCGCCGCGCCGCCGACCGCGCTTGCCGCCGGGCTGCTGGGTTGCGAGTGCTGCGGCCTCGTGAGTGCCGTCGAGCGCCACGACGGCGCGCGTTGCCCGCGCTGCGGCTTCGCGCTGCACGCGCGCAAGCCCGACAGCCTGCAGCGCACCAGCGCCTACCTCGCCGCGGCCGTGGTGCTGTACGTGCCTGCGAACACGCTGCCGATCATGGCCACTGCGAGCGTCGTCACCGGGCGCGAGAGCCACACCATCCTGGGCGGCATCGTCGAGCTCTGGCACGGCGGTTCGTGGGACCTGGCGCTGATCGTCTTCATTGCCAGCATCGCGGTGCCGATCCTCAAGATCGCCGCGCTCGCGCTGCTCGTCGTCACCGCGCAGCGCCGCTCGCGCTGGCGCCAGGCCGAGCGCGCCAGCTTGTACCGGCTGATCGAGACCGTCGGTCACTGGTCCATGCTCGACGTGTTCGTGGTCGTGCTGCTCGTCGGCATGGTGCGCTTCGGTGCCTTCGCGAGCGTCGATCCCGCCGCCGGGCTGCTCGCCTTCGGCGCGGTGGTCGTGCTGACCATGCTCGCCTCGGCGAGTTTCGATCCGCGCCTGATCTGGCCCGACGAAGAGGCCCGCAGCCATGACTGATGCCGTGCAAGACAGCCCGTCAACGCCAGCGCTTCCCGAGCCGACCGTGGTGCGCGTCAAGCGCACGCGCCTGTCGCTGGCCTGGCTGGTGCCGATCGCGGCGCTCGTGATCGGCGCGGTGCTGATCGCGCGCGCGCTGTTGCAGGCCGGCCCCGAGATCACGATCACCTTCCGCAACGCCGAGGGCCTGGAGGCCGGCCGCACCGAAGTGCGCTTCAAGGAGGTCGTGGTCGGCAAGGTGACCAAGGTCGGGCTGAGCCCGGACCGCGAGCGCGTGCTCGTCACGGTCAAGCTCGACAAGGCGGTCGGCAACCTGGCCGTCTCCGACACGCGCTTCTGGGTCGTGCGCCCGCGCGTCAGCCTGGCCGGCGTGAGCGGGCTCGGGACGCTGTTCTCGGGGTCGTATATCGGCGTCGATGCGGGCGAGATCGACGAGCCCGAGATCCACTTCACCGGCCTCGAGACGCCGCCCTTCGTGCTGCGCGGCGAGCCCGGGCGCACGTTCGAGCTTACGGCGCAGGACCTGGGCTCGCTCGACATCGGTTCGCCCGTCTACTACAAGCGCACGCCGGTCGGCCGCGTCGCCGGCTACAGCCTCGATCCGGTGCGCGACGTGCTCGCGGTGCAGATCGTGATCGACCCGCCCAACGACCGCCTGGTGTCGACGCAGACGCGCTTCTGGGCCGCGAGCGGCATCGACCTGTCGCTGAGCGCGAGCGGCTTCACGCTCGACACGCAGTCGCTGGTGTCGGTGCTCGTCGGGGGCGTCGCATTCGCCAACCCGCCCGACGCATCGGCCTCGGCGCCGCCGGCGCCGGACGGACACCGCTTCGAGATGTTCCCGAACCGCAAGACGGCCCTGGCGCCGCCCGACGGCGCGCCGCTGCAGGTGCGCATGGTGTTCGACCAGACCCAGCGCGGGCTGGCGCCGGGCGCGGTGGTCGACATGCTCGGCGTCGACGTCGGCAGCGTGCGCAGCGTCGCGCTGCGCGAGGGAGGCAAGGGCGGCATCGCGGTCGAGGTGCTGGCCGATGTGTTCCCGCAGCGCCTGGGCAGCGTGCGGCGCCAGTTCAAGCCCGTGCCCGGCGCGCCCGGGTCGGCGGACGCGCAGTTCGTCAAGCGCGCCGTCGACAACGGCCTGCGCGGCCAGGTGCGTACCGGCAACCTGCTCACCGGGCAGCTCTACATCGCGCTCGACTTCATGCCCAAGGCGGCAAAGGCGAGCGTCGATGCGCGCAGCGAGCCGCTTGCCATCCCGACGGTGCGCGGCACGCTCGCCGATCTGCAGCCGCAGCTCGCCGATATCGTCGCGCGCCTCGGCAAGGTGCAGTTCGACGAGATCGGCACCGACCTGCAGAAGACCCTGCGCAGCGCCAGCGCCGCGGGCGACGGCCTGCAGCAGACGCTGGCGAGCGCCAATGCGGCGATCCAGCAGCTCTCGCCCGAGGCGCAGCGCACCTTGGCCGACGTGCGCAAGACGCTCGAGTCGGCACAGGGCGCACTCGCCAACCTGGACCGCAACGCGTTGCAGGGCGACGCCGCGTTGCAGCGCAACCTCAACCAGGCGTTGCAGGAGATGCAGCGCGCGGCGCTGGCGTTGCGCGTGCTGGCCGACTATCTGCAGCGACACCCCGAGTCCCTCGTGCGCGGCAAGCCCGCCGACGCCGACCCGGGCAAGCCCACGGGGAACGGACGATGAGCAGCACACACAGCACCAGACGCCGCGCCGCGCCGGGCAGGGCGGTGGCCGCGATCCTGGCCGGCACCCTTGCCCTCGGCGCGTGCAGTTCGGCCCAGGCGCCGCGCTTTCACAGCCTGATGCCGGCGCCGGCGACAGGTGCTGCGACGCCAGCAGCCAAGGTCGCGCCAGCCGGCGTGCTGGCCTGGGAGGTACTGCCGGTCAGCGTGCCACCCGGCGTCGATCAGCCGCAATGGGTGGTGCGCAGCATCGACGGCAGCCTGGTCGTGCTCGAGCAGGAACGCTGGGTCGGGCCACTTGCCGACGAGATTCGGGCCGCGGTCACGGCGCAGTTGACGCAGAGCCTGGGCGCGCCCGCGGCCAGGACCTCGAACCTGTGGCGGGTGCGCATCGACGTGCAGCGCTTCGAATCGGCGCCCGGGCGCGAGGCGCGGATCGAGGTCGTCTGGTCAGTCGCATCGGATGCCGGCCCGTCGGCGGCCGCCTTGCGCTGCCGCGGTGAGTTCACGCAGGTACCGGATGCAGGCGGCTATCTGGCGCTTGCGGCCGGGCACCAGAAGAGCGTTGCCCGGATGACGGAGTCCATTGCGTCCGGGCTGAAGGCTGTTGCCGCGGGGCAGGCGGGTTCCTGCCAAGGGTGACAGGGCGAGCCGCTCGGTCTCAGCGAGGCGCGATCAAGTCTGGAACTTCAGCGTCGCCAAATTCACTATCAGTTGACATAATATACATCGTAACAAGTACGATGCAGGCTGACTCAGGGTTCGTCGGCCTCCGTCGCGGCATCGATCACGCCGTCGAACGCGTCGCGCTCGGTCTCGGCGCTGCCAATGATCGGCTTGTCGAGCGGCCTGCAGATCCGGCTCTGCAGCCGCGCCAGGCGATCGGACCGTTCCATGGCCTGCACCACGCCCTGCAGATCCATCAGCATGGCGAACGGATCGGAAACCGGTGCTTGCTTGTGCATGACGAACTCCTTCGGAAGTTGCCTTTCGACACGGGCAACTCTAGGCGCGGCGGCGCGAACGCGGAGTCAGCTTGACGCCAATTGGCTTGTCAGTCAATGGATGACAACCTGATCCACCTTCAGCCGTGCAGGAATCGCGCCGGCAGCGGGCCGTTGGCGCTTGCGGCGTCAGCCGCCGGCCTTGGTCAGCATCTCGGCCAGCCACTCGCGGCCCGAGCCGCGGGCGAAGTCGGCCGCGCTCATGTTGCGGTCGTTGGTTCGCTTCGCGTCGGCGCCGCGTGCGAGCAGCAGCTTGACGCTGTCTTCCTTGCCGTAGCGCGCAGCCATCATCAGCGGTGTGGTCCGGTCCGGCGACTCCGCATCGACGATCGCGCTGCGCTCGAGCAACAGCGCGATGATCTTCGGCTCCGGGCCGCTGGCGGCATAGTGCAGCGGCGACCAGCCCGGCTTGTTGACCGGCGCGCCGCGCGCGATCAGGCGCTCGCACCAGCCGAGGTCGCCGCGCAATGCGGCCATCATCAGCGCCGACTCTCCCGCCCCGTTGAGCAGGTCCAGGCGGATGTCGGGCCGCGCGAACAGGGCTTCCGCGGCAGCCATGTTCTCGCCATGCAGTGCTGCGACGAGGCCGATCTCGCCGTTCGGCCCGCGTGTGTTGGGGTCGAAACCGCGCTCGACGAGCGCCGTGATGGTGCGTCCGTCGTTGCGCTTGACGGCAATGAAGAAGTCTTCGTACGAACCTGCAATCGCAGAAGAAACATACATTGCGACAATGAGATAGATAGTGTTCTTCAAGCTGAGTATCATGTTTGAGTTGATCCTTCAGGATTCCTGAACGCGCGTGAACAGGCGCTCGAAATTGGCCGTCGTGGCCTCGGCGACGGCCGCAACGTCGATCTCCTTGAGTTGCGCGATCTGTGCGGCAACGAAGGGCACGTAGGATGGGTCGTTGGTCTTCCCGCGGTGCGGCATGGGCGCCAGATAGGGACTGTCGGTCTCGATCAGGCAACGCTCGAGCGGCACGTAGCGGGCCACCTCGCGCAGCTCGGCAGCGTTGCGAAACGTCAGGATGCCCGAGAACGAGATCAGGAAACCGAGGTCGAGGGCAGCGCGCGCGACGTCCAGCGTCTCGGTGAAGCAGTGAAACACCCCGCCTGCCTGCTCGCCTCCCTCCTCGCGCAGGATCGCGAGCGTGTCTTCGGCGGCGCTGCGCGTGTGCACGACGAGCGGTAGCCCGCTCGCGCGCGCGGCGCGGATGTGGACCCTGAAGCGCTCGCGCTGCCAGGCCATGTCGCCGACGCTGCGGCCGTTGAGCCGGTAGTAGTCGAGGCCGGTCTCGCCGATCGCGACCACGCGCGGCAGCGCTGCCAGCGCCGTCAGGTCGGCCAGCGTCGGCTCACGCACGCCTTCGCTGTCGGGGTGCACGCCGGCGCTGGCCCACAAGTTGTCGTAACGCGTCGCCAGTGCGTGCACGGCCGCGAACTCCTCGAGCGTCGTGCAGATGCACAGCGCCCGCTGCACGTCGGCAGCCGCCATGGCAGCGCGGATCTCGTCGATGCGCCCGGCAAGCTCCGGGAAACTCAGGTGGCAATGGGAATCGACGTACATGGAGCGTACCGGGATAGCAAGGCGCCTGCGCGCAAACCGGCCGCGGCGCAACGCGCGCGGCTCTCAGCCTCTCAGATCGTCTGCGTAGGCTTGGCTGACGAGATCGACGTGCCCAGGATCTCCTCGATCCTGAGCTTGAGCAGGCGCGTCTTCTCGTCGCCGGGAAAGCGCACGCCAACGCCCTGCGTGCGCCCGCCCGACGCATTGGCCGGCGTGACCCAGGCCACCTTGCCGGCCACGGGATAGCGCTGCGGGTCTTCGGGCAGCGTCAGCAGCAGGTAGATGTCCTCGCCGAGCTTGTAGTCGCGCGTCGTCGGGACGAACAGCCCGCCGTCGGTGAGCAAGGGCATGTAGGCCGCGTAGAGCGCCGCCTTTTCGCGGAACACGAGCTGAATCACGCTCGGACGCGACGCCGCTGCCGGAGGCGCAGGGCTGCGAGCTTCGCTCATGGGTAGGCCTGCGTGCTGCGCACGGCGGTGCGAATCCCTTTCGGGGGGGCCGGGCGGGGGTTCATCGCCGCGAGTGTACCGAATCGGTCTCGCCAGCACGAACTTGCGCCATCGCCTGCCGGCCCTGCGCGACCAGCGATTCGAGCAACAGCGGCGCGTTCCACGGATGGCCGGCATGGCGTGCGGCGCGGGCCAGGCCCTGCCCCCATGCAGCGAGCGCGCGCAACCTTGCGCCCGATCCCGCCACGCTGCCGGCCGGGAAGTAGCGCGGCGCGGCGCCGGCCGCGACGGCCATCGCGTCGTGGCAGAACTTCTGCAGGCACTCGATCGCCAACGGCAACGGCAGCTTGGCCAGCGGCGATGCATCGCCCGCAGCGACGAGCGACGGCAGGTGCCGCCACAGCGCCCCGTCCAGCCCCTGGGCCTGGCGCGCCAGCGCTGCCAACGGCTGCCCGCCACTGGCAGCGAGCAGCAGATCGGCATCGGCGAGCCCGGTCGCGCGCAGCCACTGCGCGGCCAGCACCGGCTCGGGCGCGGGCAGCGCCAGCGCGTGGCAGCGGCTGCGCACCGTCGGCAACAGCGCCGCCGTGTCGGCACTGGCCAGCACGAGGCGCAGCCCGCCCTGCGGCTCCTCGAGCAGCTTGAGCAGCGCACTCGCGGCGATCTCCTGCATGCGCTCGGCCGGGTGGATCACGATCACCTTGGGCTGCGCCCGGCTGCGCGTCTGGCTTGCGAACTCGATCGCCGAGCGCACCGGCTCGATCCCTATCCAGGCGCTTGGTTTGCGCTTGCCCGCGTCGATCTTGTCGCGCTCGTTGTCCTTGGGCCACCAGCCTAGTTCAAGATGCTGTGTCTCGGGCAGCAGTACGCACAAGTCGGGATGGACCTGGTCGGCCTGCACGAGGTGGCAACTGCCGCAATGGCCGCAGGCCAGGCCGCCTTCGCGGTCCGCGGCCGGCGTCTCGCACAGCCAGGCCCGGGCAAGCGCGAGTGCAAACGGCAACTGCCCTGCCCCCTCGGCGCCATGGACCAGCAGCGCATGGCCGCGCTGCGCGCGCAGGGCCTGCTTGAGCGGCTCGTCGAGCCAGGGCAGCGCGGCGTTGGCCAGCATCGCCGGCGTCACAGGCCGCGCCTTTGCAGTGCGGCCTCGATCTGCGCCGCGACCGCGCCTTGCGGCTGCAGCGCGTCGATGCGCTCGAAGCGCGCCGGCTGCGCGGTGGCGCGCGCGCGGTAGCCGGCGATCACGCGTTCGAAGAACGCCTCGTCCTCGACCTCGAATCGGTCGGGCGCGCGCGCCGCCGCGCGCCTTGCGGCTGCTTCGCGCGCAGGCAGGTCGAACCACAGCGTCAGGTCGGGCTGCAGGCCCTTCTGCACCCATTGTTCGAGCTGCGCCAGTGCCCCGAGGTCGAAGCCGCGCCCGCCGCCCTGGTAGGCGAAGGTCGCGTCGGTGAAGCGGTCGCACAGCACGCAGTCGCCGCGCGCGAGCGCCGGCGCGATCACCCGCACGATGTGCTCGCGCCGCGCCGCGAACACGAGCAGCGCCTCGGTGAGCGCATCCATGCTCGTGTGCAGCAGTTCCTCGCGCAGACGCTCGGCGAGCGGTGTGCCGCCCGGCTCGCGCGTGCAAACCACGCTGGCCCCGCCGCGGCGCAGACGCGCGGCGATGGCGTCGATATGCGTCGACTTGCCCGCGCCGTCGATGCCCTCGAAGGTGATGAAGAGCCGCCCTGAGTTCAAGTCTTATCTGCCGCGCTGGTACTGCTGGACCGCCCGATTATGCGCAGCCAGGTCGGCGCTGAACTCGCTCGTGCCGTCGCCGCGGGCGACGAAGTACAGCGCCTTCGTCGGATCGGGGCGGACCGCGGCCTCGAGCGCTGCCTTGCCCGGCATCGCGATCGGCGTCGGCGGCAGGCCGGTGCGGGTGTAGGTGTTGTACGGCGTGTCGGCGAGCAGGTCGCGCTTGCGCAGGTTGCCGTCGAAGCGGTCGCCCAGGCCGTAGATCACGCTCGGGTCGGTCTGCAGCGCCATGCCGAGGCGCAGCCGGTTGATGAACACGCCCGCCACCTTGCCGCGTTCGGTGGCGGCGCCGGTCTCCTTCTCGACGATCGAGGCCAGCGTCAGCGCCTCGTCGGCGCTGCGCAGCGGCGTGTCGGGTGCGCGCAGGTCCCATGCCGCGGTCAGGCGGCGTTGCATCGCGCGGTGCGCACGCTCGAGCACCGCAAGGTCGCTCGAGCCCTTGCTGTAGGCGTAGGTATCGGGAAAGAAGCGGCCCTCGGGCGCCTCGCCAGCGGCGCCGAGCGCGACCATCACCTGCGCGTCCGACAGCGCCGCCGTGGCGGGCTTGAGGCCTTCGGCGCGGGCGAGCTCGGCCCGAAACTGACGGAAGGTCCAGCCTTCGATCAGCCGCACCGTGGCGAGCGTCTCGTCGCCGCGCACCATCTTCAGCAGCAGCCGGCGCGGTGACACACTGCGGTCGATCTCGTAGCTGCCGGCGCGGATGCGGCGCGCGTCGCCGGACCAACGGAACCACTCGTAGAGCGCCCACGCGGGCGCCTGCACGCCGGCGTCGACCCAGGCCTGCGCTACCTGACGCGGCGTGCTACCCGACTCGATCGACACCTCCACCGTGTCGGCCGCGAGCGGCAGCGGCTGCTGCAGCCACCACGCCACGCCCCCCGCGAGCAGCACGCCGGCGAGCACCAGCCCGGCGAACACCCACCGCCAACGCAGCCTCATGGCCAGCGGCCGTACGCAAACCCCGGTCTCGGATCGAACATCGACGGTGATGATAATCGGGGCATGAGCCCGAACGACCCTTCAGTCCCTGTCTTCGACGGCGCCGTCCGCCTTGCCGACCTGGGCGTGATCCGCGCCAGCGGCACCGACGCGGCGAGCTTCCTGCACGGCCAGCTGACGAACGACATCACCCACCTCGGCCCCGACGAAGCACGGCTCGCAGGCTATTGCTCGGCCAAGGGCCGGCTGCTGGCGAGCTTCATCGTCTGGCGCAAGGGCGATGAACTGCTGCTCGCCTGCAGCGCCGACCTGCTCGCGCCCACGCTCAAGCGGCTGCGCATGTTCGTGCTGCGCGCCAAGTGCACGCTGGCGGACGCAAGCGCCGAGCTGCCGCTCTACGGCCTGGCAGGCGCTGCCGCGCTCGCCTGGCTGGGTGCTGCGGCGCCGGCTGCCGCCGGCCGCAAGGTCGATCGCGATGGCGGCGCGACGGTGATCCGCCTGCCCGACGCCGCCGGGCAGCCGCGTTTCCTGTGTGCCGGACTCGACGCGCCGCCGCCGCTGCCCGCGCTCGAGCCGCAATCCTGGCGCTGGCTGGAGGTGCGCAGCGGCGTCGCGCGCATCGAGCTTGCCACCGTCGAGCAGTTCGTCCCGCAGATGCTCAACTACGAACTCGTCGGCGGCGTGGATTTCGGCAAGGGTTGCTACCCGGGCCAGGAGATCGTCGCGCGCAGCCAGTACCGCGGCACGATCAAGCGGCGCAGCCTGCTCTTCGAGACTGCAACCGGCGCTGCACCGGCCGGGAGCGAGATCTTTCACAGCGACGATCCCGCGCAGCCGGCCGGGCAGGTCGTCAGTGGCGCGGCCGATCCGGGCGGAGGCGGCAGCCTGGCGCTGGCCGAGGTCAAGCTCGCCGCGCTCGCCTCCGGCAGCCTGCACCTCGGTGCACCCGACGGTGCCTTGCTGCGCCGCGTGGCGATGCCCTATGAGCTTCCGCTCGAAGCCGCCGCCGCGACTTAGCACGCGTCTCTCAGTCGGCGCCGGGCCGCCCCAAGCCGACTGAGATCCCCCACGGGGGGGCGACGCCGAAGGCGTCTTGGGGGCCCGCCTCACAGCGCGAGCTTCATCTCCTGGTGCACGATGCCGGCCTCGGTGAACGCTGGCCCGACGGGCACGAAGCCGGCGCGGCGGTAGAACGCGACCGCGGTGGCCTGCGACGAGAGCACCGCCTCGCGGTCGCCGCGATCGCGTGCCGCGGCGAGCAAGGCATCGAGCACCGCACGCCCGACGCCGCTGCCGCGCTGCGCGCGCAGCACCGCCATGCGGCCGATGCGCGCCACACCGGGTGCGGGCGCAAGCAAACGTCCGGCAGCAAGCACCAGCCCGAGGCGGTTGCGCGCCAGCGCATGGAGCGCGCCCGCATCCGCATCGTCGCCCGCCATCGACGCGGGGATGCCCTGCTCGCCCACGAACACCTCGTTGCGCAGTGCGAGCGCCTCGGCGCGCGCTTCGCTCCACGCGCGGAGCTGCACGTCGATCATCGCCTCGCCGGCCTCGAAGGCGCCCAGGATCTCGCGCAGGCGCGGCGGCACCGGGCGCGAGGTCTGGGTGCGCGGGTCGGCGAAGACGTAGACGAGCTCGCCCGACACCAGCAGCGCGTCGCCACGAAACACCGCCGCTGCGACTGTCATCGACGAGCTGCCGATGCGCTCGCAGCGGATGCCGACGTCGATCAGGTCGTCGAAGAGCGCCGAGGCGTGGTATTCGACGGTCGCCTTGCGCACGTACAGATCGCCCTCCAGGCTCTCCATCGACTGCGCATAGGGCAGCGCGAGCGCACGCCAGTAGCCCGCCACCGCGGTATCGAAGTACATCAGGTAATGGCCGCTGAATACGATCTTCTGCGCGTCGATCTCGGCCCAGCGCACGCGCAGGCGGTCGAGGAAGCGGAAGTCGGCGCGCACGTGGGTCTTCTTCATGGATGCAGGGCCTTTCGCAATGCGGCCGCGCAGGCGGCCTGGGCGGTGCGCGCTTCGGGGATCGCGCGCCCCATCTTGATGAAATCGTGCGTCACGCCGCGCACGAGCTCAAGCGCGACCGGCACGCCGGCGGCGCGCAGCCGGTCGCCGTAGGCGATGCCTTCGTCGACGAGCGGATCGCATTCGGCCAGCACGAGCAGGGCCGGCGCAACGCCTTGCAAGTCGTCGGCGTGCAGCGGCGCGAAGCGCCAGTCGGCGCGCTGCGCGGGCGCGATGTAGTGGCTGAAGAACCACGCGATGTCCTGCGCGTCGAGCAGGTAGCCGTTGGCGAAGACATCGTGCGACGGCGTGTCGGCAAAGGCCGCAGTGCCGGGCGTGACGAGCAGTTGCAACGCCAGCGCGACGCCGGCATCACGCGCGTGCAGCGCGCACACCGCGGCGAGCGTGCCGCCGGCGCTGTCGCCGCCGACGGCCAGGCGCGTGCCGTCCAGGCCGAGCGAGGCCGCGTCGCGCGCCAGCCAGTGCATCGCGGCCCAGCTGTCGTCCACGGCGGCGGGGAACAGATGCTCGGGCGCCAGCGAATAGTCAAGCGAGATGACCACGATGCCGGCCTGCAGCGCCAGCTGCCGGCACAGGCTGTCATGTGTCTCGAGGCCGCCGATCGTGAAGCCGCCCCCGTGCAGGAAGAGCAGCAGCGGCAGGCGCGCGTGCGACGACGCGTACAGCCGCGCGCGCAGCGCGCGGCCATCGCCCCCCGGCAGCGTGATGTCGTCGACCCGCGCGAGCGGCGCGCGCGGCAGGTCGAGCACCTCGGCGCCAGCCGTGTAGGCAGCGCGCGCCTGGATCGGCGTCAAGGTGTGAAACGCCGGCCGCGCGGCGCGCCGGATGCGCTGCAGCAGCGCGCCCATCTGTGGCGTCAACGGCGCGGCGCGCATGTTCCTTCAGCGCCGCTCGGACAGCGCGTGCGCGATCGTGCCCAGGTCGACGAACTCGAGTTCGCTGCCGATCGGCACGCCGCGCGCCAGGCGCGTGCTGCGCACGCCGCGCGCGCGCAGGCCTTCGGCAATCACATGCGCGGTGGCCTCGCCCTCGGCGGTGAAATTGGTGGCGAGGATCACCTCCTCGACCGCGCCGTCGGCGGCCCGCGCGAGCAGCTCGGCGAGGCCGATCTCGCGTCCGCCGACGCCGTCGAGCGGGCTCAGCCGCCCCATCAGCACGAAATACAGGCCGCGGTAGTGGCCGGTGCGCTCGAGCGCCGCCTGGTCGGCCGGGGTCTCGACGACGCACAGCAGGTGGTCATCGCGCGCCGGGTCGCTGCAGGTTGCGCACAGCGCGCTTTCGGTGAAGGTGTGGCAGCGCTCGCAATGGCGCACCTTTGCATCCGCCGCATGCAAGGCCGCGGCGAGCGAGCGCAAGCCCGGGCGGTCGTGCTGCAGCAGGTGGTAGGCCATGCGCTGCGCCGACTTGGCACCCACGCCGGGCAAGCGGCGCAGCGCGGCAATCAGCGCGTCGAGAGCCGGTTCGGCGGCCAAGGCAGCGGCGCGGCGTGCCGGGTCAGAACGGCAGCTTCATGCCCGGCGGCAACGGCATCCCGGCGGTGAGCTTGCCCATCTTCTCGGCCGAGACGGTCTCGGCGCGCCGCACCGCGTCGTTGAAGGCCGCGGCGACCAGGTCTTCGAGCATGTCCTTGTCGTCGGCGAGCAGGCTCGGATCGATGCTGACGCGACGCACATCGTTCTTGCACGTCATCGTGACTTTCACGAGGCCCGCGCCCGACTGGCCCTCGACCTCAACCGTTGCCAGTTCCTCCTGGGCGCGCTTCAAGTTGTCCTGCATGGCCTGGGCCTGCTTCATCAGGCCGGCGAGTTGACCCTTCATCATCGGGAATGCTCCTTGGATTTCAATGCGGTTTGATCGATCCGGGGACGATGCGCGCAGTGCCGTACTGCTGCATCAGCGTCTGCACCAGCGGATCCTGGCGGATGACCTGCTCGGCTTCCTGCTGGCGGCGCTCGCGCGCAGCGGCTTCGCGCCGCGCCGGCGTGTCGTCGGTCGCGCCGATCTCGATCGCGAGCGTGACCGGCGCGCCGAGCAACGTGCGCAGCGCCGCCTGCAATCGATCATGCTGGGCGGGCGCGCGCAGCGACTCGCGCTCGACGCGCAACTGCCACGCATTGCCGTCGATGCCGACGCACTGGCTCTGCAATGCGAGCTCGCGCGCCAGCGCGGTCACGGCGCCCTGCTCGAGCAGCGCACGCACATGCGCTTCCCAGCGATCGCCGAGCGGTGTCGGGGCGAGCGTGGTGGCGGGTTGCGCCGCCGCAGCGCGCGCCAATGCAGCTGCGGGCGCGATGCTGATCGGGCCGCTGGCTTCGGCGGGCGATTCGTCGAGCCACGCTGGCGGCTCGCTGCTTGCAACGCGGTGCACGGCGGCAGGCGCGGGCCGTGCCGCAGATGCAGCCACCGGCGTCGGCTCCGGGCGCCTTGGCGCGGGCGCCTCGGGCCGGGCGTCGGCTGCGGGCGGAAAGGCGAGCCAGCGCAGCAGCACCATCACGAGGCCGCTGTATTCGTCGGGCGCGAGGCCGATCTCGTTGCGGCCGTGGAGCACGATGCTGTAGGCGAGCTGCGTTTCGTCGGGCGCCATGATCGCCGCGAGGCGAACCGCCTCGGGGGTCTGCGGATCCTGCGCATCGAGCGCCGCGGGAACGGCCTGGGCGAGCGCCATCTGCTGCAGCAGCGTCGCCATCTCTTCCAGCGTCGCCGCGGCCGAGAGCCCGAGCGCGCGCAACGCATCGACACCGGCCACGAGTTCGGCGCCGTCACGCCGCGCCAGCGCGTCCACGAGGCGCAGCGCGTGGCCGCGATCGACGGCGCCAAGCATCTGGCGCACGCCGGCTTCGTCGAGGCGCCCGGCGCCATGCGCGATCGCCTGGTCGGCCAGCGAGAGCGCGTCGCGCATCGAGCCGTGCGCCGCGCGCGCGATCAGTCGCAGCGCCGCGGCGTCGGCGGCGATGCCCTCCTCGGCGAGCACATGCGTCAGGTGCGCCTGCACCGTCGCCGGCGCCATCGGCCGCAGGTTGAACTGCAGGCAACGCGACAGCACGGTCGCGGGGATCTTCTGCGGGTCGGTGGTCGCGAGAACGAACTTCAGGTACTCGGGCGGCTCCTCGAGCGTCTTGAGCATGGCGTTGAAGGCATGCGTCGTCAGCATGTGCACTTCGTCGATCATGTAGACCTTGAAGCGCCCGACGACCGGCTTGTAAACCGCCTGGTCGAGCAATTGGGTGATCTCCTCGACGCCGCGGTTGGACGCGGCATCGAGTTCGAGGTAATCGACGAAGCGGCCGCTGTCGATGTCGGTGCAGGCCGCGCAGACGCCGCAGGGCCTCGGCGTAATTCCCCCCTGCCCGTCGGCGCCGGTGCAGTTGAGCGCCTTGGCGAGGATGCGCGAGACCGTTGTCTTGCCGACGCCGCGCGTGCCGGTGAAGAGGTAGGCATGGTGCAGCCGCTGCCCGGCGAGCGCATTGGCGAGCGCCTGAACCACATGCTCCTGCCCGACGAGCGCGTCGAAATCGCGCGGGCGGTACTTGCGGGCGAGCACGAGGTAACTCATCTTCAGTCCGGCGCCGGGCCGCCCCAAGCCGGACTGCGCCCCCTCGGGGGGCAGCGCAGGAGCGAAGCGACAAGCGTGGGGGCCGTCATCCAGTCCGGCGCCGGGCCGCCCCAAGCCGGACTGCGCCCCCTCGGGGGGCAGCGCAGGAGCGAAGCGACCAGCGGGGGGGGCGTCATCCAGTCCGGCGGGCCGCCCTGCGGACTGCGCCCTCGGGGGCAGCGCAGGAAAGAGCGGGCCCCACCCGGGCCCCCCCTGGGCAGGAAGCGACAAGCGTGGGGCCGTCATCCAGTCCGGCGCCGGGCCGCCCCAAGCCGGACTGCGCCCCCCCACTTCGGCCCTTGGGGCAGCGCCGGAGCGAAGCGACAAGCGTGGGGGCTCTCATTGCTCGATTCTAAGAGCCGCCACTTCGCGTCGCCACTTCGCTGCGGCACCGAGATGCCTCGCCTACAATCTCCCTCGACGGGCCTCCCCGCATGGAAGCGCGGCCAACCGGGTCAGGTGGGGAACCAAGCAGCCCTAACCGTTGTGACCAGTGCCGGGGTCAGGCTCGTCACCTTCAGCACGCGGCCGTGGTCGGGACTGTCAAGCTAGGGGGATGCGCGCGTGCGACTCGGCACTTATGGTCGCTCCTCGCCGGCCTTCAGGCTGGCCGGCGCAATTGCACCGGGGGATGGCATGGCCCGCACTCTGTCCTCACACTTCACGGCGCGCACAGCTGGCAGCGATGCTTCTTGCGGCACTCGCGGCGAGCGGCTGCTCGTCGTTGCGCGGCGTCCCGGCGCGCTATCAACCGACTGCGGCCATCGTCGAGTCGATCAAGCTCACCCCGGCTGATCTGGCCGAACTGCAGGCCGCAAGCGATGAAGCCGAGCGCAATCGGCTGCAGAACAAGGCATTGGCGGTCATCGACCTGAACTACCACCAGTTCGTGCGCGAACTCGTCGGCGACCGACAGGACATGTCGGCGGCCGCCGCAGGCATCGCGCTCGGCGCGGCCACGGCGGGCGCGTTCGTCGACAGCGTCGCGGCCAAGACCAACTACGCGCTGCTCGCGGCGACGGCGATCGGCGCCTTCGGGATCGTCGACCGCAACTACTACTACGAGAAGACAGTCCCCGCGCTCGTTGCCGCGATGGGCGCGGCGCGCGCCAACATGCTGCTTCGCATCCGCAGCAGCCAGCGCGACCCGATCGATGTCTACAACGGGGTCGCGGCGCTGGCCGACTTGGAGGACTATTTCACCGCGGGCTCCATCCTCGCGGCGATCTCGGAAATCACGACGCGGGCCGATGGCGACAAGCAGGCGGCCCTCGACCAGGTGCGCGTGCTCGAGGTTCCAACCGACGCCGACATCGCGCTCCGGCGCAGCCTGAGCAGAGCCATTCTTGCCATCGACGAGCAGTCCTTGCCCAAGGGCAAGGCGGCGCTGGCCACGCTCAAGCAGGCCGAGACCCGCACCGTCAAGGAGACGCGGCTGGCGTTGCTGCGCATGATGCGTCCACCCACGCCCGAGCGGCTCAAGGCCGTGCAGGAAGCGCTCACGAGCGCCGGTCTGATGCCGTAGGAGGACTCTGTGCCATGGGAACCTATCACGTCGAACTTGCGGGCGACCTGAACCTCAAGAAGCAGGCCAAGGCGATCGAAGGCGAGGAGGCACTCGGGACGAAGTTCCTAGGGTCGAGGATCTGGGTCAACGCGAAGAACGCGCTGACCAACCTCGCCGAGTTCGAGGAACTCGACGAGGAGCCGGATCCGCCGCTCGGCACGCCGCTCCTGAAGAAGACGCTGGGCGGCGCCGACACCCCGGTCTGGTCGGGGCAGATGATCGTCGAAGGCAAGGCCGAGGCGCAGGTGTTCCTGGTGCGCGGCGCCGCGCCCTGAGCGCGGGGCTTCAGGGGAAAGCTTCAACCCTGCTGCCGGAACGCCATCACGGCCTGGTTGCGCAGCGTACGCA
The DNA here is from genome assembly GCF_016702655.1 of Ideonella sp. Taxonomy (GTDB): domain Bacteria; phylum Pseudomonadota; class Gammaproteobacteria; order Burkholderiales; family Burkholderiaceae_C; genus CAIKUF01. The sequence goes on from NZ_JADJDO010000040.1 coordinate 216,200, forward strand.
GCAGCGCGAGTTCCTTGTCGTCGAGCACGATCCCGCCCGCGCGCGCCATGTCGGCATAGATCAGCGCAAAGGGCGCGCCCTTGATCGCCAGCGGCAGCAACAGGAAGGCTGGCGCTGCGACATGCTGCGTGAACCAGGCCGGCAGGCGCGCCGCGATGTGCGGCGCGGATGCATCGCTGATCAGCGTGTCGGCGGCCTTGGCACAAACAATGGCGAACAGATCGCTGCCGCCGCTGGCGGCAACGCGAAAGCGCGGCACGAGCGCCGTCGCGTCCTCGCCGAGGCCGAAGCGGCCGCTGATCACATCGCTGCGCGGATCGCGCAGGCAGAACACCACGCGGCGCAAACCCAGCGCGCGCAGCATGGTCTCGAGGATCATGTGCAACACGTCTTTGAGCTTGAAGCTCTCGACCATTGCATTGGTGATGTCCTGGATGCCAGCGGCCATCATGCTGGCAGCCTGGGCGCGCCCTTGCGGGGGCGGATCCAGGCCCGCAGGTGGATCGAGCGGCAGTGTCAGGTCGAGCGCGTCCGAGCGCTCCCGGGGTTGGGCTGCGCCTGGCCCGCCCCCCGCGGAGGACAAGCCAGCCTCTGGCAGCCCGGCGTCTGCCGGGGAGGCGAGCGGTCGGCCGGCCGCCGCAGCGACGACGACGGTCGCTGTGTCCTGACCGGCAGGCGCTTCGAGCGCGGGTTGCGCCACGAGACTCGCCGGCAACGGCAGCCCCATCGCGCGCGCCAGATCGGCCAGGTGCTCGCGCGCCTTGGCGGCGCTGGCCTGCATGTCCTTGGCGCTGACGCCGAGCGAGCGCGCATAGCGCTCGGCCACCGCCACCATTGCAGCTGCGGAGCGTACCGGCTCGGCGATCATCAATGCCTGGGCAGCGTCGTTGGCGGCGAGCGTGACCCAACGCAGCCGATCGGCGGCCCGCACGGGTGCGGTGGCGGGCGGCTCGGCGCGTGGAATGCGCATCGCGCGCAGCAGCGTGTCGGGCAGCCCCCAGGAGCGCGCCACGCCCAGGCCCAGGTCCTCGTAGCTCATGCCGAGCGCCTGGATCGATGCCGCCTCTTCGGTCAGCGGCGGCATGCGTTCGGTCGTTGCCTGCTCGACCTGACGGGCCTCTTCCGGGAAGTAGAACTTGGTCAGGAGACGGCCGAGGTTCTGGAACAGCGCGCCGATGAAGGCTTCCTCGCCCTCGGCGTGGGTGCGCGCCAGCTCGCTCGCGAGCGTTCCGGCGAACAACCCGCGCAGGAACTCGGCCTTCAGATGATTGGCGTGCAGCTTGTCGTGCATGTGCTCGAGCAGCACCAGGCTGAGCGCCATGTTGCGGATGCCGGTGAACCCGACCAGCGACACCGCCCGCGAGATCGTGCTCACGCTGCCGCCGCCGGCCTGTGCGTAGTGGGCCGTGTTGACCATGCGCAACAGCTTGTTGGTCAGTGCCACGTCGTCGAGGATCGCAGCCGACAGGCTGGCGACGCTCTCGCGCTCCGAATTGGCGACGCGCTGGATACGCGCCACCGCATCGGTCAGGGCCGGGAAGTCCGACTTGTGGCGCATCTTGCGCAGCAGGAAGTCGAGCGCACCCGACGCGCCGCCGCCCGGCTGGCCGCTGGCGTCCGCGGGCGGCGTGAGCCAGGCATGCAGACCGTCGCGGAATGCCGCAGCACTCTGCAGCCTCTGCGCGCCGTCGCGGGCGATCGCGCGCTGGAGCAGTGCGCGCAGCTGCGTGTCGACCTCGCCCGGCAGCGCCGCTGGCAGCGCGACTTCTTCGGTCGCAGCGCGATGGATGGCACGGTAGGGGTCGCGCTCGGCGATCAGCCGCTGCCCCGAGAGCATCTCGATCAGCATCAGTCCGGCCGAGAAGACATCCATCAGCGGCGAAGGCGGCTCGCCGCGCGCCGCCTCGGGTGACATGTAGCCCGGCGTGCCGACGATCGGATGCATCCCGGCGCTGCCCTTGCCGCCGGCGCCAGCACTGCGCGCGGCGATGCCGAAGTCCATCACGCGCGCCCGTCCGCCGGCATCGACGAGGATGTTCGACGGCTTCAAGTCGCGATGGACCACCCCGGCAGCGTGCGCCGCCTGCAGCGCGTCGAGCACGCCGATCATCATCGAGGCCGCTTCGCGTGCACCCGGCAGGGTGCTGCGCGCGCGCAGGGTCTCGGCCAGCGTGCGGCCTTCGACATACTCGAACACGAGGTAAGGTTGCGCGCCGTGCAGGTCGGCCTCGAAGACCGGTACGATGTTGGGATGGTTCAGGCGGCTGACGCTACGCGCCTCCTGCAGCCATTGCGTCGCCGTCGGGCCGGCGCTCGCCGACTCTGCGCCGGGGCGCATCAGCTTGACCGCCACCTCGCGGTCGAGTCGCGGGTCGTGTGCCAGCCAGACCGTCGCCTGCGCGCCCTGGCCGAGCACGCGCCGCAACGTGAAGCGACCGACGCTGGTCGCGGGAGCAAGGGCTTGTTCGTGTGCGGACATGGGCTTGCTTCAGCCCGGGTCGGTAGCGGCCGACTCGACGCTGTCGGTCGGCAGCGTCGCCGTAGACGCTGCGGCCGGCTGCCGGCCCTGCAATGCCTGGCGGCCCTGCTGCAGCGCGCGTTCGAGCTCGCGCAGCGTCAGCCCGAGGCCGCGCCCGTAGCGCTGCACGATGGTTTGCAGCGCAGCGCCGGCCCTGTCGGCATCGAGTTGTGTGATCGCGTCGACGGCTTCGTTGGCGGCGCTCGCCACCAGGCGCAGCAGGTCGGCATCGCCTTCGGGCTGGCGAACGGGCCGCTGTGGTGACAGGCGCCGGATCATGTGAACCACATCGTCGGCAAGCCCCCAATGCCGCGCCACCGCGATGCCCAGCGTCTCGAGATCGACACCGAGCACCGCGAAAGCGGCGCCCTCCTCGGTCATGGGCGCGCCTTCGTGCTCCGCGCGTCGGTGTTCGCCCCTGGGGCGGCCCGGCGGGCCCGTGCCGGGCGCGCCAAGGTCGGTGTCGCCGGCGTCGATGGGCTGCATGAGCGCGGCAATCTGCGCCGCGTCGTGTCCAAAGTGGTACTGCACGAGCAGGCGGCCGAGGTTCTGCAGTGCAGCGATCAGGTACACCGCCTCGCCGTCGTAGCCCGCCGGCCGCAGCGCCTGGGCGGTGTGGCCGGCCAGGCGCACGCGGTCCATGCATTGCTTGAGCGCCGCGGCGTCGGCCTCGCCGAGCGGCCCCGGCCACGCGCGCAGGGCTGCTACGGCCTGGCGCACGCCTTTTACGCCAACGAGGGCCAGGCAGCGGCGCATCGTCAGCACCGGGCCGTTGCCTGCAACCTGTGTGCCCCGCACCTGGGCCGAGTTGACCTGGCGCAGCAGCTCGAAGCTGAGCGCCAGGTCGCGCAGGATGCGCTCGCTCGTCTCGGTGGCATGGCGTGCCTCGAGCTTGGTCAGCCGCGCAGCGAGCAACCCGACGCCGGGCAGCGCCGGCAGGTGGCCGACGCCGTGCAGGCGGTCGAGCAACAGCGCCAGGGGTCCGCCGCCACCCTCGGCCGCGGCCGTGCGCCAGCCGTCGAGCGCGCGCAGCAGGCTGCGCGCAGCGAGGTAGCGCTGGCGCGGCTGGCGGTCGGTGGCGCGGTTGACGATCGCGCGCAGCGCCTCGGCGACCGGCTGCGTCGTGCTCCACGGCAGGCGCACGGTCTCGCGGCCTTGCGGCGGCAGGCGCGCGACGACGCGTCCGGTATCCGCCTCGTCGAGCGCCGGCGCGCCGGCGAGCAGCTGGTGCAGCAGCAGCCCCACGCAAAGCACGTCGCGCTCGGCACCCTCGCGGCGGGCGCGCAGATGGCCAGGGTCGAGCACGCTGGCCAGGGGCAGGCCGGGCTCGAGAGCAAATGCGCCTCCGAGCCGACCCTTTGCTTCGTCCGCCCCCCGAGGGGGTTGAGAAGCGTTCGCGTGGCCGAACGTTTCCGCAAGCGCGCCGAAGGCGGTTTCGGCGAGCGTCGACTCGACGACGATGTCGAGCGCCGCCACGCGCAGCTGACCGCGCTCGTCCACCAGCAGGTGGTGCAGTTGGAGGTCCTGGTGCACCGCGCCAGCCTCGTGCGCGAAGGCCAGGCCTTCGAGTGCCTGACAGGCGAGGCCGATGAGCTCGGCGTGCGGCGCGCGCGGTCGCGCCTGCAGCCACTCGGCGAGCGTCACGCCCAGACCGCGCTCGACGGCAACATAGGGCCACTGGTCGTGGACTCCGATTTCCGTTGCCGGTGCGAGGTTCGGATGATGCAGGCGCGCGCCCAGGCGCGCCTGATGCAGCCAGGCCTCGAGCGCGGCGCCATCGACCGGGCGCACGCGCGGCAGGTGCAGCATGGTCTCGCGCCCGACGGTCGGATCGAAGGCGAGCCAGGCCATGGTCGCGCTGCTCTTGCCGAGCAGCTGGCTCAGCGCGAAGCGGCCGAATGCGCGCGTCGGCTTGGGCTTGCTCGCAGGAGGGACGATGGCGGCCATGAAGCGTCGGGCTGGAAGAGGCAACGCGGAGATGCAGACTTGTGCCTCCGATTGGAGCCCAGACCGGGGCGCGAGCATGCCGGGATCAGGCCCGCCAATGGCACACAGTTCTGGCATCGGACTCTGGCATGCGATTGGATGGGCGCGCCGGGGCGCCGACCCCTACGGTCATGAGGCGCAGGCCTTTGTGTCAGAATTCTGCGCAGCCGCTTCCCGCGAGGATTTTCGATGAGCAGTGAATTGATCAAGCATGTTTCCGACGCGTCGTTCGACGCCGACGTCCTGAAGTCCGGAGCGCCGGTGCTGGTGGACTACTGGGCCGAGTGGTGCGGCCCCTGCAAGATGATCGCGCCCATCCTCGACGAGGTGGCCAAGGATTACGGCGCACGCCTGCAGATCGCCAAGATGAACGTCGACGAAAACCGCGAGGTTCCGGCCAAGTTCGGCATCCGCGGCATTCCGACGCTGATGCTGTTCAAGGACGGGCAGCTCGCGGCGACCAAGGTCGGCGCCTTGTCCAAGGCCCAGTTGACCGCCTTCCTCGACGGTCATCTATAATCTGCATCCGAAGCGCGGGAGCCGTCGCCACGAGCCGGTTCCCGTCGATGCAGATCGAGGCCGCCACGCCCGGATTCGGCGCGTAGGCCCGGCCCCCAACTCCACACCATTCGACGGCTTCGCCGCCGTGCGTTGAACTGCAGCCGCGTCGCGGCGGCAGGTGCCGCGCCAGCCGGCGCCGGCCTACCAGAACGGGACCTCCCCCATGCACCTGTCCGAGCTCAAAGCCATCCACGTCTCCGAACTCATCACGATGGGCGAGGCGCTGGAGATCGAGAACGTCGCCCGCATGCGCAAGCAGGAATTGATGTTCGCGATCATGAAGAAGCGCGCCCGCGCCGGCGAGCAGGTCTTCGGCGACGGCGTGCTCGAGGTGCTGCCCGACGGCTTCGGCTTCCTGCGCTCGCCCGAGGCGAGCTACATGGCGAGCACGGACGACATCTACCTCTCGCCGAGCCAGATCCGGCGCTTCAACCTGCACACCGGCGACATGGTCGAGGGCGAGGTGCGGGTGCCCAAGGACGGCGAGCGCTACTTCGCACTCGTCAAGGTCGACCGCGTCAACGGCCAGACGCCCGAGGAGAGCAAGCACAAGGTCATGTTCGAGAACCTGACGCCCTTGTTCCCCAAGGAGCAGTTCAAGCTCGAGCGCGACAACCTGAAGGGCGAGGAGAACATCACCAGCCGCATCATCGACCTGATCGCACCGCTCGGCAAAGGTCAGCGCGCCCTGCTCGTCTCGCAGCCCAAGAGCGGCAAGACGGTGATGATGCAGCACTTTGCGCATGCGATCGTCGCCAACTACCCCGAGGTGTATCTGATCGTGCTGCTCGTCGACGAGCGGCCCGAGGAAGTGACCGAGATGCAGCGCACCGTGCGCGGCGAAGTCATCAGCTCGACCTTCGACGAACCCGCCGCGCGCCACGTTCAGGTCGCCGAGATGGTGATCGAGCGCGCCAAGCGCCTCGTCGAGATGAAGAAGGACGTCGTGATCCTGCTCGACTCGATCACGCGGCTCGCGCGCGCCTACAACAACGTGCTGCCCTCCTCGGGCAAGGTGCTGACCGGCGGCGTCGATGCGAACGCGCTGCAGCGACCGAAGCGCTTCTTCGGCGCCGCGCGCAACATCGAGGAAGGCGGTTCGCTGACCATCATCGGCACCGCGCTGATCGACACCGGCAGCCGCATGGACGAGGTCATCTACGAGGAGTTCAAGGGCACCGGCAACTGCGAGATCTACCTCGACCGCCGCATGTCCGAAAAGCGCGTCTACCCGTCGATCCTGCTCAACAAGAGCGGCACGCGGCGCGAGGAACTGCTCTTGAAGCCCGAGATCCTGCAAAAGACCTGGATCCTGCGAAAGCTCCTCTACCCGATGGACGAGATCGAGGCGATGGAGTTCATCCTCGACAAGATGAAGTCGACCAAGAACAACCTCGACTTCTTCGACATGATGCGCCGCGGCGGCTGACACGCTCTCGACGGCTATAATCACAAGCTTTTTCCGCGCATGGCAAGTGCTGCAAGGGGTTTGCAGTGGCTGTCGACAAACCGCGCGCGCGGCGCGCTCAAAGGATCGATCATGAAAGAGGGCATCCACCCCGCGTACCGCGAAGTCTGCTTCGTGGACCTGTCCAACGGCTTCAAGTTCGTGACCCGCTCCTGCGCGCAGACGCGCGAGACGGTCAAGATGGATGACGGCCGCGAGCTGCCGCTGTTCAAGCTCGAGTCGACGAGCGAGTCGCACCCCTTCTACACCGGCACCCAGAAGAGTGTCGATTCGCTCGGCGGCCGGGTCGAGAAGTTCCGCAACAAGTTTGCCCATCTCAAGAAGTGATGCGCGGGCAATAGCCCGTCGAACGAGGCAGCCGCGGCTGCCTCTTTTTTTGCGTGCATGATGCGCAACGGTCAGCACGAGCAGCACACACCCACCGTGGAAACGCCCAACCCGGCCCTGGTCACCGAGCGCGAGGCGCAACGCCTGCCCCGAGCCTGGCTGCTGCTGCTGTGCGCCGTGTACGTGCTGCCGGGCCTCTTCGGGCGCGACCCGTGGAAGGCGGCCGACATCACCGCCTTCGGCTACATGCAGAGCATCGCCGAGGGCCGCAGCCCCTGGCTTGCGCCGACCGTGGGCGGGCTGCCGTCCGAGTCCGCGTTGCTGCCCTACTGGCTCGGCGCGGCCGCCATCAAGGCCCTGGGGCCATGGGTCGGCGCGCCGATCGCGGCCCGCCTGGCGTTTGCGCTGCTGCTCGCGCTGGTGCTGGTGCTGACCTGGTACGCCACCTATCACCTGGCGCGCACCGATGCCGCGCAGCCGCTGCCACTGGCGTTCGGCGGCGAAGCGCATGCAGTCGACTACGCGCGTGCGATCGCCGACGGCGCGCTGCTGGCGCTGATTGCGTGCCTCGGGCTGCTGCAGCTCGGTCATGAGACGACACCGGAGCTGGTGCAGCTCTTCGCGGCCTCGCTGTTCCTGTTCGGCCTTGCGCTGAGCGCGTTTCGCGCCCTGCCCGCTGCGCTGGCGGTGCTGGCCGCCTTGCCCGTCCTCGCCGCGAGCGGCGCGCCGAGCATGGCGGTCGCACTGGGCGCGGTCGGCATTGTCGCGAGTGCCGGCTCGGACAGCGAGCGGGCGCGCCGCCACACTGGGTGGATCGTTGCCGCGCTGGCGTTGGCCGCCGCGCTTGCCACCATCATCGACGCGTGGGCCTGGCGTGCCGTGGGCTTGGGTTCGCTGCAGCAGGTCGGGTCGCTCGCGCGCCTGCTGCTCTGGTTCACCTGGCCCGCCTGGCCGCTCGCGCTGTGGACCCTGTGGCGCTGGCGGCGTCAGCTGCAGCGGCGCCACATCTCGGTGCCGCTGGGATGCGCCGCGGTGGGCGTCGCAGCCAGCGTGGTCATGGGTTCGTCGGACCGGGCGCTGATGCTCGCGCTACCGGCCCTCGCGGCCCTGGCCGCGTTCGCGCTGCCCACGCTGCAGCGCGGCACGGCCGCGGCGATGGACTGGTTCTCGGTACTCTTCTTCAGCAGTGCAGCAATCGCGCTGTGGGTCATCTACCTCTCGCTGCAGACTGGCGTGCCGTCCAAGCCCGCAGCAAACGTCTTCAAACTCGCACCCGGCTACCCGGTCCGGTTCTCGGCCTTCACTTTCGCGCTAGCCGCGCTGGCCACCCTGGCCTGGTTCGGCCTCGTGCGCTGGCGCACCGGGCGCACGCGTCACGCGCTGTGGAAGAGCCTCGTGCTGCCAGCGAGTGGCGTCGCCCTGTGCTGGCTGCTCGTGATGACGCTGATGCTGCCGCTGGCCGACTATGCGCGCAGCTATCGGGTGCAGATCGAGCGCATCGCGCTGCATGTACCGCCCGGCGCCTGCGTGCTGACACGTGGCCTGCCGCGGGCGCAGCTTGCCGCGCTCGAGCACTTTGGCAACTTCCGGCCCGACGCGAATGCGCCACTGTCCACCCGGCGCTGCGACTACCTGCTCGTGCTGGAGACGCGCCAGCGCCCGCGGCGCGACTGGCCGGGTTGGGAATATGTCGCGACGGCGCGTCGGCCTACCGACCGCGAGGAGGCGACTGCCGTTTACCGGCGTGTCCGCCCTGACGGCGGTTGACGCGGGCTCATGAGTCAACGAAGGGCCGCTCCCGAGTTGACTCAACCTCCTCGGGGGGCGGCGGCGGGCCTTTGCCGCCGCCTGGGGGCGCTCATGAGTCAACGAAGGGCCGCTCCCGAGTTGACTCAACCCCCTCGGGGGGCGGCGGCGGGCCTTTGCCGCCGCCTGGGGGCGCTCTCAGGCGGCGTCGGCGGCAAGCTTGCGCGGATCCGGCGCAGGCTCCAGGTAGCGCACGCGCGTGGCCGGCAGGACGATGCGAAACACCGAACCCTTGCCGGGTTCGCTGCGGATCTCCAACTCGCCGCCGTGGCGCTGCGCCACGTGCTTGGCAATCGACAGGCCGAGCCCGGTGCCGCCGGTGTCGCGCGAGCGGCTGCTGTCGACGCGGTAGAAGCGCTCGGTCAGGCGCGCGTGATGTTCGCGCTCGATGCCGATGCCGGTGTCGGTAACCGACAGCTCGCCGGCGCCATCGGGCCGCACCTGCCAGGCGACGGTGATCCGGCCGCCGTCGGGCGTGTAGCGCACCGCGTTGTTGACGAGGTTGCCGATCGCGCTCGCGAGTTCGTTCTCGTTGCCCGCCACCTGGACTGCATCGTCGCGCTCGAACTGCAAGGTGTGCCGCCCGGCCGACAACGCTGCCGCGTCGACTTCGGCCTGTGCGAGCAGGCGCCCGATCGCGATCCAGCGATCGGCCGGGGGCCGCGGGCTGCCTTCCAGGGTGGCCAGCGTCAGCAGGTCGGCGACCAGCGTCTGCATGCGCGCCGCCTGCTGCCCCATCAGCAGCAACACGCGCCGGCGCTCGACCTCCGAAAGGGGCAGATTGGCCAGGGTCTCGATGAAGCCTGCCAGCACCGTCAGCGGCGTACGGATCTCGTGCGAGACATTGGCGACAAAATCGCGCCGCATCGCCTCGGCCTGCTCGCGCGCGGTGATGTCCTGCGACAGCACGAGCTTCTGGTCGTCGCCATAGCTGCGCACCAGCACGGACAGCGTTCCCCGGCCGCGCGGCTCGGGGAATGTCACCGACTCTTCCCAACGCCCCTGCTGCAGGTAGTGCACGAATGCCGGCGCGCGGACCAGGTTCGTGACCCGTTGGTCGCGGTCGCGCTGCGGATCGAGCCCGAAGTGCTCGGCGGCGACGGCATTGCACCACTCGATGCGGTCGTTCGCACCGAGCAGCAGGAAGCCGTTGGGCGAGGCCTCCATCGCGGCGAGAAACTGTGCCAGCCGCCACTGCTCCTGCTGCGCGATGCGCTCATGCGTGCGCAAAGCGCGCTCGGCAAAGTAGGCGATCTCGCCCCAAAGGCCGGCGTCGCGCGGGGCGTCGCGATCAGACGGGTGGTTCAGCCAGCGCAGCACGCGCAGCCCGCGCGCGGCGTCGGCCGCTGCCGCGCACGCCGCGCCGATGGCGCCGCCGAACAGGACCGAGAGTGCCGACGTCGAGATCAGCGAAGCCGCTGCGCCACCCAGCAGCACCGCCATGACGACGATCGCGGCGCGCCCGCTCAGCCAGCCCAAGGGCCTGCTCCGGCCTTGCGATCAGGCGGGCTCGACCCGCGCATGCTGCGTGATGCGGTAGCCGGCGCCGCGCGAAGTCTCGATCATGCGCGCGCGATTCACCGGCACCAGCGCCTCGCGCAGGCGCTTGACATGGACGTCGACGGTGCGCTCCTCGATGAAGACATGGTCGCCCCAGACGCGGTAGAGCAACTGGGCCCGGCTGTGCACCCGCTCGGGGTGCGTCATCAGGAAGTGCAGCAGCCGGAACTCGGTCGGGCCGACCTTGACCTCCCGCCCCTCGCAGGTGACGCGCCGCGTCGCCGGATCGATCACCAGACCATCGAGCTCGACCTGTTCGTCCAGCGCCTGCGGCGCGCGCCGCCGCAGCACGGCGCGGATGCGCGCCAGCAACTCGCTGGTCGAGAACGGCTTGCTCAGGTAGTCGTCGGCGCCGGCGTCGAGGCCGGCCACCTTGTCGGCCTCCTCGGCGCGCGCGGTGAGCAGGATCAGCGGCAGCTCGCGCGTGCGTGCATCGGCGCGCCAGCGTCGCGCCAACGCCAGCCCCGACTCGCCGGGCAGCATCCAGTCCAGCACCACCAGGTCAGGCAGCGCACGCGACACCTCGTCGTGCGCCTGGGCCGCCGTCGTTGCCAGCGTGACCTCGTGGCCGGCATGGCGCAGGTTGATGGCAATCAGCTCGGCGATCGCCGACTCGTCCTCGACCACGAGCACGCGGCTCATCGAACGCTCCTCGAAGGTGGCATCAGCGCGTCATCGACTCGACGGCTTCGATCGGATTGTGGCGGACATCCGTGCCCTTGACGATGTAGATGATCTGCTCGGCGATGTTCTTCGCATGGTCGCCGACGCGCTCGATGGCCTTGGCGACGAACACCAGATCGATGCTCGCCGAGATCGTGCGCGGGTCTTCCATCATGTAGGTGATGAGCTTGCGCAGCAGGCCGTCGAACTCCTCGTCGATCGCATTGTCCTGGCGGATGACCTCGAGCGCGCGCGCCGTATCGAGGCGGGCGAAGGCATCGAGCGCCTTGCGCATCTGCGCGATCGCCAGCTCCGACTCGAAGGCGAGGTCGTTCACGGGCAGGCGCAACCGACTCGAGACGCCGGCATCGACCAGACGCTGCACGGTGCGTGCAACGCGCGCCGCCTCGTCGCCGACGCGCTCCAGGTTGGCGATCGTCTTCGAGACGGCGATCAGCAGGCGCAGGTCGCGCGCGGTGGGCTGGCGCCGGGCGATGATGGTCGAGAGCTCGCGGTCGATCTCGACCTCCATCGAATTGACCCGTTCCTCCTGCACCAGCACCTGCGCGGCGACCTCGCCACTGAAGTGCGTCAGCGCATACACCGCCTGCGTGACCTGGGCCTCGACGAGGCCGCCCATCTCGAGGACGCGGTTCGAGATGTCGCTCAGTTCGGCGTCGAACTGGGTGGAAATGTGCTTGTCGTTCATCGTTGCTCTCCCATGCCCGCTTGCGCGCATCGCGTCGGGTTGCAGTCTGCCACCGGCGCGCCGGTACCGCCGGGACGGCACCTCATCCGAAGCGACCGGTGATGTAGTCCTCGGTCTCCTTGCGCTTGGGCTTCATGAAGATGTCGCTCGTGGGGCCGTACTCGACGAGCTCGCCGATGTACATGTAGGCCACGTAGTCGGACACGCGCGCCGCCTGCTGCATGTTGTGGGTCACGATCAGGATCGTGACCTTCTGCTTGAGTTCGCCGATCAGCTCCTCGATCGCGCCGGTGGCGATCGGGTCGAGCGCCGAGGTCGGCTCGTCGAAGAGCACGATCTCGGGGTCGGTGGCGAGCGCGCGCGCGATGCACAGGCGCTGCTGCTGCCCGCCCGAGAGGTTGACCGCGACCTCGTCGAGCCGGTCCTTCACCTCCTGCCAGATCGCGGCGCCCTTGAGCGCCGACTCGACCTTGTCCTGGATGTAGCTGCGCGACCTCTCGCCGCGCACCTTCAGGCCGTAGGCGACGTTGTCGAAGATCGACTTCGGAAACGGATTGGGCTTCTGGAACACCATCGAGATGCGCATCCGCACCTCGATCGCGTCGACGCTCTTGTGCAGCACGTCGACATGGTCCGGGTAGAGATGGATGCTGCCGTCGTAGCGGTTGCCCGGATACAGGTCGTGCATCCGGTTGAAGCAGCGCAGGTAGGTCGACTTGCCGCAGCCGCTGGGCCCGATCAGCGCCGTCACCTTGTTCTCGTAGATCGGCATCGAGACGTCGCGCAGGGCCTTGAACGACCCGTAGTAGAAATCGAGCTTGGTCGACTCGGCCTTCAGCGGCGGGGGCTGGCTGGGCAGGGTGAGCGTCGAGGGCATGGTGTTCAGGTGTCCTTGTCCGGGTGGATTACCACTTGATGTTCTTGCGCAGGCGGTAGCGCAGCCAGATCGCGAACGCGTTCATGCCGAGCGTCATCACCAGCAGCACCAGGCTCGCGGCCGCGGCATTGAGGTGAAACGACGGATCCGGGCGCGAGGTCCAGTTGAAGATCTGGATCGGCATCACCGTGAAAGGCGAGAACAGCCAGTCGAACAGGCCCGCCGGCGGGTCGCCGGTGCCGGGCACCGGCGGCAGGAAGGCGATGAAGGTGAGTGCGCCGATGGTGATGATGGGCGCCGTCTCGCCGATCGCGCGCGACAGCCCGATGATGACGCCGGTCAGGATGCCGGGCAGGCCATAGGGCACGAGGTGGTGGCTGACGACTTGCCACTGCGATGCGCCGCAGCCGTAGGCCGCCTCGCGAATGTGGAGCGGGATCGCGCGCAGCGCCTCGCGCGTCGTGACGATGACGATGGGCAGGATCAGCAGCGCGAGCGTGAGGCCCGCGGTGAGGACGCTCTGGCCGAGTCCGAAGGTGTAGACGAACAGGCCGAGCGCCAGCAGGCCATAGATGATCGACGGCACGCCGGCGAGGTTGCTGACGTTGAGTTCGATGATGTCGGTGAACCAGTTCTTGCGCGCGTACTCTTCGAGGTAGATCGCGCCGGCAATCCCGAGCGGAACCGCGACCAGCGCGGTGACGCCCATCACCAGCAGCGAGCCGACCCAGGCCGACAGGATTCCCGCCTGGCCGGCCCGGCGCGAGGGAAAGCTCGTGAAGAAGTCGCCGGTCAGGCGCGGCACGCCGGTGATCACCATGTCGGTGAACAACGCGACCAGCGTCAGCACCGCGAGCAACAGCACCGCGAGTCCGAGCAGGCCGAAGATCAGGTCCCAGCGCTTGTGGCGGCGGATCGTCGCGCGCAGGCTCTCGGTGCGCGAGGAGACGTTGACGGCACCCATCAATAGGCCTCCCGATAGCGGCGCCGCAGCCAGTAGCCGAGCAGGTTGAACGCGAGCGTCAGCAGCATCAAGGTCAGGCCGGCAGCGAAGATCGTCTGGTAGCCCACGCTGCCGTGCGGCAGATCGCCGAGTGCAACCTGGACGATGTACGAGGTCACGGTTGCGGCCGGCTCGAGCGGGTTGAAGGTCAGCGTCGGCTGCATGCCGGCGGCCACCGCCAGGATCATGGTCTCGCCAACGGCGCGCGAGATGCCGAGGATGTAGGCCGCAGCGATCCCCGACAGCGCTGCCGGCACGACGACCGAGGTCGCCGTCTGGTAGCGCGTTGCGCCCATCGCGTAGGCGCCTTCGCGCAGGCTCATCGGCACCGCGCGCATCGCGTCCTCGGACAGCGACGAGACGTAGGGGATGATCATGATCCCCATCACGATGCCCGCCGACAGCACGTTGAATCCCGGCAGTTCGGGATACAGGCGCTGGATCAGCGGCGTCACGAACAGAAGCGCGAAGTAGCCGTAGATGATGGTCGGCACGCCGGCCAGCAACTCGAGCACCGGCTTCATCGTCTCGCGCGTCTTGTGGCCCGAGAACTCGGACAGGTAGACCGCGATGATCGTCCCGAGCGGGATCGCGATCACGAGCGCGACGAGCGAACTCGTGATCGTCCCCGACAGCAGCACCATGATGCCGTAGTGCGCGTCGGAGAACAGCGGCGTCCATTGCGTGTCGGTGAGGAAGTCCCACAACGACACGTGCTGGAAGAAGACCAGCGACTCCGAGATCAGCACATAGACGATGCCGACCGTCGTGAAGACCGAGACGCATGCGGCGAGCAGCAGCAGCATCTCGATCGCCGTCTCGCGCCGATGGCGCTGGGCCTTCAGGCGCGCAAACTCGGCGAGTTTGGCGGCGCCTGTGATGGGCGCGCCCGCGGTCGGGGCGGCCAAGTCCGCGGCCGCGGTCTGGCTGGCTGGCATGGCAGGCTCCGAGTTCTCCGGCGCCGCTTGCGCGGCGGGCTGCGTCACTTCGCTTCGCGCTTCTGCAGTTCCTCGATCGTGATGCCGACCTCGGGAACGCCGCCGAACACGGTGCCCTTCTTGCCCTGGGCGATGTGCTCGAGGTTGATCGCGTAGGCCTTGCTCGGCAACGGCACGTACTTGACCTCCTTGGCAATCTTCGCGCCTTCCTTCATGTAGAAGTCGACGAACTCCTTGACTTCGGGCTTGGCCATCGACTTGGCGTTCACGTAGATGAAGATCGGGCGCGCGAGCGGCTGGTAGCTGCCGTTGAGCACCGTCGCCTCGCTCGGCGAGACGGGCGGCTTGCCGGGCTTCTCGACGACCGGGACGGCCTTGAGGCGCGCCTGGTTCTCAGCGTAGTAGGCATAGCCGAAGTAGCCGATCGCGTTCACGTCCTGCGACACGCCCTGCACGAGCACGTTGTCGTCCTCGCTCGCGGTGTAGTCACCGCGGCTGGCCTTGGACTTGCCGTTGATGGCCTCGGTGAAGTAGTCGAAGGTGCCCGAATCGGAGCCGGCGCCGAAGAGCTTGATCGGCGCGTCGGGCCAGGCCGGATTGACCTGGTTCCAGCGCATCACCTTGCCCTGCGCCGCGGGCTCCCACATCTTCTTGAGTTCCTCGACCGTGATCTGCTTGAGGAACTCGTTCTTCGGGTTCATCACCACGGTCAGCGCGTCGAAGGCGACCGGCAGTTCGAAGTAATCGACGCCGGCGGCCTTGCAGTCGGCCATCTCCTTGGCGAGGATCGGGCGCGACGCGCCCTGGACATCGGTCTCGGCGCGGCAGAACTTCTTGAACCCGCCGCCAGTGCCGGAGATGCCGACGGTGACCTTGACCGCGCCCTTCTTCATCTTCTGGAAGTCTTCGGCCACGCCTTCGGTGATCGGAAACACCGTGCTCGAACCGTCGATCTTGACGACGGTCTGGGCGCTGGCGAGGTTCGGAAGCGTGGCCAGGGCCAGCATCGAGGCTCCCAGCAAGGTGGTATGGCGCATCATGGTCGGTGTCCTCGTCAAGGGGTTGTCATCGGTTCGACTTCAACTCTAGCGAGCCAAGATGAAACTTCCGTGACAGCACGAGGGCACGAATGTGACAGTGTCGCCCGGGTCCGGCAACGCCAAGATACGCGCCTTGGCGGCCCGTTCTCCGGTCTCTCAGGCCGGGCCCCGCAGCGCGTCGGCAAGGCGTTCGGCGCAGCGCTTCGCAAGCGTCGCCTCGGCGGCCTCGACCATTACCCGCACGACCGGCTCGGTGCCCGACGGACGAATCAGGACGCGGCCACTTTGTCCGAGCTCGGCACGCACGTCGTCCTGTGCGGCCGCGAGCCTCGGACTGGTCTTCCACGCGTCGCCGGCGGCGAGGCGAACGTTGATCAGCGTCTGCGGGTAAAGGCTCACGCCGTCCAGCAGTTCGGACAGCATGCAGCCGCCGCGCCGGATCGCCATGAAGATCTGCAGCGCGCTGACGATGCCGTCACCCGTCGTGTGCTTGTCGAGCGCGAGCAGATGGCCCGAGCCCTCGCCGCCGAGCAGCCAGCCGCGCGCGACGAGTTCCTCGAGCACGTAGCGGTCGCCGACCTTGGCCCGCACCAAGGGCACGTCGAGTCGCTTCAGCGCGAGCTCGACGCCGAGGTTCGTCATCAGCGTGCCAACGGTGCCCTGCACGTTCTGGCCGCGCGCGAGACGGTCGTTGACCATCACATACAGCAGTTCGTCGCCGTTGTAGAGCCGGCCTGCGCCATCGACGAACTGCAGGCGATCGGCGTCGCCGTCGAGCGCGACCCCATAGTCGGCGCCCGACTCGCGCACCGCGCGCAGCAGCGCCTGCGGAGCGGTCGCCCCGAAGCCGTCGTTGATATTGCTGCCGTCGGGGGTGACACCGATCGCCACGACGTCGGCGCCGAGCTCGTGGAACACGTCGGGCGCGACCTGATAGGCCGCGCCATGCGCCGCGTCGACGACGATCTTCAGGCCCTTGAGCGAGAGTTCGCTGCTGACGGTGGCCTTGCAGAACTCGATATAGCGTCCGCGCGCGTCATCCAGGCGCCGCGCTTTCCCGAGGCGCGCCGAGTCGACCCACTGCGGTGGCTGCGCGAGCGCGGATTCGACCTCGCGCTCCCAGGTGTCGGGCAGCTTCTCGCCGCGCGCCGAGAAGAACTTGATGCCGTTGTCGCCGAACGGGTTGTGCGACGCGCTGATCACGACGCCCAGGTCCAGCCGCAACGCGCGCGTCAGATAGGCGACGCCCGGCGTCGGCAAGGGGCCGGTCAGCACGACGTCGACGCCGGCCGAAGCGAATCCCGCCTCGAGCGCCGACTCGATCATGTAGCCCGAGATGCGCGTGTCCTTGCCGATCAGCACCGTCGGCCGCGGGCCGGCGCTGCGCAGCACGCGACCGACCGCGTGTCCGAGTCGCAGCATGAAGTCGGGCGTGATCGGCGACTGGCCCACGGTGCCGCGAATGCCGTCGGTGCCGAAGTAGGATCTGGTCATGGTGCGTCCGAGGCGCAATGCGTTGTTTTCAGACCTGAATTCTGCCCTGCCGAGCCGCAAGCACCGAGCTCGGCAGCCCGCCATACACGCAGGGCATCGACGGTAGCGGCGACATCGTGCACGCGCACGATGCTGGCGCCGCGCTGCACGGCGGCGAGCGCCGCGGCAACGCTGGCCGCGAGGCGATCGGGCGCCGCGCGGCCGGTCAACGCGCCGAGGGTGGACTTGCGCGACCAGCCGACGAGCAATGGCAGCCCGCAGCGCAGCAGTTCCTCCTGCCGCGCGAGCAGGGCCAGGTTGTGCTCGGGCAGCTTTGCGAATCCGATCCCCGGGTCGAGAACGATGCGCGCTGCGGCGATGCCCGCCGCCTGCGCCGCCTGCGCGCGCGCCGCCAGGAAGCTGGCAACCTCCTGCACCACGTCGGCGTAGGCTGGCGCGTGCTGCATGGTCTGCGGCTCACCGAGCATGTGCATCAGGCAGACTCCGCAGCGCGGATGAGCCGCCACTGCCGCCATCGCCCCCGGCGCCTGCAGGGCGCGGATGTCGTTGACGATGTCCGCGCCGAGATCGAGCGCGGCGCGCATGACTTCGGGCTTGCAGGTATCGACGCTGACCGGCAGGCCGAGCGTCTGCGCCACGCGCAGCACCGGCAGCACGCGTGCGAGCTCTTCTGCGACCGGCAGCGGCGCAGCACCAGGCCGGCTCGACTCGCCGCCGATGTCGAGCATGTCGGCGCCTTCACGAACGAGACGTTCGCAGTGCGCGATCGCTGCGTCCGTGCCGGCATGCAGGCCGCCATCGAAGAACGAATCGGGCGTGACGTTGACGATGCCCATCACGCGTGGGCGCGACAGGTCGATAACATGCGTGGACGTCTGCCAGGTCTTTGCAAACGCAAGCGGGGCCGAAGCCCCGCTCGTCATCCCGGCCGGCATCTCAGGCGACGCTCGGCCGCTCCCGATCTGGCCGAGGCCTTGCAGGCCGCGCTCGGCCGCGGGCCCCGCCCCTCGCCAGGCACGAAGTGGGCTGGGGGATCGTCATCCCTCACGCCGCTGCGGGAGCCCCGTCCGGATTGACCGGCGGCGTCGCGGCGGGCTTGGCTGCCGCAGAAGTCCAGTCCTTGGGCGGGCGCGGCGGTCGGCCGTCCATGATGTCGTCGATCTGGTCGCTGTCGATGGTCTCCCATTCGAGCAGCGCCTTGGCCATCGCGTGGATCTTGTCCTGGTTGTTTTCGATGTGCCTGCGCGCAATCGCGTACTGCTCGTCGATGATGCGCCGGATCTGCTTGTCGACCTTCTGCATCGTCTCTTCGGAGACGTTGACCTGCTTCGTGACCGAGCGGCCGAGGAAGACCTCGCCCTCGTTCTCGGCGTAGACCATAGGCCCCAACTCGTCCGTCATGCCGTAGCGGGTGACCATGTCGCGCGCAATGTGTGTCGCGCGCTCGAAGTCGTTGCTGGCGCCGGTGGTCATCTGGTTCATGAACACCTCCTCGGCGATGCGCCCGCCGAAGAGCACCGAGATCGTCGACAGCATGCGCTCCTTGTCGAGGCTGTAGCGGTCGGACTCGGGCAACTGCATCGTCACGCCGAGCGCCCGCCCGCGCGGGATCACCGTCACCTTGTGCACCGGGTCGGTCTTGGGCATCAGGCGCGCCACCAATGCGTGGCCCGACTCGTGGTAGGCGGTGTTGCGCCGCTCCTCCTCGGGCATGATCATCGACTTGCGCTCGGGGCCCATCATGATCTTGTCCTTGGCGCGCTCGAAGTCGGCCATCTCGACGACCCGGCCGCTGCGCCGCGCGGCAAACAATGCCGCCTCGTTGACCAAGTTCGCCAGATCGGCGCCCGAGAAGCCCGGCGTGCCGCGTGCCAGGATATCGGCCCGGATGTCCTGGCCGATCGGCACCTTGCGCATGTGGACGTTCAGGATCTGCTCGCGGCCACGCACGTCGGGCAGCGTCACGTAGACCTGGCGGTCGAAGCGCCCCGGGCGCAGCAGCGCCGGATCCAGGATGTCGGGGCGGTTGGTCGCCGCCATCACGATCACGCCGACGTTGGTCTCGAAGCCGTCCATCTCGACCAGCATCTGGTTCAAGGTCTGTTCGCGCTCGTCGTTGCCGCCGCCCAGGCCCGCGCCACGATGGCGGCCGACGGCGTCGATCTCGTCGATGAAGATGATGCACGGCGCGCTCTTCTTGGCCTGCTCGAACATGTCGCGCACCCGAGCGGCGCCGACGCCGACGAACATCTCGACGAAGTCGGAGCCCGAGATGCTGAAGAACGGCACCTTGGCCTCGCCGGCGATGGCCTTGGCGAGCAGCGTCTTGCCGGTTCCCGGCGGGCCCACGAGCAGCACGCCACGCGGAATGCGCCCGCCAAGCTTCTGGAACTTCTGCGGGTCTTTCAGGAAGTCGACGAGCTCCTTGACTTCCTCCTTGGCCTCGTCGCAACCGGCAACGTCGGCGAAGGTGGTCGTGTTGTTGGCCTCGTCGAGCATGCGCGCCTTGCTCTTGCCGAAGCTGAACGCCCCGCCCTTGCCGCCGCCCTGCATCTGGCGCATGAAATAAACCCAGACGCCGATCAGCAGCAGCATCGGCCCCCAACTGATGAGGATGCTCATCAGGATCGAGGGCTCCTCGCGCGGCTTGACGTCGAACTTTACGCCGTTGTTGATCAGGTCGCCGACCAAGCCGCGGTCGAGGTAGGTCGCGGTGCTGCGCAGGCGCTTGTCGTCGTTCGTCGTGGCGATGATCTCGGTCCCGTTCGGGCCCTCCTGCAGCGTCACCGCCTTGATGCGCTTGGCGCGCACTTCCTCGAGGAAGTCCGAGTAGCCGATCTGACCGCCGAGCGCGGCTCCGCGGTCGAACTGCTTGAAGACGGTGAACAGCACGAGGGCGATCACCATCCACACAGCGACTTTAGAGAACCATTGATTGTTCACCCGGACTCCTTACTGCCATCAAGACTCTTACGGGCGCGCACCCTCGACACCACCTCGTCCCCGGCAGGTGAGGCCGATTCTATTCGAGACAAGCCCTGCTCTCCGAGGAAACCCGAAGACCAACCCTTCTGCGCGCAGGCTGATCGCGTGCGGAGTTCAGACACCGGTATCGACCCTGGCTCGCACCTGCTTGAGACCGATGCCGACGAGAAAGGTTTCGGCCGACCGGTCGCGCGACGCCCTCGGCTTGATCGGCTTGACGACCCGAAAGTTGCGCTTGAAGAGCTCGACGAGCTGGCTGTAGCCGCTGCCGTGGAAGGCCTTGCACACCAGCGCGCCATCGATGACGAGGTGGCGCGACGCGAAATCGACCGCCAACTCGACCAGGTGCGCAACGCGCGCCGAGTCCGAGCTCGCGATACCCGACAAGTTGGGCGCCAGGTCGGAGATGACCAGATCCACCGGCCGCCCGCCGAGCAGCGATTCGAGCGCGTGCAGTGTTGCGTCGTCGCGAAAGTCGCCCTGCAGGAAGGTCACGCCCTCGATTTCCTCCATCGGCAGGATGTCGAGTGCGACGATCGTCCCGTCCAGCGCACCGGGAGCCGCACCGGGAGCACCGATACTGCGCGCCGCGAACCTGCGCCGCACGTACTGGCTCCAGGCGCCGGGCGCCGAGCCCAGATCGACCACGATTTGCCCCGGGCGCAGCAGGTGCAGCGCCTCGTCGATCTCCTTGAGCTTGTAGGCGGCGCGGGCGCGGTAGCCCTCCTTCTGCGCCAGCTTGACATAGGTGTCGTTGAGGTGGTCGTGCAGCCACGCCTTGTTGAGCTTCTTGCTCTTGGACTTGATCTTCACGCCGCCTCCCGAGGCTGCAACGATAATGCGGGAATGCCCGCCCTCTTCCTGACCCCGGCCGAACGCAAGGACCAGCGCGCGCTCGCCCACCATCTCGACCCGGTCGTGTTCGTCGGTGGCGACGGTCTCACGCCGGCGGTGACGGCCGAAGTCGACCGCGCCCTGGACGCGCACGGCCTCGTCAAGGTGCGCGTGTTCAGCGACGACCGCGCCGCTCGCGACGCGATGCTGGCGGGCTTGTGCGACACCTTGCGCGCGGCGCCGATCCAGCACATCGGCAAGCTGCTCGTGCTGTGGCGGCCCAAGCCGCCGAAAGAGAAGAGCGAGCGCGAGGATCGCGGCGCCGGACCCAAGGTGGTGAAAGTGCTCAAGTTCTCGAAGAGCGGCAATCACCGGCCCCAGGTAAAGAAGATCAAGGTCCTCGGCAACCAGCGCATTGCCGCCGGCGGCGAGGTCAAGCGCGCCCGCAAGCGGCTGCCGACGAGCCAGAAGAAGGCTGCGCGGGACTGACCGCTGTCAATGGCGGGTGAGCCGCCACGCGAGGGCGACGACGAGCAGAGCCTTCAGCGCGTACAGCGCCATCGACGCGCCATGCAGCGTGGCAAAGGAGTGGTTGCCTTGCCCGGCGCGGGCTGCCTCCATCATCGGCTGCAGCGCGAAGTGGCCGGCCACGGTGCAGAACAGCGCCCCCAGCGCGAGCAGCACCTCGGCGCTGACGACCGACCCCTGGCCCTGCGCTGCCGCGTCGCGGGCCAGCCGCCGCGCCAGCACATAGAGCAGCGCCGCGAACACGAGACTCAGGTAGGCCTCCTGCGCAAACAATCGGCCGGCGAAGCGACCCGCATCCGCAGCAGCGAGCGTTGCAAAGGCCGCCGGCGCGGCGACGAGGCCGATGCAGAGCAGCGCGCCGGCCCAGATGCCGGCCAGCAGCGCCGCCACGCGCCTCGTCAAGACGGTCAACGAACGCCCCTCAGCGCCGCGCGGTCGCCCGGAGCCGCTGGGCGCCCCCCTGGGGGGCAGCGAGCGCGAGCGAGCGTGGGGGCATGATTTCAGACGTAGCGCACGTCGACGATTTCGTAGTGCTTCACGCCACCCGGCGCGCGCACTTCGGCGACGTCGCCGGCGCTGCGGCCGATCAGCGCGCGCGCAATCGGCGAGCTGATCGAGATCAGGCCCAGCTTCAGGTCGGCCTCGTCGTCGCCGACGATCTGGTAGGTCACGGCAGCGCCGCTGTCCTCGTCTTCCAGATCCACCGTCGCGCCGAAGACGACCCGCCCGTCGGCAGCGAGCGTTGCGGGGTCGATGACCAGGGCCATGGCGAGCTTGCTCTCGATCTCCGCGATGCGACCCTCGATGAAGCCCTGTTTGTCCTTCGCGGCTTCGTACTCGGCGTTCTCGGACAGGTCGCCCTGGGCGCGCGCCTCGGCGATCGCACCGATCACGGCGTGGCGTTCGACCGTCTTCAGGCGCTGCAACTCGTCCTTGAGCTTGGCGGCGCCGCGTTGGGTGAGTGGAATCGTGGCCATGGGAGGAAAACCTGGAATCGAGACAAGGGGACTGTGCGGCGCAGAAAACCAAACCGCCGCCAACTCCCTGGCGGGAGCACCGGCGGCGGTAATGCGTGTCAGTTTAATTCAACTCGGCATGCAGTTCCTGCAGCGAGGTGACCACCAGGTCGGCCTGGTGCTTCATGCCTTCGACCGCCGCCTCGCAGCCGGCCATGCTGGTGTAGTAGGTCACCCGGTGCGCAAGGGCGGCCTGGCGGATGTGGCGTGAATCGGCGATCGCGGTGCGGGTCTCGTCGACGGTCGTGAACACGAGCTGGATCTCGCCGCCCTTCAGCATGTCGACGATGTGCGGCCGCCCGTCCTTGACCTTGTTGACTGCGCGCACCGGCACGCCGCCTTCGGCAATCGCCGCCGCCGTGCCGCGCGTCGCGACGATCTGGAAGCCGAGCGCGTGCAGATCGCGCGCCAGCGCCACGGCGCGTACCTTGTCGCCGTTCCTGACCGTGACGCAGACGCTTCCGCTCGCCGGCAGGCGCGAGCCGGCACCGAGCTGGCTCTTGAGCATGGCCTCGCCGAAGCTGCGCCCGGTGCCCATGACCTCGCCGGTGGAGCGCATCTCGGGCCCGAGGATGGGGTCGACGCCGGGGAATTTGTTGAACGGGAAAACCGCTTCCTTGACCGAGGTGTAGCCCGGCACGACCTCGCGCGGCACCTGCCCCATGGGCGTACGCTGATCCGACAGGCGCTGCCCAACCATGCAGCGGGCGGCGATCTTGGCCAGCGGCTGGCCGGTTGCCTTCGAGACAAAGGGCACGGTGCGCGATGCGCGCGGGTTGACTTCGAGCACGTAGACCACCGCCTCGCCACGCGCCACGTCGCCCTGGATCGCGAACTGCACGTTCATCAGCCCGCAGACCTTCAGCGCGCGCGCCATCAGCGTCGTCTGGCGGCGCAGTTCGTCCTGCAACTCGGGCGGCAGCGAGTACGGCGGCAGCGAGCACGCCGAGTCGCCGCTGTGGATGCCCGCCTGCTCGACGTGCTCCATGATGCCGCCGATCATCACGTCGGTGCCGTCGCTGATGCAATCGACGTCGACCTCGATCGCGTCGTCGAGGAAGCGATCGAGCAGCACCGGCGACTTCTCGCTCACCTTGACCGCCTCGCGCATGTAGCGCTCGAGGTCCTTGTCGCCGTGCACGATCTCCATCGCGCGGCCGCCGAGCACGTAGCTCGGGCGCACGACGAGCGGGTAGCCGATCTCGTTGGCGAGCGCGATCGCCGCGTCCTCGGTGCGCGCGGTACGGTTGGGCGGCTGCTTCAGGCCCATCTCGTGCAGCAGCTTCTGGAAGCGCTCGCGGTCCTCGGCGATGTCGATGCTGTCGGGGCTGGTGCCGATGATCGGCACGCCGGCGCGCTCGAGATCCAGCGCGAGCTTGAGCGGCGTCTGGCCGCCGTACTGCACGATCACGCCGACGGGCCGTTCCTTGTCGACGATCTCGAGCACGTCTTCGAGCGTCACCGGCTCGAAGTAGAGCCGGTCCGAGGTGTCGTAGTCGGTCGACACCGTCTCGGGGTTGCAGTTGACCATGATGGTCTCGTAGCCGTCCTCGCGCATCGCCAGCGCCGCGTGCACGCAGCAGTAGTCGAACTCGATGCCCTGGCCGATGCGGTTGGGCCCGCCGCCGAGCACCATGATCTTCTTGCGATCGGTCGGCTCGGCCTCGCACTCCTGCTCGTAGGTCGAGTACAGGTAGGCGGTCTCGGTCGCGAACTCGGCGGCGCAGGTGTCGACGCGCTTGTACGCCGGGCGCACGCCGAGGGCGTGGCGATGCTGGCGCACCGCGTGCTGATCGGTGGCGAGCAGGCGCGCGAGGCGCCGGTCGGAGAATCCCTTGCGCTTGAGATAGCGCATCTCGTCGGCCGACAGGCCCGCCAACCCGCGCCCGGCAAGCGCCGCCTCGGCGTGCACGATCTCCTCGATCTGAGCCAGGAACCAGGGGTCGATCGCGGTTTCGTCGAACACCTCGGCCAGGCTCATGCCGATCCGGAACGCGTCGGCGACGTAGAGCAGCCGTTCCGGCCCGGCCTCGCCGATCTCCTGGATGATCTCCTCGCGGTCGGTGCTGCGCTCCGAGAGGCCGTCGATGCCGGTTTCGAGACCGCGCAGCGCCTTCTGCAGGCTCTCCTGGAAGGTGCGGCCCATCGCCATGACCTCGCCGACGGACTTCATCTGCGTCGTCAGGCGCGAGTCGGCGGCGGGGAACTTCTCGAACGCGAAGCGCGGGATCTTGGTCACCACGTAGTCGATGCTCGGTTCGAAACTCGCCGGCGTCGCGCCGCCGGTGATGTCGTTGCGCAATTCGTCGAGCGTGTAGCCGACGGCGAGCTTGGCCGCGACCTTGGCGATCGGAAAGCCGGTGGCCTTGGACGCGAGCGCCGACGAGCGCGACACGCGCGGGTTCATCTCGATCACGACCATGCGCCCGTTGTCGGGGTGGATCGCGAACTGCACGTTCGAGCCGCCGGTATCGACGCCGATCTCGCGCAGGATGGCGATCGACGCGTTGCGCAGCAACTGGTACTCCTTGTCGGTCAGCGTCTGCGCCGGCGCGACCGTGATCGAGTCGCCGGTGTGGATGCCCATCGGGTCGAGGTTCTCGATCGAGCAGACGATGATGCAGTTGTCCGCCTTGTCGCGGACGACCTCCATCTCGAACTCCTTCCACCCGATCAGCGACTCCTCGATCAGCAGTTCCTTGGTCGGCGAGAGGTCGAGCCCGCGCTTGCAGATCTCGTCGAACTCGTCCGGGTTGTAGGCAATGCCGCCACCGGTGCCGCCGAGCGTGAAGCTGGGGCGGATGACCATCGGATAACCGTTGCCGCCGATCTCGTGCGTGATGCGCCGCTGCACGGCGAGCGCCTCGTCCATCGAGTGCGCGATGCCGCTGCGGGCCGAGTGCAGGCCGATGCCGGTCATCGCATCCTTGAACTTGAGGCGGTCCTCGGCCTTCTCGATCGCATGCTCGTTGGCGCCGATCATCTCGACGCCGTACTTCGCCAGGACGCCGTGCTGGTGCAGGTCGAGCGCACAGTTCAGCGCCGTCTGGCCGCCCATCGTCGGCAGCACGGCATCGGGGCGCTCCTTGGCGATGATGCGCTCGACCACCTGCCAGGTGATGGGCTCGATGTAGGTCGCGTCGGCCATCTCCGGGTCGGTCATGATCGTCGCCGGGTTGCTGTTGACGAGGATGACGCGGTAGCCCTCCTCGCGCAGCGCCTTGCAGGCCTGGGCACCGGAGTAGTCGAACTCGCAAGCCTGGCCGATGATGATCGGTCCGGCGCCGATGATGAGGATGGAGCGGAGGTCGGTGCGCTTAGGCATTGCGGGCTTCCATCAGGCCGATGAAGCGGTCGAACAGGTAGCCGATGTCGTGCGGCCCGGGCGAGGCCTCCGGATGGCCCTGGAAGCCGATCGCTGGCCGGTCGGTGTGCGCAAGGCCCTGCAGCGTGCCGTCGAAGAGCGACACATGCGTCGGTCGCAGCGTTGCCGGCAGGCTGGCCTCGTCGACCGCGAAGCCATGGTTCTGGCTCGTGATGCTGACGCGGCCGGTGTCGAGATCCTTGACCGGATGGTTGGCGCCGTGGTGGCCGAACTTCATCTTGAAGGTGCGCGCGCCCGAGGCGAGCGCGAGGATCTGGTGCCCGAGGCAGATGCCGAAGGTCGGCAGGGCGCGCGCGACGAACTCGCGCGTCGCGGCGATTGCGTACGTGCAGGGCTCGGGGTCGCCCGGGCCGTTGCTCAGGAAGATGCCGTCGGGCGCGAGCGCCAACGCCTCGACCGCGCTCGTCTGCGCCGGTACGACCGTGAGCCGGCAGCCGCGCTCGGCGAGCAGGCGCAGGATGTTGAACTTGATGCCGAAGTCGTAGGCGACGACGTGAAAGCGCGGCCGCGGCGGCTTGGCGAACCCCGGCTTGCCGTCGCTGCCGGAGAGTTCCCATTGCGCCTCGCTCCATGCGAACGGGGTGCGGGCGCTCACGACCCTGGCCAGGTCGAGCCCCGCCATGCTCGGCGCGCTGCGGGCGCGCGCGATGGCTTCCTCGCGCAGCGCCGACGTGACCGACTGCCCATGTTCGAGCGCGACGATGCAGCCGTTCTGCGCGCCGGTGCTGCGCAGGCGGCGCGTCAGCTGGCGCGTGTCGACCTCTGCGATCGCCACCGTGGCCTCGTCGCGCAAGTACTGCGCGAGGCTGCGTTGACTGCGAAAGTTTGACGCACGTCGCGGCACGTCGCGCACGATCAGTCCCGCGGCCTGGACCTTGGCCGACTCGACATCCTGCGCATTGACGCCCGTATTGCCTATGTGCGGATACGTCAGCGTGACGATCTGGCGGCAGTAGCTGGGGTCGGTGAGGATTTCCTGGTAGCCGGTGAGCGCGGTGTTGAAGACGACCTCGCCCGTCGTATGCCCCGCAGCGCCGACCGAAACACCTTCGAACACCGTGCCGTCGGCGAGCGCAAGCAGGGACTGACCTTGCAATGGCAAGAGCACGAGAATCTCCGTTCTGGCGCGCGCCCGGCGTCGATCCGGGAGCCTCCCGAGGCGGCCGGCCCGCAAGGGGCGCGTCGGTCCGGACAAGCTGCCCGCTCAAGCCGAGGGGCGCGCATCCAGCGACAAGGAACCAGGGCAGGTCTCGCCGCGAAACGGCATCTCGTTTCGCCAGGCGGCCGTTGATGGGTAAACTTTTGGATTATAGGTGACGGCTGCCGCTCACTCAGAGCGCAGCAATGCCGGCACGCGCGATCTGCGCGTCCTCGGCCGACTTCACGCCACTGACGCCGACGGCGCCCACGCAATGACCCTGCACCATGACCGGCAAGCCGCCTTCGAGCAGGCCGTCGATCGCGGGCGCGCTCAGGAACGACACCCGCCCCTGGTTGATCATTTCCTCGTAGATCCGGCTCTCGCGCCGGCCGAGCGCCGCCGTGCGCGCCTTGGCGGGGGCGATGTGGGCCGAGACCGGCGCCGCGCCGTCGAGGCGCTGCAGCGCGAGCAGGTGGCCGCCATCGTCGACCACGGCGATCGTGACCGCCCAGCCGTTGGCCGCGGCTTCCGCCTCGCAGGCCGCGACCATGCGCTTCACATCGCCGAGATCCAGGGTCGGTTTGGTTTGCATTGTTGTTCCAGTCATCAGAGGAAGTGCCGGCGGTCGCGCCGAAAGACGTGACTGTACGCAAATCCTGCAGCCGGAGCGTCACGGAACTAGAATCGGCCTCGCGGGATCAGAGCCCGCAACCCATCCACCCTGGAGGTCTCATGAACGAAAGTCTGCAAACTGCCTACGGCGCCTACGCGGGACGCGGCGATGTCGTGGCGGAGCGCAACCGGGTCCTGCGCAATACCTACTGGCTGCTTGCGCTGTCGATGATCCCCACCGTGCTCGGCGCATGGATAGGCGTCGCCACCGGTCTCGCCGCGGCGATGACGCCCGGCGTGAGCCTGATCGTCTTCCTCGGCGGTGCGTTCGGCCTGATGTTCGCGATCGAGAAGACCAAGAACTCGGCCGCCGGCGTGCCGGTGCTGCTCGGCTTCACCTTCTTCATGGGCCTGATGCTGTCGCGCCTGATCGGCGCCGTGCTCGGTCTCGGGAACGGCGCCGGCCTGATCATGACCGCGTTTGCCGGTACCGGGCTGATCTTCTTCGGCATGGCGATGATGTCGACCGTCATCAAGCGCGATCTGTCGAGCATGGGCAAGTGGCTCTTCATCGGCGTCATCATGCTGCTCGTGGCCGGGATTGCCAACGTGTTCATCCAGTCGGGCCCGTTGATGATCACGCTGTCGGTGCTCGCGATCGGCATCTTCTCGGCCTTCATCCTGCACGACCTCAAGCGCGTGCGCGACGGCGAGGAGACGAACTACATCACCGCGACCTTGGGCGTCTACCTGAGCCTGTTCAACGTGTTCCAGTCGCTGCTGGCACTGCTGGGCATCTTCGGCGGCGACCGCGACTGACGCCAAGTCCCCCGCTGTTACTAGCGATCGACGGGGCCCTTCGGGGCCCCGTCGGCGTTCTGGCGCCGTCACGCCGCCGCCGGTGCTGGCGGGGTGCCTTCGGCGCGGTCGAAGACCGCGATGCTCTCCACATGCGCGGTGTGGGCGAACATGTTGACCGCCGCCGCAGCACTGCAGACATATCCCGCCTGGTGAACCAGCAGCCCGGCGTCGCGCGCCAGGGTCGCCGGATTGCAGCTGACGTAGACGATGCGCCGCGGCGGCACCCATCCCGGCGCCGCGGCGTCGGCGCTGCACAGGTCGGCGAGCGCCTTGGCGAGCGCGAAAGCGCCTTCGCGTGGCGGATCGACGAGCCACTTGTCGGCCCGGCCGTCAGCGGCCAGCGCCTCGGGCGTGATCTCGAACAGGTTACGGGCGACGAAACGCGTTCGCGCTGCAAGCCCCGGGTGATCGGCTTGCGCACGCAGGGCATTCGCCCGCGCCCGCGCGACGAGCGCCTCGCTGCCCTCGACGCCCAGCACCTCGCGCGCCCGGGTCGCGATCGGCAGCGTGAAGTTTCCGAGGCCGCAGAACCAGTCGATCACGCGCTCGCCGGGTTGCACGTCGAGCAGGCGCAGCGCGCGCCCGACCAGCACCCGGTTGATGTGCGGATTGACCTGCGTGAAGTCGGTCGGGCGAAACGGCATCACGAGCCCGAACTCCTCGAGCGTGTAGGCCAGCTCGGGGCCCGAATCGTCGAGGCGCACGACGCTGTCGGGCCCCTTGGGTTGCAGCCACCATTGCACGTCGTGCCGCGCGCCAAAACCGCGCAGACGATCGAGGTCGGCTGCGGACAACGGCTCGAGATGACGCAGCACGAGCGCCGTCACCGGGTCGCCCATGGCGAGCTCGATCTGCGGCAGCCGGTCACGCTGATCCATCGTGAGGATCAGCTCGCGCAGCGGCATCAGCAGCGCACTCGCCCGCGGAGCCAGCACGGCACAGGTCTGCATGTCGGCCACGTAGCTCGACTTGCGCTCGTGAAATCCGACCAATACCGTGCCCTTCTTGTGCACGTGGCGCACCGACAACCGGGCCCGGTAGCGATAACCGAAGGCCGGGCCTTCGAGCGGGCGCAGCATCTGCGCGGGCCTGACCTTGGCCAAGTGCCACAGGCTGTCCTCGAGCACGCGCTGCTTGACCGCCACCTGCGCCGCCGGGTGCAGGTGCTGCATCTTGCAGCCACCGCAGGCGCCGGCATGAAGGCCGAAGTGCGGGCAGGCCGGCGTCACGCGCTGCGCGCTCTCGCGCGCCAGCGCCGTCATCGTGGCCTGCTCCCAATGCGCCTTGCGACGCCCGACGCGCGCCTGGACCAGC
Source organism: Ideonella sp. (assembly GCF_016702655.1). Lineage (GTDB taxonomy): Bacteria > Pseudomonadota > Gammaproteobacteria > Burkholderiales > Burkholderiaceae_C > CAIKUF01. The sequence goes on from NZ_JADJDO010000040.1 coordinate 245,826, forward strand.
TCGCCCGGCAGCGCGCCCTCGACGAACACGACCTTGCCTTCGCGGTTGTGCGCCACGCCGCGCGCTTCGAGGTCGAGCGACTCGACCGCCAGCCATTCGCCATCGCCCTGCATCATGGGCGCGCATTATCCGGGCTGCCGGTGGCGCTCACTGGTGTACCTTCGTGCTGCGCACTCCGGTATTCGCCCTTGGGGCGGCCCGGCGGGCTCATGCACAATCGCCACCAGCCCGCAGACCCTGGTTCGAGACGACGATGATCAAGGCCCTTGCCACACCCCTTGCGCTGTGCCTGCTGCTTGCGGCCGGTACGACCCAGGCGCAGTACCTCAACATGCTCGGCGCCTCGCCGGTATCGAAATTCACCGATGCCGACACCAAGATGATGATGACTGCGATCGACAAGGCGCTCGCGAACCCGGCCGATGGCGTGGCGCAGCCCTGGAAGAATGATGCCTCGCCGGCCAACGGCGTCGTGACGGTGCGCAAGAGCTATGTCGCCGACGGTCGCAAGTGCCGTGACCTGCTCATCGCCAACAGTTACAAGACCCTCAAGGGCGAGGCCGAGCACATGTTCTGCCAGGATGGAGCGGGGCAATGGAAGCTGGTGCAGTGAGCACCGGCTGCGTGCGCTGAGCGCATTCAAGGAAGCCAAGCCATGCAGGAACCCGCACGCGACATCGTTCGCACCACGCTCGGCGTGCTCTTCATCGGGCTGCTGATCGTCAGCTGCCTGTGGATACTGCGCCCCTTCCTGGCGGCCACGATCTGGTCCACGATGCTCGTCGTCGCGACCTGGCCGGTGCTGATCTGGGCCCAAAACCGCCTCTGGGGCCGACGCAGCCTGGCCGTGATCGTGATGTCGCTGCTGATGCTGCTGTTGTTCGTCGTGCCGTTGATGCTCGCCATCGGCACCATCGTCTCGCACGCCGACATCATCGTCGGCAAGGTCACGTCGTTCGCGAGCAACCCGCTGCCGCCTGCGCCGCCATGGGTTGCAGGGCTGCCGCTGGTCGGCGACAGGATTGCCGCCCTCTGGGAGGAGGCAGTCGCCTCCGGCGCCGGCGGCCTGCTGGCGCGCCTCATGCCTTATGCCGACGACATCTTCAAATGGTCGGTCTCGCAGGCCGGCGGGGTGGGATTCCTGTTCGTGCAGTTCCTGCTCACGGTCGCGATCTCGGCGCTGATGTATGCCGGCGGCGAGACCGCTGCGGCGGCCGTGCATCGTTTCGGCACGCGGCTGGCGGGCGTCCATGGCGGCAACGCGGTCACGCTGGCCGGCCAGGCGATCCGCAGCGTTGCACTCGGCGTCGGGGTCACGGCGGTCGTGCAGGCGGGGCTCGGGGGCATAGGTCTGGCAATCGCCGGCATCCCCTTTGCGGGGCTGTTGACTGCGATCATGCTGCTCATGTGCATCGCGCAAATCGGTCCGGGGCTGGTGCTGTTCCCGGCCGTGGCCTGGGTCTATTGGACCGGCGAGACCGGCTGGGGCACCTTCCTGCTCGTCTGGTCGCTCGTCGTCGCAACCTTGGACAACGTGCTGCGACCGGCGCTGATCAAGCGTGGCGCCGACCTGCCGCTGATCCTGATCTTCGCCGGCGTCATCGGTGGCCTGCTCGCCTTCGGGCTGGTAGGCATCTTCGTCGGCCCGGTCTTGCTTGCCGTTGGATACACGCTGCTCGGCTCGTGGGTCGGCGACGGCGTCACGCCGCGCACGCCGCCGCAGGCTGCGCCGGCTGCGCGCAGCGACGCAGGGTGACGGTGCAGGAGCTGCTCGGCCCGGCGCAGCGCAGCAGCGGGTCCGAGAAGGAGTCAGTTCGCCGCTCAGCTCCGCCGTAACGCCTCGGCCACGCGCTGCGGGCTGAAGCCCACCTGCGGCCGGCCGCGCACCAGCAGCACCGGCGTGCCCGGCGACAGCAGCGCGGCAAAGCGTGCCGCGCAGGCCGCGTCGCGCTCGATGCTGCACTCCGAGAACGGCACCGAGTGCTCGGCGAACCAGGCCCGCGCCTGGGCGCAGTAGACGCAGGTGTCGGACGAGATCATCTCGATGTCGCCCGGCCTGGCGAGTGCCGCCACCTCGCTGCCGACGCGCGCCGACGACCAGGCGCGCCAGGCCTCGCTCGCCCCGCCGACGGCCAGAATCAGCACGATCAGGCCGAGGCCGGAGCGCAAGCGGGGCGTCAGGGCCATCACCGGTGCGCGCCCGCCGCCGTGACGCTGCCTACTCGGTCCAGAGGGCCGCAGTGACGACGATCTCGATCTTCCACTCCGGCCGCGCGAGCCGTGCCTGCACCGTCGCGCGCGGCGGCGCGTCGCCGGGGGCGACCCAGTCGTCCCAGATCTCGTTCATGGCCGCGAAGTCGGCCATGTCGGCGAGGTAGATCTCGGCGCGCAGGATGTGCGCGTTGTCGGTGCCGGCCTCGTGCAGCAGCTTGTCGACCGCCGCCAGCACCTGCCGCGCCTGACCCTTGATGTCCTGCGACGCGTCCTCGGCCACCTGCCCGGCCAGGTACACCGTGCCGTGGTGGATGGCCATCTCGCTCATCCTGTCACCGACGTGAAAACGGCGCACGCCTTCGCTGATCATGATTTGCCTTCTCCCTTGTCGTTTGGCTGCAGTTGACCTTGTCGACGCGCGCGGGCACGTTTTCGCTCCTCGTGCGCCGCGTCGTGCGAATGCTTGTGGCCCGGCGCATGGGCGGGCGCGGCAGGCGCGGCCGGCGCCGGCTCGCGCGCCTTGCCGCCGATGCGGCTCTCGGTGCCGGCGAGCAGCTTGCCGATGTTGGCGCTGTGGCGCCACACGAGCAGCAGGCTCATCACGATGATCGAAGGCACGGCGGCGTTGAAGTCCCAGAACAGCAGCTGGTAGAACGGCGCGAACACCGCAGCCACCAGCGCTGCGAGCGACGAATAGCGGAAGAAGAAGGCGATGATGAGCCAGGTGGCGAGCGTCGCCGCGCCGAGCAGCGGATTGAGCGCGAGCAGCACACCGGCTGCGGTGGCCACGCCCTTGCCGCCCTCGAAGCGGAAGAACAGCGGCCACAGGTGGCCGGCAAACGCCGCCAACCCCACGAGGCCCTGCGCACCCAGGCCCAACCCCCAGGGCCCGCCCCAGAGCACGACCGCCAGCACCGGCAGGTAGCCCTTGAGGGCATCGAGCAACAGCGTCGCCACCGCGGCGGCCTTGTTGCCCGAGCGCAGCACGTTGGTCGCGCCGGGGTTGCCCGAGCCGTACGAGCGCGGATCCGACAGCCCCATCAGCCGGCTGACGATGACCGCGAACGAGAGCGACCCGACCAGGTACGCGCCGAGCATTGCCGCGAAGATGTTGAGCATCTGCATGGGGCTATTCTGCACTCGCGCAATGCACCTCGCGTGCGCCGAGCAGGCGCACGAGCAGCGCCGGATCGAGGCCGACGAGGTAGCCGCGCCGCCCGCCGTTGATGTAGATCGCCGGCAGCGCGAGCACGCCGGCCTCCACGCAGACCGGCATCGCCTTGCGCAGGCCGAACGGCGACGTGCCGCCGACCTGGTAGCCGCTGTGGCGCTGCGCCGTCTCGGGCGTGCAGGGCTCGACCTTCTTGCAGCCGATGGCGCGCGCGAGGCTCTTCAGGCTCACGCTGCGGTCGCCGTGCATCAGCACGACGAGCGGCTGTGCGTGCTCGTCCTGCATCACGAGCGTCTTGATCACCTGATGCTCCGGCACGCCGAGCTGTCGCGCCGACTCGGCCGTGCCGCCATGCTCGACATAGTCGTACACGTGCTCGCTGAAGCTCACGCCTTGCCGGCGCAGAAACTGCGTGGCTCGCGTCTCGCTGACGTGGTCGCTGCGCTTGGCCATGGCGGGTCCGCCAACCCTACTGCGCCGGGTCGCGGATCTCCCAGCGGATGGCGTCGATCGCCGCCAGAAGTTCGGGCGCGAGCGTGGTGCCCCAGGCATCGAGGTTCTCGTCGAGCTGCGCCGGCGAGGTCACGCCGACGATCGTGCACGCCGTCTGCCACTTCGTGAAGCACCACGCGAGCGCCATCCGCGTCGGCGTCAGGCCATGCGCACGTGCCAGCGCGTTGTAGCGCCGCGCCGCCTCCCTCGACTCGGCGCGGCCCCAGCGCTGCTGCTTCATCGACTCGAAGATCGCCATCCGGCCCACGGTGTCGGGCCGCGGCCCGTCGTACTTGCCGGTCAGCAAGCCGAAGCCGAGCGGCGAGTAGGCGAGCAACGACACGCCGCAGCGGAACATCGTCTCGTCGAGCCCGGTCTCGAGCGTGCGGTTGATCAGACAGTAGGGGTTCTGCACGGTCGCGATGCGTGGCAGGCCATGCGCCTCGGCGATGCGCACGAACTCGGCCACGCCCCACGGCGTCTCGTTGGACAGCCCGACGTGGCGCACCTTGCCTGCCTTGACCAGCGCCGCGAGCGCCTCGAGCTGTTCGCGCACGCTGCTGAAGTTGCCCTCCTTGGCCGGGTCGAAATAGATGCCGCCGAACATCGGCACGTTGCGGTTCGGCCAGTGGATCTGGTAGAGGTCGATCACGTCGGTCTGCAGCCGGCTGAGGCTCGCGTCGCAGGCGGTGGCGATCTGTGCTGGCGTCAGGTTGCGGCTGCCGCCGTGGAGCCACGGCATGCCGCGCGACGGGCCGGCGCACTTGGTGGCAAGCACGACCTTCGAGCGCACGCCGGGTCGCGAAGCGAACCAGCGTCCGATCAGGGTCTCCGTGGTGCTGCAAGTCTCGGCGCGCGCCGGCACCGGGTACATCTCGGCGGTATCGATGAAGTTGACGCCGCGCTCGAGCGCGCGGTCGAGGATGGCATGCGTGGTCGCCTCGTCGACCTGCTGGCCGAAGGTCATCGTGCCGAGGCAGATCGGGGTGGCGCGCAGGTCGCTACGGCCGAGGGTGACGAGTTCCATGCCGCCAGTGTGCCTCAGCGCGACGACCGAACGCGCCGGTGCGGACAGGGCTGCGGCCCGCGGCCCGTGCGAGACTTGCGCAAGAGGGCAACGCACACCGACATGAAACTTGGCTCCCGGCAGACGGCCCTTGCGGTCGTGCTGACCCTGTGCGTGCACGCCCTGCTCTGGTGGTTGTTCGCTGCCTCGCGGCCGCAGCCCGGGCCACCCCCTGCGGCGAAGAGGGTGTCCGTCATGGTGTTGACGGCGAACCGCCGCGAGCCGCAATCCGCAGCACCTGCTGACGCCGCGCAGTCGCAAGCGGCCGCGCCGGCTCGCGACCGCCGCGCGGCGCAGGCAAGGTTCGCTCCGCCGGCCATCCCGCTCGCCGATGCCGCCGTCGATGCACGCCCTGCAGGCTCCAGCATCGAACCCGCGGCCAGCCAGCCCGTGGCGGCACCCTTGAATCTGAGCCTGCCTCGCGCCCGCGGCGGCCGGCAGGCGCAGCCGCAGACGCTCCTCGGCGAAGCCCTCGACGACCCGCGCACCAACACCCCTCGAGCGAGCCCGGGCGAGCGCATGGGGCGCGCGCTCGGGACCGATCAGCGCCTGATCGAGGAGCAGCTCGGCGGCGACCGGGTGCGCATGCGCAGGGGCACCGATTGCGTGGTGGTCAGCCGCTCGCGCGAGTCGGAACTCGACCCGTTCAACCAGAGCGTCAATCCGAGTGCGCGCGGGGTGACGTCATGCCCTTGAGGCTATCGCGCATCAGGTGCTCGCCGACCCCGCGCGCGCCTGCTCCTGCAGCCGCAGCACGCGCCGCTGCACCTTGCCGGTCGTGGTCATCGGCAGGGCGTCGATGAACTCGATCTCCTTCGGATACTCGTAGGGCGCGAGCTTGCCGCGCACGTGCTGCTGCAGTTCGTCGATCAGGTGCGCGCTCGCTGCGAAGCCGGGTGCGAGCACGACGTAGGCCTTGACGAGTGCGCCGCGCTCGGCGTCGGGCTTGGGCACGACTGCGGCGTTGGCAACCGCCGGGTGCTTGACGAGGCAGTTCTCGATCTCGCCCGGGCCGATGCGGTAGCCGGCGGCCTTGAACATGTCGTCGCCGCGGCCCTGGTACCAGAGGTAGCCGTCGGTATCCATCGTCGCCATGTCGCCGGTGCGGCACCAGGAGTCATCCGGGTCGCCGGTGTACTTGGCGCTTGTTGCCGCATCGTTGCGCCAGTAGCCGAGAAAGAACACCGGGTCCGGGTCGCCGTGGATGTCGCGCCGGTGCACCGCGACGTCGCCCGCTGTGCCGCGTGCGCATTCGCAGCCCTGTTCGTCGATGACCGCGACACGGTGGCCGGGATAGGGCCTTCCCATGCTGCCCGCACGCGCCGGCCAGTGCAACGCGCAGTTGCCGACGATGTAGTTGATCTCGGTCTGGCCGAACATCTCGTTGACGGTGACGCCGAGCGCGTCGCGGCACCAGCCGAAGACGGCGTCGCCGACCGCCTCGCCGGCGCTCATGATCGCCTGCAGGCGCAGACGGTATTGCTCGCGCGGCGCCGGCACGGCCTTCATCATCGCCTTGAGCGCAGTCGGGAAGAGGAAGGTGTGCGTGACGCGGTGGCGCTGCATCAGTTCGAAGGCCGCGAGCGGGTCGAAGCGTGCGCGGCTGGCGACGATCGGGCGACCGAAGTAGAGCGAGGGCAGCAGCGCGTCCATCAATCCTCCGGTCCACGCCCAGTCCGCGGGGCTCCAGAACACGCTTGGCGTGTTCTGGAGCCCCGCGGACTGGGCTTCGCCCTGGATTCACGACCCCCATCTCCCGCTCCCTCTTCCCTGGGGAAGAGGGCCTGATCGAGGTGTCGAATCCGAACCAGTTCTGGCTGCAGACGAAGCCGGGCAGGTTGCCGATCAGCGCGCGGTGCGGGATCAGCGCGCCCTTGGGTGCTCCGGTGGTGCCGCTGGTGTAGATCAGCACGGCGGGGTCGTCGGCGTGGGTGCGCAGGGCGCGAAAGGCACTGCTCTCGCGCCGCATGGCAGTGTCCCAGTCGATGTCGCCCTGCCCCTGCGCGGCGCCGGCAGCGACGAGCGTGCGCAGCGCCGGGCAGGCGGCGCGCAGCGCGCGCAAGTTGGCGATCGCGCTCTCGTCGGCGATCGCGAGCACGGCGCCGCTGTCGTTCAGGCGGTACTCGAGCGCGTCGGGGCCGAACAGCATCGACAGCGGCATCGCGACCGCGCCAAGCTGGTAGGCGGCAATGTGCGCAACCGCGGTCTCGACGCGCTGCGGCATGACGATCGCGATCCGGTCGCCGCGCCGGACGCCGAGGCGCTTCAAGGCACTCGATAACCGGTTCGCCTGCGCCTGCAGCTGCGCGTAGCTGCAGCGCAGCGGGCGCTGCCCTGCCCCACTATCGGTGACGATCGCGGTTGCATGCGGCGTCGTGCGCGCCCAGCGCGAGCAGCAGGCCTCGGCGATGTTGAAGCGCGCCGGCACGCGCCAGCGAAAGCCCGCATGCAGCGCCTGGTACCGATCAACGACGTCGCCCACGCTTTGGCTCGAAAAGGCGCAATGCTCAGCGCATCGCCTGCAGCGCGTCGCCGGCGATGCGGCAGATGCGCCAGTCGGGCATCACGGTGGCGCCCATCTTCTCGTAGAAGCGGATCGCGTTGGCGTTCCAGTCGAGCACGCTCCACTCGAAGCGGCCGTAACCGCGCTCGACGGCAAGCGCCGCCAGGCGCTTGAGCATCGCCTCGCCGATGCCCGCGCCGCGATGCGCCGGGCGCACGAACAAGTCTTCGAGATACAGCCCCGGCTGGGCGAGAAAGGTCGAGAAGTTGATGAAGTACAGCGCGAAGCCAACCACGTCGCCGCCGACTTCGGCCACCATCGCCTCGGCCACTGGCCGTTCGCCGAACAGATGCGGCCTGAGCTTCTCGGGCGTGACCTGCAGCAGGTGCTCGAGGCGCTCGAACTCGGCCAGCTCGCGGATCAGCGCGACGATGGGTGCAACGTCGCGCAGCTCGGCCGCGCGCAGCGCGAAGCCGCGCGCCGGTGCGGCGCCGGACGCCGTCACGCGACCCTCCGCTCGCCGGCCTGCTCGGCGCGTGGCGCTGCCTCGGCGAGAAACTTGCCGATCTCGGCCAGCGCCGCGCGCGCCTCGGCGAGATCGGGGTTGAAGATCTGCCACACGTGGACCATGTGGTTCCAGCACTGCAAGCGCACCGGCGAGCCCGCGGCGCGCGCGCGGTTGACGTAGCGCCGCGCATCGTCGCGCAGCATCTCGATCTCGCTCGCCTGCACCAGCACCGGCGGCAGGCGCGACAGGTCGCCACGCAGCGGCGAGACGATCGGGTCGCGCGGGTTGATGCGCACCAGCAGCCAACTCAGCCACAGCAGCACGGGCTGGGGCACCCGCGTGAGCTTGCCGAACAGCGGCCCGAGCATGGCGTCGCTGCGCGCGTGCGCGCGCAGGCTCGGGCTGGCAAGCGTGGCGTCGGTCAACGGCGACAGCGCCACTGCGGCATCGGGGCTGCGCAGCGCGGTGTCGCGCGCCCACGCAATCAGCATCAGTGTCAGGTTGCCGCCCGCCGAGTCGCCGGCAATGAAGACGGTGTGCGCGGCGCCCTGGCCATGCGGGCCGTTGTCGAGCAGCCAGCGATACGCGCGCTGGCTGTCCTCGACGCTGGCCCGGCGCGGGTGCTCGGGCATCAGCCGGTAGTCGATCGCGAGCACCGCACCGCCGCTGAGCGCGGAGAAGGCGCTCGTCAGCGTGCGGTGGCTGCGCGGGCTGCCGAACAGGAATCCGCCGCCGTGGATGTAGAGCGTGCGTCGGTCGGGGTCGGCACCGGGCGCGCAGACCCACTCGCCGGGCACGCCGCCGCAATCGGCGGGCGTGAAGGCCGCGTCGAGACGGCGCTCGGCGAACATCGCATCGGCATGGCGGCGCAGCAGCGCGTTGCGCTGCCACATCGGCGCGGCGTCGAGCTTGCGCTCGATGTCGCCGAGCACGGCGACCACGGCCAGCGCTTCGGCGCTCGGTTGCGGCCCCGAGGAGAAGTGTTCGCCGGTGTCGCCGTCGAATGCCGACAGGTCCTCGCCGCGCAGATGAAAGACGGCGACACCCCAGAAGGCGCCGCCGGCAACGAGGACGAAAAACAGGATGTCGACGATCACGATCGGGCGCCCCCGAAGCCGGGTGCGCTTGCGGCGGCAAGTGCAATCTGGTCGTGCGCCATGTGGCCGGCCGCATGATGCAGCGCGGTCGCGACGGCATTGATGGTCTCCTTGCTCATGCGCACCGCGGCGGCCGGCATCGCGAGCGCCTGCGCGGCGACCTCGCGCGCACGCGCCAGGGCCTCGCCGTGCGGCGCGACATGGTCGACGAGGCCGATCGCCAGCGCGTCGGCGGCGCGCCAGCGCTCGCACAGGATCGTCAGGCGCTTGGCGCGCGCCGGGCCGACGAGCGCCACCAGGCGCGGGATCGTGCCCCAGGTGAGGGGGATGCCGAGCGCGATCTCGGGCAGGCTGACAAAAGCGTCGTCGGCCATGATGCGCCAGTCGCATCCCAGGGCCAGCGCCAGGCCGCCGCCCACCGCATAGCCTTCGATCGCGGCCAGCGTGACCTGCGGCAACTCCTCCCAGGCCTTGCACATGCGGTAGCCGAGCGCAGCGATCTCGCGCCGCTCGACGAGCGGCAGCCCGGCGTCGGTCCAGCGCTGGGCGTCCTTCAGGTCGACGCCAGCCGAGAAGCAGGCGTCGTCGCCGGTCAGGATCACCGCATCGATATCGGTGCGCTCGGCGAAGCCGCGCGCAGCCTGCGTCAGCTCGCGCATCAGCGCCAGCGAAAGCGCATTGCGCGCGGCCGGGCGGGCCAGGCGCACGACGGCCAGGCGGTCCTCGATGGTGATGGAAAGCGGCTCCACGGTCTCGCGGCGGGTGGCTGGGCGGCCAGTGTAGCGGCCCGCCTCGCCGGTCATTGCCGGTCAACGCCGCCGGCACATCGCCTACAGTGCGTCCAATGACCGCCACCCCCCTCCCCTATGCGGCGCGCCGCGCGGCGCGCAGCGACTTCCACGCCGTGCGCGGCCTGCGCTACCACGTCAACCTGTGGGGCGACGCGACGCTCGCAGCGCCCGAGCGCCCGCCGTTCGTGCTGCTGCACGGCTGGATGGATGTCGGCGCGTCGTTCCAGTTCGTCGTCGATGCGCTGCAGCAATCGCGCTACGTGATCGCACCCGACTGGCGCGGCTTCGGCCTGAGCGAGAGCCCGGGCAGCGACTGCTACTGGTTTCCCGATTACCTGGCCGATCTCGACGCGCTGCTCGACGCGCTGAGCCCCGGCCAGCCGGTCGATCTGCTCGGCCACAGCATGGGCGGCAACATCGCGATGATCTACGCCGGCGTGCGCCCGGCGCGGGTGCGCCGCCTCGTCAACCTCGAAGGCTTCGGCCTGCCCGAGAGCCGGCCCGAGCAGGCGCCAAGGCGCTATGCGCACTGGCTCGACGAGCTGCGCGCGCCGCAGCGCCTGCGAAGCTACGCCAGTCTCGACGAGGTGGCTGCCAGGCTGCGCAAGACCAATCCGCTGCTGGCGCCCGAACGTGCGCTGTGGCTGGCGCCGCACTGGTCGCGCCGGCGCGAGACCGACGGCCAATGGGAGATCCTCGGCGACCCGGCGCACAAGCTCGCCAACCCGGTGCTCTACCGCAAGGACGAAGTGCTCGAATGCTGGAGGCTGATCGCCGCGCCCATGCTCTGGGTCGAAGGCGATCGCAGCGACACCGAACGCTGGTGGGGCAAGCGCTACACCAAGGCGGATTTCCATGAACGCCTGGCCGTGGTGCCGCGCGTCGAGAAGCACCTGCTCGCCCGCGCCGGCCACATGCTGCACCACGACCAGCCCGAGGCGCTGGCGCAGCGGCTGGAGGCGTTTCTGGCGTAGGCAACCGGGCTCAGCCTGGCAGGCCGCACTCGCGCCTGCAGGCGCGAGTTCTCCGCCACGCACACAGCAGCCTGCACGGGCTGCATCGGTCCGGGCTCAGCGCTGCAGCCACCGTCCTTGCGAGGCCAGCGCCGCGAGTTCGGCGAAGTCGCCGCCGCGGCACTGGGTGCGGATCGCAGGCCACAGGCGCAGCAGCAGCTCGGCGGTGGCGAGCGTGTCGGCAGCAGCCTGATGTCGCACCGCGCAAGGGATGTCGAAGTGCGCGAGCCAGTCGTCGAGCGCACGCGCGCCCACGCCCGGCTGCACGGCGGCGGCCACCGGCGCGAGGTCGAGCCAGGGGTTTGCCAGCCGCCGGCCGAGCACGGACTGCATCGCACGCTGGATCAGCGTCTCGTCGAAGGCCGAGTGGTACGCCACGAGCGGCGCGTCGCCAAGCCAGGCTGCAAATGCTTCGAGCGCCGGGCGCGGTTCGACCCCTTCGCGCTGCGCGCCGACGCCGATACCGTGAAGCAGGATGTTGGCCTTGTCGACGCCGACCTCGCCCTGGCGCAGCACGACCTCGAAGCTGTCGCCGAGGTCGATCGCGGGCTGCGCGTTGGCGCGCAGCCTGACGCCGATGGCGGCGATCGCAAGCAGCCGGTCGCGCCTGGCATCGAGTCCGCTGGATTCGACGTCGAGCACCACCCAGCGCGACGGCGCGGGCCGTGGGTCCGCGCCGATCAGCGCACGCAGGCGCGACGCGATGCCCATTTCAGTTGCTCCACCGCGCATTGCGCGACCCGCGACGCATGAAACCAGTGCCTTCGTCCCCGGCAGGGGACCGGTCGCCGCAGGCGACCAGGGGGCGCGGCGGTGATAGCGCGCGGAACCCGATCCGGGTCTCCCGGTCGGGTTCGGAGCCCCCGCGGGGGGCGGCCGCTCGGCGGCCGGGGGTGGTCAGCCTCACTTCAGCGCTGGAAATCGAGCTCGACGCGCTGCTGCAGGCGGCGCATCGCGCGGATGCACTCCTTGAGCACGCGCCGGTCGATGTCGTTGAGTGCAGCCGGGTCGACCAAGTTGGGTTGCGTCGTCGAACGCAGCTGCGCCTGCAGGCGCAGCGACTGCAGGAACTCGAACGCGCCAGACCAGCCTTCACTCTCCTGAGGTCCGGCCTTCAGGTGCGGCGCGATGGCCTCGAAGCGGCGCCGGGTGTGCGTCTCGGCGATGCCGTTGGCGAGCGCATACAGGCGCGCCACGTCGACGAAGATCGCGGTGCCGTTCATCTTCAGGTCGAGCAGTTCGCGGCCGTCGACCTCCTTGGTCTCGATGCCACCCAGCCAGTCGAGCGGCGCGCGGTTGCGCAACGAGTTGTCGGCCATCTGCTTGATGAAGCGCGGCACGGCGGCGGCCCGGCGCGTCACGGCCTCGCGCAGCGGCACGGCCAGCGCGGCATTGCCCGCGAGCGGCCTGAAGTCGAAGTAGATCGACGCCGCGAGCAGGTCTTCGGGCGCGCCGTGATCGATCCAGTGGCCGAAGCGGCCCAGCCATTCCTGAGCGGTCAGGCAGCACTCGGGGTTGCTGGCCATGATGTTGCCCTTGCACAGCGGATAGCCGCAGGCGTCGAGCTCGGCGTTGACCTCGCGCGCGAACGCGAGCCAGGCCGTACGGTCGCGCGCGGCGTCGTCGCTCGCGAAGACGATGCCGTTGTCCTGGTCGGTGGCGATGGTCTGCTCGCTGCGGCCTTCCGAGCCGAATGCGAGCCAGCAGCCTTGTGAGAGGTCCACGCCGTGACGCGGCGCGACGAGTTCGACCAGGCGCAGCGTCAGCAGGTCGTTCAGGTGGCTGATGAGCTCGGTCAGCTGACGCGCGCCGACGCCCTGGCCGAGCAGGCGCCGCGTCAGGCGGCCGATGTCGGCGGACGCGGCGCGCAGCGCCGGCATGTCGGCCGCGGCACGGATTGCGCTGCTGACCTGGCGCAGCGACAGGCTCTGCAGCGCGAACAGGTCGCGCTCGGACAGCACGCCGACCACGCGCCCCTGAGCATCGGCCACCGGCAGGTGGCGGATCGCGTGGCGCGACATCGCGATGGCCGCGTCCTGCGCCGTGTCGTCGAGGCCGAGCACGATCACGGGCGAGCTCATCACCTCGGTGATCGGCGTCGCGAGCGGCCGCTCCGCGAGCGTGACCCGGTCGACGATGTCGTGGCGCGTCAGCATGCCGATCGCGGCGCCGCTCGTCTCGTCTTGCACCAGCACCGAGCCGATGCGCCGCTCGTGCATCAGGCGCAGCGCGTCGCGTAGCGGCGTCGAGGGGGCGACGCCGACGGGCGCGCCGCGCAGCAAGTCGCGCAGCGGCGTGGCCATCGACTGCTCGGCGAGCGTCTGCGATGCGACGCTGGCCTGCAGCGCGCGGTTGGACATCGCGAGGAACTGCTGCACGCGCCGGTTCAGGAAGTCGGCAAACGGCGCGCTCTCCTGCGCCAGCGCATGCACCGCGGCTATCGGCACCTGCAGGCAGAAGGTGTCGCCGACCGCGGTGTAGACCGAGGTCACGGCGCGTGCGCCGAGCACCGCGCCGAGCGGGAACAGGTCGCCCGCCTCGCACTGGAAACCCACGCCTGCGCTGCCACTGTGCGGGCGGCCGCTGACAGCGCCGCGGCGCACGAGCAGCAGTTGCTGGACGACGCCATCGGACGGCGCAAGCACCGTCTCGTCGGGGGCGAAATAGACCTGGGTCGCGGCCTGCGTGAAGCGATCGACATGCTCCGGCGCCATCAGCGCGAACGGTGCCCAATGCTGCAGCTCGGCGCGCAGGTTGGCGATCAGGCTCGTCGAGGGCGCGAGATTCATCCAGCGAGCATAAAAGAAGAAGGGCCCCTCACGGGGCCCTCCGGGTTGACGATCCTCAACCGCGATCAGGACGTGCCGAGCTTGAGGTCCGGGTAGCGGACATGCTCGACGAGTTCCTGCGTCGCCTGGCTCGGGGCCTTGGTGATCAGGCTGACGACGATGATCACGATGAAGCCGATCGGGACGCCGAACAGCCCGGCCGAGATCGGCGAGATGCCCCACCAGATGTTGTCGGCGATCGGGCTCGTGACGCCGAACATGCCGCGCAGCCAGGGCTGGGTCGTGGCCATGTAGTAGAAGGTCGTCCCGAGGCCGGCGATCATCCCGAGCGACGCGCCCCACTTGTTGGCGCGCTTCCAGAAGATGCCGAGCACGAGCGCCGGGAAGAAGGTTGCCGCCGCGAACGAGAACGCCGCCGACACGAGGAACAGGATGTCGGCCGGCTTCTGCGACGCAACACCCGCGGCCGCCAGCGCGACGACGACGAGTAGCGCCTTCGAGATGCTGACGCGGCGCGCGGTCGGCGCGTTCGGGTCGATCATCTTGTAGTACAGGTCGTGCGACAGCGCGTTGGCGATCGTCAGCAGCAGGCCGTCGGCGGTCGACAGCGCGGCTGCCAGGCCGCCGGCAGCGACCATGCCCGAGACCACGTAGGGCAGGCCGCCGATGGCCGGCGTGGCGAGCACGATGATGTCGCCGCCGATCTTGATTTCGGCCAGCTGCAGGATGCCGTCCTTGTTGATGTCGGTCACGCTCAGCAGCGTCGGGTCGACCCTGTTCCACGCCGAGATCCAGTCGGGCAGCGATGCGAACGACGAGCCGACGACGGCGTTGAACATCTCGTACTTCACGAGCACCGCCAGGGCCGGCGCGGTGAAGTAGAGCAGGAAGATGAAGAACAGGCTCCACGTCACCGACTGGCGCGCCTCCTTGACCGACGGCGTCGTGTAGTAGCGCATCAGGATGTGCGGCAGCGCGGCCGTGCCCACCATCAGGCAGAAGATCAGCGCGAGGAAGTTGCGCCGCGACTCGTCGAAGGTCTTGACGGCCTTCTCGTCGCCCTTCGGGTCGCCCGCGAACTGCGCCGCGTGGCGCGGCATGCCGGCCAGCGGCTTGGCGCGCGCCTCGTTGGCGGCCTTGGCCGCGGTCCAGGCCTTGGTCGCGGCGGCGGCATCGGCGGGCAGCGCTGCGAGCGCCTTCTCGGCGGCCTGCAGGTCGGCGGCGGGCGCGTTGGCGGCCTTGAGCTCGGCGACCTTGGCCGTCGCCTTCTCCTTCTCGGCGGCGAGCGCGGCGGGCACGTCCTTCAAGCTTGGCGGCCAAGTCGTCGGCCTTCTTCTTGAAGATCGCGATGACTTCCTTTTCCTTCGGGTCGTCGATCAGCTGCTGCTCGCGCGCGGTGACCTTCTCGAGCTGGAAGCCGTAGACGGCCTGCGGGATCGGCACGCCGGTCTGCTTGACCGCGAGCCAGACCACCGGCGTCATGTAGGCGACGATCAGGATGATGTACTGCGCGACCTGCGTCCAGGTGACGGCGCGCATGCCGCCGAGGAAGGAGCACACCAGGATGCCCCCGAGGCCGACGAAGATCCCGATCTCGAACGCAAGACCGGACAGGCGCGTCGTGATGATGCCCACGCCGTAGATCTGCGCGACGACGTAGGTGAAGGAGCACAGGATCGCGCCGACGATGCCGATGAAGCGCGGCAGGTTGCCTTCGAAGCGCGCGCCGAGGAAGTCGGGAATCGTGAACTGGCCGAACTTGCGCATGTACGGCGCGAGGAACAGCGCGACCAGGCAGTAGCCGCCGGTCCAGCCCATGATGAACGCGAGGCCGCCGTAGCCGGTGAGGTACAGCGTTCCGGCCATGCCGATGAACGACGCGGCGCTCATCCAGTCGGCGCCGGTCGCCATGCCGTTGTAGAGCGCCGGCACGCGCCGGCCGGCGACGTAGTACTCGGCGGCGTCGGTGGTGCGGCTCATGATGCCGATGCCGGCATACAGCCCGATCGTCGCGAGCAGGAAGATGAAGCCGATCCACTCCTTGGGCAGGCCCATCTGCTCCAGCACCGCGAGCACGATCACGAAGACGAAGAAGCCGCCCGCGTACCAGCCGTAGACCTTGTTGAGCTGCGCCTTGAAGGCCGCGGTGGCGGCGCGATCGTTCTTCGCGCCGTGTTCGAACATGCCGGCCATGGCTCAGTCCTCCTCGTGGACGTTGTGCTCGATGTCGAGCTTGTTCATGTAGTGCGCGTAGTACCAGATGATCACGCAGTACACGACCAGCGCCCCCTGCCCGCCGACCCAGAAGCTGAACGGCCAGCCGAAGAAGGTGAAGTTCAGGTCGCGGGCGAAGTACCCGATGACGAAGGTGACAACGAACCAGATCGCGAGCAGGATGCCCGTGATGCGCAGGTTCTTGCGCCAATAGTCCTTGTGGCTCTCAGTCAGTTGCATTGCAATGCCTCCTCAGTAGTCTCCCCGGGATGAGCCCGGACCTCACACTCCAAACGCCCTTCACGCAGCCAGCCCGGTCTCGCGCTCGAGCTGCGCCGCCACCTTGGGCTCGAAGCCCTTCAGGTGGCGGATGATCTTTCTCGCCTCGTCCGGCTCGTGGCGGTCGACCTGCACGCGCGCCAGCTGGTACCAGCCATAGGGGCTCATCGGCTGCAACTCGGTGTTGCGCTTGAGGGCGGCGATCGCCTCGTCGAGCCGCTGCAGCCGGATCAGCGCCAGTCCGAGGCCGTACCAGGCGCGGTCGAGCTTGTCGTCGAGCTCGAGCGCACGCCTGAACGCAGGCTCGGCCTCGGCCGGGCGGCCGTCCTCGTCGAGCAGGAAGGCGAGGTTGAACCAGTCGGCGGCGCTGCGCTTTGGATGCGTCTGCACGAGCGCTTGTGCATCGGCAAGTGCCTCTGCGCGCCGGCCGAGTTGCGCCTGCAGATGCGCGCGGCTGGCCAGCGCGTAGGCGTCGCCCGGCCAGCGAGCGAGCATCTGCGTGAAGACTTCCAATGCGCGCTGGTTGCGGCCGAAGACGAGGGCGCCCATCGCGAGCGCCTTCTGGCCCAGGTAGGCCCACCCGCGCCCGCTCATCGGCACTGCTCCAGCCCGACGCGCATGCACAGGTCGATGCGCTCGAAGGTGACCACCGCATAGGCGATCACGACCAGGAAGAAGGTCACGATCGGCACCTGGTGGTCGGCCACCTGGCGCGGCGTGATCATGCGCACGACGACGGTGAAGGGCTTGGACAGGAGTTGCAGCAGGCGATAGAACACATTGCTGTCACGCTTGGGGCCCGCGAGCACGTACAGCAAGCCCTGCCCGATCAGCGCGAGCAGCGGGATGTACAGGATCAGCTGGACGAGGTTCAGGAACGTGAGCACGATGCGGCAAGGTCGGATGTCCGGCGAACAGGGCGGACTGTGTGCCGGGATCGCTTGCGGGTTTCTGACAAAGCCCGCCGCACTGGCGAAACCCCCATCAGGGGCAACCCTCGGCTGCAGCGGGGCGCCGGGCCGCGGCAGCGGGCGCGCGCATGTCAGAATCCGCCCCTCGGAGCAGCAGCACAAGACACACGATCATGGACGTCGAACACATCAATGCGATCGGCACCACGCTTGCCGACCTGACCGGGCGCACGCGCGCTCTACGGGGGTATCTTTGACTACGACCGCAAGGCACTGCGGCTGAACGAAGTCAACGCCGCGCTCGAGAACCCGAACGTCTGGAACGAGCCCAAGCGGGCGCAGGAACTCGGGCGCGAAAAGAAGCTGCTCGACGGCGTGGTCGCCACCGTCGATCACCTGACGAGCAACCTCGCCGACAACAGCGAGCTCTACGAGATGGTCAAGGCCGAGGGTGACGAGGCCGGCCTGCTCGCGATCGAGGCCGATGCCGCGAGGCTCGAGGCAATCGTCGCCGAACTCGAGTTCCGGCGCATGTTCGACAACCCGGCTGACCCGAGCAACTGCTTCATGGACATCCAGGCCGGCGCCGGCGGCACCGAGGCCTGCGACTGGGCGCAGATGCTTCTGCGCCAGTACCTGCGCTATTGCGAGCGCAAGGGCTTCAAGACCGAGGTCATGGAGGAAAGCGAGGGTGACGTCGCCGGCATCCGCAGCGCCACGATCAAGATCGAGGGCGAGTACGCCTTCGGCCTGCTGCGCACCGAGACCGGCGTGCACCGGCTGGTGCGCAAGAGCCCCTTCGACTCGGCCGGCGGGCGACACACGTCTTTCGCGTCGGTCTTCGTGTACCCCGAGGTCGACGACTCGATCGAGATCGAGATCAACCCGGCCGACGTGCGCGTCGACACCTTCCGTGCCAGCGGCGCTGGCGGCCAGCACATCAACAAGACCGACTCGGCGGTGCGGCTGACGCACATCCCGAGCGGCATCGTCGTGCAGTGCCAGAACGACCGCAGCCAGCACCGCAACCGCGACGAGGCCTGGCAGATGCTGCGCTCGCGCCTGTACGAGCACGAAATGCGCAAGCAACAGGCCGAGCAGCAGAAGCTCGAGGACAGCAAGACCGACGTCGGCTGGGGGCATCAGATCCGCAGCTACGTGCTCGACCAGAGCCGCATCAAGGACCTGCGAACGGGCTTCGAGGTCTCGGCGACGCAGAAGGTGCTCGACGGCGACCTCGACGGTTTCATCGAGGCGAGCCTGAAGCAGCGCGTCTAGATGACGACCCCAAGACACCTGCGGTGTCGCCCCCCGAGGGGATCTCAGTCCTCTTGGGAGCGGCCCGGCGAGGACTGAACCAAGGAAGCGATAGCCACCATGCGTGAAGGCCAGGCCCCCACCATCCGGCGCGAGGACTATGCGGCGCCGGCGTACTGGATCCGCAGCGTCGATCTGGTGTTCGACCTCGACCCGGCCAAGACGCTGGTCACGAGCCGCATGCGCATCGTGCGCAATGCCGGCGCCCTGCCTCAGCCGCTGCGCCTCAACGGCGAGGACATCGACCTGCTGCGCGTCTCGGCCGACGGCCAGAGCGTGTCGTTCCGCAACGAGGACGGGCTGCTGACGATCGCGGAGCTGCCCGAAGGCGAGTTCACGCTCGAGGTCCGCAATACCTGTGCGCCCGAGCGCAACACCCAGCTCTCGGGGCTGTACACCTCGGGCGCGGGCTTGTTCACGCAGTGCGAGGCCGAGGGCTTCAGGCGCATCACCTACTTCCTCGACCGGCCGGACGTGATGTGCGTCTACACCGTCACGCTGCGCGCGGCCCGGGCCGCGTATCCGGTGCTGCTGTCCAACGGCAACCTCGTCGAGCAGGGCGAGCTCGACGGCGGCCGCCACTTCGCCAAGTGGCACGATCCGCATCCCAAGCCGAGCTACCTCTTCGCGCTCGTCGCCGCCAATCTCGTCGCGCGCGAGCAGAAGATTCGCAGCCGCAGCGGCGGCGAGCATCTGCTGCAAGTCTGGGTGCGGCGCGGGCAGCTCGACCGGGCCGAGCACGCGATGAATTCGCTTGTCGCGAGCGTGGCCTGGGACGAGGCGCGCTTCTCGCTGCCGCTGGACCTGGAGCGCTTCATGATCGTCGCCGTCGACGACTTCAACATGGGCGCGATGGAGAACAAGGGGCTCAATCTCTTCAACTCGCAATACGTCCTCGCGTCGCCCGCGACCTCGGTCGACGCCGACTACGCCGCGATCGAAGGCATCGTCGGCCACGAGTACTTCCACAACTGGACCGGCAACCGCGTCACCTGCCGCGACTGGTTCCAGTTGAGCCTGAAGGAAGGCCTGACGGTCTTTCGCGACCAGGAATTCAGCATGGACATGGCCGGCAGCCCGAGCGCTGCCGCAGTGCGGCGCATCGAGGCGGTGCGCGACCTGCGCCAGGACCAGTTTCCCGAGGACGCGGGTCCGATGGCGCACCCGGTGCGGCCCGACAGCTACGTCCAGATCAACAACTTCTACACATCGACCGTCTACGAGAAGGGCGCCGAAGTCGTGCGCATGATGCAGACGCTGGTCGGCCGCGCAGGCTTCGCCAAGGGCATGGCGCTGTACTTCGAGCGCCACGACGGCCAGGCCGTGACCTGCGACGACTTCGCGCAGGCGATCGCCGACGCCAACCCCGGCAGCGCGCTGGCCACCCATCTGGAGGGCTTCAAGCGCTGGTACGCGCAGGCGGGCACGCCGCGCGTCGTCGCGCGTGGCCGCTACGACGCGCCGACGCGCACCTACACGCTCGGGCTCGAGCAGCAGGGCGGCGCAATGCCGTTCGTGATTCCGGTCGAGATCGGCTTGCTCGCGCGCGCCGATGGCCGCGCGCTGCCGCTGCGGCTCGAGGACGAGCCGGCGCCGGCGGCGCCGCTGCTGCAGCGCGTGCTGGTGCTGCACGAGACCAAGAACTTCTTCACCTTCGTCGATGTCGACGCGGAGCCGGTGCCGTCGCTGCTGCGCGGCTTCTCGGCGCCGGTGGCGCTTGCCGACGGCCTCGACGACGCCGGCCTGCAGGTGCTGCTGCAGCACGACAGCGATTCGTTCAACCGCTGGGAGGCCGGGCAGCGCATGGCGCTCAACCGCCTCCTCGACGCGCTGCGCGCCGGCACCGCGCCAGTGCTCGATGCACCGCTCGAGGCCGCGATGCGCGCCGTGCTGCGCGACCCGCAGCTCGACCCGGCCTTCAAGGCGCTCGCGCTGCGCCTGCCCGACGAGGACTACATCGCCGAGCAACTGCCCGTCGTCGACCCGCTGCGCACGCGCGAGGTGCGCGACAGCCTGCGCCTGCAACTCGCGCAGGCGCTGCGCGCCGACTGGGCCGGCGCCTGGGAGGCACACCCGTTGCGCGGCGGCTACTCGCCCGACGCGGCTTCGGCAGGCCGGCGCGCGCTGGCCAACCTGGCGCTGCTGATGCTGTGCCTGGACGGCCAGGCGCGCGGCGACGACCGCTGGCCGCGGGTCGCCGCCGAGCGTTTCGACGCGGCGCGCAACATGACCGAGCGCATGGGCGCGCTGACGGCCTTGACCGAGTCGCGATCGCCGCTTGCCGAAGGCGCACTCGACCGCATGCACGCGCTCTTTCGCGGCGACGCGCTCGTCATTAACAAGTGGTTCGCGCTTCAGGCGAGGATGCCCGAGCAGGACGGCAAGGTCTTCGCGCGCGTGAAGCAACTGCTGCGCCATCCCGACTTCTCGCTCAGGAATCCGAATCGCGCACGCAGCCTGCTGTCGACCTTCTGCCACGCCAATCCGAGCGCGCTGCACCGCGCCGACGCGGCCGGCGTCGTGTTCTGGGCCGATCGCGTGCTCGAACTCGACGCCATCAACCCGCAGATCGCGGCCCGGCTCGCGCGCGCGCTCGACCGCTGGGATCGGCTCGCCGAACCGTATCGCAGCGCGGCGCGCGAGGCGCTCGCGCGCGTTGCGGCCAAGCCCGGTCTGTCGAGCGACGTGAGCGAGATCGTGAGCCATGCGCTGCATGCGCAGCGCTGAACACCGACACCCGGATCCAAGGAGGAATACTGCACCATGGCCACCACGACCCAGAAGATGAACGCCTTCTACGCCCAGTCGGGCGGCGTCACCGCCGTGATCAACGCGTCGGCGTGCGGCGTGATCGAGACCGCGCGCAGGCACAAGGACCGCATCGGTCGTGTCTACGCCGGCCGCAACGGCATCATCGGCGCGCTGACCGAAGACCTGATCGATACCGGCAAGGAGTCGGCTAGCGCGATCGCCGCACTGCGCAGCACGCCGTCGGGCGCGTTCGGCTCGTGCCGCTTCAAGCTCAAGTCGCTCGAGGCCAACCGGCGCGAGTACGAGCGCCTGATCGAGGTCTTCAAGGCGCACGGCATCGGCTACTTCTTCTACAACGGCGGCGGCGACTCGGCCGACACCTGCTTCAAGGTGAGCCAGCTCTCCAAGGCGATGGGATATCCGATCCAGGCCATCCACGTCCCGAAGACGGTCGACAACGACCTGCCGATCACCGACTGCTGCCCCGGCTTCGGCTCGGTGGCCAAGTACGTTGCCGTCTCGGCGCTCGAAGCTTCGTTCGACGTGCGCTCGATGGCGCGCACCTCGACCAAGGTGTTCGTGCTCGAGGTCATGGGACGGCATGCGGGCTGGATCGCCGCCGCCGGCGGCCTGATCGAGGACCAGGGCATCCCGGTCGTGATCCTGTTCCCCGAGATCGTGTTCGACGAGGCGAAATTCATCGCCCGCGTCGACGCGCTGGTGCGCGAACACGGTTACTGCACGGTCGTCGTCTCCGAAGGTGCGCATCACGCCGACGGCAGCTTCCTCGCCGAGCAGGGCACCAAGGACGCCTTCGGCCACGCCCAGCTCGGCGGCGCGGCGCCGGTGGTGGCGAACATGGTCAAGCAGGCGCTCGGGCACAAGTTTCACTGGGCCGTGGCCGACTACCTGCAGCGCGCGGCGCGCCACATCGCATCGGCGACCGACGTCAAGCAGGCCTACGAACTCGGCGTGCGCGCGGTCGAGCTCGCGCTCAAGGGCCACAACGCGGTGATGCCGACCATTGATCGGCTGTCGGACGCACCGTACCGCTACCGCATCGGCATGGCGCCGCTGGCCAATGTCGCCAACGTCGAGAAGTTCATGCCGCGCGACTTCATCACCAAGGACGGCTTCGGCATCACCGACAAGTGCAAGCGCTACCTGCGCCCGCTGATCCGCGGCGAGGACTACCCGAAGTACAAGGACGGCCTGCCGCTGTACACGACGCTGAAGAACGTGGCTGTCGCGAAGAAGCTCGCGGCCTTCGAGCTCTGAGCGCGTTCACTGCTAAAATTGCATGTTTTCCGCCGGTGTAGCTCAGTTGGTAGAGCAGCGCATTCGTAATGCGAAGGTCGGGAGTTCGACTCTCTTCACCGGCACCAGAACAAGCAGGCAGGGGGTTGGCAGGTCGGGACTTGCCGACCCCTTTGTCTTTGGCGCCCGGCGGCGACGCCGGGTGCGCTTGATTTCGAGTCGTTCGCGCCCATCTGCGCCTTCAAACCCCTGCGCACCATGATCGACATCACCACCGCCAACCTCGAAGCCGACCTGATCGAAGCGTCGCTGCAGCAGCCCGTGCTGCTCGACATCTGGGCCCCGTGGTGCGGCCCGTGCAAGGCGCTCGGCCCGGTGCTCGAGCGGCTCGAGACGGCCTATGCGGGTCGCTTTCGCCTCGCCAAGCTCAATTCGGACGAGCAACCCGAGATCGCGGGTCAGCTCTCGCAGATGTTCGGCGTGCGCAGCATTCCGTTCTGCGTGCTGTTCAAGGGCGGCAACCCGGTCGATGGCTTCGTCGGTGCGCTGCCCGAGGCCGAGGTGCGCGCCTTCCTCGACAAGCATGTGCCGAGCGCCGAGGCGCTCGAAGCCGCCGACGAGGTCGCCGAAGCCCAGGCGCTGCTCGCCGAGGGCGACACCGCGAGCGCGCTCGAGAAGCTGCAGGAGGCCGTGGCCGTCAATCCGGGCGACGACGCGACGCGCTACGACTACCTGCGCGCGCTGCTCACGGCGGGCCTGATCGACGAGGCGCGCCGCGCCTATGAGCCGGTCGCCTCCAAGGTGCTGCTCGACGCGCGCCTGGCGGCCGCCGGCCACTGGCTCGCCGCATGCGAGCGCGCCCCCGCGGCGCGCCCGACCGACGAGCTTGCCGCCGTGCTGGTCGCCAACAAGCGCGACTTCGACGCCCGCTTCGAGCTCGCGCAGATCCACTTCGCCGCGCAGCGCTTCACCGAGGCCATGGACGAGCTGCTCGAGATCATCATGCGCGACAAGGCCTGGCACGACGAGCTTGCGCGCAAGACCTACGTCGCGATCCTGGAGCTGATGACCAAGAAGGCCACTCCGGCGGCTGCCGCAGACTCACCCAAGGGCAAGGTCGAACTCACCGGCAAGGCGGCTGCCGTGACGTCGGACCCGGTCGTCGATGCCTACCGGCGCAAGCTGAGCATGGCGTTGTTCTGAGGCGGTATCGCGTCGGGCCGTCGAGAAGTCGGCGAATCCAGGTGTCTGGCGCCGAATACCTGCAAGCAACGGGACGGGATCAGGCCGGCAGGGTGCCCTGCTCCGTTCATGTCCCCCGGCGCCGGCCTGCGGCCGGCACCTCCTCCTTTACTTCACTCCGCAGGGCACCCCACCGACCTGATCTGGCAGCGTCTCCGCACTTGAACGGTCGCGCGCGGATATCGTCTCCGGCCAAGGACGCCGGGTGGCCGGCGCAGCGAATAGGAGGCGCACCGCATCATCTCCGCGGCTTGCGGCCAGTTCGGCCTCGTGATCAAACGGTCCTGGAGGCGGGCGCGGAAGCTGGCCAACATCCGAAGACCGAGCAACAAGTTGCCTGGCATCGCCCGGCTGGCGTTGCAGCGGCCTGGGATCCTGCGAGATCGGCTGGTGCGACCAACGATGCCGGCTGGCGCCCTACAGCGACGGCCACGGTGGCGAGCCACCCTCGGCGGCGGCAGCGCGTGGCAGCACGCGGCGCAGTTCGGGAGGCCTGGTGCCCAGCCAGCCCGGCGGCAGCCAGGCGCATAAGCAAGCGCGGCGACGAGCTTGCGGCTGCTGATCCAGGGCGCGAAGTCCGCCGTAATGTCGGCCGGCAAACGCACGCCGCCACTGTCCTTCGTCACGCAGGCGGCAGAAGGCAAGGCGAAGGCCAACAGCCCGCATCTTGTGGGCGGTGCTGCGCGCCACGGTCGATACGCCGCAGCGTGCCCGAGCCAGGCGAGGGGCGCCGCCGGCGCGTGGGACCGCATGAACTGCTCGACCAAACGCAGGTACGCTCAGCGTTGACCGCCAGACATGCGCCGATGCTCCACAGGTCAGACCGGCAGGCCTGCCCATCTTTCTGGGCTGGCACACGAGGAGCAAGGAGCCCGTAGCGGTTGCGGGCCCGTTGACGATCACCAGCCCGCCTGTATGCGCGGGCGTCTGATGGGTGACATCGCATCCCCTCGACGGCCGAGTGCCTTGTCCAACAGCCGCCGAAAGCCCGCACCAGTCCCCAGTTGACCGGGGAAGCCCGGTAAAGGGTGAGCGGGCGGGGGGGTCGGCCGCCCGGGGCCTGGCGCACGGCACTGGCTCGACAGCGGCTACAAGTCGAACCCGCACCACGCAAGCTCAGACCTGCATGTTCATGATGTCGCTGTAGGCCTGCACGAGCCGGTTGCGCACCTGCAGCGTGGCCTGGAAGCCGAGCTGGGCCTTCTGCATCGCGACCATCGTCTCCTCGAGGCTCACGGTCGGGTTGTCGAGCTGGATCTCGCGCTGCAGTTGGGTCGCCTTGTCCTGGGCCTGGCTCACCGCGCCGAGTGCCTGCGTCAGCGCTTGCTGGAAACCCACGCCCTCGGTTGCCTTCGGGGCGACGAGCGGCTGGCCGTTGGTCGCAAGGCCGGCGCGGGCCACGGCCTGGGCGAAGTCGAAGGGCTTCAAGGTGACGTTCATCGTGGTGCTCCCCCCGGGGCCGCGCACAGGCGCGCTGTGAGCTTGTTGACACGGGGGCAATCCTAGGGCGCCTGGTTGCGCCACGGCGCACTGAACTGGGCGCCGTTTGGCGGGCTGTTCGGGCCATCCGCAGGCCGGGCGCTCCGAATAATGGGCAGGGACCGAAGACGACTACGGGCCGCGCGCCCCGGACCCCACCTCCCGCCCCATGGACACAGCCGTCGCCCGCCCGATCCAGAACCCTGCGCTGCCCGCCGCCGCCGACTTCGGCGCCCGCCTGACCGCCCTGCCCGCCAAGGCCAAGGCCTCGCTCGCCATCGGCGTGCTGGCGCTCGCCGGCGTGGTGCTGGCGCTGACGATGTGGAGCAGCCACGGCGACTACAAGGTGCTCTACGCCAACCTGTCCGACAAGGACGGCGGCGCGATCATCGCCCAGCTCTCGCAGTTGAACGTGCCCTACCGGCATGCCGACGGCGGCGCGGCGATCCTCGTGCCGTCGTCGCAGGTGCACGACCTGCGCCTCAAGCTCGCCGCGAGCGGCCTGCCGCGTGGCTCGGTGGTCGGCTACGAGATCACCGACACGGCGCGCTTCGGCCTGACGCAGTTCGGCGAGCGCCTCAACTACCAGCGCGGCCTCGAAGGCGAATTGACGCGCTCGATCACCGCGCTCGCTGCGGTGCAGGCGGCACGCGTGCACCTCGCGCTGCCGAATCAGAACGGCTTCTTTCGCGAACAGCAAAAGCCGTCGGCGTCGGTGCTGCTGACGCTGCACGCCGGGCGCACGCTCGATCGGGCCCAGGTGGCCGGCATCGTGCACCTGGTCGCGTCGAGCGTGGCCGACCTCGCCCCCAAGGCGGTGAGCGTGCTCGACCAGACCGGCGCCCTGCTGTCGGCCAGCACCGACAGCGGCGCCACCGCCGGCCTCGATGCTCAGCAGCTCCAGTACGTGAGCCAGGTCGAGCAGGGCTACGCCAAGCGCATCGTCGAGCTGCTCGAGCCGGTGGTCGGGCGCGACAACCTGCGCGCCAGCGTCACCGCCGAGATCGACTTTTCGCAGACCGAGTCGACGTCCGAGCTCTTCAAGCCCAACCAGGGCGAGGCCGCCGAGCGCGCGGTGCGCAGCCAGCAGAGCAGCGAGGTCTCGGGCAGCGCCGCCCTGCCCGCCACCGGTGTGCCCGGCGCGGCCTCGAACCAGCCGCCGCAGGCGACGACGGCGCCTGTGGTCGGCGCCAGCCCGCCGTTGCATGCTGCGCAGACAGGCGGCAGCGGCGGCAGCGGACGGCGCGACAGCGTGACCAACTACGAGGTCGACAAGACCGTGCGCGTGACGCGCAACGCGACTGGCAGCGTCAAGCGCCTGAATGCCGCGGTAGTGGTCAACAATCGCAGCAGCACCGACGCCAAGGGCAAGACGACCAGCCAGCCGCTGGCGCAGGAAGAGCTCGACAAGCTCACCGCGCTGGTGCGCGAAAGCGTCGGCTTCAACCAGGAGCGCGGCGACTCGGTCAAGGTCGTCAACGCGCCGTTTCGGCGCGAGGTACCGGCCGAGGTCTCGCTGCCGCTGTGGCAGCAGCCCGAGGCGGTGGATCTCGTGCGCTCGCTGGCCGTGCCGGGTGCGCTCGGCGCGGTGGCATTGATCGTCGTGTTCGGCCTTCTGCGGCCGGCACTCAAGGCGGCGCAGGCGCGCGCCCCTGCCCCCGGCCAGACGCTCGACGCCGTGGTGCAGGACGAGCTCAGCCTGCCGGGCGGCACTTCGGGCCAGGCACCGGCGCTCGAAGCGCCACGCGCGTCGGCCCGGCTCGAGCAGGTGCGCCTGCTCGCGCAGCAGAACCCGGCCGCGGTGGCGGGCATCGTGCGCAACTGGGTCAACGGAGAGCAGGCCGCGTGAGCACCAGCCCCGACAGCGGCGCCGAGGATGCAGCGATCCTGCTCATGTCGCTCGGCGAGGAAGGCGCTGCCGCGGTCTTCAAGCATCTTTCGCCCAAGGAAGTGCAGAAGGTCGGCGAGACCATCGCGCGCATGCGCTCCGTTCCGCGCGATCGCGTCGACGGCGTGCTCGAGCGCTTCGGCACGCTCGCCGCGAGCCAGAGCATGCTCGTCGCCGACAACGACGAGTACGTGCGCAGCGTGCTGCGCAAGGCGCTCGGCGACGAGAAGGCCGAGTTGCTGCTCGACCGCATCATGCAGAGCGGCGACGTGAGCGGCATCGAGAGCCTGAAGTGGATGGAGCCCAACGCGGTGGCCGAGCTGCTGCGCAACGAACACCCTCAGATCGCCGCCGCGATCCTGGTTCACCTCGACTTCGACCAGGCCTCGGCGGTGCTGAAGTGCTTCGCCGAGCGCCAGCGCAACGAGGTGCTGCTGCGCGTGGCCACGCTCGACGGGATCCAGCCCTCGGCGCTGAAGGACCTCAACGACGTCATGTCGCGCGTCATCGCCGGCGGCGACCGGCTGCGCAAGTCGGCCCTCGGCGGCGTGAAGACGGCGGCCGAGATCATCAACCTGCTCGGCGCGAGCGTCGAGACCTCGGTGCTCGATTTCATGCGCGACGCCGACAACGAGCTCGCGCAGCGCATCATGGACAACATGTTCAGCTTCGACGATCTGGTCAAGATCGACGACAAGGGCATCCAGGCGCTGCTCAAGGAGATCCAGACCGAGTCGCTGGTGATCGCGCTCAAGGGCGCGACGCCGGAGCTGCGCGAGAAGATCTTCGCCAACATGTCGACCCGTGCCGCCGAGACGCTGCGCGAGGATCTCGAGTCGCGCGGCCCGGTGCGCGTATCGGAAGTCGAGGCCGAACAGAAGGAACTGCTCAAGGTCGTGCGCCGCCTCGCCGACGAGGGCCAGATCGTCATCGGCGGCGGAGGCGACGATGAGTTCGTCTAGCAGCAAGCGCCGCACACCCCCGCTGCGCAACGTGCCGCCGCCCGACGGCGCGCGGCCCGCTGCGGCCTACGCGCGCTTCATCCCGCGCGAAGAGCTGAGCTCGTTTGCGGCGTGGAATCCCGAGGCCCTGACGGGCGGCGCCGCCGCCAACGCGGCGCTGCGCCGAACGACCGACCGCGAGCCGCCCGCACCCGGCGCTGCCTGTGCGGCCGAGGAACTGGCAGCGCAACTGCGGGCGGCGCGCCATTCGGGCTACCAGGACGGCTACCGCGACGGCCTGGCCGGCCTCGAGGAGTTCCGGCGCAGCTTCGCATCGCAGGTGGCACAGCAACTGGCCACGCTGACTACCGCCTACCAACACGAGCTCGATGCGCTGCAGCAGCATCTGGCGCAGGCCGTCGCGGGCGCGGCCGAACAGGTCGCACGCCAGGTCGTACGCAGCGAGCTCGCCACGCAGCCGCAAGCCATCGCCGCGCTGGCCCAGGAAGCAATCGACACGCTGCTGACGAGCGCGCGCCACATCACGCTGCGCGTGCATCCGGATGACCACGCGCTGGTCGCCGACGGCGTGGGCGAGGCCTTGGCTGCGCGCGGTGCGCGCCTGGTGGCCGACGCAGCGCTCGCGCGCGGCGGCTGCGCCGTCGATGCCGACATCGGCGCCGTCGATGCGACGCTGCAGACGCGCTGGGCGCGCGCCGTGGCAGCACTCGGACGCACCTCCGATTGGGACGACGACGACGCGGCCCCGCCCGCCGACTTCGCGTGAACAGCTCTGCTCCCACCGTGTCGCCGCGGGCCGAGCGCCGGGCCGCTCCCAAGCCGGCCCGCATCCCCTCGGGGGATCGGCCACGGTACTCCGGGGACGAGGGGCCGACATGAAAGCCGCACCTTCGCTGTGCGGGCAGGCGCGCCATCAGGACTGGCTGCGCTTCCTGGCCGACCTGCAGACCTTCGCCGCGGAGCCGATCGCGCTCGACGTGCAGGGCACGCTGGTGCGCGTGGCTGGCCTCGTGCTCGAGGCGGCGGGCATCCGGGTGCCGGTCGGCTCGGTGTGCGAGGTGCGCATGCCGGGCCAGCCGCCCGTGCTCGCCGAAGTCGTCGGCTTCTCGGGCGACCGCGCCTACCTGATGCCCACCGGCGACGTGCACGGGCTCGTCAGCGGTGCGCTCGTCGTGCCGCGGCCCTCGCCGATCGTCCCGCTCGCGCTCGGCGCCGCGCGCCACCCGTGGCGGCGGCGCGAGGACCGTACGTTGCACCTGCCGGTCGGCGACGGCCTGCTCGGCCGCGTGATCGACGCCCACGGCGAACCGATGGACCGGCGCGGGCCGCTCGCGCGCGTGCACAACGCGCCGCTCGTGCGCCGGGCGATCAACGCGATGGACCGCGACCCGATCCGCCAGCCGCTCGATACCGGCGTGCGTGCGATCAACGCCATGCTGACCGTCGGCCGCGGCCAGCGCATCGGCCTCTTCGCCGGCACCGGCGTCGGCAAGTCGGTGCTGATGGGGATGATGGCGCGCTACACCGCCGCCGACGTGATCGTGGTCGGCCTGATCGGCGAGCGCGGGCGCGAGGTCAAGGAGTTCATCGAGGACATCATCGGCGAGACCGGCCTGGCGCGCTCGGTCGTCGTCGCCGCGCCGGCCGACGCGCCGCCGCTGGTGCGCATGCAGGGCGCGAACTACGCGACCGCGATCGCCGAGCACTTCCGCGACCGCGGTCGCCATGTGCTGCTGCTGATGGACTCGCTGACGCGCTACGCGATGGCGCAGCGCGAGATCGCGCTCGCGATCGGCGAGCCGCCTGCCACCAAGGGCTACCCGCCGTCGTGCTTTGCCAAGCTGCCGCAGCTCGTCGAGCGCAGCGGCAACGGCATCAAGGGCGTGGGCTCGATCACCGCCTTCTACACCGTGCTCAGCGAGGGCGACGACCCGCAGGACCCGATCGCCGACGCCGCGCGCGGCATCCTCGACGGCCACATCGTGCTCTCGCGCGAGCTCGCCGAGGGCGGCCACTACCCGGCGATCGACATCGAGCGCTCGATCTCGCGCGTGATGAACAACGTCGTCGCACCGGCGCATGTCGACGCGGCGCGGCGCTTCCGGCAACTCCACTCGAAGCACGCCAAGGCGCGCGATCTGATCCAGCTCGGCGCCTACGCTCCGGGCCACGACGCCGAGCTCGACGCCGCGGTCGCCCTGCATCCGGCGATGACGGCGCTGCTGCAGCAGGACATGCACAGCCCGGCCACGTTGGCCGACAGCGCCGCGCGCCTGCGCAATGTGCTGACGCAGTGAATGAACCACCGCCAAACCCACCCCGGAGCCTACCCATGACCGCCTCACCGGCCCTGCTGAGCCTGCTCGCGCACGCCGAGCGCGAACGCAACGGCGCGATGTCCGAAGCCAAGCGCATCGAGATGGAACACCGCAATGCCCAGCGCCAGGCCGAGCAGTTGCTCGCCTACCGCAACGACTACGAGCAACGCTGGAGCCGCAGCTTCGGCAACGGTGGCGGCATCGCGATCGTGCACTGCTACCAGGGCTTCATGGATCGTCTCGGTGGCGCCATCGCAGCGCAGCAGCGCGTCGTCGCGATGGCCGCGCAGCGCCTGGCGAACGCCCAGGGGCAATGGCAGCAGCACGAAATCCGCGTCGCTGCCATTCGCAAGCTGATCGAGCGCCGCAGCGGCGAGGCGCGCGTCGCCGAAGCCCGCCTCGAGCAGCGGCAGCAGGACGAGCATGGCCTGCGTGCGGCATGGCAGCGCGCTGCGCTCTCGCCGCTCTGACCGCCAACGAGGAGCCGCAACCCCGATGCGAACCGATCCTGTCCCGGCCGCCACCGACCGCATCGACGCGGCCCAGCGCGCGACCGTTGTCGATGCGCCCAAGCCCGGCGCGCCCGGCCCGCGCTTCGCGGAGTTGCTGCAACGCCAGCAGCGTGGAGCCGCTGCCGGCGACCAGGCCACCGCGCGCCGCGCGGATGCAGCGCATCCCGACGAAGCCGAGCGCGCCACGGCCTCGTCGAACAAGCCGCGCGCGCACACGCACGGCGCTGACCAGCCGTCGAAGCAGACGCAGGAGAGCGCATTGCAGGTCGACCCGCAGCCCACTGACGCGCCGGTGGCGGCGAGCGGCCTCGACGAACCGGTGCAGGACGCACCGCCCCGGAACGACGCCGCCGGCGAGCCGGCGAGCAGCGAAGACAACGCGGCGACGGCGCTGCCGACCGGTGTCGAACCCGCGCTGCGCGCGCTGGCACCGCCCGCCGCAGGCAGCAGCGGCAGCCCCGAGGCGCCCGATTCCATCGGCGCGCATGCGCTCAAGGCGGCGCGCGGCGCTGCAAGGCAAGGCGCTGCCGAGCCGGATGCGCGTCCGGCCGACGCCAAGGCGCCGGAGGGCTCACCGACGATGGCACCGTGGGCCGAAGCTGCGGCCGATGCCGTTCATGCGCAGATCCGGCCGGCTGCGAGCGTGGCAGGTAACGGCGCCGAGTCGACCCAGGCGGCGGGTGCAACCCTGGCCCTGCAGCGTCCGGCCGATGTTGCCCTGCCCTCGGCAGTTGCTTCGGCCAGCTTGCCGGCGGCCCTCGATTCGCCTGGCTTCGGACAACTGCTCGGGGCCCAGGTGAGCCTGTTCGCGCGCGACGGCCTGCAGCAGGCCGAGCTGCGCCTGAACCCGCCCGAGATGGGGCCGATCGGCGTGCAGATCGAAATCAGCGGCAGCGACGCGCGGGTCAACTTCCATGCCGGGCAGGCGGTCACGCGCGACGCGATCGAACGCGCGCTGCCCGAACTTGCTGCAGCGTTGCGCGGCGAAGGGCTCACGCTGACCGGTGGCGGCGTGTTCGACCGTCCGTCCGACACACGCCATGGCGCCGACAGCCGCGGGCGCAGCGGCGCGCCGTTGCGCGCCGCGCACACGGGCACGGCGTCGCCTGCGTTGGCGGCCCCGATGCGCAGCGCCGCAGCGCTCGGCAGGGTCGATCTCTACGCCTGAGCCGTTTCTTGCTGCAGATGCGAGGCCCGCACCGGCGCACGCCGGAGACGCGCAACCTTTCACCCGCTTATCGCCGGTTCGTCGAGCGAGTCGCGTTTCCATAATTTCCTTCATGCCGCCGGTCGCGCGCGCCGCCATCGCGCCGCGCGGCGGCCGAACGCGAATCGAAGGAGCCTGCCCCCATGTCTTCCGCTGCCGCGACCGTCACCAATGCACCCGCTGGTGACCCGCCGCCGCCCGCCAAGGGCAAGAAGAAGCTGATCGTCATCCTCGTCGCGCTGGCCCTGCTCGTGGTGCTGGCCGGCGGCGGCGCAACGCTGTTCGTGCTCAAGCAGCGCGCCGCAGCCGCAGCCGAGGAGAGCGGTGAAAATGGGGCCGCGGCGGGCGCGCACGCCGCGGGCGACAAGGCCGAGCACGCAGGCCCGCCAACCTTCGTGCCGCTCGAGCCCTTCGTCGTCAACCTGGCCGACAAGGACAGCGAGCGCTACGCCCAGATCGGCCTGACGCTCGAGGTCGACGACCCCAAGTTCGCCGAGGAGATGAAGCTCTACATGCCGGCGATCCGCAATGCGATCCTGATGATCCTCGCGCACAAGCAGTCCTCTGAGCTGCTCGACCGCGCGGGCAAGCAGGCGCTGGCGGCCGAGATCATGCGCGAGGCGGTGCGCCCGATGGGGATCGAGATCGACGCCGAGCCGGCCGCGGCATCGGACGCCGCATCGGGCAGCGAAGGCGCCAAGGCGGCCAGGAGGCCGAGGCCCGCGGTGCACAACCCGGTGCGGCGGGTGCACTTCGCGAGCTTCATCGTCCAGTAGGCCCAGATGAACGAGCACATCCTCTCGCAGGAAGAAGTCGACGCGCTGCTGCAGGGCATCACCGGCGAGAGCCAGAAGCTCGAGACGGCAGACGGCGGCAGCGACGGCGTGCGCCCCTACGAGCTCGCGAGCCAGGAGCGCATCGTCCGCGGGCGCATGCCGACGCTGGAGATCATCAACGAGCGCTTCGCGCGCAACCTGCGCGTGGGCCTGTTCAACTTCCTGCGCAAGAGCCCCGAGATCTCGATCGGCGGCATCAAGGTGCAGAAGTACAGCGCCTTCCTGCGCGAGATCGTGGTGCCGACGAACTTCAACATCGTCTCGGTGCGCCCGCTGCGCGGCTCGGGGCTGATCGTGTGCGACCCGACGCTCGTCTTCGCCGTCATCGACGCCCTGTTCGGCGGCATCGGCAAGTTCCACACGCGCATCGAGGGGCGCGACTTCTCGCCCACCGAGCAGCGCATCATCCAGCGCCTGCTCGAGGTGCTGATCACCGAATACCGTGCCGCCTGGCAGGGCGTGTACCCGCTCGCGCTCGAGTACCAGCGCTCGGAGATGCAGCCCCAGTTCGCCAACATCGCGACGCCGGGCGAGGTGGTGGTCTCGACCTCGTTCACGCTCGAGATCGGCGACACGGTCGGGACGATCCACTTCTGCATCCCGTACGCGACCTTCGAGCCGATCCGCGACGTGCTGTATTCGACCATCCAGGCCGACTCGGGCGAACCCGACCGGCGCTGGATCAACCTGATGACGGCGCAGATCCAGTCGGCCGAGGTCGAGCTCGTGGCCGAGCTCGCACAGGCGCCGGCCACGGTCGAGCAGCTGCTGTCGTTCAAGGCCGGCGACTTCATCGAGCTCGACCTGCAGCCCGGCATCGAGGCCAAGGTGTCGGGCGTGCCGGTGCTCGCCTGCCACTACGGCACGTCCAACGGCAAGTACGCGTTGAAGATCGACCACCTGATGGCGAGCCCGGCAACGGGCTGGCTGGGAGAAAGCAATGTCTGACGCGCAATCCGCCGTCGCGGCCGGGGCCGGCGACGCGATGGCCGACGAATGGGCGGCGGCGCTCGCCGAGGCCAGGCCCGAGGCGGCGAGCGAGCTCGACCAGGGCGGCGACCAGGTCGCGCCGGCGGCGTTCGCGAACTTCTCGCCCGGCACCGCGCCGGGCGCCGCCAACGACATCAACATGATCCTGGACATCCCGGTCCAGCTCACGGTGGAGCTCGGCCGCACGCGGATCCCGATCAAGCACATCCTGCAGCTCGCGCAGGGCTCGGTCGTGGAGCTCGACGCGCTCGCCGGCGAACCGATGGACGTGCTCGTCAACGGCTACCTGATCGCGCAGGGCGAAGTCGTCGTCGTCAACGAGAAGTTCGGCATCCGCCTGACCGATATCGTCACGCCGTCGGAGCGCATGCGCCGGCTGAGCCGCTCCTGATCGGTCCGGCCCGACGACGATGGGCGCCAGTTCGCTCGGCCCGCTGCTGTGGTTCGCCGCGATCGTGGTCGCGATCCCGGTCGTGCTGTGGCTGGTCAAGCGCACGCCGATCGGCGCTGCCGCGTCGCAGGGCGGGCTGCGCAGCGTCGCCGTGCTCGCGCTCTCGCCCAACCAGCGCATCGTGACGGTCGAAGTCGGCCAGGGCGATGCGCGGCGCTGGCTCGTGCTCGGCGTCACGCCGCAGAGCATCAACACCTTGCACGAGATGGCTCCGCTGGCGCTTGCCGACAACGGCGGTGATGGCACCCGACCGGCCTCGCCCTTCGCCCAGGCGTTGGCGCGCCTGCGCCTGGGGAGCGCGCCGGATGAGCGCTGAGCGGCGCATGGCGCGCGCAGGTGCCGGCCTTGCCGCAGCGCTGCTGCTGGCTGCCCTGCCGCCAGCCGCATCGGCGCAGGCGGGCGGCGCGAGCCTGCCGCTGATGGTGGCGCAGGGGGCAGGCGGCACCAGCTACTCGGTACCGATCCAGACCCTGCTCTTCTTCACCGCGCTCTCATTCCTGCCCGCGCTGCTGCTGCTGATGACGGGCTTCACGCGCATCGTGATCGTGCTCTCGCTGCTGCGCCAGGCACTCGGCACGCAGGCCGCGCCGCCCAACCAGGTCATCATCGGCCTCGCCCTGTTTCTGACCTTCTTCGTGATGGGGCCGACGCTCGACAAGGTCTACGCCGAGGCCTACCAGCCCTTTGCCGAGAACCGGATCGCCTTCGACGAGGCCCTGAAGCGCGGCGAGACGCCGATGCGCGAGTTCATGCTCAGGCAGACGCGCGAGTCCGACGTTGCGCTGTTCGCCAAGCTCGCCAAGCTCGACCCGGCCGTGAAGTCGGCCGACGTGCCGTTCAAGGTGCTCGTTCCGGCCTTCGTGACGAGCGAGTTGAAGAGCGCGTTCCAGATCGGCTTCCTGATCTTCATCCCGTTTCTCGTCATCGACATGATCGTCGCCAGCGTGCTGATGAGCCTCGGGATGATGATGCTCTCGCCGGTGCTCGTCGCCCTGCCCTTCAAGCTGATGCTGTTCGTCCTTGCCGACGGCTGGAACCTGCTGCTCGGTTCGCTCGCGGCGAGCTTCGCTACCTGACCTGAATCGACCGCCGCCGGGCCGCTCCAAGGCGGTCGCTCCCCCTCGGGGGGGCGACGCCGAAGGCGTCCTGGGGGCAAAAGGAACAACATGGACTCTCAAGCCGTCTTCACCTTCGGCCAGCAGGGCCTGCACCTGCTGCTGATGGTGGCCGCGCCCGTGCTGCTGACCGTGCTCGGCGTCGGCCTGGTCGTCAGCATCTTCCAGGCCGCGACGCAGATCCACGAGGCCACGCTGTCGTTCGTGCCCAAGATGATCGCTGCCGTCGGCGTCCTGACGCTGGCCGGGCCGTGGATGCTGAGCACGCTGGTCGAGTACCTGCAACGCACGCTGCAGGCGATCCCGTCGGTCGTCGGCTGATGCTGACCTTCACCGAAGCCCAGGTGCTGGACTGGGTCAGCCCGCTGCTGTGGCCCTTTCTGCGCGTGCTGGCCCTGTTCGGCGCGATGCCCGTGCTGGCCCAGCGCAGCGTGCCGATGCGCATCCGCGTCGCGCTCGCGTTCCTGATCGCGCTGTGCGCCCAGGCCGCGCTACCCGAGATGCCGCGCGTCGCCCTCGACTCGGCGCAGGCCTTTCTCGTCGTCGTGCAGCAGGTGCTGATCGGCCTCACGCTCGGCTTTGCCGTGCGCATGGTGTTCGCGGCGATCGAGCTCGCGGGCGAGGTCGTCGGGCTGCAGATGGGGCTCAACTTCGCCGGCCACTTCGATCCGGCATCGGGCAGCAATGCGACGACGCTCTCGCGCTTCTACGGTGTCAGCATCTCGTGGTTGTTCATCGTCATCAACGGTCACCTGCTGCTGATCGCGGCGGTCGTGCAAAGCTTCACCGTCTTTCCGGTCGGACCCGAGCCGTTCGCGTTCCTGCGCAGCCTGCAGCCACAGGTCTGGGGTGCCGAGATCTTCCGCCTCGGCCTCTGGATCGCGCTGCCGATGATCGCGATGCTGACCTTCGTGAACCTCGTGCTCGGCATCGTCTCGCGCGTCGCACAGCAGATGAACGTGTTCGCGATCGGCTTCCCCATCACGCTCTCGGTCGGCCTGCTTGGCGTGCTGCTCACGCTGCCGATGATGAGCGCGCCGTTCACGGTGGTGCTGGAGCAGATGCTCGAGCGCTTCCGCTGACGCCTGCGCTCAGTCGAGCGCCGGGCCGCCCCAAGCCGACTGAGGCCTTGCAGGCCCATTGGAAGCAGCGACAACCGGAGATTGCAGCGCAGGCTCACATCGCGCAGCGATGTGAAGGTGCGAGGCACCGGCCGCAGTCAACGCAACGAGCTTGGGGCTGTCATCTCGGTTGCACCACCGCGCATCGCGCGACCCGCGACCCATGAAACGAGTGTCTTCGTCCCCGGCAGGGGACCGGTCGCCGCAGGCGACCAGGGGAGCGCGGCGGAGCCGGAGCGGGCCGAACCCGATCCGGGTTTCCCGGTCGGGTTCGGTGCCCCTCTGGGGCGGCCGCCAGACGGCCGGGACTGGTCAGTCTCACTTCGCCTTGAAGTCGCCGCCGAAGCCGATCACCAGTTGCTCGGGCTTCAGGTACTTGCGCAGGACGCCGTTGACCTCGGCCAACGTCGCAGCGGCGACCGCCTCGTCGACCTTCTGCGACACCGCGAACGTGCGGCCGAGGTAGAGGTTGTTCGCGAGCGCGCTGGCGAGCACGCCGTCTTGCGCGCGCGCATGGGTGCGCGCGGCGAGCAGGCCCTTCTTCGCCTCGTCGAGTTCCTGCTGCGTGAAGCCGTCCTTCAGCGCACGCGCAATTTCCTCGCCAAACGCCTTCTCGACCTTGCCCCGGCTCTCGGGTGCGAAGATGGCCCAGGCCTGCCAGATCGAGTTGCGTTCGTGGGGATTCCAGGCCACGCCGGTGCCGACGTCGTAGGACAGCCCTTCGGTCTCGCGGATGCGCTTCCACAGGCGCGAGTTGCCGCCCTGGCCGAGGATGCGGTTGGCGAGCGTGAAGGTCGCGTAGTCGGGGTCGGCCTCGGACAGCGGCAGCGCCAGGCGAGCGGCCATGGCCGCGTTCTGCTTGTCCGGCGTGACCAGGACGAAGCGCTCGGGCGCGACGGCAACGAGCGGCGTCGGCACACGGGTGTAAGCCATCTTCGGTGCCCACTGGCCGAAGGCGGCTTCGAGCGCCGCGCGCACCGCGGCCGGGTCCATGGCACCGCTGGCTGCAAACTGGGCGTGGCGCGCGCCGTAGAAGCGCGCATGGAAGTCGCGCAGTTGCGCGCCCTGCACGGCACGCGCATCGGCGGCCATCTCGTCGAAGCTGCGCGCATGGCGCACGTCGCCGCGCGGATACGGGTTGCCGTGGCGCTCGATGCGGTCTTCGATCACCGCCTCGGGCTCCTTGCGCCGCGATTCGATGTCGGCCAGCGCCTGCTGGCGCACCTCCTCGAGTGCGGTGTCGGGCAGGCTCGCCTCGCGCAGCACCTCGCCGACGAGGGCGACGACCGCGGGCAGCTTGTCGCGCGTGGTCTTGATGCTCACCGTGAGGCGCGTCGCGTCGGCGCCGAACTGCACCTGCGCCGCGAGGGCCTCGAAGCGATCCTGCAACTGCTGGCGCGAGAGGCGCGCCGTGCCGCGATCGAGCAGCGCTGCGGTGAAGCTCGCGATGTCGCCCAGGCCGGCGAGCGTCTTCTCGTCGCCGTAGCGCAGCGTCAGCAGCGCGTGCACCGCGTTGCCGCGCGTGCCCTTGGGCAGCAGCGCGACCTGCATCCCCGAGGCGAGATCGAAGCGCTGCGTGCGGGCGTCGATGTTCGCCGGCGTCGCCTCGAAGGCCTCGGCCTGCTGCACCGCCGGGTCGCCCTTGTAGCCGGCGACGGCAGCGGCGACGTCGACACGCGCGGGCGCCGGCGCGCGCTGCGGACGTTCGGTCGGCAGGTAGGTGCCGAGCACGAGGCTGGACGGCACGAGATAGGTCGTCGCGAG
Source organism: Ideonella sp. (assembly GCF_016702655.1). GTDB lineage: Bacteria > Pseudomonadota > Gammaproteobacteria > Burkholderiales > Burkholderiaceae_C > CAIKUF01. The sequence goes on from NZ_JADJDO010000040.1 coordinate 284,084, forward strand.
GCGCTGCACGTCGGCCGCCGTCACGCCGCGCACGCGGTCGCGCAGCAGGAAGAAGAGCCGCCAGTCGCCCTGGCCGACGGCATCGGACAGCGCCACGCCGACCGTCTCGGGATTGGTGTAGCGCCGCTCCCACTCGTTGAGCCAGCGCGTGCGCGCGCGACGCACTTCCTCATCCGTCACCGGACGTGCGGCAAAGCCCTCGAGCGTCGCGAGCAGCGCCTTGCGCGCGGCCTCGACGTCCTGCCCCGGGGCGAGCGTCGCGCCGAACATCATCGCCCCCGGATCGGCCAGATCCCAGGCCGCACCGGTGACCGATGCTGCGAGCCCCTTCTCGACCAGCGCCTGGTACAGCCGCCCGGCGGGCTCGTCGAGCAGCACCATTGCCAGCACCTCGGCCGCGGCATAGTCCTGGTGCGCCGCGGCCGGTGCGTGGTAGCTCGCAAGCAGCATGGGCACGCCGCCAGTGCGGCGCACGGTGTAGCTGCGTTCACCGTCCCGGGCCGGATCGAGCGTGTACAGCGCCGGCAGCTTGCGCTCGGGCGCCGGAATGCGGCCGAAGAACTCCTGCACCCAGGCCAGCGTCTGCGCCGCGTCGAAGGCGCCCGAGACGACGAGCGTCGCGTTGTCGGGCTGGTAGTAGGTGCGGTAGAAGGCCTGCAGGCGCGGGATGTCGACGTTCTCCACATCGCTGCGCGCGCCGATCGTCGACTTGCCGTAGTTGTGCCAGTCGTACAGCGCCGCCATGCCGCGCTGCCACATGATGCGCTGCGGATCGTTCTCGCCACGTTCCATTTCGTTGCGAACGACCGTCATCTCGCTGTCCAGGTCCTTGCGCGCGATGTGGCTGTTGACCATCGCGTCGGCGAGCCAGTCGAGGTACCACTTCAGGTTGTCGGCGTTGCCGGCGAAGCTGGCAAAGTAATTGGTGCGGTCGTAGCTCGTCGTGCCGTTGGCGCGCAGGCCGCGCTTGCTGAACTCGGCCCAGACCGTCGGGTGCCGCGGCGAACCCTTGAACATCATGTGCTCGAGCAAGTGGGCCATGCCGGTCTCGCCGTAGTTCTCGTGGCGCGAGCCGACGCGGAAGGTCAGGTTGACGGTCGTCGTCGGCTTGGAGTCGTCGGGGACGAGCAGCACCTGCAACCCGTTGTCGAGACGGTACTCGCTGATGCCCTCGACCGTCTGTACCGGTGCCGGCGGTGCTGCGGCCGCGGCGACCAGCGGTGCGAAGGCAAGTACGAAGTGGGCGAGCGCGCGGCGAAAGTGCATCGAAGAACCTGTGGCAAGGCGAAGGGCGCAGTGTAGAGCGGCCCTCGCCGCCGCGGTTCCGCGAGGCTCTTGGTGGCTTAACGCCGGCCTAACGGCACCGGCCCCGCGAGGGCGGGAATCCTATGCGTGACCCTTGCCGTTCCAGGCTGCGATCCCGGCCACGATCTCGCGCTTGGCCTCCTCCGGCCCTTCCCAGCCCTTGATCTTGACCCACTTGCCAGGCTCGAGATCCTTGTAGTGGGAGAAGAAGTGCTCGATCGTCTTGCGCCGCATCTCGTTGACGTCTTCGGGCTTCTGCCAATGGCTGTAGATCTTGAGCACCTTGTCGATCGGCACCGCGAGCAGCTTGGCGTCGCCACCGGCCTCGTCGTCCATCATCAGCACGCCGAGCGGCCGGCAGGTGACGACGACGCCCGGCGTCAGCGCGTAGGGCGTGATCACGAGCACGTCGACCGGGTCGCCGTCGTCGGCGAGCGTCTCGGGGATGTAGCCGTAGTTGCACGGGTAGTGCATCGAGGTCGTCAGGAAGCGATCGACGAACAGCGCACCACTCTCCTTGTCGACCTCGTACTTGACCGGGTCCGCATTCATCGGGATCTCGATGATGACGTTGAACTCGTCGGGCGCGTTCGGACCCGGGGGAACGTGGTGAAGGCTCATGGCAGGATCGTCCGCTGCTGGGGGTGCTGTCCATTCTACGGACCGGCCTGACAGCATCCCTACAACCCTTGCTCGCCGTCAAAGTCGCGCCTGAGCCCGCGCGCCAGAAGCGACTTCGGCCCGTAGTAGCATCGCGGGTTGTCGCGCCGGGGTACCCCAGGCCCAGCCGGGCCGGGCCGGCGGCCGCAGCTTCAACAACCATCCCGAGACCTCGACAAGGAGACCCTTGATGTCCACCCAAATGGCGCTCTACGCGGCGCTGGCCTGCGGCCTCGCCGCTGTGATCTACGGCTTCGTCCAGCGCGGCTGGATCCTGAGGCAGGACGCGGGCAATGCACGCATGCAGGAGATCGCAGGCGCGATCCAGCAGGGCGCAGCGGCCTATCTGGCGCGGCAATACAAGACGATCGCGATCGTCGGCGTCGTGCTCGCGATCCTGATCGGCTGGCGCCTCGACGCCATGACGGCGGCCGGCTTCATCCTCGGTGCCCTCCTCTCCGGCGCGTGCGGCTTCATCGGCATGAACGTCTCGGTGCGCGCCAACGTCCGCACCGCGCAGGCGGCGACCAAGGGCATCGGCCCGGCGCTCGACGTCGCCTTCAAGGGTGGCGCGATCACCGGCATGCTCGTCGTCGGCCTCGGGCTCTTGGGCGTGGGCATCTTCTTCCTCTTCATCACCGGCAACGGCAACCTGACGCCGGACAAGAACCTGGCGACCGTGCTCAAGCCGCTGCTGGGCCTGGCCTTCGGCTCGTCGCTGATCTCGATCTTCGCGCGTCTGGGCGGCGGCATCTTCACCAAGGGCGCCGACGTCGGCGCCGACCTGGTCGGCAAGGTCGAGGCCGGCATCCCCGAGGACGACCCGCGCAACCCGGCGGTGATCGCCGACAACGTGGGCGACAACGTCGGCGACTGCGCCGGCATGGCCGCCGACCTGTTCGAGACCTACGCGGTGACGCTGATCGCGACCATGGCCCTCGGCGCCCTGATGGTGGCCGCCGCGCCGATGCAGGCCGTGGTCTACCCGCTGCTGCTGGGCGGCGTGTCGATCATCGCGTCGATCATCGGCTGCTCGTTCGTCAAGGCCAGCCCGGGCATGAAGAACGTGATGCCGGCCCTGTACAAGGGCCTGGCCGTCGCGGGCGTGCTGTCCTTCATCGCCTTCATCGGCGTGACGATGGCCATCATGCCCGACACCGCGCTCGGCGCCGGCACCCAGTGGCGCCTGATCGGCGCCTGCGCGGTCGGCCTCGTGCTGACCGCCGCGCTGGTCTGGATCACCGAGTACTACACCGGCACCCAGTACGGCCCGGTCAAGCACATCGCCGAGGCCTCGACCACCGGCCACGGCACCAACATCATCGCCGGCCTCGGCGTCTCGATGCGCTCCACCGCCTGGCCGGTGATTTTCGTCTGCATCGCGATCATGGTCTCCTACGGCCTCGCCGGCCTGTACGGGATCGCGATCGCCGCCACCTCGATGCTGAGCATGGCCGGCATCGTCGTCGCCCTCGACGCCTACGGCCCGATCACCGACAACGCCGGCGGCATCGCCGAGATGGCTGAACTGCCGGCCAGCGTGCGCGACATCACCGATCCGCTCGACGCGGTCGGCAACACGACCAAGGCGGTGACCAAGGGCTATGCGATCGGCTCGGCCGGCCTCGCCGCGCTGGTGCTGTTTGCCGACTACACGCACTCGCTCGAGGCGCGCGGCATGAGCATCAGCTTCGACCTCTCGGACCCCAAGGTCATCGTCGGCCTGTTCATCGGCGGCCTGATCCCCTACCTCTTCGGCGCGATGGCGATGGAGGCCGTCGGCCGCGCCGCGGGCTCGGTGGTGGTCGAGGTGCGGCGCCAGTTCGCGACCATCAAGGGCATCATGGAAGGCACCGCCAAGCCCGAGTACGGCACTGCGGTCGACATGCTGACCAAGGCGGCGATCAAGGAAATGATGATCCCGTCGCTGCTGCCGGTCGTCGTTCCGGTGGTAGTCGGTCTGGCGCTCGGCCCGGCCGCGCTCGGCGGCCTGCTGATGGGCACGATCGTGACGGGCCTCTTCGTCGCGATCTCGATGTGCACCGGCGGCGGCGCCTGGGACAACGCGAAGAAGTACATCGAGGACGGCAACTTCGGCGGCAAGGGCTCCGAGACGCACAAGGCCGCCGTCACCGGCGACACGGTCGGCGACCCCTACAAGGACACCGCCGGCCCGGCCGTCAACCCGCTGATCAAGATCATCAACATCGTCGCGCTGTTGATCGTGCCGCTGCTGCCCATTCCGGCAGGCAGCTCGGCAGCAGCCCACGGCGCGGCGACGCCGGCCGCAGTGGCCGTGGTCGCCGTGCCCGTGATCGTCGAGGTGGCCAGGATCTCGGTCGAGCCCGGGCTCGTGAAGTTCTACTTCGACAGCGGCAAGACCGACCTCGCCGGAGGCGCCGCCGATGCACTCGTCGACGTGGTCAAGGGCGTGGCCGAAGGCAAGATGGCCGTCATCAGCGGCTACCACGACGCCACCGGCGACGCGGCGCAGAACGCCGAACTCGCCAAGCAGCGCGCCTTCAAGGTGCGCGACACGCTGCAGGCGGCCGGCGTGCCGCAGGACAAGATCGAGTTGAAGAAGCCGGAGCAACTCACCGGCAGCGGCCCGAACGCCGAGGCGCGCCGCGTCGAGGTGCGTCTGCAGTAGTCCGCCGCGACAACGTCAGAGGATCAGGGGCTCGCCGAGGCGAGCCCCTGATCCATTTTCTTGGGACTGTTGTGCAGGCTCAACGACAAGGACCTTGCAGCCGCTTGCTAGGGATGCAGCGACAGGTCGGTCGTGGGCATCATCGGCCTGATGGCTTCAATCAGAAAGAGCCGGGTCTCCGCTGCCTTCGGTCTGGGCTGGGCGATGCTGACCTGGGCCGCAGGCGCTGCGGTAGCCGGCGACGAGAGTGGCCTCTCGCTGCTCGGGCCATCCGATCGCGGCCTGCGGTCGGACCTGGCCTGGCTCGTCGACCGCGGCGTGCTCGAGCTGCCGCTGGGCACCTGGCCGCTCCCGTCCTCGACCTTGCGCGCGGCATGGGCCAGCGTCGTCACGGCGCGCCTGGGCGCTGCGGACGCCGACGCGCTGTCTCGCGTCCAGCGCGCCGTGCTGCGCAGCACCGACACCGCTCGCCTTTCGGCCCGCGCCAACAGTGCGCGCCACCCGTCGCTCGATGGCGGCGATGAGGCCAAGGGCATCGCCAGCGGGGCACTGAGCTTCTACGCCGGCAATGCGACCCTTGGCGGCCAGCTCACGCTCGGCACCACGGCCGAGACGCTGACCCCCGGCGGACCGCAGGGCAACCTCGACGGCACCTACGCGGTGACACAGTTCGCGGGCACCGTGGTCGCGGCCGGCGTGGTCGACCGCTGGTGGGGACCGGGGGCCTTCACGAGCCCGATCCTGTCGACCGCGGCGACCCCGATCGCCGGCGTGATCGTGCGCCGCGCCGAAGACACGGCGCCGCAATCCCGGTGGCTGAGCTGGATCGGCCGCTGGGGCTACGAGCTCTCGGCGGGGCGCCTCGCCCACTACGACCCCTCCGGTACGCGCACGATCGGCCTGCGCTTCTACACCAGGCCCTGGCCGAATGTCGAAGTCGGCGTCAGCCGCTCCATCCTCTGGGCCGGCGAGGGGCGGCCGCATGACTGGGTCGCGTTTCGCGACGCACTCCTGGGCCGCAGCAACATCGACGATCCGTCGCAGAAGGACGAAGACCCCAGCAACGAGATCGCCGGGCTGGACCTGCGCGTCTCGGCCGCAGATGCCTGGGGCGGCACCTGGGTCGGCAGCCTGCACCTGGTCGGCGAAGACGAAGCGGGCAGCCGGCCGACCAAGCTGTTCGGCACCATTGGCCTGCAGCGCAAGGCCATCGTTGCCGAACAGCGCCTGGAGGCGACCCTCGAGGCCGCCGACACGATGCCGTCGCACCTGTTCGGTCTGCGTTCGTCGACGCCGCCACCGGCCTATCAGCATTCGGTCTACCAGCAGGGCTACTACCAGGGCCAGTTGCCGATCGGCGCTGCGATCGGCGGCGGCGGCGTGCTGTACGCGTTGGGCCTGTCGTGGACGCGGGTCGACGATCCGGCCCAGTTGCGTGTCAACGGCATGCTGTTCGGCGGCCGCATGAGCACCATGGGCGCCCAGCCCCGCAATGCGATCTACGGCGTATCGGGCAATCTCGCCGGTTTCACGCTCGGCGTCGACGGCGAGACCGCCTCCGGGCTGCGCTGGCAATTGGGCGTCTCGGTGCAGAACTACCCCGAGGGCGGCAGGCCGGTGGCCGGACTGCTCGCCGGCGTCGATCTACCGATCGCCGGGCGCTAGCCCCGCTGGCGCCTGGATCTGCCCGTCGTCCAGACCGGGCTGCGTCAGGTGGCGCACCACGCGCTGCGGGAACGGGATCTCGACACCGTCTGCATCGAGCGCCGCGAGCACCTTGAGGTTGACATCGGAGCGCACGTTGCCCTGGCCGTTCTCGGGATCGCCGATCCAGAACAGGATGCGCAAGTCGAGTCCATCGGCGCCGAAGCCTGCCAGTTGCACGGCGGGCCCGGGATCGGCGAGGACGCGCGGAACGCTCGCAATCACCGCGATCAGGCGCGGCAGCAACGCATCGAGGTCGGTGCCGTAGGCCACCTGCAGCGGCCCGCTGATCAGCACCTTGCGGTCGGCGAGCGTCGAGTTCTCGACCCGCTGCGTGATCAGCATCTCGTTGGGCACCAGCGCCTCGCGGCCGTTCAAGGCGCGGATCACGGTGTAGCGGGTGCGGATGTCGGTGATGCGGCCCTCGAAGGTGTCGACGGTGACGAAGTCGCCGATGCGCACCGAGCGCTCGGCGAGGATGACGAAGCCGCTGACGTAGTTGGCGGCGATCTTCTGCAGGCCGAAGCCTATCCCGACGCCGATCGCGCCGCCCAGCACCGACAACGCCGTGAGCGGAATGCCGACCACCGACAAGGCAACGAGCAGGCCCACGACGAGCAGCACCACGCGCACCAGATTGGCGACGATCTTGCGCGTCGACAGGCTGGTCGCGGTGCCGCGCAGCAGGCGGCGCTCGATCGCCGCCGACAGCCACAGTGTCAGCACGAGCACCACGCCGGCGCTCAGCGCGCCCTCGACGACGTTGCGCAGCGAGACCTGCGCGCCGCCCATGCGCCAGTGCACCGACTCCAGCCCGTCCAGTATCGGCGGCAGCACGCCCGTCACCCAGAGCAGGACCGCTACCCATGCTACCCACGACACGGTACGCTCCACCACCGCGGCCCAGCGCGATTCGGGCAAGGCAACCCTGAGCACGCGCGCCGTGAGCCGGATCGCAGCCAGCGACACCAGCGCAGGTATGGCAATCCTGAACAGCGTCGGCTTCCACGCCCCCTCGACCAGATGGCGTGCGACGAGCGCGAGCACGAGTGCGAGCACCGGGAACAGCACGCCGTCGAAGATGTTGCGGCCGAACGCGACCGTCCCGCTGCCGGCGTCCAGACTGCGCTTGAGCTGCCAGGCGGCGAACCAGGCCAGCGCGACACAGGCAGCCAGGACGCCGAGTTCCTTGAGCGCCCCGATGGTGGCGAGCCCGTCGATCAGATCCTGGAGTTCGGTCCAGGAATTGCTATCGAACATCGCAATCTACAGTTCGGCCAGCACGCGCAGGTGCACGGCGACGCTGCGCGCCAGCGCATCGAGCGCATAGCCGCCCTCGAGGCAGGAGACGATGCGGCCCTTCGCGTGCCGATCGGCGGCCGACTTGATGCGCTGCGTTATCCACTCGTAGTCGGCCTCGACGAGGCCGAGCTGTCCGAGGTCGTCCTCGCGGTGGCCGTCGAAACCGGCCGAGATGAAGATCATCTGCGGCCTGAACTCCTCGAGGCGCGGCATCCACATCGCCTCGATCATCTCGCGCACCTCGCCGCCGCGGGTGTAGGGCGGGATCGGCAGGTTGCACATGTTGGTCCCGAGAGGCACCGCGCCGCTGTAGGGGTAAAGCGGATGCTGGAAGATGCTCAGCATCAGCACCCGCTCGTCGCCGGCGATGATGTCCTCGGTGCCGTTGCCGTGATGGACGTCGAAGTCGACGATCGCGACCCGCGTCAGGCCGTGCACGTCGAGCGCGTGGCGCGCCGCGACGGCGACGTTGTTGAAGAAGCAAAAGCCCATCGTCTCGCCGCGCGTGGCATGGTGGCCGGGCGGGCGCACGGCGCAGAAGGCGTTGTCGATCTCGCCGGCGATCACCGCATCGGTCGCGGCAACGGCCGCGCCGGCGGCGCGCAGCGCGGCGCGCCAGGTGCCCGGCCCGGCGACGGTGTCGGGGTCGAGCGCACGCGGCTCGCCGCTCGCCGCCACCTGCTCGAGCAGATCCTTGAGTTCAGCGACGTAATGGCTCTCGTGCGCCAGCGCGAGGCTCTCCAACCTTGCCAGCGGCGCACTGCGCACGTCGAGCGCGGCTTCGAGGCCGGTCGCGAGCAGGTAGTCGTGGATTGCGTCGAGACGCTGCGGGCACTCGGGGTGGCCCTCGCCCATGTCGTGAAGGCGGCAGTCGGGATGGCTGTAGATCGCGGTGGACATCGGCGGTTCGGGGCGAAGCGTTTTCGGTTATGGTGGTTTGCATGACATCCCCGCTCGCCCTGCAACTCACCCGGCTCGTCGATCAGATTAGCACGATCATCGTCGGCAAACGGCCCCAGATCGAGGACTGCGTCGCCTGCCTGCTCGCCGGCGGCCACCTGCTGATCGAAGACATCCCCGGCGTCGGCAAGACCACGCTCGCGCATGCACTCGCGGTCTCGCTCGGCCTCAGATTCTCGCGCATGCAGTTCACCGCTGACCTGATGCCGTCGGACCTGCTCGGCGTGAGCGTCTTCGAGCGCAGCAAGGAGGAGTTCGTCTTCCACCCCGGCCCGGTGTTCGCGCAGGTGCTGCTCGCCGACGAGATCAACCGCGCCGGCCCCAAGACGCAGAGCGCGCTGCTCGAGGCGATGGAGGAGCAGCAGGTCACGATCGACGGCCAGACGCGCGCGCTGCCGCGGCCGTTCTTCGTCATCGCGACGCAGAACCCGAGCGACCAGCTCGGCACCTACCCGCTGCCCGAATCGCAGCTCGACCGCTTCCTGATGTGCATCACGCTCGGCTATCCCGACCAGGCGTCCGAGCGCGCGCTGCTTGCCGGCACCGACCGGCGCGAGGCGATCGAACACCTGCCGACGGTGATGACGCCCGCCGAACTGCAGGCCGCGCAGCAGGCGGTGCTTGCGGTGCATGCATCGGAGGCGCTGCTCGACTACCTGCAGGCGCTGATCGCCGCGACGCGCGGCGGGCGCTGGTTCGTCGAGGGTCTGTCGCCGCGCGCCGGCATCGCCGTGCTGCGCGCGGCCAAGGCGCGCGCCCTGCTCGCCCAGCGCGACTACGTCGCGCCCGACGACGTGCAGGCCATCCTCGCGCAGACGATCGCGCATCGGCTCGTGCCGGCCGCAGGTGCCGGGCGCGGCCGGCGCGAGCAGGTGCGCGCGATGGTCGAGGCGACGCCGATCGCCTGAACCCGATGGCCCGCTCCACGCTGCTGACGCAGCCGATCGCGCCGCTCGCCTGGGCCACCGCACCGGTGCGCAGGCGCTTTCGCGCCTGGTGGCAGGCGCGCCTGCCGCGCACCGACACGCTGCTGCTGACCCAGCGCAACATCTACATCCTGCCCACGCGCGCCGGTTTCCTGTTCGCGGGCACCCTGCTGCTGCTGCTGGTGGCATCGATCAACTACCAGCTCAACCTCGGCTACCTGCTGACCTTCGTGCTCGCCGGGGCCGGCATCGTGTCGATGCACCTGACGCATGCCACGCTGCGCGGGCTGACGCTGCACCTGCATCCGGTGGCCGCAGTCCATGCGGGCGAGGCCGCGCCGCTTGCCGTCACGCTGACCAACCCGGGCTCGGCGCGCTGGGGCATCGGCCTGTCGGTCGATGGGGCGGCGCACGCGCCGCGCGCGTGGGCCGATGTTCCCGCCGGCGCGCAGGCGGCCGTCGAATTGAGCTTCGTGCCGGACCGGCGCGGCCGCTACGAGGTGCCGGCGTTGATCGCCGAGACGCGCTTCCCGCTCGGCCTGTTTCGCGCGTGGGCGGTCTGGAGGCCGGCGGCGCAACTGATCGTCTATCCGGCGCCCGAGCGTCCCGCAGCGCCCTTGCCCGCTGCCAGCGCCGTGACGGTTGCCGCGGGCGAGGCACGTCGCACCCAGGGCGCCGACTTCGAAGGCATCCGCGTCTACCGGCGCGGCGATCCGCTCAAGCTCGTGGTCTGGAAGAAGGCGGCGCGTGCCTTCGAGACCGGCGGCGAGCTGATGAGCCGCGACAGCAGCTCGGCGGCGCACTGGCAGCTCTGGCTGGCCTGGGCCGGATGCGCCGGCCTCGCCGACGAGGAACGCCTGGCGCGCCTCGCGGCCTGGGTCCTGGCCGCGCACCGCGCCGGCGCGACCTACGGCCTCGCCCTGCCCGGCCGCGAACTCGCGCTCGGCCAGGGCGAGGCGCATCGGCGCGCCTGCCTGGAGGCGCTCGCGCTGTGGCATTGAACCTGCGCACGTTGCGGCGCACCGCGCCCTGGGCCGCCTGGAGCAGGCTGCCGCGCGACGCGCGCGACACGCTGTTCCTGCTTGGCGTGATCGGCTGGACCGTGCTGCCGCATCTGGCGCGCCTGCCGCTGTGGTGTGCGCTGCTGACCGGGGCAGTGCTGCTCTGGCGCACGCGCCTCGCGCTCGCGCAGGCGCCGCTGCCGGGGCGCTGGGTGCTGGTCGCGGTGCTGTTGCTCGCCGCCGGGCTGACGCTGTGGACGCACCGCACGCTGCTCGGCAAGGACGCAGGCGTGACGATGCTCGTCGTGCTGATGGCGTTGAAGACGCTCGAGCTGCGCGCGCGGCGCGACGCCTTCGTCGTCTTCTTCCTCGGCTTCTTCCTCGTGCTGACGCACTTCCTCTACGCGCAGACGCTGCCGGTGGCGCTTGCGATGCTGGTCTCGGTGTGGGGGCTGCTCACGGCGCTGGTGCTCGCCCACATGCCGGTCGGCCAGCCCGCGCTGCGCCAGGCGGCGGGCCTCGCGGCACGCTGTGCCGTGCTCGGCGCGCCGGTGATGGTGCTGCTGTTCGTGCTCTTCCCGCGCATCGGCCCGCTGTGGGGCGTGCCCAGCGACGGCATGGCGACGACCGGGCTGTCGAACTCGATGCAACTCGGATCGGTGGCCGAACTCGCCAGCGACGACAGCATCGCGCTGCGCCTGCGCTTCGCGCCCGGCGCACAGACCCCGCCGCCCGAGACGCTCTACTTCCGCGGGCCGGTGCTGTCGCGCTTCGACGGCCGCGAGTGGTTGCCTGCGGCACCGGCGCGCAGCCTCGGCGCAGCGCCCGCATGGCCCGAGGTTCGCCCGCGCGGCCCGGCGCTGGCCTACGAGATGACGCTCGAACCGCTGCGCATGACGATCCTGCCCCTGCTCGAGGCAACGACCGTTGCGCCGCGCCTGGACGGCTACCGCGCGCGGCCCTCGGCCGAACTCGAATGGCGAGCCGACCGGCCGATCACCGAGCGCCTGCGCTTCGAGACCGCCGCCTACCTCGCCTTCGCCCACGGGCCGCAGGAGCCGGTGCCTGCACTGTGGGCCGAGCTCGAACTCCCGCCCGGCGCCAACCCGCGCCTGCTCGCCTGGGCCGCAGACTTGCGCCGCGAGCCGCGTCTGGCCGATGCCTCGGCGTCGGCCCTCTCCGCGGCGCTGATGCAGCACATCCGCAGCGCCGGATTCGTCTACACGCTCACGCCGGGGGTCTACGCCGAGGAAGGCGGGCTCGATGCGCTCGACGAGTTCTGGCTCGACCGCCGGCAGGGCTTCTGCGAGCACTATGCAGCCGCCTTCGTGGTTGCGCTGCGCGCCATGGGCGTGCCGGCGCGCGTCGTCACCGGCTACCAGGGGGCCGACCTCGACCCGGTGGACGGCTACCTCGTCGTGCGCCAGAGCAGCGCCCATGCCTGGGCCGAGTACTGGGAGCGCGGCCGGGGCTGGGTGCGCGCCGACCCGACGGCCGCCGTTGCGCCGGATCGCATCGTGCGCAGCCGGCGCCTGCAGCCGGCGCCCGGCATCGTCGCCACGGCCATCGGTGGCATGAGCCCGGCGCTGCTGGCGCAATTGCGCCTGGGCTGGGAGGCGCTCAACAACCGCTGGAACCAGTGGGTGCTGAACTACTCGCGCGGCCAGCAGTTCGACCTGCTCAAGGACATCGGCTTCGACGCTCCGAGCTGGGAAGACCTCGCCCTGCTGCTGATCGCCGCGCTCAGCAGCCTGAGTCTCGCCGGAGCGCTCTGGGCCTGGTGGGAGCGCAGCCACCAGGACCCGTGGACGCGCCAGTGGGCGCAGGTCGGGCGCGCGCTGCGGCGGCTCGGCCTCGCGGCACAGCCGCACGAGGCGCCGCGCGCGCTTGCGGCGCAGGTTGTGGCGCGCTTCGGCACAGCCGGGCAGCCCCTGGCCGACTTGCTCGCGCACCTGGAGCAGCAGCGCTACGGGCGCCACGCCGCGAAGCGGCCCGCGCCTGCGCTCACAAGGGCATTGCGCCGCGAGGCACGGCAACTCGGCCGCACTGCAGGGCGCAGCGCGGGGGGTCTTTCAATGACGCCGGGCCGGCATCGGGTGCGCAGGGCCGTCACGCTCGGCGGCATCGCGTTCGCGCTCGCCGCCGCGAGCGGCTGCGCCGACGCCAGGAAAAGACAGGCCAGGGCAGCCGCGCGCCCGGCCAGCACCGCGCACGCCGCAAGCGCGCCCGAGGCACCCGGCTACGCGAAGCGCGAAGACGTGGCGCGCTTCGCCGATCTCGTCGCCGAACGCCACGCGCTCGACGCGGCGTGGGTCCGCTCCACGCTCGCCGCGGCGCGCTACCAGGCCACCGTCGCCCGGCTGATCATGCCGCCACCGGCGGGTACGGCCAAGAACTGGGCCGCGTACCGCGCGCGCTTCGTCGAGCCGCGGCGCATCGGCGCAGGCGTGGCATTCTGGCGCGCCAATGCGCGCTGGCTGGCGCAGGCGGAGTCCGAATACGGCGTGCCGGCCGAGATCGTGGCCGGCATCATCGGTGTCGAGACGATCTACGGTCAGCAGATGGGCAGCTTTCGCGCGATCGATGCGCTGGCCACGCTGGCGTTCGACTTCCCGGCCGGGCGCAAGGACCGCAGCGACTTCTTTCGCGACGAGCTGGCGCATTTGTTCGTGATGTGCCGCGGCGCGGCGCCGCGAGAAACCGACGGGCCACCCCAAGTTTCCTCGACCCCCCCGGCGGGCGGGCCGGACGAAGCCCGGACCAGGGGGCCCGCAGCGCGTCCGGCCTGCGACCCTCTCGATCTGCGCAGCAGCTATGCCGGCGCGCTGGGCATGCCGCAGTTCATGCCGAGCAGCGTGAACCGCTACGCGATCGACTTCGACGGCGACGGCCGCATCGCCCTGCACGATTCGGCTGCCGACGTGATCGGCAGCGTCGCGCATTACCTGGCCGAATTCGGCTGGCAGCGCGGCATGCCGACCCATTACGCGGTCGCAGCGCCGGTAGACACCGTGCAGCGCGCGACGCTGCTCGTGCCCGACATCCTGCCCAGCTTCAGCGCGCGCCAGATGATCGAGCTCGGTGCCGAGCTCGATGCGGCAGGCCGGGATCACGAAGGGCTGCTCGCGCTGGTCGAACTGCAGAACGGCAACGCCGCGCCGAGCTATGTTGCGGGCACCGCCAACTTCTACGCCATCACGCGCTACAACTGGTCGAGCTACTACGCGCTCGCGGTGATCGAGCTCGGCCAGGCCGTCAAGCGCCGCATCGAGGAAGCTGGCGGACCGCCGAGGCCGCCACCGCTCGGCGAACGCCCGAGCGAGGAATAGCCGGCCATCGCTGCCAGGTCGCGAGCAGCCTTCAGGCGTCCGGCTGTGGCGCCGGCGGCACGGTCGCGAGATCCATCTCGACGTGGATCACGTCTTCGCGCAGCGATTCGGTGACGGGCAGGCCACTGTGCCGGAAGACGCCGAGCATGGCCGCGTTGACGGGCAGCACCTCGGCCTCGAAGCGGGCGATGCCCTGGCTGCGCGCCAGCGCCGCGGCCAGCTCGAGCAACTTGCCCGCGAGCCCTTGGCCCTGGTAGTCCTCCTCGATCGTGAACGCGATCTCGGCGCTGCGCGAGCCGTCTTCGAGCGTGCGCGCGTAGTAGCTCACGCCGCCGATCAACACCTCGTCGCTGCCCGCGCTGCCCTCCTTGGCGACGACGAGCACGACCGCGTCGACAAAATCGACGCCGGCAAGGCGGTCGAGATCGGCCTGCGTCAGCTCCTTGCGAAACGAGAACAGGCGCGTGTAGACCGACTCGGGATCGAGTTCGTGAAAGGCCTTGACGATGCGCGCGCGGTCGTCGTCGCGCACGGCCCGGATCACGACCGGCGTGCCGTCGCGCAACCGCCAGGGTTGGCGAAAGCGGCGCAGTTCCTCGGCCGTCGTCGTCATTCGAGCGCCCCCAGCGCTGGCGCGCACCGCTGCTGATCGACTCGCCTGCTTCGCATGGTGGCCCCCGGGATCGTCCGTCGCGCGGCGACTATACCTGCCCCGCGCGACGCCATTCATCGCCCGCAGCGGCATTGCATGCCGCGTTCGGCGCGGCCCGTCGCATCGCGCGTGCAATCGGGGCGCGGTGTACCGACACTGCCTGCATCGACAACGCCACTGCCCCTGCGACACGACTCACCGAGGACCTGCCATGAACGCCCACCACCACTCGCTCAAGATCACGCTCGCGACCGCCGCTGCTGCCTTGCTGCTCGGCGTGGCGCAGTTCGCTGCCATCGACAGGCTCGCCGCGCCGCGCAACGGCGGTGCGAGCGCCATGCCGATCGTGCAGTTGCCGCCGGTCATCGTCATCGGCCAGGCCGAGCGTGCGGCGCCCAGAGTGTGAGAGGCGATCCCACGGGCGCATGCGATTACCTATCACACTCTCGAGCCGGCGTGACGCTGACCGCGACCGTCAGCGCCTGCTGTCCGCCGCCCGCAATCACGCCGCGCAACGGCGCGACATCGCCGAAGTCGGCACCCCAGGCGAGCGTGATGTAGCGCGCGTCGGCCAACTGGCCGTTGGTCGGGTCGAACTCGACCCAGCCCGCCTGCGGCGCCCAGGCCGCCACCCAGGCGTGCGACGCGTCGACGCCTTGCAGGCGCGCCTGCCCCGGCGGCGGGTCGGTCAGCAGATAGCCCGAGACATAGCGCGCCGGCAGCCCGTGTGCACGCAGCGCGGCGATCATCAGGTGCGCGAAGTCCTGGCAAACGCCGCGCCGCAACGCGATGACCTCGTCGACCGGGCTGCCGACGATCGTTGCCTGCGCATCGAAGGTGAAGCCGCGCTGGATGGCATGCATCAGTGCAGCCACCGCTTCGTGCCAGTCGCGCCCGGGCCATAGAAGCGGCGCCGCGTACGCGCGCGCGGCGTCGGAGAGCGGGATCATCGGCGAGGGTTCGCACATCTGGGCGGCGATCAGGTCCGGCGCCGGCACGCCGTGGCGCACGGCATCGCGCACCGCCTCCCACGCTACCGGGCCCCCGGCAGCCGCCGGCCGCTCGCCCACGTCGACGAGGCAGCGCGTGCGCACGCGCAGCTGCCGGTGCGCGCCGTGGAGCGCGAAGTGCACCGCCGTGTTGCCGTAGGTGTCGATCGCGTCGTGGCACTCGTCGGGGGGCGGATCGATCCGCAGCGCATGCGTCAGCACCTGCTGCCAGGGCAGCGCGCGCGGCGTCAGGTGCGCGAGCTGCCACGACTGCGCGACCGGCTCGGCATAGTCGTAGACCGTCGCATGCTCGACCAGATAGCGCGCGCGCTGCATCGCTCGGTGCCCGTGCATCAGGCCACCCTCGAGAGCACGCTGCGCGACGCCGCGTGGACGAAGAACTTGAGCCCGAGCTCGTCGGAGGTGCGGCGCGCCGCGAGCTCGAGCTGCGCCAGCAGCGCCGCCAGGCGCGCGCTCCCGGGCACGAGCTCGGCCGCCGCCAACCCCGCCAGCGCCGCCTGCGCCGGCGCCAGCGCGTCGCTCGCGAAGCGGCCGTGCGCCTGCTCGAGCCGGGCCACGAACTCCACCAGGCCCTTGACCTGGAAGGCCGCCGAGCGCGGGTTGGTGCTGTCGCGCAGCAGCAGGTCGAGCACCGGCAGCCACTCGGGCGCCACCGCGTAGCGCGTGCGATAGGTCATGCCCGAATCGGCGAACTCGAGCAACCAGCCGGGGTCGCCCGCATGCCCGTCGCGCGTTGCCGCGCCGAGCGCGGCGCAGAGCTGCGACAGGCGTTCCACGCGCCGGCCGAGCGACAGGAAGCGCCACCCGGTGCCGCGCGTCATGCCGTCGAGCACGAAGCCCGACAGGGTCGTCATCGCGGTCACGGTGCGGTCCAGCCCGGCCAGCGCCTCGGCGATCGCCACCGGCGCGCGCTGGCGCAGCACCGGATCCGCCTGCAACCGGTTGAGCGCGCGCCAGTGGTCGGCCGACATGCGATCGCGCAGCAGGAACGCGACCCCCTCCATGCGCTGCAGTTCGCGCGCGAGGCCGCCTTCGGCCTGCGTCGCGGCGCGCAACAACGCTGCCGTCGCGTCGACGCTGGCCTCGTCATCGGCGACCAGCCCCTGGCGCCGCAGCAACGCGAGCACCGGCGCGAGGCCATCGCCCGGCGCGGACGCGCCGCCGTCGAGCGCGCGCACGAGCGCCACGCGCAGCAGGCGCGCGCTGGCCTCGCTGCGCTCGCCGTAGCGCCCGAACCAGAACAGGTTCTCCGCCGCGCGCGACGACACCTTGTCGGCAGAACCAGCGAGGTCGGCTTCGGTCACTGTCGCCGACAACAGTGAAAACGCAGCGTTGACCGGCCCCGGCGAAAGTACCCAGGTGTCCTTGGACCAGCCGCCGCGCTGCATCGCGATCACGCGCGCGTCGTCGGCGCCGGCAACGCGCGCGAGCCCGCCCGGCAGCACGCGGTAGCCGCCCGGCGTCGCGACCGCGAACACGCGCAGCCCGACCGCGCGCGCATGCAGCCGCTCGCGCGCGAACGCCTTGCCCAGCGCCCCATCGCGTTCGAGCACCGGCGCCTGCGATACGCGCACCCACTCCTGCGCCACGTAGCGCTGCGCGTCGCGCGCGATGCGCGCATGCAGCGCGTCGCGCTCGGCAGGCGATAGGTCAGCGCCGAACACGGCGGGCTCGCCGCGGGCACGGTCGAGCGGCTTGACGAGCAGGCTGTCGAGGCGCTCCCAGGCATCGGCAAATGCCGCCGGCTCGCCGAGCCACCAGGTGGCGACCGAGGGCAGGCGCAGGGCCTCGCCGAGCAGCCGTTCGGCCAGGCGCGGCAGGTAGCCGAGCAGCGCCCCCGACTCGAGCACGCCCGAGCCGAGCGCATTGGCGATCAGCACCTGGCCGCGGCGCGCGCAATCGGTGAGCCCGGGCACGCCGAGCGTGGATTCCGAGCGCAGCTCGAGCGGATCGCAGTACTCGTCGTCCTGGCGGCGCAGCAGCGCATGCACGCGCTCGAGCCCGGCCACCGTCTTCAACCAGAGCTTGCCGTCGCGCACCGTCAGGTCGCCGCCCTCGACGAGCGTGAAGCCGAGGTAGCGCGCCAGCAGCGCATGCTCGTGGTAGGTCTCGTTGTACGGCCCCGGCGTCAGCACGGCGACGAGCGGCGGCCCGTCGCCGCGCGGGGCCCAATGCCTGAGCGCGTCGCGCAGCGCGTCGAAATACGAGGCCAGATGCTGCACTTGCAGGTCGCGATAGATCTGCGGCAACACGCGCGAGACGACGAGCCGGTTCTCGAGCGCATAGCCCGCGCCCGACGGCGCCTGCGTGCGATCGGCGACGACCCACCACTGCCCATCGGGCGAGCGCGCCAGGTCGGCCGCGTAGTGGAAGAGGTGGATGCCGCCCGGCGGCGCGAGGCCCTGCACCGGACGCAGGTAGCCGCTGTGCCCGAACACGACCGAAGGCGGCACGGCGCCGCTCTTGAGCAGCTCCTGCGCGCCATACAGGTCGGCCAGCACCCGGTTGAGCAGTTCGGCGCGCTGCGCGATCCCGGCCTCGATCTGCGCCCACTCGTCGGGCGCGATCAGGAGCGGCAGCGGATCGACCTGCCACGGCCGGTCGGCGCCCTTCGGGTCGGCATACACGTTGTAGGTGATGCCCTGCTCGCGCACCTCGCGCTCGATCTGCGCCTGCGTGTCGGCGAGCCGCGGCCCCTCGCGCGCGGCGAGCATGGCCACGAAGTCGCGCCAGTGCGGCCGCGGCTCGCCCGGCGCGGCGAGCATCTCGTCGTGGCGGCCGACGGGGATCGGGTAGCCGCTCAGCAGGCGCTTGGGCATCGCTTCATCGGCCGCAGAGAACCGCATCGCCCCGATGCGGTTCGCGGTTGGTGGGTTCCGCCCTGCCCGGCAGATGCCAGGTGCCGAGCATCACTCGAGCGAGAGCACGAGGCGCTTTGCCCAACGCTGCCGCGGCACGGTCAAGCGTCTTGAGCGAGGGCCAGTGGCTGGGATCTTCCAGACGCTTGGCCGCGGGCCATGAAGTCTCGAGCGCCCGCGCCAGTTCGGACAAGGTGCGCTCGCCCCGCGCCAGACGCAGCAGCATCGCGGCCTGTGTCTTCGCATCCGGCGCGATGTAGTGTGCGCCCTTGACCTTGGGCGTCGGCGCCGGCACGTTCTTGGCCTCGTCCAGACGCCAGGCGAGCATCGCCGAGAGCACCTCCGCCGCATTGAAGAGCGCTTCTTCCTTCGTCTTGCCTTCGGTAAAAGTGTCGGGCAGGTCGACGAACTGAACGAAGAATGAGCCGTCATCCTGGATCTCGAGGGTAGCGGGGTAGCGGATATCCATTCCTGGCCTCACTTCAACTTCACACCGGTCTGGCGTTGAATGGCTGCGAGAAGTCCGACGCCGAGGTCTCGCGTTCCATGGACAGGCACCGGGACCGCCTTGCCCGTCTTGGTCAGGATGTGGTGGCTGCCGTGCGTCCGGTCGATGCGCCAACCCGCCATCTTGAGCCTGGCAATGACCTCCTTGCCGTTCATCCGCAGAATGATAGATCACGCTCGATCTATCCGCAATCACAGCGCCGCCCGGTCTTCGCCTCGAAGGCCCGTGTGCCGGCAGGGCTTGAGGGGCAGCACAATCGATCGTTCATGGCCTCGCGGGCCGAGCGCCGTGCCGGAGCGGGGCCGGCGCGAGCGAGGGCGCGACGGCGATCACTGCCGAGCAAGAACCACGTGCGTGGCAAGTGGCGAGCTTTCGTGCCTGGTGCAGGCGTAGCCCAGGGCAGGAAGGTTGATGCCTTCGAAGAGCCTTTCACCCGCGCCAAGCAGGACCGGCGCAATGGCGATGTGCATCTCGTCGATCAGGCGTTGGCGAAGATACTGTTGGATGACGTTGACGCCGCCGCCAAGACGAACATCCTGCCTGCGGCTGCTTCGCGCGCTTGCGCCAGGGCGGCGGCAACGCCTTCCGTCACGAAGTGGAAGGTCGTTCCTCCTTCCATCACCAGCGGCGCACGCGGGCGTGTGGGTCAACACGAACACCGGGACGTGATAGACAGGGTTCTCGCCCCACCAACCCCGCCAGCTCTCATCTGGCCAGGGGCCGCGGACCGGCCCGGAACATGTTCCTGCCGAGAATCCAGGCCCCGATGTTCTGAAAGCCTCGGGCGGCAAAGTCATCATCAATGCCCGCCTCTCCACCATCGCTGCCGAACACGTTCTTCTGAATCGTTCGCGTGGAGAGGGCCCAGCCATGAAGCGAGGTGCCTCCCACGCCGAGGGGGTTGTCGATGTCCTGGCCTGGGCCAGCGCCGAAGCCGTCGAGTGAGATCGGGAAACGTGCTACACGAAGCTTGACATGGCGTTTCCCGGACGTGTGAGTGATCACGAAAGACGGCCTGTGACACCACCGCGCCGAAAGGTGTTCCGATCTCGGCCGCCCGGACGTGATCCTCGCGATCCGGCTGCAGGAAGCCGAGTGCAGCGAAGCTCTCGATCAGTCGATCGCGGGATTTCGGCCCGGAGAAGCCCTGCAGCAACTCCTGCGGGACGAGCCCCGTGGTGAAAACCTGATCGGCACCGAGCAATGCCTCGCGAAGTGCGAGCACCCTCCGGACACGACACCTGCGTCCGCCGCAGCGCCAGCGACCACACGCTGGTGTCGACGAGAAAGCTCACTTCCTGCGCGTCCGTTCAGCCCTGTAGTCGAAAGACGCATCCCACTTGAGCTTGCCGAACAGATCCACGATGCGCCTGCACACCGCGCGCGATGAATTCCTGCAGCTGCGCCCGGTGACGGCGGCCTCTTTGTCGGCTCGCACCACGCGTGGAAGGCGTTGATCCAGCAGTTCCTGGTCGGCAAGATTGGGTACGCGTGCGGATCTCCTCATATTCAGTTCACAGAGGGTGAGGCGAGCAACAGTTGATGCCTCGACGCAGCGTCGGCCAGCGCAGACTGTCGCTTTAAAACTCGACACGACGTGGATACTGAACCAGCGGGCACGGCACCATACAGACTTCGAAGAAGGCAGCAATGTTGCTCAGGATTCTCTGTTTGCGGGCGCAGCAGTAGCGTCATTGCTTTGGGCGCGGGATGTCAGCGGGTGAAGTCGTGGATGCTTTCCAGTCTTATCGTGCCGCCCCACGGACGTCTGGATGTAGCCCTACATAGACAAATCACCGCCCAGGAAGCGAGCGTGAGGGGATGGGAGACGATCGCGCCCGGCTCTGCAGCAGACACGCTTTCTGCAAGAGAAACCTGCAATTTGTTTCAGAGGCGGCGCTGCCAACGTAATTGGCGCAGGCTCGGTCGCCCAGAAAGAGGATGGATGTGTGCATTCATCAGATCCCTCCACACACACGCGGTGGCGTTCTGGCGTTGTGTGGCGTGGTTCAACCCCCGGTGGTAGTTCCGGGGCGGCTTCGGCTCGGACGGTAATCCAGATCATTTTCCATCTTCTTGGATGCAGACTGCACAGGTAGATTGGTGACAGGATTCGGCCCCTCTCCCTACTCGGGCGTGAACGGATGGGGCACTCTGGGTAAAGCCACCATCTGGAAAAAGCGCGCGGTGGACCCGTCGTTGTTCGGAAGATGCTGCACCCAAATACCCACGGCTCGGGCGTGCGTTGGAACTGCTTGCCTGGTCAAGTCTAACCGCCCTGGAATAGGTTTCTCGGTTGTCGCCTCGCCAATTGAACTTTGGTTTGCCGTAGGTCAGTGTGTGAACGGGTCAAAGAAGGTCTGTCTTCAGAAGTGCAGGTACATCCTTGGTCAGGAATATTACGATGATGGCTTGATCGGTGGTCTCGCAAGCAGATGTGAAGTCCCTCTTCTTAACTTCCTCCGCCAATGCGGCAAAACTGGCAATCTCTGTGGACATCGGCAATCTTTCTGCGAATCCGCGCCTCCGCGGTCTTGGGCAGCATCATCACGAAAGATATTGTTGATGTAAGTGGCTAATCTCTCTTTACTCCAAACCTTGTATGTGACAAAGGAGTTCCTGTGCTCAGTCGGCTACCACGCCTTGGTGATGACAGTAGGCCCTAGATGCTGGCGGGGCGTTGTCAAGAGGCACGCTGGTCTGACATCGAGCGAGGTCCACATGCGCAGCCCCCCATAGCCGACCAAGTGCACTGGCCGCCCCTTGACAAGATCAACGCGAATTTGACGGAGGTGCCAGGTCGCTTCCGCCGCAGATCGAGCGTGAACGGAAAAAGTCGCGTTATATTGCGCTCCTCGCGCCTGACCTTCCTCTTATCCCCGGCGTATGCCCTGATGCGGAAGAATCGCGCCAGCCGCCGCGCCCCCGCCTCGTAGGCGTTGATCGAAGGTGTCGTAACTGCGCCCGCCCGGGTGGGCTACGCCGGTAGTACTGGCAGTCGCCCATGGCGCGGCCCATCCAGGTGTCGATGAGGGGTCGGGGCGTCAGCGGCGCCTGCATCGTCGATGCTCGTGCGCAGCGCGGAGAGACTGATTGCCAGGCGCGGTGCAACGCGCTGACGTCAGCCGAACCCGCCATCTTTGCCGGTGGGTTGCAGGCGGCGGCATCGCCGGCGCGGGCGTTGGCGGCGTAGATGGCGGTCGTCGACGCGCCGGTGACGTGCTGTGCACGCGCTCTACTGACGAAGGCGACAAGCGCACCGTGCCAACGCGCGCCCTCTCTCGCCCATCACGCCAGGGCTCGGAGCGCGAGGCGCAGCTTCCGACCGACGCCGTGCTGCGGCGAAGTCGCCGATTTTGGGAAAGCGGCAAATCCAGAGGTGGCGCAAATCATAGCTGCGTGCAGCGGGTAGCCCAGGCCGCGCATCTCGCCGAGCACGTCCT
>NZ_JADJDO010000041.1 GCF_016702655.1 Ideonella sp.
AGATCTCGAGCTCGGCCATGCGCGCGGTGTTGGGCTGGACCTGGAACTGGCGCACCTCGCCGCCGATCGGGATCACTTGCGCGACGCCGGGGATCGCGAGCAGGCGCGGGCGCAGCACCCAATCGGCGTACTCGCGCACTGCCATCAACGAAGGTGCCCCTACGCTCGCCCTTTCAGTCTCGACCGGGATCGCAATCTGCATGATCTCGCCCATGATCGAGCTGATCGGGCCCATGCGCGGGACCACGCCCTCGGGCAGGCCTTCCTCCATCGCCGACAGCCGCTCGCCGACCATCTGCCGGGCGCGAAAGATCTCGGTACTCCAGTCGAAGGTGACGTAGAGGAAGGACAGCCCGGCACTCGAGATCGAGCGCACCGTCTCGACGCCCGGCAGCCCGTTCATCGTTGTCTCGAGCGGGAAGGTGATGAGCTGCTCGACTTCCTCGGCGGCCATGCCGCCGGCTTCGGTCATGATCGTGACCGTCGGCCGGTTGAGATCGGGAAACACGTCCACCGGCGTGCGCGAGAGCGTGAACGCGCCGTACGCCATCAGCACCAGGCTGGCGATGATCACCAGCAGCCGGTTGGCGAGGCTTGCGTCAAGGAGCCACTTGAACATGCGTGGCTCCCGTCAGCGGATCTGGTTGATCAATGTGGCGCCTTGCGTGGCCACACGATCACCGGCCTTCAGACCCGACGTCACCGCGACCGTCGCGCCGTCGAGCGGCTCGACGCTGACGATGCGCGGCTCGAATCGCTCCGGCGCAGTCTTGACCCAGACTATTGTCTGGTTGGCGGCGTTCTTCATCAGCGACGCGGCGGGTACCGGCACGCCCGCGACCTGGCTGCGCGTCTGCACCGCCACCTGCACAGGCTGGCCGACGGCGAGCGCAGCGAGCGCCGGGCCTGCGGCGCGAAAGGACAGCGGCAACGCCTGCTCGCGCAGCGAACGCGATGCGCCGACGAAAACCAGCGGCAGCCGCTTGCCGTCAACGGCCAGGAAGGCGCCCGCGATGTCGCGCGCCAGCCCGGGGTCGAAAGCGAGCGCCTCGATGTACAGGCGCGAGGGATCGACGACCTCGAACACCAGCTCGCGCGCATCGACTACCTGGCCGGCGACGGCGTTCGCCGACGCGATCACGCCGCCGACCGGCGCGACCAGTGCGTCGCGGTTGGCAAGGCCCGCGCCGAGCGCGGCGATGCGCTCGGCGAGGCTCGCGACTTCGCTCTCGGCCGCCTCGATATCCTTGCGCGGCACGCTGTCGGCAAGTTCGTTCAGCCGCGCCAGCCGTTTCTCGGCGAGTGCTTGGCTCGCGCGCAGCTCGGCGATCTGCGCCGCCTGGTTGGAGCGTTCGATCGCGCCTGCGCTCGGTACGACCCAGGCCAGAACCTCGCCCTTGCGCACCGCCTGGCCGAGCGAAGGCAGTCCGCCGGGCCCGGCCTGCAGGCGCCCGGCGACGAGCGCCTGGACCCTGCCGCCGGCGTTGGGGTCCATCACCACCTTGCCCGAGAGTTCGATCGCGCGCGGCAGTTGCGCACTCGCGCCGACGATCGTGCGCACGCCGATCTGGCGCTGCGCGGGCTTGGGCAGGAAGACGCTGCCGTCGGGCAGGCGCTGCGGGCCGTTCGACGTGGCCTGGCTCGCGCCGTCGCCATGGTCGTGCCCGGCGTCGGCGTGCACCGGCGCGAGGTGCAAGGCCGGCAGCAGCGCGAACAGGGGCAAGACGGTTCTGAGCACGCGCTTCATGCCGCAACTCCTGCGCGCGCGGCACGCCGCGCAGCAGTGCGGCGCGCGAGCCAGGCCAGCAATCCCAGCAGCGCGAGGCCGGCGGCCGACCAGCCCGCGATGCCGCGCCAGGCCGGCGTCGATAGCGCTTCGGCCTGCGCCGGCAAGGCGATGGCGATCTCGCCGGCCAGCAGGTCAGTCTCGGAACCCGCGGCGACGGTCGCCGTGACCGCGACGGTGCCGGGCTTGAGCGGCTGCGCCAGAGTCGCCTCGAATTCGCCGTCGGCGCGGGGCTTGACGTCGATCTTCGCGCCGCCGAACTCGAGTTCGAGCTTCGCGTCCTTGACCGGGCTGTTGTCGGCGCTGTGGTCGAGATAGAGCGTGAGCCGCGTGCCGTCGACGACGCCGACGAGTTCGAACAGGTCGGAGGTGGCGGCGAAGCGCGGCAGGGCCGCGCTCGGCGCGGCGGCGGGCGTGGCGCCATGGTCGTGCCCGGCATCGGCGCGGGCGGCAGGCGACAGCCCTGCGGCAAACGCCAGCAGCAGCAGCCCTGCCGCTGCGGCGGCGGGCCTGGAGAACGAATGGAGTTGCATCGGTGTGCTCCTGGAAGCGAGAGTGGAGTCGGGCCGCGGCGTCATTGCGGCACCATGCCCTGCGCGTGACGCAGCATCGAGTGCGCCTGCGCCAGATCGATACGAGCGCGCGCGTAGCGGCGCTCGGCTTCGACGGCCTCGAGTTCGACGCGCAGCCGCGCCGGCAGGTCGGTCTCGCCGAGCCGGAACGACTTCTCGTAGAAGCCGCGCAACTCGGCCGCCAGCCTGGCGCCGCGCCCGGTGGCGTCGACAGTGGCCTGGGCGGTCTCGATCCGGAGGTGCGCGGCGGCGATTTCGGCGTGCACTTGGTCGCGTTCCAGCGCCAGTTGAACTTCGGCCTCGGTCTGCGCGGCACCCGCCGACGCCAGCTTGGCGCGCTGGCGCGGGTCGGAACCGAAGGGAATCACGACGCCCACATTGAGTGTCTGGCCCCAGGCCTCGCCGAACGCATCGCGAGCGCGCATCGCCGACAGTTCCAGCTCGGGGTTGGCGCGCGTCTGCACGCTCGCCAGCTCGCGCATGCGGCGCGCCAGCTCGGCGCGCTGAGCCAGGTCGCGCAGTGCGGGATGGGTGGCGTCCGCCAAGGTGCTTGCCTGCGGCGCGAGGCCGGCCGCGGCAGGCAAGGCCTCGGCAGGCTCGCCAAGCGCCTCGGCGACCGCCTGCCCGGTCAGCGCGCGCAAGGCCTGCGCAGCCTGCGCGCGCGCGCCCGCCGCTTCGGCGAGTTCGACCTCGGCTGCTGCAACGGCCGCTTCGGCCTGATGCCGGTCGGCGCGCGACAGGTCGCCCGCCTGGTGGCGGCGCGCAACGTCTTCGGCCAGCAACGCAGCGCTGCGCAGGCGCGCGCGCGCCAACTGCAGGTCGGCCTCGCCGCGCAGCACGAGCCACCAGGCCTCGCGCACGACTCCGGCCAAGCGCCAGCGGACCGCATCCAGCGTGCTGCCGACCGCACGCTCTTCGGCCTGCGCCAGCGCCTGGCTGCGCTCGCGCTCACCGGGCAGCCACAGCGGCACCACGACGCCGACCTCGTACTCGCGCGCGCCGCGATTGCCGGTCAGCTTGTCGGTCTTGGTCAACAGCCCCAGCGAAGGCGGTTCGACGGTCCAGCTCGCTGCCGCCTCGTTGGCCGCCGACGCCGCCTCGCGCCTGCCGGCGGCGGCGTGCTGCTCGGGTTGCCGGGCCCATGCGGCATCGAAGGCCTGCTTCAGGGTATTGATCGGCGCTGCTGCACTGGCGTTGGCCTGCGTCTGGATAGGCACGCTGGCGCGTGGCGACGCTGAGGTCTGGCCCTGCGCCGCAACTGGTCCACCGCCGGCCAGTACCGCGAAATGCAGCAACAGGCCCAGCGGCCAGCGTGGGCGCAAACTCGCCCCGTTGCTTTGTCTTGACATGCAACACCTCGTCGGATGCGAGCATCGGCTCGCAAGTCGCATCGCTCCGGCAAGGAAGGCGCGCTCGTGAGTTGCGCGCCGAGGTCAGCCAGCGTGTCGAACGCGGCCCTCTCCTCGCCGGGAATTCAGGCGAGGTGGTGCAGCGGTGGCCGCAGCAGCGGCTCGATGAAGCGGTCGGGGACGAACCGCTGGTAGGGGCTATCGGGTTCGTCGCCGGCCCATCGCCCGGGCGCGGGCGACGAGCTCAACAGCGCCGGCGCGCACAGGCCCTGGCAGGCGTGGTGATCGTGCTGGGCGTCCGCCCCGGCAGCATGGGCGCCGGAGGAGACTCCCGCACTGCTTGATTCCGCCACCGATTCAGTTGGCGCTACCCCTGCATGCGTCGCATGGTCGTGGCGATGAACGCCGGGCGCTTGCCCTGCCGGGACTACCTGGAACTGGCACAGGCTCGCCGCAACCGCCGCGCGCCATTGGAGCGGCATTGCAACGATCACGAGAATAAGCAGCCAGTGGCGCATTACAAAAGTCTATCACGGGCCTCGAAGTCCGCCGCGAACGAAAGCCGCCGGCATGAGCGATGCGGGGCCATGCATGGGCCCCCGAAACGCCGCCCGCTCACGGCGCTGCCCCGAGTGTCAACGCGGCCACCGCCGCATCGTCGAGCGCCGCGCCCTCGGCCTGCAGCGTGCGCAGCCGCTCGGGATGCAGGCGCAGGGCAAGCTCGGCGATCAGGCGTTCGCTCTCGGCCTGCATGACCGGGCCGCGCCGGTCGCCGCGCTCGGCGGTGCGCGCCATCGCCCAGCCCTGCAGGCGCGCCGCGGCGTCGAAGTCGCCGCGCCGCGCGGCGACCCGGCCCAGGCTGTCGGCAAGCCACCACAGCGCGCCTTCGCCGCGCAGCAGCGCGACCGCTTCCTGCAGGTCCGGCCCCTCGGCCTGCGCGTCGCCGGCGACGATGCGCGCCGTCGCGAGCATCGCGATCTGGTAGGCGAACTGGCGCTGCATGCCGCGCGAGCGGATCTGCGCGACGACCGCGGCCAGCACCTGCACCGCTTCGTCCGGGCGCCCGAGCTGGAGTTCGGCCAGCGCCAGCGAATGCGCCGCAAGCCAGGCCGAGCGCTCGTCGCCCATCGCGCTGCACAGCTGCACTTCGCGCAGGAAGGCGTCGCGGTACTCGACCAGGCGGCCCTGGCGCGGAAGCTGGCGCGCATGCGCCCAGCGCAGCTGCAGGCGCAGCGCGGGCGGCCAGTCCGGCTGCTCGAGCGCGCGCATCTCGGCCAGCGCGGGCTCGATCTCGTCGAACGAGCTCACGCGTTCGGCGAGCGGGGTCAGGAAGTACAGCGCCGTGTACAGGCGCTGCGCATTGCCGCCTTCGCGCAGCAGCGCCACCGCCTCGCGCGCGGCCTGCGCGCCCTCGCCGGGGTCGATGCCGTAGAAGGCCGACAGCCGCGCCACGGCCAGCGCGATGCGCCCGCGCAGCTCCGCCGGCCAGGCCGGGTCGATGCGCGGCTGCAGCGCGCGGTAGTGGGCCACCCCTTCGCCGATCCAGCCCGACAGGTGCCAGAACGCGCCCGCGCAGCTGAACAGTTCGGCCGCGACGCGCACGTCGCCCTGCTCGCCGAGCGCCCACGCCATCGCCTCGCGCAGGTTGTCGGTCTCGCACAGCCACTGCGCGATCCACGGCAGGCCCGCCATGGCGGGCTGGGCATCGCAGGCCCGGCGCATCAGCCCGGCGATCGCTTGCGCGTGCGCCGCGCGGCATCGGGCGAGCTCGCCGCAGCGCTGCAACTCCTCGAGCGCGAGCGCACGCGTGCTCTCGAGCAGCCGGTAGCGCGGCGCCTCGCCGGGCTCGGTGAGGACGAGGGACTTGTCGACCAGCGCCGCAAGGTGGTCGAGCACGGCCCAGGCGTCGATCTGCGCATCGGCGCACACCTGCTGCGCCGCGCCGAGC
This sequence comes from Ideonella sp., assembly GCF_016702655.1. Classification (GTDB taxonomy): domain Bacteria; phylum Pseudomonadota; class Gammaproteobacteria; order Burkholderiales; family Burkholderiaceae_C; genus CAIKUF01. The sequence goes on from NZ_JADJDO010000041.1 coordinate 5,656, forward strand.
CCGAAGCTGCCGGCGAACACGCCCAGGCGGCGCAGCACCGCCTGCTCGTCGGGCCCGAGCAGCGCGTGGCTCCATTGCAGCGCGCCGCGCAGGGTCTGCTGCCGGCTCGGCGCGCCGCGCGCGCCGCGGTTAAGCAGGCGCAGGCGTTCGCCCAGGCGCTCGCGCACGCCCTGCACGCCCAGCGCCGGCACACGCGCTGCGGCGAGCTCGAGTGCGAGCGGCAGGCCGTCGAGCCGGCGGCAGATGTCGGCCACGGCGTCGCGATTGGCGGCGGTGAGCGCAAAGCGCGCGTCGGCGGCCCGCACGCGGGCGACGAACAGCTCGACCGCGGCCGAATCCGCGCCGTCGCCCGGCGCCGGCAGCGCCAGCGCGCCGAGCCGGTAGACCTGCTCGCCGGGCAGGTGCAGCGCCTCCTGGCTCGTCGCGAGCACGCTCACCTGCGGCGCGTGCGCGAGCAGCGCCTCGGCGAGCGCCGCCGCCGCGCCGACCAGGTGCTCGCAGTTGTCGAGCACGATCAGCAGCCGGAACGCCGCCAGGGATCGCGCCAGCCCTTCGACGCTGCTGCGCTCGGCGGTCGGCGCAAAGCCGAGCGCGCGCGCGGTCGTCGCGGCGGCGAGCGCGCCATCGGCAAGCGGCGCGAGCTCGACCAGCCACACGCCGTCGGCGTAGTGCCCCTGCAGCGCGCGCGCGACGCGCCGCGCAAGCCGCGTCTTGCCGATGCCGCCGGCCCCGCACAACGTCACCAGGCGCTCGGACGCGAGCAGCCGGCACAGCGCGGCCAGATCGTCGTCGCGCCCGAACAGCGTGCCGAGCCCGGCGCCGAGGTTGGTCGGCAACGCCGCGCCCGCGGGCGGCACAGGCGCCGGCGGCGCAGCCATCGGTGCCGGCGCGCCGTCGTCGACCTCGGCCGCGAAGCGGTAGCCGCGCCCGGGGATGGTCTGGATCGCCGCCTCGCCGAGCAGCTTGCGCAGCGCGACCACCTGGACCTTGAGGTTCTGGTCCTCGACCACGCGGCCCGGCCAGACGAGCTCGAACAGCTCGCCGCGCGGGACCATGCGCTCGCGCCGCTCGACGAGCGCGAGCAGCAGGTCGAAGGCGCGCCCGCCGAGCCTGGCGGGCTGCCCGTCGGCGAGCAACTGGCGCGTCTGCGGCTGCAGGCTGAAGCGCCCGAATCGATAGCTGGTTGGCGTCACCGGTGATGCCCGCGGCGGCACGGCAGGCCCCTGATTGCTGATTAACCGCTTTTTAACCCGGCCTTACCGACAGCCGGAATGCGCCAGCGCAACATTCGTTCCGTCAAAAGCGCAAGGGGCAGCGCGACAGCCGAAGGCCCCGCAACCCGCAACTCAACGAGACCGACATCATGACCACGACCCTCACCACCCTGAGCCTCCAGACCCGCAGTGCCAGCATCGCCCTCGCCCTGGCGATGGCCGCCGGCAACTGCCTCGCGCAAGACAGCGCGGCGGCGAGCTTCGAGCGCATGTTCTCGCACCAGCCCGCCACGCACCAGCCGGTCACGGCCGCGCAGCGCGATGCCGACCCGCTCGTCGCCGCGCTCGTCGTGCCGCTGCGCGACGGCGTGCAGCGCGCGCCGGCGTTCGCCGCGGCCGACCCCGTCGCGCAGTCCTTCGCACGCCTGTTCGCGCACCAGCCGCATGCGACCGCGCCTGCGCTGCCGGCCGGCAGCGCCACCGATCCCCTCGTCGCCGCGCTGATCGAGCCGCTGCGCGACGGGCATGGCAGCGCCGCTGCGTCGCTGCGCCTCGCGAGCGCCACGCGCTGACCTGGGCGTCAGCCCGGCGGCCCGACCGGCGCCGCCTCGTAGATCTGCATCTCGGGCGCGACCTCGGCAAAGGCGGCGAGCACCTTGACGAAGCCGCGCGACGCCGGCACCGCGAAGTGGGCCTGCAGCGCTGCCAGGTCGGCCCACTGCTCGAAGAACACCAGGCGCAGCGGGTTCTCGGCGTCGCGGCTCACCGCGTGCGACAGGCAGCCGGGCTCGGTGCGCGAGCGCCGCACATGGTCGAGGCTGAAGGCGAGCAGCTCGTCGAAACAGTCACTCTTGGCAACGACGCTGCCGGTAACGATGATCATGCCGGGCGCTCCGCAGGCCGGTCGATAGCACAGTATCGGCCAACGGCGGCAAGGTCTAAAGTGCCCGCTCATGAGCGCCGACGCCTCACCCACGCACGCGCAGCATCCCGCGCCCGCCGCGCTGCGGCGGCGCGACCTGCTGCTGCCCGCGCTGCTCGGTGCGGCCGGCACGCCGCGCGCCGAGCCGGGTCGGCGCAAGCGGCTTGGCCTCGCGCTCGGCAGCGGCTCGATGCACGGCCTGGCGCACATCGGCGTGCAGCGCGCGCTCGAGCGGCTGCAGCAGCCGGTGCACGCGATCGCCGGCACCAGTGCGGGCGCGATCGTCGGCGCGCTGTGGGCGGCGGGCCTGGACGCGCGCCAGGTCGAGGCGATCGAGCGAAGCCTCGACTGGAGCCGATCGACGAGCTGGGTGCTGCCGCTCGCCGGCCTGGTGCGCAACGACGGCCTGCAGCGCGCACTCGACGAAGCCGTCGGCGGCCGGCGCATCGAGCAGTTGCCGATCGCATTCGCCGCCGTCGCCACCGACGCCGCCAACGGCGAGCGCATCGCGCTCACGCGCGGGCCGGTGGGCGCGAGCGTCGGCGCGTCGAGCGCCATTCCCGTGCTGTTCGAGCCGGTGCGCATCGGCAGCCGCGACCTCGTCGACGGCAGCCTGACCGCGCCGGTGCCGGTGGACGTGGCGCGCGAGCTCGGCGCGACGGTCGTGGTCGCGGTCGACGTCGCGTACCGGCCAGGCGACGCGCCGGCGAGCGGCCTGATGGACCGCGCATTCCAGGCGCTGCACATCCTGATCAATGCGCTCGCGGCCGAGCAGACGCGCCGTGCCGACCTCACGCTGCGCCTGGCGCTGCACCAACTGATGCGCGACGGCGACAACCCGGCCGCGCTGATCGCGGCCGGCGACGCGGCGCTCGTGGCCGCCTGGCCGCGCATCGAACGCCTGCTCGCGGCGTGATGACCGGGCGGCGCCCGGGCGTTGCGCGCCTTCCTACAATCGGGCCATCGCCGCCGCTGCGGCACTGCCAGAGGGAGCCGCGATGATCGTCGAGCGCATCTGGACCGGCAACGCGTATCGCAACTTCAACTACCTGATCGCCTGCCCCGACAGCGGCGAGGCGCTCGCGATCGACCCGCTCGACCACGTCAAGTGCCTGGCCGCCGCGCGCGCGAACGGCTGGCAGATCACGCAGGTCTTCAACACCCACGAGCACGCCGACCACACCGGCGGCAACGCGGCCATCATCGCCGCCACCGGCGCCAAGCTGATCGCCCACGAGCGCGCCGGCGCGCGCATCGCGGGCGTGGATCGCGGCGTCGGCGCGGGCGACGTGATCAAGGTCGGGCGGCGCGTCGAGCTCGAGTGCCTTGACACGCCGGGGCACACGATGTGCCACATCTGCCTGTGCGCGCACGGCGACCGGCCGGCGCTCTTTTGCGGCGACACGCTCTTCAACGCCGGCGCCGGCAACTGCCACAACGGCGGCGACCCGCAGGCCCTGTACGCCACCTTCGCGGGCCAGCTCGCGCGCCTGCCCGATGCGACGCGCATCTACCCCGGCCACGACTACATCGCGAACAACCTCGCCTTCACGCTCGACCGCGAACCCGGCAACAGCGCAGCGCAGGCGCTGCTCGAGCGCATCCAAGACCAGGACCCGGCGCAGGCGCTCGTGACCACGCTGGCCGACGAGAAGGAGATCAACACCTTCATGCGCCTGACCAACCCGGCCGTGATCGAGCACTTGCGCGAGCGCTTTGCCGACCTGCCCGCCAACCCCGACCCGCAGACGGTCTTCGTCAAGCTGCGCGAACTGCGCAACCGCTGGTAGGGAAGGCCACAACGGGTGCTGCGCGACCAGCGCCTGCGGCGGCTCGTGGTGCGCCACCTGCGCGGCTTTGCGCTGCAGGCTGCGGGCGCGGGCGCCGAGAGCGGGCACAAGGCGGCGGTGGCGCTCGCGATTGCCGACGCCGGCCACGGCGCCGGCCTGCCGGGCCTGCCGCGCCAGCCGGCGTGGAGCCGCGAGGCCGCGGTGGTGCTGACGCGGCGCGCGCTCGCGCTGCGCCACCACCCCGGGCAATGGGCGCTGCCGGGCGGGCGCATCGAGCGCGGCGAGTCGGCTGAAGCGGCCGCGCTGCGCGAACTCGCCGAAGAAGTCGGCCTGCGCCTGCCCGAGCGCGCCGTGCTCGGGCGGCTCGACGACTTCGTCACGCGCTCGGGCTTTGCGATCACGCCCGTCGTCGTCTGGGCCGGCGTCGCGCGGCGCATGACGCCGCACCCGGGCGAGGTGCAGAGCATCCACCGCATCCCCATCGACGAGCTGCTGCGCAGCGACGCGCCCTGGCTGGCCCACGAAGAGGGCGGCGAGGAGGCCGTGCTGCGCATGCCGGTCGGCGCGAGCTGGATCGCCGCGCCGACGGCGGCGATCCTGTATCAGTTCCGCGAGGTCTGTCTGCACGGGCGGGCGACGCGCGTCGCGCATTTCGAGCAGCCGAGGTTTGCGTGGCGGGCGCCGCGGCGCCGCGGGGGCGCGCCGGCCTCTCGCCCGCGCCCCCTCGGGGATCAGAGAAGGCCTGGGAGCGGCACCGCGCCGTCTGCGCGGCCCCCACCGGGGCAACCCTGAAGCCGCGTTTTAGGCTGCCCTCCCCTGCCGGTGGCCCTAGTGAGGGCCCTGGGCACCGCGACCGGGAGCGCCTCCACGAACGAAAGGCGAAGCCATCATGGTCAAGAAACTCAAGTCGATGGTCGAGAAGCAGGCCGCGGCCGGCGCGGGCCTGTTCGACAGCCAGCTCGCCCATACCGTCAAGGAGTCGGCGCAGCAGATCTGGCTCGCCGGCATGGGCGCGTTCGCCAAGGCGCAGGCGGGGCGCGAGAAGGTGTTCGAGACGCTGGTCCGCGAGGGCCTGTCGCTGCAGCGCAAGACGCACGCCGTGGCCGAGGACAAGATCACCGAGGTCGCGAATCGCATGACCGGCATGGCCGGCGGCCTGTCGGGCAAGGCGAACCAGCATTGGGACAAGCTCGAGACCATCTTCGAGGAGCGCGTCGCCAAGGCGCTCAACCGCCTCGGCGTGCCGTCGGCCAAGGACGTCGAAGCCTTGATGGCGCGCATCGACGGGCTGAGCGCAAGCGTGGCCAGGCTTTCCGGCAGCCCAGCCGCCCCGGCGCGCAAGGCCAGGACGCAGGCCGCACCGAAGACGGTTGCCGGCAAGAAGAAGCCCGCTGCCAAGGCCGCGCCGGCAGCCAAGCGCGCGCCGCGCAAGAAGGCCTCCGCCGCCTGATGCGCCGCCCCGGCAGCGCCGCCGCAGGGGCGCCACGCGTCGGCCTCGCCCTCGCGGGCGGCGGTCGAGGTGCCGCTGCGCGGCACTCGCCCAACGGCGGTGATGACGAACGGCCCGCCGCCAAGACGGAGCCACGCATAGGCCTCGCCCTCGCGGGCGGCGGTCCGTTGGGCGCCATCTACGAAATCGGCGCGCTGTGCGCGCTCGACGAATCGCTGGCCGGCATCGCGCTGGCGGACTGCCACGCCTACATCGGCGTGTCGGCGGGCGGCTTCATCGCGGCGAGCCTGGCCAATGGCATCACGCCGCGCGAACTCGCGCGCGCCTTCATCGAGAACGAGGGCCCGGCCGAGGACGTGCTGCACCCGGGCACGCTGATGCACCCTGCCTGGGGCGAGTTCGCGCGCCGCCTGGTGCGGCTGCCCGGGCTCGTCGCGCAGGCCGCCTGGCGCTACCTGGTCGGCGGCAGCACGCTGCTCGCCGCGTCCGAGCGCCTCGGCCGCGCGCTGCCGACGGGCGTCTTTTCCAACGACCGCCTCGAGGCCGAGATGCGGCGCCTGCTGTCGGCGCCCGGGCGCAGCAACGACTTCCGCGAGTTGCGGCGCAAGCTGGTGCTGGTCGCGACCGATCTCGACACGGGCGCCGCCGCGCCTTTCGGCCTGCCCGGCTGGGACGACGTCCCGATCTCGCGCGCGATCCAGGCGAGCTCGGCGCTGCCGGGGCTGTTCCCGCCGGTCGAGATCGGCGGCCGCCACTATGTCGACGGCGCGCTCAAGAAGACGCTGCACGCCTCGGTGCTGCTCGACCAGGGGCTCGATCTGCTGATCTGCCTGAACCCGCTCGTGCCCTTCGATGCGAGCGTCGCGCCGCGCCACAAGGTGATGACGAGCGGCGAGGAGCGCATCCCGAAGCTGGTCGACGGCGGGTTGCCGGTCGTGCTGTCGCAGACCTTTCGCTCGCTCATCCACTCGCGCCTCGAATTGGGGTTGAAGGGCTACGAGCGCAGCCACCCGGGCACGACGATCGTGCTGTTCGAGCCCGACCACCGCGACGCCGAGCTCTTTCTCGCCAACACCTTCAGCTATGCCGAGCGGCGCGCGCTCGCCGAGCACGCCTACCAGCAGACGCGGCGCATGCTGCGCGCGCGCCGCAGCGTGCTCGCGCTTCAGCTCGCGCCGCACGGCGTGACCCTCGTCGACGCCGTGCTCGACGACGCGCGGCGCAGCCTGTTCTTCAGGAGGCGGCGTACCCGCGTGCGCCGCCCGTCGGCGCGTGCGGTGCAGCGGCTCGAGGACCTGCTCGACGACCTCGATCTGGCGCTGGCGCGGCGGGCGGCTTGAGGCGCGCCGGACGCGTGCTCAGCCGAACGACCACGCGCCCGGAAAGATCCACAGCAACCCGCCGGTCATCGTCAGGTAGCGCGCGAACTTGCCGATCGCCATGTACAGCGCGCAAGGCCAGAACGCGAGCCGCAGCCAGCCGGCCACCGCGCACAGCGGGTCGCCGACGACCGGCAGCCACGCCAGCAGGCACGCCTTGGGGCCGAGCCGCCGCAACCAGCGCAGCGCCTGCGCCTCGGGCGTGTGCAGCGCGATCTTCTCGTACGCGCGCTCGGCACCGTAGCCCATCCAGTAGGTGACCATGCCACCAAGCGTGTTGCCCGCGGTGGCCACGAGCACGGCGGGCCAGAAGAGCTCGGGGTTGAGCTTGACGAGGCCCAGCACGACCGGCTCCGAGCCGAGCGGCAGCAAGGTTGCCGAGACGAAGGCGACGACGAAGACCGTGCTCAGGCCGAACTGCGGCAGTGCGAGCGTCGCCAGCAGCGCTTCCAGCCAGGGTGGCATGTCAGCGGCGCCCGGCCGCCCGAAGCCGCTGACCGCCCCCCCGGGGGGCAGCGAGCGAATGCGAGCGTGGGGGCACCATGTCAGCGGCGCCCGGCCGCCCGAAGCCGCTGACCCCCCGGGGGGCAGCGAGCGGAAGCGCGCGCGGGGGCTCCATTTTGACGATTATCGTTGCCGGCCGCACGGCGGGCGGTCGCTATACTGCTGCCTCCTTTTGTAGCAGCGCGCCTGCGCTGTGCTCCCCTCCCGCCGCCATGCACATCGGACCTTTCGCCCTGCCCAACCGCGTCTTCGCGGCGCCGATGGCGGGCGTGACGGACCGGCCGTTCCGCCAGCTCTGCCGGCGCCTCGGCGCCGGCTACGCGGTGAGCGAGATGGTGACCTCGCGCAAGGACCTGTGGGCGAGCCTGAAGACCTCGCGCCGCGCCAACCACGACGGCGAGGCGGCGCCGATCGCGGTGCAGATCGCCGGCACCGACGCGCGAGAGATGGCCGAGGCCGCTGCCTACAACATCGAGCGCGGCGCGCAGATCATCGACATCAACATGGGCTGCCCGGCGAAGAAGGTGTGCAGCAAGTGGGCCGGCTCGGCGCTGATGCAGGACGAGCCGCTCGCGCTCGCGATCGTCGAGGCGGTCATCGCCGCATGCCTGCCGCACGGCGTGCCGGTCACGCTCAAGATGCGCACCGGCTGGCGCGCGGACCGGCGCAACGCGGTGGCGCTGGCGCGCGCCGCCGAGAGCGCGGGCATCGCGATGGTGACGGTGCACGGCCGCACGCGCGAGCAGGGCTACAAGGGCCGCGCCGAGTACGACACGATCGCCGAAGTCAAGTCGCGCTTGCGCGTCCCGGTCGTCGCCAACGGCGACATCGACTCGCCGCGCAAGGCGGCCGAGGTGCTGGCGCGCACCGGCGCCGACGCGATCATGATCGGCCGCGCGGCGCAGGGCCGGCCGTGGATCTTCGGCGACATCGCGCACTACCTCGCCACCGGCGAGGAGCGGCCGCAGCCCGAGGTGGGCGAGGTCCGGCGCTGGATGATCGAGCACCTGCACGACCACTACGGCCTGTATGGCGAGGCGGCCGGCGTGCGCAGCGCGCGCAAGCACATCGGCTGGGCGGTGCGTGTGCTGCCCGGCGGCGAGGAACTGCGTACGCGCGTCAACGGGATCGACGACGCGAAGCAGCAACTGCGCGCAGTGGACGACTGGTTCGGTTCGCTTGCCGAACTGCATGGTCGCCTGCCCGCGTTGCTGCACCCGAACGACGAGACCTTCCTGGAAGCGGCATGACATCGACGACGAACGCCAGCAAGAAGCCGATCGAGGATTGCGTGCGCGACAGCCTCGAGGCCTACTTCCGCGACCTGCGCGGCGTCGAGCCGACGGCGATGTACGAGATGATCCAGCGCGTCGTCGAGAAGCCGCTGCTCGAGGTGGTGATGAGCCACGCCGAAGGCAACCAGTCGCGCGCCGCCGAGTGGCTCGGCATCAACCGCAACACGCTGCGGCGCAAGCTGCTCGACCACAAGCTGATCAAGTGACCGCCGTGCGCTGCTGCGCGGCGTGAGCGCACCTCCCTCGGGACCCCCATGACGCATCCCCTCACCGCATTGATCTCGGTCTCCGACAAGACCGGCGTGCTCGACCTCGCGCGCGGCCTGCACGCGCTCGGCGCCAAGCTGCTGTCCACCGGCGGCACGGCCCGGCTGCTCGCCGACGCCGGCCTGCCGGTGACCGAGGTCGCCGACCACACGGGATTCCCCGAGATGCTCGACGGCCGCGTGAAGACGCTGCACCCGGCGATCCACGGCGGCCTGCTCGCGCGCCGCGACCTGCCGGCGCACATGCAGGCGCTGAAGAGCCACGGCATCGCGACGATCGACCTGCTCGTCGTCAACCTCTATCCGTTCGAGGCGACGGTCGCGAAGGCCGGCTGCACGCTCGAGGACGCGATCGAGAACATCGACATCGGCGGCCCGGCGATGGTGCGCTCGGCAGCGAAGAACTGGCAGGACGTTGCCGTTCTCACCGACGCGTCGCAGTACGCCAGCGTGCTCGCCGAACTGCAGCAGGGCGGCCAGGTCGCGCGCGCGACGCGCTTCGCGCTCGCCGGTCGCCGCGTTCAACCGCATCAGCAACTACGACGCCGCGATCAGCGACTACCTATCGGCGCTGCAGCCCGACGGCACGGCGAGCGAGTTTCCGGCGCAGAGCAACGGCCGCTTCGTCAAGCTGCAGGACCTGCGCTACGGCGAGAACCCGCACCAGGCGGCGGCGTTCTACCGCGACCTGCATCCGGCCCCCGGCTCGCTCGTCACGGCGCGCCAGTTGCAGGGCAAGGAGCTGTCGTACAACAACATCGCCGACGCCGACGCGGCGTGGGAGTGCGTGAAGTCCTTCGACGCGCCGGCCTGCGTGATCGTCAAGCACGCCAACCCGTGCGGCGTGGCCGTCGGCGCGACGCCGGTCGAGGCCTACGCGAAGGCCTGGAAGACCGACCCGACCTCGGCCTTCGGCGGCATCGTCGCCTTCAACCGGCCGCTCGACGCCGACTGCGTGCGCCAGATCGGCGAGAACAAGCAGTTCGTCGAGGTGCTGATCGCGCCCGCGGTCACCGACGAGGCGCGCGCGCTGCTCGCGGCCAAGGCCAATCTGCGCGTGCTCGAGATCCCCCTCGACGCTGTTCAGCGCGACGGCGCGACGGCGTGGACGCGCGGGCGCAACGCGCACGACGTCAAGCGCGTCGGTTCGGGCCTCCTGATCCAGAGCGCCGACAACCACGAGCTCGCGCGCGCCGAGCTCAAGGTCGTCACGCAGCGGCAGCCCACTGCGCAGCAGATCGACGACCTGCTCTTCGCGTGGACCGTCGCCAAGTACGTGAAGAGCAACGCGATCGTGTTCTGCGCCGACGGCATGACGCTCGGCGTCGGTGCCGGCCAGATGAGCCGCGTCGACTCGGCGCGCATCGCCGGCATCAAGGCTGCCAACGCTTCGCTGTCGCTCGCCGGGTCGGCGGTCGCGAGCGACGCCTTCTTCCCGTTCCGCGACGGCCTCGACGTCGTCATCGACGCCGGCGCGAGCTGCGTCATCCAGCCGGGCGGCAGCCTGCGCGACGACGAGGTCATCGCGGCCGCCGACGAGCGCGGCATCGCGATGGTGTTCACCGGCGTGCGCCATTTCCGCCACTGAGCGCACCGGCTCCGAACGATGAAGCTCGCCGACGCCGCGGGCCTGTTGCTGGCCGGCCTTGCGCGCGTCATCACCGGCGCGCAGGGCCACTGGTACGGCTGCCCGCCGAAGGCCGAGCAGCGCATCTACTTCGCGAATCACCAGAGCCACTTCGACTGGGTGCTGATCTGGGCCGCGCTGCCGGCCGACCTGCGCCCGCGCACGCGCCCGATCGCGGCGCGCGACTACTGGACCAGCGGCCGCTTCAAGGCCTGGATCACGCGCGAGATCTTCAACGCGGTCTACGTGACGCGCGTTCCGGCCGCCGAGCGCGCCGCCGATGAAGACCCGCTCGAGCCGCTCGTCGAGGCGCTCGACGCCGGCGACTCGCTCGTCATATTCCCCGAGGGCACGCGCAGCAGCAAGGGCGATCCGCAGCCGTTCAAGGCCGGGCTCTACCACCTGGCCGAAAAGTTCCCGGACGTGGCGTTGATCCCGGTCTGGATCGACAACGTGCAGCGCGTGATGCCCAAGGGCGAGGTGGTTCCGGTGCCCATCCTGTGCAGCGTGACCTTCGGCGCGCCGCTGCAGCTCGAGCCGGGCGAGGACAAGCGCGACTTCCTCGAACGCGCGCGTGCGGCGGTCGTTGCCTTGCGAGCCGTGGCGGTGTGATGGACGATCTGCGCAGCCTGAGCGTCACGCAGCAGGTCGGCTGGCTGTTCTTCGTGCTGTTCGGCCTGTTGGCGCTCGCGACCGCCGTCGCGATGACGCGCTCGATCAGCGACGCATCCGACGACGAGCTCGAACGCCGCGCGCGCTTCCGGCGCGACCTCGGCGCAGTCTGGAACGGCACCCTGCTGTTCTGGGTCGCCTGGGTCTCGGGGCCGGTCGGCGCGACGCTGCTGTTCGCTTTCGTCAGCTTCCTCGCGCTGCGCGAGTTCATCACGCTGACGCACACCCGGCGCGCCGACCATCGCAGCCTGCTGCTCACGTTCTTCGGTGTGCTGCCGATGCAGTTCGTGCTCGCCGGCGCGCAGAGCCTGAACCTGTTCATGGTCTTCATCCCGGTCTACGTGTTCCTGGCGATTCCGGTCGTGAGCGCGCTCGGCGACGACCCGCAGCGCTTTCTCGAACGCACCGCGAAGATCCAGTGGGGCATCATGGTCTGCGTCTACGGCATGAGCCACGCGCCGGCGCTGCTGCTGCTCGAGTCCCCCGGCTACAGCGGGCGCGGTGCCTTCCTCGTGCTCTACCTGGTGCTCGTCGTCGCCGCGGCGCACATCGCCGAGCTCGCCGCGAGCCGGCGCCTGCGAGGCATGCCGGTCGCAAGACACATCAGCCGCAGCTTCTCGTGGCGCGGCTGGCTGCTCGGCGGCATCGCGGCGGCGCTCGTCGGCGCGCTGCTGTACTGGGCCACGCCGTTTCGGCCCGGGCAGGCGGCGGCAATGGGCTTCATCACCGGCGCCAGCGGCACGCTGGGCGGCTTCGTGATGCAGGCCTTGAAGCGCGACGCCGGCGTGCGCCACTGGGGCAGCAAGGCGTCGGTGACAGGCGCGGTCGGCCTGCTCGACCGGGTTGCGCCGCTGTGCTTCGCGGCACCGGTGTTCTTCCACGCGGTGCGCTGGTTCTTCAACCGGTGACGCAGGGCATGCGCATCCTCGGCATCGATCCGGGTCTGCGGACGACGGGTTTTGGCTCCGGCCGGCGCTGCGCGCCTTCACGTCCGCTGCGCGGACATGAGCCTGCACCGAAACCCTTGCCGCCTTCGGCTGCCTCGGCATAACTCATGATCCGCATCCTCGGCATCGATCCGGGTCTGCGGACAACGGGTTTTGGGGTCATCGACGCTGACGGGCCGCGTCTCGCCTATGTCGCCAGCGGCACGATCAAGACCGATGCCGTGGAGACCGGCCAGTTGCCGCAGCGGCTGAAGATCATCTTCGACGGCGTGCGCGAGGTCGTCGCACGCTACGGCCCGCAGTGCGCGTCGGTCGAGATCGTGTTCGTCAACGTCAACCCCCAGAGCACGCTGCTGCTCGGGCAGGCGCGCGGCGCGGCGGTCACGGCGCTGGTCTCGCACGGCATCGAGGTTGCCGAGTACACCGCGCTGCAGATGAAGAAGGCCCTCGTCGGCCACGGCCAGGCGCGCAAGGAGCAGGTGCAGGCGATGGTCGCGCGCCTGCTCGCGCTGCCCGGACTGCCGGGCAAGGACGCTGCCGACGCACTCGGCCTCGCGGTCTGCCACGCCCACGCGGCGCGCTCGTTCGCAGCGATCGACCAGGCGACGCAGCGCGGACGCAAGACGCACGCGCAATACAAGCGCGGCCGCAGCTACTGAGGATGCCCGAGACCGCCCTCTCGCAGCAGCCTGGGGCGCGGATCACCAGTGGATGATGATCAGGATGATGTGCCTGAAGATCGCGATGTTGAAGGTCGTCAGCACGACCAGCGCCGACCAGCGATAGAAGCGCATCGCCTGGAAACGCAACCGGTCGTCGCCGCTGGCCAGGTAGCGTGCGAAGTAGAGCACGCAGGGCACGGCGACGGTGAGGAAGATCACGAACGCGATCCAGTAGAAGACGGTCATGGCGTTGGTACTTCCTGTGCTTGCGCGTGCATTGGATTGCCTCTCAGCCCTCTCAGATCGCGAGCGCCAGGCGCTCGAGGATGAGCACGGCAAAGAATCCGAGCGCCGCCACCAGCGTCCACTTGACGATACGCCAGCCCAGCCTGCGCCAATGCACCTGCCCGGTGCCGGCATACATCGCGAAGCACAGCACCGCAGCCGCCATCAGCAGCGCGAAGACGACACGAAAGATCGTCATCGCCGTTCGCGCGGCGTCGCCTGTGCGGCGCGGCGAAGGCTCACCATGCCGGTGCAAGTTCGGCAAATCCGGCCGGCGCGCTGGCCGCGTCGTCGAAGCTGACGATCTCGTAGTTCGCGCGCTCGGCGAGCACCGCGCGCAGCAGGCGGTTGTTGAGCGCATGCCCGCTGCGAAACGCGCTGTAGGCCGCGAGCAGCGGATGGCCGAGGACCCACATGTCGCCGATCGCGTCCAGGATCTTGTGCTTGACGAACTCGTCGTCGACGCGCAGCCCGCCGGCATTGAGCACCTTCGCGTCATCGACGACGATCGCGTTGTCCATGCTGCCGCCGAGCGTCAGGCCGCGCGAACGCATCATCTCGACGTCCTTCGTGAAGCCGAAGGTACGCGCGCGCGCGATCTCGGTCTTGTAGCGCCCCGACCCCATGTCGAACTCGAAGCGCTGCCCGGTCTGGTCGACCGCCGGGTGGTCGAACTCGATCTCGAAGGCGAGCTTGTAGCCCTCGAAGCGGTCGAGGCGCGCCCACTTGAGCGCCGCGCCCTCGCCTTCGCGCACCTCGACCGGACGCAGGATGCGGCAGTAGCGCTTGGGCGCATCCTGCAGCGCGATGCCCGCGCTTTGCAGCAGGTACACGAACGACGACGCCGAGCCGTCGAGGATCGGCACCTCGTCGGCGGTGATGTCGATCGCGAGGTTGTCGATCCCGAGACCCGAGCAGGCCGACAGCAGGTGCTCGACGGTCTGCACGCGCGGCGCGCCGGGGTCGCCTCCGGCCGAGATCGTCGAGGCCATGCGCGCGTCGCTCACCGCCCCGGCCGAGACCTTGATCTCCACCGGCAGCGGCAGGTCGACGCGCCGGAACACGATCCCCGAGTCGGGCGGCGCGGGCTTCAAGGTCAGCTCGACGCGCTGCCCGCTGTGCAGCCCGACGCCGACGGCGCGCGTGAGCGACTTCAGGGTGCGTTGGCGGAGCATCTTCAGTCCGGCGCCGGGCCGCCCCTAGCCGGACTGCGCCCCCTCGGGGGGCAGCGCCGGAGCGAAGCGACAAGCGTGGGGGCCGTCATCCAGTCCGGCGCCGGGCCGCCCCTAGCCGGACTGCGCCCCCTCGGGGGGCAGCGCAGGAGCGAAGCGACAAGCGTGGGGGCTCTCATTGCGCGATTGTATGAAGCGGGGCCACGCGCCCGGCCTGCGCTGCCGGGCGCGGGCCGCGGCGTCAATCCGCCTGCCTTCTCAAGAACGCCGGGATCTCGAACTCGTCCATGCCGTTGCTGGCCAACGCGTCGACCTTGGCCGCCGCGCCGCTGCGGTTGTTGCGCCACACGCTCGGCGTCGTCAGGCCCGAGTAGTCGTTCGTGGCCGCCGGCGAGCCGGACGACTGCGCCGGCGCCGTCGTCATCTGCACGTTGTCGGTGCCGGTGCGCTGCAGCGGCGTGCTCTGCACGATGCTGATCGGCGCCTGCGCGCGCCGGCCCTGCGACGACAGGCCGGTCGCGATCACGGTCACGCGCAGCTGGTCGCCCAGGCTCTCGTCGTAGGCGGTGCCGTAGATCACGTGTGCGTCGTCGCTCGCGTAGCGGCGGATGGTGTTCATTGCGTTGCGGCTCTCGGCGAGCTTGAACGTGTTGCGGTTGGCAGCGATCAGCACCAGCACGCCGCGCGCCCCCGAGAGGTCGATGCCTTCCAGCAGCGGGCAGGCCACGGCGAACTCCGCGGCCTTGGTCGCGCGGTCCGGGCCGGCCGCGCTGGCCGTGCCCATCATCGCCTTGCCGGGTTCGCCCATCACCGTCTTCACGTCCTCGAAGTCGACGTTGACGAGGCCGGGCATATGGATGATGTCGCTGATGCCGCCGACGGCATTCTTGAGCACGTCGTTGGCGTGCGCGAAAGCCTGGTCCTGCGTGATGTCGTCGCCGAGCACGTCGAGCAGCTTGTCGTTGAGGATCACGATCAGCGAGTCGACATTCGCTTCCAGTTCGGCGAGCCCGGCGTCGGCGGCCTTGGTGCGGCGGATGCCCTCGAACTCGAAGGGCTTGGTCACGACGCCGACGGTGAGGATGCCCATCTCCTTGGCCACGCGCGCGATCACCGGCGCCGCGCCGGTGCCGGTGCCACCGCCCATGCCGGCGGTGATGAACACCATGTGGGCGCCTTCGATGGACCTGCGGATGCGCTCCTCGGCCTCGACCGCCGCGGCGCGCCCGACCTCGGGCTTGGCGCCTGCCCCGAGACCCG
Source organism: Ideonella sp. (assembly GCF_016702655.1). Classification (GTDB taxonomy): domain Bacteria; phylum Pseudomonadota; class Gammaproteobacteria; order Burkholderiales; family Burkholderiaceae_C; genus CAIKUF01. The sequence goes on from NZ_JADJDO010000041.1 coordinate 21,101, forward strand.
TGGTGCCGAGCTGGATCAGCTGGTGCGCGCTGCTGCGGTTGAGCGCCTGCGCGTCGGTGTTGGCGCAGATGAACTCGACGCCCTGCACCGCCTGCGCGATCATGTGATCGACCGCGTTGCCGCCGCCGCCGCCGACGCCGATGACCTTGATCTGCGTCCCTTGGTCGAACTCTTCAATCATTTCGATGGGCATGTCGTGACTCCGTTGTGTTGCAGTTGCCGTGTGGATGGGTTGGGGGTGTTGCTTGTTGGTCGGCCGTCGGAGCGGCGGTGCGCGGCGGGTCCGTCGTCGTCGCCGCGATCGCGCCGGCGGCGCGCGGCAGGCGCAGCGGCGGGTCGATAGTCGTCTGGCTTGTGAAGTCATGGTCGCGGCCCGAAGAAGGTGGGGAGGTCAGAAGTTGCCGAGGAACCAGTCGCGGATGCGCGCGAACCACGACTTCATCGACCCCGCCTGGTGCGCGACCTTGAGCCCGCGCGCGCGCGCCAGGCGCGCCTCCTCGAGCAGGCCCATCACGGTCGCCGAGCGCGGGTTGGCGACCATGTCGTGCAGCGCGCCGTGGTAGGTCGGGATGCCCTTGCGCACGGGTTTCAGAAAGATGTCCTCGCCGAGCTCGACCATGCCCGGCATCACCGCCGAGCCGCCGGTGATGACGATCCCGCTCGACAGCAGCTCCTCGTAGCCGCTCTCGCGGATGACCTGGTGCACGAGCGAGAAGATCTCCTCGACGCGCGGCTCGATCACGCCGGCCAGCGCCTGGCGGCTGAGCATGCGCGGCGCGCGGTCGCCCAGGCCGGGCACCTCGAGCTGCTCGTTCGGGTCGGCGAGCAGCTGCTTGGCCACGCCGTACTCGACCTTGATCTCCTCGGCGTCCTTGGTCGGCGTGCGCAGCGCCATCGCGATGTCGCTCGTGATCAGGTCGCCGGCGATCGGGATGACCGCGGTGTGGCGGATCGAGCCGTCGGTGAAGATCGCGACGTCGGTGGTGCCGGCGCCGATGTCGACGAGCGCAACACCGAGGTCCTTCTCGTCCTGCGTCAGCACCGCAGCGCTCGACGCGCTCGGATTCAGCACCAGGCGCTCGACCTCGAGCCCGCAGCGGCGCACGCACTTGACGATGTTCTCCGCCGCGCTCTGCGCGCCGGTGACGATGTGCACCTTCACCTCCAGCCGGCCGCCGCTCATGCCCACCGGGGCCTTGACCTCGTGGCCGTCGATCACGAACTCCTGCGGCTGCACCAGCAGCAGGCGCTGGTCGGTGGGGATGTTGATCGCCTTGGCGGTCTCGACGACGCGGTTGACGTCGACCGTCGTCACCTCCTTGTCGCGCACGATCACCATGCCGGTCGAGTTCTGGCCCCGGATGTGGCTGCCGGTGATGCCGGTGTGCACGTGCGTGATGCGGCAGGCGGCCATCATCTCGGCCTCCTTGAGCGCCTGCTGGATGGCCTGCACGGTGGCGTCGATGTTGACCACGACGCCGCGCTTGAGGCCATGCGTCGGCGCGACGCCCAGCCCGGCGAGCTTCAATTCGCCGTCCGGCATGACCTCGGCGACGACGGCCATCACCTTGGCCGTGCCGATGTCCAGGCCGACGACGAGATCCTTCAATTCCTTGGCCATTGCATTGTTCTCAGCGGGTGCCGGGTTTGGCCGCCGGCACGGCGGCGGGGGGAGTGGTCGTGATGCCCTTCAGGCGCAACGCAAAGCCGTCGTTGTGGCGCAGGTCGGCGAATTCGAGTGCGCGCTGGTAGCGCGACGTGACCTGCGTCAGCGTGCCGACGAAGCGCTCGGTGCGCGCGATCACCTCGTCGTCGCTGCCGCGGCCGAGCTCGACCGTGGCGCCGGTATCGAGCTCGACGCGCCACGAGCCGCGGTCCGACAGCACCAGCGTCTCGATGCGCGCATCGAGCCGTGCCAGCACTGGGTCGAGGCGTGCCTTGAGCGCGAGCATCGCCGGCGCACTGCCCTCGGGCCCGGCAAGCGTGGGCAGGCGGTCGTCCTCGACATCGCCGACGTTGGCGTCGAAGACCTCGCCGAAGGCGCTCACGAGGCGCGTCGCGCCGTCGCCGGCGCTCTCCCAGAGCGCGACCGCGCGGTACTCCTCGAGCCGCACCGCAAGGCGGTCCGGCCACTCGCGCCGCACCACCGCCTGGCGCACCCAGGGCACCGACTCGAAGGCGCGCCGTGCCTGCTGCAGGTCCATCGTGAAGAAGCCGCCGGCCAGCTTGGGCACCGCATTGGCGCGGATCGTCGACACGCTGTTGCGCGTGACGTCGCCCTCGACGCGGATGCTGCGCAGCGCGAACACCGGCTGGCGCGCGGCCCAGGCGAGCGCCAGCGCCGCGAGCCCGATCGCCACCAGCCCGAGCAGCAGCGTTGCGGTGACGTTCATCAGTCGCACGTCCAGCGGCAGGGGCAGAGTCGGGGCCGGCATCGCGTTCAATCGTCCAGCGTCGCGTCGCGCAGCAGCATCAGGCACAGTTGCTCGTAGCTGATGCCGGCCGCGCGCGCCGACATCGGCACCAGCGAATGCCCGGTCATGCCGGGGCTGGTGTTCATCTCGAGCAGGAAGGGCTTGCGGTCCGACGCGCGCAGCATCAGGTCGGCGCGGCCCCAGCCGCGGCAGCCGAGCGCTCGGTAGGCGGCGAGCACGAGGGCCTGGATCGCCGCCTCTTCGTGCGCCGGCAGGCCGCTCGGCACGATGTAGTTCACGACGTCGGTGAAGTACTTGTTCTGGTAGTCGTACGCGCCCTCGGGCGCGACGATGCGCACCACCGGCAGCGCGCGCGCTGCGTCGCCATGGCCGAGCACCGGGCAGGTCAGTTCGTCGCCTTCGATGAACTCTTCGCACAGCACGTGGCTGTCGTACCTCGCCGCGAGCGCCACCGCGTCCTGCATCTGCGAATAGCCGGCGACCTTGGTGACGCCGATCGAGGAACCCTCGTGCGGCGGCTTGACGATCAGCGGCAGGCCGAGTTCGTCGGGCACGGTGCGCACGCGCTCGCGCTGCAGGTCGCTGCGCGCAAGGCTCAGGTAGCGCGGCGTCGGCAGGCCCTCTGCGATCCAGACGCGCTTGGTCATCACCTTGTCCATCGCGATCGCCGACGCCATCACGCCCGAGCCGGTGTAGGGAATGCCGAGCAGCTCGAGCGCGCCCTGCACCGTGCCGTCCTCGCCGTGGCGGCCGTGCAGCGCGATGAAGCAGCGCGCGAAGCCGTCGCGCTTGAGCTCGGCCAGTTCGCGCTGCGAAGGATCGAAGGCCTGCGCATCGACGCCCTGCGAGCGCAGCGCGTCGAGCACGCCGTTGCCGGACAGGAGCGAGATCTCGCGCTCGGCCGAGCTGCCGCCCATCAGCACCGCGACCTTGCCGAGTGCCTTGACGTCGATCGTCATGACAGCCCCCGGCGGGGGGGGGGGGGGGGGGGGGGGGGGGGGGGGTGGAGGGGGGGGGGCGGGGGGGGCTGCGGGCGGGGGGGGGGGCCGGGGCCGCTCATGCTGCGCTCCCCTGCGCGACCTGCGCCGTCACGCCGTCGATCGATCCCGCGCCCATCACGATCACGACGTCGCCGTCGCGCGCCTGCTCGGCGATCGCCGCCGGCATGGCCGCGACATCGTCGACGAACAGCGGATCGACCTTGCCCGCGACGCGCAGCGCGCGCGCGAGCGCGCGGCCGTCGGCGGCGACGATCGGCGCCTCGCCGGCGGCGTAGACCTCCGACAGCAGCACCGCGTCGGCGGTCGACAGCACCCTGACGAAGTCCTCGAAGCAGTCACGCGTGCGCGTGTAGCGGTGCGGCTGGAACGCGAGCACGAGGCGCCGGCCCGGGAAGGCGCCGCGCGCGGCGGCGATCACGGCCGCCATCTCGGCCGGGTGGTGGCCGTAGTCGTCGATCAGCGTGAAGCGCCCGCCGCCGGCAGCCGGCTGCTCGCCGTGGCGCTGGAAGCGCCGGTCGACGCCGCTGAACTCGGCGAGCGCGCGCACGATGGGCGCGTCGGGCAGCTCGAGCTCGGTCGCGACCGCGATCGCGGCGAGCGCATTCCTCACGTTGTGTTCGCCGGGCAGGGCGAGCGTGACCGCCAGGTCGGGCATCGCGACACCGTTGCGGCGCTGAGCGACGAAGCGCATCTGCCCGCCGGGCAGCGCCTGCACGTCGACCGCGCGCACCTGCACGTCGGCGCCGAGCCCGTAGCTCACGACCGGGCGCGAGATCATCGGCACGATCGAGCGCACGCCCGGATCGTCCCCACACAGGATGGCCGCGCCGTAGAACGGCATGCGGTGCAGGAACTCGACAAAGGCCGCCTTCAGCCTGGCGAAGTCATGGCCGTAGGTGTCCATGTGGTCGGCGTCGATGTTCGTCACCACCGACAGCACCGGCATCAGGTTCAGGAACGAGGCATCCGATTCGTCGGCCTCGACGACGATGTACTCGCCCGCGCCGAGCCTCGAGTTCGCGCCCGCGCTCGCCAGCCGCCCGCCGATGACGAAGGTCGGGTCGACGCCCGCCGCGGCGAGCACGCTCGTGACGAGCGAGGTCGTCGTCGTCTTGCCGTGCGTGCCGGCGATCGCGATGCCCTTCTTCAGCCGCATCAGCTCGGCGAGCATCACTGCGCGCGGCACCACCGGCACGCGCGCGGCGCGGGCGGCGATCACCTCCGGGTTGTCGCCCTTGACCGCAGTCGAGGTGACGACCGCCTGCGCGCCGGCGATGTGCGCCGCGTCGTGGCCGATCGCGACGCGGATGCCCAGCGAGGCCAGGCGGCGCGAGGTCTCGCTCGCGCTCTGGTCCGATCCCGACACGGTGTAGCCGAGGTTGTGCAGGATCTCGGCGATGCCGCTCATGCCGGCGCCTCCGATGCCGACGAAATGGATGTGCTTGACGGCGTGCTTCATGGGGCGTCATGCGGCCACCAGCCTTTCGAGTTCGTCGCCGACGCGCGCCGCTGCATGCGGCTTCGCCAGCGCCCGCGCCTTGTTCGCCATCGCCAGCAACGCCGGCCGCGTCAGGCCGCGCAGCAGGTCGGCAAGGCGTTGCGGTGCGAGCTCGGCCTGGGGCAGGTGCAGCGCCGCGCCGTGCGCCGCCATGTGTTCGGCGTTGTCGCGCTGGTGGCTGGTGGTGCTGACGACGAGCGGCACGAGCACGCTCGCGACGCCGGCGGCGCACAGTTCGCTCACCGTCAGTGCGCCCGCGCGGCAGACGACCAAATCGCAGTCGGCGAGGCGCTGCGCCATGTCGTCGATGAAGGGCAGCAGCTCGGCCTGCACGCCGGCATCGGCATAGCCGGCCTGCACCGCCGTCAGATGCGCCTCGCCGGTCTGGTGCGTGACCTGCGGCCGTTCGCCCTCGGCGCACAGCGCCAGCGCCCGCGGCAGGCACTCGTTGAGCACGCGCGCGCCCAGGCTGCCGCCGACGACGAGCAGGCGCAGCGGCCCAGCGCGGCCAGCGAGGCGTTCGGCCGGCGGGGCCAGCGCCTCGATCTCGGCGCGCACCGGGTTGCCGGTGACGATGGCGTTCTTCGTCCGCCTGGCGGCGTCGCCGTCGAAGCCGAACGCGACGCGGTCGGCGACCGGCAGCAGCGCGCGGTTGGACAGCAGCAGCGCGGCATCGGCGTTGACGAGCACGAGCGGCTTGCCGAGCAGCGCCGCCATCAGCCCGCCCGGAAAGCAGACGTAGCCGCCCATGCCCAGCACCGCATCGGCCGAGCGCCGGCGCAGGATGACCAGGCAATGCCAGAACGCGGCGAGCAGGCGCAGCCCGCCGGTCAACGTGTGCACGATCCCCTTGCCGCGCAGGCCGCTGAAGGCAATGCGGTCGAGCGCGATGCCCGAGGGCGGAACAAGGCGGTTCTCCATGCCTTCGGTCGTGCCGAGCCACGACACCGTCCAGCCGCGCGACTGCATCTCGCGCGCGACCGCGAGGCCGGGGATCACGTGCCCGCCGGTGCCTGCGGCCATGATGATCAAGTGCCTCATGCGCGGCCTCCGCGCATGAGCTGGCGATTCTCGATATCCACCCGCAGCACGATCGCGAGGGCCACCAGGTTGACGACGATCGCCGAGCCGCCGAAGCTCATCAGCGGCAGCGTCAGGCCCTTGGTCGGCAGCACGCCGAGGTTGACGCCCATGTTGATGAAGCTCTGGCCGCCCATCCAGATGCCGATGCCCTGCGCGAACAGCCCGGCGTAGACGCGGTCGAGCGCGATCGCCTGGCGGCCGATCTGGAAGATGCGCCTTGTCAGCCAGAAGAACGCGACGATCACGACCGCGACGCCGATGAAGCCGAGCTCTTCGCCGACCACCGCGAGCAGGAAGTCGGTGTGCGCCTCGGGCAGGTAGTGCAGCTTCTCGACGCTGCCGCCGAGCCCCTGGCCGAAGATCTCGCCGCGGCCGAAGGCGATCAGCGAGTGCGAGAGCTGGTAGGCCTTGCCGAGCGTGTACTTCTCGTCCCACGGGTTCAGGTAGGCGAAGATGCGCTCGCGCCGCCACTCGCTGGCCGTGATCATCAGCACGAAGGCGCCGAGCAGCACCGCGGTGATGAGCAGGAACATCCTGCCGTTGACGCCGCCCAGGAAGAGGATGCCCATCGCGATCGCGGCGATGACCATGAAGGCGCCCATGTCGGGCTCCGCGAGCAGCAACAGGCCGATCACGCCGACCGAGAACGCCATCGGCATCACGGCGGCGAAGAACTTTTCCTTGACGTCCATCTTGCGCACCATGTAGCCGGCGGCGTACATCGCGATCGTCAGCTTGGCGAGCTCGGACGGCTGGAAGTTCATCACGCCGAGCGGTATCCAGCGCCGCGCGCCGTTGACGCCCTTGCCGATGACCGGGATCAGCACCAGCACGAGCAGCAGCAGCGTGCCTGCGAACAGCCACGGCGACCACTTCTCCCACAGGCTCACGGGCACCTGCACCGCGACCACCGCGCACACGAAGGCGATGAAGATCGACAGCAACTGGCGCGACAGGAAATGCGTTGGCGCGTAGCGCGCGAACTTCGGGTTGTCGGGCAGCGCGATCGACGCCGAATAGACCATCACGACGCCAAGCGCAAGCAGCGCGACGACGACCCAGACGAGTGCCTGGTCGAAGCCGAGCAGCCGCGTCGGCTGGCCCGGCGAGACGCTGACCCAGTCGCGCACGGGCACGCGCTCGGGCCGGGCCTCGCTGCTGCGACCGGGCCAGGGCAGGCGCGCGCGCAGTGCGGCCAGGCCGGAGCGCAACTGCGACGCAGCGGCGCTCACGCGACCTCCCCCTGCTCGGCCGCGATTGCCTGCACCTCGGCAACGAAGGCCTGCGCCCGGTGCTCGTAGTTGCGGAACATGTCCAGGCTCGCGCAGGCCGGGCTGAGCAGCACCGCGTCGCCCGGCCGGGCCTGGACGAAGGCCCAGCGCGTCGCCGCCTCGAGGCGGTCGAAGTGCTGCATCGCACCGACACCGCAGCCCGAGAGCGCGGCCTCGATCGCCGCTGCGTCGCGGCCGATCAAGGCCACCGCGCGCGCGTGGCGTGCGAGCGGCGCGGCGAGCGGCGCGAAGTCCTGGCCCTTGCCGTCGCCGCCGAGGATCACGACCAGCCGCGCCGGCGCGCGGTCGGCGCCAAGGCCGTCGAGCGCGGCCACGGTCGCGCCGACATTGGTGCCCTTGCTGTCGTCGTAGGCGTCGACGCCGCCGACCGTCGCCACGTGCGCCACGCGGTGCGGCTCGCCGGCATATTCGCGCAGGCCGTGCAGCATCGGTGCGAGCGGGCAGCCGATGGCCCCGGCGAGCGCGAGCGCGGCCAGCGCGTTGGCTGCGTTGTGGCGCCCGCGCACGCGCAGCGCATCGGCGGGCATCAGGCGCTGCAGATGCAGTTCGGGCTCGGCGTTGCCTGGGCGGCGCTTGGGCGTGGGGTCGGCCTCGAGCGCACGCACGAGCCAGGCCATGCCGTTCTCGACCACGAGGCCGTAGTCGCCCGGCCGGGCCGGGGCATCGAGCCCGAAGCGGATCACCTTGCGCGGCGCGGCCTTGGCCTGCCGGCCCTTGGTGGCAGCGGGTACGGCCGGCTCGAGCGCGGCGACGCGCGGGTCGTCGCGGTTGAGCACCATCGTTGCGCGGCTGCCGAAGATGCGCGCCTTCGCGGCCACATAGGCGTCCATCGTCCCGTGCCAGTCGAGATGGTCCTGCGTGATGTTGAGCAGCGCCGCAGCGCTCGGCTCGAAGCCGGCCACGCCGTGCAGTTGGAAACTCGACAGCTCGAGCACCCACACCTGGGGCAGCGCGCCGGCGTCGAGCGCCTGCGCCAGCGTCTCGAGCATCGTCGGGCCGATGTTGCCGGCGATCGCGACGCTGCGTCCGGCGCGGCGGGCGAGCAGGGCCGTCATCGCGGTCGTCGTCGTCTTGCCGTTGGTGCCGGTGACAGCGAGGATCTGCGGCGCGTAGCCGCGCTCGGCCTGCAGCGCCGCGAGCGCCTGCACGAAGAGGTCGAGCTCGCCCTGCACCGGCACGCCGCGCGCCGCGGCGGCAGCGAGCAAGGGCGCGATGCGTTCGTCGCCCGGTGCGAGGCCGGGGCTCCTGAAGACGCGCGCGACGCCGTCGAGCAGCGCGGCCTCGAGCAGCCCTCCGGTCTGCACCGCCTGCGGCACGCCGGCTGCGAGCGCGTCGGCCTGCGGCGGGCGTTGCGCCGTACCGAGGCGCGAATCCCACACCGTGACCATGGCACCGGAGCGCGCGCACCACTGCGCCATCGCGAGCCCCGAGGCGCCGAGGCCGAGCACGAGAACGCGAGCGTTGTTCAATGCGTCCATCGCCATCAGCGCAGCTTCAGGCTCGCCAGCCCGATCAGGCACAGCAGCATCGTGATGATCCAGAACCGGACCACGACCTGGGTCTCGGTCCAGCCCGACTTCTCGAAGTGGTGGTGCAGCGGCGCCATCAGCAGGATGCGCCGGCCGGTGCCGGTCTTCTTCTTCGTGTACTTGAACCAGCTCACCTGCAGCATCACCGACAGCGCCTCGGCGACGAACACGCCGCCCATGATCGCAAGCACGATCTCCTGGCGCGTGATGACGGCGATCGTGCCCAAGGCGCCGCCCAGCGCGAGCGCGCCCACGTCGCCCATGAAGACCTGCGCCGGATGGGTGTTGAACCACAGGAAGGCGAGCCCCGCGCCGGCCATCGCCGAGCAGAACACGAGCAGTTCGCCGGCGCCGGGAATGTAGGGGAAGAGCAGGTAGCGCGAGTAGACCGAGCTGCCGGTGATGTAGGCGAACACGCCCAGCGCCGAGCCGACCATCACGACCGGCATGATCGCCAGGCCGTCGAGGCCGTCGGTCAGATTGACGGCGTTGCTCGCGCCGACGATCACGAACCAGGTCAGGATGATGAAGCCGAACACGCCGAGCGGATAGCTGATCGACTTGATGAAGGGCACCATCAGGTCGGCCTTGGGCGGCAGCTCGTTCGAGAAGCCGCTCTGCACCCAGCGGATGAAGAGCTCGAGCACGCGCAGGTTCGAGGTCTCGGAGACGCTGAACGCGAGGTAGAGCGCGGCGACGAGGCCGATCAGCGACTGCCAGAAGAACTTCTCGCGCGACCGCATGCCCTCGGGGTTCTTGTCGACCACCTTGCGCCAGTCGTCGGCCCAGCCGATGGCGCCGAACCCCATCGTCACCAGCATCACGATCCAGACGAAGCGGTTGCTCCAGTCGAACCACAGCAGGGTCGAGACGCCGATGCCGATCAGGATCAGCACCCCGCCCATGGTCGGCGTGCCGCTCTTGGCGAGGTGCGACTCCATGCCGTAGCCGCGCACGGGCTGGCCGATCTTCAGCGCCGCCAGGCGCCGGATGACCCAGGGCCCGAACGCGAGGCCGATCAGGAGCGCCGTCATCGCCGCCATCACGGCGCGGAAGGTCAGGTACTGGAAGACGCGGAAGAAGCCGAACTCGGGCGAGAGCTGCTGCAACCATTGGGCGAGGCTAAGCAGCATGCGGCGCCTCACGGGCTGCGAGCAGTCTGGCGACGACCTGCTCCATCTGCATGAAGCGCGAACCCTTGACGACGATGGCCGAGGCGGCAGGCATCGCTTCCAGCGCCGCAAGCAGCGCCGGCATCGCATCGAAGTGTCGCGCCGCGCCGTGCGCAGCCGCCGCCGCCGCGCTCTGCGCGCCGACGGTCCACAAGTGCTCGATGCCGCGTGCGCCCGCGTAGGCGCCGACCTCGGTGTGAAAGGCCGGACCCTGGTCGCCGACCTCGCCCATGTCGCCGAGGATCAGCCAGCGCGGCCCGGGCAGGCCGGCCAGCACGTCGATCGCTGCGCGCACCGAATCCGGATTCGCGTTGTACGAGTCGTCGATCAGCGTCACCGCGCGCCCGCCGAGCGCGACGCGCTGCACCTGCGAGCGGCCCTTGACGGGCGCGAACGCCGCCAGCCCCTCGCCGACTGCCGCGAGCGGGCAGCCTGCGGCGAGCGCGCAGGCCGCGGCGGCGAGCGCGTTCTTGACGTTGTGGCGCCCCGCCACCCGCAGCGCGACATCGAAGCGGCCAGCCGGCGTCTCGATGCGCGCCGCCCAGTGGTCGCCCTGCCAGTCCGCGCTGCCCCGCACGTCGGCCGGCGCATCGAGCGCGAAGCTCAGCGTGCGGCGCGCGCCGGCGATCTCGCGCCAGAGCGGCGTGTGCGCGTCGTCGGCGGGAAACACGGCCACGCCGTCGGCGCCGAGGGCGGCGATCACAGCGCCGTTCTCGCGCGCGACGCTCGCCACGTTGGCCATGAACTCGAGATGCTCGCGCTGCGCGTTGTTCACGAGCGCCACCGTGGGCGCCGCCAGCGCGGCCAGCGGCGCGATCTCGCCCGGGTGGTTCATGCCGATCTCGACCGCGGCCGCGCGGTGCCCGGCGCGCAGCCCGAGCAGCGTCAGCGGCACGCCGATGTCGTTGTTGAAGTTGCCCGCGGTCGCGAGCGCCGCGTCGCCGTGCCAGGCGCGCAGGATGGACGCGATCATCTGCGTCACCGTCGTCTTGCCGTTGCTGCCGGTGACGGCGACGAGCGGCAGATGCATGCGCCGCCGCCAGGCACCGGCCAGCGCGGCGAGCGCGGCCCGGCTGTCGGCCACCTGCAGCCCTGGCAGCCCGGCCTCGGCGAGCCCCTGCTCGGCGAGCGCAGCGACCGCACCCGCGGCGCGCGCCTGCGCCAGAAACGCATGGCCGTCGAAGCGCTCGCCGCGCAGCGCAACGAACAGGTCGCCCGCGCGCAGGCTGCGCGTGTCGGTGTGCACGCGCCCGAAGACGACGCTGCCGTCGCCGACGAGCCCGGCATCGGGCAGCAGCGCTTGCGCCTGGGCAAGCGTCATCATCATGCCGGCCCTCCACTGGCGCGCACCGCGAGCAGCGTGCGCGCGATCTCGGCATCGGAGAACGAGTGCCTGAGGCCGGCCACCTCCTGATAGTCCTCGTGGCCCTTGCCGGCAATCAGGATCACATCGCGCGCATCGGCCGCTGCCACCGCGTGCGCGATCGCCGCACGGCGGTCTTCGATCACGTCGACATCGTCGTGGCCGATCACGCCGACGAGGATCTGCGCCAGGATGTGCGCCGGCGCCTCGTCGCGCGGGTTGTCGCTCGTGACGACGACGTGGTCGGCGAGGCGCTCGGCGATCGCGCCCATCAGCGGGCGCTTGCTCGCGTCGCGATTGCCGCCGCAGCCGAACACGCACCACAGCCTGCCGCCGCGCTGGCGCGCGAACGGGCGCAGCGCGGCAAGCGCCTTCTCGAGCGCGTCGGGCGTGTGCGCGTAGTCGACGACGACCTCGGGTGCCGCGCCCGCTGACGCGACGCCTTGCATGCGGCCGGGCACCGGCGTCAGCGCCGAGCAGACCGTGGCCGCGTCGGCGAGCGGCACGCCGAGCGCACGCAGGCCGCCGATCACGCCGAGCAGGTTGGCGACGTTGAACTCGCCGATCAGCGCCGTGCGCACCGGCGCTACCTGCGCGCCTTCGCAGACCTCGAAGGCGAGGCCACCGTCGCGGTAGGTGATGCTGCGCGCCGCAAGCCGTGCGTCGCGCTGCGCCGAGATCGTCCACAGGTCGATCGCGCGGCCGGCGAGCGAGGCCGCGAGCTCGGCACCCCGCTCGTCGTCGACGTTGACCACGGTCGCCTGCAGCCCCGGCGCATCGAACAGCGCTGCCTTGGCCGCCCAGTACGCGTCCATCGTTCCGTGGTGGTCGAGGTGGTCGCGCGTGAAGTTGGTGAAGACGGCCACCTTGACCGCCGTGCCGGCCAGGCGCTGCTCGGCAATGCCGATCGACGAGGCCTCGATCGCGCAGGCGGCAAAGCCCGCGTCGGCGAAGCGGCGAAACACCGTCTGCAGCGCGATCGCGTCGGGGGTGGTCAGGCCGGTCGATTCGAGCTGCGGCGGCTCGCCGGTGCCGAGCGTGCCGACGACGCCGCAGCGCCGCCCGAGCCTCGAGAGCGCCTGCGCGAGCCACCATGCGGTCGAGGTCTTGCCGTTGGTGCCGGTGACGGCGAGTACGACTAGGCGCTGCGTCGGGTGGCCGAGAAACGCGCTCGCCAGCGGACCGGCCAGCGCCTTCAGCCCGCCGAGCGCGGCGATGCGCGCGTCGTCGCCGGGCAGGCCGAGCGCATCCGCGCCGTCGCCATCGACGAGGCAGGCCGCCGCGCCCGCAGCGAGCGCCGCGGCCGCGAGGCGGCGCGCATCGTGGGTCGCGCCGCGCCACGCGATGAACGCGTCGCCGGGCTGCAGGCGCCGGTGGTCCGACACCAGGCCGCGCGCGCCGCACGCATGCAGCCAGGCGACAGCCGCGTCGACCGAGGGCAGCAGGGCGATTTGCGCCACGCTAGAAGCTCTCTTCCTCGCTGCGCAGCGCGCGCGCGACGATCTGCGGGCGCACTTCGAGGTCCGGTTGCACGCCCATCGTGCGCAGCGTCTGCTGCACGACGTTGGCGAACACCGGCGCGGCCACATCGCCGCCGTAGTACTTGCCGTTGCTCGGTTCGTCGACCATCACCGCGACGACGATGCGCGGGTTCAGCGCCGGGGCCATGCCGACGAACCAGGCGCGGTACTTCTTCTGCGAATAGCCCTTGCCTTCCTGCTTGTAGGCGGTGCCGGTCTTGCCGCCGACGGTGTAGCCCATCGGTTGCGCCTTGAGCGCGGTGCCGCCCTCCTGCGTCACCATGTGCAGCATCTCGCGCACCGCGCGCGCCGTCTTGGGCGAGAGCACGCGCACGCCTGCCACCGGTTCTGCGGCCTCGCCCTGACGGCGCACGATGGAAGCCGGAACGAGCTCGCCGTCGCGGGCGAAGACGGTGTAGGCGCGGGCGAGCTGGAACAGGCTTGCCGACAGGCCGTAGCCGTAGCTCATCGTCGCCTGCTCGATCGGGCGCCAGCTCTTGTACGGGCGCAGGCGCCCGGTCACCGCGCCGGGGAAGTCGATCTGCGGGCGCTGGCCGAAGCCGGCCGCGCTGAAAAGCTCCCACATCTCGCGCGGCTGCATCTGCATCGCCATCTTGACGACGCCGACGTTGCTCGACTTCTGGATCACCTGCGCCACCGTGAGCGGGCCGTGCGGATGGGCGTCGGTGATGGTCGCGCCGGTGATCGTCATGTGACCGGGCGCGGTCTGGATCACGGTGTCGGGCGTGACGCGCCCGGTCTCCAGCGCGAGCCCGGCGATGAAGGGCTTCATCGTCGAGCCGGGCTCGAAGATGTCGGTGAGGGCCCGGTTGCGCAGTTGCGCGCCGGCGAGGCCGCGCCGCTCGCCGGGCACATAGCTCGGGTAGTTGGCGAGCGCGAGCACCTCGCCGGTCTGCACGTCGAGCACGACCACGCTGCCGGCCTTGGCCTTGTGCTCGGTCACCGCCTCGCGCACGCGCTGGTAGGCGAAGAACTGGACCTTGGAGTCGATCGCGAGCTCGATGTCCTGGCCGTCGACGGGGGGTACGGTCTCGCCGATCTCTTCCACCGGCGCGCCGAGGCGGTCCTTGATGACGCGCCTGGAGCCGTTGCGGCCGGTCAGATCCTTGTTCAGCGCGAGCTCGACGCCCTCCTGCCCGCGATCCTCGATGTTGGTGAAGCCCACCACATGCGCCGCCGCCTCGCCCTCGGGGTACTTGCGCTTGTATTCGGTGAGCTGGTGCACGCCCTTGAGTCGCAGCGCGCGCACCGCGTCGGCCAGCGGCTCGTCGACCTGGCGCCGCAGCCAGACGAAGTTCTGGCTGTCGCCGATGCGCGCGTCGAGCTCGCGCGGCTTCATGCCGAGCGCCCTGGCCAGGCGCGCGCGGACAGCCGGGTCGGGGTCCATGTCCTTGGGGATGGCCCACAGCGAAGGCACCGGCACGCTCGCGGCGAGGATCAGCCCGTTGCGGTCGGTGATGCGGCCGCGGCTCGCCGGCAGCTCGATCGTGCGCGCATAGCGCGCCTCGCCCTGGCGCTGGAAGAACGGCGCCTCGAGCACCTGCACGTAGAGCGCGCGCCCGAGCAGCACGCAGAACGACGCGCCGACGGCCGCGACGACGAACTTCGAGCGCCACGGCGGCGTCTTCGACGCGAGCAAGGGGCTCGACGCGTAGTTCACGCCGCGCGCGCCGGTCGCCTGCGCAACCGTCCGGCGCCGACTCATTGGGTGGCCCCCGATGCACGCGCATAGGTCACGTAGTTCGTGACCGCCGGCGTCGCGGTGCGCATCGCGAGCTGCTGGCGTGCCACGGCCTCGACGCGCGACGGCGTGGCCTGCGATTGCTTGTCGGCCTGCAGCCGCTCGTGATCGACCTCGAGCTGGCGCTCCTCGGCCTGCGCCTTGTCGAGCGCGGCGTACAGGCGCCGCGAGTCGTAGGACACGCGCACCAGCGCGATGCCGCTCGCGATCAGCGCAACGAGCAGCAGCAGGTTCAGGCGCGTCATGTCGCTGCCGCCCAGGCGACTTCGGTGCGCTCGGCGACGCGCATGATCGCCGAGCGCGCGCGCGGGTTGGCGCGCAGCTCGGTCTCGCCCGGCTTGACGCGCGCCAGCGCGCGCAGCCGCATCGGCGCCGGCTGCGCGAACGGCGCGCGGCGATCGAAAGCCGCCTTGGCGTGGCGCGCGATGAAGGTCTTGACGATCCGGTCTTCGAGCGAGTGAAAGCTGATCACCACCAGCCGCCCGCCCGGACGCAACACCTCGAGGGCCGCGTTCAGCCCTTGTTCGAGCTCCTCAAGCTCGGCGTTGACGAAAATCCGAAGAGCTTGAAATGTGCGCGTTGCAGGGTCCTGGCCCGGCTCGCGGGTTTTGACCGCACGAGCCACGATTTCGGAAAGCTCGGCCGTGGTTCGAACAGCCTGCCCGCCTTCGCGGCGAGCAACAAGCGCCTTTGCAATCTGAACAGCAAACCGTTCTTCGCCATAGTCACGTATCACCTCCGCGATCTGCCGCTCGTCGGCGCGAGCCAGGAATTGCGCCGCGCTCTCGCCGCGCGTCGTGTCCATGCGCATGTCCAGCGGACCGTCGAAACGGAAGCTGAAGCCGCGCGCGGGGTCGTCGATCTGCGGGCTCGAGACGCCCAGGTCGAGCAGCACGCCGTGCAGCTCGGTCACGCCGAGGGCCGCGAGCTCGCTCGCCAGCGCGGCAAAGCGCGCGTGGCGGATCGTGAAGCGCCGATCCGTGATTGCCGCCGCGGCGGCCACCGCCTGCGGGTCGCGATCGAGGGCGATGACGCGGCCCGCGGGCGAAAGCGCGCCGAGCAAGCGCCGCGAGTGCCCGCCGCGCCCGAAGGTGCCGTCCACGTAGATGCCGTCGGCGTCGGTCAGCAACGCATCGACCGCCTCGACGAGCAGCACCGTGGTGTGCTGCCAGTCTGCCCTGCCCGCCGTTGCGTCCATTAGAAGCTGAAATCCCTGAGCGCGTCGGGCATCTCCGACTTCATCACCTCGGCCTCGTGCGCAGCGTAGGCGGCGGCGTCCCAGAGCTCGAAGTGGCTGCCCATGCCGAGCAGCATCACGTCGCGTTGGAGCCCGGCCGAGGCGCGCAGTTCGGGCGCGACGAGCACGCGCGAAGAGCCGTCGATCTCGACGTCCATTGCGTTGCCCAGGAAGACACGCTTCCAGCCGCTGGCCGACATCGGCAGCGCGGCGACACGGTCGCGGAAGGCCTCCCAGGCCGGGCGCGGGAACACCATCAGGCAACCCTGAGGGTGCTTGGTGAGCGTCAGTTGGCCGGCCGCAGTGGACTGCAGCACGTCGCGATGGCGCGCGGGCACGGCCACGCGGCCCTTGCCGTCGAGCGTGAGCGCCGAGGCGCCCTGGAACATGTGACCCGCCACCCCACCTCCGCCGCAGCGCGCATCACGTTGCGCCACAAAAATGCACTTTTCGCCACTTTATCGGATCGCTCCGGCGGAAGCAATGGGAGTTGCGATGAAAAATCAATGAAATCAATTACTTAGACGCTGTTTTCCATGTTCGGTCGAGAAAAACGTCTGTAGAAATAAGGACTTGCGATGCTCAGTGAATGTGAAACGTGAGATTCAACGCAGCACCGGCAGCGCGGACGTCTGCTTGACGGTCTCGAGCGCGAAGCTCGACTTGACGTCGGCCACGTCGGGCTGTTCGAGCAGGCTGCCCATCATGAAACGCGAGAAATGGGCCAGGTCGGCGACCTGGACGCGCAGCAGGTAGTCCATGTCGCCGGTCAGCGAGTGGCACTCGATCACCTCGGGCCAGGTCAACACCGCGCGCGCGAACTGCGAGGCGGGCATCTGCCCTTTCTTCTCCAGCTTCACGCTCACGTAGGCCAGCAGCCCGAGCCCGACCTTGAGCGGGTCGAGCAGCGCGGCATAGGCGCGGATCACGCCGCTTTCCTCGAGGCTGCGCAGGCGGCGCAGGCAGGGCGAGGGCGACAGGTTCACGAGCGCCGCCAGTTCGTTGTTCTGGATGCGGCCGTCGCGTTGCAACGCATCGAGGATCAGGCGGTCGGTGCGATCCAGAGCGGGTTCGTGCATGGGGTTTCCCCTGATCTCTGTGGAGCAATAAAGTAGCTCATTATCAGTCTTTCGAGGCATTGAAAGCAATCATATTGCGCATGACGAGCCATAGACTTTCGCTCTACCGCCCTTCCACGCAGGAATCGTCATGCTTGCACCCCACCCACCCTCGACGCAACGCTTTCTGTCGGGCAACGAGGCGCTCGTGCTCGGCGCGCATGAAGCGGGCTTGGTCGTGGCTGCGGCCTACCCCGGCACGCCGTCGACCGAGATCGTCGAGACGCTGGCCCGCTGCGAGGGTGTGCGCGCCGAGTGGTCGGTGAACGAGAAGCTCGCGCTCGAGGTGGCGCTGGGCGCCTCGCTCGCGGGCTGCCGCGCGCTGGCGGCGATGAAGCATGTGGGCCTGAACGTCGCCGCCGACACGCTGATGTCGGCGGCGTTGACGGGCGTGAACGCCGGGCTGGTGATCGCGGTCGCCGACGACATCGGCTTCTCGTCGTCGCAGAACGAGCAGGACAGCCGCTACTGGGGCCGCTTCGCGCACCTGCCGGTGCTCGAGCCGCGCGACCCGCAGGAGGCCTACCTGATGGCGCGCGAGGCCTTCGACCTGTCCGAGCGCCACCAGATGCCGGTGCTGCTGCGCCTGACGACGCGGGTGTGCCACGTCAAGCGCAGGGTGCGTCTGCAAGGGCCGATGCAGCAGCCCGCGCGCCTGCCCTACACCAAGGATCCGGCGCGCTGGGTGCTCTCGCCCGGCAACGTGGCGCGCCGGCTCGAGGTGCGCGCAGCGCGCGAAGCCGCACTGCGCGCCGAGGCCGAGGTCTCGCCCTGGAACGTGATCGAGCAGGGCGACGACCGGCGCCTCGGGATCATCGCCTCCGGGCCCGCCTGCCATGCGGCGCGCGAGGCGCTGCCCGACACGCCGATGCTGGTGCTGGGTTTCAGCACGCCCGCGCCGCTCGAACTGGCACGCCGCTTTGCCGCGGGCGTCGAGCGGGTGTTGGTGGTGGAGGAATCCGAGCCGCTGCTCGAGGGTGAACTGCGCGCTGCCGGCATCACCTTGCACGGCCGCGAACTGCTGCCGCCGCATGGCGAGATCAACGCCGGCCACGTCGCGCGCGCGGCGTGCCGCATCCTCGGCGAACCCGAGCCCGCGCCGACCGCGGCGGCACCGCACCAGGTGTTCGCGCGCCCGCCGACGCTGTGCGCAGGCTGCGGCTACCTGGGCATCTACTTCTGGCTCGCGCGCCTGCCCAAGGCCATCGTCTGCGGCGACATCGGCTGCTACACGCTCGGGGCCAGCCCGTCGTGGAATGCGCTCGACACGGTACTCGCGATGGGCGCGTCGCTCGGCATCGCCGCCGGCGTTGCCAAGGCGCAGCAAGGCGAGGCCGAGCGGCGCCCGGTGCTGGCGGTGATCGGCGACTCGACCTTTCTGCATTCGGGCATGGCGGGCCTGCTCAACCTGACCTACCACCGCGCCAACGTCACGGTGCTGCTGCTCGACAACCGCGCCACCGCGATGACGGGCGGGCAGAACAACCCGGCCAACGGCCACGCGATGGATGGCTCGCCGGCGCCGATGCGGGTCGATTTCGTCAAGCTGGTCGAAGCGCTGGGCGTGCGGCCGGAGCGCATCCGCAGCACCGACCCCTACGAGCTGCCCACGTTCCTGGGTGTGCTGCGCGAAGAGATGAAGGCCGACGAGCCTTCGGTCGTCATCACCACGCGGCCCTGCGTCTTCACGCCCGAGTTCGAACGCCAGCCGGCGCTGGTCGTGGACGAGGAGCAATGCAACGGCTGCACCAACTGCCTCGACGTGGGCTGCCCGGCGATCCTGGTCACGCGCCGCGAGCAGCGCGCGCGCGCGAGCGGCAAGACGGTGGATCTGGCCTGGGTCAAGATCGACCCCACCCTGTGCACCGGCTGCGAGATCTGCGCCAAGGCCTGTGCGCGCGGGGCGATCTCGGTCCCCGAACCGCGCAAGGTCATCAAGCTGGAGCTGGCATGAACGCGAACATCCTGGTGGTGGGCATCGGCGGCCAGGGCGTGATGACCGCCTCCGAGGTGCTGGCGCGCGCCGCGCTCGCCTGCGGGCTCGACGCCTGCAAGACCGAAGTCGCCGGCATGTCGCAGCGTGGCGGCGTCGTGAGCTCGCAGTTGCGCATCGGCGCGCAGGTGCTGGCGTGCGAGATCACGCCCGGGCAGGTGGACCTGCTGATCGCGCTCGAGGCCGCCGAGGCGCTGCGCTGGAGCCACTGGCTCGCGCCGAAGGGATGGGTCGTCGCCAACACGCTGCGGGTGGAGCCGCCGGTGGTCAGCGCCGGCCTCGCGCATTACCCCGCGGACCCCGGGCGGGAGTTGCAGATCCCGGGCCGGCAGGCGCGTTGCGTCGACGCGGGCGCGCTGGCCGCGGAACTCGGCGACGCGCGGCTGGCCAATACCGTGATGCTCGGCGCCGCGGCCGACCTGCTGCCGCTGACTGCCGAGTCGCTGCTGGAACAGGTGCTGGAGCGTTTCGGCGCGAACGAGGGCCTGCGCCGGCGCAACGCGCTGGCCTTTGCCGCCGGGCGCGAGCGGGCCACGAACCCGCGGCACTGACCCGGCACCGCGCCGCAAACGCGCGGCTGCGGGTTTGCACCGCAGACAGCGAGAGAGCGCCCGCGATTGGCGCCGCGCGGCCCGGGTGGGCCTTCCGAAACGCATGAAACTCGGGGCCGACGGGCCCAGAATGCGGTCCCAGGTGCCAACCTGGCGGCGCTCGAAGGCAGACCATGCACATCATGATCCTCGGCAGCGGCGTGATCGGCACGACGACTGCGTACTACCTGGCGCGCGCCGGGCACCAGGTGACGGTCGTCGACCGCCAGCCCGGGCCGGCGCTGGAGACGAGCTACGCCAACGCGGGCGAAGTCTCGCCGGGCTACTCGGCGCCCTGGGCCGGCCCGGGCATCCCGGTCAAGGCCATCAAGTGGATGCTGATGCACCACAGCCCGCTCGTGATCTGGCCCATGCTCGACCTGGCCATGTGGCGCTGGGGCGCGGCCATGCTGCGCAACTGCACCGAGGCGCGCTACCGCATCAACAAGGCGCGCATGGTGCGCCTCGCGGAGTACAGCCGCGACTGCATGGTGCAGTTGCGCGCCGACACCGGCATCGCCTACGACGAACGCATGCAGGGCACGCTGCAGCTCTTCCGGACCCGCAAGCAGCTCGACGGCACGGCCAAGGACATCGAGATCCTGCAGCAGTACGGGGTCGCCTACGAGGTGCTCGACAGGGCCGGCTTCTGCGCCGTCGAGCCGGCGCTCGACCTCGTCAAGGAGAAGTTCGTCGGCGCGTTGCGCCTGCCCGGCGACGAGACCGGCGACTGTTTCAAGTTCACGAACCACATCGCCGCGCTCGCCGAGGGCATGGGCGTCGCGTTCCGCCACGAGACCGCGATCGAGAGCCTCGTCGCCGAGGGCGGGCGCATCGCCGGCGTTCGCACGCGCGCCGGTACGCTCAAGGCCGATGCGTATCTGGCCGCGCTCGGCAGCTACACGCCGGGCCTGGTCGCGCCGCTCGGCCTGCAACTGCCGGTCTATCCGGTCAAGGGCTATTCGATCACGGTGCCGATTGCCGACACGCGCTTCGCACCGGAGTCGACGATCATGGACGAGACGCACAAGGTGGCCGTCACGCGCCTGGGCGACCGCATCCGCGTCGGCGGCACGGCCGAGTTGGCCGGCTTCTCGCTCGCGCTGCGCGAGGCGCGGCGCAAGACGCTGAACCATGTCGTCACCGACCTCTTCCCGCGCGGCGGCGCGCTCGACCGCGCCGAGTTCTGGTGCGGCCTGCGCCCGATGACGCCCGACGGGACGCCGATCGTCGGCGGCACGAAATACCCC
Organism: Ideonella sp.; assembly: GCF_016702655.1. Lineage (GTDB taxonomy): Bacteria > Pseudomonadota > Gammaproteobacteria > Burkholderiales > Burkholderiaceae_C > CAIKUF01. The sequence continues at coordinate 41,944 of NZ_JADJDO010000041.1, forward strand.
AACCTGTACCTCGCCACCGGCCACGGCACGCTCGGCTGGACCATGGCCGCCGGCACCGGCCGCGTGATGGCCGACCTGATCTCGAATCGCAAGCCCGAGATCGACCTCACCGGGTTGACCATCGACCGCTACCGGCCGGGCAACTTCGACGCCGGGACGGTCGGCTGACGCGCTGGCGATTGCCAAACGGTACCTTGTTCAGTACCATTTTGGCATTTTCAGTACTTTTTTGAAGTCGCCATGAACAATGTTTTGACAGTAGCCGAACTCAAGCGCCGCGGCATGGCCGCGATCGAGGAAGGTTTGCAGCGCGGCCCCGTGCACATCGTCAAGCGCAACAAGCCGTCGGCGGTGGTGTTGTCCGAAGACGAATACCAGCGCCTCACCGGCGGCAAGGCGAGCGCCGCCCCTGGCTTGAGCGCGCTGCAATGGCTGCTGGCCCAAGCGCCCGGCGGCGCGCGCAGCAAGGAAGACATCGACGCCTCGCTCGCCGCAGAGCGCAACTGGTGATCGCCTTCTTCGACGCCAGCGCGCTCATCTACCTGATCGAAGCGCGCGAGCCCTTCGCCGGCACCGTGCACGCCACACTGTCGGCGTTGGCCAGCCGGCACCCTGACATGGGCGCGGCGATCAGCCGCCTGTCATGGCTGGAGTGCCGCATTGGCCCTATGAAGGCCGACGACAGCGTCACCCTCGCGAGGTACGACGCCTTTTTCGCCCGCCCCGACCTCGTCTGGGTCGAACTCACCCGTGAAGTCATCGAACTCGCCGCAGTGGTGCGGGTGCGCCACGGCCTGCGCACCCCCGATGCCTTGCAGGCCGCCTGCTGCCTGCAACTCGGCGCCGAGCACCTGCTGCTGAGCGGCGATGCCGCCTTCCAGCGCGTAGCGGGCTTGAACGTCGCCTTGGTTTCCTGATGCCGTGAACCGACGTTCTGCCGCCGTGAGACGGCCTCCCCCGGGTCGCGGCAATTTCACAGCGCGGGCAGGATCGCCCGACGCGCCGCAGCACTCAGCCGCCGCGCTGCACGCCCTGCGGCATCACCGCCGCCGCGTCCCAGGCCGGGCCGTCGAACCAGGCGTCGCCGCGCAGGCAGGCGGCGACCATCGGCAACGCGTCGACGCCCCAGAACAGGCGGCCGCCGACATCGATCGTCGGCACGCCGAAGATGCCGCGCGCCGCGGCGTCGGCGGTGGCCTGCTTGAGCTCGGCCTTCACCTCGTCGCCCGCCGGGTCGCGCTGCAGCCGCAGCGACTGGCGCAGCGCCTCGAGCCGCCCCGGATCGTTGGCATCGTGCCCGCCGCGCCACACGTGCTGGAACAGCAGCTCGCAGCTGCGCCGGTTGGGCGTGCCGCCGGCCGGCGCGCAGGCGAGCGCCAGGCGCAGCAGCGCGAGCGGATTGAACGGATGCTGCGCCGGCGTCTCGATCGGCGTGCCGAACTCGTGCGCGAGCCACGCGATGTGGCGGAAGGTCCAGACCTTCTTCGGCGCCGTCTCGGCCGGCCCCTTGGTGCCCCAGTGCTGCAGCAGCCCGGCGAACAGCAGCGGCCGGTACTCGACCTCGACCGACAGCCCCTCGAGCGCCTGCGGCAGGCGCTCGAAGGCGAGGTAGGCATACGGCGAGATGACGTCGAAGTGGAAGATCACACGCTTCATGGCGAGGGCGACTCCTCGGATCGATCGCGGCGCAGCGACCGCAGTTGCTCGCGCCGCGCCGGCAGCTCGGCGAGGACGGCGCGGCGCTCGTCGTCATCCACCGACGCCCAGGCGGCGATCTCGTCCAGCGTGCGCAGGCAGCCGACGCACCAGCCGCTCGCGTCGTCGATGCGGCAGACGTTGTTGCACGGGCTCGCGACGACGCGCCACTCCTTCATGCGGTGACGTCCTCGACCGGCGCGCCGGTCAGCGCTGCGAGCTGCTGCGGGCTGAGCCGGAACACGCCGTGCGGATGGCCGGCCGCGGCCCAGATGACCTTGAAGCGGAACAGCTCGCGGTCGACCAGCATCACCGGCGGCGTCGCGTGGCCGACCGGCGCGACGCCGCCGATCGCAAACGACGTGGCCGCCTTCACGAAGTCCGCGTCCGCGCGGCCGATCGCGCCGACCAGCGCCGCGACCTTGGCCTCGTCGACGCGCTTGTCGCCCGAGGTCACGACGAGCACCGCCGCGTCGTCGCCGCGGCGCTTGAAGACGATGCTCTTGGCGATCTGGCCGACGCCGACGCCGAGCGCGTCGGCCGCCTGCTGCGCGGTGCGCGCGGCCGTGTCGAGCAGGATCGGCGCGTGCGGATGGCCGCGCTCGGCCAGCGCCGCGGCAACGCGCCGAACGCCGTCGGGCAGCGTCGCCGTCGTCTCGCCTGGAACCACGCTCATGCCGCCCCGGGGGAGGAAGCTCGCGAGGCCGGGCCGCGGGGGGGGGGGGGGGGGGGCGGGGGGGGCGGCCCGGGGGGGGGGCGCCCCCGCCGCCTTCGCTGCCGCCCGCTTCGCGAGCAGCGCATTCGCCGAGCGCGACACGGGCTTGCGGCCCAGCACGTCGGAGATGTACTTCGCCGCGTCGACGAGCGCATCGAGGTCGATGCCGGTTTCGATGCCGAGGCCGCGCAGCATGAAGAGCACGTCCTCGGTCGCGACGTTGCCGGTCGCGCCCTTGGCGTAGGGGCAGCCGCCGAGCCCGCCGACGCTGGCGTCGAAGGTGTGGATGCCGAGTTCGAGGCAGGCGTAGATGTTGGCCAGCGACTGGCCATACGTGTCGTGGAAATGCCCGCTCACCTCGGCAATCGGGAAGTGCTTCAGCGCCCGCTCCATCGCCGCCTGCACGCGCCGCGGCGTACCGACGCCGATGGTGTCGGCAATGCCGCAGTGCTCGACGCCGATCGCCTTCATCAACACGACGACGCGCTCGACCTCGCCGGGCGTCACCTCGCCCTGGTAGGGGCAGCCGAGCGCGCACGACACCGCCGCGCGGACCTTGATGCCGTGATCCTTCGCCGCGGCGACGACGGGCCGGAAGCGCTCGACGCTCTCCTCGATGCTGCAGTTGATGTTGCGCTGGCTGAAGGCCTCGCTCGCCGCGCCGAAGACGACGATCTCGTCGGGCCTGCAGGGCAAAGCGGCTTCGAGGCCCTTCAGGTTGGGCGTCAGCACCGAGTAGCGCACGCCGGGCTGGCGCGCGATGCCGGCCATCACCTCGGCGTTGTCGGCCATCTGCGGCACCCACTTCGGGCTGACGAAGCTGGTGACCTCGATCTCGCGCATGCCGGCTTGCTGAAGCCGGTGGACGAGTTCGACCTTGACGGCGGCGGCGACCGGCTGCTTCTCGTTCTGCAACCCGTCGCGCGGGCCCACGTCGACGAGCGTGACCTTAGAGGGAAGGCTCATGGGTTCGTCTCCCTTTACACGGCCGCGAGGCGCAGCAGTTCCCCGCCCTCGGCCACCTGGTCGCCCGGCGCGTAGAGCAGCTCCTCGATCGTGCCGTCGCGCGGCGCCGAGATCGTGTGCTCCATCTTCATCGCCTCCATCACCGCGAGCGGCTGGCCGAGCTTGACCGCGTCGCCCGCCTTGGCGAGGAAGGCGATCACCTTGCCCGGCATCGGCGCCGTGAGGCGCCCGCCCTCGGCCGCGCCGTCGCCGGCGTGGGCGATGAGGTCGATCTCGGTCGCGACCGCCGAACCCTCGGGCGCGAAGACGGCCACCTGCTCGCCGTTCGCATACACCGTGAGCGCCCAGCGCCGGCCGTCGACCACCAGCTCGTGACCCTCCGCGCCGCGCTGCGTCGCCGCGAACGGCCAGCGCGCGTCGCCCCCGGCGCGCGTCGGCGCGCCGCCTTGTGAGTGCACGAGCGTGAGTGCACCCCGGTGCGCACGCTCCAGCGTCACCGCGTGGTGCGTGCCGCCGATCTCGATGTCGAAGCGCCGCTGCGACACGCCGTGCAGCCGCCAGCCGTCGGCCTGCGACCAGGGGTCGGCCGTGACGCGCGCGCGCTCCAGCGCCAGCGCATGGGCGACCACGCCACCGATCACGCATTGCAGCGGCAGCGGCGGCGCCTCGAACAGCGCCGCGCGCTCGCGCTCGATCAGCGCCGTGTCGAGGTCGGCCGTCGCGAACGCGCGCGTGCCGACCACGCGGCGCAGGAAGGCGACATTCGTCTGCAGGCCGACGATGTGCGTCTGCGCCAGCGCCGCGTCGAGCCGGGCCAGCGCCTGCGCGCGGTCGTCGCCCCAGACGATGAGCTTGGCGATCATCGAGTCGTAGTGCGGCGAGATCGCATCGCCCTCGCCGAAGCCGGCGTCGATGCGCACGGGCGCCGGGTCGTGGAAGGACTCGCCGTCGGCATTGCGCTGGAACGCCACGTGCGCCGGCCAGCGCGCGACGGCGAGCTGCCCGATCGCCGGCATGAAGTTCGCATCCGGGTTCTCGGCGCAGATGCGCGCCTCGATCGCGTGGCCGCGGATCTTCATTTCGTCCTGCGCGAGCGGCAGCGGCTCGCCGGCGGCGACGCGCAGCTGCCACTCCACCAGGTCCTGCCCGGTGATCGCCTCGGTGACCGGATGCTCCACCTGCAGCCGCGTGTTCATCTCCATGAAGTAGAAGCGCAGGTCGGCGCCGTCGGCCGTCGGCTCGGCGATGAACTCGACCGTGCCGGCGCCGACGTACCCCACCGCCTTGGCCGCCGCCACCGCCGCCGCGCCCATCTCGGCGCGGCGCTCGGCGCTCATGCCCGGCGCTGGCGCTTCCTCCAGCACCTTCTGGTGCCGGCGCTGCACCGAGCAATCGCGCTCGAACAGGTAGACGCAGTGGCCGTGCGCGTCGGCAAAGACCTGGATCTCGACGTGGCGCGGCCGCGTGACATAACGCTCGATCAGCACGTGCGCGTCGCCAAAGCTCGACTGCGCCTCGCGCTGGCACGAGGCGAGCGCGGCCTCGAAATCCTCGCTCTTCTCGACCCGGCGCATGCCCTTGCCGCCGCCGCCGGCGCTGGCCTTGATGAGCACCGGGTAGCCGATCGCATCGGCCTGCGCGCGCAGAAAGGCACTCTCCTGCCGATCGCCGTGGTAGCCCGGCACCAGCGGCACGCCGGCCGCACCCATCAGCGCCTTGGCAGCAGACTTACTACCCATCGCCGCGATGGCCGAGGCCGGCGGGCCGATGAAGGCGATGCCCGCCTCGGCACAGGCGCGGGCGAAGCCCTCGTTCTCGCTCAGGAAGCCGTAGCCGGGATGCACCGCCTGCGCGCCGGTGGCCTGGGCCGCGGCGAGGATGCGGTCGGCGCGCAGATAACTCTCGCGCGGCGCAGCGCCGCCGATGGCGACGGCCTCGTCGCAGGCGTGCACGTGGCGCGCATCGGCATCGGCGTCGGAGTACACGGCGACGGTGCGGATGCCCAGGCGGCGCGCGGTGGCGGAGACGCGGCAGGCGATCTCGCCGCGGTTGGCGATGAGGATCTTCGTGAACATCTCAAGCTCCGTGGCCTGGGGCGCGCACTACGCGCCGCCGCGCGGCGGCGTCAGGCCTTCATTATCGTGCGCGCCGGCCCCCCCGGGCGGCTCCTGGCCGCCGCACGGCCACGGCAAAAAACTGCGGCGAAGCTGGGCCAAGCGGGGCCAGGCCCAAACCCCGGTGGGGGTGGGCCCACGGCTCCTCGACACGACTGCCGGCGGGCCGGAAGTTTCCACGACTGGGGGCGGCGTCGGCCGATACCTGGCATTGGCTCGAAAGGTCCCGCCGGCCGCCCAGGGAGCGGGGTGCGACCTGCACCGTGCCTCTCCGCGTTAGGCCGTGGGAAATTGACTATGACTCCCTGCCCCCCGGTCGGGGTTGGCTGCCGGCGTCTCCCCGCCCCCGGCCCTCCGGAATCGCGGGGAGTCGCTCGCCGCTCTGGATTCTTCCGCCCACAACCCAAGCTCCAAGCTCACAGCCTGGAGGGCTTGCATAGTTGATCGCAAACTCCTTGGAAGAACCCTTGGACATTGACCGCCGACGCTGGCATCGATTCGGTTCTGCGGCGTAGCAGGCGCATCCCTGCTGCCGTACATCGTCACGCGGTACGCGACGTGTGGCGACCCGCTGGCGACCTTCTTCTTTTGCATGCTCGGCAATGACTATCACATCATCGCCGCTTCGATGGTGTTGGACTGAACTGCGACGAGGGCCGGAGGTTGGCTCGTAGTTGTAGTCCGCCAGTGTGTACCCAGCCTGCTGGAACTGGAATCTCCTTGTGCACGTCTTCGTATCGCTGTGACTTCCGTTGGTACAACTATCGCTCAACACCTGCCTTATGTCAGTACGCCCCCTGCAGACTGGTGTGATCATAGGTGTTACTACCCAAGAGCTCTTCTCTCGCACGAACATGGAAGCCGTGACTTGGCTCTTTGGGGTATGCACAAACCGACCACCGCTCGCCGCGTTTTCGCCGCGACCGTGATTAGCCAACTGCCGTTGTCTATGGCGCGTGGTACGCTTAAATCGATCTTCTCTGAATCAGCCGCCCGAACTTGCAACGGCAGGCCTCGACCCTCCTTCGATGTCAATGAAGTTGCAGTGGCCGTCATCTCACAGACGTCTGCCTGTGGCCAAAGATTTGCTCCGCGTAGTACCACGTGGATCGCATCGACGCCTCCCTTGTCGCGCGTGACGGTGTATGGCGACCTGAACTCAGGCTGATGGATCAGGTAGTCGATCGGCGTCCCAGCCACCAATGGGACCGAGCCGAGTGCTGAAGCGACACCGCTCTTGACATTGGCTAATAGCAACTCGCCTCATTTCCGACGCATGCCGGCATGCTGTTAGCCGTGCCTGCAATGACTCGACTGCGAACCGAGCGGCGGCCAGCTCCCGCTGCATTGTCTCGGTCAACTCAGAAACCGGCTTTGTGATCTGGTCGCCTAGGACCTTCTGCAGTCGATCTATCACAGACTGCATCTGAACCCCAACCTGGCGCAATGAGAACCTCACCGCTAGCTGTCGCCTTGTCGATGACCCCAGACGCTAGGGACTTCATCGCCGCCACTTGTACAGCCGCCGTCACCGGTTCCGCGGCGCTGGCCAGCGGACTCAATGTACCCATTCCCATGAAACCGGCCACGGCCAATACAACCCTGAACGCTCGCTGCGAAATGAACTGCTCCATCGTTCCTCCCACTGCGCGACTTGCCGCCAGAAGCGGCGACGCATGCTACCGCTCTTCAGTACATTCGCGTCTGGAAATGTGGTGTCGTGGCTGCCCCACAACCATAACGTTCGGTAAACAGTTGATAGGATGACGCAAAGTCCGAGGCTGAATGATGATACTGCCCCCATCGGAGAAGCAGCAGATGCCCGGGCACATTGCAATAGTCGTATTGGTCCTGACCGCTGCACTTTCGCTCGCCTCGTGTGGAGAGGATGATGGCGAAGCGAGGAAGCTCGCTGAAGCCTGTGCCGCCAACGATGGCGTTTCGGCGGTAAGGCGCACAAGATTCTAACCCGCACAGCAGTCCAGCTGTAAGGCCTTCGTGATGACCTGCAACTACTGCGAGTACGACTGGTTCGGGGCCTTCAAGAAGAGCGGCTTCGATGTCTGCGGAGTCTGCCTCGCAACTGAGTCCTTAGTGACCAAGCGACGGCCAGTTTCACGCGGCGTCGTAGTTCCTTCGTGAGGTCAGCGACTATCGGCATAGCATCTTCATGACGTGAGATCGTCGGCACTGCGTCTTACGCACGAATCGACCGCTTCCGCTTTTCACTACCGACGACCCTTCCTGGTCATTGTGGATAGCTGTCCATAACGACCAGTGGACATTCGCTGGCAGCCCGGGAGAGAATCCTTCCGGAGCGGACTGCCGTTCAGCCTTTGCTGCGGACACCTGCTCGTACCGCGGCCGGTCGCTCCGCCCGCCTCACTCCCTCGCCACCACGGTGTCGTACAGCCCGTAATGCGTCAGGCCGAGGTGGCTATCTATACCCGTGTACCGCAACGACGCATCCTCGTACCGCCGGAACGCGAACACGGCCTGGTTCATCTGCTCGGTGTTGAACACCTTGAGGCGCACTAGCAGGTGAAAGTCCTTCACCGTCAGCCCGGTCACGATCTGGAACAGGTCCGGCTCCAGCTCGTGATCACGTCCTGCAGCGTGTTCTCACGGAAGTCCGTGAGGTACATGAACGCCGGAATCCGCGTCGCGAACTTGATCAGCTTCTCCTGCACCAGCTTGCGCTTGGACTTGTATTCCTTCTCCTCGTCCGTTAGCTGCTTCTTTTCTTTGGCCGTCAAGTCCTTCTCCTTGGCCTTGTTCTTGAGCGCCTTGACCTTCTCGCTCTTGTTGATGATGGTCTGGATGACGTTGTCGCCTAGTGCGCGCCAGCCCTCGATGCGCTCGACGGCGGCCATGGCCTCCGGGTTGTCCATGATGCGGCGCAGGGTGTCGTTGTCCACGTTCACGAGCAGCGCGCGCTTCCCACTTGCGCGCCAACAAGGTCGCACTGGTGCCCGCCATCGCGATGTCGAGGATGCCGCCTGCGTCGATCTGCGTCATGTTCGCGCCGTCGTAGGCCAGCACAGGCAGGAAGGCCACGAGGTCCTTGACGGCGTTCTCCGGGTTCGGCTCATTTGGCGACAGGCCGATGCCGTACTCGGAAAGTTGTCGCAGGGCGCGGGTCGGCGCGAAGTCGAAGACGAAACAGACCGGCTTGAGGATTTCCTCCTCGTTCGGGTTGTCGCCGTTCGGATTCTTGATGGACCACGGAGACTGCACCCGGAACGCCGCCTGAAAGTAGGTCTCCGGCGACTTCAGGTTGCGCAGCATCAGGATCGACGACCATTGCGGCACCGTGACGCCGGTCGTGAGCTTGCCGCACGACAGCGTGATGCTCTTGGTGTCGAACCCGCTGCCGATGGCCTCGCGCACGGGCGGCAGCGCGTCGAGCCCGATGCCCGCCGACGCGCCAACGGCCACGACTACCGTGTAGTCCCGCCAGAAGACGTTGTGCTTCTCGGCCAGCAGGTTCGCCATCGCGTGGCACGCCGCCACGTCCGGGAGAAACCAGAACGAGTGCTGCAGGTAGGGGAGCAGCCGCACGTCCGAATATGGGAACGGCGGCCCCGTTCCGGTCTTCAGGTAATCGGCTGCCCTGGGCGCGTACGAACCGCGTATGATGTCCAGCCACTTCTGCACGTCGCTCTTGTGTTTGAACTGCGCCCCCTTGCCCGTGCCAGACGCCTCGAAGAAGGCGTTGAGATCGAACTCGTCGAACTCCCCGGCGCTGGCAATGGCCAGCAGCTCGTCGGGCATCTGGTAGGTGAGCAGCCGCATCTGGGGCAGCGCGCCGTACGGGTTCCACTGACCGGGGGTCTCGACGGCGAAGGCCTGCTTCGCGCGCTGCTCGTCGGTGTAGGTCCAGTTGAAGATCTGTTCCTCGATGAACTCGCCGGTGGCCAGCGCCCTGAACGGCGTGCCGGAGAGGTAGAGGTAGGCTTTGGTGGTAATGGGGAGGAATTCGGTCTCCTTCTGCGACAGCACCGCGAGATCCTCGTTCACTTCCGCCAGCGCGGCTGTGTACAGGCGCTTGCCTCCTCCCGCGCGACGGCCTCCTCCTCCCCCTCGAACAGCTCCTTGGCGGTGTCGCGCCACGCGCCGAAGTGGTACTCGTCGAAGATCACGAGATCCCAGTTCACGGCGTGCAGCCATTCGTTCGCGGGCCTTGATGTTGCCCGCCGCGTCGCGCCCCAGCAGGTCCTGGAACGAACTGAAGTAGACGACTGGCTTTCGTCGATCGATCTGCGTCGGATCGCCGCCGAAGCCTTGGAAGGTACTGCCAGCCATCGAAGTCGGCGTGGCCTTCCAAGTCGGTCTGCCACGCGTCCTCGACAGCCGGTTTGAAGGTAACCACCAGCACGCGTTTGGCTCCCAGCGCCTTGGCGAGTTGGTAGGAGGCAAAGGTCTTGCCGAAGCGCATCTTCGCGTTCCACAGGAAACGCGGGACGGCGTGCATGTCCTCGGACCAGCGCGAATGGAAATAGGCGTGCGTCATCTTCACCGCCTCGGCCTGTTCGCGTCGCATCGGGAACGTGGCGTCGTGGGTGCCCGTGAACTGCTGGCCGGTGCGAAGCTCCGTGAGCACGGTCCTCACGTCCTTGACGGAGCATCGCATCCACTCCAGTTCCACTCGCGGGAAGCCCTTCTTCGCAAGCGCCGAGCGCACGTGGTGATCGCTGAAGATGCTGCCGTCGTCGCGCTCGGCGGGCTCGTCGAGAACGATCTTGTAGTTCTTGATCGCCGCGGTCTTGACCTGCTCGGTCACGCGCTGCTTTACGTCGCGCGTGGTTTGCCCCACCTTGAGCAGACCGTTGTGCGCGGCGTCTTGGATCGAGTAGGCGTAGATGCGAGGACGGGCTTTGGGCCTTGGCGCGAGGATGGCCTCGATGGGCTTACTCATCGTCGTCGATCGCATCGCGAGTCGTCGCTCGGCGATCAGCGATAAGAGACTCGATGAAAGTCACTTCCTTTGGGGTTATTCCGTAGCGCTTGTACAGATCCGCATCCGTCCAAAGGCGATTCGTTGGCAGCAGCGGTACGAACGCGTAAGAGTCTCTGGTCATGTTCTGCGGAATCTTGCGAAGTGAGACCAGAAAGCGTACGAAACGTGTACGCATATAGCCGCGAGGTTTCGTGCCTCGCGTTCGGTATCGAAGACTCCTATCACAAGGTAGGTCTCGGTGCATGCCGATCTCGGTCCCGCAATGACAGGTTCGCCGAGGATCGTTTTGTCGTCAGGCCCGCTCGTCCCATGTGCCTTGACCAACAACACCTTCCACTTGTCCACCCAATCTTCGTTGTTGGCTATGGCAGTTCGGGGCAGGTACGACCTGTGCTGATTACCGTAAACCAGCACCGATTCTTCGGTCCCGCAGGCGTTGGCCTTCACGTTCATTGGTCAGGCCAAACGGCTTCGCCGGACACCGATCGCCCAGGATTGGCTCAGCATCACCATTCACGCGAAAGCTTGCGACCCTATCGAGAATGCGCACTCCTTCATTGCGGCGCACAGAACATCGTAGGCATCGAGAAATCGGACCGCGGGTTTTGCCGATGGCCTCATCGCCAATCATGGTCACGACTTCGCATGCGCCCGCTTGCTCACGGCCCCAAAGCCAATAGGAGACCCCCCCCGAATCTTCACGCCGGGAAATACGTCGTAGAGCTGCGGAAGTCCACTAACTTCAGGAAGCGGTGGTCGCGGAGCAGTTTGTCTCTGAACTCGTCCAGCCTTGCCGCCGAAAACCACCGCGATGGCGTAATCATCACGGCGTAGCGTGGCTCGAGCGACAACGCTGCCTCAACGAACTTGTTGAAATGGGTGTGGCGGACGCACCACCGCCGCCGCCGCCGTCGCCAAGCTGGTACGGCGGGGTTTCCGACAATCACGTCGAACTGCATATCGCCTCCAAACAGCTCGGCGAGCCGGAGCTTCGATGTCGTCGGTGTGAATGAACGCATAGGCATGCGTTTCAAGCCCCTCGCCCCGATCCAGAGTCTTTTGGCTGGCCCCGCAGTACGCGCACTTACCATCCTTCCATGTGTGCTCCATCCGCTCGAACCAGATGTTGCCCCCATCGTTGGTGAAGCTTCGGGCGATGGAGTGCTCGCCATTGGCGTGCTTGGAGCAATACACACTTCGGCGCGCCAGCAGGCTGGTGAGGTGCGTAATGCCGATGCCGAACAGCTGCCGGGTCAGGATGTGATCGACGCGCTGCTGCAGGTCAGGAATCTCCCCCGCCAGCCCCTTGGTGAGCCGGCTGGTGATCTCGCGCAGGAACACGCCAGACTTGGTGCAGGGTCCAGGAACTTCACCGACTTGTCGGCCCAGAGGTTCGCGCCGCCGTGATCCTTTGCCCAGGCCTCGGCCAGTGTGTCGAGCATCCGGTTGGCGAACTCGGGCGGCGTGAAGACCTCGTCGTTCGAGAGATTGGCGATGCATGTCAGCACGTCCGGGTTGCGACCGCGCAGCGTGAAAGTGGCTTTGCCGATCATGCGGCTGCTCCCAGCACGGACCGCGCGCGTCGGCTACGGGGCATCAGGAACGGCGACATGACCCTCACGCCCGGGCCCGAAGGCGTTTCCGCATCTTGATGCGCCCTGGGAGAGCTGGCCAGGGCTTCGTGGGCGCCACCACGCACGGTTAAGCGAGGCGGGTAGGTCCGTCATACCTGCACCTGCAGCGACGGTACCTGCGCCACCGGCACATAGCCGGCAGCCAGATCGTGCACGGTCATCGGCGGCCATGTCCTGACCGGTACGAAGATCTCGTGCTTGCCGCGATCGAAGAGTGAACTCTCAGCGTCGAAGGACGCCGAACGCGTGAGGATGTCCAGGCGGAAGTCCCGCCGCTGAAACCTGCCCTGCCCAGGGAACCCACTCGGCAAAAGCGATCGGCGCCCCATCGCTGGCCTTCATCGTCAATGCATCTCCGTGTACGAGATTCAGTGAAAGCACATGGCCTGCTGCGCGACATAGATCATCATCCTTGTCGGCGTTCAGGTACTCGGCGAAGACCTCGAGCAGGTTGACGCGGCATTCGGCGATGTTGTCCGGCAGCAGTTCGATGCCGTAGATGCACATCAGTGCCAGAAGCGCGTAGTGCCGCCGCTCGAAGTCGGACTTCCCGTACTTGAGCTCGACTGCGGCGAGCTTGCGCCGAAGTACCTGCAGGAGGAAGTTGCCGCTCCCGCAGGCCGGTTCCAGAAAGCGTGAATCGATGCGCTGGGTCTCGTCCTTCACGAGGTCGAGCATGGCGTCGACCATCCACGCGGGGGTGAACACTTCCCCGTGGTCTGCAACTCGCTTCTTGGACTTTACTAGACTCATCGGGACAGTCCGGGTAGGGGCAGCACTTGGTAAGGCAAGCCGCACCCACGCAGCTGCTCAATTCTCGCTTCTCTTTGGGCGGGTGTCGAAGCAACATTCGGCAACAGAACAATGACGCGGTCCCTACGATCTGAGCGGCGCAAGGACACCGATTGCGGCGGTTGCGTTTCACCGCGCGCAGTTGGGTCTGCATCCATGGGGTGTGCGAGCCGCCTGGATGAAAGTGATACGTCCGCCCCTTCGGCGCGTGTGAACCCCAACTCCGGCTAGAAGAAGCGCGCACGCACACGCCTCACGCTCTACCGTGTGGCTAAACCGCCCGCCATGCATCCGCTGATCGAAGCCCACCGCGCCGAGTTGCTGGACCTGGCACGCAGGCGCGGAGTGACGGGCGTTCGGGTCTTCGGCTCGATGGGATCCCCCAGCGCTCAAGCGACGACTTCGAGGCCGCGTCTTTGCACCAGGTGCAGCAGCTTGAGGGCGGTGCCCGCGGGCTTCTTCTGCCCGATTTCCCACTTCTGCACCGTCGAGAGGCTGGTGTTCAGCAGACGGGCAAAGACAGCCTGGCTGACGCGCGTGCTTTCGCGGATTCGCTTGATCTGCTCGGGCTCCAGCGGCTCGACCGGCGGCAGACAGAGCTGGTCGAATTCACGCAGAGTGACCTGATCCATCACGCCTGCCTTGTGCAGCCCCTTGGCCGTGTCGTGCACGGCGGCAAGGATCGGAGATCTGGTCTTTCGCATCGCAGTCCACCTCCATCAGTTCACCGACCAGCACTCTGTGCCGTGCCGATCGCCTGCGCCGTGGGGGACAACAGGTGCGCTGCCAATTTCTTCAACGCCTCGCCGAGCCGCCGTGTGTCAGTGTTGTCGTCTACTCAATGCGGCCGGGCCGTCACATGCAGGGTCACGCCTGCGTGGCGTTACAGGTGGCTGATCACGCTGAACAGGTTGCGTGCCTGCGGGTTGCCGGTCGGGCCGAACATGGGATCAGGCTCTTGGGCGATGACCCGGTCTCGGCGCCGAGTTGCTCGAAGCCGACCGTCGCCTTGATGTAGTCGCGCAGGATCGCCTTGCCGGTGTCCACGTCGCCAGCCAGCATGCTTTCGATGCCTTCCCTTCAGCAGGGCATCGCGGAAATTCGGGTCGGCCCGGACGCGCGCCAGCACCGTTGCCTTGAAGTCTCGTGTCAGGGCCATGATTCACCTCGCAGATCGCTTGCGCCACCTGTAGTCCGCCCAACGGGCCCGCGCAGCCTCGATGTCGCGCTGCTGCCGCTTCTTCGTCCCACCGGCCAACAAGATGACCAGCACGTCGCCATCACGGCATGCCGCAAGGTGCTACCATTGTGCTTACGTGCGCAGGGAGCAACAGATGGAAGTGGCAATCCGCAAGATGGGCAACTCGCAAGGGGTGCTGATTCCCAAGCCCATCCTTGCCCAGGTCGGCCTTGAAGGTTCTGCCGACTTGCAGGTGCGCGACGGCGTCATCGAGATCCGCCCCGTCCGGCGCAACCCTCGCGAGGGTTGGGAACAGGACGCGCAGCGTCTGGCCGCGCAAGGGGGTGACGCCCTGGTGTGGCCGGAGCTCGGCAACGAAGGCGACGACGAACTGGTCTGGTGATGGTGAAGACCGGCGAGATCTGGCTGGCGCAGCTCGACCCCACGGTCGGCAGCGAGATACAGAAGACGCGCCCGTGCGTCGTGATCTCCCCCAACGAGATGAATGCGCATCTGCGCACCGTCGTCGTCGCCCCGATGACGACCGGGTCCAAGCCCGCGCACTTTCGCATCCCTGTGACCTTCCAGGGCAAGCAGGGCTTGATCGTGCTCGATCAGGTTCGCACACTCGATCGTGTGCGCCTGGTCAAACGCCTGGGGGCGCTCCGGCCGCCCACGTTGATGGCGACGCTGCGGACGTTGCAAGACATGTTTGCGCCTTGATCGGAGCTCGAGTCAATTGCCGGCGATTTCCGGCCGCCGCGTGCCTACGCGGATTCGCTTGAATTGCTCGGGCGCCAGCGGCTCGACCGGCGGCAGGCAGAGCTGATCGAGTTTTCGCAGCGCGACCTGATCCATCACGCCTGCCTTGTGCAACCCCTTGGCCGAGTCGTGCACGGCGGCGATGATCTGAGATCTGGTCTTTCGCATCGCGGTCCGACTCTACAAGTTGTCTGCGCACTCAGTTTTCCAGCAGCCGCCGCGCGGAGCCTGCGCGCCCGCTCCACCGTGTGGCTGAACTGCCGGCCATGCATCCGCTGATCGAGACTCACCGCGCCGAACTGTGAACTTGGACTTGGACTTCAAGTTCACGGAGCGGCCTGGTGACAATCGGGAGTGAGCTGGCATGGCGGGCTTGCGCCTGTATACCAGTTGCGATACGCTGGACGCATGAGCCCTTCAGCCACTTTCCCCCCCATTCCCGTCACGCCCGAGACCAAGGCCAGCCTCGAGGCTGTGCTGCGCGATGGCGAGTCATTGACGCAGTTCATCGAGAGCGCGGTTTCCCAGGAAGCGGCGTTCCGTGCCGAGCAGGCCGCGGCGGTCGCGCGGGCCAGGAAGACCTTGCGGTTGGCGGAAAAGGGCGTCGGGCTGATGACGGCTGACGCGCTTCTGGCCGGCATGCACGTACGTGCCGAGGGCGCGCAAGAGCGCATCCGTGCCGCAGTGGCGGCCAAGCACAAGCGGTCCAGCGGGTGAGCACCCAGTATCGGGTTGTCGCCAGCGTCACGTTTCAGGAAGACCTCGAACGCCTCGAGGAACACATCGTCGAGCGGGACCTGGCAAGCAACGCGCCTGACGACACCTGCCTGTTTCGATTCCGCGATGCCATCGAGCGCGCCATCTCGATCCTCTCATTCGCGCCGCACACCTGCCGTCGATCCGCGCAGCACAGGGAATTCCGGGAACTCGTCATTCCATTCGGTCATGGCGGGTGCGTCGTGCTCTTCGCCATTCGCGAACCCGATGTTCTGTTGCTGGCCGAGAGGGACCAGCATGAGCACGATTACCGCTGACGCGAGATCAGGGGCTGTGCAGGTGCGAACGTCGGTCCGTGGTCGACCGGCGGGGATGCTCCTGGAGTCGACCGGGCGGGGTGTACAGGAATGGCGATACCTCTGCACGTGCTGCACTGCGGCGCACCACCAGAATCTCCCGGTTCCGGCTGAACCGTGAAAGCCGGCGACGAGTAGCGCACGTATGACTCCCGCACCCTGCCGTCCTTGTCGAAGAACAGCACCTCGGCGACGTGCGTGCCGGTGATCCCTGGTGGTGGATCGCGATACTGTCCACGCCGCGCAGCACGTCGAGCACGCCGAACTCGATGTGGTCGAACCGTAGAAGTCCAGGCCTTCGCCGATCAGTTGCCCGATGGTCTTGTCGCGCTGCACGGCGGCTTCTTTCAGCGCCTTGTAGCGGTCCTCGGACAGGGTGATGGTCAGGCGGCTCAGTCGGCCTGGCATTTGGTGTTTGGCACCAAATTGTTAGCGCGCCTTGGCTCGACCGGCGGCATGCAGCGCTGATCGAAGTCACGCAGCGTGAGTTGATCCATCACGCCTGCCTTGTGCAGCCCTTGGCCGTGTCGCGCACGGCGCCAAGGATCGGAGATTGGGTCGTTCGCATCGCGGTCCACTTCCATCAGTTCACCGGCAGTCTGCGCCTTGAAGCGCCTGCGGCGTCAGCGCCATCAGCGACCTCTCGCGGCGCCACCGGATCAGGTGTAGGCGGAAGAATGCGAAACCGCTTGCGGCCGCCGACGCGAAGTGCCTGGAAGTGGCGCAGGTCCAGCGTCAGGACCTCGGTGGTCGCGTGCCGTTCGGCGAGCACGACGATCGAGGCGTCGGCAAGCCCGATCTGCATGTCGCCGTAGCGGCGCATGATTTCACCGGCTCGCGCAATGTCGTCTGCCGTGAAGCCCTCCAATCGATAGGCACCGCACCACCTCGTCGAGCAGCGCCGCCTGGGCATGCGCGCCGACGTGCCGCATCAACAGGTAGTCCAGTTCGGCCAAGACAAGGGCGATAGCAGCAACGGCCCTTTGGCCGCCTCCAGGGCCGCTCGGCACGGCGCGTGCTGACGCTGGCTGGCGTCGAGCGCGGCCAGCAGGCCGCTCGTGTCGAGCAGGATCACGGGCTGCCGAAGCCCTCGAGCGCTTCATCCAGGCGTTCGGCGAGCATGGCCTTGCCACTCTCGATCAGCGGCAGCCGCGGCCGTGGCGCGGGTGCCTCGGCGACGATCCTGCGCAAGGCCTCGCGGATCAGCTCGGCTTCGCTGGTACCGCGCGCGCTGGCCAGCCGCCCGAGGGCTCGCTTGACCTCCGGCGGGACGTAGACGGTGGTCTTCTCCATGCCATACACGATACCATACACAAGGCCGTTAGGAGCGCGGCCTCGCCTCCCTCGACGCTACTCGGGCGACGAGTAGTGCACGTACGACTCCCGCACCATGCCGTCCCTGTCGAAGAACAGCACCTCGGCGACGTGCGTGCCGGTGATGCCCTTGTAGTGGATCGCGATGCTGTCCACGCCGCGCAGCACGTCGAGCAGGGTGAACTTGATGTGGTCGAACACCTCGAAGCCCCGCTTCACGTACGCGCGCAGCGCCGCCTTGCCTTGCACGGTGCCGCTCGGGTCGTGGCTCAGCCGCGCGATCAGCGGGGAGTGGAAGATCACGTCGTCGGTGTAGAAGGCCAGCACGCGATCGACATCCTGGACTCGAACGCGGCGACCCAGCGCTTCACGTAGTCCGCCGTCTTCTCTGCTGTCAGCATCTTGGTGTCTCCTCCGGGGCGCGTCACTCAGGGTGGCCCGAACCGGGCCGAGTGTCGGGCCAGTGTGCCACGCGCACGCCTCCCGAGGCATCGGTTCGGCCCCGGATCCGCCGTGCGACGGCCGGGCCGACGCCCTCAGCCGGCAAGTGGGTGGACAAGCTGACCGGCGGGGCCGTCGCCAGGCGAGCCTCGTTGCCAAACCACGTGGCCGCCGCCGCGGGCCGCGGGCGAGTCGCCGCAGCAACTGCCCCAGGAAGCGCCCGAGCTTCCACAGCAGCACCCCCATCAGCGCCAGCGCCACCGCGAGCACGCCGAAGAACGCCCATGGATGCGTGAAGGCCAGCCACAGCGCGGCTGGCACGGCAGCGTCGCCGGCGAGCGAGAGGCCGATGTTGGAGAACGGCTCGGGCGAGGTGTTGGCCGCGGCGCGCGTGGTCGCCTTGGCGAAGTGGCTGGTCGCCGCGAGCGCGCCGCCGAGCAGCGCGGCGGCGGTGGTGACGGTGGCCGAGTCGGCGCCGAAGGCCGCGGCCGCGAGCGTCGCGCCGGCGGTGATGCGCAGCAGCGTGTGCATCACGTCCCACAGCGTGTCGACGCCGGGGATCTTGTCGGCGAAGAACTCGACGGCGAGCATCAGGCCGCTGGCGCCGAGCATCAGCGGATGCTGCAGCAGCTGCAGCCCGGCCGGCAGATCGACCCAGCCCAGCGTGCCGGCCAGGCCGACGAGGAACAGCACCGCGTACAGCCGCAGCCCGCTTGCCCAGCCGAGGGCGGCGGCGATGGCGACGAGTTGCGGCGTGTCGAGCGCGTTCACGGCCGGGCCGGATCTCCTTGCGCTCTGTGAACATCAGCCGCAGCGCCAGAGCGACGAAGCGCACGCCGGTGGCGCGGTTGAGCCGGAGCGCCAGGCCCGGCCGGTGGCCACTTGCAGAAGAAGCACCGGGCTGCTGATCTTTGACTTACCACGTAAGCCTCACTATGATGACAGCCAATCGTTCAGCTTGGGAACCAACATGTCGACGCTCCTAGTCTCCTCCAAAGGCCAGATCGTGTTGCCCGCCGAATTGCGGCGCCGGCTCGGTATGGGTGCGGGCGCCAGGATCGAGGTGTTCGAAGAGTCGGACGGGCTGAAGCTGCGCGTCGTGCGTTCGGTCGCGACGGCCGACGCGTCCGGCATGGCGGGCATGGTCAAGGCGCCAGCGCGCGGTGTTCCACGCCGCCTGGAGGACTTCGACCCTGCGTCGCTGCTGACCCGTTCGCGGCGCGGCAAGCCATGAGGGCCCTGGATACCAATGTCCTGGCGCGGTTCTTCGTCGATGATCCCGACGATGCACAGGCAGCCACACAGCGGCCCGCCGCCATCGCGGCGCTCGCCGAACGATCGTTCGTCTCGGTGACCGTGTTGCTTGAACTGGAATGGGTCATGCGCGGGTTCTACGAACTGCCCAGGAGGGACATCGCCCGCGTGTTGCGTGCGCTGGCGAGCATCGAGCACATCAAGCTCGAAGATCGCGATGCCGTCCTGGTGGCGGTCGATGCGTTCGACAAAGGTCTCGATTTCGCCGATGCGCTGCACCTGGCGCGCAGTTCGCGTGTTTCCGGATTCGCGACATTCGACCAACGCCTGGCGAAGCGGGCCAAGGGGCTCGCGCTTACGCCGCCGGTGGAGTTGCTTGCCTGAAGCCGCGACGGCGCCGCCGTTGGCGGTGAGCATCAGCGAATGTTCAGGCCGTTGCGGTCCGGCCGACAGATCGACCCAGCCGAGCGCGGCGGCGATGGCGACGAGTTGCGGCGTGTCCAGGGCGGGCATGGCCGGGCCGTGGCGGCTACTTGCGCTCGGTCAGCATCAGCCGCAGCGCCAGCGCGATGAAGAGCACGCCGGTGGCGCGGTTGAGCCACAGCGCAAAGGCCGGGCGGCCGAGCAGGCGTTCGCCGACGCGGCCGGCGCTGGCGCCGAGCAGCGCGTAGGCCGCGGTCGTGATGAGCGCGAAGGCGAGCCCCATCACCGCCATCTGCGCGCCCACCGCGCCGAGCGCCGGATCGGCGAACTGCGGCAGGAAGGCCATGAAGAAGAGCATCACCTTGGGGTTGAGGGCGTTCGTAAGCACGCCCTGCAGGAAGCGCCGCCCGCTGCTCACGGGCGTGGCTGACGCACCCGTGGCCGCGCTCGCCGAGGGCGGGGCCAGCCCGCCACGTGCGCGCAGTGCCTGCACGCCCAGCCACAGCAGGTAGGCGACGCCGGCCAGCTTGACGAGGTTGAACAGCGCCTCGGACGCCGCCACCAGCGCCGAGACGCCGAGCACGGCCCACAGCGTGTGCGTCATGCAGCCGACGCCCACGCCCGCGGCATAGGCCACCGCCTCGCGCCGGCCGCGCGCCATGCCGATCGCGAGCGTGTTCAGGCTGTCCGGCCCCGGCGCTGCGATGACGACGCAGGCGGCGACGAGGTAGGTGGCGAAGAGGTTGGGGTTGAGGGCGAGCATCGGATCACCCGGCGGAATCGGGCGGCAGCCAGGCCGGCGGCCGCTTGCCGAGGAAGGACTGCACGCCCTCCTTGCCCTCGGGGCTGGCGCGGATGTCGGCGATGCGCCGCGCCGTGTCGGCGCGCAGCGCCTCGTCGACGGGCCGGCCGGCCACGTCCTGCACCAGGCGCTTGCAGGCGCGCACGGCCTGCGGGCCGTTGGCCACCAGCGCGGCGACGAGGGCATCGACCGTCGCGTCCAGCGCCTCGGGCTCCGCCACCTCGTGCACGAGGCCGATGCGATGCGCCTCGGCGGCGCCGAAGCGCTCGGCCGTCGTGAAGTAGCGCCGCGCGGCGCTCTCGCCCATCGCCCTCACGACGTAGGGCCCGATCGTCGCCGGCAGCAGGCCGAGGCGCGCCTCGCTGAGGCAGAAGGTCACGCCGCTCGCCGCGACGCGGATGTCGCACACCGCGGCGAGCCCCACGCCGCCGGCATAGCAGTCGCCGTGGATGCGCGCGACGACCGGCACCGGGCAGCTCTGGATCGCCCACAGCATGTCGGCGAGCGCCTGCGCGTCGGCGCGATTCTCGTCCCAGGTGTAGCCGGCCATCGCCTTCATCCACGCCAGGTCGGCGCCGGCGCAGAAGGCCTTGCCGTGGCCTCCGAGGACGACGGCGCGCAAGGCTTCGTCGCGGCCGAGGTCGGCAAAGACCTGCGCCAGCTCGGCGATCACGCCGTCGTTGAAGGCGTTGCGGACGTCCGGGCGGTTGAGCCAGACGCGCGCGACATGCGGCGACGGGCGTTGGATATCGAGGGTCGTGGTGGCGCTCATGCCCGGCTTTCCTCCTGCAGCATCCACACCATGTCGAGCTCCGGGCAGGGCCGGCCCATCGCGGTGATCGCCGCGGTGATCTGCGCCCGATGGTGCGTCCCGTGGTTGAAGACATGCGCCAGCGCCGGCGCGAACGGCAGGCGCATCGCGACGCCCTGGGTCGAGGTGTATTCGAGCAGGCTGGCTTCGTCGAAGCGATCCTCGGGCCAGGATTCGATCAGCGGCAACCAGGCCGCTGCACCCTCGATCAGGCGCTCGCGCAGTCGCAGGCGATCGGTCTCGAGTTCGGCGTCCAGCGCCAGCCGCGGCGAGACGCCGTCGGCAAAGCGCCTGCGCCACAGCGCGTGCTCGGCGACGAGCAGGTGGTTCAGCGTGCCGTGGATGCTCTTGAAGAACAGGCCCGCGGTGCGCCGGTAGTCGGCCTCGGCGAGCGCATCGACATGCGCGAACAGCCGCCGCGTCGCCCAGGCGTTGTAGCGCGCGAGGGTGGCGAAGTGCGGGCGGGCGTTCACGACGGGATCCGCCGGGCGGCGACCGGTTGCGGCTGGCACGCGGCCCTGCCCACGCTCAATGGCGCCAGCCGCGCAGGCCGCGCAGCTGCTCGAAGGCGTCGAAGTCGCGATCGCGATGCAGCAGTGCGTAGTCGTTCTCGATGCAGAACGCGGCCACCAGCACGTCGATGCTGCTGCGTGGCGTGACGCCCGCGGCGCGCAGGCTGCGGAAGTGCTGCACGGCAACGAGTGCCAACTCGGCGCCGCCCGCCTCCTCGATGTCCAGCGAGTCGAACAGCATGCGCGCCCGGCGAAGGTCGCGCTCGTGGCGAAAACCGCGCAGGACTTCGAACATTACGAGATCGGGCACGACGATGCGCAGGTCGCCATCGCCCAGCAGTTTGCGCAGTGCAGCGCGCGCCGGGTTGGGCGTGCCGTTGAAATAGTCGATCCAGACGCTGGAATCAACGACCAGCACGGCGCTTCCTCGGCGCCGCCTCGCGCGCCTCGGGCGCGACCGGCTGCGTCCAGTCGATCGCTTCGTCGCCCTCCCACTTGAGCTTGCCCTCCCACTTGAGGATCTCGCGATACGCAGCCTGGCGCGCAAGGAGCTTCAAGCCCGCCTCGACCGCGTCCTTCTTGGTCTTGTACGGACCGGCCTTCATGGCTTCATGCATCAAGTGGTCGTCGATGTCGATGTTCGTGCGCATGATGTGTATCACGTTGCTTGTTCATGCGCATCGTACATCACATCCGGAAGACGCCGAACTTCGGTTCCGGAATCGGCGCGTTGAGCCCCGCCGAGAGCGCGAGCGCGAGCACGCGGCGCGTGTCGGCGGGGTCGATGATGCCGTCGTCCCAGATGCGCGCGGTCGCGAAGTACGGGTGCCCCTGGTGCTCGTACTGCTCGAGGATGGGCTGCCTGAACGCCGCTTCGTCCGCGGCGCTCCACGTGCCGCCGCGCGCCTCGATGCCGTCGCGGCGCACCGTCGCGAGCACGCTCGCGGCCTGCTCGCCGCCCATCACCGAGATGCGCGCGTTGGGCCACATCCACAGGAAGCGCGGCGAGTACGCGCTTCCGCACATGCCGTAGTTGCCGGCGCCGAAGCTGCCGCCAATGATGACCGTGTACTTGGGCACGGTCGCGGTCGCGACGGCGGTGACCATCTTCGCGCCGTGCTTGGCGATGCCTTCGTTCTCGTAGCGGCGGCCAACCATGAAGCCGGTGATGTTCTGCAGGAACAGCAGCGGGATCTTGCGCTGGCAGCACAGCTCGATGAAGTGCGCGCCCTTCATCGCCGACTCCGAGAACAGGATGCCGTTGTTGGCCACGATGCCGATCGGCATGCCCTCGATGCGCGCGAAGCCGGTCACGAGCGTGGTGCCGAAGCGCGCCTTGAACTCGTCGAACTCGGAGCCGTCGACGATGCGGGCGATGATCTCGCGCACGTCGTAGGGCTTGCGCGTGTCGGTCGGGATCACGCCGTGCAGTTCGGCCGGGTCGTACTTCGGCGGGCGCGGCTCGGCGAGCTGCATCTGCGCCTGCTTGCGCCAGTTCAGGCGCGCCACCGACGCGCGCGCGATCGCGAGCGCGTGCATGTCGTTGTTGGCCAGGTGGTCGACCACGCCCGACAGGCGTGTGTGCACGTCGCCGCCGCCCAGGTCCTCGGCGCTCACGACCTCGCCGATCGCCGCCTTCACGAGCGGCGGCCCGCCGAGAAAGATCGTGCCCTGCTCCTTGACGATGATCGACTCGTCGCTCATCGCCGGCATGTAGGCGCCGCCCGCGGTGCACGAGCCCATCACGACGGCGAGCTGCGGGATGCCCTGCGCGCTCATCTGCGCCTGGTTGTAGAAGATGCGGCCGAAGTGCTCGCGGTCGGGAAACACGTCGTCCTGGTTGGGCAGGTTGGCGCCGCCCGAGTCGACGAGGTAGATGCAGGGCAGGCGGTTGGCCTGCGCGATCTCCTGCGCGCGCAGGTGCTTCTTGACCGTGAGCGGGAAGTAGGTGCCGCCCTTGACGGTGGCGTCGTTGCACACGATCAGGCACTCGATGCCGGCGACGCGGCCGATGCCGGCGATCAGCCCGGCGCCCGGCGCGCCGTCGCTGCCGTCCTTCTCGGGGTACATGCCGAGCGCGGCGAGCGGCGCGACCTCGAGAAAGGGCGTGCCGGGGTCGAGCAGCATCTCGACGCGGTCGCGCGGCAGCAGCTTGCCGCGCGCGAGGTGCTTGGCGCGTGGAGCGTCACCGCCGCCCTGCGCCACCTGCGCCAACTTGGCGTTGAGGTCATCGACGAGCAGGCGCATCGCCGCCGCGTTGGCGACGAAGTCTTCCGACCGGGTACTGAGCTTGGAAGGGAGGACGGGCATGGAAACTCCGGGGGATGTTCAGGCGGCGTGGGTCTCGGTCAGCCCGAGTCCGGCGATCATGCGCTCGCTAGGGCCTGTTCACGCTACGGGAAGGGTCGCGAAGGCCCGTCGCAGCGGGCCAGGCTAGACGCAGCGCGCCGCCCGCACCGACGTGCGGGCAAGCGATGCAACGACGCATGGCCCGCTGCGACGGGCCTTCCCGAAGGGTTGCAGCCAGAAGGGCCGCATGCGGCGTTGCAAGTCCTCGCCGGGTGTCCAACCCGGCTGCGGCTTGCGCCTTGCCTGCGGCCTTTCTGGCTGTCAATGCGATCCCTTCCTGTAGTGTGAACAGGCCCTAGGCGACCCTCAGCGCCCGCAGCAGCGGCAGGCGGCGCTGCTCCAGCGCGGTCGCCTGGCGGGTCAGCTCGTCGAGGTTGTCCTGTGGCGCGGCGAGCGGCTTGCCGTCCTTGATGAGGACCTGGTTCTGGCGCTGCAGGACATCCCAGGCGAACTGGGCCCACTGTTCGGGCTTGTCCGCGCCGCCTAGCCGGCTGAGCAGGAACAACTGCTCGAAGCGCGATACCTGCAGCCCGCCACCGATCACCGGCGAGGCGAGGAACCCCACGTCTTCGCTGACCCGGGCGCGGCGGACCAGGTGCTCGTTGAGCCGCGCACAGGCGGGCGTCGCCTTCTCGACCGCCGCGCCCGGCTGCGCCGGATGGGCATGCCCGGCGCCGACCAGCACCGTGACCGCCTCCAGCAGAGATGCGCCGCCGATGCGCTTCAGCGACGGGTCCTCCGCCAAGTCGCCCAGCCGCTTGGGCGCGTAGTCCCGCGCGGACAGGGACTCGATCAGGGGGCCGTAGATGTCTTGCTTGAGGGTCAACGCGCCCAGGCCGGCGGTGATGTCGAAGGCGATGTCGGCGGCCGGCGTGGTCAGCGCCACCAACGCATCGTTCAGCCGCTCCTGGCGATCCAGGTCGGCCAGTCGCCGCGCGCCCCTCGTGAAGAGGTCCTTGCGGAACTGCTGGTTCAGGATGTAGTCGCGCACGGTCTCGCGCAGCACCGGATGGGCCACGCCCGCCAGCAGCGCCGACTGCTCGGCCGTGGTGTTGATGCCGGGCACATGGTCGAGCAGGTTGGCCGAGGCGGTGAAGTGCAGCTTGGCCGAGGACAGCCGCTGGTTGATCTCCGAGAAGTACATCGGCAGCCAGTCGAGGTTGAAATACTCGTGCGCCAGGTAGCGGCGGTTCTGATCGGCGATGGCGTCCAGGCGGTCCTTGGCGCCGGGGGTGGCAGCATAGTAGCGGGCGCCCACCTCGGCCACCTTGCGCCCGAACTCGATGGCATGGTCGATGCTGGAGACGATGCCATCGGCGCCCGCCCGGCCCAGCTTGCCGTGCAGCGTCAGCAGGTGGCGCAACGGCATGGCCGAGGCCCAGCCGGGAAGGCTGTTGTAGCTGATGTAGACCGCGCCCCCGACCTTGACCTTGTGGCGGATGATGTCGACCAGGACGTCGCGGTTCTCCTCCGACACCCAGCTCCAGACGCCGTGCAGGGTGATGTAGTCGAACTCCCCCATGTCGCGCCCGGCGAACTGGGCGAAGCTGTCGTCGAAGAACCGCGCGCCCGACCCCGACGCCTGCGCCAGCTGCATGGCGTTGGCGGCGTGGCTGGGGTTGAAGTCGACGCCGACGCACTCGCCCTCGACGGCGGCGGCGTGGATGTTGGCCGACAGGCCCTGGCCCATGCCCAGCTCGAGGTAGCGCCCCGACCCTCGCGCGGGCGGCTCGAACCCCGCCACCAACAGGGTGAAGTCGATCAGGACCGGGGACAGCTCGCGGTAGTAGCCGTGGGTGTAGTCCACCTCGACCACGTATCCCGAGGTCCAGTCGGCCGAATTGTCCATGTGCGGTCCGTTGAATGGCGCGCCGGCGCTTGCGGCTTCAGCCGGCAGCAGGTCTTTGATCTGCACCATATCACGCCCGGCACCAGCGACTTCGAGCCCACGGCCATGCCCAGGCCGGCGTGCATGCGCAGGTCGCTGACGCCTCGAGGGGATCTCTAGTAGACCCGCGCCTCGCTCCAGCCGAGCGCGGCCATGTCGGCGGCGCGCAAGTGGGCTTCGCTGGGCATCATGAACTCGTCGAGCTGCGGCGGAGGGACGGCCGTGCCCGAGAGCATCGCGTGCACTTGGCCGCGGTGGTGCATCTGGTGCACGAACAGATGCGCGAGCACATGGCCGGCGCGATCGTGCTGGACATGATCGGCGCGCTCCATTGCGATCATCGCGTCGGCGCCAGGCTCGGGAAGAAGCTCACCCGCGGCGCGTGGAACTCGGCGTCGGCGAGCACCGACATCGCCGCATGCAGGCGGTGGTTGGCCAAGCCGTTGGCGCGCGCCTGGATGCACAGGTAGCGCATGAGCCGCATCGCGCCCTCACGACTCCTTGGGCTTGGTGCTCGGCTTGGCCTCGACCGGGCCGCCGGTCTTCTTCCAGCCCTCGAAGCCGCCGCCGATGTGCGACACGCGCTCCATGCCCATGTCCATCAGCGTCTTGGTCGCGAGCGCCGAGCGCCAGCCGGCGGCGCAGAAGAGCACGTACTCCTTGTCCTGGGCAAAGGCCTCGCGGTGGTAGGGCGACTCGGGGTCGACCCAGAACTCGAGCATGCCGCGCGGCGCATGGATCGCACCCGGGATCACGCCCTCGCGCTCGAGCTCGCGCATGTCGCGGATGTCGACGAACTGCACCCCGGGTGACCGTGCAGCGCGCGCGCCTGCTCGGGGGTGTAGGTCGTGACCTGGACCATCGCCTCTTCGACGAGGCTCTTGGATGTCTTCTTCATCCCGGCTCCTGTACGTCGTGGCTACGCCAGCGCGCGCCCGATGAGGATCTTCTGCACGTCCGACGTGCCCTCGTAGATCTGGCACACGCGCACGTCGCGGTAGATGCGCTCGACGGGAAAGTCGCTCACGTAGCCGTAGCCGCCGTGGATCTGGATCGCGGCGCTGCACACGCGCTCGGCCATCTCGCTCGCGAAGAGCTTGGCCATCGCGGCTTCCTTCAGGCAGGGCACGCCGGCGTCTTTCAGGCTGGCGGCGTGGTGGATGAGCTGGCGCGCGGCCTCGATCTGGGTCGCCATCTCGCCGAGGCGGAACTGCAGTGCCTGATGCTCGAAGATCGGCTTGCCGAATGCGACGCGCTCCTTCGCGTACCGTAGCGCCGCCTCGAACGCGGCGCGCGCCATGCCGACCGACTGCGCGGCGATGCCGATGCGTCCGCCCTCGAGCCCCGACAGCGCGATCTTGAGGCCCTGCCCTTCGTCGCCCAGCAGGTTGGCCGCCGGCACGCGGCAGTTCTCGAACAGGATCTGCGCCGTGTCGCTCGCGTGCTGGCCCATCTTGTCCTCGACGCGGGCGACGATGTAGCCCGGCGTCGCGGTCGGCACGATGAAGGCGCTGATGCCCTTCTTGCCGGCCGCCTTGTCGGTGACGGCCATCACGATCGCGACGTCGCCGTTCTTGCCGCTGGTGATGAACTGCTTGACGCCATCGAGCACGTACTCGGCGCCCTCCAGGCGCGCCGTCGTGCGCAGCCCGTCGGCCTGCGAGCCGACATGCGGCTCGGTGAGGCAGAAGGCACCCAGCATGTCGCCGCGCGCGAGCGGTTTCAACCACTGCTCCTTCTGCGCATCGCTCGCCCACGTCATCAGGATCGAGCAGACCGGGCAGTTGTTGACGCTGACGACGGTCGAGGTCGCGCCGTCGCCGGCGGCGATCTCCTCGAGGATGACCGCGAGCGCCAGGTAGTCGAGGCCGGCACCGTCCCACTCGGTCGGCACGGCAACGCCGTAGCAGCCGAGATCGGCCAGGCCCTTCAGCTCGGCCGCCGGGAAGTGCGCCTCCTTGTCCCAGCGCGCGGCGTGCGGCGCAACCTGCTCCTGGACATAGGCGCGCACGGCGTCCTGGACGGCGCGATGGTCTTCGCCGAGCAGCATGGCAGCCTCCGTGTCAGGAGACGAGCTCGATGGCCATCGCGGTCGCCTCGCCGCCGCCGATGCACAGCGAAGCCATGCCGCGCCTGAGCCCGCGGACCCGCAGCGCGCCGAGCAGCGTGACGACGATGCGCGCGCCGCTGGCGCCGATCGGGTGGCCGAGCGCGCAGGCACCGCCGTGCACGTTGACGATGTCGTGCGGCAGCGAGAACTCGTGCATCGCCGCCATCGTCACCGCGGCGAAGGCTTCGTTGACCTCCCACAGGTCGACATCGCCCACCGACCAGCCGGCCTTGGCGAGCGCCTTCTTCATCGCGCCGGCGGGCGCGGTGGTGAACCATTCGGGCGCCTGCGCATGGACCGCGTGCGAAACGATGCGCGCGACCGGCTTGACACCCATCGCGGCGGCCGTGGACTCGCGCATCAGCACCAGCGCCGCCGCGCCATCGGAGATGCTCGACGCATTGGCGGCGGTGATCGTGCCGTCCTTCTTGAAGGCGGGCCTGAGGCTCGCGATCTTGTCCAGGCGCGCCTTGAACGGCTGCTCGTCCCACTTGACGAGCTTGCCGTCGCCGCCCCTGCCGGGCAGTGCGACCGGCGCCATCTCCCAGTCGAAGCTGCCGTCCTCGTTGGCCGTCTTGGCGCGCGTCGTCGACGCGATCGCGAAGGCGTCCTGCGCCTCGCGCGTGAAGCCGAACTTGTCGACGCAGATCTCGGCGAAGACGCCCATCGCCTTGCCGCGCTCGTAGGCGTCTTCCAGCCCGTCCATCGCCATGTGGTCGAAGAGTTGCGCGGCGCCGTACTTGACGCCCTTGCGCGCGAACAGCAGATGCGGCGCGTTGGTCATGCTCTCCATGCCGCCGGCGACGATCACGTTTGCGCTGCCGGCGAGGAGCATGTCGTGGCCGAACATCGCCGCGCGCATGCCCGAGCCGCACATCTTCGACAGCGTCACCGCGCCGGTGCTGTCGGGCAGACCCGCCTTGCGCATCGCCTGGCGCGCCGGCGCTTGGCCCTGGCCGGCCATCAGGCAGTTGCCGAACAACACCTCGTCGACGGCGTCGCCGGGCACGCCGGCGCGCTCGACGGCGGCCTGTATCGCCACCGCGCCGAGCTCCCAGGCGGCGAGGCCGGCAAAGTCGCCGAGCAGGCCACCGATGGGCGTGCGTGCGGCGGAGGCGATGACGATGGGGTTTGCTTCGGACATGATGAATCTCCTTTGAGGGGTCAGACTTGGGGCACCGCACGGAAGCGCTTGTGCGTGTCATACGGGAAGACATCGTGCACATGGCCGGCCTTGATGCGTTCCTTGTGCGTCTGCCAGAAGTCGGCGTCGAGCAGGTCGGCGTGGTGCTTCATGAACACCTCGCGCACGGTCGGGTTGCCGAGCAGGAAGGGCTCGAAGGTCTCGGGGAACACGTCCTTCGGGCCGACGCGGTACCAGATCTCGCCCGACATCTCGTCTTCTTCGTTGCGCGGCGCGGGCACCTTGCGGAAGTTGCATTCGGTCAGGTACTCGATCTCGTCGTAGTCGTAGAACACGACCTTGCCGTGGCGCGTGATGCCGAAGTTCTTCCACAGCATGTCGCCGGGGAAGATATTGGCTGCCACCAGGTCCTTGATCGCATTGCCGTACTCGACGACGGCGCGCGCGATCTGCTCCTTGGTCGCGTCGTGCAGGAAGATGTTGAGCGGGATCATGCGCCGCTCGATGTAGACATGGCGGATCACGATCGCGTCGCCGTCGCGCTCGAGCAGGCTGGCGCAGTACTGCTCGAGCTCGGCGACGAGTTCGGGCTCGAAGCGCGCGCGCGGAAAAGCGACGTTCGAGTACTCGAGCGTGTCGGCCATGCGCCCGACGCGGTCGTGCTGCTTGACGAGCAGGTACTTGCTCTTGATGAGCTCGCGCGTCGTCTCCTTCTGCGGCGGGTAGAAGTCCTTGATGACCTTGAACACGAACGGGAACGACGGCAGGTCGAAGACGAGCATCACCATGCCCTTGATGCCGGGCGCGATGCGAAAGCGGTCGGTCGAGTGGCGCAGGTGGTAGAGGAAGTCGCGGTAGAAGATGTTCTTGCCCTGCTTCTGCAGGCCGAGCGCGCTGTAGATCTCGCTGCGGGGCTTGCGCGGCATCAGCGAGCGCAGGAACTGCACGTAGGCCGACGGGATCTCCATGTCGACCATGAAATAGGCACGCGCATAGCTGAAGACGAGCAGCAGATCGTCCTCGCCGAAGAGCGCGGCGTCGATCGCCAGTTGCCCTGGCGCGAGATGCAGGATCGGCAATGCGAACGGGATCTCGGTGAAGCCGTTGATGATCTTGCCGACCGCGTAGGCGCCCTTGTTGCGGAAGAACAGCGACGACAGCACCTGGACCTGGAAGTTGGCGCGCATCGTGAAGTCGCCGAGCTCGCCCGTCACCGCTGCGGCGACATGCCCGATGTCGGCCTCGAGATCGAGGAAGGGCAGTTCGAGCCCGAAGTCCTCGACCACGCGACGCCAGGTCTCGCGCAGGGTGGCCGGCGTCGGATAGTAGGCGCGGTAGGTCGGCAGCGAGGCGGGCTCGTCGTTCTCGATGTACTCGGTCGAGACGGCAGGGCGCACGAAGATGAAGTCGTTGTGGAAATAGGCCCGGTGCAGGATCTTGGTCGTCACCGAGTTGAAGAAGGTCTCGGCAAGCTCGGGCTGATGGTGGTTGGTCAGCAGACCGATGTAGTGCAGCTTGACCTGCTGCCACACGTCCATCGACAGCGAGCCGGCGTCGAACTCGCGCTGCAGCCGCTCGGCGCCCTCCTCGACGCGCTTGTCGTAGAACTCGATGCGCTCGCGCTGCGCTCGCTGCTGGCCGTGCCAGTCGGCCCGCTCGAAGCGCTGCTTGGCTGCGGCGCTGGTTTCGCGGAACAGGCGGTAGTGGCGGTTGAAGCCTTCGAGCATCGCGAGCGCGATGTCGAATCCGCGCG
Source organism: Ideonella sp. (assembly GCF_016702655.1). GTDB lineage: Bacteria > Pseudomonadota > Gammaproteobacteria > Burkholderiales > Burkholderiaceae_C > CAIKUF01. The sequence continues at coordinate 72,636 of NZ_JADJDO010000041.1, forward strand.
CGTCCGTCAGGCGCTGCGGGAAGGTCGCGCGCTCATTCATCGTCGATGGCGGCGCCGCGCGGGTAGCGCTTGAAGGCCGACGCGAAAACCGAGACCACGGTCTCGGGCCGGTCCATCGTCACCTGCAGGTCCTTGAGCAGCCCGTCGCGCAGGCCATACACCCAGCCGTGCACGGCAACGCTCTGGCCGCGCGCCCAGGCGTCCTGCAGCACGGTCGAGAGCGCGACGTTGCCGACCTGCTCGATCACGTTCATCTCGCACAGGATGTCTTCCTGCTCGGCCTCGGGCAGGTGCTCCAGGCGCTTGCGGTGGCGCAGGCGCACGTCCTGCACGTGGCGCAGCCAGTTGTCGGCCAGGCCGACGCGGGTGCCGCGCAGCACGGCGCGCACGCCGGCGCAACCGTAGTGCCCGACGATGATGATGTGCTCGACCTTGAGGTGCTCGACCGCGAACTGGATCGTCGACAGCGCGTTCAAGTCGGAGTGGACGACGACGTTGGCCACGTTGCGGTGCACGAACACCTCGCCCGGGTCGAGGCCGATGATCTCGTTGGCCGGCACGCGGCTGTCGGCGCAGCCTATCCACATGTACTTCGGGCTCTGCTGCTGCGCCAGACGCGTGAAGAAGCCCGGCTGGCGCGCCTGCGTGGCCGCGGCCCACGCCTGGTTGCGTTCGAACAGGTCGGCGAGATCGGGGCCACCTCACATCGTCTCCGCAAACAGCTCGCGCCCGATCAGCATGCGCCGGATCTCCGAAGTGCCGGCACCGATTTCATACAGCTTGGCGTCGCGCCACAGGCGGCCGAGCGGGTAGTCGTTGATGTAGCCGTTGCCGCCGAAGATCTGGATGCCCTCGCCGGCCATCCAGGTCGCCTTCTCGGCGCAGACGAGGATCAGGCTCGCGCAGTCCTTGCGCACCTGGCGCACATGCTCGCTGCCGAGCGCATCGAGGTTCTTGCCCACCGTGTAGCAATACGAGCGCATCGCCTGCAGCATGGTGTACATGTCGGCGAGCTTGCCCTGGATGAGCTGGAACTCGCCGATGCTCTGGCCGAACTGCTTGCGGTCGTGGATGTAGGGCACGACGTTGTCCATCACCGCCTGCATGATGCCGATCGGACCCGCCGACAGCACGGCGCGCTCGTAGTCGAGGCCGCTCATCAGCACCTTGGCGCCGCCATTGAGCGTGCCAAGCACGTTCTCGGCCGGCACCTCGACATTTTCGAACACGAGTTCGCCGGTGTGGCTGCCGCGCATGCCGAGCTTGTCGAGTTTCTGCGCGACCCTAAAACCCTTCATGCCCTTCTCGATCAGGAACGCGGTCACGCCGCGTGCACCGAGTTCGGGCTCGGTCTTGGCGTAGACGACGAGCGTGTCGGCGTCGGGGCCGTTGGTGATCCACATCTTGCTGCCGTTCAAGACGTAGCAGCCGCCCCTGGCCTCGGCCTTGAGCTTCATCGAGATCACGTCGCTGCCCGCGCCCGGCTCGCTCATCGCGAGCGCGCCGACATGCTCGCCGCTGACCAGCTTGGGCAGGTACTTCGCCTTCTGCGCCGGGTTGCCGTTGCGCCGGATCTGGTTCACGCACAGGTTGCTGTGCGCGCCGTACGAGAGGCCGACCGACGCGCTGGCGCGGCTGATCTCCTCCATCGCGATCATGTGCGCGAGGTAGCCCATCGCAGCGCCGCCGTATTCTTCTTCCACCGTGACGCCGAGCACGCCGAGGGTGCCCATCTTGCGCCACAGGTCCATCGGAAACTGGTCGCTCGCGTCGATCTCGGCCGCGCGCGGCGCGATCTCGGCCTGTGCGAAGTCGCGCACCGTGTCGCGCAGCGCATCGATGTCCTCGCCGAGCTGGAAGTCGAGTCCGGGCAGGTTCATGGCGGGTGGGCTCCTGGGCGAGGGTTTCAGTGACGCAGGCCTTCGCGGCCGACGACGGTCATCACGGTGGCGGTCATGGTCGCGACGAGCGACTCCGTTTCGCCGCTGCCGTCGGCAGCCGATTGCAGCGCGCGACCATCGACGACGCTGATCGTACGCCCGGCCTTGACGACCCGGCCCTCGAAACGAAATGCCGGGCCGCGCGCCGGGGCGATCAGGTTGATCTTGAATTCGACCGTCAGCACCGCCGCATGCGCCGGCATCAGCGTGAACGCGGCATAGCCGCACGCCGAGTCGAGCGCCGTGGCGACGATCCCCGCGTGCAGGAAACCGTGCTGCTGCGTCAGTTCGGCGCGGTGCTGCATCAGCAGCTCGACCTCGCCCGGCGCCACGCGCCCGAGCCGTGCGCCGAGCGTCGCCATCGCCGCCTGACGCGCGAACGACTCGGCAAGCCGGACCTCGAAGCCCGGTTCCGCGACCGGCGAGCGGCGTGGCGCCTGCGTCACGATCGCTCCGCAATCGTCACGCCGCGCCGGGACACCGGGCGCCCGGCCGCGGCGAGCAGGCGCCGGCAGCGCGCCTCGTGCTGCCCGATCTCGGCGAGCGTGATCTCGATGTCCTCGCGTTGGCGCTCGAGCAGCGCGCGATGCTGGCCCAGCGTGCGCACGAAGGCGCCGAGCTGCTGCGCCGTGTCGGCCGGCGAGTCGTACAGTTCGACGAGATCCCTGATTTCCTGCAGCGACAGCCCCAGGCGCTTGCCGCGCAGCGTGAGCTTGAGCCGCGTGCGGTCGCGCTGCGCATAGACCCGGTTGCGCCCGGCGCGCGCCGGCATGAGCAGGCCCATGTCCTCGTAGAAGCGGATCGCGCGCGGCGTGATGTCGAACTCGGCCGCGAGCTCGGTGATCGTGTAGGTGCGGGCGGCGCCTGCTTCGGCGCGCCTGGGGGCAGTCGGCGCCACGCTGCTGAGGGTCGGTTGGACTCGACTTGACGTTTACGTAAGCGACAAGTCTACCCGGGCTCGGCCATCGGGGCGCGCGGGCGTGAGGTCAGAAGACCGGGACCAGTTCGTCCTTGAGCCGGCCGCGCGCCTGGTCCAGGTCGGGCACGACCGAGCGCACGACCGCCCAGAACTCGGGGCCGTGGTTCATGTGGCGCAGGTGGGCGAGCTCGTGCGCAACGACGTAGTCGATCGTCGCCATGCCGAAATGCACGAGGCGCCAGTTCAGGCGCACCGAGCCGTCGGCGCTGGCGCTGCCCCAGCGCGTCTGCGCCGAGCTCAGCGCGACGCGGCGCACCGTCACCTGAAGGCGCTCGGCGAAGTGCGCGCAGCGTTCTTCGAAGATGCGCCGCGCCTGGCGCTGCAGCCAGCTCTGCACCGCGTCGCGGATCTGCTCGGCGCTCGCTGCCTGCGGCAGGCCGACCTGCAGGCGCGCGCCTGCCGCGCCGGGCGCGCCGGGATCGAGCAGGGCGCCGCTGACCTGCGCGGCGAGCGTCACCGCGACCGGCTGGCCGAGAAAGCGGATCATCGCGCCGTCGCGCCACTCGACGCGCGCCGCGCGCAGGCGCTCGCCGCGGGCATGTTGCTCGGCGAGCTTGCCCACGATCCAGGCCGCCTTGTCGCGCAGCGCGGCGTCGATGTCGGCCTGCACCACCCAGCGCGGCGCCGCCACCGACAGGCCCTCCGCGCCGACGATGAAGCCGATGCTGCGCCGGCGCGCGCGGCGCAGCGCGTAACCGACCACATGCCCGTCGAGGACGATGTCGCGCCGCGCCTCGGGGTGGCGAAACAGCGCCGGCGTCACCGCCGCAGGCTCGCTCGCGGAGTCTCCGAACAGCGCGAGCTGCGCCGTGGTGTCCGAGCTGGCCTGGCCACGCCTCATGCGCTGCGCTCAGGCGCTCGCGTAGGCCTCAGGGTCGAGGAGGCGCATCTCGCCCTCGATCCACGCCTCGACCTCGCGCATCAGCTCGTCGGCCTCGCGCCCGACCGAGGCGATCGGCTTGCCGATCGACACCTCGACGACGCCGGGGCTGAGCAGAAAGGTCTTGCGCGGCCAGCAGCGCGCCGAATTGACGGCGATCGGCACCACCGGCCGGCCGGTGGCCACGGCCAGGCGCGTGCCGCCGGTCTTGTAGGTGCCCGCCTTGCCGCGCGCGATGCGCGTGCCTTCGGGGAACATGATGATCCAGTGCCCGCGCGCCATCACCTTGGCGCCCTGCGCGGCAACGCGGTTCCAGGCCTCGGCGCGCTTGCTGCGGTCGATGTGCACCATGTCGAGCCGCGCCATGGCCCAGCCGAAGAACGGGATGTAGAGCAGTTCGCGCTTGAACACGTAGGCCAGCGGATGCGGCATCAGCGCCGGGTAGGCGAACGTCTCCCAGGTGCTTTGGTGCTTGGACAGAAGGATCACCGAGGCCGTCTTGTCGGCGGCGGTGGGCAGGTTGTCCATGCCGCGGACGCGCCAGCGCACGCCGCAGATCGCGCGCGCCCCCCAGACCGCGGCGCGCAACCATCCGGCGCACATCCAGTACACCGGGTCGCCGCGCACGAAGATCGAGACGACGAGTACCGCCGTGGCCCAGGGCACGACCGTGACCGCGAGCCAGAGCAGGAAGACCGCCGAGCGCAGGCTGCACGACAGCTTGTTGTGCATCGTCGTCACTCCAGATGGCCATAGCCCGAAGCGGGCTCGCCACTCTGGCCGCGCGCGGCGCGCTCCCGCTGGATCAGCGCCTCGGCAAACGCGGCCAGGTCGGCATGCACCTGGGTGCCCGGCACCTGCTCGCCCACCTGCGCAACAGCCTCCTCACCCGCGCGGGCGAGCTTGCCGGTGCGCACCAGGTGCGGCCGGCAACCGGCGGCGAAACCGGCCTCGAGGTCGCGCAGCGAATCGCCCACCGCCGGTATGTCTTCCAGGTCGATGCCGTAGCGCTCGCCGATCTGCTCGAACAGCCCGGGCAGCGGCTTGCGGCAGGCGCAGCCCTCCTGCGGCGCGTGCGGGCAGAAGAAGATCGCATCGACACGGCCGCCGAGCTTGTGCAGCGCCTGGTTCATCTTCAGGTGAATCGCATTCAGGGCCGACATGTCGAACAGCCCGCGCCCGATGCCCGACTGGTTGGTCGCGACCACCGCGTGCCAACCGGCCTGGTTCAGGCGCGCGATCGCCTCGAGCGCGCCCGGCAGCGGCACCCACTCGTCGGCCGACTTGACGAAGTCGTCGCGGTCCTCGTTGATCGTGCCGTCACGATCGAGGATGACGAGCTTGAGGCCGGGGGTCATGACCTCGGCGCCCGCCCGGCCGCCCGAAGGGTGCCGAGCATCCCCCTCGGGGGGCAGCGAACGAAGTGAGCTTGGGGGCTCATGTCATGCGAGACGCGAGAGGTCAGCGACGCGGTTCATCGCCGCGTGCAAAGCACCGAGCAGCGCAAGGCGGTTGGTGCGCAGCGCGGCGTCGTCGGCGTTGACCATCACCTGGTCGAAGAAGAGGTCCACCGGCTCCTTGAGGACGGCCAGTTCGCGCAGCGAGGCGGCGTACTCGCCCTTGTCGAACAGCGCGTCGGCGAACGGCTGCGCAACCGTCATCGCACCGTGCAGGTGACGTTCCGCGTCCTCGCGCAGCAGGGTCTCGTCCACCGCGACGGGCGCTCCCGCGTCGCTCTTCTTCAGGATGTTGGCGATGCGCTTGTTCGCAGCGGCAAGCGACGCCGCCTCGGGCAGCGCGGCGAACGCGCGCACCGCGGCGAGCTGGCGCGGCACGAGGTCGATGCGCTGTGGGCGCATGCAGAGCACGGCGTCCACCTCCTGCGCGCTGTAGCCTTGCTCGCGCAGCAGCCCGGCGAAGCGCTCGAAGACGAAGGTCTCGACGTCGGCTTGGGCATCGCCGAGCATCCCGCGCGCAAACGCAGCAAACGCCTCGCCCACGAGCCCGTTCAGCGGCAAAGCCAGATTGCGCTCGGTGAGCAAGCGCAGCACGCCGAGCGCGTGGCGGCGCAACGCGAACGGGTCCTTGTCGCCCGTGGGCTGCTGGCCGATGCCGAACATCCCGGCCAGCGTCTCGAGCTTGTCGGCGAGCGCAAGCGCGACGCCCGTCGCCTCGCGCGGCAGCGCGTCGCCGGCGAAGCGCGGCTTGTAGTGGTCCTCGATCGCGAACGCGACGGCCTCGGTCTCGCCGTCGTGGCGCGCGTAGTAGCCGCCCATGATGCCCTGCAGTTCGGGGAACTCACCCACCATGTCGGTCGTCAGGTCGGCCTTGGCGAGCAGCGCGGCGCGCCCGGCGGAGGCTCCCGCGGCGTCGCCGCCGAGCTGGCGCGCGATGGCCTCGGCGATCGCGCGCATGCGCTGGACGCGTTCGCCGAGCGTGCCGAGCTTGCCGTGGTAGACGACCTTGTCGAGCGCCGCGACGCGCGCCGCGAGCGGCTTCCTGCGGTCCTGGTCGAAGAAGAACTTCGCGTCGGCGAGGCGCGGGCGCACGACGCGCTCGTTGCCTTCGACGACGCGGCTCGCGTCGTCGGGGCGGATGTTGGCGACGACCAGGAAGTGGTTGCTCAACCGGCCTTCGGCGTCGAGCAGCGGAAAGTACTTCTGGTTGACCTTCATGGTCAGGATCAGGCACTCCTGCGGCACCTCGAGAAACGCCTCGTCGAAGCGGCAGGCGAGCACGTTCGGGCGCTCGACGAGTGCCGTGACTTCGTCTTGCAGCGCCGCGTCGTCGATCACCGTCAGGCCCAGGCGCCCCGCGGCGGCGTTGAGCTGACGCACGATCTCGCCGTGGCGCGCGCCAAAGCTCGCGATCACCGCACCCTGCTCGTCGAGCTGGCGCGCGTAGTGGTCGGCGTCCTGCAGCATCACCGGGTCGACGAGAGCTTCGAAGCGGTGGCCGCGCGTCTGGCGGCCGGCCTCGAGCCCGAGCGCGCGCACCGGCACCACGTCGGCGCCGTGCAGGGCCACGAGGCCATGCGCCGGGCGCACGAAGTTCACGCTCGTCCAGCCGTCGGCAAGCTGGTATTGCATGACCTTGGGAATGGGCAGGCGCGCGAGCGCCTCGTCGAGCGCGGCCTGCAACCCATCGGCCAGCGTCGCACCGCGAACCGCGCGCTCGAGGTACAACACCTCGGCCTTGCCTGCCTTGGGCCCGGTCGAGGGGCCGTCAGCCTCGCGCGCGAGCCCGGGTACCGCGGACGCATCGGCGCCGAGCGCGGCCAGCTTCTTGAGCAGCGCCTGCGTCGGTGCACCGTCGGCAGCGAGGCCCACCGCCACCGGCATCAGCTTGACGCGTTCGACCCGGTCCGCTGCCTGCGCGGCGACCCCCGGCACGTGCACCGCGAGCCGGCGCGGGCTCGCGAATGCGGTCCAGTCGCGGTGCGCGCCGCGCAGTTGGCGGCGTGCCAGGCCCTCGGCGATGCCTTCGGCAAAGGCCTCGCCGAGCGTCTTCAGCGCCTTGGGCGGGAGTTCCTCGACGAAGAGTTCGACGAGCAGGTTGCGAGTCATGTCCATGCTCATGCCCCCCGCTTCTGCTCGAGCTGGGCCAGTACGGCGTCGGCCCAGTCACGCGGTGCCATCGGAAAGCCCAGGCGCGCCCTGCTCTCGAGATAGCTCTGCGCCACTGCACGCGCGAGGTTGCGGATGCGGGCGATGTACGCGGCGCGCTCGGTGACACTGATCGCGCCGCGTGCGTCGAGCAGGTTGAAGCAGTGCCCGGCCTTGAGCAGTTGCTCGTAGGCCGGCAGCGCGAGCTGCGCGGCCATCAGCTGCTGGCTCTGGCGCTCGTGCGCACCGAAGGCCTGGAGCAGGAAGTCGACGTCGCTGTGCTCGAAGTTGTAGGCGCTTTGCTCGACCTCGTTCTGGTGGTACACGTCGCCGTAGGAGAGTCCCTCAGTCCAGCCGAGCTTGTAGACACTGTCCACGCCCTGCAGGTACATCGCCAGGCGTTCCAGCCCGTAGGTGATCTCGCCGGTGATGGGCTTGCAGTCGATGCCACCGACCTGCTGGAAGTAGGTGAACTGCGTGACCTCCATGCCGTTCAACCAGACCTCCCAGCCGAGGCCCCAGCAGCCGAGCGTCGGGTTCTCCCAGTCGTCCTCGACAAAGCGGATGTCGTTGGCCTGCAGATCAAAGCCGAGTGCCTCGAGCGAGCCGAGGTAGAGCTCGAGGATGTCGGCCGGCGCGGGCTTCAACACTACCTGGTATTGGTAGTAGTGCTGGAGCCGGTTCGGGTTGTCGCCGTAGCGACCGTCCTTGGGCCGGCGGCTCGGCTGCACATAGGCCGCCTTCCACGGCTCGGGGCCGAGCGCGCGCAGGAAGGTCGCGGTGTGGCTGGTGCCGGCGCCCACTTCCATGTCGTAAGGCTGGAGCAGAGCACAGCCCTGCTCGGCCCAGTAGGCCTGCAGGCGCAGGATGAGTTGCTGGAAGTTCAGCATCGGGCGGTGGCGTGGCGTCAATCGGCTAGTTTACGGGCCGCCGCACGAGTGCCAGCAGCAGTGCCAACGCAAGCAGCGCGAGTGGCCACAGCCCGAACGCCGCCAACCAGCGCGCATAAGGCGTTTCGCCGATGCGGCCCTCGACGCTGGCATCGAGCGTGCCGGCCGCAGCCGCCGGCAGGCGCGTCGTGACGCGGCCACGATGGTCGACAACGGCCGTTGCGCCGGTGTTCGTGGCGCGCACGACCGGGCGCTCGAACTCGAGCGCGCGCATCTGCGAGAACTGCAGGTGCTGGTCCTGCACCAGCGCAGTGCCGAACCAGGCCAGGTTGCTGACGTTGGCGAAGATCGTCGCCGGCGCCGGGCCGACGACACTGGCGACGATGTCCTCGCCGAACAGGTCCTCGTAGCAGATCAGCGGCCGCACGCGCTGGCCGCCGATCTCGAACGGCGCGCCGCTCGTGCCGCGTGCCTGGTCGCCGAGCGGGATCTGGAGCATGTCGACGAACCAGCGAAAGCCGGGCGGAACGAACTCGCCGAACGGCAGCAGGTGGCGCTTGCCGTAGAGATACTCGCCCCGCGCACCGCCGACGCCGACGACCGAATTGACGTACCCGTCCTGCGCATTGCCGGTGAACAGGCCGATCAGCAGGCCGCGCTCGTTTGCTTCGAACGGATGCGCGAGCCGCGCCCAGACCACCGGGGCGATCTCGGCGCGCGTGAACGGAATCACCGACTCGGGCGCGACGACGAGCGTGCCGCGCGCGGCCTCGACCTGGCGCACGAGGGCGTGCAGGTTGGCATCCATCCGCGCCGGATCGAATTTCAGATCCTGCGCGACAGCCGGCTGCAGCAGGCTAACGCCGAGCACGCCTGCCGGCTGCGTGAAGCCGCGCGGCAGCCAGAACCCGGCCGTCAGCAGCAGCAGCGCAACCGCGAGCAGGGCGGCCCGCGCCGCGCCCGACATGGCGCGCGGCAGCGCCGTCACGGTGAAGGCCAGCCACGCGGCAAGCGCCGAGATGCCGTACACGCCGGCCCAGGGCGCCCAGGCTGCGAGCGGCCCGACGCTGTGCGCATAGCCCGAGGCGATCCACGGAAAACCGGTGAAGAGCGTCGCCCGCGCCAGCTCGGCGAGCAGCCAGCAGGCGGCAAAGCGCAGTGCGTCGCCGAACGGAGCGCCGCTGCGCAGCCGCGCCCAGAGCGCGAGCGCGCCAGCGTAGTACAGCGCCAGCGCCGCGGCCAGCGCGAGCACGGCGAGCGCCGCGAGCCAGGCCGCCATGCCGCCATAGGAGTGCATGCGGATGTAGAGCCACCACAGCCCCGAGACCAGCCAGCCGGTGCCGAACAGCCAGCCGAGCAGCGCGGCGCGCGCCTGCCGCGCTTCGCGTGCTGCATGTGCCAGCACGGCCAGGGCCGCGATCTGCAGCCACCAGGCCTCGAACGGCGCGAACGAGAAGGTCTGTGCCACCCCGGCCAGCAGCGCGGCGGCCGGCCCGAGGGCGGAGCGCATCAGGCTGCTTGATCGGCCGGCGCCGCGCGCGTGACCTTGAACCAGCGCACCGCACCGCCGCGGGTGAGCATCACCGAGAACAGCAGCGGACCGACCTGCACCGACTCGCCGCGCCGCGGCACGCGGCCGAGTTCGTGCGCGACGAGGCCGCCGATGGTCTCGAACTCGTCGTCGGGCAGTTCGGTGTCGAAGGCAGCGTTCACGTCGCCGATCTGGGTGTCGCCGGCGACGCGCTGGCTGCCGTCGGCCAGGGTGTAGATGTCGCTCTCGCCGTCTTTCTCGTCGAACTCGTCCTCGATCTCGCCGACGATCTCTTCCAGCACATCCTCGATCGTGATCAGCCCGGCGGTGTTGCCGAACTCGTCGATCACGATCGCGAGGTGGTTGCGGTTGGAGCGGAAGTCGCGCAGCAGTTCGTTCAGGCCCTTGGACTCGGGCACGAACACCGCCGGGCGCAGCAGCGTGCGCAGGTTCAGGTCGGGCGAGCGCTGGAGCTTGAGCAGATCCTTGGCCATCAGGATGCCGATCACGTTGTCGCGCCGGTCCTCGTAGACCGGGAAGCGCGAGTGCGCGGTGTCGATCACGACGTGCAGCAACTGATCGTAGGGCGCGGCTATGTCGAGCAGGTCCATGCGCGGCGCCGGCACCATCGCGTCGCCGGCCGTCAGGTCGGCCATGCGGATCACGCCTTCGAGCATCTTGCGCGACTCGGGCTCGATCAGCTCGCGGTGCTCGGCATCGGCGAGCGACGAGATCAGCTCGTCGCGCGAGTCCGGCCCCGGCGAGATGAGCTCGAACAGGCGCGCCAGCAGGGAGCGGCGGTCGGCGGGCTGGGGATTGTGGTGCTTGCCACCGCGCGACTGCGCGGGCTTGCCGCCGTGGCGGTCGGAGTTGCGGGCAGTTCGTGCAGGGTGGGGGTCGGACATCGCGCGAGCGCGGAGGCTGCAGGGGCAGCTAGCTTACCCGATGCCCGGCGCGGGGCCACCTTGAATGGGCGGCGCGAGCCACAATATCCCTTGGTCAACCTGACGGAAGAGCGAATCCACCATGGCACTCATCCCTGCCACCATCCTGACCGGGTTTCTCGGCTCGGGCTAGACGACGCTGCTCAAGCGCGTGCTGACCGAGGCCCACGGGCAGAAGATCGCGGTCATCGAGAACGAGTTCGGCGAGGAGAACATCGACAACGAGATCCTGGTCGAGTCGCCCGGCGAGCAGATCATCCAGCTCAACAACGGCTGCGTCTGCTGCAGCATCCGCGAGGACCTGCGCACCACGCTCGCGGACCTGGCGGCCAGGAAGCGCGCGGGCGAGATCGACTTCGAGCGCGTCGTGATCGAGACCACCGGCCTCGCGGACCCGGGCCCGGTGGCACAGACCTTCTTCATGGACGACGAGATCGCCGAGACCTATCTGCTCGACTCGATCCTGACGCTCGTCGACGCCAAGCACGCCGAGCAGCAGCTCGACACGCGCCAGGAAGCGCGGCGCCAGGTCGGCTTTGCAGACCAGATCTTCATCAGCAAGAGCGAGCTCGTCGACGCACCGGCGCTCGAGGATCTGACGCACCGCCTGAAGCACATGAATCCGCGCGCGCCGCAGCGCACGGTCCATTTCGGCGAGGTGCCGATCGCGGCGGTGTTCGACCTGAAGGGCTTCAACCTGAACGCCAAGCTCGACATCGACCCGGAGTTCCTGAACGCCGACGCGCACGAGCACGATCATCATCACCACGACCACGACCACGACCACGAGCACGGCGAGCATTGCGACCACCCGCACCATCACCACCATGACGACGACGTGAAGTCGTTCGTCTTCCGCTCGCACCGGCCCTTCAACGCGGCCAAGCTGGAAGATTTCCTGGGTTCGATCGTGCAGGTCTACGGCCCCAAGCTGCTGCGCTACAAGGGCGTGCTCTACATGAAAGGTACCGAACGCAAGGTCGTGTTCCAGGGCGTGCACCAGCTGATGGGCAGCGATCTCGGGCCGGCCTGGCCGGCGGGCGAGAAGAAGGGCAGCAAGATGGTCTTCATCGGCCTGGACCTGCCCAAGGACATCCTGCTCCAGGGCCTGGAGCAGTGCCTCGCATGAATTGCGCACGCGCCACGGCCCGGGCGTTGCGAACTGTCACGGCGGCAGGCGCCCGGGCGTGGCTACAATCCGCGGCGCCTGAAATTTCGGGGGTCGCGATCCAGGGCCCCGGCAGCGCAATGACGAGCGTTGCAAGGAGACTGCAGTGAGTACCAAGAAACCGGCCAGCAAAGCAGCCCGCGCACCCGCCAAGCCGGCCTCCAAGCCTGCCTCGCCTTCGGCCAAGGGCATCACAAAGGCTTCTGCCAAACCCGTACCCAAGGCCGCCGCAAGGCCTGCAACCAAGCCCGCGCCTGCAGCCGCGCCGGCGCGCAAGCCGACGACCAAGCCCGGCCTCGCCACACCGGCCGCCAAGGCAGCGCCGGCGCCCAAGGTCGTGGCGGCTACTGCCATCGCTGCGACGCCGCTGGCGCCGCCGACGCCAGCCCCCTCGCCGACCCGCATGTCGTCGTCCGCCAAGAGCAAGGCCAGCGCCAAGGCGCAGGCAGCCTATGCCGCACCGGCACCGATGCCCGCGCCGACTTCGCGCTTCGCCGACCGATTTGCCCCGCCCCGCCCGCCGACGCGGCAGATGAGTCACCTCGAAGTGGACAGCCCCAAGCAGGCGCAGAAGTTCGACCCCAGGCTGGCCAATGCGTGGAAGGGCAAGGCCGGGCGCGACCTGACCGAGGCCGAGCTGCTGGCAATGCCCGAAGCCGAGTACATGAACGACAAGCAGCTCGAGTACTTCCGCACGACGCTGCAGCGCCTGAAGGACGACCTGCTGTCCAACGCCGGCGAGACCACCGAGCACCTGCGCGAGGACACTTCCATCGTGCCCGATCCGGCCGACCGGGCGACGATCGAGGAAGAGCACGCGCTCGAGCTGCGCACGCGCGACCGCGAGAGGAAGCTCCTGAAGAAGATCTCGCAGTCGCTGGCACGCATCGAAGCGGGCGACTACGGCTTCTGCGACGAGACCGGCGAGCCGATCGGCCTTGGACGCCTGCTGGCGCGGCCGACGGCTACACTGTCCCTGGAGGCGCAGCAACGGCGCGAACTCAAGCAGAAGATGTTCGGCGACTGACGCGAACGCCTGCCCCGCGGCCCTGCAACGCCTGAATCCGCCACCCAGCCCGTCTACATGGCCGACCCGAAAGACAACAGCACGAGCTTCTTCCGCAAGGTCGTCAAGTTTGTCGCCAATCCGGCAACCGACTGGACCTCGCTCGAAGGCGGTGCGCCTGACGAGCGTGAAACCGAGCTCGCCAAGTCCGAGCTCAAGGCAATGATCGAGCGCAAGCGGCGCAACGACTTCGTGCGCAAGCGCGAGTTCGACATGCTGCGCAAGGTCCGCCGCGAGGGCTTGACGAGCGAGCAGCTCGCCGCGTTGGGCGGGTCTTCCCGCCTCGACGACTCGGAAGTGCGCCTGCCCGACAGCGGCGCCCGGGCCGACGGTGGCGTCAAGGCCAAGATCGACGAGATCGAGCAGCAGATGGTGGGCGAGAACGCCCACTTCCCTGCATCTGGGTTGCGCCACCCGCCCGAGTTCTACAACGCGCCGACCCAACCGGCGCCGATGCCCCACCGTGCCTCGACGCCCGGCGCGCTAGACGCTGCATCGAGCGCCGGGCGGCCGCTCGACATGGACAGCGGCGTCGGCCGGCTGCGCACAGCCGAGCCGCACGTGCCCTTGGCGGCGACCATGGGCCCGGGCCTGTCGCCGCTCAAGCCGCCGGGCACCGCCAACGTGCCGACCCCGGCCTTCGGCAGCCCGTTCGCGGTCGAGGTCAGTGAAGTGGCGCACGACCCGGAACTCGACGAGGCCGTGATCGCGTTCGCGAATGCCGACTTCGAGCTGTGCGAACAATCGCTGTCGCGCCTGACGTCGACCGGCGGCGAGCGTGCCCAGCATGCCGAGACCTGGCTGGTGCGCTTCGACCTGTACCGGGCGATCGGCCAGCAGCAGAAGTTCGAGAGCCTGGCGCTCGACTACGCGCAGCAGTTCGGCTGGTCGGCGCCGCAATGGTTCTCGATGCCCAAGCTCGTCGCCGAGGCGGCCGGCAGCGACGAGCGCCCGGCGCGCTCGCGCATCGACGGCCAGGTAGGCTGGGTCTGCCCGGCCGTGCTCGACACCGACGGCGTGGCCAAGCTGTCGTCGCAGACCCTGCAGATGCCGCTGCCCTGGGTCTTCGACTGGAGCGGCCTCAAGACCATCGACGCCGAGGCCTGCGCGCGCCTGAGCGAACTCTTCCGCTACTGGATTCCGCAACAGCTCGACATGCGCTGGCTGGCCGGAGACCACCTGCTCGCGCTGCTGCAGGAGGCCGCGCCGACCGGCGTTCGCGATGCCGACCCGGCCTTCTGGCAACTGCGCCTGGACGCGCTGCGCATGGCCAACCGGGCTGATCAGTTCGACGAGGCCGCGATCGACTACTGCGTGACCTACGAGGTCTCGCCGCCATCGTGGGAGCGTTCGGTCTGCCAGGTGCGCATCAGCGGTTCGGCACCCGGGCACTCGACCTCGCCGAACTCGGTGGTGAGCGAAATGTCGACGAGCTTTCTCGAATCCCAGATCACCGAGGATGCGAATCAGGTGGTCACCGGCACGGTCGACCTCGCGGGCCAGCTCGTCGGCGACATCAGCGAGACGCTGAAGAAGATGGACCAGCAGCTCGGCATGGCAAGCGTGATCAGCGTCTCGTGCGCACGCCTGATCCGGGTCGACTTCATCGCTGCCGGGGATCTGCTGAACTGGGTGCTCGCACGCCGCAACGAGGGCCGCAGCGTCAGCTTCACCGATGCCCACCGCCTGGTGGCGCTGTTCTTCGGTGCAATGGGCATCAACGAGCACGCGCGCATCGTCGTCCGGCAGGTATGACCACGGCCAGTTGGCACGGCACCACGATCGTCAGCGTGCGCCGCGGGCCGCTCGTCGCGCTCGGCGGCGACGGCCAGGTGACGCTGGGCAACATCGTGATCAAGGCAAGCGCGCGCAAGGTGAGAAGGCTGCACCGCGAGCAGGTGCTGGCCGGCTTTGCCGGCGCGACTGCCGACGCGTTCACGCTCTTCGAGCGCTTCGAGGCCAAGCTCGAGAAACACCAGGGCCACCTGGTGCGCGCCGCGATCGAACTGACCAAGGACTGGCGCACCGATCGCGTGCTGCGCCGGCTCGAGGCAATGCTCGCCGTCGCCGACCGCGAGGCGTCGCTGATCATCACCGGCAACGGCGACGTGCTCGAACCCGAGTTCGGCATCATCGCGATCGGCTCGGGCGGCGCTTATGCGCAAGCCGCGGCGCGCGCGCTGCTCGAGAACACCGCGCTGACGCCGGACGAGATCGTCAGGAAGTCGCTCTCGATCGCCGGCGACCTGTGCATTTACACCAACCAGCAGCACACCGTCGAGACCCTGGATGAGGCCCCCGCCGGCGGGGCGCCCCTGGAACGGCCGGGCGGTACTGACATGAGCTCGATGACGCCGCGCGAGATCGTCTCCGAGCTCGACCGCCACATCGTCGGCCAGGGCGCGGCCAAGCGCGCGGTCGCGATCGCGCTGCGTAACCGCTGGCGGCGCCAGCAGGTGCAGGGCGCGCTGCGCGCCGAGATCACGCCCAAGAACATCCTGATGATCGGCCCCACCGGCGTGGGCAAGACCGAGATCGCGCGCCGCCTGGCGCGGCTCGCCGACGCGCCCTTCATCAAGGTCGAGGCGACCAAGTTCACCGAGGTCGGCTACGTCGGCAAGGACGTCGATTCGATCATCCGCGACCTCGTCGAGAGCGCCGTCACAGGAGCGCGAGGCGCAGGTTCGGCGCCAGCGCGTGCGGGCCGAGGACGCCGCCGAGGAGCGCGTGCTCGACATCCTCGTGCCCCGCCGCGCGGCGAGGCCGCAGGTGCCGACAACACCGCGCGCCAGGTGATGCGAAAGCGCCTGCGCGAGAGCTCGTTGGCCGAGCGCGAGATCGAGGTCGATCTTGCCGAGCCGCGGCCGGCGCTCGAGATCATGGGCCCGCCCGGCATGGACGAGATGGCCGAGCAGTTGAAGGGCCTGTTCGCCAACCTTGGCACGGCCAAGCGCAAGACGCGCAAGCTCAAGGTCGCCGAGGCACTCAAGCTGCTCACCGAGGAAGAGGCCGGCAAGCTCGTCAACGACGACGAGGTCAAGGCCGCGGCGCTCGCCAATGCCGAGCAGAACGGCATCGTCTTCATCGACGAGATCGACAAGGTCACCGGCGCCGGCGGCAGCGGCGAATCACGCGGCGCCGAGGTCTCGCGCCAGGGCGTACAGCGCGACCTGCTGCCGCTCGTCGAGGGCACGGCGGTGAACACCAAGTACGGCATCGTCAAGACCGACCACATCCTGTTCATCGCCTCGGGCGCCTTCCACCTGAGCAAGCCGAGCGACCTGATCCCCGAGTTGCAGGGGCGGTTTCCGATCCGGGTCGAGCTCGGCTCGCTGTCGGTCGACGACTTCGAGGCCATCCTGACCCAGACCCAGGCCAGCCTCGTCACGCAGTACCAGGCCCTGCTCGCGACCGAAGGCGTGACGCTCGAGATCACGCCCGACGCCATTCGGCGCCTGGCGCAGACGGCCTACGACGTCAACGAGCGCACCGAGAACATCGGCGCCCGGCGCTTGGCCACGGTGATGGAGCGCCTGCTCGACGAGGTCAGCTTCGACGCGCCCGCGCTCGCCGGCCAGACGGTGCGGCTCGACGCCGCGGCGGTGGACGCCAAGCTTGGCGAGCTGGCGAAGAACGAGGACCTGTCGCGCTACATCCTGTAGCAGGCGATGTGCCGGGCCGGTGACTTGACGGCACGCAAGCGAATGCACACCGGCGCGCTAGGCTCGGCGCATGAGCAAGTCGTTCGATCCGTTTGGCCGGCCACGCGCCGCGCAGCAAGAGGCGGATCGCTGGAAGTGGCCGGTGCTGCTGGCGCTGGTGGTCACGATCCCGGCCTTCTATCTCGAGCTGGTCGCGCCCGCGCCGTGGCCGATCGCGGCCGCGCTTTACGTCGCAGCCGCGGCGGTGACCGGCGTTGCGCTGTGGTGGAGCCGCCACCAGGCGGCCCTGCAGCATGCACGCGAGCACGCGCACTGGCCGCAGTGGCTGCTCACGGGGGGGTTGCTGCTGTCGGCCGCGCTGCCGCCGAGCTCGGAATCGACGCCCGCGCTCGCGTTCCGGCTCGTCGTGGCACTGGCAACGCTGGCGCGCATGAGCTGGTTGCTGCGCCACCTGCTCACGCAGGGCAGCGTGCTCTACATGCTCGGGCTCGCGCTCGCCCTGGTGGGGCTTTCCGGCCTGGGCTTCTGGTGGCTCGAGCCCAAGGCAGTGACGCTCGCCGACGGCCTGTGGCTCGCTTTCACGACCGCCGCGACGGTGGGCTACGGCGATATCGTGCCGACCACGCCGGCCTCGAAGATCTTCTCGTTCTTCGTCGTGCTGATCGGATTCGGCGTGCTGTCCTCGTCACGGCATCGATCGCCGCGATGTGGATTGAGACCGAGGAGCGACGCATCGAGCGCGAGATCCTGCGCGACCTGCATGTCGAGCTCGGCGAGTTGCGCGCCGAGATCGCTGCGTTGCGCACCGCGATGCGGCCCGCCGCCGCGCCCGGACAATCAGAGCGCGAGCCGTTGTGACTGCAGCACGAGCAGGCCTTCGAAGATCAAGGTGTCGGCAGTCTCGAAGGGCAGTTCGACGATAGTCCCCAACTTGACCGCCGCGCCGCCGCTCATCAGCAGCATCGGCGCCTGGCCGGTGCGCTCCTGCAGGCGGCGCTGCATGCGCTCGATGGCGCCTGCGATCGCGTGCGCCCCGCCGCTCATCAGCGCATCGCTGGTGTTGGTCGGGAAGTCCACCGCCTCGCCGGTCGGCGCCTTCAGGCCTGCCGTGCCCATCTCGAGCGCGCGCAGCATGAGGCCGAAGCCGGGCAGGATCAGCCCGCCAATGAAGCGGCCCCCGGCATCGAGCGCATCGACCGTCACTGCCGTGCCCACCATCACCACCAGGGCCGGTCGCGGCGCGCCGTGCGCGAGCACGCGGTGACGCGCGCCGACGAGCGCCGTCCAGCGATCGGCACCGAGCCGGTTGGGGTGGTCGTAGCCGTTGGTCACGCCGCCGGCATGCGCCGACGGCACGACCCAGCGCGGCTCCACGTCCCACAGTTCGAGCTGCTCTCGACGCGGCGGCGCACGGCCTCTCCGGCGACCACGCAACCGAGCATGCTTGCCGGGGCGGCGAGTGATTTCCACTCGGTCTCCGCCAGGTCGTCGATGGTCTCGAGGAACACCGCCCCTTGCGCCAACAGCACGGCGCCCGGGCTGCGGCGCGGCGTACAGCGCCCATTTCAGGCGGGTGTTGCCGATGTCGATGGCGAAGAAATTGCTCACGCAGGGGACCTCCGTCGGGTGAACGGTAGCGGCCGGGCTGCGCCGCCGGGAGTGCGGCGCGATTGTGCCGTCAAATCTCGCCACTCGCGCCTTTCGCGCCCTTCGAACCGGGGCGCTACACTTCAATTGACGTTTACGTCAATCGCGATGGGGGAGGAGACGACGCATGGCCAGGAACGGATCGACCGGCGCGCCGGCGCTCGATGACTTTCAGGTTGCCGCGGCCAGCCGCAAGTTCGATCTCGCCCGCTTCGACCCCAAGGCGCGCCCCTACGCCAGCGGCGACCGCGATGCCGACCGCGCTGCGGTGATGCAGCTCGCGCTCGAACTCGACACGCTGCAAAACCTCTTCTACGCCGATCGGCGCTACAAGCTGCTCGTGATCCTGCAGGGGCTGGACACGAGCGGCAAGGACGGCACGGTGCGCGCCGTCTTCGGCCAGATGAGTGCGCTCGGTGTGCACACGGTGAGCTGGAAGGTGCCGACCGAGCATGAACGCGACCACGACTACCTGTGGCGCATCCACGCCCAGGTGCCCGCAGCGGGCGAGGTCACGGTCTTCAACCGCAGCCACTACGAGGACGTTCTGGTACCGGTGGTCAACGGCTGGATCACGCCCGAGCAGACGCGCCAGCGCTACGCACAGATCAACGACTTCGAGCGCATGCTTTCCGAGACCGGCACGGTGGTGTGCAAGTTCATGCTGCACATCTCCAACGACGAGCAGCGCGAGCGTCTGCAGGAGCGGCTCGACGACCCGGCCAAGCACTGGAAGTTCAGCCTCGGCGACCTCGAGGTGCGCAAGCGCTGGAGCGACTATCAGGCCGCGTACAGCGCCGCGATCGCTGCCACCGGTACGGCCTGGGCACCCTGGACCATCGTACCCGCCGACTCGAAGACGCACCGCAACCTGATGATCGCCCACGTGATGAAGGACGTGTTCACGCGCCTGCGGCTGCGCTTCCCGACCGGCGACCCGGCCCTGTTCGGCATGAAGGTCGAGTAGCGCCGCCACCCCTCGCACGCACCAGGAGACCCCAGATGACCGACCTCTCGGCCGAGTACCAGGCGCTCGCCAGCTATCGTCCGACGCACAAGGTGCGCTTCGTCACCGCGGCCAGCCTGTTCGACGGCCACGACGCGGCGATCAACATCATGCGCCGCATCCTGCAGGGCATGGGCGCCGAGGTGATCCACCTCGGTCACAACCGCTCGGTCGACGAGGTCGTCACCGCGGCGCTGCAGGAGGACGTGCAGGGTATCGCGCTCAGCAGCTACCAGGGTGGGCATGTCGAGTACTTCAAGTACATGGTCGATCTGCTGAGGAGCCGCGGCGGCGCCGGCATCCAGGTCTTCGGCGGCGGCGGCGGCGTGATCGTGCCGGCCGAGATCGCCGAGCTGCAGGCCTACGGCGTCGCGCGCATCTACAGCCCCGAGGACGGGCAGCGCATGGGTCTGGCCGGCATGATCGGCGAGATGGTCATGCGCTGCGACCGGGATCTCTCGGCGCAGGCACCGAAGTCGCTCGCTGCGATCCAGGGCCATTCGGAAGCGAACTGGCGCGCGCTCGCGCAGCTGATCACCGCGCTCGAGGGCGGCAGCGTCGCGCCCGACCTGCTCGCCGCGCTCGAGGCCGCGGCCGGCGCGAGCCGCACGCCGGTGGTCGGCATCACCGGCACCGGCGGCGCGGGCAAGAGCAGCCTGACCGACGAGCTGATCCGCCGCCTGCGTCTGGACCAGGACGACCGTCTGCGCATCGCCGTGATCAGCATCGACCCCTCGCGGCGCAAGAGCGGCGGCGCGCTGCTCGGCGACCGCATCCGTATGAATGCGATCTCGCCGTGGAGCGCCGGGCCGCGCGTCTTCATGCGCAGCCTCGCCACGCGCGACTTCGGCAGCGAGATCAGCCAGGCGCTGCCGGCCGTCGTGACGGCGTGCAAGGCGGCCGGCTTCGACCTGATCGTCGTCGAGACCTCGGGCATCGGCCAGGGCGACGCGGCGATCGTGCCGCACGTCGACGTGCCGATGTACGTGATGACGCCCGAGTTCGGCGCCGCGAGCCAGCTCGAGAAGATCGACATGCTCGACTTCGCCGCGTTCGTCGCGATCAACAAGTTCGACCGCAAGGGCGCGGCCGACGCGCTGCGCGATGTGGCCAAGCAGGTGCAGCGCAACCGAGAGGCGTTCAAGACGCCGGCGGAGCAGATGCCGGTGTTTGGCACGATGGCGAGTCGCTTCAACGACGACGGCGTGACGGCGCTGTACCAGGCGCTCGCCGCGCGCCTCGCGGAGCTCGGCCTGCCGCTCGCCGAAGGGCGCCTGCCGCGAGTGAATACGCGCCACAGCACACAGCAGGTGGCGATCGTGCCCGGCGCGCGCGTGCGGTATCTCGCCGACATCGCCGACACCGTGCGCGGCTACAAGGCGCGCGCGCGCGCCCAGGCGCGCCTTGCGCGCGAGCTGCAGCAACTGCGCGAGACGGCGCGCATGCTGCACGAGGACGATCCGACCCGCGACGGCGCGAAGAACACCGTGCTCAAGCTCGCCGAAGCGCGCGGCGCGCGGCTCGATACCGATGCGAAGAAGCTGCTCGCGATGTGGCCCGACATGCAGCGCGCCTACGCCGGCGACGAGTACGTGGTGAAGATCCGCGACAAGGAGCTCCGCACGAGCCTCGTTCACACCACGCTCTCGGGCAACAAGATCCGCAAGGTCGCGCTGCCGCAGTACGAGGACGACGGTGAGATCCTCAAGTGGCTGATGCTCGACAACGTGCCCGGCTCGTTCCCCTACACCGCCGGGACGTTTGCCTTCAAGCGCGAGGGCGAGGATCCGACGCGCATGTTCGCCGGCGAGGGTGACGCGTTCCGCACCAACCGGCGCTTCAAGCTCGTCAGCGAAGGCATGCCGGCCAAGCGGCTGTCGACCGCGTTCGATTCGGTGACGCTGTACGGCAACGACCCCGACCCGCGGCCCGACATCTACGGCAAGGTCGGCAATTCGGGCGTCTCGATCGCGACGCTCGACGACCTGAAGGTGCTCTACTCGGGCTTCGACCTGTGCCACCCGGCGACCTCGGTGAGCATGACGATCAACGGCCCGGCGCCGACGATCCTGGCGATGTTCATGAACGCCGCGATCGACCAGCAGCTCGAGAAGTTCGAGGCCGACAACCGCCGCCCGCCGACCGACACCGAGGCCGCGAAGATCCGCGAATGGACGCTCGCCAACGTGCGCGGCACGGTGCAGGCCGACATCCTGAAGGAGGACCAGGGGCAGAACACCTGCATCTTCTCGACCGAGTTTTCACTCAAGGTGATGGGCGACATCGCCGCGTACTCGGTACCACCAAGTGCGAAATTTCTACTCGGTGAGCATCAGCGGCTACCACATCGCCGAAGCCGGCGCGACCCCGATCAGCCCGCTGGCGTTCACGCTGAGCAACGGCTTCACCTTCGTCGAGGCCTCCCTCGCGCGCGGCATGCATCGACGCGACTTCCGAGCCGAACCTGTCGTTCTTCTTCAGCAACGGCATGGACCCCGGAGTACGGTGATGGGCCGCGTCGCGCGGCGCATCTGGTCCGTCGCGATCGCGCGACCGCTACGGCGCCAACGAGCGCAGCCAAAACTCGAGCTACCACGTGCAGACAAGCGGCCGTTCTGCACGCGCAGGAGATCCAGTTTAATGACATCCGCACCACGCTGCAGGCACTGATCGCGATCTACGACAACTGCAA
>NZ_JADJDO010000042.1 GCF_016702655.1 Ideonella sp.
CCACGTAGCGCGCCGCCTTAGGCCGCTCGAACGGTCGACCTTGCTCGTGGCCCGCCCGAGAACCGCGCCGCCCTGCCGTGCGGCAGGCGCCGCCGTAGGTGTCGACGATGATCTTGCGCCCGGTCAGGCCGCAATCGCCCTGCGGGCCGCCGATGACGAAGCGGCCGGTCGGGTTGATCAGGTAGAGCGTGTCCTTGAGCCACCCTCCTTAGGCAGCACCGGCTTGATGATGTCCTCGATCACCTGGTCGATGAAGGATTGCTTCACCTTCGTCGGCGTCTCTGGTCCGGGCTGTGCTGGCTCGACAGCACCACGGTATCGATCGAGTGCGGCTTGCCGTCAACGTAGCGCATCGTGACCTGGCTCTTCGCGTCCGGGCGCAGGAAGGGCATGCGGGCGTCCCGCGCAGCTGCGCCTGGCGCTCGACGAGGCGGTGCGCGTAGTAGATCGGCGCCGGCATCAGGTCGGGCCTCGTCGCAGGCGTAGCCGAATATCAGGCCCTGGTCGCCGGCGCCGGTGTTCAGGTGGTCGTCGCTGGCGTACGATCACGCCTTGGGCGATGGTTGCTCTGCTTGTCGCTGGGCGACGAGCACCGCGCGCCCTTGTAGTCGATGCCGTACTCGGTGTTGTCGTAGCCGATGCGCTTCAAGACATCGCGCGGTCTGGATGTAGTCGACGTGCGCGTTGGTCGTGACCGCCCGCGAGCACGATCGAGACAGGTGCACAGTCTCGGCGGCGACGCGCGAGCGCGGGTCCTGCTTGAAGATCGCGTCGAGGATCGCATCAGACCCTGGTCGGCCACCTTGTCGGGGTGGCCTTCGGAAACGGATCCGAGGTGAAAGTCGTTCGCCACTCGTAAACCCAGTCGCTCAGGTTGCAGACCGCGTTGCCGGTCTGTGCCTGTCGGAGGAACGGCGAACGCGAAAGGCTTGAGCGCCCTAGGGTACTTCCTGAGGCCGGTAGTCGGCGCCTGGGCATCGCCCCGCAAGCAGTTCATCACTCGGCGATGGTCCGATGCCGAGGAAAACACGAGGACGATCCTGGCGTGGCTCCCGCAGGCCACTGGATTTCTGCGCAATCGGCGCCGCGCTGGGCTGGCTGACGTGGGCGCTGTCTGGCGAGCCATCGGCGCTGCTTCGGCGCCCACGCGGCGTTGGCCGGCGTCGGCCGCGGCCGCCGGGCGGTCGCCGAGGGCGGGCGCGTAAGTGCTCGAGCGCCCTACCTCTGGCTGCGGCCGGCCGGCGCGCCACGCGCCGCCGGGGCGATGCCGGGCGCCGAGCACATCGCCGCCGCGCTCAGCTGGGCGCGGAATCTTCCTGACGCCGCACCTGGGCTGCTTCGAGGTCACGGCGCAGCCTTATGCCGAGCGCTACGGCGCGGCGCACGGGCCGATCACGGTGCTCTACCGGCCGGCGCGCAGCGCGTGCTGCGCGAGGTGGTCGACAGCGCGCGCGCGCCCCATCGCCGCCGCACCGGCGCTCGCCGGCGTGCGCCCAGATGATCCGCGCTGCGCCGCGGCGAGGCGGTCGGCCTGCTGCCGGATCAGGTGCCACCCGAGGGCATGGGCGTGTGGTGCTGCCGTTCTTCGGCCAGCCGGCCTCACGATGACGCTTGCCTTGCGCTCTGGGTGCAGCAGACCGGCGCGACGCTCCTCGCCTGGGGCGAAGCGCACGCCGCTGTGGCCGGGGCTACGTCAGCACATCTCTGCGTTAGCCGAGCCGCGCCGCTCACCGACCCCGCGGCGCCTGAGGCCTGCGCCGCGGCGATCAACCGCGCGATGGAAGGGCTGAGCAGTACCTTTGGAGGGTACAAGCGCTGCAAGACGCCTTGGGGCGACACCGACCCGAAGCAAGACTTGGCTGCCCGCAGCCCGGGTCTTTAAGGGGATCTCCGCGGGCGGGAACGACGGCGCCGGCCGAACCCCGATAATCCGCAGATGGGCTCGGTTCACCACAAGATGCACGGCGCGGGCAACGATTTCGTCGTCATCGACGCGACGCGCGCGCCGCTGAACCTGACGCCTGAACAGATGCGCCGCCTGGGCGACCGCGCTTCGGCGTCGGTGCGGATCAGATCCTCGTCGTCGAGAGCAAGCGTTACCGGCATCGACTTTCGCTACCGCGTCTTCAACAACAGCGGCGACGAGGTCGAGCATTGCGGGCGGCGGGCGCGCTGCCTGGTTGCGCTTCGTGCACGCCAGGGCCTGGCGCGCAAAGCTGGTGCCGCCGTCGAGACCGTCAACGAGCTCGAGCTGCGCGCCGCCGATGGCGGCCGGGTGACGGTGGACATGAACCGCCCGGCTTCTTCGACCACGCCGCGCTGCCTTTCGACAGCGCGCCGGCCCCTGCGCGCGCTGGCGGCAGCCGCTGGTGCTCGCCGACGGCAGCGCGTGCGAGGTGGCGGTGCTGTCGATGGGCAATCCGCACGCGGTGCAGCTCGTCGCCGACGTCTGATGCGGCGCCGGTGGAAATCGTCGGCCCGCAGGTCGAATCGCACCCCAGATTCGCGCGCAAGGTCAACGCCGGCTTCATGCAGGTCATCGACCGGCGGCAGGTCCGCCTGCGCGTCTTCGAGCGCGATGCCGGCGAGACGCTTGCCTGCGGCACCGGCGCCTGCGCAGCGGTCGTGGCCGGCATCCGGCGCGGCCTGCTCGACCGCGAGGTCGAGGTCACCGTGACGCGGCGCATTGCGTCGCCTGGAGCGGCAGCGCCGACGCCACGGCCTCCCTGTCCTTCTTTCTTTTTCTTGCTGATGACCGGGCCGCAGAGACGGTCTTCGAAGGCAGCATCGATATCCTGAACCCCCATCCGACCCCTGAAGGCAGACACCCCGTGAGCACCGGCATGCATCACCGAGCACGACATCGCGAACTTCCTGGCTTCAACACGCCGGGCTTTTCGAGCGCCACGCCGAGCTGCCTCGGCAGCGTGCAATGACGAGCCCGCACGGGCAGCGCGCGGTCTCTCGCTGCAGGAGCGGCAGATGGAAATGCTGCGCGACAAGATCAAGGGCCTGGAAGGCAAGATCATCGAGATGATCCGCAACGGCCAGGACAACCTGGCGCTGGCCGACAAGCTGCACCGCTGGGCGCGCGATCATGCTCGTGCGCGACGCGGCGCAGGTGCCGGCGGTGCTGGTCACCGAACTGAAACACCAGTTCATGATCCCGCAGGCCGGCCTGCGGTTGTGGGGCGTCGCCGAGCCGCACGCCGGGCAGCCGTTCGCGCAACCTGTGGGCGACGACGTGAAGAGCTTCGCCTCGAGCCTCGGCGCGCCCTACTGCGGCGTGAATGCCGGCTTCGAGGCCGCGCAGTGGCTGTCGGACCCTTCCACCGTGATGTCGCTCGCGCTGATCCCGCTGCGCCGCGCTGCCGACGCGCCAGCCTCGGCCTGCTCCATGCTCGGCTCGCCCGACCCCACGCGCTACAGCGCCGACATGGGCACCGACTTCCTCGGCCGCGTCGGCGAGATCGCGAGCGCGGGCTTGTCGCAGTTGCTCGAGTAGGTGACATGACGACCCCAAGACACCTGCGGTGTCGCCCCGGGGGGATCTCAGCCCTCGGGAGCGGCCCAGCGAGGGCTGAGTTGGAAGAGCGCAGCCGGTCGTCGAGCGCCACCTCGAGCACCTGCGTCGAACGGCGCCTCGCTGCGCGCACGCTGGCGATGTACGAAATGGCCTTGCTGCGCCTGCAGCGCCAGGCCGAAGCCGCCGGCACCGAGCTCGCGCAGGTGCAGCCGCAGGAGGTGCGGCGCTGGGCGGCGCAGTTGCATGCCGACGGCCTCGCGCCGCGCAGCGTTGCGCTCGACTTGAGCGCCTGGCGCGGGCTGTACCGCTGGCTCGGCCGCGAGGGCGAGATCGCCGCGAACCCGGTCGCCGGCGTGCGCGCGCCCAAGGCCGCCAAGCCGCTGCCCAAGGCGTTGTCGGTCGATCAGTCGGTTGCGCTCGCCGAGCACCGCGCCGCGGGCGGCGACCCGGCGCTCGAAGCGCGCGACGCCTGCATCGTCGAGATGCTCTACGGCAGCGGGCTGCGCATTGCCGAGCTCGTCGGCCTGGACGCACAGGCCGGGCGCCGGCGCGGCGGGCTGGATCGACTCGAAGCCGGCGAAGCGCACGTGCTCGGCAAGGGCAGCAAGCGGCGCAGCGTGCCGGTGGGGGCAGCGCAGCGCGCGCCGCGCTCGCGGCCTGGCTGCCGCTGCGCGCAGCGCTTGCCAAGGCGGACCAGCCGGCGCTTTTCGTCGGCCGCAACGGCACGCGCCTGACCGCGAGCCAGATCCGCTCCCGCTTGAAGACGCGCGCCATCCAGGCCGGCATTCCGACCCATGTGCACCCGCACATGCTGCGCCACCTCGTTCGCGTCGCACCTGTTGCAGTCGAGCGGCGACCTGCGCGCGGTGCAGGAGCTGCTCGGCCATGCGCAGATCGCGACGACGCAGGTGTACACGAAGTTGGATTTCCAACACTTGGCGAAGGTGTACGACGCGGCTCACCCGCGCGCGAAGCGGCAACGATGAAGGCGATCCGCCTACGCGAAGGCGCAAGGAGCGCTCGCTGCTGCGCCATCACCCCTGGGTGTTCGAGAGCAGCGTCGCGCGTGGCCGCGCCGATGCCGGCGAGACGGTGCGCGTCGAGGCCGCCGACGGCAGCTTTCTGGCCTGGGCTGCGTACAGCCCGGCATCGCAGATCCGGCTGCGTGCGTGGAGCTTCGACGAGGCCGAGCGCATCGACGCCGCGTTCTTCGAGCGCCGCATCGCGCGCGCGATCGCGCTGCGGGCGCGATTGGCGGTCGAGAGCAATGGCGTGCGCCTGGTCCACGGCGAGGCCGACGGTCTGCCGGGGCTGATCGTCGACCGTTATGGCGACACGCTGGTCGCGCAGTTCCTGTCGGCCGGCGCCGAACGCTGGAAGACCGCGATTGCCGATGCGCTCATGCGCACGAGCGGCGCCGCGCGCCTGTACGAGCGCTCCGACGCCAGCGTGCGCGGGCAGGAGGGGCTGGCCCCGCAAGCCGGCTGGCTGCGCGGCGACGGCGCGACCGAACTCACGATCCGCGAGCACGACTGGCGCTTCGACGTCGACATCGCGCACGGCCACAAGACGGGCTTCATCTCGACCAGCGCGACAACCGGCGCCACTTTGCCGACATGGTGCGGCGCCTGGGCATGCAGCGGGTGCTGAACTGCTACTGCTACACGGGCGGCTTCTCGATTGCCGCGCTCGCCGGCGGCGCGAGCCAGGTGCTGAGCGTCGACTCGTCGGCGCCGGCGCTGGCGCGTGCCGAGGCGCATGTGCGCGCCAACGGCTTCGCGGCCGAGCGCCACGCGACGCAGGACGCCGACGTCAACGCGATGCTGCGCGCGCAGATCGACGCTGGGACCCGTTTCGACGCGATCGTTCTCGACCCGCCCAAGTTCGCGCCGACCGGGGCACATGCCGAGCGCGCGGCGCGCGCCCATAGGACATCAATCGCCTCGCGCTCCGGCTGCTCGCGCCGGGCGGGCTGCTGTTCACGTTCTCGTGCTCGGGCGGCATCGGGCCCGAGCTCTTCCACAAGATCGTCGCCGGTGCGGGCATCGACGCCGGCGTCGACGCGGCGATCCTGCAGCGCCTCGAGGCCGGGCCGGACCATCCGACGACGCTCTTTTTCCCCGAGGGCAGCTACCTCAAGGGGCTGGCGCTGCTCAAGGCGTGAAGGCCGCAGCGCACGTGAAGCGCTAACGCTGCGGCGCCGGCAGTTCGATGCGAGTCTCGAACTTGGCGCGCCGGACGCTGAAGAACGTCTTCACGTTGCGCACGTTGGCGTCCTGCGTGAACAAGCGCTGCACGAGCGCGTCGTAGGCCGGCATGCCCTGCGCCTGCACGACGAGCACGAAGTCAGGCCCCGGCGCGACGCGGTAGCACTGCCGCACCGCGGCGTCGGCGGCGGCCCGGGCCTCGAACGCTGCGAGGTGTTCGGCGCCCTGGCAGTCGAGCGTGATCTCGACGATCGCCGTCAGCCCGGCACCGAGCTTCTCTGGCGACAACAACGCAACGCGACGCTCGACGATGCCGCGCGCGACGAGCCTCGCGACGCGCCGAAGGCAGGTAGCCGGCGACACATGGGCGCGCTCCGCCAGGGCCTGATTGGTCAGCGAGGCGTCGTCCTGGAGCATCGACAGCAGGCGCAGGTCGGTGGCGTCGAGATCTATGAGATCGCTATGTTCTTTCACACTAATGTGTTCTGTGCAAGATTCATTCTATTATCACCATGCAAGAGTGATTATTTCATGAGAGCGAAATATATGCACTCTTCGACCTCCGTGAGCTCACTACGATGACCGCCAGCCCGCCCACTCAAGGGCGGCATCGTGCAACAAGGAGCCTGGCACATGTGCGGCATCGTCGGCGCGGTCAGCACGCGCAACATCGTCCCCATCCTCGTCGAGGGCCTGAAGCGGCTCGAGTACCGCGGCTACGACTCGTGCGGCATCGCGGTGCACCAGGGCGGCGAGTTGCGCCGCGCGCGCAGCACCGCGCGCGTGGCCGAGCTCGAGGCCCAGGTGCGCGACGAGGCGGTCGAGGGCGGCACCGGCATCGCGCACACGCGCTGGGCCACGCACGGCGCGCCCGCGGTGCACAACGCGCACCCGCACTTCTCGCACGGCTCCGGCGCCGAGCCCGGGCGCCCGGGGCGCATCGCGCTCGTCCACAACGGCATCATCGAGAACCACGACGAACTGCGCGCGATGCTCGAGGCGCGCGGCTACCGCTTTGCGAGCCAGACCGACTCTGAAGTCATCCCCCACCTCGTCGACCACTGCTACGACGGCGACCTGCAGGCCGCCGTGCAGCAGGCGACGCAACTCCTGCGCGGCGCGTACGCGATCGCGGTCTTCTGCCGCGACGAGCCGCGGCGCGTGGTTGGCGCGCGCGCCGGCTCGCCGCTGGTGCTGGGCATCGGCAACGACGGCTCGAACTACCTGGCCTCCGACGCGATGGCGCTCACCGGCGTGACCGACCAGATCGTCTACCTGGAAGAAGGCGACGTCGTCGACCTGCAGCTCGGCAAGCACTGGATCACCCACCGCGGCGCCGAGGCAGGCTCGGCGTTCAAGGCCGTCCAGCGCGAAGTGCGCACGGTGCACGCGCACAGCGGCGCGGTCGAGCTCGGCCCCTACCGCCACTACATGCAAAAGGAGATCTTCGAGCAGCCGCGCGCGATCGCCGACACGCTCGAGGGCGTGGCCGGGATCTCGCCCGAGCTCTTCGGCGACGGCGCGTACCGCATCTTCAAGAACGAGATCGACAAGGTGCTGATCCTCGCCTGCGGCACGAGCTCGTACGCCGGCATGACGGCCAAGGTCTGGCTCGAAGGCATCGCGCGCATCCCGACCTCGGTCGAGGTGGCGAGCGAATATCGCTACCGCGACAGCGTGCCCGACCCGCGCACCCTCGTCGTCACGATCAGCCAGAGCGGCGAGACCGCCGACACGCTCTCGGCGCTGCGCCACGCGCGCGAGTTGGGCATGGCGCACAGCCTGACGGTCTGCAACGTCGCGACGAGCGCGATGGTGCGCGAGTGCGAGCTTTCGTACATCACGCGCAGGCGTCGAGATCGGCGTCGCATCGACGAAAGCGTTCACGACCCAGCTCGCGGCGCTCTTCATGCTCGCCCTGGCCCTGGCGCAGGTGCGCGGGCGCCTGAGCGAAGAGCAGGAGGCCGCGCACCTGAAGGCGCTGCGCCACCTGCCCTCGGCGCTGCAGGCGGTGCTTGCGCTCGAGCCGCAAGTGATCGCCTGGTCGGAGATCTTCGCGCGCAAGGAGAACGCGCTCTTCCTCGGCCGCGGGCTGCATTACCCGATCGCGCTCGAAGGCGCGTTGAAGCTAAAGGAGATCAGCTACATCCACGCCGAAGCCTACCCGGCAGGCGAGCTCAAGCACGGGCCGCTCGCGCTCGTGACCGCCGAGATGCCCGTCGTCACCGTCGCCCCCAACGACGCGCTGCTCGAAAAGTTGAAGAGCAATGTGCAGGAAGTGCGCGCCCGCGGCGGCGAACTGTTCGTCTTTGCCGACGCCGACACCCGCATCGAACCCGGCCCCGGCCTGCACGTGATCCGCATGCCCGAGCACTACGGCGCGCTGTCTCCGATCCTGCACGTCGCCGCCGCAGCTGCTGGCGTATCACACCGCCTGCGCGCGGGGGACGGATGTGGACAAGCCACGCAACCTCGCCAAGTCGGTCACGGTGGAGTGACCGACTTGGCGGCAGCGAAGCGGTCGCGCCGCAGGCGCGAGTTTGCGTGGTTTGCGGTAAAGGCTAACTTCGCGCAGCGAAGTTAAGGCGCGCAGCGCCGGCCGGAGCCACAAGCCACGCAACCTCGCCAAGTCGGTCACGGTGGAGTGACCGACTTGGCGGCAGCGAAGCGGTCGCGCCGCAGGCGCGAGTTTGCGTGGTTTGCGGTAAAGGCTAACTTCGCGCAGCGAAGTTAAGGCGCGCAGCGCCGGCCGGAGCCACAAGCCAAGAAACCTGGCCAAGAGCGTCACGGTCGAATGACCTTGACGCCCTTGCGTCAGCGCCGGCGCGGCAGGCGCGCCAGGCTTCTTGGTTTGCGGCGTAGGCCAACTTCGCGCAGCGAAGTTAAGGCGCGAAGCGCCGGCCGGAGCCACAAGCAACGCGCAACCTGACGAAGTGGGGCACGGTCGAGTGATCGGAGGTGCCGGCGCAAATCCTGGATGCCGCCAGCGCGCGCTTGCCGCGCCTGCGGCAGTTGCTGGCAGCCCACCCGCAGGCACTCCATGCGACAGAAGAGGCGCTGGGACGCACCTGAACGGTTGCGGAACCTGCCGACGCCGCCCTGGATGCTCACGGCCGTTGCAGCCCGATTGCACACGCATCGCTCGATATACTCGCCGCGACGCACGGAGATGGCATGCCTCCCGCAACTGCCCTTCGGGGCTGATGATGCCTACCAGGTCCCGGACGGGGCCGGTGCAGGCTCTCGCTGGCGCACTTGCGCATCTCGCCGCACCAGCCCCTTTCGGCCCCTCCCGACGCTGAAGGAGCACCATGAGCGGCTTTGCGATGTTGGCGGTGTTCGGCGGCGCAGGCTGCGGCGCGCTGCTGCGCTGGTGGCTGGGTGCGCTGCTCAACCCGGTGTTTCCGACGATTCCGCTCGGGACGGTCGCCGCCAACCTGATCGGCGGCCTGCTGGTCGGCGTCGCGAGCGCGTTCTTCACGCACCACACCGCGCTGCCGCCCGAGTGGCGGCTGCTGATCATCACCGGGTTTCTCGGCGGGCTGACGACGTTCTCGACCTTCTCGGCCGAGGTCGTCACCTGATCGGGCGCCAGCAGTACGCGTGGGCGGCCGGCGCGGCGGGCGTTCACCTCGCCGGCTCGCTCGTGCTCACCGCTTTGGGCATCCTGCTCGCGAACGCGCTCTTCGGCAGGGCGTGACGCCGAGCGTGCCGCATCGCAACGACAGTCAGCAAGGAGGCCACCCGATGCAAGGCGTCTACCTGAAGTTCTACGTGCAGGAAAGCCGCCGCCACCACGGCATCCTGGCCTACGAGTGGCTGCTCGAGACGGCGAAGAAGCTCGGCATCCACGGCGGCTCGGCGTTTCGCGCGATCGCCGGCTATGGGCGGCACGGCAAGTTGCACGAGGAGCACTTCTTCGAGCTCGCGGGCGACCTGTCGGTCGAGGTCGGCTTCGCGCTCACCGACGACGAGGCGCGCAAGCTGCTCGACCACCTCGCCGGCGAGAAGCTGCGCATGGTCTACATCAAGCTGCCGCTCGAGATGGGGGTCGTCGGCGAGCAGGCTTGAGCGCGGCTGCCAGTGCCGTCTGGGCGCCGTTGAAACTCGCTGCCGGGCAGGGTTGAAGCTTTCCCGGCACACTGGGGCCTCGACCGAGCCGCCCTGCGCATGCCCCACTTCGCCTTCGACAACTCCTTTGCCCGCGAGCTGCCTGGCCTGTGTGCCTTGGCAGCCGGCGGCCGTGCCGGCGCCGCGGCTGCTGTTCTTCAACGACGCGCTCGCGCACGAGCTCAAGCTCGACGCCGCCGCGCTGCGCGGCGCCGAAGGTGCGGCCCTGTTCGCGGGCAACGCGCTGCCCGACGGCGCCGAGCCGATCGCGCAGGCCTACGCGGGCCACCAGTTCGGCGGCTTCGCGCCGCAGCTCGGCGACGGCCGTGCGCTGCTGATCGGCGAGGTGATCGACCGCACAGGGCGCCGGCGCGACATCGCGTTCAAGGGCTCGGGGCGCACGCCGTTCTCGCGCGGCGGCGACGGCAAGGCCGCGGTCGGCCCGATGCTGCGCGAGGTGCTGATCGGCGAAGCGATGCACGCACTCGGCATCCCGACCACGCGCGCGCTCGCCGTGGCCGCGACCGGCGAGCCGGTCTATCGCGAGCAGACGCTGCCCGGCGCGGTGCTGACGCGCGTCGCGGCGAGCCATCTGCGCGTGGGCAGCTTCGAGTACTTCGCCGCACGCCAGGAATTCGACCGCCTGCGCCAGCTTGCCGACTACGCGATCGCGCGCCACGACCCGGCCCTCGCCGGCACGCCCGAGCGCTACGTCGGCCTGCTGCGCGCCGTCGCGCAGCGCCAGGCGGCGCTCGTCGCGCAGTGGATGAACGTCGGTTTCATCCACGGCGTGATGAACACCGACAACATGGCGCTCTCGGGCGAGACGATCGACTACGGGCCCTGCGCCTTCATCGAGGCCTACGACCCGGCAGCCGTCTTCAGCAGCATCGATCACGGCGGGCGCTACGCCTACGCCAACCAGCCGCGCATCGCGCGCTGGAACCTGGCGCGTCTGGCCGAAGCGCTGCTGCCGCTGCTGGCCGGCAGCGTGGAAGACGAGGCGGCCATGCAGCGCGCGGCCGAACAGGCGATGGAGGTGATCGACGCCTTTCCGGGCTGGTACGCCGCGGCGCTGCGCGCGGGCCAGCGCGCCAAGCTCGGCCTGGCGGCGAGCGAAGCGGCAGAGGCAGACGCGCTCGCCGACGACTGGCTCGCGCTGCTGCACGCGCAAGGCGTCGACTTCACGCTCGCCTGGCGCCGTCTTGCCGACGCGGCCGCGGGCGACGAGTCGAAGCTGCGCGCGCTCTTTGCCGAGCCGGCGGCACTCGATGCCTGGCTTGCGCGCTGGCGTTCACGCTCGCCGGACGGTGATTCGGCAGAACGCGCGGCACGCATGCGCCTCGCGAGCCCGTGGATCATCCCGCGCAACCACCGCGTCGAGGAGGCCCTCGCCGCGGCCTCGGACGCAGACGACCTCGAGCCGTTCGAACGCCTGCTCGCCGCGCTGCGCCGGCCCTTCGACGAGGCGCCCGAACTTGCGCCCTATGCCGAGCCGGCGCCGGCCGACGTGACGGCCTGCTATCGGACCTTCTGCGGCACCTGAGGCCATTGCCAGCGCACCCGACGCATTGCCGGGCGGCATGGCATGATGAATTCATGAACCAAGGCTTTGGCATCGAGGCCCGCGGCGGCCACCTGAACACCGAGCACCGCGCGGCAGCGCGCTACCTGGTGCTGATCGACGCCGGCGGCAGCACCGTCGCGCGCCTGTTCACCGCGGCGCGTGAAGCGGCGGGCGAGTTCGACGCCGGCGCCGAAGAAGTGGCCCTGATGACGCGCCACCTCGAGCCCGCAGCCGGTGCCGATGCCCCCGAGTGGGACCGCGCGCTCGAGGGCCACAGCGCCGCCGAGCGCACGGCGGCCGTGGTCTACACGCTCGACCTCTGACCCCCGCAGGCCGAGGCGCGCCGGCCGCGCGCGATCGGTGCGGCGCGACGCGCGTTCAAGCCTTGCGCGGCGATCCGCGTGCCGCGCGGCGCGGCGCGACACGGGCGGTCGGCGCGGCGCGCACTGCCGCAACGGGCTCGTCCTCCAGCGCCAGTACTTCCGCGGCATCCGCCTGCGTGTGGCCGAGCG
Source organism: Ideonella sp. (assembly GCF_016702655.1). GTDB lineage: Bacteria > Pseudomonadota > Gammaproteobacteria > Burkholderiales > Burkholderiaceae_C > CAIKUF01. The sequence continues at coordinate 11,923 of NZ_JADJDO010000042.1, forward strand.
CCGCGAGCAGCGCGTCGAGGACGTCGTAGGCCTGGCGCAGCGTCTGCACGCCGACCCGCTGCTCGATGGCGGCGTAGCGTTCCTCGATCGCCGGGATCATGCGCCGGCCGAGCTGGCGGCTGCGCGCGGTGGCCGAGACGAGGACGCGGCGCTGGTCCTCGGCCATGCGCTCGCGCTCGACGAGGCCGGCCTCCTCCATGCGCTGCAGCACGCCGACGATGCTCGGGCTCGAGATCTGGCACCGCTCGCACAACTGGCGCGGCTCCAGCGCCCCGTGCATCAGCAGCGCGCGCACGATGCGCCACTGCTGCTCGGTCACGCCGTGCGTATGGAGGATCGGGCGGAACTGCGCCATCAGCGCCTCGCGCGATTGCAGCATCAACTGGGGCAGGTTGCGGTGGCGCGATGTGGCAGGCGGCATGCGATGTCCTAGGTGGGGCGCGGCGACCGGCGCGCCGACATGCCTCACATCATAGTGAATCGACGCCGGAGCGTCGAAAGCGCTTGACAGCCTCGCGTCCAGGCTGAATACTTACACACATGTTAGCAATCTGCATCCGCCCCAACCTGACCGAGGCGCCGCCATGCTCCAGCTGCTGATCCAGGCGCTCGCCCAGCCGCAGGGCCTGCCGCTTGCCACCGAGGCGCCTCCGGCGCGCTGGCAGGCGCTCGCCGCCGATCGCGACGGGCCGGCCTTCCTGCCGCCCGCCCGCGGCACGGTCTACGGCACGCTGCTCAACCACCGCGACGCGCTCGCCGCGCTCGGCGACCAGGTCCACGCCGCGCCGTACAAGGCACCGCCGCAGGCGCCGATCCTCTACATCAAGCCGCGCAACACGGTCGTCGGACACCGCGTGCCGGTGGTCGTTCCGGCCGACGCGCCCGAGCTCGAGATCGGCGCCACGCTCGGCATCGTGATCGGGCGCACGGCCTCGCGCGTTACCGAGGCCGAGGCGCTGGCCTTCGTGGCCGGCTACACGGTGGTCAACGACATCAGCGTGCCGCACGCGTCGGTCTACCGGCCATCGATGCGCTTCAAGTGCCGCGATGGCTTCTGCCCGATGGGCCCGGCCATCGTCGCGCGTGCACAGGTGCCCGACCCCGATGCCTTGGGCATCGCCGTCGCCATCGACGGAGAAACGGTGCAGCGCAGCAGCACGACTGGGCTCGTCCGCCCGGTGGCGCGACTGATCGCCGACGTGACCAAGTTCATGACGCTGTTCTCCGGCGACGTGCTGACCGTCGGCGTGGCAGCAGGCGCGCCACGCGCACGTGCCGGCCAGACGGTGACGATCACGATCGACGGCGTGGGCTGGCTCGCGACGCCGCTCGTCGCGGAGGTGGTTTCATGAAGCGCGCACGAGTCGCCTATGGCGGCGCTATCCACGACGCCACCGAGCATCCGGCCGGGCTACGCCTCGCCGACGGCCGCGCACTCGCCGAGGACGCCGTCGTCTGGCTGCCGCCGTTCGAGCCCGCAACGATCGTCGCGCTCGGCCTGAACTATGCCGACCACGTGAAGGAACTGTCCAAGGAACTCACCGTCACCGCCAAGGACGAGCCGCTCGCGTTCCTGAAGAGCCCGGGCGCGCTGATCGGCCACCGCGCGCAGACGCGCCGGCCCTCCGACGTGAAATTCATGCACTACGAGTGTGAACTCGCGGTCGTGATCGGCCGCAGCGCCAAGAACGTCAAGCGCGCGGACGCGATGCAGTTCGTGGCCGGCTACACGGTCGCCAACGACTACGCGATCCGCGACTACCTGGAAAACTACTACCGCCCGAACCTGCGCGTGAAGAACCGGGACACCTGCACCGTGCTCGGGCCGTGGCTCGTCGACGCGGCCGACGTTCCCGACCCGCACAACCTGGCGTTGCGCACGATCGTCAACGGCCGGGTCAGGCAGCAGGGCAACACGCGCGACATGATTGCCGACATTCCGGAGCTGATCGAGTACCTGAGCTCGTTCATGACGCTCGGGCCCGGCGACGTGATCCTGACCGGCACGCCCGACGGCGTGGTCAACGTGAACATCGGCGACGAGGTCGTGACCGAGATCGACGACATCGGGCGCCTGGTCAACTCAATCGTCGGCGACGCGGTCTTCGGCCGCTGACCCCATCAAGGCAAGGAGCGAACAATGAGAGTCGATCACCTCATCGATGGCAAGGCAGTCGCAGGCCGCGACTATTTCGAGACCATCGACCCGGCAACGCAGGCGGTGCTGGCCGAGGTCGCCGCGGGAGGAGCGGCCGAGGTCAATGCCGCGGTGGCTGCAGCGAAGGCGGCCTTCCCGGCCTGGGCCGCGCGCCCGGCCACCGAGCGCGCGGCGCTGATGAGGAAGCTCGGCGACCTGATCACGCGCCATGTGCCCGAGTTGTCCGAGACCGAGACCCGCGACAGCGGCCAGGTGATCTCGCAGACGCGCAAGAACCTGGTGCCGCGCGCGGCCGACAACTTCCACTACTTTGCCGAGATGTGCACCCGCGTCGACGGCCACACCTACCCGACGCCGACGCACCTGAACTACACGCTCTTCCACCCGGTCGGCGTGTGCGCACTGATCAGCCCGTGGAACGTGCCGTTCATGACCGGCACCTGGAAGATCGCGCCCTGCCTCGCGTTCGGCAACACCGCGGTGCTGAAGATGAGCGAGCTGTCGCCGCTGTCGATCTCGCGCCTGGGCGAACTCAGCCTCGAGGCCGGCCTGCCGCCGGGCGTGCTCAACATCGTGCATGGCTTCGGCAAGGAGACCGGCGAACCGCTGTGCGCGCACCCCGACGTGCGCGCGATCTCGTTCACCGGGTCGACGGCCACCGGCAACCGCATCGTGCAGACCGCGGGGCTGAAGAAGTTCAGCATGGAGCTCGGCGGGAAGAGCCCGTTCGTGGTCTTCGACGACGCCGACCTCGACCGTGCGCTCGACGCCGCGATCTTCATGATCTTCTCCAACAACGGCGAGCGCTGCACCGCCGGCTCGCGCATCCTGGTGCAGAAGTCGATCTACGCCGACTTCGCGCAGCGCTTTGCCGAGCGCGCCAAGCGCATCGTCGTCGGCGACCCGATGGACGAGCAGACCATCGTCGGCCCGATGATCAGCCAGGGCCACTTGGCCAAGGTGCGCAGCTATATCGAACTCGGACCGAAGGAAGGCGCGACGCTGATCGCGGGCGGCCTTGCCGCGCCCGAACTGCCGGTCGCGATGCAGCGCGGCAACTTCGTGCTGCCGACGGTGTTTGCCGATGTCTCCAATGGCATGCGCATCGCGCAGGAGGAGATCTTCGGACCCGTAGCCTGCCTGATCCCGTTCACCGACGAGGCCGACGCGATTGCGCAGGCCAACGACATCGCCTACGGCCTGTCGAGTTACGTCTGGAGCGAGAACATCGGCCGCGCGATGCGCGTCGCCGCGGCCATCGAGGCCGGCATGTGCTTCGTCAACAGCCAGAACGTACGCGACCTGCGCCAGCCCTTCGGCGGCACCAAGGCATCGGGCACGGGGCGCGAGGGCGGCACCTGGAGCTACGAAGTCTTTCTGGAGCCGAAGAACGTCGCGGTTTCGCTGGGCTCGCACCACATTCCTCACTGGGGTATCTGATGACACTGACACGACGCAATTTCAATGCCGGATGGGTGGCCGGCGGCCTGCTGCCCTGGGTTGGCGGGTGCGCAAGCACGGTGACGCGGTTCGACGCGCAGTCCAACGTGCTGACGACCCCGCAGGGGGCTCTGCAAGGCCGCGTCGACAACGGCATCCACAGCTTCAAGCGCATTCCTTACGCAGCGAACCCTTTTGTCCCTGAGCGTGCCTACTTGGCACCGCAGCCCGCGCCGTCCTGGACCGGCCTGCGCGATGCGACCCGCTTCGGCCCGATGCCGCCGCAGCCCTCGCGCGGCGCGCAGCAGCAGATGGTGGGCGAGCCCGACGATCTGTGCCTGAACGTCTGGACGCCGAGCATGGATCCGGCTGCCAAGTTGCCGGTGATGGTGTGGATCCCGGGCGGCGCGTACATCCGTGTCGATGCGTCCGAGCCCTGGTACGACGGCAGCGCGTTCGCACGCGACGGGGTGGTGCTGGTGTCGATCAACTACCGCGTCGGTGCGCACGGCTTCCTGGTCCTGCCCGATGCACCCGCCAACCGCGGCATTCTCGACCAGATCGCCGCACTGCAATGGGTGCGAGATCACATCGCGCTTTTTGGCGGCGATGCGTCGCGCGTGACCGTGTTCGGTCAGTCGGCGGGTGCGAGTTCGGTCGCCGCGCTGCTCGGCGCGCCGTCGGCGCGGGGGCTGTTCGCGCAGGCCGCGCTTCAAAGCCCGGCGCAAGGCTATCTGACGCTGGCGCAGGCTGCCCGCGTGACGCCGGCCTTCGCGCAGGCACTGGGCGTGAGCGCGACGCGTGATGCGTTTGCCCGGATCGACCTGAAGACACTGGTCGATGCGAGCATCAAACTCGATGCGGCTGCCGCCGACGCCAAGGTCTGGGGCGACCTCGCGTTCACCAAGATCCTGCAACCGGTGATCGATGGCGTGGAGATGAAGCAGCCGCCGGCGGTACAGCTCGCCGCAGGCGCGTCGAAGAACGTGCCGATCCTGATCGGGAGCAATGACGAAGAGTTCAGGCTCTACCTCGTGCCCGGCGGCGCCATCGATCGCATCCCCGAGCCGGCCATCGGCGGCATGGTCGCGGTCTTGAAGCTGCCGGCTGACATGCCCGCCGTTTATCGCGCCACCCGCCCGAATGCGACGCCAGGTGAGATCTTCTCGGCCGTCAACTCCGACTATGTATTCCGCAATGCCGCGCAGGCGCAGGCCCAGGCGCATGCGAAGGCCGGCGGCGCGCCCACCTACGCCTATCAATTCGCATGGCGCTCGCCGCAATTCGGCGGCAAGCTGGGTGCCGCGCATGTGCTCGATGTGCCGTTCGTGTTCGACACGTTGCGCACGCCACCGGCCCAGGGTTTCGTCGGCCCCACGGCGCCGCAGGAACTGGCCACGCGCATGCATGGCGCCTGGGTGGCGTTTGCGAAGACCGGCAACCCGGGCTGGCAAGCCTACGACGATGCCGGGCGCACCGTGATGCGATTCGACACCGTCTCGGCGACGCTGCGCGAGGGCGGCGAGCGCGAGCGCGCGCTGTGGTCCGCGATCGTCTACTGATCGTCAACACGCATTTCACCAAGGGGAACCACCATGGGCAAAGTTGCTCTCGCCGCCAAGATCACGCACGTACCGTCGATGTACCTGAGCGAACTGGAGGGCCCGCGCAAGGGCACGCGCCAGGACGCGATCGACGGCCACATCGAGATCGGGCGCCGCTGCCGCGAACTCGGCGTCGACACGATCGTCGTCTTCGACACGCACTGGCTCGTCAACGCGAGCTACCACGTCAACTGCGCGCCGCAGTTCGCCGGCAACTACACCAGCAACGAGCTGCCGCACTTCATCAGCAACATGGAGTTCGCATTCCCCGGCAACGCCGAGCTGGGCCAATTACTGGCAAAGGTGGCCGCCGAGCACGGCGTGGACACGCTCGCCCACCCCGCAACCTCGCTCGCGCCCGAGTACGGCACGCTGGTGCCGATGCGCTACATGAATGCCGACCGTCACTTCAAGGTGGTGTCGGTGTCGGCGCTGTGCACCGTGCACTACCTCGACGACAGCGCGCGCCTGGGCTGGGCGATGAGGAAGGCGGTCGAGGAGCACTACGACGGCACGGTCGCGTTTCTCGCCAGCGGCAGCTTGAGCCACCGCTTCGCGCAGAACGGCCTCGCGCCGGAATACGCGTTCAAGATCTGGAGCCCGTTCCTCGAGGCGCTCGACCACGAGGTGGTCGAGATCTGGAAGCGCGGCGACTGGAAGACCTTCTGCGGCATGCTGCCCGAGTACGCCGCCAAGGGCCACGGCGAAGGCTTCATGCACGACACCGCGATGCTGCTCGGCGCGCTCGGCTGGTCGGCCTACGACGGCAGGGCCGACGTCGTGACGCCCTACTTCGGCGCCTCGGGCACCGGGCAGATCAACGCCGTGTTCCCGGTCACGCCGCAGGACGGCCATGCCGTCCCGAAGGCCGTGGCGTCGAGGGCCGACGGCTACTCGACCGTCGCGACCCGGCTCTGTTCGGGCAGGGGCCCGGCGGCGGCCAGGCATGCCCCACCTCGTCATCCTCTACAGCGGCAATCTCGACGCGCGCAGCGACATGTCGGCGCTGTGCCGCAGCCTCGCCGACACGATGCTCGCGCAGCGCGACGAGGCTGGTGCGCCGGTGTTCCCGCCCGGCGGCACGCGCGTGCTGGCCTACCCGGCTCCGCACTTCGCGATCAGCGACGGCGGTGAGGCCGGGCAGGCTGCCGGCGGCGATGGCGACTACGGTTTCGTCTGGCTGAATCTGCGCATGGGCCGTGGCCGCAGCGAGGCCGTGCAGCAAGGCGTGGGCCGAGCACTGATGGCCGTGGCAAAGGCGCACTTCGATCCGTTGATGGCCACGATGCACCTCGGCGTGACGCTGCAGGTCGACGTCGGCGCCGAAGTGTTCGACGCCAAGCACAGCACGCTGCATCCCCTCTTCAACAAACCAGGCTGACCCCCCATGCTGCCGCAAGACACCATCGCCCGACTCGCGCGCGAGCTCTATGACGCACGCAAGACCCGCACCCAGGTGCGCCACTTCTCGAGGCGCTTCCCCGAGATGGACATCTCCGACGGCTACGCGATCCAGCGCGCCTGGGTCGAGCTCGAACTCGCCGACGGCCGAAGCATCAAGGGCCGCAAGATCGGCCTGACCTCGCGTGCGATGCAGCAGGCGAGCCAGATCACGGAGCCCGACTTCGCGCCGCTGATGGACGACATGTTCTTCGACCAGGGCAGCGACATCGAAGCCAGCCGCTTCATCGCGCCGCGCATCGAGGTCGAGCTCGCATTCATCCTCGGCCGGCCGCTGAAGGGCCCGGGCGTGACGCTGTTCGACGTGCTCTCGGCCGCCGAATACGTGACGCCGGCGATCGAGATCATCGACGCGCGTATCGAGCAGTTCGACCGCGAGACCAAGGTCATGCGCAAGGTCTTCGACACGATCAGCGACTTTGCCGCCAACGCCGGCATCGTGCTCGGCGGCCGGCCGGTGCGGCCGAACGACGTCGACCTGCGCTGGGTCGGCGCGCTGCTCTACAAGAACGGCGTGATCGAGGAGACGGGCCTCGCTGCCGGCGTGCTCAACCACCCCGCGACCGGCGTGGCCTGGCTCGCGAACAAGATCGCTCCCTACGACGAACAGCTCGACGCCGGCGACGTGGTGCTCGCGGGCTCCTTCACGCGCCCGACCACGGCCCAGGCCGGCGACAGCTTCCACGCCGACTACGGGCCGCTCGGCTCGGTCGCGTTCCGCCTGGTCTGAAGGAAGCGTCTTGAAGATGCCCGTCAACCCCTTCAAGCGCGCGCTCGCCGAAGGCCGCGCGCAGATCGGCCTCTGGGTCGGCCTGGCCGACGCCTACGCGATCGAGGCCATGGCCGGCACCGGCTTCGACTGGCTGCTGATCGACGGCGAGCATGCGCCCAACGACCTGCGCACCGTGCTCGGCCAGTTGCAGGCGGTGGCGGCCTATCCCACGCACCCCATCGTGCGGCCGGTGATCGGCGACGTGGCGTTGATTAAGCAGCTGCTCGACGTCGGCGCGCAGACGCTGCTGATCCCGGTCGTCGAGAGCGCGGAGCAGGCGGCGACGCTCGTCGCCGCGACGCGCTACCCGCCGCGCGGCATCCGCGGCGTCGGCTCGGCGCTCGCGCGCTCGTCGCGCTGGAACCAGATCGGCAACTATCTGCACGAGGCCGACGCCGAGATGTGCGTGCTGGTCCAGGTCGAGACGCGAAAGGGCGTCGAGAACCTGGCCGCAATCGCCGCGACCGAAGGCGTCGACGGCGTGTTCTTCGGCCCCGCCGACCTGTCGGCATCGATGGGCCTGCTCGGCGAGCCGGCGCATCCGCAGGTTCAACAGGCCATCCTCGACGGCATTGCCGTCGTGCGCGCCGCCGGCAAGGCAGCGGGCGTGCTCGCGCCCGACCCCAAGCTCGCGCGGCGCTATCTCGATGCCGGCGCGCTGTTCGTCGCCGTCGGCGTCGACACCACGCTGCTCACGCGTGCCTGCCGCGAGCTCGCGGCGGCCTACAAGGGCAGCCCCGACTCAAGCGCTGCGGGCGCATCCGCGCCGGGCGCTTACTGACAACCCCAGGAGATTGGCATGACCGACAACATCATCCCCGCCACCGCGCCGCGCCCGCTACGCTACAGCCGCGAGGAGTGGGACGCGCGCGTCCAGCTCGCCGCGGCCTACCGCATCTTCGACCACCTGGGCTGGAGCGAGCTGATCTACAACCACATCTCGCTGCGCGTGCCGGGCCCGGAGCCGCATTTCCTGATCAACCCTTTCGGCCTGCACTACAGCGAGGTGCGCGCGTCCAACCTGGTGAAGGTCGACGTCAAGGGCAACCTCATCGGCCACAGCGACTGGCCGATCAACCCGGCGGGCTTCACCTTCCACGGCAAGATCCACGAGATGGTGCCCGACGCGCACTGCGTGATGCACGTGCACACGACGCCGACGATGGCGGTGTGCTGCCTCGACGAAGGTCTGTCCTACACCAACTTCTACGCCGCGCAGCTGTTCGGCAAGGTGGCGTACCACGAGTTCGAGGGCATCACGGTGCACGCCGACGAGGGCTCGCGCATCCTCGACAGCGCCGGCGACAAGCCGGTGCTGCTGCTGCGCAACCACGGGCCGGTGACGATGGGCCGCACGCTGCCGCAATGCCTCGCCCTGATGTGGCTGATCAACCGCGCCTGCGAGGTGCAGATGACCACGCTGGCGATGGGCAAGCCGCGCGCGATTGCGCAGCCGGTGCTCGAGAGCTGCGTGCGCGACTCGCTCAACTTCGACCCCAAGTACGGCGCCGGCCAGGATGCGTTCGATGCGCTGCAGCGCATCGTCGACCGCATCGACCCGACCTACCGCAGCTAAAGGCCCGCGATGGCGCTGATCTACTACCTGACCCACGTCCACCTCGACTACGGCACGCGCGAGCCTGCTGCCGGCGGAGTGCGAGCGCATCGGCATCAAACGGCCGCTGATCGTCACCGACGCCGGCGTGCGCGCGGCCGGCGTGCTGCAGAAGGTGCTCGACGCCCTGCCCGCGTCGACGCAGGGCTCGGGTGGTTTCCCTGTTTTCGACCGCACACCGTCCAACCCGACCGAGGCGGCGGTGCGCGAAGCCGCGGCGATCTATCGCGAACACGGATGCGACGGGCTGATCGCGGTCGGCGGCGGGTCGTCACTCGACTGCGCCAAGGGTGTCGCGATCGCGGCCACGCACCTCGGTCCGCTCGTGACCTACGCCACCATCGAAGGCGGCAGCGGCAGGATTACCGCCGCCGCGGCGCCGCTGATCGCCGTGCCGACGACGGCCGGCACCGGCAGCGAGGTTGCGCGCGGCGCGATCGTCATCACCGATGACCACCGCAAGCTCGGCTTCCACTCCTGGCATTTGCTGCCACGCTCGGCAATCTGCGACCCCGAACTGACGCTCGGCCTGCCGCCCGGGCTGACCGCGGCGACCGGCATGGACGCGATCGCGCATTGCATGGAGACCTTCATGTCGGCCGCGTTCAACCCGCCCGCCGACGGCATTGCACTCGACGGCCTGGAGCGCGGCTGGGCGCACATCGAGGCCGCGACGCGCAACGGCCAGGATCGCGAAGCGAGGCTGAACATGATGAGCGCGTCGATCGAGGGCGCGATGGCGTTCCAGAAAGGCCTGGGCGCGGTGCATTCGCTCTCGCACAGCCTGGGCGGCGTGAACCCGCGCCTGCACCACGGCACGCTGAACGCGATGTTTTTGCCGGCGGTGGTTCGCTTCAATGCAAGCGCGCCCAGCGTCGTGCGCGAGCGCCGGTTGAGCCGCATGGCGCGTGCGATGGGTCTGTCGGGCGGAGACGACATTGCAGATGCGATCCGCGACATGAACTCACGCCTTGGCCTGCCGAGCGGCCTGGCGGCAATGGGCGTCGAGCCGGCCTGGTTCGACCGCATCGTCGAAGGCGCGATGGCCGACCACTGCCACAAGACCAACCCGCGCATTGCGACGCCCGACGAATACCGCGCGCTGCTGGCAGCGTCGATGTAGCGGCGCGCGAACGCCGAAGAACCGCAGGGAGACGAAGCGATGGCCGAAGTCGCCAGCCCGCAGCAGGGCTTGCCCGACTGGCTCGCTCAGCAGCAGGCGCTGTTCGAGACCATGACCCAGGGCTTCAAGCAGGCCGCGGACGCGTGGCTGGCGCCGCCGGGCGCGTTTGATCCCGCGTGGCAGGACCAACTGAAAAGCAGCTTCGCCAGACTCGGCCTCGCGCTCCCCGACGGCGGTCCTGCGCTGCCGAGTCTTGCCGACGGCCTGATGGGCCCGATGATGAGCCGCCTGAGTCAGGCGCCGACCTTCGCCCATCTCTGGGACATGGACAAGAAGCTCGCCGGCCTGAGCGCCGCGTGGGCGGCACTGCACGCTGCCAATGCCGCCTACCAGGCGCTGATCGCACGCGGCTGGGCCACTGCGCAGCGCAACCTGCTGGCGAAGGCGCCGCCCGCAGACGGCAAGCCGATAGCCTGGCGCGCCGGCACCGACGCCTGGCTGGCCGAACTGAACGCTTCGCTGCTCGAGCTGATGCGCGGCGACGAATACCTCGCGCTGCAAAAGCGCCTGCTCGACGCTGGCCTCCAGGTGCGCGAGCAGTTGCGCAAACTCGGCGAAGACCTGGCCGAGTGGTTCCAGTTGCCGTCGCGCAACGAGGTCGACGACCTGGCACGCTCGTTGACCGAACTGCGGCGCGAACTGCGCCGTGAACGCCGCCGCGTCGCGGCCACCGGAGCCTGACCCGCCATGGCACGGATCACCCCGCTCAGCGTGCAGAAGCAACTCGACAACGGCCTGAAACTGTTGACGAAAATCCATGTCGACGAGGTCCAGGTCGGCACGACGCCGAAGGACCTGGTGTTCGAGATCGACAAGGTGCGCCTGTTCCGCTACCGGCCGCTGGCGGCCAAGGCGTCGCGCGCCGCGCCGGTGCTCGTCGCCTACGGCATGATCGGCCGCTACACGATGGCCGACCTGCAGCCCGACCGTTCGCTGATCCGCAACCTGCTCGCGCAGGGCCTCACGGTCTACGTCGTCGACTGGGGCAACCCGAACCGCGCCGACCGCTGGCTCTCGTTCGAAGACTATGTGGAGGACTACCTGGGCGGCTGCGTGCAGCACATCCTGCGCGAACACCGCATCACCAGCCTGAACCTGCTCGGCATCTGCGAAGGCGGCGTTCTGACGATGTGCTACGCCGCGTTGCATCCCGCCGAGGTGCGCAACCTGGTGCTGACGATCACGCCGGTGGACTTCCACGCCGATCGCAGCGAAGCGCAGGCAAGGCCCGACCGCGGCTTCGTCAACCTGTGGACGCGCAGCGTCGACGAAGGCGACATCCAGCGCGTGATCGATTCCTATGGCTACATCCCTGGCAAGTTCATGGGGCTCGTGTTCTCGATGATCACGCCGGCCAAGACGCTGACCAAGTACAACCTTGACCTGGCCGAGGTGTTCGAGGACGAGGACAAGCTGCGCAACTTCCTGCGCATGGAGCAGTGGCTGGCCGATCGGCCGCACCATCCGGGCGAGGCCGGGCGCGACTTCTTCATCCGCATGTACCAGCGCAACGAATTGGCCGAAGGCAAGTTCACGATCGGCGGCCAGGCGGTGAAGCTGGCGGCGCTGACGATGCCGGTGCTCAACATCTTCGCGCTCGAAGACCACATCATCCCGCCGCCGTGCTCGCGGGCGCTAGGCCCGCTGGTCGGCACCCGGGACTATTCGGAGCTGGCGCTGCCGGGCGGCCATGTCGGCCTTTTCGTCAGCGGCAAGTCGCAGGGCATCGTCGGTTCGCACGTCGTGAAGTGGCTCGAAGCGCGCAGCGGGCCGCAGCGCCGCAGGTCCGTGCGCAGCGCGTGAAGAACAAGATCGTCTCGGCCGACGCGGCCGTGGCGCTGGTGCGCGACGGCGACACCGTCGCCTTCTCCGGCTTCGTCGGCATCGGCACGCCGGAGGCCCTGATTGCAGCACTGCAGCGCCGCTTCGTCAGGACCGCCCAGCCGCGCGACTTGAGCCTCGTCTTCGCCGCTGCGCCGGGCGCCGCAACGACCGCGGCCTGAACCGTCTCGACGCACCCGGCCTCGTCAAGCGCGCCATCGGCGGCCACTGGAGCCTGGTGCCGCGCCTGGCCAAGCTGGCGCTGGACAACCGCATCGAGGCCTGGAACCTGCCGCTGGGCACGCTGTCGGAGCTGTTCCGCGACATCGCCGGACGCCGCGCCGGCGTGCTCACCAAGACCGGCCTGCACACCTTCGTCGACCCGCGCCAGGACGGCGGACGCATCAACGCGCGCAGCACCGATGCGCTGGTCGAAGTGGTCACGCTCGGGGGCGAGGAGTGGCTGCTCTACAAGGCCTTCCCGATCAAGGTCGCCTTGCTGCGTGGCACCACGGCCGACGCCGCCGGCAACATCACGCTGGAGCGCGAGGCGCTGACGCTCGACAACCTGGCGCTGGCCACTGCGGCACGCAACAGCGGCGGGCTGGTGGTGGTGCAGGTCGAGCGCACCGCCGCGCTCGGCACCCTGAACCCGCGCCAGGTGCACATCCCCGGCGTGCTGGTCGATTGCGTCGTCGTCGCGCCGCCCGAACTGCACGCGCAGACCTTCGGCACCGCGTTCAACCCGGCGTTCTCGGGCGAGCTTCGCGTGCCGCTGGACGAGATGGCGCCGCTGGCGCTGGACGAGCGCAAGATCATCGGCCGCCGCTGCGCGTTCGAGCTGCCGATGGGCGGCGTGGTGAATCTGGGCATCGGCATGCCCGAGGCCGTGGCCGGCGTCGCCAACGAAGAGCGCGTGCTCAGCCACGTCACACTGACGGCCGAGCCGGGCGTGATCGGCGGCATGCCGCAGGGCGGCGCCGACTTCGGCGCGGCGGTAAACACCGATGCCTTGCTGGCGCAGAACCAGCAGTTCGACTTCTACGACGGCGGCGGTCTCGACCTGGCCTGCCTGGGCATGGCGCAGGTGGACGTGCACGGCCACGTCAACGTCAGCCGCTTCGGCAGCCGGCTGGCCGGCGCGGGCGGCTTCATCAACATCAGCCAGAACGCGCGCCGGCTGGTGATCGCAGGCACCTTCACCGCCGGCGGCCTGAAGCTGGCGATCGAGGACGGCGCGTTGCGCATCGTGCAGGAAGGGCGCGAACGAAAGTTCGTGCGCGCGGTGCAGCAGATCACCTTCAACGGCCGCTATGCGCACGAGCGCGGCCAGCCGGTGCTGTATGTCACCGAGCGCTGCGTGTTTCGCCTTGGCGCCGGCGGTTTGGAACTGGCCGAGGTGGCTCCTGGCATCGACATCGAACGCGACATCCTGGCGCACATGGACTTCGCACCGAGGGTGGACAAGCCCGCCACGATGGACCTGCGCATCTTCCGCGACGAGCCGATGCAGCTTGCCGACACGCTGCTGCAGCTCGAACTTGACCAGCGCGTCGCCTACGACGCGGCGCGCGAAACGCTGTTCGTCAACTGGGAGAACCTGCACATCCGCAGTCGCGACGACGTCGACCGCATACGCCGCGCCGTCGAGGTGGCGTGCGAGAAGGTCGGCCACAAGGTGGCACTGGTCGCCAACTACGACAACTGCCGCATCGACCCGCACGTGGCCGACACGCACGCGGCGATGGTGCGCTATCTGCAGCTCCAGTACTACAGCTCGGCGACGCGCTACTCGACGAGTGCCTTCCTGCGCGCCAAGCTGGGCGAGGCGCTGACGCGGCGCCAGGTGTCGCCGCAGATCTTCGAGTCGGGCCACGACGCGGCGATGTTCCGCACGCGCGCGGCCGGCACGGCGCAATGAACGCTGCGGCGGCGCAAGCCGACAGGCCCGCCCGCGCCACGGCGCGACGTGCCGCGCCGCTACAGCAGCCCGAATTGATTCACGCGCGCGGACTGTCGCTGGCGGGCTTTCACAGGCTCGCGATCTGGCACTGGTCAGCGCCGGCCGATGCGGTGCCGGTCATCTGCCTGCACGGCCTGACGCGCAACGGCCGCGACTTCGACATGCTGGCGCGCGAACTCGTCCGGCGCGGGCGCAGCGTCTACTGCCCCGACATCGTCGGCCGCGGCCGCAGCGACTGGCTGCGCGACCCGAACCAGTACCACCTCGGCCAGTACGCAGCCGATCTGAACAACGTCGTCCAGCGCATCGGCTGCGAGCAGGTCGACTGGGTCGGCACCTCGCTCGGCGGGCTGGTCGGCATGACGCTGGCGGCGCAGCCGGGCCATCCGATCAGGCGCCTGGTGCTCAACGACATCGGGCCCTTCATCCCGGCATCCGCGCTGCGCCGGCTCGGCGCCCACCTCGACTCGCCGTTGCGGCATTTCGATTCCGTCGCCGCGGCCGAGACGCACATTCGCAGCACGCTGGCGCCGTTCGGCGATCTCGACGACACGCAATGGCGGCACTTGACCGAGTACAGCCTCAAGCCGAGCGCCGATCGACCCGGCGTCGAGTTGCGCCACGACCCGGCCATCGCGCGCACCTTTCGCCAGTGGCAGTACTTCAACGTCGACTTGTGGAGCACCTGGCAGCGCATCGACTGCCCGGTACGCGTGCTGCGCGGCGCGGAGTCCGACTTTCTCTCGCGAGCCACGGCTCAACGCATGGCCGCGAGCCGGCCGTGCGCGAGCACGGTCGAGTTCGAGGGTTGCGGCCATGTGCCGTCATTGATGCGTGCCGACCAGTTGGCAGCGGCGCTGGAATTTCTTGGCGCCACCGAACACGTTGGATGAGCGTGGGGGCCCGGCCAGCGCGGGGCGAGGATTTCGACGCGCACCAGCCGCGCGTCGAGTGAAAACACGCATGGGGTGAACCGCCCGGCCGACACCAGCCGGTGCTCGAGCACGCAGCCGGCCGAGCCGGCGCCGACGATCACATGGTCGTAAGTCTGTTGCGACATCCAGGCGCCCCGTCGATGCGAGCCGGGCGCGATGCTCGCTCGCGTCGCGCTGTCGATCAAGCGCCGAGGCGCTTCATGCGCCGCAGGGCAACGCGCTGTGCGCCGCCAGTCAACGAACGGCGATCCCGGTGCGCTTCAGGCGCGCGCGGCGCGGGTGCGCGGCTTCGCGACCGCGGCGGACTCGCGGTCCCACGACGGCTCGGGCCCGAAGCGCTCGGCCAGGAAGTCCAGCATTGCGCGCAGCAGCCGCGGCTGGTGGCTGTGCGACAGGTACAGCGCATGGATGCCCAGCGTCTCGGGCTCCCAGGCCGGCAGCAGGCGGACCAAGTGTCCGCGCCGCAGGTGCTCGCCGACCAGGTAGGTCGGTAGCAGACCGATGCCCGCACCGGCGAGCACGCCGTGCGGGATGACCACGGTCTCGTTGGCCGACAGCGTACCGCGGACCGGGATGCGCACCGTCTGCCCGCCCTTGGTCAAGCGGTACTCGGGGCGGCCGACGTGCGCGCGCCCCACGCAGCGGTGGCGGCGCAGATCGTCCGGCGTGCGCGGCATGCCGGCCGCGGCCAGGTAGGCCGGCGAAGCGCAGACGACCGAGCGGCACACGCCGAGCCGACGCGCCACCAGGTTCGGCTCGAGCTGGTTGCTGATGCGCAACGTCAGATCGATGCGCTCCTCGACCAGATTGACCGCGCGTTCGAGCGCGATCAGCTCGATCTCGGTCTGTGGGTGCAGCGCCAGAAAGGTGGTCACCGCGCCGACCAGGTGCGACTGCGCGAACGACAGGCTGGTCGTGATGCGCAGCCGCCCCGACGGCGCAAGCTGGCGCTGGCCGGCGCTGGCGCTCAAGGTCTACAACGCCGATGCGGCGAGCTTCAACGTCAACGCGGTGCTGGTGTCGGGCGCGAACGACGCCGTGCTGGTGGACACCGGCTTCACCCGCGCCGACGCCCACCGCATCGCGGCGATGGTGCTGGACAGCAAGAAGAAGCTGACCACGATCTACATCAGCCAGGCCGACCCCGACTTCTACTTCGGCGCCGCGGTGCTGAAGCAGGTGTTCCCCGATGCGAAGCTGATCGCCAGCGCGGCGACGGTGAAGAAGATCGAAGCCACCCTCGCGACCAAGCTCGCCGTGTGGGGGCCGCGCATGGGCGCCAACCCGCCGGTCAATCCGCCGCTGCTGGAAGCGAAGGCCGGCAACATGATCACGCTCAAAGGCCGGCCGCTCGAAGTGCGCGTGCTCGACGATTTGATCGCCAAGGCCGCCAACGCCGCCGCGCTGATCGACGCCATGAAGGCCGCCTACCCGAACGCGGGCCTGATGGTGGCACTCGACATCGGCGCCAAGGTCAACAAGGGCGAGATGAAGTGGTGAGCGGCTCAGTCCTTCGACCGCATGCCGAAGGGCTGCCTCGGCGGCCCGTCGGCAGCCGCAGCATCAGGGTCAGCGGATGCGCGTTCGAGGGCTGGAAGCCATAGTGCGCGTCGAACTGTTTGGCCCGATCGCCCAGGGCGTGGACCAGGAGTGCGCGAACCCCGGCGTCGTCGACAACGGTGATCGCCGCCGAAGCCACTCGTCCAACGATGTCTCGCCGCATGCGAAGGCGTCGAGCCGATGCGCGGATGTGAGCGGCTCGGGCTGGGCCGGGACGAGGCTCAAGCAGACCGGCCTCGACGGGCGCGCTTCTTGACCTCGGCACCCGACTTCCACGGCGCCTGGCACGGCGAGTCGCGGCGAACTGAACGACTGCGAACGGCTCGCGAACTCATCTCCGGTGCAGGCCCGGAGTCGAACGGGTCAGACGGCGTCCGGCGGCGCGTCGCGAAAGAACGAGGGCGGTAGCATGGCCTGCTCGAGCATCTCGATGCTGCGCTGCTCGACGCCTCGCTGGATGAAGAACTCGCGCCAGCCGCGGACGACGGCCAACATCCCATCGATCAGCGCCTGCGCCTCTTCCTTCGTCAATCCGAACACGTCGCACCGGGACAGGATGTTGTAGAGGCTGGCGGCTCGCCCGAACCGGCCGACCTCGAGAGCCAAGTCGCGACGTTCGAGTGAGACCAGCGACACTGGCAGGATGTCGTAGGCGGGCGATAGGCGCCAGCCACCCTTTTCGTGCAGCAGCGCGTGATTGCGGGGGTGGTCGTCGTTGTTGGTGACCATGGCGTTGAACACCATGCGAAGGAACAGTTCGCGACGGTCGTCATTGCTCTTGACGGACCAGCGCCGAAGTTCATCGGCCAGCAACAGGTACGACCACCGGTCGCGGCCAAGGTAGCCGTCCTCGGCGTCGATCACCGTCAGGCCCGACACGAGCCCGTAGCGCCGGTAGGCGTTGGCATCCGGGTTCCATTCGCGGTCGAAGCGGTCGAGCATGAGTGCGTCGCGCCCGCCGACGGGCTCAAGGCGTGCGCCACAAACTCGAAGGCCGGTGGCGCGCGCAAGCTCCAGCGTCGCGTATTCGATCCGCTGCATGTTGTGCCGGTCGGCTTTTTCCGGCAGTTTGGCCAACCAGATCTTGTGGTTGTCTTCGACCGTCACCTTGGGTCTTGCGCCGCCCATGCTCGTGCCGGGTTCGAGTTCCTCGAGGACCTCGTGTGGAGCCGCCCGTCTGCTTCGAGCTTCTCGGCGGCTTCGATCAGGGTGGCCAACTGGTGGGTGCGATTGAAAGGTCGCCTCGGAGCAGGCGGCGTCGCGGTTGGTCCGAAGCTCAGGTTGCCGGCGCCATCGTCGGGCCCGTTGAGCAGGTACTCCACTTCCTGGATGTCCGCTTCGGGGCGCTGCAGCTTGGCCTGGATGACTCGGCGACCCCATGCGTCCGGGCTGGCGTCGCGAACGGCACCGGGGATGCCCTTGAGCTTCGTGAACTTGCGCGGGCGCGTCGACAGGGGCAGGTGGAATGGGTCCAGGGCCACCACCTCCGGCCGTTCGAGATACCGCTTGCCGTACGTGAGGGTGCCTTCAAAGGCGCCCGCGCCGACGACGCGCACCTTGAGGTGCGCACATGGCACGGTCTCCATTGTCCCGGGAAGCTGGATGTAGACGTAGCAGGCTTGTTCGTCGTCGGTCATCGGTCAGAAGTCGTTGTCGCTGTCGACCGGGCGGCGCACGCGCTTGGGCCGGCGAGCGGCCTCCAGGATCTTCCCGTGCTCGTCAGCCTCGGGGTCGGCAAGCGCAACGGCAGTGTTGAGCAGGCCCAGCTTCCAGAGCACGGTGAAGGCGGTGGCGACGGTCGCGCCCGATGCACCCTTCTCGAGGGTGTAGAGCGTTTTGCGAGTGATGCCGCAGGCTTGCGCCAACTCCGCTTGGCTCAGGCCGCGGCGGATGCGAGCGAGTCGGACGTTTTCGCCCAGTCGCTGTACTGCGGACGTGACCTCCAGCGGAGTTGTGGCAGCAGCCATTGCGCTACCCATAAAGCTACTTGACGGGTAGTAATTTACCCATCAGTTTGGCTCATGTCAACCCGCGTTCAGGAACGGCCGGTTCGGGCGCGTCTCTTGAGGAAACGCAAGGCCGCCCGAAGTTTTCTCAACCCCCGCGGGGGGGGGCCTCTCAGGCTGTTCTGAGTGCGCCGACCCGTATGCGGCCATCGACCGCGCACACCGAATCTGCGAACGCGAGCACCGGGTTGAGGTCGAGCTCCTCGATCTCCGGCAGGTCGGCGAGCATCATCGACAGCCGCTGCATCAACTCCACGAGCGCGCGCTTGCACAGCGCCGGGCGGCCGCGAACACCGTCGAGCAGGGCCGCGGCGCGGATTGCCGCGAGCATGCCCTGCGCCTGCGGCGCGCTCACCGGGCAGAGGCGAAACACCACATCTCCGAGTACTTCGACATGCACGCCGCCGAGGCCGAACATCAGCATGTGCCCGAGCCCTGCGGCGCGCGTCGCGCCGACGATGAGTTCCTGGCCGCCGGGGACGAATTTCTGCACCTGGAAGCGCAGCGCCCCGAGGTGGCCGAGGCGACCCTGCATGTCGCACACCGCCGCACGCACGGCTTGCGCGTCGGCAAGGTCGATCGCGACGCCGCCGACATCGCTCTTGTGGCTCGCCGCCTCGGCATCGACCTTGACGACGACCGGGTAGCCGATGCTTTGCGCGGCTCTCGCGGCGCTCTCGGCGTCGTCGACGACCGCGCTCGCAGCCATCGGGATGCGGGAGCAGCCGAACAGCGCCGCCACCTCTTCGGCGCCAGTGCCGCGCCCGGCGCGCAGCGCCGATTCGACGATGCTGCGCGCACGCCTCGCGTCGACGTCGTCGAACACTTTCGGCGCAGCTTGCGGGCGCGCGCGCAGGCGCCGGTAGCGATCGAGCGCGGCGAGGGCTCGCGCGGCCTCGCTCGGGTAGGCATAGCAGGGCACGCCGCCGTCCTGCAGCAAGCGCTGCGTGGCCCGAAAGCGCTCCTGCGTCAGGTCGGTCATCAGGTTGCACACGATCGGTTTGCTGCGCTTCTTCGCCGCGGCGACGATCTCGCGCGCGATCGCCTGCGTGTCGGTGAATGACGGCGTGACGAAGTTCAGGTACAGCGCGTCGATGTCGGGGTCGTCCTGCAGCACCTCGATCGCGGCGCGGAAGTGTTCGGCCCCGGCGGTGGCAACGACGTCGACCGGGTTGGTGAGCGCCGCCTGCGGCAGCAACGCGCCGCGCAGCCTCTCGACCGACACTGCCGACAGCGGCGGCACTTCCAGCCCCTCGGCGACGAGCGCGTCGGTGGCGATCACCGCCGGCCCGCCCGTGTTGGCCAGGATGGCGACGCGCGGGCCGCGCGGGATGGGCTGGGTCGCAAACGCCAGCGCGGCGCGCACGAGCTCGCCCTCGTCGCGGAACGACAGGATGCCCGTCTTCTCGAAGATGAGTTCGGTCGCGATGTCGACGCCGGCGAGCGACCCGGTGTGCGACGACGCGGCCTTGGCGCCCTGTTCGGTGCGCCCGGCCTTCATCGCCAGCACGGGCTTGCGCGCCGCCACGTCGCTCGCGACTTCGAGAAACTCGCGCGGGTCGGCAAAGCCCTCGGTGTAGAGCACGACCGCGCGCGTCGCCTCGTCGTCGCCCCAGTAGCGCAGGATCTCGGCGATCGACACGTCGCAGGCGTTGCCGTTGGAGGCGGCATGCGCAGGCCCACGCCGGTGTCGGCAAGCCCTGCAGGATCAGGCCGCCAACGCCGCCGCTGAGCGCCGCGAGCGAAATCGCGCCCGCCTGCGGCATCGTGTTGGTGAAGTTGCAGTAAGGCGCGATGCGCGGCATCGGTGTTGATCGTGCCCCGGCAGTTGGGCCTGAAGACGCGGATGCCGTAGCGCCTGGCCTCGGCCATGAAGGCCTGCTGCAGGCGCGCGCCCTCTGCGCCCACCTCGTTGAAGCCGGCCGAGTTGATGATCACCGCCTTGACGCCCTTCTCGCCGCACTGCGCCATCACGCCGGGCACCTGCTCGGCGGCGACGATGATGTGCGCCAGGTCCACCGGACCCGGGATCGCGGCCACGCTGGGGTAGGCCGCGAGGCCGCGGATCTCGCTCGCACTCGGGTGCACCGGGTAGATGGCGCCGGTGTAGCCGAAGGCCTGCAGGTTGGCGATCACCGAGTGCCCCACCGCATGCTCGCGCGCCGACGCGCCGACGACGGCCACCGCGCGCGGCTTGAAGAAGGCGTCCAGGCTCATACGCGTTCCAGCAACTGCTCGACAAAGGCCTCGACGTTGATCTTGGTCTGCTCGTCGGAGACACAGCGCAGGTCGTTGAGGTCACCCGACAGCACCAGCGCGGGCACGCCTGTCTGCGCCTCCAGGCGCTGCGGCATGCCGTAGCGGTTGTTCGAGTTGTAGGGGCAGGTCTTGGCGTCGTGATAGATGATGCCGTCGATCTCGAAGCGATCCAGCATGTTCTTCAAGTAGGCCTGCTTGTAGTCTTCGGCGCGGACGATGAAGAGCTCGAGATAGGCGCGCGCCATGCTGCGGAACGGGTCCTGGCCGTCGAAGGCCGGAAAGACCCAACTGCTGCAATAGGTCGACGCCAGCACGCTCGCGCGCAGCGAGGCGAACATCTCCGAGTGCTGGCGCAAACGCCCCCAGACCGGCATGCCCTCCCAGTACAGGCGCAGTTGCTCGCCTTCGACCGCGCCCACGCCATCGGCAACGCGCTGGCGCAGCTCGGCCAGCAGCAGCTCGTAGTAGCCGATCGCCTCGGGCGTGCCGCGCAGGCACACGGCCGGCCCCATGTGGATCGTGCCGTCGAAGAAGGTCAGCGGCGTGGGCCGGTTGCGCGCCGTCTCGAGCACGTCGCCCCACAACTGGCTGCATCGGCGCGAGAGCGCCACCGTCTCGCGCAGGCGGTCGATGTCGAGCCTGGCTCCGGCCACCGCCTCGAGCGTCGGCACCAGTGCCTCGATCTGGCGTGTAACGTCATCGACCAGGCCTTCGCTCACGTCGACCACGTTCTTCGGGCTCGAGATGCCGATCGCCGGGACCTTGAGCTCCTTGGCGTACCAGTTGAACCAGTCCTGCACGTCGCGGCACTGGCTGGTGTTGTAGACCAGCACGTCGGGTCCGGGCACCGAGGCGAATGCCCGGATAGGCCTTGGACGGCGGCGTCGACTTCTTCAGGTAGGAGCCGATGTCGGAGGTCAGGTAGGAGCAGATGTCGGGCGAATAGCCGACCGCATTCGCCTTCCGGGATCAGATCGGTCGAGTAGCGCGTCGAGCCGAGCATGGCGCCGTGGTTCTCGGAAAGTGCACCGCAAACCCCATCGCGCGCAGCAGCTCGGCGGGCCCGACGCTGGTGCACCACGCCACCTTGCGGCTGCCCGTCGTGGCGGCCTCGTTCAAGCCGTAGAAGTAGTCGGATGGATGATGCGCGCCATCTGTTCGGTGGCGCGGATCTTCTTGCGTGCGGGCGGGTTGCTGGCGGTATCTTCAGTCTCCTGTGGTGTGCGCGGCGCTCGTCTCGCCGGACGCTGCGGCCTCGCCGTCGATCGCGTGCAGCGCGGCGCCGACGGCGCCGACGACTGCGGAAATTCGGCCAGCCGCACCGGCCTTTCGATCATCTCGGCCGTCATCGCGACGAGATAGGCGTCAGGGCCACGACGCCGCCGGTCATCACGACCTGCTCGGTCAGCGAAGTCCATCTCGAGCACGCGCCGGATCATCGAATAGAAGATGCCCTTGACGATGTCGCTCACCGGGCGCCCGGCGCGGATGTTCGAGCACCTCGGTGGCCGAGAACACGGTGCAGAAGCCTCCCAGCTTGACCATTCCGGCGGTCGATGCGCGAGCGCGTTCTACGGTCCCGAGCGAAACGTCGAGGCGGTTGGGCCATCTCCTCGAGGAAAGCACCGAATGCCGGCCGCGCAACTTGCGGTTCATCTTGAACGACAGGCGCGCCGGCCGGCGGCGTCGATCTTGACGACCTTGTTGTCCTGGCCGCGCTGATGTCGATGATCGTGATCGCCTTCGGGAAAAGGTAGGGGTAGGCACCGCGCGCCAGGCAGCCGATCTCGGTCTTGGTCTGCTCGGTGATGAAGGCGACGTTGCCGCGTCCATAGCCGGTGGAGACGGCGTTCGCGATGTCGCCCCGCTGCGCGCCCGCCATCGCGAGGGCAGGTCCAGGCAGGCCTTGGCGGTGAGCGTGAAGTCGATGCCCGACTTTTTGGGGCACCGAACGATGCCGTGAGCAGGCGGCCTCTGCGCATCGATGACCGCGACCTTGGTGCGCGAGGCACCGAGGTCGAGGCCGACGTACAAGGGGCCGCCAGAAGGGCTCAGGACGAGGTGCCTTCATTGCTTCTGCGGGCTGCCGCAACCGTTGGAGTGCCGTTGCTCCGGAGACTAGGCGCGGGCGCGCTTTCACGCCAGCCGCGGCCGGCAACGCTCGTCCGATTCCGGCAGGAATCTGGGCGGCCCCGCAGCAACCGGCGCAGCATGACGATGCCTCGTCCGAGGTGACCAGGTGCTCCCTCCGAATGCTCGGCAACTCACGCTCTGGCCGACCATCGCCTCGACACCGTTCGGGTACAGGCGCTGTCCCTCCCCGCTCATTTCCTCCCCAGCTTGCGCGGTTGCTCATGCGAGTCTTGATCTGACCCGAGCACTGCCCGAACTGCGGCGGCGAGGCTTCGAAGATCGCCGCCGGCATCCCGGAGCGGCCGGTGATCGAGAAGATCCTCACGCAACTTGACTGCGGCCCGTGCGCCGCTACGCCCGCCTGCGCGTGAATAGCCCCGCAGGCGGCCTGAGCGCAGTCAACCACTGTCGATCGAGCGACCTGGCACCGTGGGTCGAGGAGTCGCCTGGAGTCCGAGGGTTTTCGGGCGGGGCAATACGGTCAGCGCCGCATGGGTAAACCCGCAGACGAGAGCCCTAGGCGCGTGCGCCCGTTCATCGCCGCTCGGCGGCTACCGTCGATCACAAGTGAACCGCACTGAGCCTCGACAGACGGGCCCGACTACCCCTTCGTCACGGAAATAGGGCCTTTGAACGAACCATCCTCAGGTCCAGGCGCTGCAGTACGCCGCCATCGACAGACATAGACCCAGGGTTGCCGATTACCGACCGCCTCCCTGCGCGGCGCGCCGGTCGCCTTAGGTCGCCACCGCGAACAGCAGCAACATTATAGGCGAAGGCCACGTCGATGACCCAGCGGCGCGCCGACCATCAATCGTCCCGGCCTTTCGAGGATCAGCGCCAGTGCCGCGATCAGCACGGCCCACGGCACGAGCAGCGCCAGTTGATCAGCGCCAGTGCGTCGCAGCACAGCGCCAGCAGCTAAGCGCGCAGGCGTTCGAGCTTGGCGCCAGTCTCCAGTTCATGAACTGGCGGTCCGCCAGCCCTGTCCGCAGCGTTATTCTGTCCGCGACCTGACCGGGTCTGACGTATGCCTTGCCTTTCGGTATCTCAGGGCTCCAGGCCAGCCCAGCCGTAGACCTCGCGGCACATCGCCTCCACAGACTCGGGCCGGTCCATGCCGGGCAGGTCGGGGCCGACGGCGTAGTGCCCTGGGCGGGAGCAGCAGCGACAGCACGCGGTACGGACGGGCGGAAGCCCGCCAACTGGTCCGGCGTCACCGGAACGGCCCGTCCCGCCGCTGCGGATGCAGCCCGTCGCGCAGGTAGAAGGCCTGAATCGGCCAGGCGCCAGCGGCCGTCGCGGCGCTCGGCGCGGCATGAAGCGTGCATGGCTGACAGGAAGACGTCCACACCACCCAGCGTGCCCGGATGTCGATGGTCGCGGCCAGGTTGACAACGCCGCGCGCTCGCCGTTCAGCGCACGCCCACCGGTCCGAGCCGGTGCGTGGACAGCACGCCGCGGCGCGCCATGTCGATCGAGCGCCTGACGAAGTCCGCCCGGTGCCGCTGAACCAGCCCAGGCGCACGATCGAATCGGGGTGGAAGCACTGCGCATGCGCGCCCAGCGACCGAGGTCGCGGCATCCGCGTTCGGTCAGCACCAGTTGTGACGGCGCTGGTGTCGGTGGCCTCGCGTACGTCCTGGGGAAGGGCGGTGCCCATGCGGCGGTCTCCGGAAGGGGCGGGCCGCTATCGTAGCCTCTAGTCCCTGAGCCCGCTTTAACTCCAGGATTTCATCAAACCTGCCCACCGAATTCCACCCGCTTGATGCATCTACATTACGTATATGGGTACAATTGCCGCATGGAGTTCGCGCTAATCGAAAGCGAAGCGCGCCGCGAACTTGAGGGCCCATGGGCTCGACTTCGTAGACGCTCCTCGCGTGTTCGAAGGCGCGACTTTACACCCTCGAGGATGATCGGTTCTCCTACGGTGAGCAACGATTGGTCACGCTCTGGATTGCTCGCCGGCACTCCTGTCTCAATCGTTCGCCACGGAGACCGAACATGAAATCCGCGTCATCCGTTCCGCAAGCAACCACCCGTGAAGCAGAGAGAGATCTACTTCAATGAAATCCAACACTGATTGCCTGCTCAAGGCCAAGTCCGCAACGCCGACTCCGACCGACGAGCATCCTGAAGCTGATATCCGTCACATCATGCGTGGTGTCGTTCGCAGGGGTTTGCAGCCATTGCCTTCCAAGTCTTCCATCCCGCTTCGTGTCGACCCCAAGATGTTCGAGTGGTTCAAGGCGCAAGGCCCGGCTACCAAACGCGTATCAACACTGCCTCCTGCGGGCGTTTCGGGATGCATCGGTCAGCCTCCGTCCAACCCCGAGTCCCAGCGTCAGGCGCGTGCCACACACTGGCTGTGCATATGACGGCTGATCGATGCCACGGGTTAACCGAGGTCATTGATGCGACACGGTTCCGCGAATGCAACTGCGGTTCAGCCGCCCTTCGCAGTGTCTGCGACGGCAGTTCGCCGAAGCGCTGCCGGTAGTCCGGCAAAGCGGTCGAGGTGGCCGAAGCCCCAGCGCAGCGCCACCCGCCCACGTCGCCGTCGCCGCGTTGTAGGTCGTCGCGCGGCTGCGAGGCGAATCTCGCGCAGCCGCTGCACAGGCGTGACGCCGCGCCAGGACTAAGCCCGTGCCCAGCGTGCGGACGCGACGCCGACGGCGCCGGCGATGTCGGTTGTAACAGCGGCCGCGCCGCATGGGGAGTGTGCATGAACTGTCGGCGGCGCGCACATGGCGCGGGTGCAAGTGGTGGTGCTGGCGCGAGCAGGCGCTCGCTGTAGTTGTGCTGGTGCTCGGTGAGCAGCGGAAGCATTGCCGCCTCTTCGGCCGGCGGTAGACGAGCGGCGCAGCGCCGGCGGCGGCGCGCAGGCATGGTCGAGCAGCAGTTGCGCGATGCACATCCAGCGCCCGTGGTGGGCCATCCCGCCGGGCGTCAGCACGGGCGCGAATCCGAGCGGCCGCGGCAGGCTCGCCCCCGAGCAGGCTGGCGCACAGGGCCGTCATCGCCGCGAATGTCGATGCGCACAACCAGGCGCTGGCCGTCGGCGCTGGTTGCGCGACGACGTCGCGCGTCGCCGTACCGACGACCACGAAAACCGGCGCCCCGGCAACGCCCCTGCGCCCGCTGGAAATCTCGGAATGCCCGCGGGTCTGCGTGGTCACGAGGAAGAACTGCTCGGACGCATCCTGGGCCAGTTCCACCGCGGTATTGAAGCTCAGCGACGAGAGCAACAGCGAGCCGAGCTTCGGCACGCGCAGCTGCATCCTGAAGCGTGCCGTCCCGATGCGGCCCCCGCGGCGGGAGCCGGTGTCGGTTGTAGATGCGTACGGCAGTTCGCTCGAGGCGAGCAGCGGTCGGCACCGCTGAACGCAGGCGCTGTCGGGCGTGTGAGCGCGTGTTGCGCCCTTTCGCCGAGCAGGGCGAGCTGGGGTAGTGCGCCAGCGGCACTGCGAGGTTGCGCACCATCGAGGTCTGGTGCACGGTTGCGCAAGTTCATGAGCGAAGCGCCAGACCCCGGATGGCCTGCCAGCGACGTCCGGGCACTCGCCGGGCATGGTAACCGAGGCGGGGACTCCTGTGCCCCACTCGACCCTCTCCCCGAGTACGGGGAGAGGGAGCCAGGTTTGCTCCCTCTCCGCCTGCGGGAGAGGGTCGGGTGAGGGCGGACTAGTGATCACTCACCAATTCAGCGGCCAGAAGGCAAGTGCGGTCGCAGACCATAGTAAGCATCCCACCAGCGCGCAAAGCCGCACGATGCCGACCCTGACTGCCCCGCCCACCCCATCGTTACCATCCGCGGCTTCCGACCTGCGCGTGGTCATCCGCCTGGGCATCGCCGCGACGCTCGGGGTGACCGATCTGGTCGAAGCGATGCACCACACGATCGCGTCTGGTGGTGGCATCGTCTGGCCCTCACCGAGGGGCTGCACCGGGGATCACCGGCTGCAGTAATGGCAGCGTGCGCGGTGACGGCGCGGCGTCGGCCGCGGGGTCGATGCGCTGCTCGGCGCGGTCTCGCGCCCGGCCGGCACCGACGCGGTGACGCCCCAGCGCGAGGCGCTCACCGGCGCCCTGAACGGCATCTGGGGCGACCACCCCCCCGCGACCGGCAACCCGCCTGCTGTTCGCATGGCCTTGCGCATGGGCGGCCGCGCGCTCGACTTGTCTTGCGAGACCGGCTTGGCGGCGCAGGTTGCCGAACCTCGCTCCCGGCTGCTGGTGCTGGCCCACGGCCTTTGCATGGGCGACCTGCAATGGACGCGCGCCAGGGCCACGACCATGCTCAGGCCCTGGCGCGACCTCGGTCACACGCCGGTTCACCTCAATCTGCCAACAGCGGCCGCCATGTGTCGCAGAACGGGCGCGAGTTCTCGGCCTTGCTCGAGCAGCTGGTGGCGCGCTGGCCTGCGCCGGGTGGACGAGCTCGCGATCGTCGGCCACAGCATGGGCGGCCTGGTCGCGCGCAGCGCCCGCCACCATGCCGGCGAACAGGGGCAGCGCTGGCTGGCTTCGGGTCGGTCCAAGCTCGTGTTCCTGGGCACGCCGCACCATGGCGCACCGTTCGAGCGCGGCGGCCGGCCCGTCGACGCAGCATAGCTCGGGCTGGGAGCCCTATGCGTCAGGCCATTCGCATCGCCTGGGCGTAAGACGCGCAGCGCCGGTATCACCGACCTGCGCTTCGGCAACCCGCAGGATGCCGACTGGCAGGCGCAACCGCCACAGCCAGCACCACGACGACCGCCGGCCCCACGCCGCCGCCGCAGGGTGTGCAGGTTTCACCTGCTCGCGGCCTCGCTCGCCGAGCGCCCAGGTCTGCGCACCGCGCGGTGATCGGCGACGGCTCCGTGCCGCTCGCGAGCGCTTTGGCGAACACCGCCAGCCCGAACTGGCGCTGGCCGTGCCTGCGTCGCACCGGCATGTGGTGGAGCGGCTGCGGGCATCCTGACTCGCTGTGCCGGGACGAGGTGTCGGCGCAACTGCACGCCTGGCTGGCGCAGGCGGTGTCCACCGCCCGGTGCGGCCTCAGGCGTGAAAGGGCAGGCGCGGCGGCGGGCGCCTCCGAGCCGCGAGATGCACCGCCGATCACGCGCTGCGGATGAAGCGCAGCACCCGTTGCGTCGTGGCCTCGTCCTCGTCGAAGCCGTTATGCGTGGTCGCGGTGCCGTTACGCCCCGGCGACCAGTGCACGGTGGTGGGCGGCAGTTGGGCCAGGCGCGCCTTGGCAAAGCGCTCCAGGCCGAGAATGG
>NZ_JADJDO010000043.1 GCF_016702655.1 Ideonella sp.
CTGCGCATTTCAGCGATCGCGGACACCCGTTTGCATGCTGATCGCGGACGCCGTTTCACGCTGATGGCCCGGACGGTGTGCAACGCGTGCGAGTTCCTGGGTTGATCGTATCTCAGGTGTCCGCGATGGCCGTGAAAGCATTCCGAGTTGTCCCACGCCGACGCGCAGCGCGGGGGTGGACAACTCGGCGCCGAAGGCGACTGCTTGGTTGATGGTTCTGGCCGCAGGCCTGTCCACGGCGGCGGTCGGTCGGCGCCTGCGACGAACCGGCCGACCGCCGCGGTGGGCAGCGTGTTTGCAGCCCGACTCTGTGCGTGCTGATGTCTGCGCGAAGCGATCGTTCCGGGCTTCGTCCTGGTCCTGACCCCCGGGTTTGCGCAGCGATGCGCCCTTCAGCGCGATGCGATGCAGCTGTGCACGATGCGATCCCAGATCGCGTCGGCCACGGTTGGGTCATCCAGCCAGGCGTGCCAGGCCTTTACCGCCAGCTGGCTCGTGATCAGCGTGGCGCCTTCGCACCGACCCGGTCGTCCCAGGAGTTCGAGCAGGTCGTTGCGCTCGCCGGCTCCATCGGCGCGCCGGCGAAGTCGTCCAGCACCAGCACGTCGATGCGCGCCAATGCGGCAAGCCGCCGGCTGAAGCTGCCGTCGCCGTGGGCCACGCGCAATTCCTGCAGCAGCCGCGTGGTCCGCGTGTACAGCACCGTGAAGCCATTGCGCGCGGCCTCTGCGCCAGCGCGCCACGACAACTCACGTCTTGCCCGTTCCCGTGGCGCCGGTGATGAGGATCGTGCGCGCATGGCGCACCCAGTCGCAGCCGGCCAGCGCCGTGATCAGGTGCCGGTCCAGGCGCGCGAGGCGCGCCAGTTGATATCCTCGATGGAGGCCGCGCTCACCTTGAGCCTGGCGGCCTTGAGCAGCCGCGTCAATCGCTTGTCGTCGCGCCAGTCGATCTCGCGCTGCACCAGCAGCGCCAGACGCTCTTTCGAAGCGAAGCTCGGTCGCGGCGCTGCTGCTGGCGTGGTCGGCCAGCGCGGCCCCATGCCGTCCAGCCGCAGGCTCTTCAGTTGGGTCAGGGTCTGTTCGTTGAGCACGGGTCGTTCTCCTTCGTCGTCAGTAGTAGTGGTGGGGCCGCGCAGGTTCTCGTGCAGTGGCAGGCTGGCCTGCGCGGGCTTGGGCGGCGCCGGTTGACGGTCCAAGCCGCTGCGCAGGATGGAGATCACGCTGCGCAGGTTCGGGCTGCGGATGGCCATCGCGCGGGTGCAGGCTCGCCTCAAGCGGGCCGGCGTGAACCTCGCGCGCCAGGCGCTGCATGCCCAGGCAAAGCCCGGTAGCCCTGCTCCGGGGTGCGGCCGGTGCTCCATCTGCCAACGCACCACGGCCGCGGGTGGCCACGCCGATGCTGTCGCCCCAGGCGATGAGCTTGCCGGCGACCATTCGCGGTGCGCGCGGTGCGACGCCGGCATGTGCTCGGCCAGCGTCGTGTGCGCGCGCCCCTGATGGCGCTGTAGGCGGCACGGCGACCCGGGCGCTGCTGGCCAGCACCCACCGTGGTGGCTCACCCGCAGTTCACCCGTGCCGACCACCGAGCGGCACGCTGTAGTAGTGACGTCGAGCTCGACGTGGTAGTCGATGTTGACGCGGGGCGCGCTTGGAAGCGGGCTTTGGCACGGGGCCGGCAGCGGGCGCAGCCTTCGCCCCGGTCCAGCGCCAGGAAGGGGAGTGCCGGCAGCCGGGCAGCTTTGAAGGTGCGTTGGTTCAGCTCGGCCAGCATCGCCGATGGCAGCATTGAGCTCGGCCAGGCTGAAGAAGGCCGGTTGCGCAGCCGCGCCAGGATCCAGCGCTCGACGACTTGGACGCCGACTTCCACCTTTGGGCTTGTCGCGTGGGCGACCGGGGCGGGCCGGAAGCACCGCCACGTCGTAATGCGACGAGAACTCCTGGACCAGCCGACCGGGGATGGGGTCGTAGCTGTCGGGCCGGGCGATCGGGCACGTGGCTGATCGGGCACGATCAGCCGGGCACGCCGCCGATGAACTCAGCGCGGATGAGGGCGACCCGCAGGCGGCGGCGTGGTGGGGGGCGGCGCAGCGAGGGGGGGGGCGCGGTGACGCGCCGCACCCCGCTACGAAGATCTGCGCGCGGCGGATCTCGCCGGTGGCGGCATTGATGATCGGTAAGCGTTCCGGCAACCCATCTTTCGTCGCGCCGCTGAAGCTGCGATCCTCGTGCCTGGGCAACCAACGAGACGGACGAGATGAGCATGGATCGACTACAGGTGGAGCGTTGCCTGGAGCGGGTGGCGGCGTATCGGGCCTCCGGCCAGAAGGCCAAGGCATGGGCCGAGGCCAACGGTGTGCCGCTGGGCACGCTGGGCAGTTGGTGCGCCCATGCGCGACGCTGGCAGGTCCGCCTTGACGGCGTCAGCGCCGAGCCCTCGCTTGCGACCAGGCCGAGCGGCTTCGTTGCCGCCCGCGTGGCGCCGAGCGCCGCCTCGGCATCGGTACGCATCGAGCTCAGCGCAGGCACGGCCCGGCTCGATCTGCACTGGCCGCTGGCCCACACGCGCGAACTCGCCGCGCTGCTGCGCGAGATCGGCCGATGATCCGCATCGACAGCGTCTGGCTGGCGCTCGGCGCGAGCGACCTGCGCGGGGGCATCGACCGGCTGCTGGCGATGGTGGTGCACGGCTTCGCCTCGGGCGCGCAAGCCCACCACGCCTATGTATTCGCCAATCGGCGCGCCGACCGGCTCAAGGTGCTGGTCTACGACGGGGCGGGCATGTGGCTGTGCACCCGGCGCCTGCAGGCTGGCAGCTTCGCCTGGCCGCGCGAGGGGCCTGATGCAGCCGCGGGCTCGATGAACCTCACGCGCGAGCAGTTTGACTGGCTCGTCGCGGGACTGCCCTGGCAGCGCCTCGCAGCGCCGCAGCCCAAGGCGATCACGCAGGTCTGAAGCGCCGGGTTCGACCCGGCGGTTTGCGCATTTGTCCATCGGCGAATATCCCGCTTCGCGCGCGCACGCGCGCGAGGGATACTTTCGGCCATGCTCGAAGCCTCGGACGCACAGACACTGCAGACGCAGCCCGCAGCGGATTCGCTGCAGGCGATGCGCGCGCTCATCGAGCGCATGCAAGCCGAACTCAAGTTCAACCAGACCAAGATCGAGGCGCTGAACTTCGAGATCGCACGCCTGAAGCGCTGGCGCTTCGGCTCGGCCAGCGAGAGCCTGGACAGCGCGACGCAGGCGGTGCTGTTCGACGCCATCCTGGCCGACACCGCGCTCGAAGACCGCGCGGCCGAGCAAGAGATCAAGCCGCAGAGCGCCCCGGTGCCCAAGCGCCAGGCCGTGCGCCAGGCGCTGCCCGCGAGCCTGCCGCGCATCGAGCGTCACCACGAGATCGATGCCGCCCACTGCACCTGCGGCCAGCCCCTCAAGCGCATCGGCGAGGAGCTCAGCGAGCAGCTCGACTGCGTGCCGGCCCAGTTCTTCGTGCTGCGCCACATCCGCGGCAAATACGCCTGCGCGGGCTGCCAGACGATCCAGGCCGCGCCGATGCCGGCGCAGATGATCGACAAGGGCATCCCTGCTCCCGGTCTTCTGGCCCAGGTGGTGGTGGCCAAGCACGACGACCATCTGCCGCTGTATCGGCAGAGCGAGATCTATGCGCGCTCGGGCGCACCCATCGCGCGCTCGAGCATGGCGCAGTGGATCGGGATCTGCGGCGTGCGTCTGGCGCCGCTGGCCCAGGCGCTACGCGAGTTCATTCTCGGCCACGACGTGATCCACGCCGACGAGACGCCGGTGTCGCTGCTGGCGCCGGGGCGTGGCAAGACCAAACGGGCCTATGTGTGGGTGTACCGCACGACCAACTTCGTTGCGCGGCGAGCAGTGCTTTACGACTTCTGCCTGGGCCGCGGCGGCGAGAACGCACGCCGGGTGCTGCAAGGCTTCGCCGGCACGCTCGTAAGCGACGACTTCTCGGGCTACCACGCACTGCAATCCCAAGGCGTGACACCGGCGCTGTGCATGGCGCACGCCCGCAGGAAGCTGTTCGAGGCGCACCAGCACAACGGCAGCGAGATTGCCGCCAAGGCGGTGGTGCTGATCGCCAGGCTCTACGAGATCGAGCGCGAGGCGCGCGAACTCCAACCCGAGGCCAGGCGATTGTTGCGTCAGCAGCATGCCAAGCCGGTGGCCGAGGCCTTGCACGCATGGCTCACCGCGCAGCGCCAGAAGCTGGCCAAGGCCGACGTGACGGCCAAGGCGATCGACTACACGTTGAGCAACTGGCGAGGGCTCACGCGCTACCTCGACGACGGCCAGGTGCCGATCGACAACAACGCGGCGGAGAACGCCGTGCGTCCGCTCGCGCTCGGGCGCAAGAACTGGCTCTTCGTGGGATCGCAGCAGGCTGGCGAGCGCGCCGCGGTGGTCTTGAGCCTGATCGAGTCGGCCAAGCTCAACGGGCACGATCCGTGGGCCTACCTCAAGGACGTGTTCGAGCGGCTGCCGACGCTGAAGAACAGCGAGCTGGCGATGCTGCTGCCGCACAACTGGCGGCCGCCGGGCAAGACCGGCGCGGCGGCCTCAGCGCTGGTCGCCGTGGTCGCGTAGCGCCGACCGCAGCACACCGCGATCGACGCCGCAAGGGTGTCGTTTGCAGAACGCTTACGCTGGCGCCAAGGGCCAGCCAGATGGTGTCGATGCGGATCATCGGCCGATCTCCCGCAGCAGCACGGCGAGCTCGCGCGCATGGGCCAGCGGCCAGTGCAGATCGAGCCGGGCAGCGCCCGCGCTCAACTCGATGCGTACCGATGCCGGTGCGGCACTCGGCGCCACGCGGGCGGCCACGAAGCCGCTCGGCCTGGTTGGCAGCGAGGCCTCGGCGTCGATGCCGTCAAGGCGTGCCTGCCAGCGCCGCGCATGCGCGCACCAACTGCCCAGCGTGCCCAGCGGCACGCCGTTGGCTTCGGCCCATGCCTTGGCCTTCTGGCCTGAGGCCCGATACGCCGCCACCCGCTCCAGGCAGCGCTCCATCTGCTGTCGATCCATGCTCACCTCGTCCGTCTCGTTGGTTGTCGAGACGCAAGGTTCGCAGCTTCAGCGGCGCTGCAAAAGATGGGTTGCCGGAACGCTTACGTTGCAGCGTCTTGAAGCTGGCATGTTCAACCAGTCCGCGCCCGAGTACGAAGCGCCGGTCGGTATAGAGAACTTCAGCACCCTCGGGCTGCGTACTCAGAAAGTCGCTGTCCTGCAGGGGGTGGTTCTGATAGATGAACCCGTGGTCGGCCGTGACAAGCACGTTGCTGGCATTGGCGTTCGCCAGCTTCTTGATCACCCGAAGCAGCTCTTCCAGCGTCTCTTCCGCAGCACCAAACACACGCTCTTCGGTGTCCCGTGTATCACCGGTCTTGACGATGAGGTTGTGATACACGTAGACCACTTCGTGGTCGCGAGTCAGCGCGCGGGACTCTTCCTTGCCCATCGCCAACACGTCCTTGGCAAGCACGGCCGTTGAGGCTGGTACGGCCTGGGCCAAGATGCGTGCCCGGTTGGCGGTACCGGTCGCACTGATGCCGTCCACCAAGACTTCCCCTGTCCCGTCATCTGCCAACTGCAGAGACGCATGGGGTAGCAGCGCGGCCATGCCCAATTGCGTGTAGCTGGGCAAGGCAGCGAGAGCGGGTACCAGCTCGGCTTCAAACCGGTCCTCACGGCGAATCAGCGTTTGCAGCTCTTCGCCGATCTCATAGCGGAAGGCGTCTGAGATCAACACGCAGACCTTGCCCTTGCGGTCGAGGTAGGGCTGAACGAAGTGCGAGAAGAACTTCGACTGGCTCACCACAGGGTCGGCCGCCCAAGTCTGGCAAGAGTCCACCCACTGCTGCCACCGCACATTCAAGCGTGACAGGTAGTTGTTGTTGTAGAGGTTCTCAACCTGCTGGTTGAGCGCCTGCAAGAGAGACGCCTGTCCTGACTCTCGCGCGTGAAACACAAACTTGCGGTAGCGCTGATCCAGCTGGTACCAGGTCTGTGTGTACTTGTGGATGCCGTCGGCCAGCGAGTCCATCTCCAGCGACGCCAGCTCCAGCTGTTGCATGAACTGGGCCCCGTGCTCGATCGCCAAGTACTCGTGTTGGTAGCGCTCGAACCAATGCCCCTGACGGCGCTGGCGCACCCACTGCTCCACCTCTTGAACAGTGGCCGTGCGCGCCACCACGTCGCGGACCAGATCACTCAAGATCTTGCGATCGACCGCCTCGAACTCGTCGACCGTCATCAGCGCCCGGTAGTCAAGCGTCTGCAGCCGGTCCTCAATCTGAAGAAGCTCGGCGCACCGGGCCGAGAGCTTCTCAAAGGCGTCGGCGTGAGAGCGGCTGTCCTTCCAGCGCTTGATGAAGACCTTCACTTCGGCTGAGAGTTGCGGCTTGAAGCCGGCGTCTACCTCCGTCAGGAAGCAAGTCTTGAACAGCTCGATGACGAAGTCCTGCAGCCCAGGCTGATCGCTGGCGTAGCCGTAGGCACGCTTCATCTGTTCCCACAGGTGCGGCTGCAGCCCACTGCGTTCGATCAGCTTGATGCGAACGTCGGATCCGGCAGCCAGTTCAGCCAGCAGGGCTTCCAGCATCAAGTCCAGCCGGGCATCGCTGCCCACACAGACCGACAACATCTTGTGGCGCAGCACCTGTTGGCTGTCGCTTGGCTGCAGCAGCTCCTTGAGCTTTTGGCGCCGCTTGTCCGCTTCAAAGAACGCCAGGTGCGTCTCTAGCAGCGGGTAGGCGTCAGGGCCCAACTCCAGCTCAGCCAGCCAAAGGGCCACCTGGTCGGTGCGGAAGGTGTTGCCGCTGGCCAGTTGCACGTCCAGCAGCCAGTTTTCCAGGTGGGCGGGCTCAGGCCCGTGGCGGTAGAGCAGGAACTTCTGATCGGGCTGTTGCCGCAGCACCCGGTGCTTCAGGCCGAACTCGTTGTTCGCCAGTTCGACCTTCTCGACGCCAGGCACCTCCAGCGCCGCAAAGTCCGCCCGGAACTCCTGGCGCGTGTCGTACCAGAAGACGATGCGCTGCTTCTCGAACAGGTTGCTCAGGGCCAGCTGGATCTTGGCGTTGTTCATCGGCGGTCAGTCCTCGTCCTTGGCTTCGAGCCCGACGATCTTCTTCAGCGCCGCACCGAACTTCAGGTAGTTGACCTTCACACCGTCGTCCAGGTCAATCTCAATCTGCTGCGTCGCCAGCGGGTACATCACGTCGCGTTCATAGTCATCCAGTTCGGCCAGTACCTTGCTCAGGCGGTCCGTCTCTTTCAGCGCACGGGTACGGTCGCCTTGGCTCACTGCCGGGTTGATGCTGGCTGAGGCCTGCCGATCCTTCTCGTCGGCGACTTTCTTGCGGAAGTCTCGCAGGTAGCGCAACACCACGCTCACCGTGTCTGGGCGGTAGCGGTGCATGTAGATCAGCGCGTTGAAGCTGCCCTTCGGGCTGCTGAAGAGCCAGTAGATGGGGCGCTTCTGGTAGCGCTTCACGTGATCGTCGTAGAACTCGCGCAGGAAGTAATCGCGCAGGCTGTAATTGCGCTTGCCATTGAGGTTGAGCGCCTGCTCGATGAAGGCCAGGTTGCCTTCGTAATGCTCGTCACCGAATGCCACGCGCAGGAACTGCCGGAAGCGCAGGGTGATGTCGTCGGCAAACCAGTCTCCATCCAGCACCGGGATCACGTTGTCGTCATCGGCCGGGAAGCGGGGCTGCGGCACCTGGGCAAGACGGTGTTGTTCCAAATAGTCGGCCAGCTTCTCCCCCTGGTTGGCCAAGATCAGGCTTGGCTTGTCAATGCTGTAGCGGCCCAGCATGCAGCCCACGGCGTAGCTCACCAGCTCGCGCATGGTGTCGGCCAGCAGCATCGCCTCGAGCTCTTCTTCGGTATTGTCGCCACCATAGCGGTAGTGCGGGTTGCAGGTAAGCGTGATCTCGCTCAGCGGCACCTCGGGGTTTAGCTCGTCTTGCAGGCCGTACGCGTCGATAAAGATGCAGTTGTTTTCCTGCTCCAGTTGCTGCATTTCCAGTGTCGTCTCGTGCCATCGGTTGCGGAGCATCTGGTAGCTGCCCTTGAGGTGCGGCTTGCTGAATTCGGGATTCAGCAGAGGTGCACCGACAAAGTCCCATGAATTCTCGTAGCAGTCCCAGTCGTGTTTGGCAATCTCAATGATGCGATCTGCGAAAGGACTCGCAAGCCCGTCAATAACGGGAATTCTGGAAACAATACCTTGATCGAAATTTAGTGTCTGCGAGAGACATGACATCAGGTGGGAAGTTAGTGATGAATTTAGCAGGCCAAGCAGGGGCTTTAGGTCTGCAGGGTTTTCAGAGAAAACCATCATGCCAGCATTGCTCCCAATGCTGCCCTCTGGACAATATCTGACCGCGAATAAGCTTGAGGAAATGGCAGTCCATGTGAGTCCTTCCTTGAAATAAGTGGATTCATTCTGCGGACGAGACAACAGCTTTCCATTGCCGTCTTTGAAGCCTTTTAGCTCAGCGCCATCACTCTCCCAATTAACAACAAATTCGTTATTGCCATACCACTTTCGAAAGCTCCCCCCCTTGTTGTAGGGGAACCATTTTCTACCGGATGCCAATGCCTCCATCTTCGAGGCAGGAGCTAGTAGGGCCTTGTCATTCCCAACTTCATGCCAAAGCTTCGCAAATCGCTCGGTGTTTCCTGTTATCAGCCCTTGAATAGGCTTGTACAAATCCGACAGATCCGTGCCGTTCGAAAAGGCGCGTCTTACATTCTCGCCAACCCAATACGCAATTGGACTACCAGAAATGTGTTTGAAATCCACCGCCGAAGCTCTAAATAAAGTTCTCTCCGCGCCTTGCTTACGGCTGTAGCTCTGGTTCTCGCTCATTCGTTCTCTCCAGCCGGCAATACCTTGCGGCCAAAATCAATCTCAAAGCCATCCGGCACTGGCTTGAAGGGCTTCGGCGGTGAGCGGTGGCTACTCTGGAACTGTCGCAACGCCTGCACGTCGATCTCGCCAATCACGCAGTAGTCGGTGATGCCGCCCTTGACCCGCAGCAGGTCGCGTTGCCAGCTTTCCTTGAATGGGGCGCGAATGCGGCTGTCGCCGTACTGGCGGTCGTTGCATTGAACGATGTAGGCATGCACATCCAGCGCGGCCGACTCCACCAGGGCGTTGAAGGTTTCGCTGTCCGGGTTCCATTCGGGCACGAACAGGGCATCCACCTTGCCGCGCAGCGCTGCGCGGTGGCTGATATTGGTCAGCTCGCTGCAGATCAGCAGGGCAAAGCGCAGGTCGCCGTGTTGCAGCAGGGGCGGGGTCTTCCAGGCCTTGTCAGGCTTTAGCTCCAGCCCGGCCAAGCGCCGCAGCTCTTGCTCTTCGTGCAAGGCCGGGCGTTGCTTGTCTTGCCGGTAGATCATCAGCGAAGGGAAGCCCAGGCCGCTGTGCGACAGCGCGGCCCACGCGGTTGCGCCCCGCGCCTTGCTGGCGTGCAGGTACTCGATGCCAGTGATCAGCGAGATGCCGCGCCCTTGCAGCTTGCGCGCGATGCGGATGAACCAGTGGGCGGGCAAAGCCAGCTCGGGCAGCACGTGAAGTAGCGGCTGTGCTGCGGCTGGGCGATGACACCATCGAGCAACCGGCACAGGCGCGCGTAGCGTTCCGCATCGGGGTCGGACATCCGCATGACCGCGGCTGTCCAGCTTGCCATCTGCGTTTTCCAGCTGGCAACCGCAATGCCGTAGCGGCGCCGCGGCTCGCCATCGGGTATCTGCAGCACGCCCTGCTTGTCAAAGCACGGTGCGGCCTCGCCCAGCGTGAAGCCGCGCACGGCCAGCACCACCGCTTGCATGTAGGCCAGGATCGAGCTGCCAGAGAGCAGGTCATCGGGCATCAACAGCTCGGTGAAGTCGTCGATGCGCTCGAACAAGAAGGGCATGGCTTGGTGCCAGGCATTGCAAGCTGCCACCACCAGCAACCGATAAGCCTCGCCTTGCGCATCACTGCTTGGGGACTTGCCGGACAGCAGGTCTGAGATCTTCTGTCTCTGAGGGCCTGAGGCCAGCTCCTCACCGATATGGCCCATCTTGGCTTCCGGCAGGATCTCCGGGCTGGAACTGGCCTTCCGCCGGCGACACCACGCCAATGTGGGTGTAGCGGTTCACATCCATAAAGCGCAAGGCACAGAAGCGATTGAACCAGGTGTAGGCGACTCGCTCGACCACCTGTTCCTTGCTGGAGCTGGCGACCGCGTCTTCGAGCTTGCCTACCGCGTCTGCGCTTTCGCGTCTGGCCGCGCTGCCGTTCGACAGCACCAGCGCCAGCTTGGCGTAAGTTCGGCATGCCACAGCGCTTTGCTGCTGTAGAAGCTTTCGTAGTCATTGAACGTCAACTGCCGGCGCAGGTGAAGGTGGTTCTCACGCAGAACTTCAGTGGCGAACTCGCGAATGAAGTTGTAGCGTCGGCAGGCGGCGACCCAGAAGGCTTGCCCGGTCATGAAGACTGAGGTGCAGCAGGGCCTGCAGTTCCAAATCGTCAAGGTGTTCAAGCCGTGCAGTTAGTTCTTTGCTCACGCGGGTCGCCGCGGCCGCTGTGCGGACCTGCATTAAGTTCTCTTCGCGGGCCTGTGCACGCGCTTTCGCCCAGTCCTTCGTCGCAAGATATGCGGCAGCAACCGATGCCGCTTCTTGGACGAAGAGACCCCCGGTAGTGAATGAGAGGCGGTAGCGATCAGCCATTCGCCTTCGCTCCCAGAGGCGACGGCTGATAACCCGGCGCAATGGCCCGCGCTCTTGACACCGTACAACGCCAGATGGTCTCGCAACCACAGACGATGCTCTGGCCCACTGAGAGCGTGATCTGGCGAGCAGTCAACACTCCACCGGCGCAGAACATAGCCCGCAATCGCGGCTCGTGCAGCTCAGGTTCAGCGACCCACTGTCCATGCCGTAGTCCATGCAAGTGACTTCAGGGCGCGGTTTGTCTGGGTGCGGCACTAGCTGGAGATCAACGATGCGCGTCCACTGGGTGTCGTTCTCCGCCAGTTCTTGCCGTAGGGGCGGGCTTTCCACACAGGCCTTGGGCTCGTGAATCCGGGTCAGGACGAAGTCGCGGAACTCTGCCGACTTACGGTCATATGCTCGAACGTGCCATCGAAGGCCCGTGTCAAGCAGCGCGAAGGGAACGATCTCTCGTTGCGATTGCCCGCTGCTGATCGAGTGATATCGGATCTGCAGCGCCTGTCTCAGATGGATGGCGCGCGTGACAGCAGCCAGAACTTCTAGCTTGGGCGTAGTCAGGCGAGCCGGCATAGCGCACGGCAGAAGTGACTCTCCGGTGGGTGCCCCCACATCGCCTATTTGCTCAACAAGCCAGCTTAGTGCCTGGTCGGCTGGTGTTTCAAACAGGGGTGTGAAGCGCTGACCCAGAACGTACAGCTTGCTGCGCTGATCGAACTCCGCATTGAAGGGCGCCAGTTCCTTGTACAGCGCCAGGTCGCGCGAGGCCGCAGCTGACTGGATCCCGAAACGCGCCATCAGGTCAGCGCGGCGCACCTCGCCCAGGAAGCGGGGAAGCCTGAGCTCGATGTGCTTCAGTCCCGCTTGGGACTGGGGAGTTGGGTCGTTGGGTCGGCGTTCATGGCGATGGTGCGGCCGTAGCGACCACTCTTGGTCGCCTGGCTGCCCTCATGCGCCGAATCGTATCAAAAAGATCCGATATTGAGATCAGGAAAGTAGCTTCGGGGCTTGAAGGTGAGTGCTGCCAGCGATGCAGAGCGGCAGCTCCGCAAGGCACAAACTCTCACTATGTGGGATTCACCCGACGGACTTTCTGTAGTCCCGACGGACTTTATTTGTTCCCATCACCGCTTCGCGGCCGCCAAGTCGGTCACTCCACCGTGACCGACTTGGCGAGGTTGCGTGGCTTGTCCACATCCGTCCCCCGCGCGCAGGCGGTGTGATACGCCAGCAGCTGCAGCGGCACGACGTGCAGGATCGGCGACAGCGCGCCGTAGTGCTCGGGCATGCGGATCACGTGCAGGCCGGGGCCGGGTTCGATGCGGGGTGTCGGCGTCGGCGAAGACGAACAGTTCGCGCCGCGGGCGCGCACTTCCCTGCAGGTTGCTCTTCAACTTTTCGAGCAGCGCGTCGTTGGGGGCAACGGTGACGACGGGCATCTCGGCGGTCACGAGTGCCAGCGGGCCGTGCTTGAGCTCGCCCGCCGGGTAGGCCTCGGCGTGGATGTAGCTGATCTCCTTGAGCTTGAGCGCGCCTTCGAGCGCGATCGGATAGTGCAGCCCGCGGCCGAGGAAGAGCGCGTTCTCTTTGCGCGCGAAGATCTCCGACCATGCGATCACCTGGGGTTCGAGCGCAAGCACCGCCTGCAGCGCCGAGGGGCAGGTGGCGCAGCGCCTTCAGGTGCGCGGCCCTGCTCTTCGGTCAGGCGCTCACCTGCGCGCCAGGGCCAGGCGAGCGAGCATGAAGAGCGCCGCGAGCTGGGTCGTGAACGCTTTCGTCGATGCGACGCCGATCTCGACCCCCGCGCGCGTGATGTACGAAAGCTCGCACTCGCGCACCATCGCGCTCGTCGCGACGTTGCAGACCGTCAGGCTGTGCGCCATGCCCAACTCGCGCGCGTGGCGCAGCGCCGAGAGCGTCCCGGCGGTCTCGCCGCTCTGGCTGATCGTGACGACGAGCGTGCGCGGGTCGGGCACGCTATCGCGGTAGCGATATTCGCTCGCCACCTCGACCCGAGGTCGGGATGCGCGCGATGCCTTCGAGCCAGACCTCTTGCCGTCGTGCCGGCGTACGAGCCTCGTGCCGCAGGCGAGGATCAGCACCTTGTCGATCTCGTTCTTGAAGATGCGGTACGCGCCGTCGCCGAAGCTCGGGCGAGATGCCGGCCACGCCCTCGGAGCGTGTCGGCGATCGCGCGCGGCTGCTCGAAGATCTCCTTTTGCATGTAGTGGCGGTAGGGGCCGAGCTCGACCGGCGCCGCTGTGCGCGTGCACCGTGCGCACTTCGCGCTGGACGGCCTTGAACGCCGAGCCTGCCTCGGCACCGCGGTGGGTGATCCAGTGCTTGCCGAGCTGCAGGTCGACGACGTCGCCTTCTTCCAGGTAGACGATCTGGTCGGTCACGCCGGTGAGCGCCATCGCGTCGGAGGCCAGGTAGTTCGAGCCGTCGTTGCCGATGCCCAGCACCAGCGGCGAGCCGGCGCGCGCGCCGACCACGCGCCGCGCCTCGTCGGCAGAAGACCGCGATCGCGTACGCGCCGCGCAGGAGTTGCGTCGCCTGCTGCACGGCGGCCTGCAGGTCGCCGTCGTAGCAGTGGTCGACGAGGTGGGGGATGACTTCAGAGTCGGTCTGGCTCGCAAAGCGGTAGCCGCGCGCCTCGAGCATCGCGCGCAGCTCGTCGTGGTTCTCGATGATGCCGTTGTGGACGAGCGCGATGCGCCCC
Source organism: Ideonella sp. (assembly GCF_016702655.1). Lineage (GTDB taxonomy): Bacteria > Pseudomonadota > Gammaproteobacteria > Burkholderiales > Burkholderiaceae_C > CAIKUF01. Next base: position 13,477 of record NZ_JADJDO010000043.1, read on the forward strand.
GGGCGCCGGCTCGGCGCCGGAGCCGTGCGAAGTGCGGGTGCGCGTTGTGCTGCCGTGCGCCGTGCGTGGCCCAGCGCGTGTGGCGATGCCGGTGACGCTCGACCGCCTCGTCGCGCCTCAGCCTCGAGCTCGGCCACGCGCGCGGTGCTGCGCGCGCGGCGCAGCTCGCCGCCCTGGTGCACCGCGATGCCGCACGAGTCGTAGTGCCGCGGTACTCGAGCCGCTTCAGGCCCTCGACGAGGATGGGGACGATGTTGCGCGTGCTGACCGCGCCGACGATGCCACATGTGCCAGGCTCCTTGTTGCACGATGCCGCCCTCTAGTGGACGGGCTGGCGGACATCGTAGTGAGCTCACGGAGGTCGAAGAGTGCACATATTTCGCTATCATGAAATAATCACTCCTGCATGGTGATATAAGAAGGAATATTGCACAGAACACAGTAGTGTGAAAAAAAATAGCGATTTCATAGATCTCGACGCCACCGACATGCGCCTGCTGTCGATGCTCCAGGACGACGCCTCGCTGACCAATCAGGCCCTGGCGGAGCGCGCCCATGTGTCGCCGGCTAC